>NZ_CP172940.1:1630000-3270000 GCF_050543505.1 Enterococcus sp. DIV1067f
ACGGGAAAGGAGCTGATTGAAATTGACGAAAGAAACACAGAAAAATCCTCTTGAACCACAACTGATGGATCAGGAAGAGACTCTAGAAGTTCAACCAGAAGAAGTCAATGAGGTCGACGAAAATTCAGCAACCAATGCGTCTACCACAGTTGATGATCGCTCTTTAGTAGAAGACAATGTAGAGGATGATTCTTTCAAATTAGAGGAAGAGGAAGCGGAATATGAAGATGATTACTATGCTGTAAAAGCACAAGATCATCAGCGCATCGAGTCCCTTATTGAACAAGCCGAAAATGAACTAGCTGATTTAAAATTGCGAAAATCAATCATGGAGGCTGATTTCTCCGGGTTGCTCAACCATTATCGTCATTTGATCTTAACAGAACAAGAAATCTCTGTCATTGCAAAAAAAACCTTGCTTGAGTACTATGCCTATGAATTCTTGAAACCATTAAAAGTGATTCATTTAACAGCTACCGACAATTACGATACCTGGAAGACAAAGCACTTCAATGTCCGCTTTCGTTTAACAGAAACAAAAGAACTAGAGTTTAGTTTTAAGTTAAATCCGGTCAATTCAAGTTACCAATCAAACTATTTGCCGTTGTTGACAATCAATTCAAATTCCCAGTCTGTGGTGGTCAACGATGAACAGATTTTACATCTGATCAGTCAATGGCATGCCGATAATATTTTCTCAGTCAATCAACTTTCACTGTTTAATTACGATGTAAATTTGATACTGGCTCATTTAAAAGAATTGGATTTTACTGTCTCGCCAAGTTTGATCGACAATACCCAAACCTTAGCTGTCGATATGGAAACAGATTTTCCTGTTGCAGCGGAAGTCCTTGACCAAATTTTCATCATCACGATGGAGAATCAGTCGTATGATTTTATCACAGAAAACAAAGGCGAGATCCTTGTTCTGCTTGATAAAAATCAGCGTTTGACGATTCATTTGTACACAGAATCAACGTTACTCACGATTGACTCGGATCAATGGAAGCGATCTTTATTGGATTTCTTCACAAGTTATCCGTTTTTGGTTCCGCTTGTCGTTCAAGGTGAAGAATAAATGTTCTAAATTGGTTAAAAGTGCTAGAATGGTTTTTATAACTATTCAGCACTTTTTTTGGAAGGAGCAGTATGATGATAAATAAAGCACTAGGTTTTTATGAAGGACGATCTTTAGATGATCCAGAAGTATTTATTGAAAAGGAATTTCCAATGCCAACTTGTCAGGCAAACGATCTATTGGTGGAAGTGCAAGCTGTTTCTGTGAATCCAATTGACACGAAACGCCGCCAAACAACCACTTTAAGTGAGAAATTCCATATCCAGGGATATGATGCAGTAGGTATAGTACATGAAATCGGCTCAGCAGTTAATGGCTTTGCCGTTGGTGATCGGGTGTTTTATGCTGGAACCACACAACGACCTGGTGCGAATCAAAGGTTTCAAGTCGTTGATTTTCGAATCGCAGCAAAGGCGCCAGCCGGCTTTTCTGACGGTGATCTTGCAGCTATGCCATTAACGAGTATTACGGCATGGGAATTGCTTTTTGAAAAATTTGGGTATGTGCCTGAAGAGAACGCGAATGAAGGATCAATTTTATTGGTCAATGCCAGCGGTGGTGTTGGCTCGATTGCGGCGCAACTAGCAAAATGGGCAGGATTGACAGTCTATGGCACTGCGAGTCCTAAGAACGATCAGTGGCTTAAAGACAATCAAGTGGATCAGGTACTGAATCACCGCTTGCCGTTAGCTGAACAAATCACTGAACCTTTTTCAGCCGTTGCACTTTTTTATGACGCATCTGCCTATTTGCCACAATTAACAAAAGCAATCTTGCCATTTGGCAAAGTCGGAATGATCGTGAATACGAAAGAAGCGCTAGATTTAAATCCATTTAAAAACCTCGGCATCGATTTTTATTGGGAGTATATGTTCACAAAAACAGATGCTCAGTTGATGATTGAAACACAAGGGGGCATTTTGCAACGGATCGCCTCGTTGCTCGCTGACAAAAAGATCCATACGACTGCGGTCCAAACGTTTGATGGAGGAATTACCATCGAGACCTTAAAGCACGCTACAAAAGCGGTTGAGCAAGGAACGAAAGGAAAGACAGTGATCACTGGAGGCGTCCGCTAAATGGAAGAAGAGGAAGCGATGCTGTTTTGGGATGAATTCGCGCAAGAATATGCGCAAATTCAAAGAGAATCCCAATTGAAAATCGCCGAAGAGGCAGCAGCTTTTTTGGTGGAGCAGAAAGTGTTTCCGATATCGACCTTCGTTGACTTTGCTGCGGGCACTGGTCGCTACATTTCAGCTTTTTATCCTTTTGTAGATGAGTATTACGCAATTGATTTTTCAAAAGAAATGTTAAAAATCATCGAAGAAACGATGGAAGATCCGATGAGCAAGCTCCATCTGGTTCAGCAGAGCCAAAAAGACTTTTTATCTGCAGACCAGCACTGGCCCTGTATTTTTATGGCAATGAATCCAGCAGTCAGAGACAAAGAAACCTTGCTTCAGTTTCAAAGAAAGGCCCATCAATTAATTATTCTAAGAATGATCGCAGAAGAAGAGAACGTGTTTCAGCCTTATGAAAAAAATCATTCAGCGAAGAACGATCTGAACCTAAATACTTGTTACAAGAAGTGGTTTACAGAAGAAGCGATCGATTGGCAGAGTCGGCAATTCGAGTATATTTTGAAGGAAGAGATCGATCAAGAATTATTTCATCTTTATTTTGAGGAGGAGTATTCATTGGAACAGCGGCAAGAAATGGTTCAACATGTCTTTGGTGAGGCATTGACTGTCGAAAGCCAAACGAAAATCACCTTTGAGCTTCTCTTAGCCTAGGAGAAATCACACAATAGACATCAAAAAACGAGATTCTGACATAAGATCAAGAAACAGGTACAGCAAGTAGGGTTCTGTTGACTGCTGACTGGAAACATCTTATGCTGGTATCTCGTTTTACAGTGAATTTACTACAATAAAAGGTAGACGATACTGCCTAATAACAGTAAAAAAACGACGTTAACGATAAAAAATAGCTTTTGAAACATTCCCGCTTCTTTGGGTCTGGCTTGTTTCAGTAATTTGTACCCAATCAAATTCGCCAAAGAAGCAATCAATGTACCCAAACCACCCACATTGACGCCCAAAAGAACGGCTTTTTCTAAATCGGTGAAAGGAGCAATCAAAATCGCTGCAGGAACGTTAGATATTCCTTGGGAGAGTAAAATACTACCTAAAAAAGCGCGATGTGTTTCTTGAAAATATGGTCGAATGTGATCGGTGACCAGAGGTTGGTCTTGAATATTCCCAACGATCAAGAAGAAGCAGAGGAAGGTAAGTAGTAACCGATAATCAACTTTTGCGAATAATCGTTTGTTGCTAAACCAAACCACGGCTGCGACGACAAGCACGCCGATTGAAATAGGGAGAACACTAAAAATACCAAGAATCATAAGGATAAATAATCCTGCATTGAGCAGCGCTGGCTTTTTTTCAAAGGGCTCTTCTTGCAGGGCGATTTCCAATGGAGTCTTTGGGATGAGCTGGATCGAAACAAGGAGTAATAGCAAAGAAAGTCCCACAAAGGTGCCGGTAGTCCACATGAATTGTGGCAGCGAAATCTGATAGTAAGAAAATAAAAATAGATTTTGCGGATTTCCAAATGGAAACAGGCTGCTTCCTAAATTGGCTGCCACGATCAAATAGACAGCGCCTAATAAGACACTGGTGCGCTGTTGTTCTTTCCTCGTTAAGAGTAAGTAGATGGGCAATAATGTTAAGATAGCCACGTCGTTTGTTAAAAACATCGAACTGAAGAAGCTTAGCAAGACGATTGAACGGATCAAGTCACGCAGATTGCGACTTTTTTCCACTAATTTTTGTCCAAATGCTCGTAAAAGACCAGCTTCTTCTAACCCATTGATTACTAACATCAACCCAAACAGTGATAAAATCACTTTAAAGTCAATAAATGACCAACGGAAGGTGCCGAAAAAACACGCAATGAGTGCTAGTAACAGGGAAATCGAAAATAATCGATCCGTTCGAAAAAATGCTAACATTCGTTTTCCCATAGTTCACCACCTTTCTTCTCAAGAATTTTACCATTCCCGCGCTTTAGGAACAATAAATAACGCTTTTTCCATATAACTCAAAGGCATTCAGGCAATTTTTATAGTTGACAAACGACCCATTAATTGGGAAATTAGTATGTGAAAGGTGAAGGAGGTTCAAAAATGAATGTTATGCAGCTGCTTGAAAAAAATCAGCAGGTTCATTTTCAAATTTTAGCTGTTTTTTTTCAGAACGGCTCAGAAATCTCTTACAAGAAACTTGCAAAAACATTATCCATTTCCGCACCCACTTTGCAAAAAGAACTTCAAAATCTTCATCAAAATTTAGTCGCTTTCCATGAGGATGCGGCATTGACTTATTTAGAAAATGATCAAGTACAGTTAACACTTCCGCTTGATTTCTCACTAAAAAAATTCTTTTATGCGTATCTTTCAGAAGCAATCGATTTTCAGATATTGTCGTATTTGTTTTTTCATCGAGATGAGTCAACGACGAAAATGATGTTAGAACTGATGTTGAGTGAAGCTTCATTGTTTCGTCGATTCAAAGCCATCAATCAGTTATTGAAAGAATTCGACATCCAATTAAAAAATAAAAAATTGCTTGGGGATGAAAAACAGATTCGCTTTTTCTATTATCAGTTTTTTTCACAAAGTTATCCCAATGAAGAATTGATCGCTCGCTTGAATGCACCAGCCATCAACAATTTGATTCGAGTAATCGAAAAACAGCTACAGACAACGTTTAGTCAATCCGAACGCTGGAAAGTCGGGCTGTGGTTAGGTATTATGGAAGCCCGTTTTGATTATCGTGGCTCGCAGCAGCATGAAGCATCGTATCCATTGTTGAAGTCATTGGAAAATGAAGCGATGTTCCAGCTTTTGCGGAATATATTAGGACGCTATCTCAGTCGTTTTGCCGTATCCTGGAGCGATTATGAAACGGTTTATTTCTATTTATTTTTATTAGCTGAAGGCTTGATTCGCCCTTCACTGGATGACTCCTTGCAAAAATCACTTTTCTTCCAAGAGATCGATGCGTTAAATGGGGAGCTGCTGCAGGCAATTGGTGATAGTGAGAGAAAGACTACAGAAACTTCTACGGAATTATGCGTCTTCTTGACGAGTGTGACGATCCAAGCGTTGTATATTCATGGCGGTATTATTGCCTTTGCTGAATTTCAGCCGCAAAGTGTTGCGAATGAGAGCTTGATTGAAGTGGCACAGCAAGCAATCGAACAGTTGGAGAAAAACGTAAACCAGTCCTTTTCTCTTGAGAAAAAGCAGCATTTGACCAATGAATTGCTTTTGATCCGTCAATGGATTCAAGTAAACCAGGAAAAAGCATTTACGGTCGGCATTTTGTTGACTCAATCACGATTACGCAGTGGCTTTTTGCGGCGTTTTTTGATCAAAGAATTGGCTGGCTATCCGAATATTCATTTTGAGGGGACGAAGGAGAAGGATTATGATTTATTGATCGTTGATCATTCTGAGATCTCGGAAGGCTATCGTTATAAAAAACGATTGATTTTAACAGGTGGGGCAACCCCATTTGAAGAAGAGCGGCTTCATCAAATCGTGGATGAAATACGCAATGAGAACCTTGAAAGCGAGTTGGAAAAGATATGAGAATAGTGATTATTGGAGGCTCTCATGCAGGAATTGCTGCTGCCCGTCATTTAAAAAAAGTTGACCCAAAAGTCGATGTGATAATTATTGAAAAATCAAGCGTTCTGGGTTATGTTGCTAGCAGTTTGAATTTAGTGCTGGAAGGCTACATTCAACGATTGGAAGATTCCCGAACGGCAACTGCGAGTGAGCTTCTTTCTGAAGGAATCAATGTGATGTTAAACAGTGAAGTCACAAAAATCTTTCCGCAAGAACAAACGGTTCATTTTGTCACATCAACGGAATCTTATCAGCAAGAAGACGAAGTGAGTTATGATGGCTTGATTTTGGCGATGGGATCGAGTACTTTCCGTTCGGAGTTTGCCTCAGATGTCGAAGCACATATAACGACCTACAAAACCATTGGTCAATCAAAGCAAGCATTAGAAAAAATCGAAAGTGCGCAAACCATGGCGATCGTTGGCGCGGGTCTGATTGGGTTTGAATTGGCGGAATCTCTAAGTGGCCAGCAAAAAGCCGTTCATTTGATTGATCGAATGGATACCCTTTTGTTCCGTTATTTTGATCAAGAAATTGCTGAAATTTTGATGGCGCGCTTTCCAGAGAACTTACAAATCTATCTTAACAGCAATGTCGCCCATACGATCAAAGACGAGAAGGGTGAATATCAGGGAATCGAGCTTTCAAACGGAACCAAGATTCGAGCTGACGTGGTCGTTTATGCCGTAAATCCGCGACCGAATGTCGCATTGGTTGAAGACTTTTTAAAACTAAATCTCGATGGCACGGTATTTACAAATGAATATTTACAAACGTCTGACCCAGCGATTTATGCAATTGGTGACCTGGTTTCGATTCCTTTCAATCATTCGGATAGCTCTTTGTATATCCCTTTAGTGACTAATGCTTATCGGACGGGGATCGTAGCTGCCACCAATTTATTGGCAAATGAACGGGGAACGACGAAAATTCCTTTTCCAAAAATGCAACGGACCGTCGTTAGTAAACTGTTTGGCTATTTCGTCAGCAGTTCAGGTATTAATGAGACCGAGGCACCGTATTACGGCTTTGAAGTAGATTCAGTGACGCAGACATTTCATTCTCGGACATTTTTCGCGACAGATGAGGATTTTGAAGTAACGTTAAAACTGATTTTTGATCAGCAAACGAAAGTGATTATGGGGGGACAAATCATTACGAGTGATCGTGGAAGTTTGGAGATCATCAATACGATCTCAACCTTGATCAATAGCAAGACGACCTTGCACCAACTAGCGACAATGGATTACTTTTTCAATCCAACCATTTCTTTCCCTTTGCACTTTTTGAATCAATTAGCCCTTGATGGCTTGTTAAAGTAAAATAATAACTCTTGATAAACCTGCGATGATTGTAGGTTTATTTTTTTTATTACAGATAATCGGGAAAGACTATCGATTACAATCAGTGACTGGTATCGCGTATTGAAAACAGGTAGGCTTTTGTCGGAGATTGAATTCAACTGGTATCATGATTTTTTGGAAGAAGAAACTCAAAACGAAAACTATAAAACTCGTTCCACGACTAAACTGTTTTTACTCACAAATTCTTATCGATAGACGAATGGTGTTTAGGTGGAGGAGACGGCGCGTCATTTGCTTTTATCTGAAAAGTTACATCACCATTGCATCAGTAAGTGCTGGCTTTACAAGGGTTTCAATAGATGAAAATAATTGCAAATCTAAGTGATCTGTTATTGAATGATCCTCATAAAATGAATATAGTATGAGCGAGCATTTTATAATTAAAGCAATAAAATAGACAATATTGAGATAAAAATAAGTTTTCTCGCAAGGATATAAGAGAAAAACATCACATAATCCTTTTCTTTACACACTCATTTTTTCGAAATTGCGATAGGAAAGGGATTTTTTCAAAAAAATTCTTGTGATTTTAAGTGAAATACGTTACCCTATTAAAGAGAGTGAGAATCATTCTCAATAAGGAGGGCGGGGCATGTTTAAAAAAATCGGATTACTGTTGATCTTTGTTCTTCTAGTGGGTTGCTCCTTGTTGGCAGGCACCCATGAATTGTCTTTATCAGGTTTACAGCAGGGTGATCCGAATCATTGGCTTGTTTTGGTAAAAGTTAGGCTTCCACGGACGATTAGTTTGATCATTGCAGGTGGGATCATTAGTATCTGTGGAAAAATTATGCAACACATGATGCAAAATAAATTTGTGGCCTCGGAGTCGATTGGACTGACGGATAGCGCCCGTTTAGGAATTTTGCTCGTTATGTTCTTTCTACCAAATGCCTCAAATTTGATTCGCACTACAGCAGCATTTGTGTTTGCCTACGCAGGTGTGTTGTTCTTTTTATTTTTAAGCCAATTTCTACCAAAGAAAGATCCAATGATGCTGCCTTTAACAGGGGTGATGTTCGGTAATATCATCGGGGCTATCAGTAGCTTCTTAGCCTATCGCTTCCAATTGGTTCAAAACGTTTCTTCTTGGCTGCAAGGAAATTTTGCCACCATTATGGTTGGACAGTATGAACTTTTGTATTTGACGATTCCCGTTTTCGGTCTATTGTATTTCTTGGCTTATGAGATCACGATCGCCGGTTTAGGAGAAAGTGCGGCTAAGAGTCTGGGAATCAATTACTTGTTCTTGCGTTTTGCTGTATTTGCGCTGGTGGCGTTTGCTAGCAGTATCGTTTTATTGACTGTGGGGCAAATTCCTTTTTTAGGGATCGTTATCCCAAATATGATCGGCATGGTTTTTGGGGATCATTTGAAAAACAATCTGCTTTTGATCAGCTTTGCCGGAAGCGCGTTCTTGCTATTGTGTGATGTATTGGCGAGAATCGTCATCGCACCTTATGAAATGCCGGTCAGTGTAGTTGCCGGCGTACTGGGTGGCTGCTGTTTCTTGATTTTGCTTCTGGGGAGGAAATTTCGATGAAGAAAAAACTCTTTCTTTTGTTGTTTCTGATCCTTTGTGCATGTGGTGCCTATCTGACCTATAACACCTATGGAAACTGGTCATTTGCTTTTGCATTAAGGGGACGCCGAATCTTGGCTTTTGCCTTAGTTGCAATCGCCATCTCCTTTAGTACCATCACCTTACAGACACTGACAAGCAATCGCTATCTGACCCCTGGAATTTTAGGCTTGGACCAACTGTATGTTCTTGTTCAAACCCTTTGTTTCTTTTTTATCGGCGGAATTCAGATGCTGAGCCAAGAAACAGCAACGATGTTTTTGTTTTCTGTCGGCTTAACTGCCGTTCTAGGTAGCTTCTTAATTGGCTTTTTCTATCAAAAAGCAGTCACTGGGTTGTTTTTGTTATTGATGGCAGGGATGGTCTGTGGCACGATGTTCGGTAGTCTCAGCACCTTTCTGCAAGTGTTGATGGATCCAAATGAATATGATTTACTACAAGGTCGTTTGTTTGCCAGCTTTGGCAATATCAATACCCAGCATCTACTGATTGCTGCCGCGATCATTTTGCTAGGGAGTTTTTGTCTGGTTCTGCTGATTCCAGAATTGAATTTGCTCCATTTAGGAAGTGGGCAAGCCAAAAGTTTAGGTGCATCTGTTCAATGGCTTCATAAAGGTGTTTTATTTTTGATTGCTTTACTGACAGGCACCGCCACTGCTTTAGTTGGTCCAGCAGTTTTTCTAGGCTTTGTGGTGGCGACGATCACCTATCAGCTTTTCCCAACTTATCGTCACGGCTGGTTGTTTTTCGGTGGGAGTTTGATTGGTTTTCTCCTGTTGGTAGGAGGTCAATTCCTAGTGGAACAGGTCTTTCAATGGCAAACGACCATCGGCACCGTGATCCAATTATTAGGCGGTATCTTCTTTATAAGCAAATTGCTGCTGGAAAGGAAAAAATCATGATCGAAACCAAAAATGTATCCAAGAATTATGCAAAAACACAAGTTTTGACGGAATGTTCTATAGCGTTGCCGGAACAGAAAATGATTGCCTTCATCGGGCCCAATGGTGCCGGAAAAAGTACCTTGCTTTCTTTAGTCAGTCGGATGTTGGATCAACGCACCGGTGATATTTATCTGGATGGAACGGAGATTCGTCAATGGAAGTCCAAAGAGCTAGCAAAAAAAATGGCTTTTTTGCAGCAAAGCAATCGCTATGCCGTCAATCTGACTGTAAGAGAGCTGGTGGCATTTGGTCGCTATCCGTATAACCGGGGGCGACAATCGGCAGCAGATGATGGGATCATTGATGACGCTTTGTCTAAGTTATCTCTAACCGAATATAGTGATCAATCGATTCATGAACTTTCTGGTGGTCAGTTACAACGAGTTTACTTGGCGATGATTTTAGCCCAAGATACAGATTATCTACTCTTGGACGAACCGTTAAACAATTTAGATTTAAAACACGCCAACCAGCTGATGAAGCTATTGACAACCTTGGTGGAAGACTATCAGAAAACTGTTGTGATCGTTTTGCACGACATTAATTTTGCAGCACGGTATGCCGATCACATCGTCGCGATGAAAGATGGTCAGATTTTTAAAGCGGCTGACACAGAGGCAGTGATTCAAGAACAATTATTAGAATCATTGTATGAGATTCCAATCAAACTGGTACAAGTGGATGGGCGGCAATTTTGCTACACCTTCCAATAAAAAATATGTTTCAAAGGAGGAAAAAATGAAAAAAATAGCAGTAAGTTTTATGAGTATTTTCGTATTAGCGGGGTTGACCGCTTGCGGCTCGAATAATACAGGGACAACAGATTCAACGGGTACAGCTCAAACCCAAGTAGAAGAAAGTACACAAACGCCGACAGAAGTCGAGATTACGGACAGCAATGGGACTGTCACTGTTCCTTATGCGCCGGAAAAAGTTGTTGTCTTTGACAACAGTGCATTAGATACGATGGATGCACTTGGCCTTGGGGATCGAATCGTTGCTGCCGCAACCAGCAATTTGCCAGATTATTTATCAGCGTATGCGGATGTTGAATCAGCAGGGGGAATCAAAGAGCCAGATTTAGAAAAAATCAATCAACTGCAGCCAGACCTAATCATTATTTCTGGTCGACAACGTGATTTCCAAGAGGAATTGTCTGCAATCGCGCCAACCGTTTTCTTAAGCGTTGACAATAGTGATACTTGGGCATCGATCGAAGCCAACATTACGACCATTGGTCAAATTTTTGGTAAGGAAGAGGAAGCGCAAGAACAACTAGCATCGTTACAAGGTCAGATTGATACCTTGAAGGAGCAAGCGCAAAATGCTGACGAGAAAGCCTTGGTTGTTATGGTAAATGAAGGCAATCTTTCTGCTTTTGGTCCAGGTTCTCGTTACAGTATCTTGTATGACACGTTTGGTTTCCCAGCAGTAGATGAGGAATTAGAGGCGTCGACACATGGACAAAGTATTTCTTATGAGTACTTGCTTGAAAAAAATCCTGATGTCATTTTCGTGATCGATCGGACAAAAGCGATCGGTGGCAATGAAAGCGAAAGTGAATTTGTTGCAAATGAAATTGTTCAAGAAACAAATGCAGGGCAAAACGATCAAGTGATTGAATTGGATGCTGCGGTTTGGTATTTAGCTGGTTCCGGATTGGAGTCGATCCAATTGATGATGGATGATGTCAAGCCAGCCGTTGAATAAATAGGTGAAAAAAATTAAGTAATAAGGGACACGCTTATCAGTTTACTGAGAAAGCGTGTCTTTTTATTCGAACTGTTTCTAGGACCTGCGACTGATTTTTGACAAGTTATCCAGCTTTACTTTACCTGTCGTAGTAATTGATTTATAATTAGTACGACAGATGAAGTAATTTAGGAGGCGATTGCGTGATCTCGAGTGACGGAATTCGCGGCTATAACGACGCAATCATTTTATCCATTCTTTCGAAAGAAGACTCTTATGGATATGAAATATCCAAGCGTATTCGTGAAGGAACAGATGCTTTATATGTGATCAAAGAAACGACGTTGTATTCCGCTTTTACTCGGTTAGAAAAACAAGGATTGATCCGTTCGTATCCCGGAGAAGTGACACATGGCAAAAAGCGGACCTATTACCAGATAACTGCAGACGGAAAAGCAAGCCTTTCGGAGAAACTATTGGAGTGGCAGCAGACGAAGATCGTCGTTGACCAGTTCTTACAAGGAGGAGACAAATGAAAACCATTCATGACTATCTAGACAGCTTATTTTTATCAGTACCCATCACACCGGAAACGAAGAAGGCAAAAGAAGATCTTTTAGCGATTATGGAAGACCATTACTTGGAACTGATTCACCAAGGGAAAAGTGAGCATGAAGCCATCGGTGCGGTGATCAGCGAGTTTGGTTCGGTGGATGAACTGCTGCAAGAGTTAGATGTTTCAAAAGAAGAAGAGCCGATTGATGATTGGTCCGATGCCATCACAGAAGACGATGCGTTTGATTATTGGGGAACTGTGCGGCACTTTGCTTTTTCGTTGTCGATAGGAATCGGCTTTTGTATCGCCTCCCTAGCAGCCCTAATGCTCTTTGTTAGTGTTTATGCTGAGACCTTTGGAATAATGGTGATGTTTCTTTTCATCGCCATCGGGGTTGGTTTTATCATCTCTAGCAGTTTGCACTTTTCCGGTGCTCGTAAGCAGTTAGATGATCGACCAATCAAAAGGGATGCCAAACGAGAAGCCGCTCAGCAACTAGCAAATTATGAAAAAAGTTTTCGTATTGGTCTTGTTTTAGGAATTGGTGCCTGTATTTTATCAATTGCGCCTGTACTTTTAAGTGAATTGTTTTATTATTCTGTTGAGTTTGGTATTTCCTTGTTTTTCTTGACAGTTGCAGTGGGTGTGTTCTTTATTATTTATGTAAGTATTATTCGTACAGGCTTTGCGAAGCTGGCAACTGAGACGTATTTTATTCGTGACGAAGAGAATCTTGGTGATCGAGCAACACGTCATAAATATGGCGAATCCGCTGGTAGAGTTACCTTTTTTCGAACAGTCTACTGGCCAGTGATTTTGGTCGTTTACATGCTTTGGTCCTTCATGTTTCATGCCTGGGCTTACTCTTGGGTCATTTTTGTTATTGGTGGTGTTTTAGAAGACTACTTTATCGGTCAGACAAAAGCCAAAAAATAAGAGACATTTCAACCGAGAGTGCTTTCTTTACTTTTAAAAAAAGGAAGACTATAATACGCCTTGTAACTGAATTAAGCAAAAAAGAACGGCGAGAAATGAGATGTTCTCATTGCTTTTTTAAAAGTTCAGAATACAAGAAAAGAGGCAATGGATATGTTAGAAATTCATTATCTGAAAAATGGCAGCAAAGAAGTAACAACAGTTGAATCCCCGGAGCGCTTTCTTGCGAGCCAATACTTGGAAGTCCCACCTTTTCAAGACCATTACCCAGTCGAAGAAGTTTTTCTAGACGGCAAGCGGATCACGTTGAGGGAGCGAACGATCGGTGGATTGTTCAACTATTTCAATACTAAATAAAAAAATTGTCTTTTTCTATGACTCACCTTACTTTGCGAGGAATCATAGGAAGAGGCAATCTTTTTTTGTTTAATTGAGAATAGGAGATGTAATTGAGAATCTAACAGGTAGGAACTTTGCTTAGAAATGATTAGTCAAACTTATTACTATACTCCATTTGCTTTCGATAAAAAATAAATATGCTCATTTCTGAGGATGATAACATTTTTTTTGACTATTTCTGAATAAACTATTGCATTTTGTAGTTAGATATACTAATAATTAATAGAGATTATTCTCAAATAATTATTCTAATTGGAGGAAATGATATGTCATTAATTGGAAAAGAGATTGGTTCATTCGAAGCGAAAGCTTACCACAATGGAAAATTTATCGATGTTTCATCAGAAGATTTTAAAGGAAAATGGAACGTTGTTTGTTTTTATCCTGCAGATTTCTCATTTGTTTGTCCGACAGAACTTGAGGATTTGCAAGACCAATATGCATCATTAAAAGAATTAGGCGCAGAAGTTTATTCTGTATCAACTGATACCCACTACACACATAAAGCGTGGCATGACCACTCTGATGCAATCAATAAAATCGAATATATCATGATTGCTGATCCTTCTCATGTGATCTCAGAAATCTTTGATGTATTAGACGAAGCATCAGGTTTGTCTCAACGTGGTACATTTATCATCGATCCGGATGGTGTGGTACAAACGGTTGAAATCAATGCGGATGGTATCGGTCGTGATGCTAGTGGTTTGATCGATAAAATCCGTGCCGCACAATATGTCCGTACCCATCCAGGTGAAGTATGTCCTGCAAAATGGAAAGAAGGCGAAGAAACTTTAACGCCAAGCTTAGACCTTGTAGGCAAGATTTAGGAGGCGCTCATGGCATTAGATAAGGCAATCAAAGACCAACTGACGCAATATCTAGCGATGCTAGAATCAGAGGTTGTTTTTGCGGCGACTTTAGGTGAGGATGATTCTTCAACGAAAGTACGTGAATTCTTAGAAGAAATCGCAGAAATGTCGTCAAAAATCACGATTCAAGCTGTAGCAAGTGAACGGACACCAAGCTTTTCGATCAATCGTCCCGGTGAAGAAAGCGGCATCGCTTTTGCTGGTTTACCGTTAGGACATGAGTTCACTTCATTTATTTTAGCGTTGCTTCAAGTAAGCGGTCGTCCGCCGAAAATTGACGAAGCACTACAAAAGCGTATCAAAGCGATCGATAAGCCATTACATTTTGAAACCTATGTCAGTTTGACCTGCCATAACTGTCCTGATGTTGTTCAAGCGTTAAATATCATGGCAGTGCTAAATCCTTCCATCAGCCACACCATGATCGAAGGTGGGATGTTCAAAGAAGAAATTGACAAGAAAAAAATTATGGCTGTGCCAACAGTCTTTCTAGATGGGGAAGAATTTGCAAGCGGCCGTCAAACGATCGAACAATTATTGGAAAAAGCAGCTGGTCCAACGAGTAAAGATGATTTTGCTGAAAAAGAGCTTTTCGATGTTTTGGTCGTCGGTGGCGGACCTGCAGGTGGAAGTGCAGCGATTTATGCGGCGCGTAAAGGTATCAATACTGGGATGGTTGTCGAAACAATGGGTGGCCAAGTGATGGAAACCCTTGGTATCGAAAACATGATCGGTACTCCTTATACCGAAGGACCAAAATTAATGCGTCAGGTAGAAGAGCACATCAACGAATATAAAGTCGATGTCATGAAAGGGCAGCGTGCCAAGGATATTCGTCGCAATGATGTCATCGAAGTTGAATTAGAAAATGGCGCAGTATTAAAAACCAAAACGGCTATTTTAGCAACCGGTGCTCGCTGGCGCAACATCAATGTTCCGGGAGAAAAAGAATTCAAAAATAAAGGTGTTGCCTATTGTCCACATTGTGACGGCCCGTTATTTGCTGGGAAAGAGGTTGCTGTCATTGGCGGCGGAAACTCTGGGATCGAAGCAGCGATCGATTTAGCTGGCATGGCAAAACATGTCTACGTTCTTGAATTTTTACCAGAACTAAAAGCGGACCTTGTGCTACAAAACCGTTTGAACACGTTAGAAAATGTGACTGTTATTACGAATGCCGCAACGAAGGAAATTGCTGGATCCGATCATGTCGAACAATTGACCTACGTTGATCGCGAAACGAATGGCGAATTCACATTAGCTGTGGAGGGTGTCTTCATTTTGATTGGCTTAATGCCGAATACTGAATGGTTAAAAGACCGCATCGTTTTAAACGAGCGTAATGAGATCGTGGTAGACAAACATGGAGCAACCAACATTGAAGGCGTCTTTGCAGCGGGAGATTGTACCGATAGTGTATACAAACAGATCATCACTTCAATGGGTTCAGGTGCTACTGCTGCGTTAGGTGCGTTTGATTACCTGATTCGCTCGTAAGTAGGTAAGTAGCTTATTATTTGATCTAGATCAGAAACGTCTCAGGAGCTTCTAGCAGCTTCTGAGACGTTTTTTCTTTGAGGGGAAGGAGATTTGAGGGAAGTTGACAGAAGGACAGTTTCTATATTACAATGAAAAAAACTCGTTCAAAAAAGAAAGAGGTATATTAATGAGTGTCGTAGGTATCTAATCAGCTAATTAAAACAAATAAGCAAAAACAGACTGTTTATTTGTTGTGCCTGTAGATACCGATAAAAATCGTTATTGATGAATCAGGTGATGGGAGACTATCGCTTTTTTTGTACACTTTTTTGGACGGGGATGTTACCGGGATCCTCAGGCACAAGAAAGGATCACTCATGAAGATACCTCAAGCAACTGAATTTGAACAAATTAAAGAACAAGTAAGTAAAAAAATAATCAGCGATTATGGTAAAGCACGTTTTGCCAATGAAAAACCAGCAGCTACGATCCATTCCGCCCAAAAACGAGTGTCTGAGACAACTGAAGCGATGGCGCTATTAGACGCCGGACGTCAAGTCCCTTTCATGGGGCTGCAGCATGTCTTACATCATACGGAGAAGATTGAAAAAGGCTTTGTATTGGAGCCACAGGAATTGATTGAATACGGAGACTTTTTACGGTCTTTTCGAATCATCCGTCAATTGTTTGAAAAAAATCAATCAATTGCCCCAAGATTGCATCACTATGCTCAGGGGTTGGCCGACTTTTCTGAAATCGCCGAAATGATTTTCCAAAAAATTCGCAATGGTCAGGTAGATAGTAACGCCAGCCGAGAATTACGGAAAATTCGTGGCACAATCGAGAAATATGAGGCCGATTTAAAAAAAGTTTTTGCAAAGTTTTTTAAAGAAAGTCGCTATCTGCAAGAAAACCGTGTGATCAAAAAGAACGACCGTTATACGCTGCCGGTACGTGCTGAATTTCAACAGCAAATTAAAGGGACGATCATTGAACGTTCTAATAAACGCGCGACTGTTTTTATTGAACCAGAGGCAGCTGCCCGTCTGAATGATCGATTGATTTTGGCACAGGCGGAAGAAACGGCCGCCCAATACCAAGTTTTATCAGAATTGACCGGGGCAATCGCCGAACAAATGAATGCAGTATTTGCCTGTCTTGATATTTTAGTGGTACTAGATATTATTTTTGCTCGTGGAAAGTATTGTCGGGAAATCAATGGTCAACCGATAGCAATTACTGAAGAAGAAGTTTTGCTTCTTGATCAAGTCCGGCATCCTTTACTGGGCACTGATGCTGTTCCTCTATCTTTAAAACTAGGAGAAGAGAACCGATGTATGGTCATCACAGGTCCGAATGCTGGTGGTAAGACGGTTGTCTTAAAAACCGTCGGACTCGTTTGTGCGATGGCACATTACGGCTTGTTTCCAGCGCATAATGGCAACAGCAGCGTGCCGTTTTTAAAAAGTCTTTGGATGGATATCGGGGATCAGCAAAGTCTAGAAAATTCTTTAAGTACCTTTTCTGGACACATGTCGAATATTGCACAGATCATGACGAATGCCAGCCGGAACAGTATCGTTTTGTTAGATGAAATTGGCAGCGGGACTGAACCAAATGAAGGGGCAGCTTTAGCGATCGCCATTATGGAATCGATCTATCGATCGGGGGCGTTAATGATCGCCACGACTCATTATGGTGAAATCAAGCAGTTTGCTCTTGATCACCAAGATTTTGAAACAGCGGCGATGGCTTTTGATGCCAAGACCCTGACGCCGAAATACCGCTTGTTGACCAATGCGGTCGGTGAAAGTAATGCGTTTTGGATCGCCGAAAAAATGGCGATTCCTGCTGAGGTCGTGCAAACGGCAAAGGACTATTTAAAGAATAAATCTTATTCTTTTGAGAAGCAGCCTTTTGAGACATCCAGAAAACGAACCGATCCTCAGGAAACAAAGTCTGAGCACATTTTTCAAAAGGGAGACCAGGTCTTTTCAGCAGAGCATGAAAAACGGGGAGTTTTTTATGAATACTTGGAACAGGGACAAGCGAAGATTTATATTGAGAAACAATGTTTCGTTGTTGCTGCTCGGCGATTGCAACTGCTCACCAAACGAGAAGCACTCTATCCAGCCGGCTATGATCTAGATCAATTATTTTCCGATTTTGCCCAACGTAAATTTACCCGAGATATTGAACGTGGGTCTAAAAAAGCGCAAAAGCAGTTACGAAAAGCAGCGCAAGAGCGTCAGGCCAAACGATCATTGGATTGATCGGCACAGATATATTTAGAGCGGGAGTATAAAATCAAGAAAGCAGCTCTTTTTCGAGTTTTAGAAAAAGAGCTGTCTTTTTTTGAAAATGACCGTTTTTTAATAACGTGTATGATCGAAGGGAATCCAGTGATGGTCGAATGATTTCCATTGATTTTTCTTTAAATACCGGAAATTACTCGAAATATCTAAATTCTTTAAGAAAAGTTAAAGAAAAATAAAAATAACAAAGAATGGGTTGTATCTTTATACGAGGAAGGGTACCATTCATAGTGGATTGAAAATAACATATAACCTTGTTAGGTGAGGCTCCTATACAAACATAAGCTATTGCGCAGAAACGTCGAAAGACGCCAATGTGTAAAACAGGAATTGTCGGATTAAGGCTTTTCATAAAATAGCTAAGAAAGGGAACAACTTTCTTTACGTTGTATAGTGCTAAAACTCGGACGATGAGATTGCTAGCAAAGTCTGACGTCCTAAGAGAAGTGAGACTTTTTTGCTTTTCTCTTTGATGGATGACTAAGCTCAAAGGGCATAATAACTGGTACCGTCTGAACACCTACTCCAAGGCAAGAGGAGTGGAAGCAATGATAGAAAAAAAGAAGATCGATTGGCTGCTGATCATAGCTTATTTGCTATTGAGCCTTATCGGTCTTTTAATGATTTATAGTGCAAGTTCTTATCGTTTATTAACGAGAGATCAGCCGCCAGCAAGCTTATTTATGCGTCAGCTTGTCTTTCTGTTACTCAGCTGGGTGCTCCTTTTCATTATTCAGCGAACACGGCGTGAGATTCTGCTCAGTAAATATTTAGCGATCGGTCTGTTGGCATTTGGCGTCTTTACTTTACTATTGGCACGTTTGCCGTTTTTCGGTGTTTCTGTCAATGGAGCGCAACGATGGGTCTCGATTGTAGGGATACAATTTCAGCCCTCAGAGATCGTGAATGTGGGCATGGTCTTATACCTTGCTCATTACTTTCAATCAGCAAAAACTACCTTGCAGGAAATGAAACGTCCGCTTTTCGTTTTATTTTTGTGCTGTGTGTTGATCCTCATTCAACCAAAAGTAGCCGGCGTGATGATTTTACTTTTCTTGGCTTTTATCATGATTACCACGGTTCAGGTACCCGTTAAACTCACGGCTCTTTTGTTTGGCGGGTTATTAATCAGTCTGTTCTTGGTTGCTATGTTGATCCTCTTTTTAGGAAACAATGATTTATTGCCCCACATGTTTATGCATGTGTATAACCGAATTCGATTAGTGGGAGATCCGTTTTCCGACCCATATAATCAAGGATTCCAAATGATCCATTCCTACTATGCTTTGTTCAATGGTGGTCTTACGGGCCTTGGTTTAGGAAATAGCATCACCAAGAAAGGCTTTTTACCAGTAGCAGAGACTGATTTTATTTTCTCCGTTTTAGTAGAGGAATTAGGGTTGATTTTCGGCATTTTTGTCATCGCTTTATTATTCGTAATCATTTTACGTCTGTTTATACGATCAGCGGCAATCGCAAATCCTCAGATTGGCTTAATATTATTGGGAACCAGCACGTTGCTGTTATTACAAACAAGTATCAATATTGCCAGTATTTTAGGGTTGATGCCGATGACGGGGGTACCTTTGCCATTCATTAGTTATGGTGGCTCCAGTTACTTTATTCTTTCATTTGCCTTCAGTTTATGCCTGAAACTAGAACGAGAGGAGGGTATACTTAATGAAGTTCCTCAAACGACATGAAGCAAACTATGCTTTATTGCTGCCGATTTTCCTGCTGTTTTTGTTAAGTATCTGGGTACAACATCAGGCTTCTGTGATGGATGGCAATGATCCTTCAGGGATTGTTTTTCGGCAGATCCTCTTTTGTATCCTTTCGGCGATTGCTCTTTTTGTAACGAGTTTGATTCCTACGAATTTACTCCTCCGCTTTTCTGGTCTTTTGTACTTACTATCACTTGGTTTGATGGCCTCTCTTCATTGGTTTTACGATCAAACGATGTTTGAACAAACGCACACCAAACGGTGGATCAGATTTGGTGCGTTTACGATTCAGCCTTCTGAGTTTATGAAAGTGGCCTTTATGCTCTTTATGGTCTATCTCACTTTAGTCTATGAGAAACGTAAAGCAGAACGAACAATCAAATCCGATTTGATCTATGTTACTAAGATCCTGCTATACAGCTTACCCACATTTTTATTGATGTTTATGCAGCGGGACTTTGGAACGAGTTTGGTGTTTATCGTGATGTTAGGTGCCTTATTCATCATTTCCGGTGTTCATTGGAAAATACTGACCGTCGTGATCGGTTTGATTGCCGCTCTTGGTGCTATTTTGTTGCTACTCGTATTCACGGAATGGGGCAATCGTGTGTTGTTTCGCCTTCACTTTTCACAATATCAATTGGATCGGGTGAGAGCCTGGGCAGATCCACTCGCGTACCAAGATTCCATCGCTTTCCAACAAGTCCGCAGTATGTGGGCGATTGGTTCTGGCGGCTTATTGGGGGCACCTGATACCCATACAACGGTGTATGTGCCGGTTCGGGAGTCAGATATGATCTTTACAGTCATTGGAGAAACGTATGGCTTTTTAGGAAGTACTTTAGTCATCTTCCTTTATTTCTATCTGATCTATCAAATCATTTTTGCTGCTTTAAAAACAAATAACAAAGCATCGGTCTATATTGCGATTACCTATGTGTTTGGTTTGGTTTTTCAAATTTTTGAAAACATCGGAGCGGCGATCGGTTTGCTGCCTTTAACCGGCATTCCCTTACCATTCTTAAGTCAAGGAGGAACCTCTCTGATTGCGATCAGCATTGCTATGGGAATTATCTTTGGGTTAGACAAATTTCCGATAAAAGCCAAAAATAGGTCGTATACATTAAAAGAAAGTAGGGGCTTAACATGAGTAAAACAGCAAAAAAAGGAGTGGTAGGCGGAATACTCTGCAGCTGTTTTGCATGGCTGTTTTTCCTCGTTGCATTAGAACCGCGCTGGTTCCAAAGCATCGACAACCTGTTTTCCCAGTTGCCTCAATGGCGGACACCTGCTGTGGAATCGCTTTTTCTCCCACTTGCCAGTACGGCTACGATCATTCCCATAGCTGTCGTTCATTTCCTGTTAGCAAGTATTTTATTTATGCGCAAGCAGCGGTTAGAAAGTCTTTGGTTGATGGGGAATATGATTGTGATCAGTGGTGTTGGTCAAGTGATCAAGAAAGTAGTTGATCGACCGAGACCGGATTTTGCTGACAGTATGGAACGGGCATCAGCAAGTTTTCCGAGTGGACATACATTATTAGCGACCACGTTGATTATTTCTCTCCTCTTTTTCTTGGGGCAAACAGTTCCTGCCAAAAGAGGCAAGCGTCACTTTATCCAAAACATGGCCCTATTTCTAGGATTGATCTATTTGTTGCTGATTATGATGAGTCGGTTGTTACTTGGGGTTCACTATCCCAGCGACTTGCTAGCAAGTATTTTATTGGCAAGTGGGATCAGTTATATCACCTATGCTTTCGTCTTTTCAATCAAAAAATATGTACTTAGGGGGAGATAAATTGAGTACAGCAAAAAAACTAATAATCATTTTCCTGGTATTGCTGACCGGAATTATCTCAGCAGGAACTGTCTATGCGGTTAGGGTGTATTTTCAAGTAGAGGATGTTGCCCACTCGATCCATCGTCCAATCGAAGGACGAGAAGAGGCGGAAGTCATCGAAAATGCCGAGCCTCTAAGCCTTCTTTTGTTAGGGATCGCCAATGACTCTCGTCGCAAAACCGATTTTCGCGCCAACACCATCATGGTAGCAACGTTGAACCCTGCCACAAGAAAAACCACCCTCACGAGTATTCCTAGAGATGCTTATGTGGAAATCGTGGGACAAGGGTACCATGATAAAATCAATCATGCCCATTCTTTTGGTGGGGCAAAGATGATGATTGAAACCGTCGAACAATATCTTGATATACCGATCCATCATTATTTCTCCTTAAACATGGATGGGATGGCAGATCTTGTTGATGCAATTGGTGGCATCACGGTTGAAAATGAATTTGCTTTTACTGCTGAGAAAATCGATTACCCAGAGGGGATCCTCGATTTAGATGGCTGGGAGGCGCTTCAGTATACTCGTATGCGAAAGGATGATCCAGAAGGTGACTATGGCCGTCAGCGCCGTCAGAGAGAAGTGACTGAGATTCTGGCAAAAGAGTTAGTTTCACTTTCCAGCGTGATGCGGATTCAGGATCTGCTAACGATCATTGGAGAAAATGGTGAAACCGATCTAACTTTTTCGCAAATGAGTCAATTATTTATCCAATATCAATCAGCATTAGGGACTGTCGAGTCTTACCAAATGGCTGGCAGTGGGTTCACCGGCGATGGCTTCAGAGGAGAATATGGAATTTCCTATCAAGAAGTAACGCCTGAAGAGCAACAGACGACGAGCCAACGTTTAAAAAATGAGTTGTTGATTGATTAACGTCCTGGCTTAGAAACAGAACCAGTTCAATTTTGTTCTTCAAGTATTTCGTAATTAGAGTTGACAGCCGCTTTTCCTCAGGATACTCTTTAGTCAAGCAATGCATTACGGCTTGATAACAAGAGTTTGTTTGGAAAAGAGCTGTCAACTCTATTTCTATTGTTCCACCCTGTCGCTAAGTTATTACAAGGAGGAAAAGTATGAAGATCGTCTTTAAAGACCAATTACCATCTGATTCAAATCAAGTACTCGCTTTGTATGAGGGAGTTGGCTGGAGCGCCTATACTAAAGATCCCGAGCGTCTTTTAAATGCGTTAGCCCACTCAGAGGTGATCACGGCCTATGTTGAAGAGCAGCTGGTGGGGCTTATCCGTTGCATAACCGATGGACAAACCATTCTTTATATTCAAGATCTATTAGTAGCATCCGAGTTCCAAGGTCAAAAAATTGGTCAGCGATTACTCAAAAAAATGCTGGCGAATCATCCATCAATACGGCAAAAGGTTTTGATTACGGACAACACAGAAAAAACGCGTCATTTTTATGAGGCGTGTGGCTTTTCCTCTGTGGAAGAGCAGCAAATTGCCGCATTTATCTATTCAGCAAAAAGCGAATAAGGAATAAGAAAATCGATGTGTCACTGAGAATATTTTTTTAGTTGCGTTGGGTTTTAAGAAGGAGTGGAGAAAAATGAAGATGCGCTTTGCGTTACTTTTTTTGTGTCTCTTTATTGGTGTTGGCGCTTGTGGAGGAAGTCTATTGGCGTTTAAAAGCATTGAGCCGTTAAGCAAAGGGGAGACATTTGCTGGTTTGGAAGCGGCCATGCTGCAAGGAACACCCTTCACGACCTTCTTAATTCCCGGCTTGTTTTTGTTCGCTATCTTAGGTTTGGGTAATCTGATTGTTGTTTTCCTCTTGCGGCTTAACAAAGGGTACCACGGGGTAATGCTTTTAGGCATGAGTTTAGTTGTCTGGATCATCGTGCAGGTCATCTTATTACAAGAATGGAATGTCTTGCATGTGATTTTCTTTTTGCTAGGGTTGCTCCAGTTTGCTTCAGCAGTCTACTTTGTCAGACGGTTGCATATTCCGTTGCCGTTTTCAGCTCATCAAAATTGATTAGATTCGAGATATAGAGATGAAAAAAATTAAATTAATTGAAAGTTTGCTATGAAAAACATGGATTTTTGAAAAATTCTTCTTGAAATCATCCTTCGTTTTTAAAATTATGCTAAACTGAAAGAAGTTGAATTACTTTCTAGAATCAGGAGGATTTATTATTGGAGTTTCTTAAAAAATCAAAAATTTTTGCAGGTCTAGTGATCGTCTGTCTCTTAGGGATCGCGGTCTGGATCTATTCAAATATACTGTTTGTCTTTCGACCGCTGGAAGCCATCTTTTCTAGTGTCTTTTTACCAGTATTGATTTCAATTTTTATTTTTTACATCTTTTTACCTTTCTTTAATTGGGTAAAAAAAAGAACGAAAAAGAAAAGCATTGCGCTATATTCGACATTGCTGCTGATCGTTTTTGCAGCGTATTTGATCGTTCAGGTGATTGGACCAGCATTAGCCTATGAGATGGGGCGTTTTATCAATCAAATTCCCATCATCATCAATTTGGTGATCGATACTATTGATCATTCTTATTTAGAAGAATTATTTGGTCCTTTTATTGATTCGATTGATATTTCCCAAGCTAGCAACTTTGCCTTACAGTTTATTACCGGGGCAACCAATAGTCTGACGAGTTTGATCTCCATCGTTTCTCATTCAGCGATCGTCTTGTTTACGATCCCACTGTTATTAGTGTATATGTTTAAAGACGGTGAGAAAGTTCCTGATTTTTTGGCAAGTAAGACACCGAAAAACTATCAAGGCTTAATGCGACAACTTTGTAGTGATTTTCATCAAGCAGCGTCAGCGTACATCGGTGGGAAATTGCTGGTTTGTTCTTATGTTGCGGTTTCAAGCTATTTCATTTTTTCTTTGCTAGGCTTACAAAATGCCTTACTATTAGGATTAATTTGCGGCGTTCTGGACATTATTCCTTATTTCGGCCCCTTTATCGGAGCAGCACCAGCCTTTTTATTTGCGTTAAGTCAAGACATTCGAACAGCTATTTTTCTGATTGTCGGAATCACGATCATTCAGTTAGGTGAATCATATCTTGTTTCACCATTAGTGATGAAAAAAGTATTGCATATCCATCCAATCATTGCGGTTTTCTTATTATTGATTGCCGGCAACTTGCTTGGATTTGTAGGCATGATTGTGGCACTGCCAGTGTATTCGATCGTGATGGCAATGTCTGGTACATTGTTGCGTTTTTTTCAAGAACGAAAATTAGAACGATCTGTAATTGATAAAGATTCATTATAACGAAAATGTTCTACCTTGCTGTTGGAGCGGTCTCCATCAGCAGGTTTTTTTGTTTTTAAGCACTACGTAGCAAGGCCTAAAGACAAATGCTATACTTATTGAAACGAGAAGGACGATAGGAGTGAGGAAATGAAGGTTTTATGGAACGATCAAATCGTTGATCGAGAAGCGGTGAAAATTGACATTGAAGATCGCGGTTATCAGTATGGTGACGGAATCTATGAAGTGATTCGAATCTATAATGGTCGCTGCTTTATGTTAGGGGAGCATATGACTCGCTTAGAAAGTAGTGCGCAAAAAATTAAACTGACATTGCCTTATACAATTCCCCAATTAACTGAAAACCTTAAGTTACTGGTTAAAACCGAAGGAATCACAGAAGGAGAGATCTATCTTCAAATCACCAGAGGAATCGCCTCTCCCCGCAATCACGAGTTTCCGTCTGCTGGAGCAGTCAAAGGAGTCGTGACCGCAAATGTGATCCCCTTTGAACGACCTCTGGAAATGCAGCATGCAGGGCTATCTGCGACCGTTCTTCCAGATGAGCGTTGGTTGCATTGTGATATCAAATCATTGAGCTTGTTAGGAAATCTGTTAGCGCTAGATCAAGCGATCGAAGCGGGGTTCGATGATGCACTCCTGCAACGAGATGGATGTTTCACGGAAGCTTCGGCATCAAATCTCTGGTTTGTCATTGATGGTATCGTCTATACACATCCGGATGGACGCTTGGTATTACCAGGTATCACGAAAATGAAGGTGCTACAGTTGTGTCAGCAATTAGAAATTCCTTATCGAGAAGAACCTGTCCCTGTTGAGGCACTAAACAACGCGCAAGAATGTTTTTTGACCAATTCTGTCTGGGAAATTGTGCCTATCGTCAAAGTAGATGGGAAATCAGTTGGCAATGGTACATTGGGTTCGATCACGAAACGTTTGCAAGCAGCCTATATCGCTGCTACAAAGAGTATGTGCGAATCCTAGTTAACAAGCAAAAGAAACGATTCAAAAAAACTTTGGCCCACCCAGCATGTTTTATAGCTAGGTGGAACAAAGTTTTTTCTTGGATACAAGTGCAGATTTTACCATTCACTAGGATTCCACAATTTTCCGTCAAGTTCTCCTTGTTTCAATTCGATTCGAATTTCTTGCTGATGAAGCAACTTCTCTAGTTCTTGCAAAAATGCTTTTTCGTGATAGTCAGCTGTTTCTTTTATTGACTGCTCTATCAGTGGCTTCAGCCATTCGTGATCCATCACAGCACCTCCAATTCAGTTAAAGCGTCATCTAATTCGATCAACGTTTCATGGTTTTCCTGCAACAAGGATAGCAAAGGAGCAAGCTGCGGTTTTTCAGAAACCAAACGCGCCAGCTTTTCGCTAAACCATTGTTGCTTTTGATCAAATGTAAAGGGAGCCGGCATTGATAACAGTTGCTGATAGGCAATGACAAAGGCTCGTTTCTCTTGTTCTGATTTATACATCAGTTGATCGAGGACAACGATGGGGAGTACCGTCATTTGATGTTTTTTTGCCATGAGTACCAGTGGGTGCAAAATTTCATTGAAGGTCGTATTTTCTCGGCCGCCTAGCTGAAATTCTTTGGCGGCAACGCCGGTAGAAACGGCGAAACTAATTTCCTTGCCCACCAATGCAGGGGCACATTTTTCCCAAACCGTATCGATCCAAGCTTTCATTTTTGCTGGAACGCTGTACCAATATAGGGGGAATTGTAGAATCAAACGATCGCATGTTTGCAACAGCATCCGTTCATTGGCGAGAGAAAAATCAGAAAGATCATCAAGGAAATGCATGGTGACGTTAGGAAGCTTGGCACTTTCACTAAAGAATCGTTGGGAAAGCGAATTGTGGAAATCCGGATGGCTGGCTACCACTAAAGTTTTTATCATGAGACTGATCATCCTTTCCTATTACATTTACCATATTTTACCAAAAAGAGAAACTAGTCTGCTTTTCTTTTTGTCGAAGTTCTTCTCTTTTAGTTTCGTTTAAGGTACTTCTTTTATACTTGTTATAAGAAAAAGCCAGTAGCGGCTTAAGCGTGATAGAAATGGGGGAATAGAGGATGGAATCAAATGATCCCTTGATGAAAGGTCTAGCAACTATAATAAGGATCGTTGCAAATACAGTGAACTATGTCGAAAATGGACTTGCCAGTTGCAAACAACGAATTGATGGAAAGCGTCAAACGAAAGAAAATGATTACGGCAACGGGCAAGAGTTTACTGAAGTGACTGTCTACAGATGACCGATGCAAAGAAAATAACAAAGATGGCTCACTCCTCAAAGGGTGAGTCCTTTTTTTTATTTCAAGCCATTCATCATCAGTTTGTACTTTTGTTGAGGGAAGGTATAATGAGTAAATGAAGCATAGTGGAGACGGAAGAATGAAGCAATAGTAGGGAGGAGAAGCAGGTGATGAATCATTTATATAAACGAATCCAATACAAAATTCCAGAGCTGAACCGAGTAGAAAGAACGGTCCTTAACTATTGTTTAAGGGCGCCCGAGAAAGTTTCAGAAATGACGGCCGATGAGTTAGCTTCCCAAACGTACACCAGTCAAGCGACGATCAGCAGAATGGCAAAAAAGCTTGGCTTTACCGGTTTTCAAGAATTCAAATTTTCACTGAAGAATTATCAAACTCTTGAAAAAAAATCATCTACTCAAGCTTCTCTTGGTTTATCCCCACTGATCAAGCAAATGATTGACCAGCTGGCGGCATCCTTATCAATGATCGAAGAAGCCGACTTTCAGCGTGCCGTGGAAATGCTTCAGCAAGCACAACGAATCGAATTTTTTGCTTTAGGGCAAAGTGCGGCGGTTGCATTATCTGCGAGTCGAAAGTTGCGGTTCTTAGGAAAAACGGTTGGCGCTTCAACGGATTGGGATGAATTGACAACCATCGCTAATCAACTATCAAAAAAAGATATGGCTATTTTTATTAGTCATAGTGGGGAAACAATCGGGATGCTAAATTATGCTAACCGGTTGAAACAAAGAGGTGTGCCGATTTTAGCCTGTATTGGTCAATCAACAAGCACGTTGGAAAAGCTTGCCACCTTCTCTTTTTCTGTTGAAATGACAACGATTTATCATCATGAAGTCGATTTGAGCCCACGGATCTCTTTAGCAGCGTTACTGGATATTTTAATTATTCAATACGCCAATCAAATCGAACCAGGACTTGATCCTGAATGACCATTCCATTTTGTGAATGGTCATTCTTGTTTTGGTAACTGTATTGTAAGCCTTCTTGATATCGTTTACATTTTAAGAGATAAAAGTGTTAGGAGGAAATGATATGCAAAAAGGAAAGAAAGCAAGCTGGATGGAAATTTTTCAAGGACTTGGGAAAACATTTATGTTGCCAGTCGCTTTACTCGCATTCATGGGTTTATTTTTAGGGATTGGTAGTTCATTTTCATCTTCTTCAACGATCGACGTTTTCCCATTTTTAGGTGCCTCTTGGCTTCAAGTGGTTTTTCGTTTCATGTCAACGATCGGTGGGTTTGCCTTTAGTTACTTACCCGTCATGTTTGCGATGGCGATTCCTTTAGGTCTAGCACGAAAAGAGAAGGGAGTTGCGGCATTTTCAGGCTTTGTGGGCTATGTCGTGATGCATTTATCCATCAATTTTTATTTACAAGAAACGAATCAATTAGCTACTGCAGATCAACTTCGAGAAGCAGGACAAGAGATCGTTTTTGGCATTCAAACATTATCAATGGGTGTTCTAGGTGGTATTATCGCAGGATTGATCGTTTATAAATTGCATACGCGCTTCTACCATTTTCAATTGCCAGATAGTTTTGCCTTCTTTTCAGGAGCCCGGTTTGTTCCAATCATCACCTCGCTTACTTTAGCTGTGGTCGGGGTGATCATTCCGATGATTTGGCCATTGTTTGCTATGATCATCACAGGAATCGGACATTTGATCCAACAAGCTGGTCCTTTCGGTCCGTTCTTATTTGGTTCAGGTGAGCGCTTATTACTGCCATTTGGGTTACACCATATTTTGGTTTCCATGATTCGCTTTACGGAAGCAGGGGGAAGTCAGCTGATCGATGGTCAGCAAGTCTTTGGGGCGTTAAATATTTTTTATGCGGAATTACAAAACGGTTTAAGCATCTCACCAAGTGCAACGGCGTTCTTGTCTCAAGGGAAAATGCCAACCTTTATGTTTGGCTTACCGGCAGCAGCATTAGCTATGTACCAGACAGCAAAACCTGAGAATCGTTCAAAGATAAAAGGCTTGTTGATTTCAGGCGTCATTGCAACTTTTGTGACAGGAATTACTGAACCAATCGAATTTTTATTCTTATTCATCAGCCCTTTATTATGGATTTTTCATGTCATCATGACAGGTGCTGGATTTATGGTAATGAGTCTATTGGGTGTCACGATTGGAAATACCGATGGGGGCGTGCTTGATTTTCTTATCTTTGGCGTGATGCAAGGCGCATATACAAAATGGTGGCTCGTTCTGATCGTAGGAGCTTGCTGGTTTGCCCTGTATTACTTTGTTTTTAAAACAGTAATCCTTCGCAAGAACTTGAAGACACCTGGTAGAGAAGAGAACAACGATCAAACGAATGAGTTGGAAGAGGAAATGACCTATTCTGGAAAGAGTGGCTACGATGCCCATGGTATTTTGGCAGCTTTAGGGGGAGCAAGTAATATTGATTCTTTAGACAATTGCATTACACGGCTACGCCTCGTTCTAAACGATGGTACATTGGTTGATGATGAACGGCTAAAAAAACTAGGTGCGCTTGGGGTCGTTCACTTAGATGATACGAACGTTCAAGTAATCATTGGAACGAAAGTAACAACAGTCAGAAATCAACTTGATGCGATTCTTTAGCAAAATTGTCAAGTAGTAGGAGTGAAGAAAATGTTTTTTGATGAGCCAATCAATCGTAAAGGAACCCATTGTACCCAGTGGGATTATGTGGAAGACCGTTTTGGTGAAAAAAACTTGTTGCCATTTACGATTTCCGATACGGATTTCAAGGTGCCAGCTGCAGTTGAAGCGGCACTTATCAAGCGGATGCAGCACCCGGTATTTGGGTATACACGTTGGAATCACAATGAATTCAAGCAAGCAGTCTGCAAATGGTATTCTGAACGCTTTACAAGTAGGATCGACAGCGATTGGCTGGTCTACAGTCCTTCCGTCATGTATAGCATCAAACTACTCGTCACCTTACTCAGCAATCCAGGAGATGGGATCATTATTCAAACACCTGCGTATGATGCGTTTTATAAAATGATCAAAGAGAACAAAAGAAAAATCGTACCTAATGCACTCATCTATGATGCCAACTCGTATCGCATTGATTTTGAAGAGCTAACAAGATTGATGGCACAGCCTGAAAACAAAGTTCTTCTCTTATGTAGTCCTCATAACCCAACTGGGAGAGTCTGGCAAAAAGATGAGTTGCAACGAATGATCGAATTGGCGAAAACCCATGATGTATTTATCATCTCTGATGAGATTCATATGGATATTGTAAGAAAAGGACAAAGGCATCAACCAATCATTGATTTGTTGCAAAAAAAAGTAGCCCTTGTTACTTCGGGTAGCAAAACGTTTAATTTCCCAGGGTTGATTTATTCTTATGGAATCATTCCTGACTCCAAATTGCGTGATCGCTTCTTAACTCAGTTAAAAGAAGCCGATGGGTTGAGCTCCACCAGTATTTTTGGCATGACCGCAACGATTGCTGCCTACGATAATGAAAGTAAGTGGGTGGATCAGCTCAATGACTATCTGGATGATAACATTGCTTATGTGATTGCTTATTTACAGGAATATCATCCAGAACTCGTGGTCACGAAAAGCGAAGCCACGTATCTTATGTGGATTGATTGTACAGCACTGGATTTAACGATGGTGGAATTGCAGCAACGAATGATTCGTAAGGGAAAAGTCGCGATTATGTCAGGGGAAATCTATGGGAATGAAGGGAGAAATTTTTTACGCCTAAACGTTGGCTGTTCGCGAGAAAAACTCATTGATGGATTGAACCGATTCACATTGAGTTTGACATAACAAAAAAGAACCCACTGAGCAATCAGAAAGATCCTGTATTCTTTCTGATCGCCAGTGGATTTTTTAGTCTTTCGTCCTGTGGGGAGTTGATGTAGTAGTAGCGGGGATTGGTTCAACGACATGGAAATAGCCTTTTTTGTCTTGAATGATCAGCATATCTTGCTGACTCTGGCTTTTGATGATTTCACCTTTAACAATTTCGTTGGTGACAGTCCGATAAATACTTGCAGTCATGCTCATTCCTCCCAACGTTTTTTCCCAACTGGTCTTCAATAGGGGGACCAGTACAAATCAATTGCTTGATTTGTACCAGCAAGGAAAAAGAAAACGAATTGGTATCTTTAGTATAGGAGAGCAATGTTTAGATTGCTGCAATTCCATGTAAAGTTTTTGTTAATCCTTTTATTTTCAACGATTGACTAATCGGCTAAAGAAAAACGCAAGGCCATTTTATTACTGCCAGACTCCACCATTTTTCCTAGTAACGTTGTTGCATTTTTTAAATACAGTTCGGCCATCTCAGCGTTGGCTTCTTCAAGCAGACGAGTAGGCTCCTTTTCAGCGGAAGCTTTACGATCAGTTTCTTGTTGGATGCGGCGACAAGCCGCCATCGTTTCCATTTCAAAACGGTTGGCAAGATCACTATAGCGATCGTAGTCGCTGTCCCCAATCAACGCCAAGGTGCGTCCTAACCAATAGCTATTTGTTGGATCGTAGGTCTTTGTCGTATCACAATAGCCAAGTGGGGTCTTAGTGATAGCTGCATAAAAGGGCACAACGCCGTTGAAGGTATTGGGGCCAAAGGCGAGCCAATGAATGCCAGCGATTGCTGCAGGCACGTGGTTGCGGATCTGCAAAATATGGACTTGCTGGTTGCGATTAAGAGCAATCGATCGAAATTGTGTTTTTTGTGTCTCGGTCCCTGTACCGTAAGGGTCAAAAGGCGTATTTTGGAAGTGGGAGCTCAATGCCCATTTTACATCTTCCACGGATAGCTTTTGTTTTGGGTAGCATACAAACGGGAGCTCTTGATCGATCGGTTCAGCAACTGTTCCGCTAAAGTGTTTTTGAATGTACCATGCCCGCGGGTTGTTGTAACGGGTATCTTTTTCTGAGGAGCTGCCAAAAATATGGCGTAGATTAATGCCTTCAAAATCAGGATTTAATTGATAGTCTTCAATCAACTGTTCGAGATCCTGCGAACACAACGTCATTTCTGAGGCGAAATCGAAGTGATCAATGTTTAAGCGATTGGGTGCCACGACATAGGCATCATCTGGTATGCGAACAGCTGCCCAGTGATGTCCACCGATGGTTTCCATATACCAAATTTCCTCGGCATCAGAAAACGCGATCCCGTTGGCTTCGTAGGTCCCATAGGTTTCTAAGAGTTCCCCTAGGCGAAGAACACCTTCTTTAGCGGAATGAATGTAAGGCAGTACAATGCTGACGAAATCAGCTTCCCCGATACCATCTTCCACATATGGATCAATGGCCAAAACGCGTGAATTGGTCGTAATCGTTTCTGTCGCAGTCATGGCGATATTTACTTCATTGATTCCTGAAGCTGCCCAGACTCCTTGGGATTCATCTGCTTCAGGTGTCGAAGTATAACGTAAGGGATCCTTAGGTAAACGGATTCGACAGCCGCTTAAAACGGCGTAAAATTCATTTCCTTGCTGTTCTGGAGTGATAACGACGAATTTTTGCGGTTCCGAACCGCTCCCTGAATCTTCATTACGGGCAATCATGGTCGAGCCGTCAATCGATGCTTTTTTTCCTACTAGTAAAGTGGTACAGGACGCTTTTTTTCTATCCATCTTTCCAACACTCCTTCATTTCTTCTTACGAATGATTGAAGCTAGTATACCCATAGTCACATGGATTTACAATGCTTTCTATAGAGGGGAACAAAAAAATTTCGCCTTTTTTATTTATTTTTAGTACAATAAGGTGTTGTAAAAAAAATCAAAGGAGCCATTATTATGAAGAAAACAGTAATTTTTAGTTATATTTTTTTACTAAGTCTGGTTTTTGCCGGATGTGCCAAACCATCGATGGATGCGGGTAACTCCTCTAGTGACTCTTCGTCAGTCCAACAAAATGCCGAAGAGCGCACTGCCCAAATCAGCTTCAATAATAAAAGTGAAGAGCAAGACCAGGAGATCGAAACCAAAACGGTCACTTTTAAAGAAGGGGTTTCTTTGATGACTATCATGAAAGAGAACTTTGACTTGGAAGAAAATCAAGGGATGATCACCAGCATCGACGGTTTAGCCCAAGATGAAAAAGCTGGCTATTATTGGACATATACGATCAATGATGAAATGATTACGACTGGGGCAGATGATACCTTTTTAGGAAACAACGATAAAGTGGTTTTCACCTATGAAAAATTCGAATAAACCACTTGTATTTGCTGGAAAAGAAATTGCTTATTTAGGGTTGCTTGTAGCAGCAGCCGTCGTCGGCAGGACACTTTTTCAACCTTTACCCAATGTTCAACCAATGACGGTGATCTTTTTATTAGTAACCATCCATTTAGGTCTTAGTCGTGGATTGATCGTTTGTCTGCTCTCGATGCTGATTACCAATTTTTACATGGGAATGGGGGTATGGACGATTGCCCAATTGATTAGCTATGCCGTCGTAATTTTTGGAATGTATCTATTATCAAAAAGCAAACTGTTTATGAAAAAGTTGTATTTACAAGTCATTTATAGTGTATTTGCAGGTTTTGCGTATGGCTTTGTGATATCTTGGATCAGTGTCAAGCTTTATGGGTTTCCTAGCTTTGGGGCTTACTATTTTCAAGGAGTGAGCTTTGATGCGTTGCATGCAGCGGGGAATGGCATCTTTTATTTGATGCTGGCACCGATTTTTCTGCGACTTTTCCAACACTACTATCCAAATAAAGACAGCGAAGGGCACTAAGCGCCTCGCTGTCTTTTTGCTTGACTCAGCAGTCGTGGTGACAAAAACGTCTATGTCTAGAGGAAAAGTCTTTGATGATCAAACGTGTTGAATGGGGCTATGTGAGGAAACAAGCAGGCATATTGTTGTGCAAAAGCGTTTTCTGCAGGTATCCTTAAGGTATCTAAGGAAGGATGTGGCTTTTGATGAAATGGATCGTGAAAAAAGATGATTTAGAAAGCTACCGTGCGAAGTTCCATGGAAAACTGGCTGGTTATGCCGAGGAAGCCAAAATGATTGCCCTGCCAACACCAAAGTATTTTATCGTGGTGGTTGACGAAGAAAAAATCCACTTGATTCAGTTAGATCTGCAATTTCATGAAAAAGGGATGCAGACAATTATGATCCATGAGATCACAAAATTACAACTAGGCGGTGTGGTAAATAAAAAAGTTCAGATTCAGACACCTTCGTCCACTGTCAAATTAATGATCAAACCGTTGGCGATCGGTATCAAAGAGGAGCAAAAAGCCTTGATCGATCGGTTTACCAGAATGTCGCGATAAACATCGGAGGAACACGCGGGAAAAATCAGCTGGATTTTTTCAGAAAAAAAGCAAGGGCAGTTGTCTGCACTTGCTTTTCGTGAGTCCTGTTATTCTGGCGTACCGACGATTTTAATAAATTCATCGATATTCTTGATCTTCATATGTTTGATCACTAACTGTTCCCGCTTGTTCCATTTTCCTTCAACTTCTAATTGGTATTTATTTAATGGAAGGCGTAAGACATAGCTGGCTAAGTAGCGATCCTTAATAATGCAATTTACGATTTTGTGGTCTTCTAAAAGTTGGATACCTGTCAGCATCATTGGCGTTTCTTGAAAAACGCGGCTATTGACTAACAATCCAGTGTGGGTTTCGTTCATGGGATCTTCCTTTCTGATAAACCTGGGATAAATCATCTTTCTGTCTGTTATGTTACCTGATTTGCATCAGAAAGGCAATTCCTATAATAAATCCTCGTTATTATAGGTCAAGCACAAAGAAAGGAGGGAAACGACATGGTTGGGTATAATCGTTTCTCAAATGAGTTTCAAAAGGTTTCGAAAGAACTCCGTGAAGGGAAGAAGTCCAAAAATGCCAATAAGGGGCTGCGAACCCGACAAAAAATCGCTGCTGAAAAAGAGCAAAAAGCACAAAATGCTTTTTCGACTGGTTTTTTGATCGGTTCCTTCAGAGAGTTATTCCGCAAAAAATAAGCAAGTTCCGCTGCCAAAGCGGGACTTGCTTTTTGTTTAGAATAAATAATTGAAGAAGACACCATTGAGAAAGGAAAAGCTTAGATAGAATAGAAAAAGTGTTACGATATCCAGCGGTAAACCTTTTAGAATTGGCGGAATCGTGGCAATTTGATTCCGTGTATGAACCCCTGACAAAGCACAAGAAAAGAGGAAATACATGCCTACAGCAACAAATAAATTGGTTAAATAATCGGTATAGGGAAATTGGGTCACGGTGGCGATCGTCAGCAAGAGAACATTGACTAGGAGCGTTTTTTTTAGATCAGTCGTCAAGAAACGTTTTTTTGCAGGAACGATCAGTAAACACAAGCCCCCCGCAATCAAGGCGATGATGGCAGCACTTACCAAGTTGGTGACCACTTGATTGCCATAGACGAAACGATTTTGAAGTAAAAGATAAAAGCTTAACCCACTGAACAAGTAAGCGACCGCAATGATCCCTGAGAGGAAAACCACCCGTGTCGTCACGTTCGGTTTTTTCTCTTTGACGGTCGGTGCCAAATTTTGACAGGCGTAATTTGTGAGTAGAATGACTAGAAAGACCACTAGCCGATTGGCGATCATCATAAGGAACCCTCCTTTTTTACGATTTAGCTCATGATTTTAAGGTTGAACGGGGTCTTTTTTCCTTCCCCTAATATGCGAAGGCGTAAGAAGCGATCAATAAGTGGGGTGAAACAATTCATGATCAAGATGGCATAGCTCATGCCTTCATTTGTAAAACCAAAGAAACGGAAGAGCACAACGAGGAGGCCAACGCCTAAGGCAAAAAGATTTTCTCCTGCTTTTGTTCCTGGTGTCGAAGAATAATCAGTCGCCATATAAATCGCACCCAACATGGCACCACCACTGATGATATGACCGATGACCGTTTGCCAACTGCCAGTAAAAAGTCCTTCTGGACCAAGGATAAAAGCAAAGAGCCCGATCGTCGCAAAGATAATCAGTGGGATACGAGGGGAGATGATTTTCTTGTAAACGAGAAAAATCCCACCCAACAGTAAAAGTAAGGCACTGGTTTCACCGATTCGTCCTCCGGTAAATCCTAAAAAGGCATCCACTAGTTCAGAGCCACTCAACGTTTCTCCTGCTTTCATGACAGCTAATGGTGTGGCACCAGAAACAACATCGTTCGCTGTAGCCTGCGAAACGACATCAGGTGCGATGCTGCCAAAAGGTGGATCAGGCCAACTGATTAGAAACATTTGGTTATAAAACAAGCCAATCAACAGGGCTCGACCGCCGAGGGCTGGATTTAGAAAATTATAACCAATACCGCCAAAAAATTCTTTGACGATGATTACGGCAAACGCCACCCCAATCACGGGAAAATACCAAGGTGCGGTTGGTGGGAGGTTCATCGTTAAAAGCAAGGCCGTCACGACGATGCTTAAATCGAAGCGAAACGGCCGTTTGACAAGATAGGACCAAAGTCCGTCGGCAGCAAACGCCGTGGCTAGTGCAATGAAAAACAAGCCATAAACTTTCAATCCAAAAAGGTAGCCAGAGAATAAAACTGCTGGCAGCAAGGCTAATACCACACACCCCATGATTTTAATGGTCTCGTCATTGCTGCGAATATGGGGGCTTGGGGGTGTTTCTTGATTTTTCCTTTGCTGAAAGAGACGTTCGCTATCGGAATCCTTGTAATAATCAGGCACTTTCCTTCGCCTCCTTTTGCAACTGGGCAACTTTGCCTTTTGCGGCAGTGATATTGGCAGCTAAGGAACGTTTAGCTGGGCAGACGAAGGTACAGGCACCACAATTGATACATGCTTCTGCCAATAATTCTTCACACTTTTGATAATCCCCCGCTCGATAAAACTGATCGATCTCCATTGGCATGAGGCGCATTGGACAAGCTTCGACACATTTGTTGCAGCGAATACAGGGGTTTTCGGCATAGAGCCAATCGGTTTCTTCATTAAAAACAACGATGCCGTTGCTGCCTTTGGTGACCGGAACTTTCAAGGTTTTGACGGATTTTCCCATCATTGGTCCACCAAGAATCAATTTGCTGGGGGCTCCTTGAAAGCCGCCGGCAAAGTCGATCAATTCTCCTGCGAGTGTTCCTAACGGATTTTTGACGATGCAGGGATTTTGAACATCGCCGGTAACGGTTGTATAGCGTTCAATCAACGGTTTGTCATAACAGACCGCTTCGCCGATGGCAAAGCTGGTGGCAACATTGATCAAGACGATACCGATATCGGCAGTCAAACCACCTAACGGCACCTCTTGATCGGTCAATAACTCTACTAACTGCTTTTCACCACCGGTTGGATAAACAGTTGGGACAGTAACGACTTCTATCGTGTCATCCTCTGCACTTGCGGCTTGCATGGCTGAAATGGCTCTTGGTTTGTCATCTTCGATGCCTATTATGATTTTTGGACCATCCAGTAACTTTTGGGCAATCTTTGCACCGTGAATGATTTTCTGGGCTTCTTTTTGCATTAAGAAAGCATCACTGCGTAAGAACGGTTCACATTCAGAACCATTTAAGATCAAAGTATGGATTTTTTTGGTTTCATCAATACTGAATTTGACATGGGTGGGAAACGTTGCACCGCCTTTGCCGGCGACGCCGCCTTGACGGATTTTGTTGAGGATGGTTTCGTTAGCAGCAGATTGCCAGTCGAAGGGGGCTGACAAAAAATCATTTTGATAAGCATAATCATTTTCAATGATGATGGTTTTTCCTTCTTCATTGTTTTGATTCGGCCAATCGACCATGTCGACGATTTTACCCGAAACAGATGCATGAATTTTGGCAGATACAAACGCATCAGACTCAGCGATCACTTGCCCTTGCTTGACGTAATCACCAACGGAAACAATCGGTTCCACCGGAGCACCAATATGTTGTGCTAAAGGGATAAAGACCATCGTGGGTGAAAAGGTAAGAATTTCATCTTGTTCGATCATTAATTTTTCTTTTAACATTTTTAATGGGGGACTTAGTGAAATACCGCCAGTAAATGTTCTCATAACCAACACTCCTTTCTCTCCTAAGTTTATTCTAGCATGCCATAAGGAATCACAAAACCCAAAACGCTTACATTTCACAAGAAAAACTTCTTTCGGTTGACATATGATTGTTTATTCATATATAATAAGTCTATAAATATGATTGATCGTTCATATGACAGATGGACTAGAGGAGGTTTTAATGATGGCTGAACATACTTGTCAACATGATCACACAAAAACGGAGGGGCATTCTCATACTCACGATCATGGGACTCTCCCACGTAACATTTATTTTGTAGGCTTACTGCTCTTTATACTGGCACTTTTTGTTCCGAACCAATGGGTGAAAGATGGGTTTTATTTTGCTGCGGTTTTATTAGCAGGTTATCACATTTCGTGGGAAGGAATCGAGGATACCATAAAGAGTACCAGAGCCAATCGGCGATTCACACCGAATGTACATCTTTTGATGTTGTTGGCAGCGATTGGTTCCATGGTCATAGGAAATTTTAATGAAGCAGCTTTGTTGATTTTGATTTTTGCAGGCGCTCACTTCTTAGAAGAATACGCCGAGGGACAAAGTCGAAGAGAAATCACCAATCTTCTCAAATTGAATCCCACGGAAGCCCGTTTGATGGGTCCGGATGGGAAAACCCAAAAAATTGCCGCTTCTGAGATAAAAAAAGGAGATATTTTGCAAGTGCTACCTGGTGATCAGTTAGCAACAGATGGCGTAATCCTTTCTGGAACGAGTGCCATCAATGAAGCTTCGATCAATGGGGAAAGTATTCCTCGAGAAAAGACTACAGGAGACGAAGTCTATGGGAGTACGATTAATGGAAACGGCACATTTTTGATGGAAGTCACGAAAGACAGCTCTGAAACAGTCTTCGCAAAAATTCTTTCAGTGGTGGAAGCGGCGCAATCAAATCAATCACCGACCGAAACACGAATCAAAAAAATCGAACCAATCTATGTAACAGTTGTTTTCATTGCAGTTCCTTTGTTCATTTTGACTGCACCGTTTCTCTTTGGTTGGGATTGGTATACAAGTTTTTATCGTGGGATCGTAATGATGATTGCGGCTTCTCCTTGTGCTTTAGCGGCAAGCGCCGTCCCTGCTAGTTTATCGGCGATCTCGAATCTAGCGAAAAAAGGGATTCTTTTTAAAGGGAGCAATTACTTGACCAATTTCGCTCAGATCAAAGCGGTGGCTTTTGACAAAACGGGAACTTTGACCGTCGGAAAACCTACAGTCACGGAAGCCGTTTTCGTTGATACGATCGATCGAGCAGAGGCAGCAGCGGTCATCGTTTCGATGGAAAAGCAAGCCAACCACCCATTAGCAGATGCGATCGTTACTTATTTCGAGAAGACAGAGAAAATACGAGAAATCGAACAGTTGACTGTCACAAACGAGATTGGTTCCGGTTTAGGTGCCGTCGCAGGAACAAAAACCTATCGATTAGGAAAAAGAACCGAAAACACCCAGTTAACAGGTTTGATGGAGCAACAGTACCGTCAATTGGAAGCGCAAGGAAAAACAATGGTCGTGTTTTCCATCAACGAAGAGGTTACGGCGATCATCGCATTGATGGATGAGCCGAACGAACAGGCAGCTTCTGTGATTCATTATTTGAAAAATGAAGGTATCCATACTGTTATGATCACCGGAGACAGTGCTTCTGCTGGTGAAGCAATCGGTCAGCGCTTAAAGGTTGACCAAGTGGCTGCCAATGTTTTGCCTGAGAACAAAGCGGAAGCGGTACGAGCACTCCAAGAAGCATACGGACAAACCGCCATGGTGGGTGATGGTATCAATGATGCCCCTGCACTTGTTCAAGCAGACATCGGCTTTGCGATGGGGGAAGGGTCAGATGTTGCGATTGAAGTAGGAGACGCAGTGATCATGAAGAATGATCTTTCGCGTTTTGCATATGCCTATCGCTTAGCGAAGAAGATGGATCGGATCATTTGGCAAAATATTTTTTTCTCCATGTTTATCGTCGCGTTATTAGTCGGCTTGAATCTATTCGGCATGATGAACATTGGGTTGGGGGTATTTGCCCATGAAGGCAGTACATTGATCGTATTGTTTAACGGGTTACGTCTTTTGCGTAAACTGCCAGAAGCATAAAAAAAGCGGCTATCGAAAGATAGCTGCTTTTTTAATGACTGAATTGTGTCGAAGTTGGAAAATCAAAGGCATCGATTTTTTGTAATCGATTTTCGATCCTTCTTAGAATTCCTTCAGAGGATTCTAACGGTTTGATTGCATGATAAGCAGTCAGCAATAGGACTTTTTCTTTAGCAGGACGATTTTCGATGCGATAGATATTGGCTAATCGTTCAACATATTCGTAATGACTATAGTCCGTTTTATTGATCAAGAAGTGCAAGAGATCTTTTGCTTTCGCATAGTCTTCTTGAAGATAGAAACTGATCGCTTCACGATACAATTTGATATCGAGTTCTTCGATTTGTTCTGGATTCGCTTTTAACGCACGCCACTCATTGATCGAGATTTTTCGTACGACTTTGCCAGTTGCATCGGTCAAAAAAATTACCGGCACATCATTTGGATGTTTTGCTTCTTGCTTAATTTTCTTCATGTCGCACCTCCCGCCTCTCAATGGACTGACTGTTTGATATCTCCTATTTTAAAAGGAATAGCGGGAAAAGTCTACATGTAGATGTTAGATTCGTAGAAAATTTTAAAACATTCTCATTTATTAGGCTCTTTTTCGTTGAAAATGATTAATAGCGTCGGATGCCCCCATGAAAATCAAGATACCGCCAAAAATTTGGAAGAACAGTAGCCAAGTGGCGAATGGATTCAATACGAGAACGAGTCCAGCAGCAATAATCAAAAGACTGATGATTAAGCTCGTGATGTAAGGTAAACCAATGCGTTTTTGGTTAAAGCTTGCCATTAAGCGGGTGCATCCGCTGATGGTGATCATGATCCCTAAGAAAAATGGCACGATGGCAAGTAATCCTTTGGCAAAAACTAAAATCGCAGCTGCAGCAATCAACAGTAAGATACCAGAGACCGACTGCACATTGCGATAGCCCTTTTGTTTTTCTTTGTAGCTCGTATACAAGCTGATGATCCCTAGACATGCGATGTATCCGGCAACGAGATAAACGATCGTGTTGAAAACAGATCGTGGTGCAATCAAGATAATGAAGCCGAAGACGATATATACGACGGCACGAAGCAAGTCATAGCGTTGTAATTTATCAAAAAATGCATTCATGATAATTCCTCCTTTTTTTCTTATTGTACCGAATTCTGGTGAAAATAGATATCAAAAAACCTAGGAAATAGGCTAAGCCTTTTGTAACAGATCATTTTTTGGTAAAATAGGGAAAAGAAAACAGAACGGAGAGTTTTATGAGTGGGTTAACGCTATTGATGTGTGCCTTTACGATCGTTTTGTACCTCTATTTATTGGTGGTACGCAAAGAGATTCACTTTATTGCTGTTGAGCGCAAACTAAGCAAAATCGCTATTACGATCTTTTCAGTAATGATTATCCTATCCATGTTGATGATGGATGACCAATTGGATAATCAGGTGCGAGGAATCGTTTCAGGTTTTGTCTTTTTAAGCTTTGTGCTAGACAGCCGCGGGTTAGCCCTAGATCGAATTATTGTCCATCCAATGAGTATTAAAGGGGTACTGTACCAAGACATTGATCGGGTCGTATTATTTCAAGAAAAGGAAGGGCAGCCCATCAAGATGAACTATTTTCGAAAAGGGATGCGGGGACCATTAATGAAATTCAAACAACCGTTAGCTGAATTGGTGGTTTTTTTGTCGGAGCACTTGAATGAAGGAACACCGATCGATATTCTGGTCGATCATGATCAAGGAAAAAATGACTAAAAGACCCTTGATTGCTGCCGTATGTGGCCGTAATCAAGGGTCTTTTTTTTAAAATCGGGAATCGTTTTTAATGGAAAACGCGGAAACGTTCGTCATCATTTAAAAATTCTTTTTCATTTGGTTCGCTTTGTTTTGAACCAAAAACTAATTGGGCCCGCAGCTGCCAATTTTCAGGAATTGACCATTCAGCTACAACAGCATCATCAATTACTGGATTATAATGTTGTAAGTTGGCGCCTAATCCGGCTTCTTCTAAAGCTACCCAAACATTCGCTTGGGCAATCCCATTCGATTGTTCTGCCCAGACCGGGAAGTTATCTGCATAAAGGGCAAATTGGTCTTGCAAGTTCTTAACGGTATCTGTGTGAATAAAGAATAGAACGGTTCCATAACCTGCTTTAAAGCCAGCAAGTTTTTGTTTCGTTGCTTCAAACGCCTCCGGTGGTGTCAATGGTTCTAAAGCAACCTCCGTTAACGTCCATAATTTTTCGTGGGCATCGCCAAATAAAATCACGGCACGTGGCGATTGTGCGTTAAAAGCAGTTGGACTGTTTTTTACTGCTTCTTTCACGATGGCTTCGATTTCTGTATCTGAGAGTGAAACATCTTTGCCTAATCCATAGATTGAACGGCGCTGTTTGATCGTATCAAGAAATTTTGTCATAGTATTCTACCTTTTCTATTGTCATAGAATGAAGTATACATTCTTACTTAATGTTAGTAAAACAAAATGCTTTGTAAGAAAAAAGTCAGGCAAACGCGCCTGACTTTTTTTCTTACTGGGCATCAATGGCGATAAATTTGACAGTCACGTATTCTTCAGGACCATATTTGCCGTTTTCACGACCAAAACCGGAATGTTTGACGCCGCCGAAGGGAGCCGCCGGGTTTGAGATCGCAATGTCATTGACCCCAACCATCCCATATTGGAGGTTTTGGGCTACATCCGAGATTGTTTGCAGATTCGTTGAAAAGAAGTAAGAGGCTAATCCAAATTCCGTATCATTTGCCGCAGCGATGACTGCTTGTCGATCCGTAAATGAGATCAATGGAATCACGGGTCCAAAGGTTTCTTCATAGTAAATAGTCATGTCAGGAGTGATGCCGTCGATGACCGTTGGTGCAAAGAAGTTGCCTTTTTCGTATTCACCTTCAGTAAGCTTCTTCCCACCGAATAAGACTTTAGCCCCTTTATTTACCGCGTCTTCCAGCTGGTCGATGATTTTTTTAACGCTTGCTTGATTGATCAAAGGACCAACGGTGGGGTTCTCTAAACCATTACCAACAGTTACGGCTTCCATTTGCCCTAATAGCTTTTTAGTAAAGGCTTCTTTGATGGATTCTTCGACAAAAATTCGATTGGGGGATGTACAGACCTGACCGTTGTTGCGGAATTTTGCTGCAATTAATTTTTCAGCAGCTAAATCTAAATCAGCATCAGCAAAAACAAGAAACGGGGCATGGCCGCCTAACTCCAATGAAACTTTTTTCAGAGTTGGTGCAGCTTGTTCGTATAATTTCATCCCAACTTTCGTGGAGCCGGTAAAGGTGATTTTTTTGACTTGTTTGTTCTCAGTCAATTCTTTCCCGATTTCAGAAGAATCCCCTAAGACGATATTGACGACTCCGTCAGGAAGGCCCGCTTGTTGAAAAAGTTCACCTAAAGCCAATGCTGATAGGGGTGTTTCTTTAGATGGTTTCATAACAAGGGTACAGCCAACTGCCATGGCAGGAGCGATTTTTCGAGCAATCATATTGGAAGGAAAGTTCCAAGGCGTGATCGCACCAACAACACCGATGGCTTCTTTTCGCACCAGCCAATGATTGTGTGCAGGAGCTGGAATCACTTCGCCGTAGACCCGTTGTGCTTCGGCGGCATTCCAACGGAAATTGTCTACGTTGGATTGGATTTCTGCCTCTGCCTCCTTTAATGGTTTTCCTTGTTCCATGCTCATAATTTTTGCCAAACGGTCGCTTTCTTGTTCCATTAAATCAGCAATCTTGTTCATCAAATCGGCTCGTTCTCGAGGCGAACGTTTTGACCAATCTGTGAAGGCTTTCGCGGCGGCATCGATCGCTTGCTTTGTTTCATCGATGCCTCCTTGGCTGACTTTTACCAGTTCTTCATTAGTGGCAGGATTGGTAACCGAAACCGACTCTTTTGTTCCTTCAAGCCATTTTCCGTCAATCAATAACTTCGTGGGCACTTGTGGTAACTGTTGGTTCATTTTGGCACTTCCTTTCAATAATGGGTTCTATTTCAACCGGAGCACGGATTAGATAAGATGACAATTCATACGCAAGTCCAATGATTCCCCAAATTTTCATAAAGAACCAGAGAGGAGATGTCCTGCTCCTTTCATTTTATGGTAGAATAGAAAAATAAGAATGTTTGTTCGATTCTTGGAAAATATAGTTAAAACATTCAAGGAGTGAGGGACGCGTGCAACAAGTAAAAGAGCTTTTAAAAACAGTAGGATTTGTCGTGATCTTTACTTTATTCCTATTGTTATTAAGACAGTATGTCTTTACCCCTGTGATCGTAAAAGGAGATTCGATGGACCCCACATTACATGATGGTGAGCGGGTGATTGCTTTGAAAAATACCGAGATCGAACGTTTCGATATCATAACGTTTGAAGCACCGGATGAAGCAGGCAAAAACTATATCAAACGCGTAATCGGATTACCTGGCGACCAGGTTTCCTATCAAAACGATACCCTTTATATCAATGGACAAGCATATGATGAACCCTACTTGGATGAATTCAAAGCAGCTGTCGCAGATGGCTTTCCGTTGACTAGTGATTTTGATATGGGGTTATTTGGTGTTGAAGTCATTCCTGAAGGTCAAATTTTAGTGTTAGGGGATAACCGTCGAATTTCCAAAGATAGTCGTCAATTAGGTCTGATCGATGAATCAACAATTTTGGGGGATGTAAAATTTGTTTTCTGGCCAATTGCCGATTTTGGTATGGTAGGCAAAGAATGAAATTCTGCGATTGTTATTTTGTTTTTAAGGAGAGTCTCTTAAAAATAAAGACGCATTCGAAAAAGCGTGTCGCTGATTTTTTAGTGGATTTTTTTAAAAGACGATGGAGAGAAGGAGTCCTTTCATGAGTTTACGATTTATTCTTGGCGATGGCCGTTGTCGTCATGATCAAGCAGTGATAGAAAATGCAAAAAGCTGGTTAGAAAAAGACCATCAAGAAGTATTTTTCCTGGTACCTAACTACAACAAATTTGAACGAGAGCGCGAGATCCTTCAATTACTGAAAGAGGATCGCGTAGAAGATTTTGCTTCTATTCGCGCGCAAGTGTATAGTTTTCACCGTTTGGCTTGGTTTTATCTGCAGCAAACCGGCTTGCTTTCTCAAAATGCCATCACTGAAAATGGTGCCTCCATGATCATGCGTAAGCTGCTTTTGGAACTAGAAGAAGAACTCGTCTTATACCGTGGTGAGATCAACAAAGCGGGTTTTATCCAACAATTGTTGGCTTTCTATCAAGAAATGCATACAAGTCGATTGGGGATCGAAGATTTATTAGCAGGTGGTGCTGCACCAAGCGCAACCCAAGACGAAGAAAAAAAATACAGTGAATTAGCGATAATTTTTCAACGATTTGAACTAGAACTTCTAGAGCGTGCCTTGCAAGTCGAACAACCGATCACCTTACTGACACGCTTTCTGGAAGGTTCCTTGCTGGGCGATTCCTCGGTGGATCATGCAATGCCAACCACTGTTTCTTTGAACAAAGCGCCAGATCTTTCCCACGCCTTATTTATTATCAGCGGTTTCTCCGCTTTTTCAACACAAGAGCAACAGTTGATTCAAGTACTGATGAAGAGAAGTCATGTAGTGATTGATCTTATTTTGGATCGCGGGTACCCACAAGAGATGCCCACGCCATTGAATTTATTTTACGAAGCAGGACGGACCTATTATCAGTTGATCAGTTCTGCTCGTGACAATCAAGTGAACATTTACTTAGATCAGAAACTTTCCGTCAACCAAGAAGTGGACAAAGAAGACGAGGGATCGATCCCGCAGGCATACAAGGAAGTAGAAACTTTTTGGCGGCAGACCCAATCACAAGCCAATTATCATCAGCAGACGTCCGTCAAAGACTTCTTGGCTGTCTGGAAAGTTGGGAATCCCGAAGAAGAGATTCGTCAAATCGCAGCGTCGATCCGCGGGAGGATGAGTGATAAGAAACGGTACCCAACATTACGGTATCGTGATATCCAATTACTGATCGCCGAACCAGAAGTCTATCATCAGTATATTCCTAAAATTTTTACTGAGTTTGAGATTCCTTTTTATATCGATGAAGAGCAGATGATGGCGCAACATCCATTGGTTGAGTTTTTGAATGCTTTTTTTGCTTGTCAATCCTATGGCTTTCGCTTAAATGATATTTTACGGTTGCTTAGAACGGAACTTTACTTACCGGCAGCCTATCGCTCCGAAGCAGATTGGCTTGTTGGGCGTGACCAGTTTCGTAAGTTGGTGGATATTACCGAGAACAAAGCGCTGGCTCATGATTTCCAAGGAGCGAGTTGGACGAGAAACGAAGATTGGGAACTGATCGAGTATTTACAATCGGAAGAAGAAGCAGTGGACAAAGTGGATTTGACGGCGTACACCAATCAGCTTCGCAGGGCTTTCAAGCAAGATGTCGTGGATACACTCGATTGGCTGACAGCAGCTAGAACAAATCGAGATGCCGTAGAACTGCTGTATCGCTTTTTACTGAATGCGGGTGTCGAGCAACAGCTGAGGCATTGGCGAGACCAGGCAATCCAACAAGGAAAATTAGATCAAGCCCGCAATCATGAACAAGCATGGCAAGCTTTAATGGATCTGCTGGATGAGTATGCCACGATCTATGGAGATGAGCCCTTTGATTTTGCGCTCTTTGAAGATGTCTTATTGACTGGCTTAGAAAATGTCACATTCGGAAAGATCCCAACAGCGATCGACCAAGTCAACATCAACCGCCTTGATTTGGCACGTCCGAAACAAGCGAAGATCACATTTGCACCGGGATTGAATGAAACGGCTTTGCCAAGAAAAATGGAAAATAAAACATTGTTGACGAATGAAGAACGTCAGCATTTCAATCAGTTATTTAATGGTGAAAAATACCTTAGAGATACAGTGGTGGAAGGCAGTGTCAAAGAACCATTTGCCTTTTATTCTGTCTTGCTTTCAGCGACAGAGCACTTATCACTGTCCTATGCCGTTAATTTTGATACACAGCAAAACATCAAGATGTCGCCTTATTTAGACCGCGTGGTCAAGCATTTGGATGTACCACTGCAAGAGCGGGGGATCTTGACGCTAGTCAGTGACCCGAGAGACTATGTTGGCAGTTATCGTGGCCTGATCTACCAAATCAATAATCTCAGTCAGCAAGCGCAAAAAAACAAAGAGAATTTGCCTCGAGTGTGGGAGCAACTGAAACAAGCGCTGTTACGTTCGGAATGGACAGATTTAGCTGCCCAAGTATTTGAAAGCCAAACCCATCAAAATATTCCGATTCCTTTGTCTCAAGCACAAGCTGCGGCGCTATATGGCCCGTCGATCTACAGCTCCATTTCTCAGATGGAGACGTTCTATCAGTGTGAATACAAGTATTTCGTCAGCTACGGATTACGGTTAAAAGAACGGGAAGTTTATGGCTTAAATCCAGCAATGACCGGTGAGTTTTTCCATGATGCGTTGGACCGCTTTGTCAAAGTCCTAATTGCTGAAAATATTTCCTTGACCCAGTTAACTGCTGACCAACGCGTGCAATTTGTGGAAGTCGTTTTGCAGGAAATTTTTGGCGAAAGCCGTTATCGCTTACTGACGAGTTCTGCTCGGATGAATTTTATTCGGTATCAATTAGGCAAGACGATTCAGCGAGTAGCGTGGGCATTAGCGAAACAAGGACAAAAAATGCATTTTAGTCCTGAAAAGACGGAGGTGCTGTTCGGCCAGATCGCTGGCTCAAATGGGATTAACGGGATCGAATTACCATTAAGTTCTGGCGGGAAACTACATGTGCGGGGGAAGATTGATCGTGTCGATACGGCGAAAACGGAAGAAGAACAATGGCTTTCCGTTGTTGACTATAAATCTAGCAGCCGAGATTTTGACCTTTCTGAAGCCTACTACGGACTTGCGATGCAGTTGATCACGTATCTCGACGTCGCATTGACGGATGCTGTCCAACTGGTTGGTTCGCCAAAGGTTCGACCAGCGGGGGCATATTATCTGCATGTGCATAATCCGCTTTTGGACGGACAAGAAGCCAGTGAAGAAGAACGTTTAAAACGTTTCAAGTATGACGGGTTGTTTATTGACGAACCGGCTGTTTTCCCGTTACTCGATGAGGAAGTTGAAGCCAGCAAAAATTCGCCGGTATTTCCTGTTCGGAAAGACAAAAACGGCAATTATCAAAAAACAACACAGGCGAAAAACAAGTTTTATACAGAAGAAGAGCTTGAACTATTAAGAAAACACAATCGGAAAAATATGCAACAAAGTGGTGAGAAGCTGTTGAGCGGTGAAATCGCCTTAAACCCGTCTTATAAATTAAAAGACAAAAAAAGGGCGTGTGAGTTTTGTCCGTTTCGCAGCATCTGTGACTTTGATGTATTGTTGAAAGAAAATGAGTACCACCGTTTAGAAAACTTATCTAAAGATGAGATTATCCATCGCTTAAGGGAGGAAGAAGATGAGTAAGATCCCTTTAAAACCGCAAAATGAAACCTTTACGGATACCCAATGGCAAGCCATTTTTGATAAAGGGGATAATATCCTCGTTTCCGCTTCAGCGGGTTCAGGCAAAACCACCGTTTTGGTTCGGCGAGTGATTGAAAAGCTAAAAGCAGGAACGACGATCGATTCTTTACTGATCGTGACCTTTACCGAAGCAGCTGCTCGAGAAATGAAAGAACGGATTCAAGCGGCATTGCAGCAGGCCATCAATCAAGAAAGTGACGAGCAAAAGCGCCAGCACTTCGTCCGTCAGCTGCAGCTATTGCCGACAGCTAACATTTCTACCTTGCATGCGTTTTGTTTAACTGTGATTCGGCGTTTTTATTATTTGATCGATTTAGATCCAAATTTCCGCATGATGACTGATGAAACCGAAATTTTATTGATGAAAGAAGAAATCTGGACACAGCTGAGAGATCAACAATATGAAGCCAATGATGAAGCGTTCTTTCGTTTGACGGAAAATTTTTCTAGTGATCGTTCCGATGAAGGCGTCGGGGATCTGATCCTGTCTCTTTATGACTTTGCCCGAGCAAATCCGGATCCAGTAAACTGGTTAGCTCATCTAAGTGATCACTATATCGGCAAAGAAACCTTTGCTGAAAATACCCTGTACCAATCGCAAATCAAGCCGACTTTGCAAGAAAACTTGAAGACAGCGGCGCATTTGCTGCAGGCGGCGCAAGACTATGCCCGTTCTGATGAAGCGATGGAAAAAGCGGCACTATTGATCGATACCGAATTAGGAATGGTGGAAACCTTAAAGGCTCTGCTTGATTCAGACGATGTTGATGGCTTCTATGAGCAAATCCAAGTGTTGCGTTTTGCTCGCTACCCAGCTTTTCGCAAACCAGAACAAAAGGAACTCTCTCAAGAAATTAAACCTTTGCGAGATGATGCGAAAAAATTGGTTGAGCAATTGAAAGCGGCCTTTCCATACCCACCGGCTGAAATGATGGAGCTGCTTCATCGGTCCGCACCTGTCGTTGAAAAAATGGCAGCTATGACCGAAGCGTTTATGAAAGCATTCCAAGAAAGGAAACTTTCAAAAGGCCGTTTAGACTTTAATGATTTGGAACATTTCACCTTGCAGATTTTACAAGGAGACGGTAGCGGAAGTGAAGCGTCGACCTATTATCGTGATCGCTTTGAAGAAGTTTTAGTCGATGAATATCAAGACGTCAATCGGCTGCAAGAGGCAATTTTATATTGGGTGAGACAAGTCGATCATAACCCCGGCAATATGTTTATGGTGGGGGATGTAAAGCAGTCGATCTATTCGTTTCGACTAGCAGATCCGACGCTATTTATCGAAAAATACTTGGCATTTGAAACGGAGAATGGTGGGCGGAGAATCGTCTTAGCAGAAAATTTCCGTTCTCGCTCCGACGTATTGGATTTTACGAATCTAGTTTTTCAACAGCTGATGGATGAACGGGTTGGACAAATCCCTTATGATGAGGCGGCAGCCTTGATTACCGGTTTTCCTCATTTTCCAGAAAGCGACGCCTTTGCCACAGAGCTCTTGTTATATGAAAAAGAGCATGAATCCGAAGAACAATTGATCGATGACAAAACAGAGGGTGAAATGCAGATTACTGCATTGAAGATTCGAGAGTTGATTGAATCAAAATTCATGATCTATGACAAAAAAGCCAAAACAAATCGACCAATCACTTACAACGATATCGTCTTATTGACCCCTACACGTAAAAACAATCTTGTCATTTTGGATGTCTTTAAGCAGTTTGGGATTCCGATGGCGGTCAATGATGCTCAAAACTATTTTCAGGCAACGGAAATCCAAACCGTCGTTTCTTTGCTGCAAATCATTGACAATCCGTACCAAGATATCCCCCTTGTGGCGGTCTTGCGTTCGCCAATCGTCGGCCTAACAGAAGATCAATTGGCTGAGATCCGTTTAGCGAATCGTTCCAGCGACTACTATGATGCAGTATTGGATTATCATGTTCAACAAGAAGAGTCACCCTTGTGGCAAACGTTGGATGGGTTTTTAGCCAAACTAAATCAATGGCGCGAAGAAGCACGCAGATTACCGATCCCAACCTTATTATGGCAAATCTATGAAGATACTGCTTACTTGGATTATGTTGTGGGACTTCCTGCAGGACAGCAGCGTTATGCAAATTTAGTGGCATTGATACACAGAGCTGAAAAATACGAAAAGAGCAGTTTCCGTGGTTTGTACCAATTCATTCGCTTCATCGAAAAAATGCAAGAAAAAAACAAAGATTTGGCGGAGCCTGTGGCTACTCCTGTAGAAGATGCCGTTCGAGTGATGACCGTTCATGCAAGTAAAGGCTTGGAATTCCCTGTTGTGTTCTTACTGGATACAACAAAATTCTTTAACTACCAAGATTTTCAAAAACGCTATATCTTTGAAGAACAGCTGGGAGCTGGGATCCAATATGTGAATCCAGCAGAAAACCTTAAATTTGAGACACTGCCGTTTCAAGCCATCAAGCAAGTTCGTTTGAAAAAAGCCTTGTCAGAAGAAATGCGAAAATTATACGTAGCATTGACACGAGCAGAGCAGAAGCTTTTCTTAGTGGGCTCCTATAAAAATCAAGCGGATGCCTTTAAGACTTGGCAATCTGGCCTGACACAAGCCGAGATGGTTCTTGATCCTGCATTACGGCTTGTTGCCCGGGGGAGCTTGATGGATTGGGTCGGACGGACCCTGATGCGCCATCCAGATATGGAAGCAGTATTCTCTGAAGCGTCAGAGCGCAAGCGGACGATCGATCATCCTGCTCATTTTCGTCTGTCATGGTGGAATCAAGAAACGATCACGCAACAAGTCCAAGAGACCCTTGTGCCAGTCGAGGAGTCTAAACGATTGCTTGCGCCAGATAGCAATATCGATGATCTTTTGAAACGCCTAGCATATCGCTATCCTTATCAAAAAGCGACCCAAACGACTAGTTATCAATCTGTATCAGAATTGAAAAGACTCTATAACGATCCCGATGATCAACAGACCACTTTGTTGGAATGGCGGTCGGTTTCCGAGAAGACGAATCCTCAGCAATATCGCTACGTACAGGATGAATTGGCGAAACCAAAATTTCTGCAGGAAACGAAGCCTCTCGCCAGCAGTATCGGGACAGCAACACATACGGTTTTGCAAATGATTCCATTAGGAATGACGCCAACACAAGATACTTTGGAGCTCCTGATTGCTGAACTCGTGAAAAAGCAATTTTTTTCTGAAGAAATCGCCAAAAAAATTGACCGATCGAGCATTTTGTGGTTTTATCAAACTGAACTAGGTGAACTGCTGAACCGATCCTCTGATGTGGTGAAGCGGGAGCAGCCGTTTTCGATGCTAAAAGAGGCTGATACGATCTTTGAAGGGTTTGACGAACCAGATGCGCCGCTTTTGATCCATGGTATTATCGACGGCTATATTGAATTGGCGGATGAAATCATTTTATATGACTTTAAAACAGATGATGTTTTCGGCAGTCAGGCTCAGATTGAAAAGAAAATGCGCGAACGATATTATGGTCAATTGAAACTCTACTGCCAAGCATTGGAGAAAGCATTGAGCAAACCAGTGAAACAGACCTATTTAGTGCTGTTAAAACCTAAAATGATCGTGGCATTCTAGCTGATCGATCCTAGTTTCTTACAATTCGTAAGTCATATGCTATAATAGGTAAAAGAGGTGATGGAGAATGATAAAAGTAGAATCGGATTATGCCCTTTGTCCTAAATTTGAAAAAGCTTTTTCTATTTTAGGCAAAAAGTGGAACGGCTTGATCATTGATGTCCTTCTTGAAGACGGCAAACAAAGATTTGTTGAGTTAGCAAACAAGATTCCTCAAGTGAGTGATCGGGTGTTAGTCGAACGCTTGAAAGAATTAGAGCGGGAAGAAATTGTCTGCAAAGAAAACAATCTTTACTGCTTGACGCCAAGAGGTATTGCTCTTGAAAAGAGTATGATGAGTGTGAAGCGTTGGGCAGAAACCTGGGTGCGTGAGGAAGAATGCAGTTGATTTCTCACCGGAAATTAGGTAAACTAAGCTTAAATGAATAGATAAAAAGCGTTGATAGAAACTAGTAATTTGGCTGAATCAGAAAAAGGGAGACTTGTCACAGACTGAAAGCAAGTCCTGTATTCGAAAAATGAATTTCACTTCTGGAGCTTGCTGATTACAGTCAGTCGGCAGTTTTGCTGTCGTTAGCCGAAGTGAGTGCGCGGTTTTTTTCGCGAATGAGGATGGTAACACGAGACGTCGTTCCTTTTTTAAGGGATGATGTCTTTTTTTGTCTTTATATGAATGATACTCACTTTATTCAGTCAATCCAGTCTTTTTATTCTTACACTATTCACAGCATAGAAGGAGGAAACACATGTCTTTACAAGAGAAATTAGAAGCATTGAAGGAAACGACATTGCTTAAAATCAAAGAAAGTCCAACCATGAATGACTTGAATCAAATTCGAGTGGAAGTGCTTGGGAAAAAAGGCCCTATCACAGAAGTTCTGCGGGGAATGAAAGATCTTTCTGCGGAAGAACGGCCGAAGGTGGGGAGCTATGCCAACGAGATTCGTGATATCTTGACAGAAGCGATCGAAGAAGCCAAGACGTCTATCGAAGCAGCAAACTTGGAAAAAGCTCTTGCTGAAGAATCCATCGACGTGACGTTGCCTGGTAAAAAGATGAACCGAGGAACACGCCATGTGCTAACGCAAATCATGGAAGAAATCGAAGATATCTTTGTTGGTATGGGCTACCAAGTAGTCGAAGGTTACGAAGTGGAAAAAGATCATTACAACTTCGAACGGATGAATCTGCCAAAGGATCATCCAGCCAGAGACATGCAAGATACTTTTTATATTTCAGAGGAAGTGCTGATTCGAACCCATACGTCACCAGTGCAAGCGAGAACAATGGAGACTCATGATTTTTCTAAAGGGCCGCTGCGGATGATCTCACCCGGGAAAGTTTTCCGTCGTGACACAGATGATGCGACCCATAGCCACCAATTCCATCAAATTGAAGGTTTGGTAATCGATAAGAATATTACGATGGGTGACTTAAAAGGAACCTTAGAAGTCATGATGCAAAAAATGTTTGGGGAAGATCGCCAAATTCGCTTGCGACCAAGCTATTTCCCTTTCACAGAACCATCGGTCGAAGTCGATGTCAGCTGCTTCAAGTGCGGTGGTGCCGGTTGTAATGTTTGTAAACAAACTGGCTGGATCGAGATCCTCGGTGCTGGAATGGTGCATCCTAACGTCTTAGAAATGTCAGGGATCGATCCAACCCAATATTCAGGATTTGCTTTTGGTTTAGGTCCTGATCGAGTGGCAATGCTGCGCTACGGCGTGAACGACATTCGCCAATTCTATCAAAATGATGTGCGTTTCATTCGCCAGTTCAAGGGGGAACAATAAATGTTAGTATCATACAAATGGTTAAATGAATACCTTGATCTGTCTGAGATCACACCCAAAGAGCTGGCGGATAAAATGTCAGTGACGGGGATCGAAGTCGAAGGTATTGACGTGCCTGAAGAGGGTTTAAAAAAAATCGTTGTCGGAGAAGTGACCGACTGCCGACCACATCCAGATTCTGATCATCTATCAATTTGCCAAGTAAATATTGGCGAGGATGAAGACTCACAGATCGTTTGTGGTGCGCCGAATGTCAAAAGCGGCATCAAAGTCATCGTGGCATTACCAGGCTCTCGAATCGCGGGCAACGTAAAAATCAAAAAGGGCAAGATGCGGGGAGAAGTTTCCAACGGCATGATTTGTTCGTTGCAAGAGTTGGGATATGCCGATAGCGTGATTCCCAAAGAATACGCAGAAGGAATTTATTATTTACCAGCAGAAGCAGAACCAGGATCACCGGTTTTTCCTTATCTTGATATGGATGATCACATTATCGAATTATCGATCACTCCGAATCGTGCGGATGCGTTGAGCATGCGGGGGGTTGCTTATGAAGTCGGTGCAATCTATCGGCAAACACCGAAGTTTCCTGAAATTGCGCTTACCGAAAGTGAAGTAGCTGCTGCCGATAAAATTCAGGTGAAGGTCACTGAAGTAACGGATGCACCCGCCTACCAAATTCGAATCATTGATGGCGTAACGATCGCCCCAAGTCCACAATGGCTGCAAAATCGCTTGATGAATGAAGGCATTCGTCCAATCAATAATGTCGTGGACGTGACGAATTATATCTTACTGTTATTTGGTCAACCATTGCATGCTTTTGATTATCAAAAGCTAGACAGCAAGGAAATACTGGTACGTCGCGGCAAAGAAAATGAAAGCCTGGTTACCTTAGATGGAGAAACTCGTCAGCTTTCCCCAGAAGACATCGTTATCACCAACGGAACGACACCAGTTGCGCTCGCAGGCGTCATGGGAGGTCTTGATTCTGAAATCACGGAAACGACGACCACAGTCGCTTTAGAAGCGGCCTTGTTCGATCCATTAGCGATTCGTTTGACTTCGAAAAAATTCAATTTAAGAAGCGAATCATCCGCTCGTTTTGAAAAAGGGATCAACCAAGCAACGGTTGCAAAAGCTTGTGATGCAGCAGCAGCACTGATTGCGGAACTTGCTGGCGGAACGGTCTTAAAAGAGGCAGTAATAGGTTCCCAAGTAGCAGTAGAACCTGTGGAGGTTGCGATTACTTTAGCACGGATCAATAGCTATTTAGGCACAGAAATCACTGATGAAGAAGTGCAAGAAATCTTTGATGCATTAGGCTTTGGTCATCGTCAAGAAGCAGACAGCTATATTGTTTCAGTCCCACCTCGTCGTTGGGATATTACGATCGAAGCAGATATCATTGAAGAAGTGGCGCGTATTTACGGTTATGATCGTTTGCCATCGACTTTACCGCAAGGAGAAACGGTTGCCGGTCATTTAACCAAAGCGCAACGTCTGACTAGAGAAGTTCGGACTCTTTTGGAAGGCAACGGGGTCAGTGAAGCCATCAGCTATGCTTTGACAACGGAAGAGAAGGCGCAACAATTTACGGATAAATCGAGCCAAGTGACTCGATTGGATTGGCCAATGACCGAAGAGCGTGCCGTCTTGCGCTTGAATCTGATTTCAGGTTTGTTAGACGACGTTGCGTACAATTTGGCACGTAAAAACAATCGTGTTGCTTTATATGAAATTGGTCGCGTCTTCTATCAAACGGGCGACAGTAAACACGAACTGCCAACAGAAGTCAATCACTTAGGGCTAGCATTGACAGGAAATATCCATGAGAAAGACTGGCAAACTCAAGCTCAAAAAGTTGATTTCTTCCATTTGAAAGGCATTTTAGAAAATCTTTTTGATTCGTTGGCATTAACCGACCGTATTCGTTATCAAAAAACGGCAGATATCAAAGAGATGCATCCTGGGCGTACGGCAATGATCTTGCTAGATGACCTAGAAATCGGCTTCTTGGGACAAGTCCACCCATCGATCGCCAAAGCCTACGAAGTGAGTGAAACCTATGTTGCTGAATTGAACTTAGATCAGTTGTTAGCAGCTAAAACAGAACAATTGGTCTATCAACCAGTTTCTAAGTTCCCATCAGTGACCCGAGATATGGCACTCTTGCTCGATGAAACGATCGATAACCAATCCGTGATGGAAATCATTCGTGAAAGTGCAGGTCGCTTCTTAAGTGATATTCGTTTATTCGATGTTTATCAAGGGAAAAACATTGAATCAGGTAAAAAATCTCTAGGGTACAGTCTGACCTTTAGCAATCCGGAAGCTACCCTGACGGATGAAGAGATCAATCAAGCAATAGCGAAAATTACTCGTAACTTAGAAGAAAACGTTCAAGCAGAAATCCGCTAATCAAATAAGTAGAAAAACGTTCTCCACCATACAAAGAAGTTGGGTGGGGAACGTTTTCTACTATTATAATAGATGCTCAGATGACACAAGAATGTTAGGAGTTGAGTGAAAGGCTTAAAAGATTTCTCTATAGAAGGCATTCCAGCTTTTTTGGTACAACCTTTTTTAAACACTGGCTAGGCTGAAAAAATGCATTTTCTAATCAGCGTTTTATGAAGTTATTTTTTAGGACAGCTCCTCGATTTTTGCGCAAGAAACAGCATCAAATCAAAATACACAAAGTGTCAGTCTGGGGAGGAAGTGTTCTCGTGAAATCTAACACAGAGTTTGTACATAGGTTTTGCATGAAAGAATTCATTCCGATTTGTAAACAAAAAAACAAGCCGTAAAGGCTTGTTTTTTTAAGCAAAGTAATTGATGCCCATTGCATTTTTGACTTCAGCTAACGTCTGAGCGGCAACTTGTTCAGCTTTTTCACTACCAAGTTTTAGTAAGTTCATCACTTCACCGGGATCTTTTGCAAAAGCTTCACGGCGTTCACGAATCGGTGCAAATTCGGCTTCTAGAACATCGATCAAATAGCGTTTGATTTTGACATCGCCTAATCCACCACGGGTGTAATGTTCTTTTAATTCAGCAATTTTTTCTTTTTCGGTACCAAATACATCAAGATAAGTGAAGACCATATTGCCTTCAACTTGTCCGGGGTCGTTGACATGAATGTGATTTGGGTCCGTGTACATGCTCATCACTTTCTTTTGTAATACATCGGCTGGATCAGCTAAGTAAATGCCGTTGTTCAATGATTTGCTCATTTTCCCGTTCCCATCGATCCCCGCTAAACGTCCCATGCCTTTTGGCGGTAAAACCGCTTTTGGTTCGACTAATACTTCACTATACGTAGAATTAAAACTATGCACGATTTCTTGCGTTTGTTCCAGCATTGGTTTTTGATCTTCGCCGACTGGGACTAAATTTGCTTTAAAAGCGGTGATATCCGCTGCTTGAGAGACAGGATAGATGAAGAAACCAGAAGGAACGCCTTCACCAAATTTTTTTTGTTCAATTTCGGCTTTAACGGTTGGATTGCGTCGTACTCGAGCAACACTGACTAGATTGAGATAATACATCGTCAATTCAGAGAGCTGAGGGATTTGCGATTGAATAAACATCGTTGTTTTTGCTGGATCCAATCCAACGGCTAAATAATCCAAAGCAACTTCTAAAATATTCGCTGAGACCTTCTCAGGTGTTTTCGCATTATCTGTTAGTGCCTGCATGTCAGCGACCATGATATAAAGCTGATTTTCAGGGTCAGCTTGCATTTCGACCCGTTTTTTTAAAGACCCCACATAATGGCCAAGATGCAATTTGCCAGTTGGGCGGTCGCCAGTTAAAATCGTATTCACTTTTTTTCCACCTTTTCCTTTGTTATATGGTTTATCTTACCTTTTTTTAGCAAAAGAAACAACCGGTTCTCCTTGTGATCTGATGGGGTGAGAAAAATTTTCATGGACAAAAACCTCACATCAAAGTAAAATAGCACTTGTCTTTTCAGAAATAAGGGGGGAACATTGGAAAAGAACCTTTACAAATGAAAAAAGATTGAGCTATAATATGAATCAAATCTTTCCAATTACTCATTTAATTTTAAAAAAAACTAGGAGTGTGAATCAATGGCAATGATCGAATTTAAGAACGTAGAGAAATATTACGGAAAGTTCCATGCATTAAAAAACATCAACCTTGAATTTGAAAAAGGTGAGGTCGTTGTTGTTATCGGGCCTTCAGGATCTGGTAAAAGTACAATGCTCCGTACGATTAATGGTCTAGAAACCATTTCAGGTGGTCAATTATTGGTCAATGGTAAGAACTTGTTTGACAAAGATGTCAAAATGACAGAAATTAGAAAAAACATCGGCATGGTGTTTCAACATTTCAACTTGTATCCAAATAAAACCGTGTTAGAAAATATTACGTTGGCACCGATTAAAGTATTAAAACAAAATGAGCAAGAAGCCATCAATTTGGCGGAAAAACTTCTTGATCGGGTAGGGATGTTAGATAAAAAAGATTCCTATCCTTCCATGTTATCCGGCGGACAACAGCAGCGGGTCGCAATTGCCAGAGGGCTTGCGATGAAACCAGAGATGCTGCTTTTTGATGAGCCAACGTCAGCATTGGATCCAGAAATGATTGGTGATGTATTGGATGTCATGAAAAAAATTGCCAGTGAAGGTATGTCCATGATCGTTGTTACCCATGAAATGAGCTTTGCCCGTGAAGTAGCAGATCGAATCGTCTTTATGGCGGAAGGACAAGTCTTAGAAGACCGGCGCGATGTCGATGGATTCTTTGATGCACCAAGAGACGAACGTGCAAAACAATTCTTGAGTAAAGTCACAAATCATTAAGCAATAGGAGGAACCCTTATGAGAAAGAAAATATTTTCCTTTCTAGTCTTAGCCTTTGCCCTTGTGACTTTCTCAGGTTGTAAAGGACAAAGTGCCGCAGATATCGATATTTTAGAAAACAGCAAAGAGACGAATCAGATCGTTTGGGGCGTAAAAAACGATACCCGTCTTTTTGGATTGATGGATATCGCGACTAGAGAAGTACGGGGATTCGATATTGATATCGCTCGTGCAATCACTGAGAAAATTTTAGGTCGTGATGGCAATGCCATCTTTGTTGAAGTTACCTCAAAAACCCGGATTCCTCTTTTGAAAAACGGCAACATCGATGCAATCATCGCCACGATGACTATCACAGAAGAACGTAAAAAACAGGTCGATTTTTCCGATGTCTACTTTGATGCAGGTCAATCTTTATTAGTTGCCAAAGACAGTCCTATTCAAGGGATCGAAGATTTGACCGCAGACACCACTGTATTGGTCGTTAAAGGCTCTACCTCAGCTGTGAACATCCGTGAAGCAGCACCAGAAGCGCAAATTTTAGAACTTGAGAATTATGCGGAAGCCTTTACTGCTTTACAATCTGGTCAAGGGGATGCTATGACCACGGATAATGCGATCTTATTAGGGATGGCGAGTGAAAATCCCAATTACCATTTAGTTGGCGAAACTTTTACAGAAGAACCTTATGGGATTGCCATCAATAAAGGACAAAAGCCGTTTCTTGATGCAGTGAATCAAGCCTTGCGGGAAATGCGTGAAGATGGAACCTATGATGAGATATACAACAAGTGGTTCCCTGAAGACGAATCAGGAAAAGTAGAGTAGGAGGAAACTGAATGGTTGAATTATTTCAAACGTATACCGGTCAGTTTATTGAAGGCTTTAAATACACAGTCATGGCGAGTTTGATCGCACTGTTTTTTAGTCTTTTGATCGGAACCTTAATGGCAATTTTTCAGTTGTCAGACAATCGCCTCATCAAAGGGATTGCCAAAGCGTATGTTGAGTTTTTTAGAAATATTCCCTTATTGATCATCGTGATGTTCTTTTATGTCGTTGTGCCAATGTATTGGGTTTCTTTTGACGGTTTTCAAGCGGGAACGATTGGCTTAACGATCTATACATCGGCATTTATCGCTGAGACGATCCGGTCAGGGATTCAAACGGTTCCTAAAGGCCAGATGGAAGCTTCCTTGTCTTCTGGTTTTACGTACAGCCAAGCGATGCGTTACATTATTTTGCCTCAGGCTTTTAAGATCGTCGTACCGCCGTTAGGCAATCAATTTATCAATCTTGTTAAAAACTCATCAATTTTGGCGATGGTCGCAGGATTAGATATTATGTATCAAGGGGATTTGATCGCAAGTGAGACCTTCAATACATTCGATACGTATATCATTGTTGGTCTTTTCTATTTGATCATTACCCTACCATTGTCTTATTTGATGGTTTACTTGGAACGGCGTTGGGCTGTCCGCTCATAGAAAGGAGCTAACGAACTATGGATTTTTTTGAAGCTTTTTCAGCGATTAACATTCGCTTCTTGATCGATGGCTTGCGGGTAACAGTTGAAGTGTCGATCCTATCGATTTTATTTAGCTTTATTATCGGAGGGATCGCCGGCATTTTGCGCTTCAGCTCGATCCCGGTCTTTTCTAAAGTATTAGGTGTCGTGATCGATGTTATTCGTAACTTGCCTTTGCTCTTGATCATCTTTTTCACTTACTTTGCATTGCCGCAGATCGGTATCCGCTTTAATATTTTTTGGTCAGCGGTTGTGGCGTTGACGATTTTTGAATCAGCGATGCTCTCTGAAATCTTTCGTGCTGGTTTGAATGCTGTGCCAAAAGGGCAGATGGAAGCTGGTTTGTCAACAGGGCTAAGCTATGTCGAAGTATTGCGGAGTATCGTCGTGCCACAGGCATTTAAAGCGATGTTGCCAGCGATCGTCAGTCAGTTGATCTCTTTGATCAAAGATACGTCATTAGCCGTGATTATTTCTTTACCAGAGCTGACTCATCATGCTCGAATCATTTATGGTCAAAATACAAACTATGTTTTGCCTATGTTTTTGGCAATGACTGTTTTATACTTTTTGGTTTGTTATGCATTGTCATTGCTTTCTGGCTTTTTGGAAAAACGTCAGTACGATTACTAAAAAGAATAATCGACAAAAACATCCCCACGATCGGTCTTTTACCCATGCAAGTGCAACTTGTGGGGTGTAAGCCAATCGTTGGGGCTTTTTTCTTTTTGACCGTTTCGTATTTTTTGGGAAAGCTTTTTTAGCAAACGAAAGGAATACTTGAAAAATAGACAAAAAAAGTCCAAAATGAATAAGAGAGAAAAACGCACCAAACTCTTTTTTTCATGTAAAGGATGGAAACTATGACAAACAACAGACCAATTGGTTTTATCGATTCTGGTGTTGGTGGGTTGACGGTCGTCAAAGAAGCAATCAAGCAATTACCCAACGAATCGATTCTTTATCTGGGAGATACAGCCAGATGCCCGTATGGTCCGAGACCTGCTGAGCAAGTTATCGCGTATACGTGGCAAATGACCCGTTTTTTATTAGAAAAAAACATTAAAATGTTGGTGATCGCTTGTAATACAGCGACAGCGGTCGCCCTTGAAGAAATCAAAGAAAAACTAGCGATCCCGGTGATTGGCGTGATCCTGCCCGGTAGTCGAGCAGCAGTCAAAGCAAGCAAAAACCAGCGAATCGGTGTCATCGGAACAAATGGAACGATCAAAAGCGACTCTTACAAGCGCGCTCTTCATGGCAAAGCGCCCCATGCGTCAGTCGTCAGTTTGGCTTGCCCAAAGTTTGTGCCGATCGTAGAAAGCAAACAATACCATAGCTCGGTCGCCAAGAAAATCGTGGCAGAAACGTTGCGTCCATTGAAAAACAAGCGGTTAGATACAGTGATTCTGGGCTGTACTCATTATCCTCTATTGCGCCCTTTGATCCAAAATGAATTAGGCGCCCATATCCAGCTGATTGATTCAGGGGCAGAAACGGTGGGGGAAGTCAGTACCTTGTTGGACTATTTTTCCATTGCAGCAACGAGTCAGGACGATCCGCATCCGCAACATGCATTTTTTACTACTGGTTCACCGAAAATATTTGATGAGATTGCCAATGATTGGCTTGATTTAGACACGATCTCATCGATTCACACTGATTTAGGAGGCTTTTAAATGCGACATGATGGCAGAAAAGAAACAATGTTAAGACCAGTCAACATTCAAACCAACGTCTACAAACACCCCGAAGGATCGGTTGTGATCTCTTTTGGTGACACAACCGTGATTTGTTCGGCAACGATTGAAGATCGGGTCCCTCCGTTTTTACGAGATACGGGAAAAGGCTGGGTCACAGCCGAATACAGTATGCTCCCACGAGCGACCAACACTCGTAATCGTCGAGAAAGTGCCAAAGGCAAGCTTTCTGGTCGTACGATGGAGATCCAACGGCTGATCGCTCGTTCCTTACGAGCCGTAGTCGATTTAGAAAAATTAGGGGAACGTAGTATCGTCGTCGATTGTGATGTCGTCCAAGCGGATGGCGGTACCAGAACAGCCAGTATTACCGGCGCTTTTGTCGCGTTGCGTTTAGCTATCGATACCTTGTTGCGTGACAAAGCATTGACGGAAGATCCAATCAAGGAGCATTTGGCAGCAATTAGTGTCGGAATCTTACCAGATGGTACCTGTGTGACTGATCTCGATTATCAAGAAGATTCTTCAGCTGCTGTTGACATGAATTTGGTGATGACGGAATCTGGTCGATTTGTCGAATTGCAAGGAACTGGGGAAGAAGCAACCTTTGATGGCCAGCAGTTGAATGAGATGCTGTTCTACGGAAAAACAGCTATCGAAGAATTGATTGCCTATCAAAAAGAGGCACTGTTTTTACCAGATGAACCCCCTTATGAGATTCCCGAAAAAACGATTGTCATTGCTACAGGCAATCCAGGAAAAGCCAAGGAGTTTAAAGCCGTATTTGGCGCAGCAGGTTACGATGTCCGCACCTTAAAAGACTATCCTTCCTTGCCGGATGTTGAAGAAACCGGCACCACCTTTGAAGAAAATGCCCGCCTTAAAGCGGAAACCATCGCCAGAATTTTGGGAAGACCGGTGTTAGCTGATGACTCAGGACTGAAAGTCGATGCATTAGGGGGTCGACCAGGGGTGTACTCTGCTCGATTTGCTGGTGAGCAAAAAAGTGACGCTGCTAATAATGCAAAATTACTTTACGAATTGACGGATGTCGAAGATGACAAGCGCAGTGCTCAATTTCACTGTACGTTAGTTTTCGCAGCGCCAGGAAAAGAGAGTTTGGTGGTTGAAGCTCAATGGCCGGGAAGAATCGGCCGTATCCCTCGTGGAGAAAATGGGTTCGGTTACGATCCATTGTTTATTCCTGATGGTTCAGAGCAAAGCGCAGCCCAAATGAGTCAAGAAGAAAAGAACCGAGTCAGCCACCGTGGTCTAGCAATCAAAAAGCTGCAGGAACAGTGGCAGGAGTGGTTAGAAGGAGAAAATGCATGAAATATTTAGTTGTCAGTGACAATCATTCAGATCGTGAGATTCTTGTTGATCTTAAAAATGAATTCGAAAATCAAGTCGATTTATTCCTGCACTGTGGGGACTCCGAACTACCTGACACAGACCCTTTGTGGGATACTTTTCAAGTCGTTTGCGGCAATTGCGATTATGGCGGTGGTTTTCCCAATGAGCGTATCATCAAAACGCCGCTGGACACCATCTATATGACTCATGGCCACTTAGCAGATGTCCGTTTTGGTGTAACGAAATTAGGGCTGCAAGCGCAACAAGCCGATGCCTCGATCGCACTGTTTGGTCACACGCATCAAATTGCTTGTGAGAAAGTTGGGAATCGGCTTTTCTTGAATCCCGGCAGTATTTCCCAACCGCGAGGGCAAATTCAAATCAAAAGCTTTGCGATTATCGAAAGTACGCCAGAACAATGGGCAATCCAATACTATGATCGTTCCTTTCATAAAGTCCCTGAGCTAGCTTTTGTTTTCACACGCTAAGTAAGCGGAATCAAAAAGTAAAAATTTCATTATAATTTTGCAGGTTTCAACTTTCTATTCTCATTTTCAAGTAAAATAGAAGAGTAGCTGTGAAATGGAGGCAATTAGATTGATAGGACAGACCGTAGAAAAAATATTACTCGAGAACCAAGAAAATTTCTTGGTGCCGGCAGAAAATGTGGCATCGGTATTTTATAACCACCCTTTGAGTCACGCATTGCTTGTTTTATCAAAAGTGGGCTATTCAAAGATCCCTGTACTAGATAGTGAGGACCATTTAGTCGGCTTAATCAGCCTCTCAAACATCGTAGAACGCATGATGGATCTCACTGGCTTCAGTATGGAAAATATTGAAGGGCTGACTGTGGCAGATGTCATGGAAGTCAATGTGAATTGCATCAAAGAAAGCGATGAGTTGGAAAGTATGCTGCATTTGTTAGTAGATCAAGCATTCTTGCCGATCGTTGATGATGACAATGTCTTTGTTGGGATTATCACCCGCAAAGAGATTTTAAAATCCGTCAATCATTTGGCGCACGAAATTGAAAGACGCTATTTGCTGATTTCTAAAGAGGATGCCCCAAAGATGACAGATGAACTGCATGTGGTATAGAAAAAAGGTTATCCCAGCTTCGGGATAACCTTTTTTAAATACCGACGATCGGCGCATTGGGGATCGTATAGCCTTTGGCAGTTAAAGCATCGATCGATGCGGCCAAAAATTCCTCTTTGATTTTCCATTGCGTACCGTTGGTCACATACATGGTCGTACGAATTGCAAAGTTGTTGTTCCCCAGATCCACTAAACCGAAGACCGTAGGGGCCGTTTGAATCTCTTCTTCATGCTGCTGAGCAATCTGTTCATTGACTTCTTCAATGATGGCACGTATTTCATCTAAGCCTTCAGATGGTAAGATACGTACGTCGACCACGACTTGCATATTGGCTCTTGATGTATTACTGATGGTCGTGATGTTACGATTTGGGATATAATGAACGGTTCCATCAACGGATTTTAATTGAACAGTCCGAATACCGACTGCCGTCACCGTACCTTCAAGCGTCAGATTGGTCAAGCGGACGTAATCACCAACATTGATTTGTTGCTCGGTAATAATAAAGAAGCCAGTAATCAAGTCGTTCATAAAACCTTGGGCGCCTAAACCAAGTGCGACACCGACGACTCCGGCACCTGCTAATAGAGAGCCTACAGGTACGCCGATGGTTGAAAGGAGTGCATAGACAAAAAAGAAGCCTAATGTGTAATGAACCGTATTGCGGATCAGGGTATGGATCGTGTTGATTCGACTCACATTGAAACTGGCTTTTTTTTCATAGGAACGATAGATCCGATCGATGATCATATTGCTTATTTTCAATAAAATACCGAATAGGATACATAAAAAAAGCAACATCAATGCTTTTTGAATCAGTAGGCCAATGATCGATTCCCAGTCGATGGACGCCCACCATTTTTGCAATGCATTGAGCTGAGCAGCTGCTGGTTCAGTAATGCTGGAACCACTTGAATCGGTCGTGCTAGCTGCGAGTAGCAGTTGTTTCATAAAATCCCTCCAAGTCTTACTGCATCTATTTTAACGAAGATAAAATAGAAATGCAAAGGAGGTTTTCTGAAATACCTGTTTTTTTCAGAAAAAGCCTGCTCAGCCAACGGGTAGGCAAATAGCAGACTTTTCTATGACTATCATTGATTAAGATAAATGAACGCCTTTATCAACAAAAATCACTTCGCCGATAATCCCGCTTGATAAAGGACTGATCAAGAAGGCACAAGCATTGCCGACTTCTTCGATCGTTACACCAATATGATCTGGTGTTCGATCCTCTGACAATTGGATCAGTTTTTGATAGTCTTTTACACCAGTTACTGCCAGCGTCTTGATGGCGCCAGCTGAAATCGCATTGACACGGATCTTTTGCGGTGAAAGTTCGGCAGCTAAATAGCGAACACTTGATTCCAAAGCAGCTTTCGCAATACCCATCATGTTGTAGTTTGGTACTGCCCGTTCGGCACCTAAGTAGGAAAGGGTAACGATTCCAGCATTTTCAGCTAAGATTGGTTTGGCATATTTAGTGACGGCAATCAATGAATAACTGCTGATGTCTTGCGCCAAAGCATAACCGTCACGAGAAATATTCAAAATGTCGCCAGAAAGATCTTCTTTATTAGCATAAGCGACGGCATGGACGACACCATGGATCTCTCCAGCATATTCTTTGATTGTATCAAAGGCGGCAGCAATGCTTTCGTCATTAGCGACGTCACACTCCACTACAAATTCATCAGATTCCAATAAGCGCTCTAAAGGCTTCTTCATGCGGTCGTTTTGATACGTGTAGATCACTTCGGCTCCTTGTGCTTTTAATGCTTGTGCACAGCCCCAAGCGATACTGCGTTTGTTGGCAACGCCCATGACGACAACTTTTTTACCGGTTAAAAAACTCATAATTCCACTCCTTAATTAATTCAACAATAATAAAATACGTATAATGACAAATAGTAAATCAAACTATCTTGATTTCTAATTATTAAGCATAATTGTTTGATTGTCAAACTATTTTTTTCTTAATAAATATTTAGTTGCGAATTCCGTTGAACTATGATACTTTGATAATCAAACTATAATAAATTCTTAAGCAAGGAAGGGAAACCATGAAAAAACTATTGACTGAAACAGAAGTCATGGATTTGATTCCAAATCGCTACCCAATTATATATATTGATTATGTCGATGAAATCGAGTCTGGCAAAAAGATTATCGCAACGAAAAATGTTACCATCAACGAAGACTTTTTCCAAGGTCATTTTCCGGGAAATCCAGTAATGCCGGGTGCCTTGATTTTAGAAACATTGGCACAAGCAGGATCGATCCTGATCTTGAAATCCGAGGAATTCCAAGGTAGAACGGCGTATATCGGCGGCATAAACAAAGCCAAATTCCGTCAAAAAGTTGTTCCGGGAGATACTATGAAACTTGTTTTTGAGATCACCAAAATCAAAGGCTCCGTTGGAACTGCTGATGCGGTAGCGACAGTGGATGGCAAAAAAGCTGCTGAGTGCGAATTTACCTTTATCGTAGGCGACCAAATGTAAAAGAAAACCGCTGAAATTCCCGAGTATCGGAGACTTCAGCGGTTTTTTTTATTTATTCTTTGGCTTCTTGTAAGACCTTGATCGTTTCGATCTTCACTGGCTCAACCGGTTGAGAATTCTCACCATTGCCAGAGTCTTGGGTTTCTGCTTGCGCAATTTTATCTACGACATCCATGCCTTCGATCACTTGACCAAATACGGTATAGCTACCGTCCAATCGTGGTGTTCCACCATTTTTGTAGGCTTCGATGATTTTTTCAGGATAGTGTTGGATCGCTAGACCGTCGGATACATCTTGATCATTTTGAACGATGTAGAATTGACTGCCTTGGCTGTTTGGCGCACTTGATTTTGCCATTGCCAATGCGCCTCGCAAGTGATAAAGCTGGTTCGAGTATTCTTCGCCGAATCCTTCACCCCAAATGCTTTCTCCGCCAGTCCCATCACCATTAGGGTCGCCCCCTTGGATCATAAACTCTTCTACGACACGATGGAAAGTCAAGCCGTCATAATAACCATCTTTGGCATGGGTCAAAAAGTTTTCGACTGCTTTGGGCGCGATCTCTGGGAAAAGTTTGATTTTGATCGAGCCTTCTTCCGTCACCATTTCAACTAAGGCTTCATTCTCTTGCACATCCGTTGATAATTGCGGCAATTCCAGGGCATTCAAGTCAACGGATTCTGAGTTTGACGTGCTTTCTGCCGAATTGCTTGATGAGGGATCGGTGGTACTTGAACCTGTACAAGCAGCTAATAATAAAAGGCTAGCAGCTGCTGTCAGTGTGAATAGGATTTTTTTCATTCTTTCATTCCTTCCAGTTTTCTTAATGATAATCATAACAAAAAAGAGACATAGAAGAAAGCGCAGATTTTGTGGAATGAGAAAGAAACAGGTGGAAAGGTGTAGACCACTTTTTAGATGTTTGCTATAATGAAAGAGGATTCATTATAATAAACGGATAGAATTTACAGGAGGTTTTTTTGATGGGAAAATTAGGGATATCGATTTATCCAGAGCGCTCAACGTTTGAAAAGGACAAAGCGTATTTAGACTTGGCACACAAATACGGCTTTAAACGGGTATTTACCAGTTTGCTGCAAATCAACGATGACAAAGAAAAAGTCTTGGCAGACTTTAAACAAGTCGTGGATTATGCCAATCAGTTAGAAATGGAAGTCATGGTAGATATCAATCCTGGTTTATTCGAACAGCTAGGTATTTCTTATGATGATTTATCCTTCTTTGATGAGATGGGGGCTTACGGTGTTCGGTTAGATATTGGTTTTACTGGTTCAGAAGAAGCCAAAATGACGCGTAATCCTTACGGGATCAAAATCGAAATCAATATGAGCAGTGGTACGAGCTACGTGGATAACATCATGAGTTATTCACCTAATACTGAAAATTTACTAGGCTCGCATAACTTCTATCCTCATCGCTATTCAGGGTTAGGCTACGACCATTTCGTTTTTTGTTCGGAAAAATTCCGCAAATACAATTTAAATACGATGGCTTTCGTGAATTCTCACGAAGCTGATTTCGGTCCATGGCCAACACAAGATGGTTTATGCTCTTTGGAAGATCATCGTGATCTGCCACTAGCTACGCAAGTCAAACATTTAGTGTTGACGGGTTTGATCGATGATATCTCTGTTGGAAATGCCTATGCTTCAGAAGCAGAATTGGCAGCAATGGCTGAAGCGTTTCACGCGGATTATCCGACATTAAGAGTCGATGTCGTTGACGGAATCACTGAAGATGAACGAATTTGTCTCTTCGATAATCTGCACAGCTATCGAGGAGATCGTTCGGAATACATCTTGCGTTCAACGATGACGCGGATCTATTATAAAGACAAGGAATTTCCACCTCATGATACCCGTGATATGGTAAGAGGGGATGTCTTGATCGATAATGCTGGCTATGGACAATACAAAGGGGAGACGCAAATCGCCTTGAAAGCAATGAAAAATGATGGTCGAGTCAATGTCGTTGGTAAGATCGCTGATGAGGAACTATTCTTATTAGAATTTTTGAAACCTTGGTCAAGTTTTAAATTGGTCGAAAATAACTAATTACCACGAAAATCAACCATTGCCAACAAAGATTGTTGGCAATGGTTTTCTTTTTGGGCGCTTGCGATTGACAAACATGAGCAAAAAACGGTAATTTATGTAGTGGGTTCTTTCCTTGAGGAATGATGAAACCATAATAATATTATGTAAACTATATAACAAGAGGACGTGACAAGTGTGAAATTGCGCTGGAAGATTGCCATCGGAGTGGCTGTATTAGCAATTGCGGGGTTAGGGTATGCAGGAAACTATTTTTATGATTATGCGGTGGTTCCTTCAGAAAAAGATTTCTTGGAAGGAGATACCCCTGGTACTGATGAAAATCAGACGGGAAATGAATCGCAAAATTGGTTTACAGATCCAGCAAATCGTGAGATGTGGCAGCTAACTTCTGAAGATGATTTAAAATTATCCGCCATTCATCTACCGGCGGAGGAGAAGAATCGTGGGAAAACGGCGATCATCGCGCATGGCTATATGGGGAACGCAGAAACGATGGCGGACTACGCTAAGATGTATCATGATTTAGGCTATAATGTCTTGGTTCCAGACGCTCGAGGGCATGGTCAAAGCGAAGGAGATTATATTGGTTTTGGGTGGCACGAACGTAAGGATTATTTGCAATGGATCGATGAGGTACTCGCAAAAAATGGTTCTGAAGAAACGATCACTTTGTATGGCATCAGTATGGGGGCTGCCACGGTAATGATGACCAGTGGGGAAGACTTACCGAAAAATGTCACTTCTATTATTGAAGATTGTGGGTATACCAACGTCAATGAAGAATTGGGTTATCAACTCGATCAATTGTTTGGTCTACCGGCCTTTCCATTGATGAATGTCACTAGTCTTGTCACAAAAATCCGAGCGGGGTATTTCTTCGGTGAAGCAGATGCAGTCAAACAACTGCAAAAGAATACGCGTCCGATCTTTTTTATCCATGGCGATGCGGATACGTTTGTTCCTTATTCGATGCTGGATATTTTGTATAACGCGACCGATGCACCAAAAGAAAAGTGGGTTGTTTCAGGTGCCGAGCATGCGAAAAGCTACAAAACAGATCCAGACCTTTATAAAGAAAAAATTGCAGCTTTTTTGGACAAATACGATCATCCAGCAAATGAATAAAAAAGTGCCGGTTCTAAAAAAGAACCGGCACTTTTTGCTTGACCTTTAGCTTATAAACGAGCAAATTCTTCTAGCAAGCGAATCATTTGGCAAGTAAAGCCGTATTCATTATCATACCAAGCGACGGTTTTCACCAGTTGGAAATCGCCAGCAGTGGTTACTTCTGTTTGTGTCGGATCAAAGATAGACCCTTGAGTGGTACCAATCACATCTCCAGAGACGATTTCACGGTCATCGTAACCGAATGACGGATTATCGACGGTGTGTTTTCTGATCGCTTCATTGACTTCATCGGCGGTTACTTTGGTTTTCAAAATTGAGACTAATTCTGTTAAAGAACCATCGACGACAGGAACCCGTTGGGCGTGGCCTTGTAATTTGCCATTTAATTCTGGGATAACCAAACCGATTGCTTTGGCGGCACCCGTTGAGTGAGGGATCGTGTTGTCAGCAGCGGAACGAGCGGCTCTTAAGTTTCCGCCTTTTACAGGACCATCCAATAGCATTTGAGTAGAAGTATACGCATGAACCGTCGTCATCGTGCCAACTTCGATCCCGAATTCCTCATTTAAAAAGTAGGCCATTGGAGCTAAGCAGTTGGTCGTACAAGAACCTGCGGATATGATAGTATCATCCGGTGTTAACGTGTCTGAGTTGACATTGTAAACGATCGTTTTCATATTACCAGCTGGTGCGGAGATAACGACTCGTTTGACACCTGCATCAAGATGGGCCTGGGCTTTTTCTGCGGAAGTGTAAAAACCCGTACATTCTAATACGATATCGACGCCATTTTCTTTTGCCCAGGGGATTTTGCTTGCGTCTGGTTCAGCGTACACTCGGGTCTCTTTGCCATCGACAACGATAGCATTATCCGTTGCAGTAACAGTTCCAGGGTACGTGCCGTGGGTCGAGTCAAATTGCAATAGATGTGCTAACATTACGGGGCTTGTTAAATCATTGATTGCCACAACTTCAATATCGGCAGAAACTTCTCTGATCCTACGAAAAGCTAAACGTCCAATTCGTCCAAAACCATTGATTCCAACTTTTACTGTCATTTCTTGTTTCCTCCTTTGATTGTGTACTGGTACACTTAAAAGTTTGCTACGATTTCCTGTGACTGTCAAAGAATAACCCTTAAGAATTCGCGATTTCTTACGGAAACCCATGAGAAAAGATAGACAAAAGGCGTTTCGGTCGTTACAATAAAATAGACTTTCTTATTAGAGAAATAGTAACCACTTAAAGTGAGATAACTGATAATCAAAAAGTATAGAAGGTAGTAAAAAAAGAATGGAGGACAAATAATGTCCATGTTTTTAGATCAAGTGACAATCGATGTCAAAGCAGGAAAAGGCGGCGACGGAATGGTTGCTTTTCGCCGAGAGAAATATGTCCCAGACGGCGGACCCGCAGGTGGGGACGGGGGACGTGGCGGTGATGTCATTTTAGTCGTAGACGAAGGTTTGCGTACATTAATGGATTTCCGCTTTAATCGTCATTTTAAAGCGCAACCCGGGGAAAATGGCATGAGTAAAGGAATGCACGGCCGTGGCTCAGATGATACTTACATCAAAGTACCTCAAGGCACCACCGTTCGTGATGCTGAAACAGGTGCCTTATTAGGTGATTTGATTGAGCAAGGTCAAACATTAGTAATCGCAAAAGGCGGGCGGGGCGGCCGTGGGAACATTCGGTTTGCCTCTCCTAAAAACCCAGCACCAGAATTAGCTGAGAACGGTGAACCCGGTCAAGAAAGAAAAATCGAGCTCGAATTAAAAGTCTTAGCAGATGTTGGTTTAGTTGGTTTCCCTTCGGTTGGGAAGTCCACATTACTCTCTGTGATTTCCTCTGCTCGGCCAAAAATCGGCGCGTATCATTTTACAACACTGGTGCCAAATTTAGGCATGGTAACGACCACTGATGGTCGTAGTTTTGCAGTAGCCGATCTGCCTGGCTTGATCGAAGGTGCTTCGCAAGGCGTTGGTTTAGGGACTCAGTTTTTACGTCATATCGAACGGACGCGGGTCATTTTACATGTGATCGATATGAGCGGCATGGAAGGGCGCGATCCATATGAAGACTATTTATCCATCAACAATGAATTGTCGACCCATAACTTGCGCTTACTAGAGCGCCCACAGATCATCGTTGCCAATAAGATGGATATGCCGGATGCTGAAGAAAACCTAGCCCTTTTCAAAGAGCAGCTGGCAAAAGAAAAAACGGATGAGTTCGCGGATGAACCAATGATTTTCCCAATCTCTGGTGTCACTCGTAAGGGAATCGATGCCTTGCTGAATGCGACAGCGGATCTATTGGAAGTCACTCCTGAGTTCCTCTTGTACGATGAAGAAATCGAAGAAGATGTGGTTCATTACGGCTTCCAATCGGATGAACCGGAGTTTGCAATCGATCGCGATCCTGATGCAACTTGGATCTTGAGCGGTGAGAAAATCGAAAAACTATTCCAAATGACGAACTTTGATCACGATGAGACTGTGATGCGTTTTGCTCGTCAATTACGTGGATTGGGTGTCGATGAAGCATTGCGTGCGAGAGGTGCCAAAGACGGTGATATTGTGCGTATCGGTAATTTTGAATTTGAGTTTGTCGAATAAGCGTTTAAAAGAACATCATTTTTTTAAAAAAATCCTTCATAGTTGAATTGGTTTTGACTGCTGATCATTGATTTTCTCTAAGAAATCAATGATCAGCAGTCTTTTTGGTTTCTTTTTTCATTTAAATGATTTACTGTTAAAATAAAGAAAAGAACAAATAAACCAAAGGGAGCGATTTTTATGTCAAAACGAGTCATTGTAATGAACTTTGATGCTAGTGCCAAAGCGTATCAAGCCTTTTCTGAAGTGAAACGGATGCATATGGAACGAAAGATCAAAGGAGAGCAAATGGCGGTTCTTACCCATACCAATGAAGGCGTACATCAATTTAAAGTCGAGGATTTTCTTGATTTTACTGGAAACAATAAGACATCAACTGGTGGTTTGATCGGGATGCTCGTTGGTGTGTTAGGTGGGCCTTTGGGAATCATGCTGGGCTGGTTTGGCGGTAGTATGATCGGTGCTACTCGTGACGCAAAAGAGATCCAAAATGCGCAAATGCTCTTCGAACACGTCGGAAACCAAATTGGTGTAGGCGATACGGGGTTATTATTGATTGCCGATGAAGAGGACAATCGTCCTTTGAACCAACTGATCATGAATGAATTAGGCGGTGACATCACTCGTTTTGACTACGATGATGTCGAGGCAGAGATCGAGACGGCCAAAAAAGTCGAAGAATCCACCAAGGCACGTGTTCAAGAGGATTGGAAAAATTCCCATAACGATGAATCCGATAGCCAATCCGAGAAATAAAAACCGCAAGCTTCAATTGCAACTTGATTTCTTTTCCGCTAAAATTGGAAAGAGATGAAAGGAAAGAAGCTTATGGAATTAGAATTTTTAGGAACAGGTGCTGGAGTGCCTGCGAAACATCGAAACGTGACCAGCACTGCGTTACGATTATTAGATGAACGTAATGCCGTTTGGCTTTTTGATTGTGGCGAAGGGACACAAATGCAGATCTTGCATTCTACGATTAGACCGAGAAAGATTGAAAAAATCTTTATTACCCATCTTCATGGTGATCATATTTATGGATTGCCAGGATTGATCAGCAGCCGCTCCTTTCAAGGCGGAGACACACCTCTAGAGATTTATGGACCCAAGGGGATCAAAGCATACATTCAAACCGTTTTGCGGATTTCTCAGACGAAAGTCAGCTATCCATTGCATTTTTTTGAGATTGAAGAAGAAGGGATTCTTTTTAAAGATCAGCAATTTGAAGTATCTTGTCTGCGCCTTGATCACGGGATTGATAGTTTTGGCTATCGTATTGTCGAAGCAAGCCATCAAGGGGAGTTGCAAGTGCAAGCATTGCTTGAACTTGGGCTGAAACCTGGTCCTGTCTTCGGACGTTTGAAAAAAGGTGAAGTAGTTACCCTCGATGATGGTCGTCAAATCAATGGGGCTGATTTTTTAGGTCAAGCCAAAAAAGGACGGATCGTGACAATATTAGGTGACACCCGTAAATGTCAAAACGCCGTGCTTTTAGCGAAAGATGCGGATGTTTTGGTACATGAAAGTACCTTCAACAAAGAAGAAGCCAAGTTGGCTCGCGCTTATTTTCATTCGACGACGCGACAAGCTGCTGAAGTTGCCCAAGAAGCTCACGCCAAGCGTTTGCTATTGACCCATATCAGCGCGCGCTATGTTGGCAAAGATATTACAAATTTAGTAAATGAAGCAAAAGAAGTATTTCCGAATACGTTGATCGTCAAAGATTTTGATGTTGTCGAGATCCCTTTTGCCGGAGAGGAAGAATCAGATGAACTTGGAGAATAAAGTTGTCGTTGTAACAGGAGGTTCTGCCGGACTTGGAGAACAAATCTGTTATGAAGCCGCAAAACGTGGTGCGATCGTCGTGACTTGTGCCCGGAGGACGAATTTGATTGGGAAAGTCAAAGAGCAATGTATGGAATTAAGCGGCAAAGAAGCGTATGCGTTTCAATTGGACGTAGCAAATCCTGAAAGCGTGGAGCGCTTATTAGAAAAAATCAGTGAGAAAGTCGGAAAGATCGATGTCTTTGTCAATAATGCTGGCTATGGGATCTTTCAAGAGTTTACAGAGATGGATCCTGCGGTCATCCGTAATATGTTTGAAGTCAATGTACTTGGGATGATGGTTTTGACTCAGCAAGTTGCGATTCAAATGGCTGAACAAAAGCATGGTCATATCATAAACGTTGCTTCAATTGCGGGTAAGATCGCTACGCCGAAGACCGCAGTTTACTCTGCAACGAAATTTGCTGTACTTGGTTTTTCTAACGCCTTACGTTTAGAACTAAAACCACTGGGGATCAACGTAACAACGGTCAACCCAGGGCCGATCGAAACGGCATTCTTTGACCAAGCAGATCCTAGCGGTAGTTACTTATCATCGGTGGGCAGCCTTGTCCTTGAACCAAACAAATTGGCACAAACGATCGTCAAAGCCATGATTCATCCAAAACGAGAAATCAATCGCCCACATATTTTAGGGGCGGCAGCAAAACTGTATACACTGTTTCCTGCAATCGGGGATTATATGGCAGGAACGATGTTCAACAAAAAATAGGAGTTGAAACCCATGAAAAATCAATGGCGTGTTATCGTTGGTATTTTACTGATTTTAGTGATCGTTTTATTTGCGGTTGCAAACAATATGACTGTTCCGATCAATTTTGGCTTCACAACGATTCAATCGCCACTGATCTTAGTCATTATTGGTTCTGCTTTGTTAGGCGCATTGATTTTGTTGCTGGTTTCCACAAGTGCAATGTTCCGTCAAAAAAAAGAACTAAAACAATTGAGAAAAGAGCTCTCGGATTATCGCACGAATAACGAGAAAGTTCTGCAAGATGAACGAGAAGCCTTGGAACGAGAATATACCAACAAGCAGGCGGAGTTAGCAGCTAGGCAGCAACAACTCGACGATCAAGAAGCGCAACTTTCGTCACGTGCTGCAGGCGCCTCAACGCCGCCAACGATTGATGAAGAAATGAAGTCTTTTGAATCGCAAGCCTAGAATACATGAGAGCAATTAAGAAAAGAGTTTGCCGGCGCATCGTTCGCTGCAAGCTCTTTTTTGTGATATGAAAAAATAAATTGTTTCTTTCGTTGTTTTTCCTTTTTACATAAACTTTGCTATAATAACCTAGTTAGGAGTGATTTGGTGAAACGTGCAAATTTTCATTGGGTGCGACCGCAAGATAGCGAAGCTACCCCTGTATTTAAAGAATTGATCCAAGCAAGAAAGATTCCTGAGCGCATCGGCGCGTTGCTATGGCAAAGAAATATTCGAACAGCAGAAGCGCTAGCCGCTTTTTTATCAACGGATCTGCAATACCTTCATGATCCGTTTCTCTTTCATGATATGGATAAGGCCGTGGAACGGATCCATGAAGCCATTTTAAATGGTGAGCGGATCTTGATTTATGGCGACTATGACGCAGATGGGATTACGAGCACCACCGTATTAAAAGAAACACTGGAGTTGCTAGGGGCTGAAGCTGAATATTATCTGCCCAATCGCTTTTCAGATGGGTATGGTCCCAACATAACTGTCTATCAAGATAAAATTGCGGCAGGGACTCAATTGATCATCACCGTTGATAATGGGGTATCTGGACATGAGGCAATTGCTTATGCTCAAGGGCAAGGGGTCGATGTGATCGTGACGGATCACCATGAACTTCCTGCAGAACTCCCAGAAGCCTTTGCCATCGTTCATCCCCGTCACCCTGAAGGAAACTATCCGTTTGGTGATTTAGCGGGAGTCGGTGTCGCATTTAAAGTGGCTTGTGCCCTATTAGAAGAAGTGCCCGTCGAACTGCTGGACCTTGTTGCAATTGGGACGATTGCTGATATGGTTTCTTTGACAGATGAGAATCGACTACTAGTCAGCAATGGCCTGAAAATGATCCAACAAACTGATCGGCTTGGTTTGAATGAGTTGTTGACGGTCAGTGGATTGAAAAAACGAACAGTCAACGAAATCGATATTGGTTTTGCTGTTGGCCCCCGCCTCAATGCAATTGGTCGGTTGGAAGATCCTAATCCTGCTGTTCGTTTGTTAACCACATTTGATGAAGAAGAAGCAGTAACCTTAGCCAAGACATTAGATACGATCAATCAGCAGCGAAAAACTTTCGTTGAAGAAATCATGAAAGAAGCGCAAGAAAAAATCGACCCTGCCAATCATGTTCATCTGGTCGTAGGTGATAACTGGCACGAAGGGGTTTTAGGAATCGTAGCTGGACGTATCATGCAAAGTACCGGACAGCCCGTGATTGTTTTGACCAAAAAAGAAAATGGGTTAGCAAAAGGGTCAGGTAGAAGTGTCGCTGCGTTGAATCTATTTGAAATGTTGGCTACGATGAAAGACATGTTTACCAGTTTTGGTGGTCATCATGCGGCGGTTGGCTTAAGTATCCCGATTGATCATTTGGACATGCTACAAGCTCAGATGAATCGCTATGTGGAAGAAAATGGAATTGATCTTAGTCAGGGAATCCCCTTAGCGATCGATGAGGAACTGCCATTGGCGGAAGTATCGATCAACTTTATTGAGTCTTTAAACGTTTTAGCGCCTTTCGGAACGGACAATCCGTTACCGAAATTTCTGTTTTCCAATTTATCGACTCAAAATGCCCGCCAGATTGGTACCGAAAACCAGCACTTGAAGTTAGTGATGACAGATGAGTCCAATCTACAGCTAGATGTGATTGGCTTTGGTTTTGGAAAAGACTCAGTAGAGTTTGAAAATGATCGACTATCGATCGTCGGTCAGCTTTCAATCAATGAATGGAATGGCAACAAAAAACCGCAGCTGATGTTGGATGACTTTGCAGTGGAAGGGCTGCAGTTGTTTGATTATCGTTCGAAAAGGAGTCGGCAAGGTGTCTCTCTGGGAAATGAAACATTAGGGGTCGTTTTCAATAAGAAACTGCCTCGAGAGCTGCAAGGATTTTGTGGACAAACGATCTTATTCGACTCGGTGGCTGCTGTGAAAGATACATTTTGTGCTGGTCCGTTCCAAGAGATCGCGTTTTTAGATTGTCCTGCTGATATTGCTGTGATCAAAGAGGTCGTTCAAGCGCTTCATGCTTCAAGAATTGCGTTTGTGTTTTACTCGACGGAAGATGCCTATTTAGACGGGGTAGGAACCAGAGAGCAATATGGTCGGCTTTTTCAATTGATCAAGCAGCAGCCTCGTTTGGATATTCGCTACAAATTAAAGATGGTCGCTAACTATCTAAAAATTCCAGAAAAATTACTTATTTTTATGATTCAGGTGTTTTCTGAGCTGGAATTTGTTACAATACAAGATGGTGTTTTGAATAAAACGGCTGATCCTGTTTCTCGTCCGCTGACAGAGAGTCATTTGTATCAGCAACGACAAAAAATGATCAAAACAGAAGAATTTTTATTAATGAGTGATTTATCAACCCTACGTCAGTGGTTGACAGTCTAGGAGGAAAAAAAATGGATTTAAAAGAGTATATTGCTAGTATTCCGGATTATCCCCAAGAGGGAATTATTTTTCGGGACATCTCGCCGCTAATGGCTGATGGAGAAGCGTATCGTTATGCGACACAGCAGATCGTTGAGTATGCACAAGAAAAAGGCATCGATATGGTGGTAGGACCAGAAGCCCGCGGATTTATCGTTGGTTGCCCAGTTGCGTACCAGTTAGGTGTCGGCTTTGCCCCAGTACGTAAAAAAGGCAAATTGCCACGGGAAACCATTGAAGCAGAGTATGAAAAAGAGTATGGCGTGGATGTTTTGACGTTGCATGCCGATGCTATCAAACCAGGACAACGTGTCTTGATTTGTGACGATCTACTAGCAACTGGCGGAACGATCAAAGCAACGATTGAACTCGTAGAAAAACTAGGCGGTATCGTTGTGGGCTGTGCCTTTTTGATCGAACTAATGGATTTACATGGAAGAGATAAAATCCAAGGTGTTGAAATCAAGACGTTAATGGAATACTAAAAAAGAAGAAACAAAAAAGGACTCGCAGGAGTCCTTTTTTGTTTCTTCTGCCTTATGGCGTATGTAGGGGAAGGATCATGGTTCGTAACGATAAAAATCATGATCGTGATAATAATGGCGGTTACGTTTGCGCTCTGCTTGGCGGAATTTCTTTTCATCCCATAGCATGAACCAAAGCATCATTAGAGGACAAAAAATCAGAACAGCACTTAGAACGCCAAAATAGCCAATAACAATACCCATCAATAAAACCCATAACATAAAACCAAATCGACGAACTGCTTTCATCTCATTCACTCCTTAAATAATACGAACTTATGTTTGTATGCTTATTATACGAATGTTTGTTCGGTTTGTAAAGAGGAAAGAAAAAAAATCTTCGTAAAAACGAAGATTTCCTAGTCAGCTCGTTGAGCATCAAAGCAGATGTCGATACAACCCAACAACCAATCCTAAAATCGTTACGTCAGGCAAAATGATTGGTTCTAAGTAATCATTTTCCGGTTGTAAACGAATGTAATTCTTTTCTTTATAGAATCGTTTGCAAGTAGCTTCATCTTCATCTGTCATAGCGATCACAATATCACCATTTTGCGCACTTTGTTGTTTGCGAACGATCACTTGATCGCCGTCAAGGATGCCAGCATTGATCATACTTTCTCCTCGGATCGTCAACATAAACAAACTACCGGTACTATTTGCTAAATCTGGCGGAATCGGAAAGAAATCGGATGCATCTTCCACTGCTAAAATCGGTTCTCCCGCAGTTACGACACCAAGCATCGGAATGGATGCTGGCTGAACATCGATTTTTTCAAGACCGGAAGAAGTTAATTCAATGGCTCTGGGTTTTGTAGGATCTCGCAAGATCAACCCCTTTTTTTCAAGTCGGGACAAATGGCCATGAACAGTTGAGGTAGAAGATAACTGAACGGCTTCGCCAATTTCGCGAACAGTCGGCGGATAGCCTTTTTCAGTGACACGGGTATGAATGAACTTAAGAATTTCGATTTGTCGATTTTCTGTTCGTTTTGCCAAAACTGACACCTTCTTTCATTTGATAACATTAGTGTACCATAGGTATATCGAATATTCAAACAAATGTTCGCTTTTTACACTATTGTTTTTATTCGCTAGTTTGTAGTAAAATCAAGAGGGAAAAGGAGGAACGAATATGCTATCTCAAGAAAAATTAGCTCGAATCAATGAACTTGCCAACAAGAAAAAAACAGAGGGTTTGACTGAGGCAGAAACGAACGAACAAAAAGTTCTACGTGACGAGTATTTAACCGCCTTTCGTGGAGGAATGCGTCACCATATCGAAGGAATGAAGATCGTTGATCCTGAAGGTGCTGATGTGACACCAGAGAAATTAAAAGAGATTCAAAAGAAAAAAGGTCTCCACGGCAGATAATTGTGAATTCCTTTTCATTGCTATTGAAATAAGCATCTGAATCACGTATAATAAAAGATGTAATAAAGGTAAAAAAAACCTAAATTAGGAGGAACTACCATTGTTTGATAAAATCGATCAATTAGGAGTGAACACCCTTCGTACATTAAGTATCGAAGCCGTACAAAAAGCCAATTCAGGACATCCAGGATTACCGATGGGGGCAGCACCCATGGCCTATGCCTTGTGGACGAAACACTTGAAAGTCAATCCAACGACTTCTCGCAACTGGGTGGATCGTGACCGCTTTGTTTTGTCTGCTGGACACGGTTCGGCGCTATTGTACAGCTTGTTGCATGTGTCTGGTTACGATGTGACCATTGAGGATCTAAAAAACTTCCGTCAATGGGATAGCCGCACGCCAGGACATCCAGAAGTCGATCACACAGACGGCGTGGAAGCAACCACTGGACCTTTAGGACAAGGGATCGCCATGGCAGTCGGTATGGCAATGGCCGAAGCCCACTTGGCTGCAACCTATAATCGCGAAAAGTATCAAGTCATCGATCACTATACCTACGCTTTATGTGGCGATGGCGACTTGATGGAAGGTGTTTCGCAAGAAGCTGCATCCATGGCTGGTCACATGAAATTAGACAAACTGATCGTCTTGTACGATTCAAATGACATCTCCCTAGATGGCCCAACTTCAAAAGCCTTTACAGAAAATGTCGGTGCGCGTTTTGAAGCGTATGGCTGGCAACACATTCTCGTTGAAGACGGCAATGATTTAGAAGCGATCTCGAAAGCGATCGACGAAGCAAAAGCTGAAAGCGACAAACCAACCTTGATCGAAATCAAGACTGTGATCGGATACGGTGCGCCAAATCAAGGCACCTCTGCCGTTCATGGTGCGCCGATCGGTGCCGAAGGCATTTCTGCAGCCAAAGCGATTTATGGTTGGGAATACCCAGAATTTACCGTACCTGAAGAAGTTGCCGCGCGCTTCAAAGAAACCATGATCGATGAAGGACAAAAAGCTGAAGCCGCTTGGAACGAAACTTTCCATGCCTATGAAGCAGCCTACCCAGAACTTGCGGCGCAATTCAAACAAGCCTTTGCGGGTGAATTGCCAGCAGATTGGGATGCAGCATTACCAAGCTACGAAGTTGGCAGCTCACAAGCTAGTCGAGTATCCAGCAAAGAGATGATCCAAGCCTTATCCAAAGCCGTCCCTAGTCTCTGGGGTGGATCGGCTGACCTTTCTGGATCCAACAACACGATGGTGGCAGCAGAAAAAGACTTTGAACCTGGCCAATACGAAGGCCGCAACATTTGGTTTGGTGTCCGAGAATTTGCGATGGCGGCAGCGATGAACGGCATCCAATTGCATGGCGGTACGCGAATCTATGGCGGAACCTTCTTCGTCTTCGTTGATTACTTGCGTCCAGCGGTGCGCTTGTCTGCGATCCAGCATGCACCTGTGATCTATGTCTTGACGCATGACTCCGTGGCGGTGGGAGAAGATGGACCGACGCATGAGCCAATCGAGCAATTAGCCAGCGTCCGGTGCATGCCAAATGTCCAAGTGATTCGTCCAGCAGACGGCAATGAAACCCGTGCTGCCTGGAAATTGGCCATGACGACAACGGATAAACCAACGGTCTTAGTCTTAAGCCGACAAAATCTACCAGTGATCGAAGGCACGCAAACCGGTGCGGATGAAAATGTCGCAAAAGGTGGCTACGTGATTTCAAAACAAGCTGGTGAAACACCAGCGGGGATTTTGATCGCCACAGGTTCTGAAGTGAATCTTGCGGTTCAAGCACAAGCTAAATTGGCAGAAGAAGGCATCGATGTATCGGTGGTCTCCTTACCAAGCTTTGATCTGTTTGAAGCGCAAAGCTCAGAATACAAAGAAAGCGTCTTGCCAAAAGCAGTGAAGAAACGGGTAGCGATTGAAGCGGCTTCCCCATTTGGTTGGGAACGTTACACCGGTTGCCATGGAAAAGTGATCGCGATCGATCACTTCGGTGCATCAGCACCTGGCGACAAAGTATTAGCAGAATTCGGCTTTAGTGTTGAAAATGTTGTGAATACTTTTAAATCAATCGATTAATTGATCGACAATCAATCAAAGCTAGCACGTTCGAGAATCTTTTCGATTTTCGAGCGTGTTTTTTTCGAGTACTGCTCACTCTGAAAGTGCCAGAGTGACTTATTTAAGGTAGTAGTGGCTAAGATTTCTGAAAAATGGTTTCACCACAAGATATAGACTCTTTTAATAGTAAGAGAGAAGCAATACAATTCCATTCTAATAGTTTTTTTAAAAACTTCTCAGTAATTAACAAACTGAGAGGGATGTCCAGAAAGTTTTTTAAAAGTCTTTTGTCGGGTCGGAAGTGAACATTGTTTGCACTGCTAGGCATTTTTCCGTATAATAGCTGTATTGATTTATTTGAAAAAACGTACAGTTACTGGAGGAAAAAGATGGGAAGTTATCAAACAAGAAGTGAAAGACATCATCAACCAAAGAAGACGATGAAAAGACCTAGTAAAAAGGTGGTGGTCTCTTTGATGGGTGCAGGAATGATGTTAGCGCCAATGACGGTCACTTTCGTTCCTCAACAGGTACAAGCTGCTGAGAATCAATATGCGACGCAGGACATCTCAGGGTTCATCGAACAAATTGGCTGGTCAGCACAAGATGTTGCTGCCAACAATGATCTATATGCTTCTGTGATGATCGCTCAAGCGATTTTGGAAAGCGGCTATGGTTCTTCCGCATTATCCAATGCCCCCTATTACAATTTATTTGGGGTCAAAGGCAGTTACAACGGACAAAGTGTGTATATGCCTACCCAAGAGTATTTGAATGGTCAGTGGGTAGAGATGAATGAACCGTTTCGTCAATATAACTCTTATTGGGAATCGTTTCAGGATCATGCGAACGTCTTGCGAAGTACAAGTTTCGCGACAGGGACTGCTCATTACAGTGGTGTCTGGAAAAGCCAAACAACCTCATTTTATGATGCAACGAATTACTTGACGGGACGTTATGCTACCGATCCAGGTTACGCACAAAAACTGAACTGGTTGATCGAAACCTATCAGCTTACACGGTTCGATACAGGAACGACACAAAATACAGCCTGGACAAACACAACTAGCACAACGACCAGCGAAACAACGACGACCACGTATTCAGGTAGTACATCTTCAGCACAGAGCTATCAAGTTGCTTCTGGGGATACGCTTTGGGATATCGCCAACCGATTTGGAACAACCGTTGATGCGTTGATGGCATCGAATGGATTATCCAGTGAGATCATCGTTATCGGACAAGAGTTGATCGTATAAGTAAGTTAAAAACCTTAAGATGGATTGCTACAATTGCAGCCAATCTTAAGGTTTTTTTGACGTGGCAATCAAACTCTGGTCAGTGGAAATAGAACAAAGTATAAAACTATATGAAAAAAAATTTGAAATTGCTTACTTTTTATTCGCAACTCCGAGGTATTTTAGGTAGAATGGAAGAATAAGAACGGGAGGGATTTTCAATGACAAAAATCTATCAATCGGTCAATGAATTAGTTGGTCATACGCCAATCGTCAAATTAAATCATATCGTAGAAGAAGGTTCTGCTGATGTGTATGTGAAATTAGAGTTTTTCAATCCTGGGGGTAGCGTAAAGGACAGAATTGCTTTAGCCATGATTGAAAAAGCCGAAAAAAGCGGCTTATTGAAAGCCGGCGATACGATTATCGAGCCAACCTCAGGAAATACGGGGATCGGTTTAGCCATGATCGGTACGGCAAAAGGCTATCGGGTTGTGTTGGTTATGCCAGAAACGATGAGTATCGAAAGACGGAAAATCGTACAAGCTTATGGTGCAGAGTTGATTTTGACGCCTGGGTCTGAAGGGATCACAGGATCCATTAACAAAGCAAAAGAATTAGCGGAGCAAGACGGCTACTATATGCCATTACAATTTGAAAATCCAGCTAACCCAGAAATTCATGAAAAAACGACAGGAAAAGAAATTGAGGATGCATTTGAATCAAAAGGTTTAGATGCTTTTGTCGCTGGAATCGGCACTGGTGGAACGATCACTGGAGCGGGCAAAGAACTGAAGCGCGTCTATCCTAATTTGAAAATAGTTGGTGTTGAGCCTGCTGAATCTGCGATTTTAGAAGGTGGTAAGCCAGGACCGCATAAGATTCAAGGGATCGGTACTGGATTTGTCCCTAAAGTATTAGATACCGAAATTTATGATCAAGTCATTGCAATTGCCAGTGACGATGCGATGAAAACTGCACGGCAAGTTGGGATGAAAGAAGGGATTTTAGTTGGAATCTCTTCAGGGGCTGCGATCCAAGCTGCTTTACAGGTAGCAAAAGAACTAGGCAAAGGCAAAAAAGTTTTAGCAATCGTGCCTGACAATGGCGAACGTTATTTGTCCACAGCACTGTATCAGTTTGAAGACTAACAATCGAGAGAAAGCAGGCATTGAAATGTCTGCTTTTCTTTCTCGAAAAAAGGGGACGGAAGCGGGCTGAAAAAAGCGTTTTGCCTTTGAAAAAATAAGGAAAGCTGTTTGAATTTTTAGGTTTTACATAGTATGATAGGTGAGATAAGAGAAATGGAGGAACTCCTGTGAGTACGATCTACGATGAAGCGATCAAACGATTAAAACATGAAAATATTCGTATTACACCGCAGCGAGTAGCGATATTAGAGTTTTTAGCCAGTCACGATGCCCATCCGACCGCTGAAGAGATTTATCGAGCGATTGAAGTTCATTTTCCTGGTATTAGTGTCGCAACGGTATACAATAACTTACGTTTGTTCACAGAAATTGGCTTTGTAAAAGAAATGAATTATGGAGATGCCTCCAGTCGTTTTGATTTTACAACGGAGCCTCATTATCATGCTATCTGCCAAAAGTGTGGAAAGATCGCTGATTTTTACTATCCAGGATTGGAAGATGTCGAAATGGCGGCTTCGAAATTAACTGGGTATCAAATAAATAACCATCGACTAGAAGTTTATGGTCTATGTCCCGAATGCCAAGTGAAAGAGGAGGAAACAAAATGAAGATAATTTCTACAGATCAAGCACCACAAGCAATCGGTCCTTATGTTCAAGCAAAAATCGCAAACGGCTTTTTGTTTGCTTCTGGTCAAGTTCCATTAGATCCTGTTTCGGGGGAAGTTGTCGGTACGACGATTGAAGTACAGACTCAGCAAGTATTGAAAAATATCAACGCGATTCTTGAAGCGGCGGAACTTACGCCAGATGACATCGTTAAGACGACATGTTTTTTAAAAAATATGAATGATTTCGTTCCTTTCAATAATACCTATAGCACATTGTTCAATGAAGAGTTACCTGCACGTTCTGCTGTAGAAGTTGCCCGCTTGCCAAAAGATGTTTTGGTTGAAGTTGAGATCATCGCAGCAGTCAAAGAAAAAGCGTAACCAAGAATGAATCGTGGGACGTCCGCCTTTGCGTCGTCCCCTTTTTATTGGATCGATCCTGGACCAAAGGATCATAGAGTTTCAGGTGAATCAAGGAGAAGAGGATACAGTATGGTTTCGTTAAAGGACTATTTAGCAAAAGGGCAAACAACGATATCAAATTTGCTTTTAGAAAATTACCATCATCTTGGATTGACAAATGACGAATTTTTGTTATGGCTGCAGTTGTATCGCAGTCATGAGCAAGGAAATGATTTCCCTGATTTACGTGAGATTGCCTCTGTGATGGGGAGTGATCAAAAAGAAATTTATCATTGGTTAAATCAATTACTTAAAAAAGATGTACTGCGAATGGAATCAAAAAAAGATGCTGCCGGAAAAATGGTTGATTATTATGATTTCACAGGAATCTATGACCGTTTAGAATTTCTCTTGACACAGCAATCGAAAAATGAGGCAGTAGAATCAAATGAAGAAAAAATCCGTGGGTTATATCGCTTGTTTGAAGGCGAGTTTGGTCGGCCATTGTCAGCAATCGAATACCAGCGGATCGGGCAGTGGTTGGATGAGGACCATTACGATCCGGAACTGATTCAGTTTGCTTTGCGAGAAGCGGTTTTGAATCAGGCTTATAGCTTAAATTACATCGATCGTATCTTACTTTCTTGGGAACGTAAGAATATCACGTCGAAAGCGCAAGTTGAGGAAGAACAAAAAAGAAGAAAAAAACAATTTCTTCAAAATGAGAATATTTCACAGGAAGAAGGGCCAATGCCCAAAATCCCTATGCATAATTGGTTAGAAGGAGAGTAACAGACAAGGAGTTCAAATAGTCCTATGATCAGCAAAGAAAAAACAATGATCGCCATCGAAACAATGTACGAGATGTTTCCCGAAGCGCATGGTGAATTGGTATCCAAAAATGCATTTGAATTATTGATCGCAGTCATTTTAAGTGCGCAAGCAACAGATGTCTCGGTAAATAAAGTCACCCCGGCACTTTTTGAGGCTTATCCTACACCGCAAGCTTTGAGCGAAGCACCTTTAGAAGATGTGATTGCAAAAATCAAGTCGATCGGTCTGTATCGAAACAAGGCAAAAAATATCAAAGCTTGTGCTTCGGAACTATTGCTACGTTTTGGTGGTGAAGTGCCGAAAACAAGAGAAGATTTGGTTTCTTTGCCAGGTGTCGGCAGAAAAACTGCGAATGTGGTACTTGGTGATGCCTATGGGATACCGGCAATCGCTGTCGATACCCACGTCGAACGGGTGTCAAAAAGATTGCGCATTTGTAAATTAGATGCCAATGTACTAGAAGTTGAACAAACGTTGATGAAAAAGATTCCCGAACCATTATGGGTCAAAACCCACCATACGATGATTTTCTTTGGCCGTTATCATTGTACCGCGAGGGCGCCAAAGTGTGAGATTTGCCCGTTGTTGGCGATGTGCCAAGAAGGAAAACTTCGCATGAAGGGGAAGAAAACCATCTAATGGTGAACATAAACCAAAAGTAACTAGGATCAAGACGCTAAGCGAAATCGCTTAGCGTTTTTTTTTTTTTTGCACAAATTGATAAAAAAACAGGTAATTAACGTAATACCCTTTATTAAAGCCCTTTCAAGTAACTGGAAAAACATAAGCTTACTGAATTTTTTTGATTACACCACTCAAAATCAGGTGTTTTTTCACAAATAGATCGTGTGAGGGGTGATGCTCGATGCGAAATGAACCTTCCAATACGCCTTTTTTTTGAAACTATTTGTAAGCTTAGTATGATGGGCTTCTTTCGCAAAATTTTTACCCTTTCTTTTTATAAAAATGCTTATTATTGGTCAATAAAACGTAAAATTAATAATAAAATTCACCCATTGGTGAAAAATAATATTTCAAATCTGTGAAAATCATCAGTATAGTGATCTTTGTCAAAGGTTATAAGTCTTTCTCTGCTATTTTACGAATGACAGAAAAAGCGTTGCACAGTTCAAATGATTCTGAAGCGATCTCAAAATCATTTTTGTTAACGGGTCTTAGGCAAACGCTGTTTTGAAAAGATCACTTATAAGACGTGGCAAGTATAGAGGAGGAGGGAGAATGAAAGGAGAAAAGGTATGGAAATTAGTTCGTATGGTTCTGTTTTGCACTCTTTTTTATGGGATAACTATTTCTACGGTAGCGGTGAATGCTCAGGAAGTGCAGTCGGTTGAAACAGAAAGCTCTGTGCTCTTTACCGGTGTTTATGAGCCTATTGGGCAACCCGAACCAGCACCGCCAGCAGGCCCTACAAAGAATATCTCGCCACCAAACAAGGTAGCAAAACCAGGTGGTATTTTACCAAAGACCAACGAGACAAGAACTTACGGCGTAATCTTTCTTGGATTACTGCTTGTACTGGTTGTATTGTTTGTGCAATATACCAAACATCGATCAAAATTTGTGATGGTTAAAAAGAAAAGACAAATAATTTGAAAGCAGGGATGAATTTGAAATTCGTACGATTTGCATCGGCAGCTGTTTTAGCTGCAACTTTATTTACTATTAGCGCGGAAGCCTTCGCTACTGAAAGTGTAACAAACCATGATACAGAAGGGAAAGTTCTCTTTGTACCAAACGATAGCGAAGCGACAGTAGTTCAACCACCAAATCCTGGTCCTAATGGTCCAGATGTAGAGATCAATCCAGTCGGCCCGGAAGGACAAACGGGACCATTGACCATTGCTTACGCACCTACGCTTAATTTCGGTGAGCAAGTGATTTCTAATACCGATCAAGAATATAAGCTAGTGGCTGAATTACACAAGCTAAAAGACGCGGAAGATAGTGAAGAAAGAGTTCCTTATGTTTCATTTGCCCAAGTCCAAGATACGCGTGGGACAAATGCTGGTTGGGATTTAAAAGTTTCCTTAAGTGCTTTTGAATCAGGAACACAGAATAATGAACTGACTGGAGCAAGAATTCGTTTTAATTCGCCAAAATTGGAATATAACGGAAGCAACCAAGAAAATGAGCCACAAATTCATGCGGATGGATTGATTTTAGATGCTACAAATAGTGAACGTTCGGTTCTGACCGCTGCTCAAACAAAAGGTGCTGGCGTATCGTCAGTCGTTTGGGGCGATCAGGAAGAAATCAATCGACAAGTAGAAGCAGGTGCAGAGGTTGTTGAAAATGCTGGAATCGAGTTACTTGTTCCTGGATCAACAGCAAAAGACGCTGCTCTTTATGAAGCAACTCTTACTTGGACTTTGGCTGCAACAGCTGGACCGGACGGAGAAACGGTTCAGTAACTTGGTTTTGTACTGAATAAAAAAAGAAAGAGGGAACTAGAAATGAAAAAGATTCGTTTAGCTACGGTCGCTGTATTATCCACCACTTTACTAGCAGGAGGCGTTCAAGCCTTTGCCCAATCTTCATTAGAAACGACTACCGATAACGTTGTAGGGTTTACCTCAGACGGAAGCGATCTAACAGTGGTACAACCGCCAGTCGTGTACCCAGAAGTAGATACAATCGAACCAACACCGCCAGGACAAACTGGGCCATTTACCATTGCTTATGCACCACAAACTTTCGATTTTGGTCAGAATGCTATTTCTACCAGTGATCGTTGGTATTCAATCGTTGCTGATGAGCGTAATTTGGCTGATCAATCAGGTACGACACCGTATGTATCGTTTGCCCAAGTGCAAGATACCCGAGGAACGCATGCTGGTTGGACATTAAATGTTAGTCTAACTGATTTTACTTCCGAATCAGGAGATGTCTTGACTGGGGCAAAAATCAAGTTGGCAAACCCTGAAATCGTGTTCAACAAAGGCGAGGGTAATCGAGACTTACAGCCAAGTGCCGTTATCAATAATGAAGAACAAAATGCGTTGATCCTAGATGTCAACGATCAAGACATTCCTGTCATGCGTGCTTCGGTCGGTCAAGGTGCGGGCGCTTCATCGATTTACTGGGGAGATCAAGAAAAATTGACGGAACAAAACCTTAATAAACAAGAAGGCGAAATTATCAGAAATGATGATATTCAACTATTTGTACCAGGCTCTACCACGCAGCTAGCAACTAACTATACTGCGGAAATGACATGGACGCTAACTGCTTCTGTTGATAGTGGCGGCGAAACAGTAAATCCGTAAGAAGGATCATAGCTTGCAACAAGAAACAACTGGCAGGAATAGTAAATTATTCCTGCCTTTTTTGGAAGGAGAACCACTTTTGACTGAACAACGTATGAGAATGAAATGGATAAAAACGGTTACCTGTGCGGTCATCCTACTATCATTCTTTTTTTCACCAAGAATGAGCTATGCTCAGACAGAATCAGAATTAAACTTTTATGTGACGCCTATCTTACCGGAAAGTCAGCTGGAAGGAGGGGCGTTGGGGTATTTCGATTTAAATCTTGGGGCAGGAGAACGTGATGAATTGGCTTTAGAGATCGAAAATGGTTCTGATCAAGCGATCGAAATAGAAATTTCTGCCCATACGGCATTTACGAATGTGAATGGTGTTGTGGAATATGGCAGGGATGCAGAATCCCCTGATCCGACTTTACCTGCATCAATTGATGAACTGGTAGAGGTGCCTGAAACCGTATCGTTCGATCCATTAGAAAAACGAATCATTTCTTTACCGATTACGATGCCAGAAGAGGAATTTAAAGGGGTTTTGGCAGGTGGCATTCGAATCAAAGAGGTTATTTCTGAAGAGGAGCAAACACAATCTGCTGAAGAAGGATTAGGCATTCGGAATGCATTTTCCTATGTCATTGGTGTGGTAGTAAGCAACAATCGGTCCGCAACGGATCCGGGATTGGAACTGCTTGATGTTTTTGCCGATCAAGTAAACTTCCGAAACGTATTTAGCGCTGTTATCCAAAATTATACTTCAACATTTGTCAATCAATTGGAAGTAACAGCTGAAATTCGTTCTGTTGGTGGTGAGACGATCTTATATGAAACAAGTCAATCATCTATGCAAATGGCTCCTAATTCACATATGCATTTCCCAATTCCCTTGAACGGTGATCGTTTTCGTAATGGGGAGTATGTATTGAATCTTACTGCTCGGTCAGGAGAGGAAGAGTGGTCTTGGGAACAGACATTTAGCGTAGAGGCAGAAGATGCTCGCCGCTTAAATGAACTCGATGTCACTGTAGATACGTCACTCAATTGGTGGATGATCGCCACGGCTGGTCTAATCAGCTTGCTTCTAATTATTGCGATCATCCTAATTGTTCATAAGAAAAAAAATGCAAAGGAAGGTGGGAAAAGTTGAAATGAAGAATACCCCGCACAAGGTAATAATTGCGATCATTATTGGATTACTAAGTGTGCAAACTTTTTTTCCAAGTCTGAGCAGTATCCTATTGCCGGAAATCCACGCCATCGATCACACGATTGAACCGTTGGACGAAACGCAGAATATGTCCTTGCTTGATAAAGCAACACAACCGATCCAAACAAAAGAATTTGACATCCATCAACCTTTTTTTCAGTTTCCAGTTAGTGTGATTGAAGGTGTCGTGGATCAACCGATCGACGTTTTCGTCGTATCAAGCCAACCTTTAAATGAGATTACGCTAGTTGTAGCGAAAGAAGCAGCGATCGTGGAAGAAGAATTTGCTGCAGAATTGAAGAATAAGAAGCTGTCTGAAGAAGAACAGGAATGGACGCTCACCTTTGATGAAGAGCTAATGGAGTTCGAGATTCCTATCGTCTTTAATAAAATAGGCGATTATCGACTTTTTATAGGTGAAGCGGAACTAACGATCGAAGTACAGGCAGAAGATGACGGGGAAGAGGACTTGGATGATGATGCAGATAATGAAACGATCGAGACAGAGGTCTCACCATCAGACACGCCGCAGGAAGGGGAACGAACCACGCAACCTTCTAATGACGCGAACCTAAATGAGAATCAGCAAGACACAGAAGCTGACCAAGCAGAAGCAATTGCCCAATTGACAGAACCAGTCACACCGTTAGACGAAATCAGTCACCGGGATGTTTCCAACTGGCAAGAGTTTATGGCGGCAATCGTGAATAGAGAAGTAAATTATATCAATATCGTAAATGACTTTGAATCATCAAACAATCCTACTCAAGGAGTTTCTGGAGTCGCTGCGGGAAGTGCAACTTCCAACCCAACAAATGGATTAGCCTATATTTGGACCAATGCTTCTGGAATTTCAAGAACGCTTGTGATCGAAGGCAATGGGTATCAAATCGACTTTAGAGCTGTTGCTGTCGGATTTTATGATAGTACCGTCAATAGTGCAACGCCGTGGGACATCACGTACCAAAATATCGATATCGTTCATGGCAACTATTATGGCTTCATGAATTTTACGAATATGAGCATTCCCCAACAGAATCTATCCAGAATGCGCTACCATAATTTGACCAATGCGGGAAATCAATTGATTCACTCGCACGCAACACCTGTCGTTATGTCTGGCGAGGTAACATCGCATCAATCACCGACGTATACGTCCCGATCAGGACGAGTACAAACGATCAACGCAACGAATCAGGTAAATATGGAAATAACCCAATTAGAAGTTCTCGATAACGCAGTAGTTGACATGTCAACGATTAATGCGGGAAATATTTATTTGTACTATGCAACGGGGCGAATGATTATTGGCGATGATGTGAAAATGACCTTGCGAACAGCTGGTACAGGAGGAGAAGCCTTTGGGGCAAATATTTACATTCAAAATGGTCGGATCGATATCGGTAATCGATCAGAGCTTCATTTGAACGCTCGAGCCAACTCCCCCGCAATCAGTATGTATGCTAGCGGCGCCCACTTTGAAATGTCTGAGGATAGCAAAGTGGTAATCAGAGCTGACGGACGTACCACAAGCCTCAATGGATGGGGCTATAACATTATCTACATGGGTGCTGGAAGCACGATGCTTATTGGAAATAAAAGCAGTGTCGAAATTGATGCAGTGAATCAAGGGACCACCACCTCCGGAGTGATCCATGTAGCCGGTGCCGCCACATTTATTGTTGCTAAAGAAGGAGTCTTGGATATTAAGTCGGACGGAACCAATCCCTCTCATTCCTTGATGACATTTTTGAGCTCGGCCTCAACCTTCACTTTTGCGGATGCACAACGCATCAATTTAGAGAAAACAAGGGCGGTTACCGGAAATGCAGCAAATAGCAGCCTTATTTCGATTTCCGGCAGCGGCGGGCTATTAGATGTGGATATTCAAGCAGCGAAGCAATGGCGGCATGGAAACTTGACGGAGGAACCAGACTTCAGTTGGAGTCCAATCTTCAATTTAAAAGTGAATTTTGCCTCTACCTTGTCATCGATTTCGAATGTTTCTTCCATCTCACAAGAGATCGTTGATCATTTTCGCGCGAATTTTACCACAAGAGCACAACGTATTCTATTTGAATATATTCCAGATGTCGAGGTTCATTTAGAACCATTAACGGAAGATCCGGCACTGGAAGGCTCAAGAATCATTAGGGGAAAAGCCACACCATATAGTGTGATTCGTTTTGACGGAGATCCAGCGATTCCCGCACCGCAACTGCAATCACCCTCTTTTGATGATAACAGCTTGTTTCATCTTCAAGCAGATGCCAATGGTGATTTCAGCTTGACCTTAGCCGAGGGGGAGCGGTTTACAAAACATAATACGGTGACGGCTTACGCTTTCTTAAATGGAAAATTTGATACAGCTGAAACAGTTGTTCAAGAGATTGCCACAATGAATCCACGAGATCCGATCGCGCCAGATATTGAAGTGAATCCAGAAAATAAACCGGATATACCAGAACATTTAGGGTTTATCAGTATCGATTTCATCTCCCAGTATAGCTTTGGAGATGTATCAATAAGTGCAGATACCAAACAGTACAAGGCATTGCCACAACGTCTTAGCAGTGCTGATGGCTCAGTAACTGAGGAACGACCAAATTACGTGCAGATTTCTGACCGGCGCGCTCAATTTACCGGCTGGGAATTAAACGCGACATTATCCGCTGCAGGATTTCGTAATGATCGAGGAGAAGAACTTCGGGGTGCACGAATTATTTTAGAAAATGCAGTTATGCTGACGAATGCCGCCAATTCAGCAATTCCTCCCACTTATAGTGAATCAATGATCCTTGATCCTGGGGTACCCGCTTTGATCGCTGAAGCGGATGCAAATGAAGGAAGCGGTACCTGGATTCAGCGCTACGGGGATATGGGGACGATGGGGGATAGTGTCAAACTTGAAGTACCCATTGGATCAAATCCGCGTAACATGACCTATCAAGCAACGATTGAATGGGAGTTAAGTTTTGTCCCATCTACCGAATGATCGATGCTCAATCTTATCAAATGGAAGCTGTTGACGCCTATGACAGCTTCCATTCTTGATAGGAAGACAGTGAATAAATCGGTTGAAAAGCAGTGGATTTTAACGCTTTTTTATGGTAGATCACGCTGCTGAGCAAAATCTGCTTAAGCTAGCTAAATCAATCGTTTGCTTCAAAAATAATCGCGAAGATACAGAGTTCACCTAAACTCGTGCAAAAACTATTCAAGCAACTTTGAATCAGTTCGTCAGGTTTTGATCAAAACCAATGATGCCGGCTGAAACAAGAGAAAGGAAACTGTATGAAGAGTAGAAAAAAGAAGTCATATTTAACATTATTCAGTGCTGGGATTTTAGCAAGCCAACTTTTTGTTTCTCCCGTATTACTGGCGAAAGAAAGCCCTCAGCCTGATAACTATTCAGAAAATACAAATGTCGAACAGCAACTTGATGACCAAGATTCATCGGCAGCAGAAGCCCAAGAGAGTCAAGAAGACGTCAGCAAAGAGCAAACGGAGGGCTCGACCGAGTTATCCTCCGAATCAAATGAGCCGCTTATGGATTCAGAAACAGCAGATACCGTTGTAGAATCTCTTGATTCGTCTGAAGAAGCAGACTCAACGCAAACGACCGAGTCATCGGAAACGACCGAACTAGAGGAATCAGAGTCCGCGGAACCTTCCGAGGAAGAGGAAAAAATAGATGCTGAAACGGACGATCTAGAAGTAGAAACAGAGAACAAGCCAAAAGAGACCGACTTGATTGATGAGTCATTGGCACCAAAAGAAAATGAAATTTCAACTGAGAGCAACGAAAATACTGAAAATGCAAAAAAAGAGGAGCCGAAAACACCTCCGATTATTGCACCTGAGCAAGTAATAAACCCTGTCGTTCAATCACCAGATGCTACTTCTCACTTGAAAAATTCTTTTTATGATGGACGTACCATTGATATACCAGAGAGTTTTCGGGCAGCAAAGATCGCAGATTCGAATCTGTTAGATTTCACCTTGCCGATATTAGCTGATTATGATGCGCAATGGCAAGCGGCATTCGTCTACGAGATCATCGGGCAAATTGGTGAACTAGAAGAACCATTGACGATGGACGAATGGATCAATGAACGGATCAAAGCGGTTATAAAAGGAGAAGCTAGCTGGATAGAAAAAGAACAGCAGGTTGAACAATTACAACCGGGGGATCTTTTATATGACGCAAATAAGTTAATCGGTATCTACCTCGCAGATGGTTACCAAGCAAGTTTAGTGACAAATCAAGAAGAGCCAACGAAAACTGCCATCGAAGTTCAGCGGGTTTCTATCGAAGAGCTGCTATCGATCAGACGGCTATCAAATCCTGAATTGGCTACATATGGCGAAAAGCTAGTTACTGAATATCCAGCCCCTTACGAATTTACAGTGAATCAAAAGACCTAGACGTTTATTGAAACATTGGCACAAGAAGCCCAAAGCTTAGGGCAAGAATACGATGTCTTTGCTTCTGTATTGATCGCGCAAGCGATCCTTGAAAGCGGCAGTGGCGACAGCGGGCTTTCCAGCAGTCCCCATTATAACCTTTTTGGGATCAAAGGCAGTTATCAAGGAAACAGCGTGACTTTACCAACAATGGAAGATAAAGGCAACGGAGAACTATTCCAAATTCAAGCCGCCTTTCGTTCCTATTCAAGTTATCGAGATTCCATGGCTGATTATGTCAAATTGATTCGCGGAGGAATCACTGGAAATCCAACCTTTTATCAAGACGTGTGGCGCTCTGAATCAAAAAACTATCTTCGGGCAGCAGATGCTTTGACGGGCACTTATGCGACCGATGTTAATTATAGTAAAAAAATCAATTCACTGATTGCGGTCTATGGATTGACGCAATATGACCAAGTGATCGCAACAGAAACAGGCTTGTTTATCCAACGAAAAGAACAAATTCCAGAAGAGTATCGCTCCCTCATGACATTTCGAGAATACAACGGTCGTGACTACAATCTTTCTGGTTCGTATCCTGTTGGACAATGTACTTGGTATGTGTTCAATCGCGTGAGTCAATTAGGCGGTCAAGTAGATGACTACATGGGAAATGGTGGTCAATGGGGCAATACCGGACGACGTTTAGGTTACAACGTCAGTCAAACACCTAAAGCAGGCAGTATGATCTCTTTTGCACCTGGAACAGCTGGATCTGATCCTCGTTATGGTCATGTCGCTTTTGTTGAAGCCGTTGGTCCAAATGGTATTTTGGTTTCAGAAGGAAATGTCTATGGTGGAACCACAATCTCTTATCGCGTGATCAGCAATGAATTGGCGCACTCATCAAGTGTTTCATATATTATGCCAAAATAAGGATGGAGGGCTGGCAATATGAGTAAAAGGCATAGACAAATAGGTCTTCCTATCAGCGGTATCTTTTTGATGGTCCTTTTGCTTATTGCGTTTCTTCAGCCGTATCGACTGGCGTTAGTCAGAGGAGCGTCCATGCTGCCGACGATCGAGGATCGACAAGTTGTGCTGATCCATAAAAAGCGCCAGCCAAATCGCTATCAGCTGATCGCTTTCGAACAGGAAGGGAAATTTTTGGTCAAGAGAGTGATTGGTGTGCCGGGAGATTCCTTCGTTCGTACACAGGAGCGTTTATTGATTGGGGCGGAGGATACTGACTTTGATTTTTCATTTATGATCACTGTGAAGGATGAAGCCTTTGAGGCGTTGCCGATTCGGGGGTACCTCAAAGAAGATGAGTACTATGTCGTTGGCGATGCACTGCTCACTTCAAGTGATAGTAGAGAATTTGGAATCATTTCAAGTAAAACCTTTTATGGTGTGGTGATCACGTTCTTCTGACACATCAGCTTCTTGAAAGGAAGCTTGCGATGATTCATTTCTTGCAACATATCAACGAGACTAAGTTTGTATCAAAAGGGATGAATAAAACGAATTTTAGTTTTGATGGAAGGAAGAGACTGTGATTTTTATTTATATTGGGATGATACTACTTGCCATTGGAGCAGGTAGTATCATCGGTTGGCGATTGTATCGAGAATATTTATTAAGAAAAGTTGAAAAGCAGCTGTCGTCAGATGCTTTAGCCAAAAGGAAACTGCGTTTATTTAAGCACAACCTGCGTAGTGGGCACTTGCTAATTGTATTGGGATGCAGTAGTGCCATAATCGTAAGTGTCTTGCTATTAACAGTTTTTCAACTGACAGGCGGCATTCATTTGCAAAAGCTGCAAGAAGAAACCAGTCAATTGAAAGAGGAAGTCTTCGCGCTAAGAACTGAGCAAACGGAATGGATGCGTATGCCGATTTTTGCTTATCCTGAGAACGGCTTTGCTTTTGAAGCGATTGATTGGGAGCATTTACTCGTATCCAATGATCGTGAAGCACAGTTTGCAGCTGAATATGAGTTGGCCTATCAGTTATCACCATATCTAGGTCGCACCGTAGCGATGATTTTTGTTGATCAGCCCTTGCAAGAAATCTCGATTGTTCTATCTAGCAAATTACCATCAATTGATGACTTAAACGGATGGGAAGAAAATTTTTCTCGTCTACTACATGATATGCAGAACGTTCCCTTGATCACCCAAGGAACCTTCTCTGTTCAATTTTCCAAGGATTCTGATCAGTCCTTTGAGCAGACGATCATTCGTGATGAGAATGGAGTTTGGACCCTTTTAGAACGCAGCTTTCCAAACACTGACGCTCAAGAAGTAGCTAATAACGAGGGGAGCGAAAGCATATCCTCTACTCCTCAAACGGATCAAAGTGAAACGATCAATACAAATGAACAAAAAGGCAGTGTGAAAAATTAATGATGAAAAAGAAAAACAAAGGTTTGTTTTCTGTCCAAAAGCTAATGGATGAAGTAAATCAATTATCCATAGGAGAGCTGAATGAATTTGAGGAGACAAATCAAGAAGAGGGAATCATTGAGGATCAAGGGTCCGCAAAGGCTACGCCTGAAAAAAAAGAGAAAGGAACCAATCGACAAGCGGACAATGAACCCCCTAAAACCCAGAAAGAAACAGCGAAACCTGTCGCACAGACTTTAGCAAAACCGATTTCTCACCAAAGAGTGCCTGTTGATCAACAGACAGATCAAAGTGTCAAAAAGATAGCAGTGCAGCAAAAATCCTCTGGTAACCGTGATAACCACGCCAAAGATAGTCAACTCGTTGAAGACAAAGGAGAACGTATGGAGAAAGAATTGAGTATAAACCAGACACATAAGCAAGAGTCAGAAGAACAAGAAAAGGATCATATGATTGAAAATTTATCTTTTGAAATTAAAGAATTGATTTTAGAAAATGAGCAACTACAGGAAGAAAAAAAACAGTTAAAAAAACAGCAGAAGATAGTGGCTCAACAAGAAGCAGAGGCAAAAGAATTAAAAGCTTCGCTAGTAGAAGCGAATAAGAAAGTCAAAGACCTAGAAGAACAGCTTACAAAAGTAGATACAGAAAAACTTGAAGCAAAGATCCAGCAATTAGAAGCTAAGTTAGCTGTTCAGCAAGAAAAAGAGCAAAAAGAGAAACAAAATTACGAAAAGGAACGCGCTGAATGGACGTTGAAGCGGCAAGAAATCCAGCAGTTGCAAGAAGTAATTGCTGATTTGAAACAGCAATTGGCAGAAAAAGAAGAGCTTGCAGCAAAAGTTTCAGCTAGCGAATCAAATGAAGAAGTCGCAGAGCTTCAGGCGAAGATCGAAGCACTAAGGGAAGAAAATGCAACCCTACAAATCGAAAACGAGCAGTTCCAAACAGAAATCAGTGAGGTTTTAGTCTTTGCTAGAAGAAAAGCAAATCGCACGATTCAAGAAGCGAAGATCGAATCTGAACGAATGATCCGTACGACAGAAATGCGAATCGATGGCATTCATGATCGTGCCAAGGAGATTCTTTTTGAAGTGAACGAGACGAAAGAAAATGTGATTCATTTGTTTGACGATCTGCATAATCAAGTTTATCAGCTTTCAGATAAAAAATTGCTTTTTGAAGAGCTTGAAAAGTAAGCTTCTACATTTATATGGTCGTTATTAAAAAAACAGTAGATCAAAATCTGATCTACTGTTTTTCACTATTCTCAGTTATTCGGAGTTACCATCATTTGGTTCTGGTGGATCCGGCGGTGAAGAAGGATTTTCTTCACTGCTGGAAGGCGTTGTTGAGCCAGGATCCTGACTAGAAGCAGGAGGTGTAACGACCGAAGATGAATCATCCTCATCAGGTGTTGTCACTGGGGGTGTCACTTCGCTTGATGATTCTGTTGTACTTGATGGTGTTGCTTCACTACTTTCTGTAGAAGGTGTCGTCGGTTCAACGTACGAACTACTGCTGGAAGAACTTGGTGCTGAATAGCTTGGCTGCGTGTATGTCCCTTCAAGATAAAGCTCTCTTCCGATCCGTGTCAATCCGTCAGGCATTGTCCAGTCCGTGTTTTCTACAGAAGCAGAAACATAGCGCATCAATTCACGATAGACATCTGAAGCCACATGGGTACTACTATCAGTGATTGGTGTCATTTTGTCGTTGTATCCGGTCCATACCGCCAATGAGTAGGAGGGAGTATAGCCGGCAAAAGTTATATCCGGATAAGCACCGTTTGATGTATCCAGTTGTGCTAGCTGGTCATCGGTGTAATTGGAAGTTCCCGTTTTCCCTGCTTGGTATAACCCATCGATTTGCGCATTGGTCCCAGTACCGACAGAAATAACATCTTTCAAAATATCGGTCACCATATAAGCCGTCGTATCATCCATTGCTTCTTGACCATCAACTTTAAAGGATTCTTCATCTTCGGTCCCATCTTGCATGACGATTTTGTTGACGTACTGAGGTTCATAATAGGTGCCACCGTTTGAAAACGCAGCATAAGCAGCGGCCATTTTCAGGCTGGAGATCCCATATTTTGTGCCATCTAATTTATCCGTATTGCTAGAAATCGCATTAGATTGAGTAATCGTGTGGTATTCGATACCCAACCCGCTAAGAAAGTCGGCGATATTATCCGCTCCAACTTCATCAAACAATTTCACTGCTGGTACATTTCTGGATTCTGCTAAAGCAGTTCGAAGCGTGATATTGCCCATATATTGGCGATCCCAGTTGTACACAGGAATATCGGTTCCTTTATAAGTATAAGGTTCATCTAAAATCATTCTACCGGTAGAGTCTTGTAGAAATTGGAAGGCAGGGCCGTAGTCTGTGATCGGTTTAACGGTCGATCCAAAGTCCCGAGCGACGTTGACAGCCAGGTTGTTTGCGAGAACGTCATCAACGTTGCGGGCACCGATTTGAGCCGTGACTTTGCCCGTATTGACATCAACTAAGGTAGCGGCAACTTGCATCTTGTCGTCTGGATAATTAACATAATCATCGCTGTTGACGATGTCATATAACCGTTTTTGCGCATCGATATCGACATTGGTGTAAATATCTAAGCCATCGGTATAAACATCTTTGCCGGTTTTTTCTTTGACTTCTGCGATCACTTCGTTGAAGTAATTATCAAAGTATTTCCACTCTTGATTTTCTCGTGGGTTTTTCTGCAAGCCTTCTTGAATATCCTCGGCAACGGCGGCATCATATTCTGCTTGCGTGATTTTCTCGTTTTCAAGCATTGCGCCTAAAACCACATCTCGACGACTTTTCGCATTATCAGGATGAGCGAATGGATCAAACGCAGAAGGGGCATTTGGTAAACCAGCAATCAAAGCGGTTTGCGCTAGGTCTAGTTCAGCCAAAGGTTTGCCGTAAAACTTCATAGCAGCTGTTTGCATTCCATAAACCCCGTTGGACATATATACCTTATTAATATAGTAAGTCAAAATTTCCTGCTTTGATTTGGTTTGTTCAAGCCGAACCGCCATCCAAGCTTCTTGTGCTTTTCTTCGTAACGTTTGATCTTCGGCGCTGGTAGAAAAGAAGGACAGCTTGATCAATTGCTGAGTCAACGTACTTCCGCCTTGCATACCGCCGGTTGTGGCATTGGATAATGCAGAACCAACGATTCGGATCGGATCGACCCCGATATGCTGATAGAACCGACGATCTTCGACAGAGACGATCGCATCTTCCAGCAGTTGGGGAATCTCACTTGCGGTGATTTTTTCTCTCGTTTCACTTCCGAATTCAGTGATCAATTCACCGTTGGAGGCATAAAAGCGCGAAGAAACAGTCGAATCCAAACGTGTTTCATCAAGTGCTGGTGCATCTTTGGCGTACCACCAAAACAGCCCCATTCCTGATAAAATCCCGATACAGCCTAAGAAAAATAGGCCCATAAACACTTTTAAAATAATACTCCCAATACTTCGTTTGCCTTTGGCTTTAGGGGGCTTTGGTGCTTTTTTAGCAGTGCCTTTCTTAGAATCATGCCGAGAGGTCCTCGATTGTGATTCATTTGCCATACTCATCATTCTCCTTCATCGTTAAAAATTGATCAACTGCTTTTAAATAGGGAATACGCGGCGCAATTGAAGGGATAATTTCAATCCCATTCGTTTCAATATAGGCCAGTGTCATTGATTTTTTTCCCGTTTCCTTTTGCAGGTGCCACTGAGAAACTAAGCACTTGCTATCTAGAAAAAAGCAGCGTTGTAGACTAGAAAACCATAAAAGAACAAAACATAATCCCGCTTGTTCCAAACAGTCTTCCATATGCTTGATTTGGTGTGGATGAAAATTTTTAAAGGGAAATGACGTTTTGTTTTGAGTCTCTTTCGCTTCAAAGTCGATATATTGCCCTTGATAAACCCCATTGTAATCGGTGGTAGAGGCCTCTCGAAAGTAGGCTTCTTTAATTACTGCGGCGCTTCTTCTCGGATAATCTACCTTGACGATTTGAACTGGTGTCGGTTTCTTATGAATGACCGCAAGTTTGCGATTTAAATAATAAAGGTTGCTTTCATTGATCGCTTCTTCAAAACGCATCCCACGATTGGCATACGTTTTTGGCTTTATTAGTTTTTCTTGCATTTTTTGTTTTTTGCCGTCATCATAGGTAGTAGATTGTCCATTCGGGTAACGAATAACCATGTTGTTCACACTCCTAGGCAACATTATACCAAAAAGTCGTTTGGAAAGAAAAGAGATGACCAGAGAAACAATGAAAACCTTATACTTTACTGGCTATCGTAATTATGAATTAGGTGTCTTTCAAGCAAAAGATCCCAAGATTGCAGTTATTAAGAAAGTAATAATGTCGGCATTGACCAATTATGTCGAAGAAGGGCTAGAATGGCTCTTGATCAGCGGGAATCTTGGAGCAGAGCTGTGGTGTGCCGAAGTCATTGAACAATTAAAACAAACATACCCGGAACTGAAACTAGGAATTATTTTTCCTTTTGAAGGGTTTGGTGAAAATTGGAACGAAACAAATCAGCAGGCACTGCAAACAGCGAAGTCATTTGCCGATTATGTCAATGCCACCAGCCATAAGCCTTACCAAGACCCCAGTCAATTAAGAAATCATACAGCGTTTTTACTGGAGCATACTGAAGGCGCACTTGTGTTATATGATGACGAATTTCCAGGAAAACCTAATTATTTCTTAAGAGATGCGAAAGCCTATAGTGAGCAAAATCCCTACTTTATTCATCAAATAACAATGGATGATTTACAAAACGCAACATTTGATAGTAATTTACTTTGATTTTCGTATATTTTTTGATAGAATGGTCTAGAAAGTGAAAACCATTTGGAATAAACAATGAGGTGTAAATAATGGCAAATTTAATTTATAGTCCAAAAGATATTCTGCAACAAGAATTCAAAACAAAAATGCGTGGATATGATCCAGTGGAAGTGGACGAGTTTTTAGATAATATCATTAAAGACTACGAAAGCTACAATAAAGAGATCTTAGCCCTGCAAGAAGAAAACGATCGTCTGACAGCGAAAATCGATCAATTGTCGAAAAACCAAGCAATCGCTTCTCGTGTTCAACAAGAAGCACCGAAAAGCCAAACAGTCACAAATTTTGATATTTTAAAACGTTTGTCTAATCTTGAAAAAGAAGTTTTTGGCAAAAAGCTTGATCGTGAATCAGAACCTGTCACTCGTTCTTCTTCATACAACAGCAACTATACAAATGCTGATTTTGAAGATGACAACGAAAAAACCCGTCAATTCTAATGTAGAAAAGATAGTTGTGGTTTTCGGGTAATTGCGGCATAACTCGATTATGCTGAGGAAAGTCCATGCTCGCACAAGCTGAGACGCTTGTAGTGTTCGTGCCTAGCGAAACCATAAGCTAGGGTACTTGAGAAAGTAACGGCAGGAAAAATGGCTAAGGTGCAAGCTATGCCAAAGTATCCTTGAAAGTGCCACAGTGACGAAGCAAGCCGGGAAACCGTCTTGGTGGAACGCGGTAAACCCCTCGAGCGAGCAACCCAAACAATGGTAGGGGCACTTTTTGCACGGAAATGAACGGAGCAAGAAGGCAAGTAATTGCAGATAGATAATTACCCAGTGTTTTCTTCTCCCTGAGGAAAATACGGACAAAACATGGCTTATAGAAAATCACAACCTATCAGGGAATCCTTCCAGCAACGGAAGGTTTTTTTATACCAAGAAGGAGAGCGTTATGACTGAAAAAACATTTAATTGTATTGCCACCGCTGCGAGCGGTTTAGAAGCACTAGTGGGCAAAGAATTACGGGATTTAGGGATCGAGTGTGAGGTTGAAAACGGCCGAGCGCGCTTTAAAGGGACAATGGAGACCATTGCTACCGCGAACTTGTGGCTCCGTACAGCCGACCGTATCAAAATCGTCGTTGGGGAATTTGACGTATTGACTTTCGATCAGCTGTTTGAAGAAGTTAAAGCGTTACCGTGGGAAGACTTTTTACCGTTAGACGCTGAATTTCCAGTAGCCGGAAAATCAATCAAATCAAAATTGTATAGTGTACCTGACTGCCAAGCGATTACCAAAAAAGCAATCGTCAATCGCTTAAGAGAAGTATATCATCGTCCGGCAAGTGTGCCGCTGACTGAAACTGGCGCTTTTTTCCAATTAGAAGTCGCTTTATTGAAAGACCATGCGATGATCACATTGGATACGACTGGCCCTAGTTTGTTTAAACGCGGCTATCGTTTAGAAAAAGGGGGCGCACCTCTGAAAGAAAACATGGCTGCGGCTTTAGTGATGCTGACAAATTGGTACAAAGACAAGCCTTTTGTCGATCCCGTTTGTGGATCAGGCACATTGTGTATTGAAGCAGCTTTGATCGGCCATAATATCGCCCCTGGATTTAATCGGGAATTTGTTTGCGAAACGTGGGATTGGTTCTCAGCAGAAGTATTTGAAAAAGTACGGAAAGAAGCAGATGAAGCAGCAGATTATGATGTCGAATTAGATATTACCGGTTCGGATATCAATGGTCGAATGATTGAGATCGCCCGCCGGAATGCGGAAGAAATAGGTCTTGGAGACTCGATCACCTTCAAACAACAAGCTGTTAAAGACTTTAAAACAGAAAAAGAGTATGGTGTCGTTGTGGCTAACCCTCCTTATGGCGAACGCTTAGGAGAAGAAGAGTCTGTTCAGCGACTGTATCAAGAAATGGGCCAAGTGTTTCGACCGCTTAAAACCTGGAGTAAATACTTTTTGACCAGTGACTTGACTTTTGAGACCCATTACGGCGAAAAAGCGACAAAAAAACGCAAATTATACAACGGTGCGATTCGGACCGATCTCTTCCAATACTGGGGGCAACGTCCGCCACGCAAAAAGGAGTTTGCTGAATGAAAGAACAAGAATTTCTGAAAGAATTAAAAGAAATCGATCTATTACAACAAGCAATGGGGATCTTAGGCTGGGACAATCAAACGGGGATGCCAGAAAAAGCCAGTGATTACCGGGCGGAAGTTGACAGCTATTTATATGGCCTCTATTTTGACAAAAAAATTGGAGAGCCGATCCAAGAAGCAATCAGCTATTTTGGGAAACACCCAGAAGAATTATCAGAGGTTGGGAAAGCGGCTTATCAGCTAGTCAAAGAAGAGTATGAATTGCAAAAAGATGTACCAAATGAGTTGGCGATGGCGGCTTCCGCAGCAACGTCAAAAGCACATACTGCTTGGCTCAAAGCCCGTAAAGAAAAAGATTTTTCTTTATTTAAAGACGCACTTTCTGAAAATATTCGCTTGACGAAAGAATTGATTCCTTATTGGAAGAAGAATGAGCTGACAAACTATGATGTGTTGTTAAACCAATACGAACCAAATATGACGGTTGAGATCTTGGATAATGTTTTCTCACAAGTGAGAGACGGTATCATGGATATTCGTCGTCAATTGGCTGAAAAAGGAACAGCACCAGATACTTCGATCCTGTCACGTAAGATGACCGAAGCGCAGCAACGTAAATTTATCTCAAAAGTGATTGCCGACTTAGGCTATGACTTTTCTCGCGGCCGCTTGGATAATACGGTCCACCCATTTGCTACGGGGATCAATCACAACGATGTGCGTTTGACTACTCGTTGGAGCGAAAACGATTTTTCAATGGGACTATTCGGTGTAATTCATGAAGCCGGACATGGAATGTACGAGCAAAATATTGACGAAAAATACGAAGGAACACCGGTTCATGAAGGAGCGTCTATGGGGATCCACGAATCTCAATCGCTTTTTAATGAAATCATTATCGGCAGTAATCGCAATTTCTGGGCCAAGCAATACCCATTTTTCCAAGAATGTGCGGAAGGCTCGTTTGATGATGTGTCTTTTGACACCTTCTATGATTCTTTGAAGCATTCTAAAGCCAGCTTGATCCGTATTGAAGCTGACAGTTTGACCTACGTAATCCATATCATTATTCGTTACGAGATCGAAAAAATGATCTTTAACGAAACAGTATCGATCGATGAACTGCCGAAAATCTGGAATGACAAATACGAGGAATATTTAGGGATTCGTCCAGAGAATGACCTTGAAGGAATCTTACAAGATGTTCATTGGTCAGGTTCCAGCTTTGGTTACTTCCCATCCTATGCGTTAGGGTATATGTATGCCGCGCAATTACTGCATGCGATGGAAAAAGAAATCAATGTCGATGAAGTGTTGGCTTCAGATGATTATTCACCGATTCGTAAATGGCTGACTGAAAATATCCATCAATATGGGGCATCAAAGAAACCAAATGAATTGATTTTAGATGCAACGGATGAATTATTGAATCCTCAATATCTATTAGACTATTTACGTAAGATCTATTTTAGTGTCTATAAAATCAGCGAGACGCAAGATTTCGCTTAAAAGAAACGAGTGAAAAGAAGCTTCGCAAGACGTTGCCGCCCTAACTGTTTCGTGGGGTGCTCGTTTTGTTAAACTTCTTTTCCTTTTGTATCGATAACCACTGAAAAAAGGAAGGCTTGCTGCTTTCGTATCGAAAGAAGGAGAAAGATGAAGGAAGAAAACAATGTTACCGATCTTAGCAAAGTAATTGCCTATGCCGAAAGTATTTTGGGGAATGATTACACAGGACATGGGTTTGATCATGTCAAACGGGTGGCGGGCTTAAGTCAAGCTATCATCGATGCCGACGAATTGGCGGTTGATCGTTTTGTCGTACAGGCAGCAGCTTACTTGCATGATACGGTGGATGACAAAATTGTGGCGGATGTCACAGCGGCTTATGCCGAAGTGCGAGTTTGTTTGACTGCAGCAGGGGCAAGTGAAGCACAAACGAAAGAAATTTTTTCTATTATCGAAAATCTGTCTTTTTCAAAAGAACTTTTGCAAGGCGCACAAGTTGTCTCAGTAGAAGGCCGCGTCGTTCGTGATGCAGATCGTCTCGATGCTTTAGGTGCGATCGGTATTTTACGGACGAGCTATTTTGGTGGCAGTCATCAACACCCGATCCATGTCAGTGACTTAGCCCCAAAGACGTTTCAAAATCATGAGGATTACCGAAAAGGGACGACGGTGATCAATCATTTTTATGAGAAACTATTTTTGCTCCCTGAAAAGATGACCACGGATTATGGCAAAAAAGAAGCTCAGCGACGCGTGGCTTTCATGAAGGATTTTTTAGAAGAATTCTATGCAGAATGGGATGTCTAACTTTGTTTAGAGTTTTTTAAACTGCAATTCGATTATTTCCTTTTTCCTTTATTGTTCTTTATAATAGTAAGTACAAAGGAGGGATGGAAATGTACTACCAACAGGCATTACAACCGAGTGAACTATTGCCAGCGATTTCCAATTCAGGGGAATGCTTTTTTGTCATTCGGGCTGAGCTACCCATCCGGCAATATCAAATCGCAGTCTATCTTTACGACGATCAATTCTTTTTGTTGCAAGATGATCGCTTGTTTGATCAAATCGAACAAATCTCTAGTGAGACATTAGGGGACGAGGAAGAGATTTTACCATTTATCGAAGAAGCGTTGGAAGAAAACCATTATTTATTAGTGGAAAAAGCGTTTATTCGTTTAGATCTATCTACTTTACAAAAGATGACCGATCTTACTAGTTTCGATATCTTGTTTTATGAATTTTTTGATTCATGGGGGGAAGAAGAATGAAACGGACTGAATACGTAACACTCCAAGACAAAACATTGATTGACCTATTCCAGCAGTTAGGAGAGGATGTTTCGAATCTCGAGCTGATCGATGAAGAAAAGAATATCGATGTGGTGGTTGTGTCGAATAGTGACTGGCAATATTTATTGGAACAAGTCAATGATGATGTAAAAGAATCTTTTGCTGATACGTCAGAGACAGACCTGGATGAAGAACTAGCCGACGAATAAACGCTTTTTGTGGTTGATAAACTGTTTTACTACGGGAGTGGTGGTTGGATCTTTTGAAGGGGTTTAGCAATCTAGGCAGCTTACCAAAAAAAATACGAAGCGATCTCATTTCCCATTAAGAGGAACAGGATCATTTCGTATTTCTAGGTAGGTTGCTTTTATTTTGTCCGCAGACGAACGTTTTTGACTTTTAGATAGCCGCGAATCAAGTTGAGAATAAGTAAAAGAATGCCCACAATCAATGGAATCGCTAATAAGTAGGGCGAGTAAAGGTGGGTTTCTTGCACGTGTTCAAGAGAAGTTTTCTCCACTTCATTGATGGCTTGTTGAATGACTTGTAAACTAAATCCAGTCAGAAAACCAGCAATGATGAATAGGGCAAATCCTAAGTAGGGTATATCGGAAGACCGGCGAAAAAGAGCAAAAGGTACATATAAAACCAAAAGGAATGCCGGTACGCCAAAGGCAAAATAGGGATTTAACATGGTTTTTTAACCTCCTTTTCTTTTATGATACTCCAAAATTTACGTTTTGGGAAATAGCGTGTAAGATAAAAAGAAAACGTGAAGGAGTTCTTTATGTCCGCTTATATTACCCCAATAAAGGTTGCTCTGCTGGTTTTTCCATTTCTAGCATTGGCGATATCAATGATTTTTTTTGTTATCCAATATCGAAAATACGGTCGTTTTATCTTTTCTCGTGCACTGGTTCTTTATTCGTTTGTCTTCTATTTATTATGCGCCTATTTTTTAGTTATTCTGCCATTGCCCTCGATTGAAGAGGTAGCTCATATGACTGGTCCTAAGATGGAATTGCAGCTAGGAGCATCCTGGCACCATTTTGTCCAACAGACGGTCTTAAATATCCACGACCCGCAAACCTATCTTCCTGCCATGAAGCAGGGGGTCTTTCTCGAACCACTCTTTAATTTATTGTTGACCTTGCCTTTCGGCGTTTACTTACGTTATTACTTCAAGTGTTCTTTTCTGAAAACGCTGGCGATTACGTTTTGTCTGACGTTGTTTTTTGAATTGACTCAGCTGACAGGACTTTATTTTATTTATCCCCGTCCTTATCGCTTATTTGATGTTAATGATCTCTTTGTCAATACACTAGGAGGATTGTTGGGGTGGAGCATTGCCCCGCTATTTACGTTCTTATTGCCATCAAGAGAAGAGATGGATGCCGATTCATACGCCAAAGGTACTCGGGTAACCGTAACCCGAAGGATATTTGCTTGGTTGATCGATTGGGGAATACTGAATGTGGTCAGTTTCATTGTGGTGATCGCTGTTCGTTTGCTTACTCAACAGACGGTACGAGACTTTAGTGGGGACTATTGGTACTTTGCTCTTGAAGTATTACTGTACTTTGTGTTGTTTGCTTATCTTGCCAAAGGACAAACGATTGGAAAAAAACTCGTACGAATCAAAATCATGCAAGAAGCCCGTCAGAGGGTCAGCTTGGTTGCGTTATTGAAACGTTATGGTTTGTTTTATCTGATTTATGCCAGCATCAGTCGGGTCAACATCTTTTTTGCACCGTTTCTTGATTCGGATAATACGCTGCTTCTGGTCGTCAGTTTATTGATGGTGGTCATTTTTGGCTTGATCCAGTTTGGCTTTTACATGAATCTCTTTTGGGCTGCAATAAAAAAAGAAAGCCGCTTTTTCTATGAACGCCGCAGTGCAACGTATACAATTAGCACGATTGATCCAAAACCCGTGACAAAAGAAAGTTAGGAAATCAAGGCAACATATGCTATAATCCAAAGGATGCTAAAAGAAAGAAGGTGTTTGAATGTCTTTTGAGTCATTTAAATTTCAACCATTTATTTATGAAGCACTTGCTGATAAAAAGTTCTCTAATCCAACAGAAGTGCAAGAAAAATTGATACCTGTTATCCAAAAAGGCCGTAGTGTTGTTGGACAATCTCAGACTGGGAGTGGTAAGACCCATACATTTTTACTGCCATTGATGGATAAAATTGATGCCGAAAAAGATGAAGTGCAAGTCGTGATTACTGCACCGAGTCGTGAATTAGCCACACAAATTTATCAAGCCGCAAAACAGATCGGCGGGTTTCATGATCCGGAGATTCGTGTGTCAAATTTTGTTGGAGGAACGGATAAACAGCGCCAATTGAGCCGTCTGCAAAATCAACAGCCCCATGTCGTGATTGGGACACCTGGTCGTATCTTGGATATGATCAACGAACAAGCCTTAGGGGTTCACACTGCCAATGTATTTGTCGTGGATGAAGCAGACATGACCTTGGATATGGGCTTTTTGGAAGAAGTCGATCAAATTGCGGGGCGTTTGCCTGAGAAACTACAAATGCTGGTTTTCTCCGCAACGATTCCAGAGAAATTGCGCCCATTCTTGAAAAAATACATGGCCAATCCATTGATCGAAGAAATCAAATCGAAAGCAGTCATCTCTGATACGATCGAGAATTGGTTGATTTCTACCAAAGGGAAAAATACCAATAAATTGATCTATCAATTATTGACTACAGGCCATCCCTATCTTGCCATCGTTTTTGCCAACACGAAGAGCCGTGTGGATGAAATTACGGATTACTTAAAGGAACAAGGCTTAAAAGTAGCGAAGATCCACGGCGACATCAGTCCTCGTGAAAGAAAACGGATCATGCGCCAAGTGCAAAATTTGGACTACCAATATGTTGTCGCAACAGATTTAGCTGCGCGAGGAATTGATATTGAAGGGGTTTCTCATGTCATCAATGCCGAGATTCCAGCTGATTTGGATTTCTTTATCCACCGTGTTGGTCGGACCGGTCGAAATCAAATGGATGGGACCGCGATCACTTTATATGATCCAAGCGATGAAGGGGCAATCCAAGCCATCGAAGATCTAGGGGTTGTTTTCCAACCGAAGGAAATCAAAAATGGCGAGATCGTTGCGACTTACGATCGGAATCGTCGGCAAAAGCGGGAAAAATCTCGTGACGAATTAGACCCAACCTTGATTGGCTTAGTCAAGAAAAAGAAGAAAAAAATCAAGCCTGGCTACAAGAAAAAAATTCAATGGGCCGTTGATAAGAAGAACAAAGAAAAACGGAAGATCGAACGTCGTCAAACGACTCGAACCGCCCGCAAAAACAAGAAAAATTCGAATAGCTAATGCTTACCAAAACAGCAGTCAAGGAAGAGAACTACTCTTCCTTGACTGCTGTTTTTAATTGTTTGGTCATTTCTACACACAATACGCCATCTTCAGCATAGGGTTCAGATGTTTTTTGATACCCACAGGATTCATAAAACGCACAAGCGTCGATCTCTGCGGATAACACTGATTGGAGGGCACCCTCTTGGACACCACGCATTTCGAGATAATGCAATAATTTGGTGCCGTATCCTTGGTGCCGAAAGGCCTTAGCTACGCAAAAGCGATCAGGTTGCAGAGTGTTCGGTGTAGAGAATTGATAGCGAATGGTAGCGATCGGTGTGTTTCCATCAAGCCAAAGAAAGTATGGACAGGTTTGGTCTTTTTCATCAAATTCCCATTCTGCCGGAATGTGCTGTTCTTCTACAAAAACGGCTTGCCGCAAGGCGAAAACCGCTTGTAGCATCCACGGACTGCGTCCAAAATAAAGCATCAGCCGTTTTCCTCCTTTTTCGTGGTATACTCGTTATATAGTAATTGTAGCAGATGAGAGGAGAAATGACGTGGATTTTTTTGAGGCGTTACAATGGTCAAATTGGAAGACACTGTCCTTTGAAATCAAAGAACAGCTGATCCAGCAAATTTTAATGTATTTTGTCAGTCCTTTAAAGGAGATCACCGATGTCCATTTTAGTCAGTTGACGTATGCAGGATTGAAATGTGCTACCTTTGAATTAACGATCGATGGCGAAGACTTTGTCTTTATACCAGGGAATTCTGAGGCGATCTTAGGTTGGGATCTCGGTGTGCAAGGGTTACCGGCTACTTGCTGGAGTAAAAATTGGCAGTCACCACCCAATGAGATCATTCGCCAACTGGAAACAATCTATGAGTTAGAAACCAGCCAGGATTGGGGGATTTTTGTCAATGAGTCGACGAGCCCTTTGCGTAAAGCTGTGATTGATCCCATGCTAGTCCAAAAAAGTTCTCTGCCTGCTGGCGCAAGGTATATCGGGCAGTTAAATACGATCACTGGGGAGTTTCACGGGTTAGTCGATCAATTCAGTGTTTTCGAAAAAGAGCTAAAGGCACAATTCACAGCACCAGCGTCCTTTGAGGAAAGCTTGCGTTGGGAATTACCCGCTTTTTATCACGAAGAGAATCGCTATTTTGCTGCACTAGAGCCGTTATCGGAAACCTATCAGTTATTTACCCACGAATCCGTCAATCAAACAGAATTGAAACAGCAGTTAGATAAACAAGGCTTTCAGCTGCTTTCAGAGGATCAATGGGAATATGTCTGCGGTGCTGCTACTCGGCGACTTTTTCGCTGGGGCAATGAAAAGTCTTGCGACGATGGGGTTTCTTTGCCAACCGCTGAATTGCTTGAACCGAATTTATTTGGCTGCACCTATGGGCTTGCGGATGCGTGGGAGCTGACAGATGGCTTGTCTTTAAAAATGGAGAACTGGCAAATTTGTGGGCATCCCTTATTCGATGCCTTGCCTTATGCCAGTTATTACCGTTCACGGAAAATGCTACAGCCAGATCAAAAGCTTTCTCCGCAGAGCTATCGTTACCGCAAAGCGATTCTGATCAATAAAGACCGGATTTGAGGATTGACTTTTTCGACACATTTCCTTATACTTTGAATGACGAAGGATATGGTCGGTTTGATGATTCATTACAGAAAGTTTTTCACTGCTGAGAGAAAAACATGAATTCAGACGGATTGCTCCCTTTGGTGCTCAACTGCAGCAGAAATGTTGCCGTCCACTCCGCGTTAACGAGTCTAAGAGGTAATGAGTCACATCATTGCAAGCAAGGTGGTACCGCGTATCGACGTCCTTGCTCTGCAATGGTGTTTTTTTATCGTCAAAATGACTCTACAGGCATAAGAGCGCCTTACCAGCAATTTTGTCAGCCCCTGTATCTTAAGCGAACACAGAAGAAAGTAGGAGAATAACGTGAAACAATTATCCAGTGCAGAAGTACGCCAAATGTTTTTGGACTTCTTTCAATCAAAAGGTCATTCAATTGAACCAAGTGCGTCCCTTGTCCCAGTCAACGATCCAACCCTATTATGGATCAATTCAGGGGTGGCAACGCTAAAAAAATATTTTGACGGCAGTGTTGTTCCTGAAAACCCAAGAATGACCAATGCGCAAAAATCAATTCGGACCAACGACATCGAAAACGTTGGGAAAACAGCAAGACACCATACGATGTTTGAAATGCTAGGAAACTTTTCGATCGGCGATTATTTCAAAAATGAAGCGATTCATTGGGCATGGGAGTTTTTGACTTCCCCAGAATGGATGGCTTTTGATCCAGAAAAGTTATATGTCACGGTTTATCCAAAAGACACAGAAGCAAAACGGATCTGGGCAGAAGAAGTCGGCTTGACACCAGAGCATATCGTTGAGATTGAAGACAACTTTTGGGACATCGGTGCAGGACCATGTGGACCGGATTCGGAGATTTTCTATGACCGTGGTCCTGAGTTTAATGACGTAGCGGAAGATGATCCCGAAAACTATCCTGGTGGCGAAAATGAACGCTATTTGGAAATCTGGAATCTGGTCTTTTCAGAATTCAATCATCAACCAGATGGCTCCTATGAACCACTACCACATAAAAACATTGATACGGGGATGGGGCTGGAACGAATGGTTTCCATCGTTCAAAATGCACCAACCAATTTTGAAACAGACTTGTTTCTGCCGATCATCAATGCAGTGGCAGATTTAAGCGGTCGTGTGAACTACGGCGACAGCAAAACGACAGATATCTCCTTTAAAGTGATTGCAGACCATATCCGCGCGCTTTCTTTTGCGATCGGCGATGGGGCACTTCCTTCAAATGAAGGCCGTGGCTATGTTTTACGTCGTTTATTACGTCGTGCAGTCATGCATGGGAAAAAATTAGGGATCGATGCTGCCTTCTTATACAAATTAGTACCGATCGTTGGCGAGATCATGGAAAGCTACTATCCTGAAGTACTAGAGCAGCAAGAATTTATTGAAAAAGTGATCCGCAACGAGGAAGAACGTTTCCATGAAACCATCAATGAAGGGTTAGATATTTTAAATCAAGTGATCGCCCAAGTAAAAGCAGACAACCAAGATACGTTAGCTGGTCAAGATATTTTCAAATTGTATGATACTTACGGCTTCCCAGTTGAATTGACAGAAGAAGTGGCGGAAGACGAAGGGTTGAAAGTGGACCATCAAGGGTTTGAACAAGAAATGGATGCACAACGTGCCCGCGCTCGTGCGGCTCGACAAACGGAGCTTTCAATGGGCGTACAATCCGCTTTATTGACGGATATCAAAGTAGACAGCCGTTTCGTTGGCTATGATTCACTTGAAGCTAACAGTGAATTATTAGTGATCATCCAAGACGAAGCGTTACACGATTCTGTTTCGACAGGTGAAGCAAAACTGATTTTTGCTGAAACACCATTTTACGCAGAAATGGGTGGACAAGTTGCGGATACAGGCACGATCGTAGCAGAAGATGGTACGATCGTAGCGGAAGTGACGGATGTCAAAAAAGCACCGAACGGTCAGTTCTTGCATACTGCTACAGTCAAAGCGCCACTACAAGAAGGCGTGAACTATTTCTTACAAGTGGATCAGCATCGTCGCAATAAGATTATCAAAAATCATACGGCGACTCACTTATTGCATAAAGCGTTAAAAGAAGTATTAGGTAGCCATGCGAACCAAGCAGGTTCATTAGTTGCTCCAGGACATTTGCGCTTTGACTTTAGTCATTTCGGGCAAGTGACCAGCGAAGAACTGAGCCAAATGGAACAAATCGTCAACCAAAAAATTTGGGAAGCCCTCCCTGTTGTGACGATCGAAACGGATATCGATACCGCAAAAGGCATGGGAGCGATGGCACTCTTTGGTGAAAAATATGGGCATGACGTTCGCGTCGTCAATGTTGCCGATTGGTCGATCGAATTATGTGGGGGAACCCATGTGGCAAATACGGAGGATATCGGTATTTTCAAAATCGTTTCTGAATCAGGGATCGGTGCTGGTGTTCGTCGGATCGAAGCCGTGACTAGTCAAGAGGCCTATACGTTATTGCATGAAGAAGAAACGCAATTAAAAGCAATCGCAGGAATTGTTAAATCTGCCCAATTAAAAGAAGTCGTTGCCAAAACAGAACAACTGCAAGCGCAGCTACGTGAATTGCAAAAAGAAAACGAAGCTCTTGCCAGCAAGTTAGCAAATCAGCAAGCAGGGGATGTTTTCAAAGATGTCAAAGAAGTAAATGGTCTGCGTCTAATCACAGCGAAAGTGACTGTTAAGGACATGAACCAATTACGTCAACTAGCCGATCAATGGAAACAAAAAGACCATTCTGATATTTTAGTGTTAGCTACCGCGAATGATGGCAAAGTGAATCTTTTAGCTGCTATGAACAAAGTAGCCAATGAAAAAGGATTGAAAGCGGGCGATTTGATCAAAGAGATCGCACCTAAAGTTGGTGGCGGCGGTGGCGGCCGTCCTGATATGGCACAAGCCGGCGGGAAGAATCCTGAAGGAATCACAGCAGCACTTGAGACCGCAGCAGCGTGGTTAGCTGCCAAGTAAGCACACTATGGTTGAATCTGTACCCGCGAGTTCCTTTCCTTCTAAGAAGATAGGTGAAAGAGGAGCGTAGGTCTTTAACACATTCCTTTTTTGAACGAAGATGACGGAGGGGGAGACCCTTCCGTTATCTTTTTCCTTTTTTCCTACGTGTTATCTGAAAATGCGTTTGATAATTGAAGGGAATTCGCTTTTTTTTCGAAAAAACGATACGAATAGTTGTTTAATTGAATTCCTTCGGGGTAAAATAAGAAAGATGGTTTTTTGAGAGGGTGATGATTTGCTAAACTTTTTTTTAAATCGTAGCAAAAAAAATGGTGTCTACGAACGCACAGCCATTGGGAAGTTAGCGGGTAGCCTCGGGTTGCTTTCCAACCTCCTATTATTTGCCGGAAAATTTATCATTGGCTTATCTGCACAATCTGTTTCGATTATGGCCGATGCCATCAACAGTCTTTCAGATACAGCCTCGTCTATTTTAACATTGATCGGTTTTCGGATCTCGGCGAAACCAGCCGACAGTGAACATCCATATGGACATGAGCGATTTGAAGCCATCAGTGGGTTTGTGGTATCTTTGATCATCACGTTTGTTGGCGGTCAATTTCTCATCAGCTCTGTGCAACGCATCATGGAACCGACGAGTATCCGTCTTTCACCACTATTGTTTATCGTTTTGGTTTTATCGATTTTGATCAAAATCTGGCAGGGAGCGATGTACCGCAAACTGGCGAACCTGATTGGCTCTCAAACACTTAAAGCCAGTGGGCAAGACAGTCTCAACGATGTGTATACAACGGGTGCGGTTTTGTTTTCAGCGACGATCGAGTGGTTGACTGGCCTACGTATCGATGGCTTTGTCGGCTGTCTGATTGCCTTGTATATTTTGATTAGCGGAATCAAAATGATTCGTTCCTTTATCAACGAATTATTAGGGGCACGCCCAACGCAAGAAGAAGTAGCTGCCATGGAGCAGCGCTTGGATCACTATCCGACGATTCTCGGTTACCATGATTTACTGGTTCATAATTATGGACCGAAAAATCGCTTTGCCAGTGTGCATATCGAAGTGGATGAAACGTGGTCTTTACGAGAAGCGCATGAGGTGATTGATGCTATTGAACAAGATTTTCGCCAATCTTTAAAGGTCGACCTTGTCTGTCACCTTGATCCAGTACCAATTCAAGATCAGCAGTATCGGTATTTAAAAAAAGAAGTGTCAAAGATCATTCGCTTCGTTGATCCGCAGTTACGGATGCATGATTTTCAGGTCAAAGGAGATCTGTTGGCGTTTGATTTAGTGATTCCCGCAAAATCGGCGTATAGTGATCAAGAAATCGAAGAAATGCTGAAACAAAAAATCAAAGAAACACTAGGGGACTATGAATTGAAGCTTGCTTTCGATCATAGTTACCTATTATAGGGTTACAGGATATAGGAGGAAACTATGATAAAAATGGATATGAGCATGATTTCCACGGTATTATTGGCACTTTTGTTTATTAATACGATTGCTGCCTTTATTACTGTTTTTCGGAAACCACGCTCGATTGCAAGTGTCTTTGCTTGGATGATGACGTTGGTATTCATCCCCGGCATCGGGTTTTTGTTGTACTTGTTTTGTGGTCGGGGGATCGACGGAGAAATTATTTATAAATTTAGTGAGCACCACCAAAGTAGGATCAATGAGTTGAATCAAATCATCAAAGTGCACAATTATTCTTTTCCTGAACATCCTTACTCAGATGACAATCATCTATTAGAGCGCTATTTTAAGAACCTTGATGAATCGCCCTTGACTAAAGGAAACAAAGTAGAATTTTATACAGATGGAAAAGAAAAATTTGCAGCATTGTTTGAAGACATGAAGCAAGCAGAAGATAATCTGCATGTGGAATATTATTCGTTTTTTAATGATGAGATCGGTGGCCAATTTCTGTCTATCTTGATCGATAAAGCCCGTGAAGGTGTTGAAGTGCGTTTGGTCTATGATCCATGGGGGTCACCGAAAGCCAATCGGAAATTCTTTCAACCGTTGATTGATGCCGGTGGAAAAGTCGTGCCTTTCATCACTTCGAAGAACCTGATCCGTAACACACGATTGAACTATCATCTACATCGAAAAATCGTTGTGATCGATGGTCAAATTGGGTGGACTGGCGGCTTTAATGTCGGCGATCAATATTTAGGGAAAAAGGCCAAATTTGGCTATTGGCGAGACACCCATGCGAGAATCGTAGGTACTGCCAGTTTTACACTACAAGAGATTTTTATTCGTGACTGGAACGCATCTGTAAAAAAAGAGGAGGATCAACTGGAATACGAGGATCGCTACTTTATTCTACCGCCGAAAGAGCTCTCTGGAAATGTTGATTTGCAGATTGTCGCTGATGGTCCTGAAAGTGAGACCCAAATTCTCAAAGGCGGTTTTGTAAAAATGATCTTAGCTGCCAAAGAATCGATTTGGATCCAAACGCCTTATTTGATTCCTGATGACAGTATGATGAACGCATTGGAAATTGCCATCCACTCAGGTGTAGACGTCCGAATCATGATCCCATGTATGCCTGACCACCCATTCATTTACCGGGCAACACAGCATTATGCCAATTATTTGCATCGTCGTGGTGCAAAAATCTACATCTATAACAATGGTTTCCTCCATGCGAAGACGGTCATGATGGATGATACCATTAGTTCCTTTGGGACGACAAATCAAGACATTCGGAGTTATGCCTTGAATTTTGAAGTCAATGCTTTTGCCTACGATCACGATGTCACGCAAACGTTGAAAGGCTTCTTTGAAGAGGATATGGCGCAATCCACATTACTGACGGATGAAATTTTAGCTAAGCAGTCTTACTGGTTGCGCTTCAAACAAAACTTCTCTCGGTTATTGTCTCCGATCCTTTAATTTCAACGCCTTTGCTAATCCTTGGCGTGCCAAATGGTCGGCACCTTTGTTTTGGCTCTCAGGGATCCATTGGATGATCGCTAAAGGGAACTGTTTCAACAAGCATTGAATTTCCGTTAAATAATCAGAAAAAGCAGGGTTTTTGGTATAATTCTTGTCGATAGTCTGCGCAACGACTTTGCTGTCGGTATAGAGCATAATCGTCTGTTCCTGTAACCCTTTGTCAATCAGCAGCTGCAACGCGTTTACCATCACAGCGAACTCTGCTTGGTGGTTGGTTGAATCAGGTAGCGGAAACGCAATTTGCTCATGCAGATCAGTACCGACAATGACGATTCCACCGCCACTAGGGCCGGGGTTGCCTTTCGTGGAAGCATCAAGATAAACTTTTAACATTGTCTCACCCTTTTTTGATATGATAAAGATAGTATACTAGAAATTTTATGTTGTGAGGAACTTTTATGAAGCGTAAATTGTATTGGCAACCGGAAGCTGCTACAGCGATCATTTATTGGTCGTTTACTATGATGATATTATTTATCAGTTTGATTCTTTCGTTAGAAAATACCAGACCTTATTGGAAAAGCAACCTCGTTTTAGCCGTCTTTTTCTTTTTTGTATGGTTAGGTATTCATCGAAGCATACTCATCAGGAATGATTTGCTCCTTATTCGCTATGCCCGCTTATGGAAGAAAAGTCTTGTTTCTTTACCTGAGATAGAAAAATGGCAAATTGTAAACTATTTAATAAGCATTACCGATCATCAAAAAACGTATACCTTCACGTTGCGTAAAAAAGATGTGGTATGGTTAGAAACTTTTTTTCAAGAAAAAATCCCTGAAAAAAGGGTGCAGGTCGAAACCAACGAGTAATTCATAGAAATCTAGAAAACAGCGATCACTCCTTTTGGCGGTACAGCCTTAGGAAGGACGTTGTTTTTTGTTTACATAGAGAATTCGGCAAACTTCTTGTAAAAGTGTGGAAAATCTCTCTTTCTTTCTGAATAAAATCAAGTATAATAAGAGCATAGCAAACAAAATACATTTTAAAGTGCTAAATAGTTCGTGAATTGAGGGTAAAAATGAAATCAGATATCGAAATTGCACAAGAATCAATGCCTAAACCGATTATTGAAATTGCTGAACCACTTGGTTTAACAGGGGATGACCTGGAACTTTATGGCAAATATAAAGCAAAAATCGAATGGTCGGCAATCAAAGAAAAAGCAAACAAGCCGTTAGGTAAGCTTATTTTAGTCACAGCCATCAGCCCGACACCAGCAGGGGAAGGTAAATCAACGGTGACCATCGGACTTGCGGATGCCCTGAATCAAATCGGGAAACAAACCGTCATTGCTTTGCGGGAGCCATCATTGGGCCCAGTAATGGGCATCAAAGGCGGCGCCACCGGCGGCGGCAAAGCACAAGTTCTACCGATGGAAGACATCAACTTACATTTCACAGGTGATATGCATGCGATCACGGCTGCCAATAACGCCTTGTCTGCGTTGATCGACAATCATATCCAACAAGGTAACGAATTAGGGATCGACGGACGTCGGGTCACATGGAAACGCGTTGTCGATTTGAATGATCGAGCGTTACGACAAGTGATCGTCGGTCTAGGGGGACCGTTACAAGGCGTTCCCCGAGAAGACGGTTTTGACATTACCGTTGCTAGTGAGATCATGGCGATTTTGTGCTTGGCAACAAGCATTGATAATTTAAAAGAGCGATTAGGAAAGATTTTAATTGGTTATTCTTTTGGGAAACAACCGATTTACGTAAAAGATCTGGCGGTCCAAGGTGCTTTAGCCTTACTTTTAAAAGATGCCCTCAAACCGAATCTCGTTCAAACGATTGAAGGAACCCCTGCGCTGATCCATGGCGGTCCTTTTGCGAATATCGCCCATGGGTGTAATAGTGTCATCGCAACCGAGACGGCTTTGCACGTAGGCGAATACACGGTGACCGAAGCTGGGTTTGGTGCTGACTTAGGCGCAGAGAAATTTCTTGATATCAAAACACCGAACTTATCAAAGGCACCAGATGCGATCGTAGTGGTAGCGACGATCAGAGCACTGAAGATGCATGGTGGGGTCGCTGTCGCTGAATTAGGGACAGAAAACATAGAAGCATTAGAGCGGGGCTTCAGTAATTTAAAGCGACATGTTGGAAACATGCGTAAATACGGTATTCCAGTTGTCGTTGCGCTTAATGAGTTCTCACAAGACACCGAAGCAGAGCGGAAATTAGTTGAAACCATGTGTCAGCAAATCGACGTCACCATCGCACGGACAGCCGTTTGGGCAGAAGGTGGCGCCGGTGGAACGGATCTAGCAAAAGCGCTGGTACAAGTAATTGAGGAAAAACCCGCCAACTATCATCGCTTGTATACCGACGATTTGCCTTTAGCGGATAAAGCTTCTTTGATTGTGCGTGAGATCTACGGCGGGGCAGAGGTTGAGTTTGCGCCTAAAGCCAAGGCACAGTTGCAAAGCTTCAAAGAGCAAGGCTGGGATCAGCTGCCGATTTGTATGGCAAAAACCCAGTATTCATTCAGTGATGATCCAAAGCGATTGGGCGCACCAGATGACTTCACAGTAACGATTCGCGAATTCGTGCCAAAATTAGGTGCTGGTTTTATCGTTGCCTTGACTGGTGCCGTGATGACAATGCCTGGATTACCGAAGAAACCTGCGGCTATCAATATGGACGTGACTTCTGATGGCCAAGCGATCGGTCTTTTCTAAAAGAGTGATCACAAGCAAAGAAGACATTCGCTGCATTTGAAACGAAAAAACGGAAAGAGATGATTTGAAAGGACGGATGCAAGCGGCATTCGTCTTTTTCTCGTTCATTAGACGTGATGGAAGATAAAAGTAGGGATTCTTGTTATAATAATCAAGGAAGCAAGCAAAAGTCTATTTTCTTTCTTTTGATAATCAAGTATACTTAACCAATTGAGGTGATCTTTGTCAATGGAGCTACAACTAACTAGGAGGACTGGTTTTTATGGAATGGGCAGTCCCTTAGAGGTCATGCAAGGGAAAAAAAGAATCGCTGCCATCAATCATCAGCAAACGATTTTTTTAGAGTTAGCTGAGCAGACACCGATTCGTGTGCGCATGTTTTTTTTAGAAAGTCAGCCTTTTCAGCTACCACAAGGCCAATCAGCGCTCAAGCTGGAGATCGTGATGAATCTTACGCTTAAAAGATTATATATCGGCTTTTATTTAAGCCTTTTTCTCATGATGGGGGTATTGGGCTTATTCTCTATCTCCCTTTACTCGTTGCTTTTTGTCGGGGTGTATTTGGTGGCATATTTTGTCTTTGTTTTGATTTATTTGAAAAAAGCGTATCTTATCAAGGAGGTTCCTCATGACTAGTGGTGCAGATCAATTTTTGAGTAGTTTTAATCGAATCGAAAAGCGGCTTCGTGACGAATTGGATAATCCACGGAATATGGGTTTTTCTGAAATGGTTCGTCGCTTGTCAAAAAGCAAAAATATCAATGTCAGAAGAGCAGAAGATGATCTATTACAAATGGCTCAGCTGCGCAATGCCATCGTACATGAAAAAATCGGAGAAAACTTTGTCATTGCTGAACCGAATGAATGGGTCGTCAATCGCATTCAAGAAATTGAACGCTCTTTACTGGCACCTGAAAAAGTCATGCCGCGTTTTGCGAAACGAGTGACTGGTTTTGAAAAGCACCTGCCATTACCAGAGTTATTGAAAATCGTTGCCCAAAAGCGCTATTCACAATTTCCGATCTATGATAATGGTCGATTTTTGGGCTTGATCACTTTGCGGATGCTGGGATACTGGTTAGCGAAAGAAAGCCTCCATGGTGAAATCAAGTTGACAGGCAGAACGGCAGATGAATTATTAGCAGGAGATGGGAAACGATCAAATTATTGTTTCGTGTCGGCTGAAACGACCATCGTAGAAGTGGAAGAATTGTTTCAAAAAAATGCCCTGCTTGAGGCGGTTTTGATCACCAAGGATAAAAATCCGAATGGAAATCTCTTGGGCATCATCCGTCCGCGAGATATTTTTAAAGAAGAAAGAGTGGAAAATTTATGATCGCGTTGTTTTTTTTGTTAAGTGCTGTTGTCATTGGCTTGGATCAATGGCTGAAAATTTGGATCGTTGCCAATTATCAACTAGGTGAAACACATTCTCTGATCGACAATGTGTTGTCCCTGACCTATCTTCAGAATACCGGTGCAGCTTGGAGTATTCTAGAAGGAAAAATCACTTTTTTTGCGATCATCACCGTTATCGCGGTTGCCGTCGTTGTTTACCTATTGTTTCGTTACCAAAAAAGCAGTTTGTGGTTTCGCTTTGGATTGGCATTTGTTCTAGGTGGCGCTATCGGAAACTTCATCGATCGCTTGCAGCATGGCTTTGTGGTGGACATGTTCCAGCTTGATTTTATCAATTTCCCAATATTCAATATCGCTGATATGTCATTAGTGTTTGGGGTAATCTTGATTTTTATTTATGCACTGGTAGATGATATAGCAAAAGGGAAACAAGGAGAATCAAATGGAAAAGCAAATTGAAGTAATCATTAAAGAAGAAAAAGGGCGGGTCGACAAAGTGTTGGCTGAACGCTTGCCTGACCATAGCCGTTCACAAGTCCAACAATGGCTGAAAGAAGATGCCGTTACTTTAGAAGGTGAGACGGTTCGGGCTAATTATAAAGTAAAAGCAGGCGATCACTTGGTCATCCAAGTGCCAGAGCCGGAAGTAGTAGATTTAGAGCCAGAAAATATTCCTTTGACGATCGTCTATCAAGATGCTGATGTGGCAGTCATCAACAAGCCGCAAGGGATGGTGGTTCATCCATCCGCTGGTCATCCGAGTGGCACTTTAGTCAACGCATTGTTGTACCATATGGAGGACCTATCGACGATCAACGATGTTGTTCGGCCGGGCATCGTTCATCGAATCGACAAAGATACGTCGGGTCTGTTAATGATTGCCAAAAATGATCAGGCGCATGAGTCGTTAGCGAAACAATTGAAAGACAAAGCCTCGTTACGCAAGTATGTGGCATTGGTCCATGGCAATATCAGCCACGAAAAAGGCACGATCAATGCACCGATCGGCCGCTCGAAAGTCAATCGTAAAATGCAGGCGGTGATTGAGAACGGCAAACCCGCAGTGACGCATTTCACCGTGTTGGAACGCTTTGATCAATTTACCTTGGTGGAATTGCAATTGGAAACTGGACGAACCCACCAAATTAGAGTGCATATGCAATATATCGGGTTTCCGTTAGCCGGTGACCCAATCTACGGACCAAAGCGCACCTTAAAAGGCAACGGCCAGTTTTTACATGCCAAACTTTTAGGTTTCACACATCCCACAACGGGTGAGTCAATGGTCTTTGAAGCCCCATTACCAGAACTATTTGAGGACACCCTAAAAAAATTGCGAAAAAATGATTGATTTTTTTGTGTGAGAACTGTATAGTAATTGTAACAACTAAATAGCTCCTTTAAATGTAGTCCCGTGAGGCTAAGAAGGAATGAGTAAGCAGACGACTCCCGCGTTGGAGATTCGAACCCTTACTAGATGATAACGTGTACCCAAAATCCACAGAATGGGATTTTAGGCAACGATCGGAAAACATGACTCCTACCTCAAGCAGGTAGGAGTTTTTTTATGTTCAAAATTAGGAGGGAATAACATATGGCAGCGAAAGAAGTAGTAGATGCAGTAACAATGAAACGAGCGTTAACGCGGATCACCTATGAAATTATAGAAAGAAATCGCGGCATTGATAACTTGGTGCTGGTAGGGATCAAAACCCGCGGCATCTATATCGCGCAACGAATAGCAGAACGTTTAAAACAACTAGAAGGCGTAGAAGTACCTGTCGGTGAATTGGACATCACCTTGTACCGAGATGACAAAAAGACAGAAGATGATCCAGAGATCCATTCATCAGACATCCCGACTGCCATTGATGGCAAAGAAGTCATCTTGATCGATGATGTCTTGTTTACAGGACGGACGATTCGGGCAGCTTTGGATGCCATCATGGATATTGGTCGACCAAAAAGAATCTCACTCGCCGTTTTAGTTGACCGCGGTCATCGTGAACTGCCGATTCGGGCAGATTTTGTTGGAAAAAATATTCCAACTGCTTTAAGTGAAGAAATTATCGTGGAGATGGAAGAATCCGATGGTTCTGACCGGATCATGATCAATAAAGAAAACGACTAGGAAGAAGAGTGACAGCAACATGCAGAAGCAAGAATTTCGTAATCCAGACGCAGTTTTAGACATCAAAGATCGGCCCAAAGCACTGCCGTGGTTAGGCCTAAGCTTACAACATCTTTTCACGATGTTTGGGGCAACCGTTTTAGTTCCGATCCTCGTTGGGATCAACCCCAGCATCGCTTTAGTTAGTTCAGGTATTGGAACATTGGTTTACTTGGTTACGACGAAAGGGAAGATTCCAGCGTATCTAGGCAGTAGCTTTGCGTTTATCGCGGCGATGCAGATGCTGATGAAATCTGACGGCTACCCAGCTATCGCACAAGGCGCCATCACGACTGGGTTGGTCTACGTGATCGTTTCGATGATCATTAAACGTGCAGGTGCTGCTTGGTTGGATAAGATCTTACCACCGATCATTGTCGGTCCTGTGATTATGGTGATTGGATTAGGGTTAGCTGCTAACGCAGCTCAGAATGCGATGTACAATGACTCAGTCTACGATTTCAAGTACATTCTGGTAGCGTTGGCTACCTTAGGATTAACGATTTTCTTCAATATGTTTCTGCGAGGGTTCTTAGGACTGATTCCGATCCTTCTGGGGATCGTGGGCGGATACTTGATCGCCTTAGCAGCGGGAATCGTCGATGTACAGCCCATCATTGACGCCAACTGGTTTGGCATGCCGAGCTTCGAGATTCCCTTCATTAACTATGAACCAAAACTGTATCTGAATGCGATCACGACGATGGCGCCGATCGCTTTTGTTACCATGACCGAACACATCGGTCATCTGATGGTCTTGAACAAATTAACCAAGCGAAACTTTTTTGAAGAGCCAGGCTTGAACCGAACACTTTTGGGCGATGGTTTTGCTCAAATCGCAGCCGGTCTCGTTGGGGGCCCCCCAGTGACAAGTTACGGAGAAAACATCGGGGTTTTAGCAATTACACGGGTCCACAGTGTGTTCGTCATCGGTGGTGCGGCAATTCTAGCCATCGTACTAGGCTTCGTTGGAAAACTAAGCGCATTGATCTTAAGTATTCCTGGTCCAGTCATCTCAGGGATCAGCTTTCTGCTCTTTGGCGTCATCGCTGCCAGCGGGTTGAAAATTTTGATCGACAATAAAATCGATTTTGATCGTAAGAAGAATTTGATCATTGCGTCAGTGATCCTTGTGGTAGGAATCGGCGGGCTTGTCTTCACGGTCGGGACCTTCACCTTATCCGCAATGGCGTTAGCAACTGTCCTAGGAATCTTCTTGAATCTTATTTTACCTGACAGCTCCCGCAGCGAAGAAAAATAACTTGTGCCAACTCATCGTTTAAACAGAATCAAAGGAGGAATTCATTCATGATTATTCAATCCGAAAGAATCAGCTTAAAGCATCTTTTGACGGTCGAAGCATTGACGGACCGTGAAGTGATGGGACTCATCCGCAGAGGACAAGAATTCAAAAGAGGTGCGAAATGGATGCCCCAAAAAGAACAATATTTCGCAACAAATCTCTTTTTTGAGAACAGTACCAGAACCCACAAAAGCTTCGATGTTGCTGAGAAAAAACTAGGGATCGAAGTCATCGAATTTGAAGCCTCCACCAGTTCTGTTCAAAAAGGCGAGACCTTGTATGACACGGTCTTGACGATGTCGGCTTTAGGTGTAGACGTTGCGGTCATTCGCCACGGCGATGAAAACTACTACGACTCTTTGATCCAAAGCAAAACGATCCAGTGCAGTATCATCAATGGCGGGGACGGCAGCGGCCAACACCCGACGCAATGTTTGCTAGATCTGATGACGATCTATGAAGAGTTCGGGCACTTTGACGACTTGAAAGTCGCAATCGTAGGCGACATCACCCACTCACGGGTCGCAAAATCAAACATGCAAATGTTGAAGCGTCTCGGAGCGAAAGTCTTCTTCTCAGGTCCAATGGAATGGTATGACGAAGAATTTGAAGTATACGGTCACTGGATGCCACTCGACGAATTGGTCGCAGAAGTCGATGTCATGATGATGCTTCGTGTCCAGCACGAGCGCCATGATGGAACGGAAAGCTTTTCAAAAGAAGAATACTTAAAAAATCACGGGTTGACCGTCGAACGCGCCGCAAGAATGAAAGAGCATGCGATCATTATGCACCCAGCACCAGTCAATCGCGATGTGGAGTTAGCTGATGCCTTAGTTGAAAGCTTACGCTCGCGCATCATCACCCAGATGTCCAATGGCGTCTTTGTTCGAATGGCAATTCTTGAAGCGGTGTTGAACGGTAAGGCCTAACAGGCAAAAAGGAATGAATTAGAGGAGGAAGTTTACATGAAAACACTCATTAAAAACGGTAAAATCATCAAAAAAGATAATCACTGTGTTCCTGCAGCAATTTGGATCGAAGACGGAATCATTCGCGGGATCGGTACAGAATTTCCCGAAACAGATTTTGACGAAGTCATCGATGCCAAAGAGCAATTGATCACACCAGGTTTAGTGGATGTTCATGTACACTTCAGAGAACCGGGCTTTGAATACAAAGAAACAATCGAAACGGGCAGCATGGCAGCCGCTCGTGGCGGGTTTACGACAGTTTGCGCAATGCCAAACCTTGACCCAGTTCCTGATACACCAGAAAAATTAGCAGCTGTTTACGAAAAAATCAACGCAGATGCATCAATCAATGTCTTACAATACGCCCCGATCACCGAAAACTTGCGCAGCGAAACGTTGACAGATGCAGCTGGAATGAAAGCCGCGGGGGCATTTGCCTTAACAAATGACGGTGTCGGGGTTCAGACTGCTGGCACAATGTATTTGGCAATGAAGCAAGCCGCCGAAAATGACTTGGCATTGGTTGCCCATACAGAAGATGATTCCTTACTCTTTGGCGGCGTGATGCATGCTGGTAAAAAAGCGGAAGAACTTGGATTGCCAGGGATCTTGAGTGTAACAGAAGCTTCTCAAATCGCTCGGGATGTGCTTTTGGCGGAAGCAACAGGAGCCCATTACCATGTCTGCCATGTCTCTACGAAAGAAAGTGTTCGAGTGATTCGAGATGCCAAAAAAGCTGGGATCCATGTGACAGCCGAAGTTTCTCCCCACCATTTGCTTCTCATCGATGAAGATATTCCTGCCGATGAAGGCTTTTGGAAAATGAACCCACCGTTACGTGGGCAACAAGACCGTGAAGCGTTGATCGAAGGTCTGCTGGATGGCACGATCGATTGTATCGCGACGGATCATGCCCCACATGGCTATGAAGAAAAAATGCAAAGCTTTTTAAAAGCACCATTTGGCATCGTCGGATCAGAATATGCCTTCCAATTGTTGTACACTCATTTTGTCAAAACAGGACGCTTTACCTTGCAGCAACTAGTGGATTGGATGACCGTGAAACCAGCATCGCTCTTTGGTCTAAGCGCCGGAACGATGATGGTCGGAGACAAAGCCGATCTCGCGATTTTTGACTTAGAATCAGCTTATAACGTGGATCCTAAGCAATTTCTATCAAAAGGAGTCAATACGCCTTTCGGTGGATGGACGTTATATGGGGATACAAGTTATACATTTGTAAATGGAAAATTAGTATGGCAAAAAGGGGGGCAATAATATGAAACGTTGGCTTATTTTAGAAGATGGAACATACTTTGAAGGCGAAGGGTTTGGTGCCAGTATCAATGTTTTTGGTGAGATTGTTTTTACCACCAGCATGACGGGCTATCAAGAAGCCATTACGGATCAAAGCTTTAACGGACAAATCATTACGTTTACGTATCCGATGGTTGGCAATTACGGCGTCAACCGAGACGACTACGAATCAATTTCACCGACTTGTAAAGGGGTCGTTGTGAAAGAACACGCGCGTCTAGCGAGCAATTGGCGGAAACAGCTGACGTTAGATGAATTTTTAAAACGCAAAAATATTCCAGGGATCGCAGGAATCGATACACGCGCGCTGACAAGAAAGATCCGTCAACATGGGACCATGAAAGCGAGTATCGTTGATGCAGGAGATGTCTTTGACCATGCCTTTGATCAATTAAAAGCGGCGGTTTTACCAACCAATCAAGTGGCACAAGTTTCTACCTCAAAACCTTATCCAAGTCCTGGAACGGGTCGCAATATCGTGGTCATCGACTTCGGCTTGAAGCACAGTATTTTACGGGAGTTGTCACGCCGCAACTGCAATTTAACGATTTTGCCATACAATACGACAGCGCAAGAAATTTTAGACCTCGCACCAGATGGTGTAATGCTGACAAATGGACCGGGTGATCCTAAAAGCTTGCCAGAAGCAATTAAAATGATACAAGGGATTCAAGGCAAGGTACCGATCTTCGGGATTTGTTTAGGCCATCAGCTCTTCTCATTAGCGAATGGAGCAAATACCTATAAAATGAAGTTCGGTCACCGCGGACTAAATCATCCGGTAAGAGAGATCGCCACTGGTCGGATCGATTTTACCTCACAAAACCATGGCTTTGCTGTGGATGAAGCATCCATCGATCCAGAAAAACTAATGGTGACCCACGTCGAAGTAAACGATGGCACGATCGAAGGGGTTCGTCATCGCCGTTACCCAGCATTCAGTGTCCAGTACCACCCAGATGCGGCACCAGGCCCGCACGATGCAGTCCACTTATTTGACGAATTTTTAGAGATGATCGATGCATGGAAGGAGCAGAACTAATATGCCAAAACGTACAGATATCAAGAAAATCATGGTTATCGGTTCTGGACCGATTATTATAGGACAAGCGGCAGAGTTTGATTATGCCGGTACACAAGCTTGTTTAGCTTTACGAGAAGAAGGCTACGAAGTGGTGTTAGTCAATTCGAATCCCGCAACGATCATGACGGACAAAGAAATTGCTGACAAAGTCTACATTGAACCAATCACATTTGAGTTCGTCTCACGGATTTTACGTAAAGAACAGCCTGATGCAATTTTACCGACATTAGGCGGACAAACGGGCTTGAATATGGCGATGGAATTAGCCAACTCAGGTATTTTGGATGAATTAGGAATTGAGTTGCTAGGAACCAAATTAGCAGCAATCGACCAGGCAGAAGACAGAGATTTATTCAAACAATTAATGGAAGAATTGGATCAACCGATCCCAGAATCAGAAATCGTGTCAACGGTGGAAGCAGCAGTTGAATTTGCGAAAAAAATCGGCTTTCCAATCATTGTTCGTCCAGCATTTACGCTAGGGGGAACGGGCGGCGGCATGTGTAACAATGAAGAAGAACTTCGCCAAATCGCTGAAAACGGCTTGAAGCTCTCGCCAGTGACCCAATGCTTGATTGAACGGAGTATTGCTGGATATAAAGAGATTGAATATGAAGTGATGCGAGATTCTGCTGACAACGCGATCGTCGTTTGTAATATGGAAAACTTCGATCCAGTCGGTATCCACACCGGCGATTCCATCGTCTTTGCGCCGAGCCAAACTTTGTCAGACCATGAATACCAAATGTTACGGGATGCCTCATTAAAAATCATCCGCGCGTTAAAAATCGAAGGTGGCTGTAACGTTCAATTGGCGCTTGATCCTCATAGCTTCAACTACTATGTCATTGAAGTAAATCCACGGGTCTCACGTTCCTCTGCGTTAGCAAGTAAAGCTACAGGGTACCCGATTGCCAAACTGGCAGCGAAAATTGCCGTCGGTTTAACATTGGATGAAATGAAAAATCCAGTCACAGAAACGACGTATGCAGAATTTGAACCCGCCCTTGACTATGTCGTCGCAAAAATTCCTCGCTGGCCGTTTGACAAGTTTGAAACTGGGGAACGTCGATTAGGAACACAAATGAAAGCGACTGGTGAAGTGATGGCGATCGGTCGTAATATTGAAGAGTCATTATTAAAAGCCGTTCGCTCATTGGAGATCGGCACACACCATATCGAAATGAAAGAATTAGAAGCTCTTTCTGACAATGATCTGATGGAGAAGGTCATCAAGGCCCAAGATGATCGCCTGTTCTACGTCATGGAAGCCATCCGAAGAGGGTATACTATCGAAGATTTGAATGAAATGACGAAAATCGATTTATTCTTCTTAGATAAAATGCTTCACATCTTTGAGATCGAACAAGCATTAGCAAACGATCCACATTCCCTTGATGTGTTGAAAAAAGCCAAGCAAAACGGCTTTACGGATAAAAAGATCGCTGAGCTGTGGGAAACCACGGAAGCTGAGATCCGCACGCTGCGTCATGAGCAAAAGATTTTGCCCGTCTACAAAATGGTAGATACATGTGCCGCAGAATTTGAATCAGCAACACCTTATTTCTACAGCACCTATGAGTTTGAGAATGAAAGCAAGCGCAGTGAAAAAGAATCTGTTCTTGTCCTAGGTTCTGGACCGATCCGAATCGGACAAGGGGTGGAGTTCGACTATGCAACAGTGCACTCGGTGAAAGCGATCCAAGCTGCTGGCTATGAAGCGATCATCATGAACAGTAATCCTGAAACGGTTTCGACTGATTTTTCTATCTCCGACAAGCTGTATTTTGAACCGTTGACCTTAGAAGATGTCTTGCATGTGATTGATTTGGAACAGCCAATTGGGGTCATCGTCCAATTTGGCGGGCAAACGGCGATCAATTTAGCCGAACCTTTGGTGAAAGCCGGAGTCAAAATCCTAGGCACCAGCATTGAAGATCTTGATCGTGCCGAAAACCGCGATCTCTTTGAGCAAGCATTACAAGCATTAGATATTCCGCAACCACCAGGCGACACGGCGACGAACGAACAAGAAGCGATCGCCATCGCACAAAAAATCGGCTATCCTGTTTTAGTCCGCCCAAGTTATGTCTTAGGGGGACGTGCGATGGAAATCGTGGAAAACCAAGCAGATTTAGAAGATTATATGCGTCATGCAGTGAAAGCATCACCAGAACATCCTGTCTTGGTCGATCGTTACTTGGTTGGTAAAGAATGTGAAGTCGATGCTATCTGTGACGGCAAAACTGTTTTGATTCCTGGAATCATGGAACATATCGAGCGTGCAGGGGTCCATTCAGGAGATTCAATGGCGGTCTATCCACCGCAAAATCTTTCGGATGAACTAATTGCTACGATCGAAGAATATACCAAACGCTTGGCATTAGGTTTAAATTGTATCGGTATGATGAATATCCAATTTGTCATCCATGAGAACAAAGTGTATGTCATTGAAGTAAATCCTCGTGCTAGCCGAACCGTGCCATTTTTAAGCAAGGTAACAGAGATCCCAATGGCACAAATTGCCACGAAGGCGATTCTCGGGGAAGAGATCACAGCGTTAGGTTATCAAGACGGACTTGCTCCAACACCAAATGAAGTACACATCAAAGCACCTGTCTTCTCCTTTACAAAACTTTTAAAAGTCGATACTTACTTAGGCCCTGAAATGAAATCAACGGGTGAAGTAATGGGATCAGATAAAGATTTGGCAAAAGCACTTTATAAAGCTTTTGAGGCATCAGGCCTGCATATTCCTGAATTTGGAAAAGCACTTTTCACCGTTGCAGACGAAAGCAAAGAAGAGGCAGCAGCACTGGCGGCGCGTTTCGTAGAGGTCGGGTTCACCTTAATGGCTACCAATGGAACCGCTGATTACTTTGAAGAAAAAGGCCTGCAAGTGACACGAGTTGCTAAAATCTCTGATCAACAAGCAGAAGAAACGGTTGTTGATTTGATCCGTAAAGGAACGACCCAAGTAGTAGTCAATACCATGGACAAAGATCGCCAAAATGCAACGGAAGACGGATTTATCATTCGCCGAGAAGCGGTGGAACATGGTGTACCGACCTTTACTTCTCTTGATACAGCGGATGCGATTCTAAAAGTGATGGAATCCCGCAGTTTTTCAACGAAAGCAATTTAACGCAGATAAAGGAGTTTTTTGATGAAGCAAGAAATCATGACCATCAGCAAACAGCGTCAACTGGCACCGCGGATTTTTGAAATGACATTGACGGGTGAATTAGTCAATGAGATGAGGACCCCAGGGCAATTTCTACACCTGCGGGTTCCTCAAAATGCCTTTCTTCTTCGCCGACCGATCAGTATCAATCATATCGATGCTGAGAAAAAAGAATGCCGAATCATTTATCGGGTCGAAGGAGATGGCACAAGAATTTTTTCAGAAATGACTGTTGGTGATCCAATCGATGTGATGGGGCCGTTAGGAAATGGGTTTCGCTATCATCATTTAAACCAGGGGGACACTGCATTTATCGTAGGGGGCGGTATCGGTGTACCGCCGCTCTATGAATTATCGAAACGCCTGACGCAACAAGGCGTCCACGTCATTCACTTTTTGGGCTTTGCCAGCAAAGACGTCATGTATTATGAAGAGGAATTTCGCGCACTGGGAGATACGAGGATCGCTACCGATGATGGCAGCGCGGGTTTACAAGGAAATGTTGGCAACCTGTTATTAGCTGCAGAGCAAACACCTGCGGCGGTCTTTGCTTGCGGAAATAACGGTCTTTTAAAAACCACCGCCCAGCTTTTCGAAGACCTTCCAGATGTTCAATTATCCATGGAGGCGCGAATGGCTTGCGGGATGGGTGCCTGTTATGCCTGTGTTTGCCATACGAAAGATGATGAACAAGGCACAAAAAGTGTCAAAGTTTGTGACCAAGGGCCTGTATTTCAGGCGAGAAAGGTGGTCATTTAATGTCGATCAATGTCGAGCTACCCGGATTGAGTCTAAAAAATCCGATCATGCCTGCCAGCGGCTGTTTTGGGTTTGGTGCAGAATATGATAAATATTATGACATCAGTCAATTAGGTGCGGTGATGATCAAAGCGACTACACCTGAACCACGTTTCGGCAATCCGACCCCAAGGGTAGCAGAAACGCCTAGCGGTATGTTAAATGCCATCGGGTTACAAAATCCTGGGTTAGAAGCGGTCATGAATCAAATTTTACCCGACTTGGCTCAAAAACACCCCGATTTGCCAATCATCGCGAATGTTGCCGGTTCGACCGTCGAAGATTATGTTCTTGTGTGTCAGGAAATCAGTCAGGCAGAAAATGTCAAAGCGATCGAATTGAATATCTCTTGCCCGAACGTCAAGCATGGCGGCATCACGTTCGGAACCGATCCTGCGGTTGCTGGTGCATTGACTGAAGCGGTCAAAAAAGTCTCGCAAGTGCCGATCTATGTCAAACTTTCGCCGAATGTGACGGATATCGTCCCAATTGCACAAGCGATCGAAGCAGGCGGCGCCGACGGGTTTACGATGATCAATACACTTTTAGGCATGCGGATCGATCTAAAAACACGGAAACCAATTTTAGCTAACCAAACGGGGGGCTTGTCTGGTCCGTCAATCAAACCAGTGGCGATTCGCCTGATCAAACAAGTGGCGCAAGTTTCTCAATTACCAATTATTGGCATGGGGGGCGTGATGTCAGTGGATGATGTCCTTGAAATGTATCTGGCAGGTGCTAGTGCTGTTGCAGTCGGAACCGCAAACTTTACCGATCCTTACATTTGTCCAAAGTTGATTGAAGAATTGCCTATACGAATGGCAGAATTAGGAATACCTTCTTTGGAACAGCTGATAAAAGAAGTGAGAGAGGAGCACATGTGATGAGTGAACGGCCAATTATTGCCTTAGATTTTCCTAACAAACAGGCTATTGAAACTTTTTTAGCGCAATTTCCTAAAGAGGAAAAGTTGTTTGTGAAAGTGGGAATGGAGATTTTCTACCAAGAAGGACCAGCGATCGTTACTTGGTTAAAAGACTGTGGTCATGATATTTTTTTAGATTTAAAACTACATGATATTCCCAATACAGTAGGACGAGCAATGGAACGCTTAGCTTCTTTAGGTGTGGCTTTGACGAATGTTCATGCAGCCGGTGGGATCGAAATGATGACTGCTGCTAAAAAAGGCCTGCAGCAAGGAACCCCCGCAGGGCACAAAGTTCCTGATTTGATTGCAGTTACCCAATTGACCTCCACTAGTGAGGCACAAATGCATCATGATCAGCAGATCATGACGTCACTGCAAGAAAGTGTCATGCATTACGCCACTTGTGCCCAAAAAGCTGGGTTAGACGGTGTTGTTTGCTCCGCTCACGAAGCAAAGCAGATCAAACAAAGGACAACGGATGCCTTCATACGTTTGACGCCTGGTATCCGACCAGCTGGCAGTGAAGTTGGTGATCAAAAACGGATCATGACACCTGCACAAGCTCGTAAAGCAGGGGCTACCATGATCGTTGTGGGACGTCCAATCACCCAATCTAAGGCACCGTATGAAAGTTATCTGCAAATAAAACAAGAATGGAAGGAAGCTAGCCAATGAAAGAACAATCCAATCAAATCGCCAAAGATCTTTTAGACATCGAGGCGATTTTCTTACGACCGAATGAACCATTTACTTGGGCAAGCGGCATCAAAAGCCCTATTTACTGCGACAATCGAATTACTATGAGTTATCCACATGTACGTCGCGCCATTGCGAAAGGCTTAGCTGCAGTCATCAAAACGACTTACCCAGAAGCAGAAGTGATTGCAGGGACCGCAACAGCTGGGATTCCCCATGCTGCATGGGTCGCTGAATTGTTAGATTTGCCAATGGTTTATATTCGCAGCAAAGCAAAAGAACACGGTAAAGGCAATCAAATTGAAGGGCGTATTCAACCAAATCAAAAAATGGTCGTCATTGAAGATTTATTGTCAACAGGTGGCAGTGTCTTAGAAGCTTGTGAAGCAGCCAAAAGAGAAGGAGCCGATGTATTAGGCGTCGCTGCGATCTTTACTTACGAGCTGCCTCAAGTCCAAGAAAATTTTGATCAAGCAGGTTTATCCTATGTGACTTTGACAAACTATACAGCGTTGATCGAGTCGGCTTTAGAAACGGGTGCTATTCAAGAATCTGATGTTGCCCTGTTACAAGAGTGGCGTAAAGATCCTGCTGCTTGGTTGAGTGAATAAGGAATTGAAATAAGAAACGGATATGTGAGGGAATGACCAAGCATATTCGTTTTATTTTTACCTATTTTCTGATAGCATTGGGAGAAAGTTTTTTGATAGGAAGGGCTATACCTTGCTGTCAACTTGAATTAGGAGGCTGTTTTTTTTGAAAAGAAATATGGACGTTCCCTGGAGTTATTCCGGAGACAATGGACCTGAACATTGGCATACTTTGTGCGACTGGTATGCACAAGGTGCCGAATTTCCTTACCAATCCCCAATCGCTTTAGTCCACGATGAGACCGAAGAACCCATCGATCAGGACTTGGCTTTTCACTATAAACGAGAGCGGTTCACGGAAAAAGAATTCAAAAATACGATTCACTTCGTTCCATATAACAAAGAAAGTTATGTCACATTTAAAGGGATCAATTACTATTTGACGGATATTCATTTCCACATGCCATCTGAACATATTATCGATGATGAACAGCAAGAATTAGAGTTTCATCTCGTCCATATGAATGAGGACGGAGAAAACTTGGTTGTGGGCATCTTATTCAAATTGACGGATAAGCTCAACTGGATCTGCAATCAGCAAGACGACAGCATCTGGGACTTTGAAAACCATACGCAATGGTTTGATCCGACTATGTTCTTACCAGAACGCACCCACCATTTCCATTATGTGGGTTCGTTGACGACACCGCCAACCAAAGGGCCAATCAATTGGTTCGTCTTTGACTGGATCGGGGAGATGAGCCGCCGCTTCATTTTGGAATTCCGGGAAGAAGTGTTAGAAAACAATAATCGCCCATTACAAGACCGCAAAGATCGGCCTATTTATTTCTATTAATTTATAAAAATAGATCCTTTTACGTAGTGTTTATCACTGACTTCATTTGATGGTCAGTATAGAAACCACTTCGTAAGGGTAATCTTTAAAAATGATGTTAGAATTTTTAGAATGTCATTGACTAGAAAAAGACGAAAACTTGATATGCTCCCCCTATATAGGACACTGAAATATAAAGTGGCTTATATAGGGGGAGTTTGTATGTCTAGAGGAAAAATGAAATTAAGTTCAGAAGAACGGCTAGCTTTTGTAGAAAGAGCTTTAAAAAATGAAGCTAGCATAAACAGCCTGGCCAAAGAAGCACAAGTAAGTTTCAGTACGATAGAAAGGTGGATCACTCTTTATGAGAATGAAGGACCCACAGGTTTACTCCCTACAAAAAGGAATCAATCATACTCAACAGAGTTGAAACTGAATGCGGTCCATGATTATTTAGCTGGAACACATGGTAGCTTAAGAGCTGTCGCCAAGAAATACGGGCTTCGTAACAAAAAACAATTAGAAGACTGGTTAAAGATATATAATACTCATAGAAACTTCAAATCAGAAAGTGGTGGAAGTAGAATGAGTAAATCCAGAAAAACAACATTGAATGAACGAATTAAAATTGTGCATGACTGTATTATCAACGGTCGAGACTATGGGAAAACCGCGATTCAGTACCAAGTCTCTTACCAACAAGTTCGGAACTGGGTGTTGAAATACGACGAGATGGGAGAAAAAGGCTTAGAAGACCGTCGAGGGCAACGAGCGGGAAGTAAACCTGCCAGAACACCCGAAGAAGAAATGCGCGATAAACTGGCTCAACAAGAACGACGGATCAAGTTGCTTGAAATGGAAAATGACCTATTAAAAAAAGTCAGCGAGTTAGAAAGGAGGCGGGATTTGAATTAGTTCGTCATACGTTTGAATACCAATCGATCAAAGAGCTGCACGAGACAAAAAGCTATCCAATTAACACCATGTGTACCCTGCTCCATGTCACAAGATCGGCCTATTATCGTTGGTTAAAAAATCCCAAACTGCCTGAAGTGGTATTGAATGAACAGTTGGCAGACCTTATTCGTTATATTTATGAAGCAGACAACGATAAAGGATATCGCAGAATCTGTGAAGATCTCGTGAATGATTATGGCTTTCAAGTGAATGACAAGCGTATTCTTCGAATCTGTCGCAAACTTCAAATCCAATCAACCATCAAGCATTCAGGCAATAGTATCACTAAGGCATCCAAGACTCCGTATCATATTGCGAAAAATTATTTGAATCGAAAGTTCTATGCGGATCAACCGAATCAAAAATGGCTAACAGATGTGAGTGAATTCAAGTATTATGAAGGGGCCGAAGTGAAGAAAATCTATTTGAGCGCTATTCTCGATCTCGCCGATCGTCGCATTGTTTCATTTGTCATCAGCGACAAAAATGACAATAAATTAGTCTTTGATACCTTCGATCAAGCAGTCGCCGCCGAACCAACCGCTCATCCGCTATTTCATAGCGATCGCGGATTTCAATATACAAGTAAAGTTTTTTGCACAAAGCTAAAGAAAGCGAAAATGAAGCAGAGTATGTCTCGTGTCGCCCGTTGTACCGATAATGGTCCAATGGAAGGCTTCTGGGGAATGCTTAAGCGAGAAAAATATTATCGGCGAAAGTTTATCAGTAGAGAAAGTCTCGTTGAAATGATCGAGAAATACATGAACTATTACAACAATGGTCGCTATCAACGATGTTTGATGAGCAAAACACCGATCCAAGTTCATCAAGAATTATTAATGGCAGCTTAATCACTCCCCCTCTTGGACAAGCGAATAGAATAAATCCGCTTAACCAAGAAGGAGGCCAGTCGAGCAAAGTTGAGGTTAAACAAAGTAAAAAACATAAAAACTGCCTACCGAATTTCGGTAGACAGTCGTCAAAATAATTTTATTCTATTTCATTGTCCACTTGACGGGGAGCCCAGCAACTCTTCGTCTTTTTTTATTTTTATATTCTATGACCATGAAGGCTATGCTAAAATTTTAAATAAGCTGATTCTCGGCAGTTAATGCATTGTGAAAATAAATACAAATAAAGTTTTTTTGGGAAAAAGAGCAGACACGGTAAAGCTTTTTTGGCTGAGTATTTTATAGTGAAAGAAAGGAAATCCATATGCATGCATGGGAAGCAATCCAAAAATCCATCGATTTTATCGAAGACAATCTTGATGAGTCGCTAGAGATCGAAACGTTAGCACAAGTCGCATCACTTTCTGTATTTTATTATCAACGCTTATTTACTCGCTTAGTTAAAATTTCTGTTAGGGAATATATAAAACTGCGTCGTCTGGCCAGAGCCGCTGTTTTATTAAAAGACAGAAAAAGTCGAGTCATTGAGGTCGCATTTGAGGTTGGTTTTAACAGCCATGCAGCATTTTCAAGAACCTTTAAGACCGTTTATGGACTTTCACCTTCTCTTTACCAAAAAGCGCCGATCGGTTTGCAAAATTTTGATAAGCCGGATCTATCTTTAGGGTATATTGTCACAGAAGAAGGCAATCCATTGATCAGCGAAGGAGTCGTTTTGGAGATTCAGAAGAAGCGAAATCAGCAACCGCTGGTTTTTTGTGGCGTTGTTGGTTACTATCCATTTAAGTATGGAAAAATGCTGGGCCAACGAACAGGGATTGATCCGATTGACGATATTTGGCATGATTTTTATCAAAAGACTGCCAATCAGCCTCGCACCGATCATTGCCTGATCGGTGTTTCATTTCCGGGAGATGCGCCTGAAGGCTATTCAAGTTATTTTGTTGGTCAAATATCTGATGGTTCGCAATTTCTCAACTGCACTGAATGGACTTTACCAGAACGTGAGTATATTGTTTGCAGTTTTGATACGGTCTCAGAGCAACTGATCATCAATATGGGAAAGGCGATGCGTTATACCCGTTTTTGGCTCAAGAAAAATGGCTGGATTGCTGAGAATTTTTTTCCTGAGCTTTATCAAAAAGGGGAAAATCATGTGGTTCATGTCGAATTATGGATTCCTTTTAAAAAAAGAATTAAGATGCAAGGAGGAACAGAATAATGACCCACCAGTATGAAGAAGGAATAAAGCTGCTTGAAGAAAAATTCGGACATTTTAAAGACAATGTGATTGCCCTTGCGACGACAGCTTGTGACAAAACTGTAGAGGGACACATACAACCAGTCGTTCGAGAAGTTGATGCTTTTTATGAAGAGGGCGTTTTTTACGTGTCGACACACGAGCAATCCAATAAAATCAAGCAAATCAAAAAGAATCCAGCAGTTTCCATTGCCGTTAGCGGTGAATGGTTTACTGCGGTCGGTCAAGGGGAGAATTTAGGTTGGGTGCTAGACCCTAAAAATGCAGAATTAAGAAGCAAAATTCGCAAAGCCTTTGTCTGGTACGACGAAGTCAACAATGAGAATGATAAAGGCTGTTGCTTTCTAGCAATCCATTTGACCAAAGGAACGTTGAATATCAATCATTGGGAAAAGCTGTATCATTTTGATTTCGAGAAGAAAGTCACTATGGAGGATGGTGGAATTTATTAGCCAACAGAACCTACTGGCTGCAGGTGAGTTTCAATTGCCATTCTATCGGATCTAGCAGATACTTCGATGGCTAAATTCTGAGAAGGTTTGCCTTTTGTGGTTTAAGCTAAGGAAAATTGTCGCTGAAAGAGCAGTAGATAGAAGGAAAAAGCATAAAAACCGATCACAAGCGCGTGCCTCTTCGCAGCGCTTTTGTGGTCGGTTCTTTTATTGATTACACTATGATTTTTTGATCCGAATAGACTGAGAGCAGCTAGGACTGTTTTAATCTCAAAATTCCCTCATCAGGTGTCACAAAAAGCGTTTTTTGATTCTCATAAATGACGAATCCAGGCTTGGCACCATTCGGTTTCCGAATATGTTTGACTTGCACGTAGTCCACCGGTACTTGGGCAGATTGACGATATTTTGAGAAATATGCGGCAAGCTCTGCAGCTTCCATTAAGGTTGTCTCACTAGGATCATCCGAACGAATGATGACATGCGAACCAGGAATGTTTTTAGTGTGCAGCCAGATATCACTCTTACGAGCTGTTTTTAAGGTCAGTTGGTCATTTTGTAAATTGTTTTTTCCGACGAAAATTTCAGTTCCGTCTGAAGAAAGAAATCGTTCTGGTTGCGAAGGAGCGGCTTTTTTACGCTGTTTCGTCCGATTTTTGACATAGCCTTGTGCAATCAGTTCTTCCCGAATAACCGCCAGATCCATTGGAGAGGCGATTTCTAATTGGGCTAACACGGATTCGAGATACGCGATTTCTTCTTTCGTTTCGGCAATCTGCTGATGGACCAGTTTGACAGCATTTTTTAATTTCTGATAACGTTGAAAATATTTCTGAGCATTTTGATTGGGAGAAAGAGCGGGATCTAATTTGATCGTCAAAAGCCGATTCTCATCATAGTAATTTTCCAAATCAACTGAAGCAGCACCACGGGGGACTTGATTCATAAAGGTCGTCAAAAGCTCACCTTTTTGACGAAATTCTTCGGCGTTTTCTGAATCGATTAACGTTTGTTGGCGTTTCTTTAACTTCAATTGGTTCCGTTTCAGTTCATTCTCAATCTTCTTTAGTAATTCGCCACCTTGTTGTTTGACCCGATCTCTTTCCGCCTTGTCGTGATAAAACGCATCTAAAAGCTCGCTCAGACTCTGATAAGAGGTGACAGTGGTGGTCGCATCGATCAATGATGGATAGGGAATTGGTGTAAAATATTCCTTTTTCTCTGACTGGAGATAACTTGGTGCTAGCTCCTGGGTAAGCTCTGTAAAGAAAGCTTCCCACTGACGCAGTTTTTCATTGGGATTGGCATTGATTCGAGCGATTAATTCTTCTGCTGTATCGCGGCCTAAGCCTTGGAATCGTTGTTGAAGTTCTTTTGCCGTCAAGGGATCGATGGTCGATAATTCTTCAAAAATTTTGGTGCGAGAGGCTGTAAAAGGATTAAGTGTTGTTTGCTTTGGTGGTGCAATATAAGTAGCACCCGGTAATAAAGTACGATACGTATTTTGTGAATGACCAATGTGTTTGATTGTATCGACAATTTTTCCGCTCGTCTTATTCATTAATAAAATCGTGCTGTGACGGCCCATCAATTCGACAATCAAGACGAGGGATTGTAAATCACCTAGTTCATCTCGTCGAGTAAAATGAAAATGGATCACACGGTCATTGTCGATTTGTTCGATTGATTCTAAGATCGCCCCTTCTAAATATTTCCGCAGCATCATCAAGAAATTCGGTGGGGTTTCTGGATTGCTATAGGCGATCGTTGTGCATTGCACACGAGCATAGGTGGGATGTGCGGATAGCAAAAGTTTATGATTTTTCCCTTGGGCACGGAGCACAAATACGACCTCATTTTCATAAGGTTGATGAATTTTGTTCACACGTCCACTGGTTAATTGATTTTGTAATTCTTTGACCATTAAATGGGTAAAAACACCATCAAAAGACATATTGTTTCCCTCTTTTCTTATAAGGATAGTTTGACTGAGGGATTGATCCTTCCAATGTCAAATATTCCTATCTATTATACCGAAGAATCCAAAGAAAAGCCATGGCAGCTAGCTTTCCTTTTTCTTGTTAGGTTGGTGATCGGTGGTTTGCAGTGCACGCTCAATTTCTTTGTTCAAGAAATAAGAGATGACTGTTCGAATAATAACGACTGCAGCTAGACGTACGATGTCTTCGAAAGTAGGGTGGATGATCGTCTCAATAATATCTGCTGCAATCAAGATCTCAAGACCTAATAAGACATAACTCCCTAAATAATTGCGGATAAAATTATTCTCTCTGGCTGCCACCAAACGGTCCTTTTCTGTTAATTCGTAGCGCACGAAATCAATGCCTGCGATCAATACACCCCAAACGATGACGAAAATGGAGAGAAAGTTTAAACAGACAACAATGAAATCGAAGATTGGGTTGGCTCCAGTCATCAAAGAACTAGCTAGATTATGCATAATGACTCCTTTACCGTTTTCTTTTATCTTACCGAATTATCGAAGAAATGTGAAGTTTCTTGACGTTCTAGAAGGGAATTGATAGTATGAATTAATAGTAGGATTTTTAAAAAAGGTGGGCAAATTATGGAACAAGTTAGGAACTTTGTTCATTACACGAAAGAAAAAACAGTGGAAAGCTGGCAGGCTTTGTTAGATGATCTATACCGAGATCAGAAAAAAACGATTTTCACGCTGATCGGAGGCATTCTTTTCGCGCTGGTTTTTGCAGGCTTGATCGTTTTTTCTCAAAATCGCATCAACGCCTCTTTAGTGGATCGAATCGCTTTCGACAAGTTACCTTCGGAAAAAGTACAGCCATTACCATATTTGACAGCTGATAAGACGATTCGAGAAACAAGAGCGATTTCTGTGATGTACAGTAAACCAAATGGCCCACAGCTGGATCAAGTGTTTGATCTGATCCAAGCACAGGAAGACGAAATGAATCGAACATTTTTTTATTATCCGATCGTCTATGACGTGGCATTTTTCTCCAATGAATATGACATTGATCCTGATAAAGTGACCTTTGTCTTCTATGAAGAAGGAGTCGAGAAAAATCGCTTTACTTTTGATTCATTTGAGCAGCCAACGACGGAATTCATCCCAGAATTGAATCGTTTACCCATGTGGACGATTCGTCCTTCTGCCAATGATTGATAAAAAAATCTGACAATTTGACAGAAAATTGTTGACGTTTTTTTATCAATAGGCTAAACTGAATTCAATCAAGAAAGAAAACAAGTTGAGAAGGAGGAACAATCATGAAACTATTTATTCCATTGCAAGTGAAATCATGGCAAAACTGGCGTAGATAGTTGTATTGATGGGACCTCATTCCATAGATACAACTTTTTAGAGAACCTTCTAAAGTGCTGTATCTATGCTGGTAGTTGAATTTATCGCCGCATAGGACAACCTTCTATGCGGCTTTTGCTTACTTGCAATTGCCGTCACATAGGCAGTTGCTTTTTTTGTTCTCAAAAACCGTAAAAACGAAAACACGAAAAACTTAAGCAGAAAAAGGAGAATGAAAAATGAAAAACAAGGGATTAATTGCATCGGTTGCCGTTATTTTATTATTTTTAGGAGCGACCTTTGTCTATCAGTTAGGAATGAGAAGTGGGACCAATCAAGCCAGTGAGACTTCGGAACCAGTAGAAAAAGCTGAAAAAACAGTCGGGATCCTACAATTTGTCAGTCATGAAGCGTTAGATGCGATCACCGAGGGGATCAAAGAAGGCCTTAAAGAATCAGGCTATACCGAAGGGGACAACTTGACGATCGAATTCCAAAACGGCCAAGCGGATCAAAGTAAATTGGCAACGATGAGTCAGCAGCTGCTAAATAAAGATGCCGACGTTTTGGTTGGGGTAGCAACACCCGCAGCACAAGCGTTGGCGAATGTCACTCAGGATGTACCAATCGTTTTAGGAGCGGTCACTGATCCAGTTGGGGCAAATCTCGTGGCAGATATGGATCAACCCGGCGGAAATATCACTGGTGTTTCAGATAAAGCACCCGTCGCTGCGCAAATCAAACTAGCAAAAGATTTGCTACCGGAGGCAAAAACAGTCGGCATTTTGTATTCTTCGACCGAAGACAATTCGAAATACCAAGTGGCAGAAGCAGAAGCTGCTGCCGAAGAAAATGGCTTGACCAGCAAATCGTATGCCGTTCCTTCAAGTAACGAAATTGCTCAAATGGTGCAAGTGATGGCACGAGAAGTCGACTTTATCTATATTCCGTTAGATAATACGATTGCAAACGCAATGCAGACGGTAGTACAAGAAGCCAATAAATCAAAAACGCCCATCATCACGTCTGTTGATACGATGGTGGAACAAGGCGGCTTAGCAACGGTTGGGCAAGATCAATTTACGATTGGGGTCGAAACCGGGAAGATGGTGGCAGCAATTCTTGACGGGACGGCCGAACCTGCGACAACGCCGATCTATACATTCAGCGATGGCGAAACGATCATTAATGAAACACAAGCGCAGTTATTGGGAATCACTATCCCAGAAAACCTCAAAGACGAGGCAAAATTGATTACAACGACACCGGAAAGTGAAGCAAGTGATGAGTAACAATTAGGAACAGCAATCACCTGCGATCACCGAGAGAGTCTTGAAAGAGAAAACTTGTAAGAATATGGAGGAAGAATGATGATTGTTTCAGCAATAGGGCAAGGGCTACTTTGGGGAATCCTGGGATTAGGGATTTTTATGACCTATCGTATTTTGAATTTCCCGGATATGACGACGGAAGGGTCCTTTCCGTTAGGCGGTGCTGTCTGTGTGACAGCGATCACCCATGGGGTGTCGCCCGTCTTAGCGACTTTGTTAGGAGTATTGGCTGGGATGTGTGCGGGCTGTGTGACAGGACTTCTTTATACAAAAGGCAAAATTCCCGTGATTTTAGCAGGTATTTTGGTGATGTCTTCATTGAACTCGGTCATGCTGTTTGTGATGCGCTCACCAAACCTCTCTTTATTAAACCAACCGAAAATTCAAGATTTTTTTACTAGAATGAATTTACCGAATTATTATGATACGGTGATTATCGGATTGATCATGGTCTTGTTGATTGGGGGCGTCTTGGTTTACTTTTTCCATACCAACTTGGGTCAAGCTTATATTGCTACCGGGGATAATGAACACATGGCCAAGTCAATGGGAATCAATACGGATCGAATGAAAATCATTGGACTGATCGTCTCCAATGGCGTGATCGCACTCTCAGGCGCATTGATCGCTCAAAACGACGGCTACGCCGACATAAGCAAGGGAATCGGTGTGATCGTTATCGGACTGGCGTCAATCATCATTGGTGAGGTATTATATGGTGAATTGACCTTGCTGGAACGTCTGATCGCTATCGTGATCGGCAGCATTATCTACCAATTATTGATACTATTTGTGATCAAAGCTGGATTTGATACGACTTACTTGAAGATCTTCTCTGCAATCGTCTTGACGATCTGCCTGTTGATCCCTCAATTTAAACAAGCCTTGCATCTACGCACTGGTTTTGAAACGGAGGATGAATAATGTTAGCCTTAAAAAAAGCCTTTAAAGTTGTCGGCAACGGACCGAATGAGAAAAAAGTGCTCTTGAATAAAATCGATCTTTCTTTAAAACCAGGAGAATTTGTCACGGTCGTCGGAGGAAATGGCGCCGGCAAAAGTACGCTATTCAACTGCATCTCAGGCACCATGCCCTTGACGAGTGGGCAAGTGATGATCGATGATCAAAACGTGACCGCACTTTCGGAAGAAAAACGTGCCCGCTTTTTGGCACGTGTCTTCCAAGACCCGAAAATGGGCACTGCTCCCCGTATGACAGTGGCAGAAAATCTGCTGTTAGCACAAAAAAGAGGGCAAAAACGGTCACTTGGTCTTCGACAACTCCAAGGACAAAGGGAAATGTTCTTTGCGCTTTGTAAAGAAATCGGCAATGGGTTGGAAAATCATTTGGATACGCCAACGGGCAGTTTATCTGGTGGTCAACGACAGGCACTAAGTTTATTGATGGCAACGATTCAAACACCAAAACTGTTGTTGCTAGATGAACATACGGCTGCGTTAGACCCAAAGACCTCCAAACAGCTGATGCAAATCACTGCAAGACGCGTGGAAGAACAAAACCTAACTTGTCTCATGATCACCCATCGGATGGAAGATGCATTAAAATACGGAGACCGCCTGATCCTGCTCAGAAAAGGGGAAATCGTCAAGGATCTTTCAGCAGATGAAAAAGCTCGCTTAAGTTTACCAGAACTGTTACTGTTCTTTGAAGACGACTTATAAGCCCTTGATAGAACAGTGTTTTCAAAAAAAATAATCAAATAAATGAAAAAAATAAGAAAAAATCATTGACATCTTTCAAAGTTAAACCTATACTTAGGTCAATCTTACATCAGTTTGGAGCGAAGGACTATGCAAAAATTATTGCTAACGAACCCCACACAACTGAATAAATATTACTTTAGCTATTTTAGATAGGTTTGTATTCATGAAGGCATGGGTACAAACGCTAAGTTTGTATCTATGATGGCTAGAGCATTTCGTAATGAATTCGCAGCCACGTAGATCGTAAAATCTATAGTGGCTATTTTTTATATTCACATATCGGCGCTGTCGCTATGTAATGTTTGAAGGTGTTCACTGTAGATTCTTAAATTTACGGTGGACATCTTTTTTTGTTGAAAGGAATGAACCAGATGAAACAAATGATAACCGGTCACACACGGTTGGCGGCACTATTTGCCAAACCAGCCAAACACAGCATCTCTCCAGCGATGCACAATCTTTCTTTTGAAGAACAAGGGATCGACGCCGTGTATCTGGCCTTTGATGTTGAGCCGGATGATTTAGCCGCTAGTATCCAAAGCATCCGTCAGTTGGATCTCTTAGGTGTCAATCTATCAATGCCCCATAAAATGGCAGCAGTACCGTTGATGGATGAATGCTCACCAGCAGCCGAGCTGATCGGCGCAATCAATACAATCGTCAATCAAGAGGGGCGATTGATTGGGCACAATACAGATGGTATCGGCTTTATGCGCGCACTTGAAGACATTCAAGTGTCGATCATTGGAAAAACGATGACTGTGATCGGTGCAGGTGGAGCAGCGACAGCAATCATTAGTCAAGCTGCACTAGATGGTGTCAAAACAATCCGTGTCTTTAACCGCAAGGATGAGTTTTATCCAATCATCCAGGAAAAATTGACACAGATCGCAGAAAAGACCGCCTCTGAAATCACATTAACGGATTTAGAAGATCAGACGGCTCTAAAAACAGCCATCGATCAAAGCAGTCTTTTAGTTAATGCTACTGGCGTGGGGATGAAGTCGAATGATACGGTAAGTCCTCTAAAAGACAAAACACTCTTGCGGGAATCATTAGCTGTCTATGATGTCATCTATAATCCAAGAGAAACGCAGCTTTTGAAAGATGCGAAAGAAGTCGGTGCCAAAACTGCAAACGGCTTAAGCATGTTGCTGTATCAAGGTGCAGCTGCATTTAAACTTTGGACAGGCCAAGAAATGCCTGTTGAAAAAGTAAAAGCACTTATTGAGTCCATGTAAAAAATAAAAAAATTAGAAAAAACGAAAGTAGGAAGAAAAAATGATCGTAATTATGAAACCAGGCGCTACGCCAGAACAAGTTGAAGTTGTTGTAACTAGAATCAAAAAAGAAGGCTTAGATGTTCAAGTCAACCAAGGAAAAGAACAGGTCGTTATCGGGTTAAAAGGGGATACACGCCGCATCCAAGATGTTGCTTTTCGCAGCTACGAAGGTGTCGAAGATGCCATTCGGATCTCAAATACTTACAAATTGACCTCTCGTGAGTTCCATCCGCAAGATACGGTTGTGGATGTAGATGGTGTGAAAATCGGTGACGGCAACTTTGTTACGATGGCTGGTCCATGTTCGATTGAAGGCTTAGACCAAATTCGTGAATGTGCCCGAATCGCCAAAGCTGGTGGTGCACAAATCTTACGTGGTGGTGCCTTCAAACCCCGCACGTCGCCTTACGCATTCCAAGGGCTTGAAGAAGAAGGGCTAAAATACATTCGCCAAGCTGCTGATGAAACTGGCATGAAAATCATCACAGAAGTCATGGACGAAGGACATATCGATATGGTGGCGGAATACAGTGATATTTTGCAGATTGGTGCTCGGAACATGCAAAACTTCAAATTGCTAGCTGCCGTTGGAAAAACTGGGAAACCAATTGGCCTTAAACGAGGCATCTCAGGCACGATCGACGAATGGTTGAATGCAGCGGAATACATCGCTGTTCAAGATAAAAGTGAAGTGATTTTCATTGAACGTGGGATCCGAACTTACGAAACAGCAACCCGTAATACCTTTGATCTAAGTGCAGTACCAATCATCAAAAAACTGAGCCACTTCCCAATCATCGTCGATCCTAGTCATGGAACAGGTATCTGGGATCTCGTACCACCAATGGCAAGAGCGGGTGTTGCTGCCGGCGCCGATGGGATGATCGTAGAGATCCATCCAGATCCAGCCAATGCTTGGTCTGATGGTCCTCAATCACTTAACGAAAAAACGTACATGAACATGATGAAAGAAGTCCATATCATGGAAAAAGCGATGAAAGAAATCAAAGCGTTGCAAGACTAAGCGTGAAGACAACCAATAAAAGAGGTGCAAAAATCAATGTTACACATTCACTTAGAAGACCATTCCTATGATATCCTCATTAAACGAGGGGCGTTTCAAAAAGTCGGAACCTGGGTGCAACAGTTGTGGGACAAACAGCGCATTGCCGTCATTACAGACAGCAATGTCGCACCCCTGTATGGCGGACAAATCGTCGATTCCATAACCGCTGCCGGGTTTGAAGCGACACTGTTAATCGTACCAGCCGGCGAAAAAAGCAAATCACTAGAGCAAGCAGCTAGTTTATATGATGGTCTTGCCCAATTCGGAATGACCAGAAGCGATGGGATCATTGCCCTTGGTGGCGGTGTGATCGGTGATCTCGGAGGATTTGTTGCTTCTACTTATATGCGCGGCATTGATTTCTTGCAGATTCCGACGACGTTATTGGCACAGGTCGATTCAAGTATCGGCGGAAAAACAGCTGTAAATACTGGCAGTGCCAAGAATCTCGTTGGCACGTTTGCCCAACCAGCCGGTGTGATGATCGATCCAGATTTACTTGAAAGTTTGCCGCTTAAACGCGTCCAAGAAGGCATTGCTGAAATCATCAAGTCAGCCGCTATTGCAGATCCTGAACTTTGGCAAACGTTAGCAGGTTTGAATGATGAAGCCGATTTGTTGGCCCACGCTGAAAATGTGATCACAGCTTCTTTAAAGGTTAAACAAAAAGTAGTGGAAGAAGACCCCTTTGATCATGGTAGTCGTCTGACACTGAACTTCGGTCATACGATCGGTCATGGCTTAGAAAGAACGGCTGCTTTTGAGACAAGTCACGGAGAAGGCGTTGCGATGGGGATGATTATGATCACCCGACATGCAGAAGTCACCGGATTAACACCAAAAGGTACGACCCAGCAACTTACAGAAATGGTTGAGAAGTTTCACTTGCCGATTACACCAAGGGAAATAGATAAAGAGCAATTATACCAAGCAATCACTCATGATAAAAAAGCCCGCGGGCAACAATTGAAGATTATTCTATTAGAAGCGATCGGTCAGGCGAAAATCGTGACGATCCCGACTGAAAAAATCAAAGACTACCTAGTATAAGAAAGGAAGGTAACGGATCATGCGTTATATTACAGCAGGCGAATCACATGGACCAGAGTTGACCGCCATTATCGAAGGGTTACCGGCAGGATTGCCATTAACAGCGGAAGACATCAATTTTGAATTAGCGAGACGACAAACCGGCTATGGTCGTGGGGGACGGATGTTGATTGAAAAAGACCAAGTCCGTATCACTTCCGGTATCCGTCATGGAAAAACATTAGGCTCTCCTGTGACTTTAGTGGTCGAGAACAAAGATTGGAAAAATTGGACCAAGGTCATGGCAATCGAAGAGGTACCAGAAAAAGACCGCAAACTACGACGAGTGGCACGACCAAGACCTGGTCATGCTGACTTGGTCGGCGGCATGAAATACCACCATCAAGATCTACGAAACGTCCTGGAACGTTCATCTGCCCGGGAAACGACTATGCGGGTAGCCATCGGCGCAATCGCGAAGAAAATTTTGAAGGAGCTTGGCATCGATGTGGCAGGTCATGTAACGATGTTAGGCGGCATCAAAGCAGAAATTCCAGAAGGCTTGACTGTCAAAGAAATCGCACAACGCTCTGAAGCCTCGGAAGTAAGAGTCTTAGATCCATCTGTCGAGGAAGAAATTAAACAGTTGATCGATCAAACGAAGAAAAATGGTGATACGATCGGCGGCGTAGTGGAAGTGCTTGTTGGCGGCGTTCCTGCTGGTCTTGGCAGTTACGTGCAATGGGACAAAAAACTTGATGCGAAGATTGCCCAAGCCGTGGTCAGTATCAACGCCTTTAAAGGTGCTGAGTTCGGTGTTGGCTTTGAGGCAGGTGTTTTACCGGGTTCTAAAGTCATGGATGAGATTTTATGGGACGAACAACGGGGCTACACCCGTCGCAGCAACAACCTAGGCGGGTTTGAAGGTGGCATGACGAACGGTGAACCAATCGTGGTTCGTGGTGTTATGAAGCCGATCCCAACCTTGTACAAGCCATTGCAAAGTGTGGATATCGACAGCAAAGAACCGTATAAAGCAAGCGTCGAACGCTCAGATAGCACCGCTGTACCAGCAGCCAGTGTTGTTTGTGAGAGTGTGGTGGCGACAGTGGTGGCCAATGAACTATTAGAAAAGTTCCCAAGTGATTCATTCGCAGAATTGACTGCATCTGTTCAAGCGTATCGAGAATACTTGTTAACCTACTGATTAAAGAACCAGCAAAAATTCCAGTAGAAATGAGGATTCTTTTCATGAACCAAAATATCTTTGTCGCCGGTCTAGGGTTGATCGGCGCTTCCTTAGCAAAATGTATCAAAACGTCACATCCCCAAACCTATCTAATGGGGTGGGATCACTGTCGCAAAACCAATGAGATCGCATTAGCAACAAGATTAGTAGATAAAGTGCCCCCTTCATTTTCTGAAGGTGCTGTCCGTGCCGACGTGATTCTGTTGGCATTGCCGGTAGAAATCACCAAAAAATATCTTGCCGAACTGGGGGCACTTTCATTAAAGCCTTCGGTCCTGGTAACAGACACCGGCAGTACCAAAGCAGAAATCACGCAATTCGCCGAGTCCTTTTCCTTTGATTTTATTGGGGGCCATCCGATGGCTGGCTCTCATAAATCAGGGATCACAGCAGCCGATGAGAACCTTTTCGAGAATGCTTACTATATCTTTACACCGACGAAAAGTCAGCGGATGGAAGAGCTGCAAGAGCTTTTTCGCGGCACTAGAGCCAAATATGTGGCGCTTGCGCCAAAAGAGCATGATCAAATCACAGGGATGTTGAGCCATTTGCCCCATATTATTGCTTCGGGATTAGTCAATCAGGCAGATGCCTTCAACCACGAACACCCTAGAGCGCAGCAACTTGCAGCAGGCGGTTTTCGCGATATCACTCGCATTGCTTCTTCAGATCCTCGTATGTGGACCGATATCTTATTGAGTAATCGACAGGAGCTGCTGCAGCTGATCGATGAGTGGCAAAAACAAATGACGACCATGGCTCACTGGTTGCAGAAAAAAGACGAAAGGGCGATCTTTCGGTTTTTTGAATCCGCGAAGGAAACACGGGATCAATTGCCGGTTCATCAAAATGGGGCGATCCCAGCATTCTATGATCTATTCATCGATGTACCGGATCATCCCGGCGTTGTCGCTGAAGTGACGGGGCTATTGAGCGAACATCAGCTCTCTTTGATCAACTTGAAAATTCTTGAAACTCGAGAAGATATTATTGGTGTTTTACAGATTTCATTCAAAACGCAAAATGATTTGCTGCAAGCAGAGCAGCTGATTCAAAAAAAGACGACCTATTCATGTCGAAAAAAATAGGAGGCCGTTATGAAACTAAAAAAAGCAACACATCTAAAAGGGACGATAGCAGTCCCTGCTGACAAATCAATCTCGCATCGTAGTATCATGTTCGGGGCGTTAGCCGAAGGGACAACGATTGTCCGTAATTTCTTGCGTGGAGAAGACTGCTATAGCACCCTTCATGCATTTCAATCATTAGGCGTTCCAATCCATGATGACGGTCAGACGATCACGATTGAAGGACAGGGCTTTAATGGCCTTAAGCCTGCCCAAGACCCAATTGATATCGGCAATTCTGGTACAACGATTCGCTTAATGATGGGGATTTTGGCTGGACAGCCATTTACAACCACCTTATTCGGCGATAACTCTTTGAATAAACGTCCGATGAACCGAGTGATGCTGCCATTAAGAGAAATGGGTGCCAATGTGAGAGGGCATGAGCAGACGGAGTTCCCACCGATCACCGTTAATGGTACTGCTTCTTTACAGCCCATCAATTATCAGATGCCCGTAGCAAGTGCCCAAGTAAAATCGGCGCTGATTTTTGCGGCATTGCAAGCACAAGGTACCTCGACGATTATTGAAAAAGAGACAAGTCGCAACCATACCGAAGAAATGATTCGTCAATTCGGTGGTGTCATTACAACACAAGGCAAAACGATCACTGTGACGGGACCTCAAACACTCCAAGGACAAGAAGTAATTGTTCCTGGTGATATTTCCTCCGCTGCTTTTTTCCTAACAGCCGGCGCGATTATGCCAGAAAGTGAGATCGTTTTAAAAAATGTCGGGATCAACCCCACTCGTACAGGAATTCTTGACGTACTAGAGGAGATGGGTGCTTCAATTGCTTTTTCTAATCAAGACGATCAGAATCAATCAGCTGACCTTACCGTTCGAAGTTCTACCTTGCAGGCAGTGACCATCGCTGGCGATATTATCCCACGTTTGATCGATGAATTGCCGATCATTGCGTTGTTAGCCACGCAGGCTCATGGCAAAACGGTGATCAAAGATGCGGAAGAACTAAAAGTAAAAGAAACCAACCGAATTGATGCAACTGCCGAAGAGTTGACAAAACTTGGAGCGGACATCACTCCCACCGAGGACGGGTTGATCATCAACGGTCCAACCCCTTTGCATGGCGGACGTGTGTCAAGTCGGGGGGACCATCGCATCGGCATGATGCTGCAAATTGCCGCCTTATTGACAGATGAAGAGGTAGAATTAGAAAAAGCCGAAGCCGTAGCAGTTTCTTATCCTGATTTTTTTGAGGATGTCGCACGTTTGGCTAAAGGAGGAAACAGCGAGTGAAAAAAGTGATATTAATTGGATTTATGGGTGCTGGAAAAACCACGATTGGTCGTCTTTTGGCTGAAGAAACGAAACAGTCTCATGTGGATTTTGATGACTTGATCGTTGCTGAGATCGGCATGACCATTCAAGAATTTTTCGACCAACACGGTGAGGAAGCCTTTCGCAAAATCGAAACGGATATTTTAGCTAAAACTTTGGCAAAGGAACAAATTATTTCCACTGGTGGGGGCATCGTATTAAAAGAAGAAAATCGTCAACTTTTAAAAGAGATGCCGCTCGTCGTGTATTTAAAAACAGATCCCGAGGAGCTGATTCATCGCTTAAAGGCGGATAATGGCAGCATTCGTCCCTTAGTCGTCTCAAAATCACCAGAAGAAATATTGGCTGTTTACCGTCCTCGGATCCCTCTTTATGAAGAAACTGCTTCATTGATCGTTGAAACGACGAACAAAGCACCAGAAGAAATCGTACAGGAAATTTTGATCAAAGCGGGTGCATAAAATGAAGATTGGTTATTTAGGACCGAAAAGTTCCTTTACGCATATAGCTGCGCAAGAAGCTTATCCGGAAAATACCTGTATCCCCTATGGATCGATTCCGCTTTGTATTCAAGCGCTAGCTAACGGCGTGATCGATCGCGCGGTCGTTCCGAACGAGAACTCATTAGAAGGGTCTGTTCATGCCACGATTGATACGCTCTTTCGTCAAAATCAGTTGAGCATCGAACAGGAAGTTATTTTACCGATCAATCATCAATTGTTAGTTTCTCAGCAAACATCAAAAGACAACCGTCCCATCACTAAGATTATTTCTCATCCGCAAGCCTTAGCGCAATGTGCCGACTTCATCGAAGCCCGATTTGCTGGAGCTACTGTTGAGGCGGTTGCTTCCACAACGACTGCAGCAGCCTACGTAGCAAAACATCCAGAAGAAGCAGTTGCGGCGATTGCTTCCAAAGAAGCGGCATTGGCCTATCAATTAACGATCAAAGAAACCAATATTCAAGATGTTGCCTTTAATCAAACCCGTTTTTGGGTTTTGACGAAGAAAGCAGCAAACACCCAGTTACCAGAGCAGACTGCTGAGAAAGCAACGATTTTTGTGACGCTCCCAGCAAACCGACCGGGGATCTTGCACAAAATCTTAGCAACCTTTGGCTGGCGAGAAATTGATTTAAGCAAAATTGAATCGCGGCCTTCAAAAACCACCTTAGGGGAATACTTTTTCGTGATCGATCTGGTGATGGACAAGCCGTGGCAACTGATTGTAAATGCTTTTGAAGAGATTCAGTTGTTGGGTGGTCAAGTCCATCTTCTCGGCGTGTATTCCGTAAATGTTGTTGAGGAAGTGACAAAAAATGACTCAAGTCAAAATAAAATTTAGCCAAGATGAAACCCTTTTAGCAACGTTTCATAAAGAGATCCAAACACAGCACCATCAATGGTACCCAACGATTTTTAAGCCCTTTGATCAGTCAAGATTTGAACAAGCAATCACACAGCAGCTGCAAGAGCCAAGCCACCACTTTTTTATCGCTTGGTTGGCGGACCAGCCTTGTGGCTTTGTGCATCTTCAAGAGGTCTGTTTGCCACAAAATGCGATGATGCATGAACGAAAGTGGCTGGAAATTGCAGCGATCGCTGTTGACCCTCGGTACCAAGGGATGCATATTGGAAAACAATTGTTGGCATTTGCTGAAAACGTTGCGCTGGAAAAAGGCTTCGATGATCTCTCACTAAACTTTTGGTCGGCAAACCAAGTGAAATCATTTTATGAGCAAGCAGGATTTGTGAGCATACGACAAGGTGCATCAAAGCATCTAAGGTAAAATATGAAGAAATTTCCTAGAAAAAGGTTAAAATTTCAGAAAATAGCTTTCTTTCTATAAGGTCTAGGGTATCCTTATAGACAGAGAGCTATTTTTTAGTTGGAGGATCAGAAGCAATGAGCAGGATGGAAAAAAATAAAAAACTGCATGAACGGCTAGAAAAGGAATCCAGTCAGGCAGCCAAAGAAAGTATCTTTGCCCGTCGAGAAGCCAAAAGAAGAAACCAGCGCGTCAGACCGAGTGATTCTACTTCTTCTGCTGATGAGCGATTAGGAGACATTCCTTATCAAAACACCGAGCATCCTAGGGCAAGCGACTCTCGTGCGGCTCAAAGTTCTCGAGAACAGTCACAAGTAGGAGCAATAAAATCTGAGGGACGAAAAAGCGCGATCCCTCCGCTATCTGCTCAGAGGCCTGCGATGCATCAAAGCCAGGAACAAAGCAAACAAAAACCGTCAAAGCTTAAGAAGACCAAGCAACCCAAACAAAAGAAAAAGCGGAAGCACCCAGTTCTGCGTATTGTGGTTCGGGTACTATTGGTGCTTTTTGCCTATTCATTGATTGCGTTTCTTGTCGGTCAGCAAGTCGCAAGAAGTGACGCTGCTTTTGCTACGACTGATGAAGAGACCTTTAATGGTACGCCCGCTGCAAATGGTGCTCGGAATATATTGCTCATTGGTAGTGATAGTCGTGAAGGAGAAGCTGGACGAGCAGACACTATTATGGTTTTGCAATTAGATGGTCCCAGTAAGCAACCGAAGCTACTTTCCTTTATGCGGGATACTTTAGTTACGATTCCCGGTTATGGCGAAAACAAGATCAATGCGGCTTATGCCTTTGGTGGTGCTGATTTGGTTAGACAAACGTTAGCGGAGAACTTCGGGCTAGAAACCAACTATTATGCAAAAGTTGACTTTCGTTCCTTTGAAAAAGTGATCGACACATTGTTTCCCTCAGGCGTTGCTATCAACGCGGAAAAAGATATGAGTAAAAATCTTGAAGTTGCCATCAAGCAAGGGCAACAACAAATGAATGGGCTTGAGCTGTTGCAATACGCACGCTTTCGGATGGACGAAGAAGGTGACTTCGGTCGTGTAAGACGACAGCAGCAAGTAATGGATGCGATCTTTAGCGAAATGAAAAATCCTTTAGCTATTTTAAAATTGCCTTATGCAGCTGGAAAAGTCTTAGGCTATGCTTCCACCAACCTGCCAATGTCTTTCCTATTAAAAAATACCTTCTCGATTGCTCGAGGGGCGGGAGGAGTCGACAGCTTGACTGTCCCTGTCGCTGACTCTTGGCAATACGGTTCAAGTGCGAGTGCCGGAAGTGTGTTAGTCGTCAATCTTGAAACCAATCAACAAGCGATCAGGAATTTTCTTAATGAGTAAGCAGAATGAAAAGTTCTGAAAACCATTTGAAAGTAAGTAAATTTATGCTATATTATTAATGACGTTTGAAATTTGTTGAAACGAGGAAAAAGAATGAAATTAGCCGTTATTACTGACAGTACAGCTTATCTGCCGGAACGGATCAAAAACCATGAAGATTTGTTTATCATACCGATCCCTGTTATTTTAGATGGAAAAGTCTACAATGAGGGCATCGACATTGAAGCTGATGAGTATTACGCTTTGTTGAAAAACAGCAAAGAATTCCCAACCACTTCTCAACCGGTATTAGGAGAAGTGTTAGCCTTATATGAGTCATTGAAAGATCGCGGTTACGACACGATCATTAGTATCCACTTATCAAGCGGTATCTCTGGATTTATCGGAACGCTTTATGGAATTACCGATGAAATCGAAGGCGTTCAAATCATTCCTTACGATTCGAAAATCACAAGTATGCCGATGGGGCACATGGTAGAAACCGCTCTTGATCTGTCAAGTCAAGGCAAAACCGTAGAAGAGATCATTTCCCATCTGGACACTATCAGAGACAATACCTATGCCTATTTGATCGTTGACGACTTGAATAACTTGGTTCGTGGCGGTCGCTTAACCAATGGAGCAGCCTTGATTGGCGGATTATTAAAAATCAAACCGATTTTGACCTTTGATCAAGGAAAAATTGTGCTTTACGAGCGCATTCGTTCCAGCAAAAAAGCATTCAATCGCGCGGAAGATATCATTGGTCAACGGGAGCAAGAAATCGCATTGCCTGTTAAATTTTATGTAATCCACGCCAATAATTTAGAAGTAGCGAAAGAAGAAAAAGCGAAGCTACAAGCGAAATACCCAAATGCAGAAATTGAGATTGGTCACTTCGGACCAGTTATCGGCACGCATTTAGGGGAAAAAGCCATTGGCATCGCTATTTCAGCGCAATAATTTTTATTTTTTCTATGTTTATTCACGCCATTATCTCCTCAAGACAATGTATGTAAGAATCAGTTAGACGTTCGTCTAGCTGGTTCTTTTTTCTGCTTTTTTGAGATTCGCTTGTAAAAAATCACACAAACTCGTACAATAGGATCAAAATGAAGGACTGGCAAAGGAGGAATTGCTATGAAGTGTTCCTTAAGAAGGTGGCAAATGAGCGATAGGAAGACGGGCAGGATGACAACAATCAAAAAGGAGAAACCTATGAATGAACTGCAAAAGTTACCAAATGTAGGTCAAGTTTTAGCGGATCACCTGGTTCGTATCGGCATCAATACCCCTGAACAACTACGCACAAAAACGGCCGAAGAGGTTTTTCTAGCTATCCGCCAACAATGCGATACGGGCGCTTGCTTGCATATGCTCTACGGCATTGAAGGGGCGATCCAAGGCATTCCCAAAGCGCAGCTTGCAAGTGAGAGAAAGCAAGAATTGCGCCTTTTTTTCAATCGATTGAGTTATTGAAGTTGAAGTAATGCGTCATAAAAAAGCACTTTTTAAGAGCGTTTGTTTTTAGATACTTCTTATCAAGTGCTTTTTTACGACTTGTTTCCTCATTCAGCGAAGACACATTGGTCACATTGGTATTGGTTCCTGAAATCGCCGAAGTCATGGACAGAATCGTTTGCCACTGAAAATCAACTAGACATCTGTCCCTAGCTACTAGAAAAGACCTTTTGCTTGTTCCAAACCAGCTTCCTCATTATACTTACTCTATCTAGTAAATTAGTAATTTACTAAACAAGGAGTGAGAACAATGAAAATACCAGAAAACTTGAAACATAAGCCCGTCATTAAAGTGGAAGACTATGATACTGTTGACGGAAAAAATGCGTTACATACGGATGCAAAAGGCCTTTCCCTCGGATTGGCACAATGGAACGACCGGGGAAAAGTCGATATCTCAGGCAAGGTTTGGCGCCACACAGGTGAAAAATGGTCTCGTCAGTCAGAAGAACTACCGCTCACTAGAATCTTAGATCTAGCAATCTTAGTGGCGCAATCCAGTTTGTATTTTCAAGAGGCTTATCGCCATGAAAAGTTTTACGATCCTGAAAATCCGTTGATCGAGATCATTGGCTTACAAGGAAATCGTATGACCGTTGAAGTAGACACCGAAAATCCTAAGATCGATGAAGACATTCTACTTTTTTATGATTCCTTGCAAAAAGATGGCGAGCTATACGGCGAACGCTTCAAAATCCTAAAGCGGCTTTTAGATGAGCTAGGTTATTAAGAAAAGGAGCAGATTGCCATGACACAAAATCAACCGTCTTTTGTCGTAACGAAAGGACGCGCTTTTAGCAAATTAGAACAAACCATGATTTGGAAAAAACCACAAAGTCATCAGACCAGTGCTGAAGAACTACGAATCGCTTCAGAGATCGCGTTGAATTGGGCGGATCCAGAGATGAAGATTTTCAATGTGTTGCTGGAAGGCGATGCTGGTTCCGGCAAGACCCAGTTGGCAAAGGCACTTTCTGCCGACCTGCAACTGCCCTACACCAAAATCACCTGCTTTGCGGATATGGATAAGTCAGATGTGTTTGGTGCTTTATTACCAGTGATCAACACCGACCAAGAAGAGGACAAGGACTTGCTGGATGCGATTTATCAAAGTGATTGTTTTGAAGATGTTTTGGGGTTGATCCAGCGGCATTTTTCCCTGACTCGTGAGCGGGCACGGGCGAAATTTGCAGAACTGATCGAACGAATCGAAACCAGTGATCAACAACCTACGATTCAATACAAATTTTATCCCTCCGAAATCGTACGGGCGCTGGAAAAAGGCTACTTGCTTGAGATTCAAGAGCCAACGGTCATTCGTGATGCTTCGGTACTAGTGGCACTAAACTCGGCCCTTGAACAAAATGGAATGCTGAATATCCCGACTGGCTTCGTCCGACGACACCCTGACTGTGTGGTGATCATCACAACGAATCGGAATTACCAAGGCAACCGCCCCTTGAACGAATCCTTGCGAGACCGGATGCAGCATGCTGAAAAAATGGATTTACCTGAGCTGGCAGTCATGGTGCAGCGAGGCATTGCCAAAACCAATTATCCAGACAAAACGACTGCGGAGAAAATGGCTGAGATCATACGCTTGCTAGACGTGACCGCCAAAGCCAATGCCATCAAAGGGGTGGCGGGCATGCGTTCCTATTTTTATTGGCTAAATGCAGTCAAACAAGGACAAGATCCTTTTACTGCAATTGATAGCAAAGTGCTATACAAAATCACCACCGATCCAAATGAGCTTTCTCTTTTACAACAGGCACTAGAAGCTTCAGGGTTATTGGCGCAACTGCGACTTTTGTTTTCTGGACAACCACTAAATGCCTTTAAAGAACAAATCAAAGGGCGTCGAATCAGCAGCGAAGAGGCGGACCAGCGCAATGTAGTGGAAGAAGGTACGCCCGTCCTAAAAAATGAACAAGTCCTTGAGACCCCCAATCAAGAAACTGAGGCGGAAACGATGGAAACCAGTGATTCTGACAAACAAGAAGCGAAAAGCGCAGCAACTGAGGCGACGTTTTCAGAAGAACTGGAACGCAATAGTCATGATGGCCAAGCAAAAGCTGGGAGTGAGGCACAAGAGGCAGCTCCTGCTGCTCATTCTTTGTCGATCGAAGCGTATGAAACCCAGGAGAAAGAAAAGAAAACCACGGCATCAAAGACAGCACGACAAGCATTGAAAGAATCAATCCATGTCAAAGAAGGGCTGATCGTTCATCGACCACCCGTCGATTTAGAAAAAGCGACTGAAGCCCAACAGCGTTTGCAGCCGTTGCTGCCGATCGTAGAGTCATTGATCAAGCAAACCCAAGAAGTATTGGAAAATGAACAAGCTTCGGCATACAGTAAAGGTAAGTACAGCGGCACACGCTTTGATGCCAGCAAGGTTGCGTATCAAGATTTCCGGACCTTTGACAAGAAGAATCCACCTCATGAACAGCCTTCCTTAGCTCTTGCTTTGCGCATCGATGAATCGGGTTCGATGATTCGAGAAGATCGGATATTGTATGCGCAACAGGCGGTCTTAGCGGTGAATGCTTTTGCCGAACGTTTATCTTTGCCATTGATGATCTATGGCGATACAGCAGACGTGACCGCTCGTGAAAAAACCTCGCTTTTTGCATACAAAGAATTTAATGAAGGCTTTGAATTTGTGCCAGAGAAACTCATGACAATGAAGCCTCGGCAAAATAACCGTGATGGGGCTGTCTTGCGCGTGCTAGCTGAAAAGCTCGCTCATCAGCCGGCAACCACTAAATTACTCTTGAATATCAGTGATGGCCAGCCAAAAGCTCTTCCTGATTATACAGGGGTAAAAGCCAAAGAAGATATTCAGCAGGTGATCGCTGACTATGAACGACAAGGGGTGCTGTTTCTGGCAGCTGCCATTGGCCAAGACAAAGAGGTGATCAAAGCGATTTATGGGGAAGAACGCTTTATTGATCTTTCCAATCTAACAGAATTTCCGCAGCGCTTGTTGCAGCTGCTGACAAGGTATTTGTAGACGTCGATAGCTAAAGGGAAAAGAGTGTGGGCTACGTGCCGCACTCTTTTTTGATCATAATTATATTATGTAAACAAGAAGATGTTTGTCTAAATTTGAAAAGTTCTGTAAAATAGACGCCAAAAGGAGGGATATCATGAACAAATGGCGGTACTTCTACTATCCTTGCCAATTCGGCTGGCACGCAGCACTTCGTAGGCGCAGTTTGCTGATGAGTGGTGTATTGGCGATTCTTCTACTGATCATTGCCATCTTTGCAGAGAATTGGCTAGTTTTTTTTCATCAATGGCTGCACTACGAAACAAATAGTGGTGAGAATCAGATGGATCTCACATATGCCAGTTGGCTTTTCTTTTTGCATTTGCTGCGCTTCGTACTTAGCATTCTAGCTATAGGATTGATCGCCGCCTTTTTATGGCACTGCAATCACATGTATCGTTTTCATTTGATGGGGGAGGAGCAGCAATCCCTGAGTATTCGGTTGTTGTTAGGACAGTCTCCGTTGGTGGTCACCTTAGAAGAGCTTTTCTTTGTAGGCATTCAAAGCATTGTTATTGGTTTGATAGGGCTTGTCAGCGGTTTGTGGCTTAGTCAAAAAGCACTGCAGGATTTTTTTCATTTCTTTCATCTTCCCGCAGGCTTTACTTTTGAATTTCCCTTTAAAGGTCTATTAATCACGCAACTTGGTGTGCTCTTGCTGCTTTTTTTGTTACGATTCCGCGGTACAAAGAGGACGGTTGAAGAGATTCTCGGTAACGGATGCCCGAATGAGTGAGGGGATGATAGGTTGCTTTTATTTCCCTCTTTTAAAATGCGAACATATGTTTTATAATAGGTGAAACAAGACAAAGGTCGTGAATTTGTGAAGACATCCTTAACTTTAGAAATGGAAGAGGCACTTTATTATTATTGTCGTGAAAACAGTGATATTGTGGTAGAAGAGGTAGTCATGCCAGATGATCACGGCATCGTGGATACTTTGAGTTGTCGCTTGACGACTGAAAATACATTTGAATGGCGTTGCTACGAACTCAAAGTTAGTTTGGCAGATTTTCGCTCAAAAGCAAAACTATCCTTTATTGGGAATTATAATTATTTTGTCTTACCCAAGTCATTGTATGAAAAAGTCAAAGATCAGATTGCACCTACAATTGGTGTTTTGGTCTATCATGCATTTCTTGAAAAAGAAACGGGCAGCAAAGGGTATTTCAGTGTCGAAAAGAAACCCCAACGGCAAGAGCTGCAGGTTCCAGAAAATGGCTTATTGTTTCGGTTGATTTCGGCACAAGCGAGAGAAGTCGGCAAAGCAAAACAGACTGCTCGAGGATTGCGGGTATTTTCAACAGAACGTTTGTACCAAGAACTGAAGAAACGCCAGCCTGAGTATGACTTGTTCGGTGGTGGAGTCAATTACTATGATCGATTTATTGAAGATACTCAGCTGCAAGCGATCGAAGCCTTGAAAGAAGAATTGGCCGCTACGAGAGCAGCCTATGAAGCGCTGGAAAAACGTTTTTTATCAGGCGAGTAAGAAGGAGAGAAGAAGATGTACTTCCCGTATATTCGTGGAAAACAATTTGATTTATTGGCATTGAAAGCACTGTTGGAACAAGATCGCTTGTCAGAAGCGATCCAGCCGATCATTGAACCGGTCAAGCAATCAAAAACGTTTTGGACGACCATTGACCTGTTTCAAAGGAAGCAGCATCCTTTTTATCTTGTTCGCAATCCACAGGCTGGGGCTTTTCTGACTGCAGAGGGGTTAGCAGAGTTGCAAAATGTTGCTGCCCCTAAAGCAATGATCGTAGATCGACCCATTGAAACAGTGGAAGAAACGCCTGATCTTTGGATCGTTCATCAAGCGGACCCAGCACTCGCTAGTGATTGGCGGGAAAATACACTGCCGGTGCTGGTAGGCAAAGAGTTTCGTTTGTTAAATAAAATCAACGGCCCGAAACTACTGATGGAAGATCCGTTTACACGTTTACCTAAAAATAGTTTTTATACAGAATGTCCGGACGAAGGGTTTTCAAAAACCCATCATCTTTATCAAAAATTGGGTTATGCTGGGTTTAGTGATTTTTCTGTCGATAGCAAAATTTATTATGAGCACAGTTATCCCTCAAAGCGGTTGGTTTTGCATTGGATCTATCCGACAACTGAGCAAGATTTGCGAATCGTTCACTTATTTTCTGAGGAAGAATTACCAAATCAGAAAGAAAAATTTTTCGAAGTCATGGAAGCTTTGTTACAGCATGAAGAAGAATATCCTACACAAACAGCTGGGCTGCAGCTATTAATTGCTGCCTATCAGCAAAGGTCGTTTCCAGGTATGGGCGTTATTCGGAAAGCTGCGGTTATGAATCACTTGGAACTCGTCAGTCGTCTTATTTAGTCTCTATACGTATACGATGGTAAGCTCTAACAAAATACTGCCATTTATTGTACAAAACACCTTGATTGCACCCATTGTTTTCAGGATAGTGATAAAATCAGGGAAAAGGAGTTGGCGCTCGTGGGAACAAAAGATAGAGAATATTATCGAAATGAAGGAAAAGAATTTGAAAAAAATAAGAAAAACCTGCTTATTCGACGTTTAAATCAACTAATCATTGTTTTGGTCGTTTTGATCATTGTCTTTTCGGCGATCCTGTATTACATAGTTTGAAACTTTCCGTAGCTGTCATTGCTTTATTAGCAGCAACAAAAAGAAAATTGTACTTAGATGACTGTGATCCCTTGATTAGGACTCGCTATGGGAATCGGATCCGTTTAGGTGAAAACTGAACGCAACTCAACTTTTCTTGTTTATCGTTGCTGGTTTGCCTGTGATCAAGATTCCCATTAGGCTATTTAGTTAGCACAAATTTGGCTGGGTTATGTACGAATCACTACTGATAAAATCGTGAACAGCGATTCATTAAGCGCTGAGTGATTCATTGAGATTGGCTAGCAGTTGCAAGCAATGTTTGAATTCAAAGATTAAAGGATCAACAAGATCAAATACAGACAAAGGTACAGATATAATTTGTCAATTGATTTTCTTGTCAGTCGTAAAATAAACAAAAATCTTAAACTATCGCTTAAATAACCGTTTTTTTGGATTATGCTGCTATTTAGGTTAATTTGAAGGAAATAATCATGAATAAGAGAGAGGAGAGTCGCACAATTACTAGCTAAATACGGTGTTTAAAAATTTTTTTATTTTAGTTTACATAATATATATTATACAAAGTTACATTCAAAAAAGGGTTCGTGCCATTCTAAATAGTTCAAGACAATTTTGTATCATTTTACCTCCCTCCGAATGACTTTTATCAGTAGATTGTCGCTAATGCACCTAAAATTCAATTAAAACTAAGAATTTCTTGTTTTACATGTTCTTCAGATTCTTTTTTTGATTTGCTGATTAACAGATTGATAACTGTCTGGTAGCAAGTTACTTGCGGATTCGTCTTTTTTATCTCAGCAAATACAGATTCAAGCTATCAGCCTTGATTCACGAACCAATCGGTTTGATTGTATGCTATAATCATTTTGAAAATCTTTGAGCTTTTTTCTCAAATTTTATTCATATACAGCCAATCCGTTTCAAAGTTCTTACACTAGTGCTCAGATGTTGCAAATACTGACAAATATCCGTTACATGATTCTATAAAAAAGAACCCTAAAATTATGTAGATAACTTAGGGCATTTCGTTATTTAATATAATTGTAATGTTCGTAGGTCACCATAAACGTCCATATTCTGCTAAAAAAGCCTGAATAAAGCGCCGTTGATCATTCCTTGGAATACTAGAACCATGGCAAGTAAAATCAAACCAGCAGCTATCCATAAGCTCATTTTTCCTTTTTGTCGACTTGTGAACGGGTTTTGCTTCAAATTGCCACTCGTCAGGATGAAATACATAATCATGCTGAATGATATGAGCAAAATAATTTCTATCCCTATGCCTAACCATAATCGCTGATTGTTTATTATTGTCATTTTATCACCTCACCTCATTTTACCATTAATGAGGTGCAGACTACTGACTTGCCTAGTTTGCAGCTTGTTTTTCCATTTGTGTAATTAATGCCCGATAAAAGCAATTCCATCAGTATAGCTGATAATTCCTAAAAGGAGAATAAAAATGAAAAAGAATACGCAACTAAAGCTAGTCTTTTTACCAAAAATATGGGCGTCACTCCTCTACTTGCTTTTCGTGTTCACAGCCCTCTTCCTCTACTTATCAAAGTACTTGGACATTTCTTTCTTTACTTCGATGTATCCTGACTTTTATCTTCATATCTCCAATTTTTCGATTAGTTTGATTATTGGCTTACTGGGGTACTTTTGGCTCTTGTTGGGTGCGCCATTTAAAGCCGTCACGCTATTGACCCTGCTTTTGCTCATTGCCAATCTATTAAGTGAGACTGTCTTTGGCTTTATGAACACCCCTGATCGAATCGATTTACTTTTTGGGATTGCAGGAACGCTCGTCGCATATTTTACTTTGGCAATGATCAAAAGACACGGTTTAGTCAAGAATCAATCGTTTTGATTTAAACAGTCATGACTTCTCCTTATATGATCCCCTCGTTACTTAGGTCTAACCTATTTTTTTGGGAAAAGAAACACCTTGCTGCAGTTATTTAGCCGCAAAAAAGCACTCAATAAAGGGAGTGCTTTTTTGCGTTTCCATTGGCGATACTTTCGTATGGCTAGTCACTTGGCAGCCAATACAATGGACTTAGCTGTAGATTTTCCCAATACGGGTTGTGAAACCCTATCAAATAGTGCAAAGCTAAATACCCGAAAATCATAAAGCCAAATGACAAAGTCACGATCCGTCCCCAACGTGGTATTTCTTTGATAAATAAACCTAGCATACATATCAATAAGGGGAACGAATAATTAAACAGTAAATCACTTCTAATATTTTGGTTCAGAGGATCCTTCATTATTTTGTCATTTAAGCCCCAACTTATGCCGACGATCACAAACATAAGCGCCAGAATAGTCAATCGTTTGCGATCAAAAAGCCACTGTTCTTTATCTTTCCTACTTGCAAAGTAGATCGTAAGCAGGACCACGATTAATCCAGACATACTATTCTCCTTTTTCGCCAGCTATTTTCCAAAACGTTCATCGTCGCTTCAGGATAAATTATAACAGATATAGTGCAAAAAAACGATACCCACCACTAGCCCCTTGTTTGATGCCCTTTTTAGATGTTTCATAGAAGAATCAGAAATTTAAAAATCTGTTCGCTTTACAAAAGAGAACGTATGTTTGTATTATATAGATAAGAGGTGATTGCTATGGGTATGCTACAACCATATGAAGATCGAAAAAAGCTAAAGTGGCAAGGATTCTTTTTATCTGAGCATACAACTGAAATTGAAGAGGAACCGACACGTAAGTTTGATTGTCCACCTAAGCCGTCACTCACAACGGAAGAAATCAATCAGTGTTTATTTGAAGCCATGAAAAAGAACCTAACTGTGGCGATCCAACGAGAAGAAGTTAATGAAGAAGGCGGCTATCCTCCAGATATTATCGGGAAAATCAGCGGTTATGACCCATTAGGTATTTATTTGACGGGAGAAACAACGGAAAAAATCCATTATGATGAGATTCGTCACGTTGCTTTCTACGAAGAAAGAAAATGGTTTGATCTCAGCGAATAATACAACTGTTTACACTACTTAAACTAAAGGAGGAAGAAATGATGGAAACACAAAAAGGATCTGTCTCAAAAATAAGAATCGTCTCCTTTGCCCCCTCCCCTTTGGTCCGCTTTACACTAGGTACCACCAACTGTTTGATTGCGAAACACAGTTTGAATTTTTTAGGGGATGTTGATGACGGCATGTTTCTAACCGTGGGCGGCTATTGGAATAAGCGCCGTCAATTCGTGGTGCAAAAGTATACGGTGTACGGCAAAACGAAAATAATGTTGGATATCGATGCCTATCGGCAAAAAACAGTAAAGGCGGGTTCATTATGAGAGCAAGAGACCTCTTGACAGCACTGACAACGTCGTCGAGTGCAGCAGATTACCAAGGAATTTATTTAACGTACAAAGAAAACTTGATTCCTTTTACGGCGATCGCCCAAGATAGCCATAACCAATTGATTTTATTTTTTGAACCAAAAAAACCCGCTCTGACGCTGAAAGAATTATATACACAGCTAATGCTGCATAAGAATTTGGACTTACTCTATTGGGATGGCGAGTCACGTCAAAAAGTTCTAGGGTTTCGTGAACAAGAAGAAAAGATCATTCTTTAGTCCCCTCGCCTATTTTTGGCACACAACAAGTGTCGAAAATCTCGGCAAAACGAAGAAAATAAAGTATACTTTGTGTAAAGACTAAAGGAGTATATCATGAAAAATCAAAAGATCACCCAAATGAGTTTCGCGAAAGTCTATCCCCTATATATTGCCAAAGCAGAGCGGAAAAATCGAACAAAAGAAGAAGTGGATCAGATTATTACCTGGCTGACCGGTTATGACCAAGAAACGCTGCAACAGATGAATGAAGAGCTTTCTTTTGAACGTTTTTTTAGTCAAGCCCCTCAGCTCAATCCCGCACGAAAGCAGATCACTGGTGTCATTTGCGGCATTCGGGTAGAAGAGATCGAAGAGCCAATGGTCCAAGAAATTCGTTATCTAGATAAACTGATCGATGAACTGGCGAAAGGAAAAGCCATGACGAAAATTCTGCGCTCTGCTTAATGAGGCGATTTTTTTCGAGTTGCTATTTAAGAATCAACGCTTTATACTTGAAATACCTTGGCAGGGGCAAATCATTGCTCAAAACACAGTGGGAAAACACCCCACTGTGTTTTTTTATACTGACTTTCTTGACGGTAGCTTTCAACCAGACAGGCGTTCTTAGCTTAGTTCAACCACTTAGCATGTAGTGCCCAGTGGAATTGGCCGCCTTTTCGTGAAAACACAAGGACATTGTCTACGTCCCTCTTCTTTACTCAACAAGACTCTCTTAACACGTACAAAAAAGCACTCCTCTTAAAGAAAGGAGTGCTAACTTTTACTTTTTCAATTCTTTGATCTGTTCTTTTCGCTTCAAATACGCCAGTTCTTTTTCCATTTTACGATAGCGGGCGAAAGCTTCTTCTGAAAGTTCACCGGCAGCAATGGCTGCTTTGACCGCGCATTTCGGTTCTGTTTCATGACGACAGTCTCTGAAAAAACAACCTTCAGCATACTGGCTGATCGCTTCAAAGGATTGGTCGATCGAAGCTGAACGGACGGTACTGATGCCAACTTCCCGCATGCCAGGAGTATCAATGATCATTGCGCCAGAGGACAGAGTGAACAACTGGCGACTCGTCGTCGTGTGTCGTCCTCGACTATCCTCTCGTATGTCATTGGTTTTTTGAACGTCTTGCGCCATAAGCTGATTTAATAAGCTGGACTTTCCGACCCCAGATGAACCGATAAATGCGCTGATCTGTCCGTCAGAAAAATACGTTTCCATCAGCAATTCGTTTGGTTCAAAAATGGACGTAGCAAATGTTTTCACACCAAATGCATCGTTTAATGCTTGCAGCAGCTCTGCTTTTTTATCAGCAGTAACTTGATCGGCTTTGGTCAAGAGAATCACCGGATTAGCCCCACTGTCCCAAGCGATCGTTACAAAGCGCTCTAACCGAGCCAAATTGAATTCTTCATTGGCACTAGTTGCAATAAAAACTGTGTCGATGTTCGCCGCAATGCCTTGCTCGTCCGTGCGATTTCCAGCTACTTTTCGTTGTAAAAAACTTTTTCGTGGCAGCAAAGCATCAATCAAGAAATGATCTTGATCATACACCTGCCCTTGGACAAAATCACCAACAATAGGATAATCCTTTGGCGCTCGTGCCTGTTGACGAAATTTTCCTGAAACGGTTGCTAAACATTCTTCTCCTGTAGTCAGGCGGACTTTTGCGATATCCTTAGCCTGAAAAACCACGATTCCTTGTTTTTCCATGATTTCCCTCCAGTTAATTAGGAGGCCGCACTTAAAAAGAGAAACCTCCGAGTTGATGTTGCTTCATTTGATTTGTCATAGGACATTTCCCCTTTCTATGTTGTGCTCATCATGTGATGTCGCTTTATTATACCACTGGAACGGACAGTATGCTAAAGCAAATGACCCAAAAGGACATTTACTGAAACGAAGTAGATAAACAAGCCAGCAATATCTTTGATCGATGTGATGATCGGTGCCGAACCGGCTGCTTGGTCGATGTTTAGTTTAATCAGTACAAACGGGACTAAAAAGCCAAGTGCTGCGGCTAAGGTCATGGCAAAAACTAACGAAATACCAACAGCCACACCTAACATCGGGATTCCTTGCCAAAGTGATGCAGCAGCCCCAGAGATGACCCCTACGATCAAACCTAGACTTAAGCCTATCCAAACTTCTTTAAAGAAATGGCGAGTGAAGGTCGAAAGATCAATATGCCCTAATGACATCCCGCGAACAAAAACAGTTGAGGACTGTGTACCAACGTTTCCACCCATATCCATGATCAAAGGGATAAAAATCGCAACGGCTGCCACCGATTCCAATGTTTGTTCAAATTCATCAATGACTACCCCAGCTAAAAGACCGGCAACCAAAGTGATCACTAGGAACGGCAATCGGACTTTCCAAATTTGCCAAAGGGTGCCGTTGATCAGAACGTTACTACGGTCTGCTTCATTAGAAGCAACATCGACTAAACCAGCGGCATTAAACATGTCTTCTGTCGTTTCTTGCTCGATGACATCGATGGCGTCATCGACAGTGATGATCCCAACGATTCGCGATTCCTTGTCTACGACTGGTAGCGCAATGATATCTAGTTCATTTAGCAAACGTGCCGCTTCTTCCTGGTCCGTGTCCGTGGTAACATAAATAACTTTTTGGGACATGATTTCACTGATGAGTTGATCCCCTTGCGCCATTAAGAGATCTTTCAGCGACAAAACACCTTCTAATGTTTTCGTTTGATCAGTAACATAAAGCGTATAAATCGTTTCTTTTTCTTTGGCTTGCATTCGCACTTTTTCTAACGCTTGATTGACCGTCATATTTTTTTTCAATGTGATGAATTCCGGTGTCATCAAACGTCCAGCAGTCTCAGCCTCATACCCTAATAAGAGGTTTGTTGCAGCACGTTCATCCGGTGCCATTGATTGTAAAAGTTTTTGTGTTACGGTCGCTGGCAACTCATCCAAGAGTCTTACTCGGACATCTGGTGCCATTTCGTTCACAAACTCGGTTGCCCGTTCATCGGTGAAAGAGCGTAATAAGTGTTGTTGTGTAGCTGGTGTCAAATCTTCAAACAGGATAAGTGCTTTATCTTTCGGTAATAGTCGGAAAACGATCACTTTTTCATCCGCGGATAAATTGCTGAACAATTGTAACAGCGGCAGCTCTTCCATTCCTGATACGAGTTCTTTTAATTTTTCAGAGTCTTTCTGATTTAAATAATGTAAGATGGTTTCTTGCTGGTTCATGGGATACACTCCTTCTCCTGTAATTTTGCTCAAAGAAAGAAAGGAAATCGTTCAGAAAATTGTCCAGATTTCTTTCGTTTGAAGGTTGCGTGCTATACAGCTGAAATTTCGTTCCGCAGCTGGAGATGCCTGTTATTAAAACAAGCATCAAAGGGAAATAGCAACAACTTTATTCATTATATCACATAGTTTTTTTAAAACATGAAAAATTTGACTTGCAAATAAAAAAAACCATTCAGGCATGTTCCCTTGGTAAAGAAAGTGGGTTAAGAACATTTGAGATCAAAAAGCAAAAGAAACCTGAAAGTTCTGTAAAACGCTCCATGCAAATGGTATGATGAATGGGTTGCAGTTTTTTTACTCCCCGTTTATGCTAACTATACATCAATGAAAAGAGAGGCAAAAAAAGATGGCAAAGAAAAAAACATTTATCGGATCGGTCACTGCGCTTCTCGCACTCGCAGCAGTCGGATTTAGTTTCCTACACAGTAATGATCTATTCCCAAATCACAAAACACCATCATCAGAAGTGGCAGTCACTTCTGCTAAGGATATTCGTGCAGATGAGCTGGCACAGTTAACTTACCAAGGCACCCAAACGATTGAAGTCAATCAGAACATTCCTGAGTTTTCAGAAGATGATCTTTCCCTTGAAAATGGCGCCTGGGAAGCATACGGCGACCTCGATCACCTCAATCGTGCGACCTCTGCTGAAGCAATGTTGAATCAATCCTTGATGCCCACGGAAAAGCGTGGCGATATTTCCAGTGTGAAACCGACAGGTTGGCGTAATAAACAGCTCCCCAATGGGAAATATTTATATAATCGAACCCACTTGATTGGCTTTGCTTTAGCTGGCGAAAATGCAAACTGGAAGAATCTGATCACAGGGACAAGTCAGTTGAACAATCCCGAGATGTTGCGCTTAGAAATGGATATCAACTATTATCTCAAGCAAGATAAAAATCATTATGTCCGATATTCCGTCACCCCGATCTATCGCGATGACGAGCTAGTTGCCCGTGGGGTACAGATGCAAGCCAAATCTATTGGCGAGGATACGATCCAATTCAACTATTATATCTTCAACATCCAAGATGGTGTCACAATCAACTATGCGGATGGTAGCAGCGAGATTTCCAACGAAGATATGACGCAGCCGGAGAATGCTACAAGTAGTGAAAACAACACGACAACAGCCACTTCTCAAAGCAGTGAAACAGAGGAAAAACAGAAAGAATATGTCGATCAACAAGGAAACGGTTTGATCAAAGGATCAAGAAGCGGCATCTATCATTTGCCCGGATCTAAATACTACGAGGATACTACCAACCCGAAAGAATGGTTCAAAACCATCGCTGAAGCGGAAGCTGCCGGCTACCGTGCACCAAAATAAAAAAGCCTTAGGCTTTTTTATTTTGGTTTTATTTATTCTTCGTTGGCTTGTGCTTGTCGCAACACTTTGACATAGGCCTTCCCTTCGTCTGTAAAACGAACCGAACGTGACTTAAAGCGATAAGCTCGGTAAATCAGGCCTCTTTTTTCAAGACGCAATAAATGACGATAAACCAAAGAAGTTGTTTTTATCTCTTCATTGGCACAGATTTCTCGTATGGTAGGTGCGCAACCTTGAGCTTGCATATATTCGTCAATAAAAAGTAAGATTCGATCTTTTCTCGGCATAATTCCTCCTTTCCGCAAAACAGTCTTCACTGCTGCAAATTCGTAAAAACCGATAAGCTACTGCCTCGTCAGCTTTTTGTCCAATTAATACACTGAAAATCTATTGTTCCTCTCTCTTTTCCCATTCTTCCAACGAGTTAAAGTTCCTTTTAAACGCTGGAATTTTCCCCTTAACGAGAAAAACATCGGCAAGCAGCGCCCTTTGTTATTGATTTTATCAAATTTAACAGCAAAAAATAGTAAATTTGAAAATTATTTTCCTTTTTATTGACATAAAAATAAATAAAGGTATTATTTTTTCTTGGAATTTGTTATTCTAAATTTAAGTAAAGGAGGATTTTATGTTAGGGATCGGCTTATTTTTTGTAGGAATTACTTTGATAATCAACGGCTGGGGAAGTTTACTTCACATTGACTATCGTTCACTTGCTTTAATTAATCTTTTTACAGGTTCGTTATCTTTCATTATCAATCTAATCTATATGCTTCAAGGCGCTTATTATGAAGCAGGCACTGGCTTTCTCTTTGCCTTCACGTATTTATTGGTAGGGATCATTTACCTTTTTGATTTAGATCTACGTATTTATGGGATTTTTGCGCTATTCGTAGCCATCAATACCTTGCCTTTTGCCTGGGTTTCTTGGCGATGGGAGCAAGATCCCCTTTTTGCACTGATTTGGTTAACATGGGGAGCGTTATGGTTTTGCGGCTTTTTGGATACGATCGTGAAGGTAAACTTTGGTCGTAAGATTCATTATTTTGCGATCGCTTGCGGTATCTTCACTACGTGGGTCCCAGGTTTGCTGATGCTATTAGATCTCTATTAAAAAAAGAGTGATTATCTCAATGATAATCACTATTGTTTATTTCTAAAAAGTGTTCAATCTCCTGCATCGCTTTCTGAGGACCATTTGTCGGGAAATGCTTCTTTAGCTGGCAGGCTTGTTGTCGGATTTTCGGTAAACAAACCTCAGTCAGGGCAACTTCTAGCTTTTTCACAGTTACTGGTTTTGTTAGTGCAATTGCATTGCCATACGCCATGCAGTACTGAATATTGCAGCTTTGCTCATAGTGCATCCCGATTCCGATAAACGGCTTCCCAGAGGCACAAGCTGTTTGAACAGTCCCTTCCCCACCATGGATAAAAGAAAAATCGATATGCTCATGCAATAGATGACTTGGCAGATATTCGGTCAGGAACAAATTCTTTGAGACGTTGTGTTTCCCCTTGAGTAGATGAGTAACCGGAGCAATGATCGCTAGTTCCGAACGGTTTTGTAAGAAAGCTAAGATTTTTCGCACCATGCGCGGATTCCCCGAACTGCCCATTGCAAAATAAACGATTCGTTTTCTTTCCCGCCGCTTTTGTTCAATAAAAGTCAACACTTCTTCTGGCAAGGACGCCCCCATCTTGGCAAAAATCGGCCCCACGATTCGATAATTATCTGGCAGCAGCTCTTTTGTTATAAAGCGTTCAGGAGTGGTGATGAGATTTAAATCAGCGTCCATCATTCGTAAGCTCGTTTCAGGCATAGAAAGTTTTTCTGTTTGGGCAGCGTGTTTGAATGCTCGGGGCATCCAGCGGGATTTTACCAATTGTTTTCTTGTCCAATACCAAAGTGGTTTCCTTAACGGTCCGAAGAAACGCAAACTAGAAGGGATAAACGCGCTATCTGATCGAAAAAAGGGATCACTCATCGCATAGGGTTTTACGTAGACTAAGGGAATCTGTTTGCTGCGAGCAGATAGAAAGATCGTGACATTCGATCCAGTTACAATCACCTGAGGAGCAAGCTTGTCGACCAGTTTTTTTTCGCTCAGGATACGCGCAGCAACCATCTCTTTGGTGAAGGGATTTTTGAATGAGCGCAGTTGATCTAATTTTATGATCTGTTCCTCTTGTTTTTCTGTCAGAGTCGGCGTCAATAAATGGTACGTAAAACCACTTTCAATGATAAGTGAAGCAAAGGTCTTTGAAAAACCAAAGAACTCACAGTGGTGATTTCCTTGCATTTGTTTAGCGACTTCGATCATCCGTGTCGTTTCAGCCAAGTTGAATACCGCAGGTGCAAAAAGAATCATTGGCATGCAATCCTCCTCATGTATCGAGTCCATCCACTCGTTTCTTTCAAGTATACTAAAAGAGCGCATACTTAGGAGAAGTTTTTTGCAGACTTTCTCGTTCATCTTTTTACATTGTTTAACTAAAAATTTGCTATAATAAAGAAAACCTTTCAAGGAGTAAACCAATGCGAAAAAAAATATCTTCCTTGCGGCTTAGTATATTCTCACGCGGGCTCATTCTCTTTGCTTTCTTTTTCTTGATTCAACAATTGAGGGAAATGGTTGTTTCTGACTTTGCACTTTTTCCTTCTCTGGCATTCATCCAAATTCTCTTGATGATCCTTTCAACCTTTCTCATTAGCAAGTTTGTTAAAAAACGCTCGTGGCGGCAAGTGCTTTTTGGCAGCTACCTATTCATCATCGGCTCGCTGTTTTCTTTCCGGCTAGCAAATAATCCATTGGAGCTGCAAGCAGCCACTCTTTATATGATAGGCGCTTTTTTTGGTGGCATTCTTTGGGAGTATTTGGCACAGCGCTTAGCAACAGATCTTATGGCCAAAGAACATGAACCTCGTTAACAGAGGTTTTTTTCTTTTTCTGATAGAAAAGACAAAAATTCTTCGTATATAGTGTGAAGGGGTGAAAAAGGTGCAGGATGAAGAAATCATTAAACGAATCAAAAAGAAAGACTATGCCGGCTTAGAAGAACTGTTAGCTGTTTATGGTGATAGCATGCTGAGGACGATTCATAGTGTCCTCTCCCAACCGCATGAAGTGAGCGAGCGCCAAGATGTAGCGAACGAAGTTTTTTACGAGGTTTGGCAAAAGATAGCTGCGTATCAACCTGACAGAAGCCGCTTGATTACTTGGCTGCTTTTGATCAGTCGTAGTCGTGCGATTGACCACAAGCGAAAGTTGAACAAGCGCTCATTGGAAGAAAAACCTGTTGATGAGCAGGAACTAGCTATTGAAGAATCACCTTTAACAAAGGAAAACTTTTTGGGCTTTATTGAAGACCTTGAAGCCCTTGATCAAAGGATCTTTCTGCTCTACTATTTTTATCAGGAATCACCCGAAACCATCGCAGAGCAGACGGACTTAAATGTCTCAGCAATCTACAATCGTCTTTCCCGTGGCCGCAAACGCTTAAAAGAAAGGATGACTATCGATGGATTTTAAACAGTTAGTCTTAAATGAAAATAAATCACTGATAAAAGTAACTGAACAAGAAAAAGCAACAACCTTCGAGCTGTCCAAACAATATGTTTTCTTGCAAGATCTATTAGAGGAGCTTCGGACGCTTTTAGCAAAAGACGAAACGATTCTTGGCTATCTGCCTTTGACGCCAGATGGAAACCTCGCCTTCGCCAACCAAGGGCTTGGCGCCTATGCGTATGCAACAACTGAGAAAGCAAAAGCATACCGTGACATCTTTCATGATACCCGCGGCAATCGTTTGTTGGTTTTCACAGAAACCCGAATGCTTTTTCTGGTCATCATCGACTATTTAGAAAGTAACACCTATTTCAGTTACCCCTATGAGAACATCAAGGCGTTCACCATCAAGCCAAGAAAGCTGATGAAGCACGAATCACCAGAGGATAAAGAACAATTCCATTGGGGCTATTTCGACTTTCAAGCGGGGACGCACATTTTCTCAGAAGTGCTGACGAAAAAAGACTACGAATTATTTACGTCCTATCATGAATCGATCCCTGCACTCAAGAAAATTCCAATTCAAAACAAAATTTACAGAGCAGCCAAATATCAGTATTTCTTGAGTAATTGGCATTTCAGTTTTCGCTTGATGACCATTTTCAACCTGCTCTTCCTGCTGCTGTTTGTATTACTGATTCTCGGATTTTTCTTACACTTTGGTCCACTGAAAGGATTTTATTATAAGGATCTATTGGATATAGGTATGATCATTTCCCTTTTGTATAGTAAGAATATCTTGCCATAAAAAAAGACTGCCGTTCCTTCCTAATCATTTCTTTGATATCAATTGAATAAAGCACCAGATTTTCTACGGAAGAGCACCTCTTGCAGGATTCAAGTGAAAACGAATGCTGCAACAGGTGCTTTCTTGTCTCGGACTATTGGGACATTCCTAACCGCCCGTTTTTTCATTTCCTTTTGAAATTCTCAGATTTCTTGTGAACTTTTCAGAAGACTCCACTCATAATTTCATACATGCCTAATGAGATTATTTTTTCATTCACGCTTGCTTTTTAGGAAGAAACGTTATGATGATTTTACTTGCTAGGAGGTGTGAAAAATCGAACTTATCGGACATTTGGTCTTTTGGATCCCGTTTTGTCTTTTTCTAGTGATTGGATCGTTTTTCATACAATGGCGGAAACGTTTCGTTTCAACCCTTATTGCAGCGATCCCGTTTCTCTTTTTTATGGTAAAAATATTCAATTATCGGCACTATGAGCCAGATTCTATTTTCATCATCTATTTGGTCGGACTCTTCTTGTCATCGATCTTACTGATTGTTGCTGTCCGTCGGCTTTCAAAAAAAGCCTAAACCTAGGGTTACTAGAAAACAAAGACATTGCTTAAATGAAACCCAGCCTAACTTTAAGGTTCATTTAAGGTTCACGGACTATAGTCAATACGGACATAATAATTTAGAGCCTGTGCTAGCGGAAACTAGCGCAGGCTTGTTTGTTTATTTATAGAAAATAGGACAAATCGCTAGCAGGTGTGGGGTAGGCAAAAATCATTTGTGCCAGTGCTTCTTTCGATAGCTGATTTTCCAACACAAAAACGAAGTGGTTGATCAACTCATCCGCCAATGCAGAAAAAATCGTGACAGCAACGATGGTATCAGATGTGTCATAAACCAATTTGATTTTTGCCTCTTGATCATTGATTCGTCGATAGGTGTACCAAGAAGAAAGATCCATCACCTCGCTATGATATTCTGAGGCATGATCGGCAATCTCTTGCTCACTGATCCCGATTCTTGCCAGTTTTTCCGCACCAAAAACTAGTGTAGGGATCAGCGGATAGCGGATGGGCGTTTTCTGGTCATCTATATGCTCGACAAGATAGGCGGCTTCAAAGCTAGCAACAGGCGTCAGTTTTGGCTGCTTTTTCGCTAGCACATCTCCGATTGCGTAGATGTGTGTTTGACTAGTCTGCAAAAACTCATTTACTACGATCCCTTGTTTTGACGTTTCTACCCCTGCCTTTTCCAGTTGCAGCTGATCGCTATTGGGTCTGCGTCCCGTGGCACCAATCACTGCTTCTACTGTGAGAGACACTGCTTGTGTCTGAATCGTATAGTGGTTTTGTTCTTTCGTGATTCGCTGTGTATTCTGATTAAAGTGAAACGAAACGCCTTGGTCCTGCATTGAGCGAACCATTTCTGTGGTTAATTCTGCATCAAATCCTTTTAGCGGCTGGTCATTATGATGGATCACATGAACTTCAGCACCTGCTGCTTGAGCGATCATTGCCAATTCGAAGGTAATATATCCAGCACCTATGAAAGCAATCGTTGCTGGCATCTTTTCAAAGGAAAGAAAATCAGTACTGCTTTGTAGATGCTCCTTGCCGACGATTGGTAGTACGGCTGGACGCTGTCCTGTCGCAATGATTATTTTTTCTGCTTGAATCTCTTCTGCACCCACGACGACCGTATGGGCATCACGAAAAGTGGCTTGTCCGTAGTAAGTAGTGATCCCTTCTGCCAGTAACCCTTGTTTGGTTGACTCCGGCACACGATCAGTATACGAGCGCTTAAACGCCATCAGTGCCGGCCAATCAATGGCTACCTGCCCTTGAACGCCATTGCCTTGCATACGTTTCGCCTCTGTTTTGACTTCTACGCCTCGCATCAGTAGTTTTTTCGGATCGCACCCGCGATTGGGGCACGTGCCACCCCATAAATCAGCTTCGACGATCGCCACTGTCTTTCCTTTGGCTTTTAACCCGTAGGCAGCAGCCGTACCAGCTGGACCCGCTCCGATAATCAGTACATCCACCTTTTTCATCTGTCTCCTCCTTCTCTTAAAAAAATCCTGCTCTTTCTCTTCCCTTCAAGTATAGCGAATCACGGTCAGCCCACAAAACAATTCGCCTTTAACGGCTCCTGCGAATGATCACAATCATCCCTTAAAATTGCGTTTGATATGGTATACTTTTCTTGTCAGTTTAACGACAAAGGAGAATGAATGACTGTGAGTTTTAAGCGTTTTTTTCAGCTCTTTCTTTTTTATTTCCTCTCGATTCTGGTGGCCTATGGCCTGATTGCGTTCTAGCAGTAGATAACTTTTGGCTGGTCGTCTGTTTGATGACAATTGTCGGCTATCTCACCTTGGGTATCCCACTAACCTTATTGAGTTTAAAGAAGAAAAAATAAGACAACACACAAAGACACCAGCAACTTCTCTAAGAAGCTGGTGTCTTTCCACATTGATGCGATTATCCTAATACGATCTGGGCATCTGCCAATGCTTTTTCCACTACTTCCATCACCAGCTTGCTATGGGCAAGGCGTTCCTTGACAAAGGCATGATCATTTTCGTGAATGGCTTGTGCAAAACGGGCAAATTCTTCAAACATACGATGTCCGTGAACGCTTTGATCCTGATAGCTTTTTGCCCCATTGACCGGTTCAACGTCATAGCTGGCAAGCACATTCGTCGGCCCGTTGACGATGATCGATCCTTTCGTCCCTTGGATCGTTGAGCGAATCGTCGCTGTCGAATCTTTGGCGCCAATACAAACGACTTTTGTTTGTTCATAGTCTAAAAACAGCATGCCAGAAGTATCGATCCCCTCTTCGACATTAGCAAAATAGCGGACACTTTTAGGTTTTCCTAAAAGCCCGACCACAAAATGAATATTATAGATATTGATATCCATCAATGCCCCACCACCCATTTTTGGGTTAAATGCAGGTAAAACGGTTCCCTCTTTGAATGAATCATAACGAGAAGAATATTGCGAATAGTTGCATTCAATCACTTTCAGCTCTCCCAATGTTTCAAGCTGCGCTTTTATTCCTTGGTAGTTGGCTAAGTACTGATTCGTGATGGCTTCCATCAAAAGCACCCCATGGGCAGCAGCCAATTCTGTTAATTCTACTAATTCTCGTGTCTGCAACGTAAATGGCTTTTCACAAATGACGTGTTTGCCAGCGAGGATCGCTTCTTTGGCAAAGGAAAAATGCAAATGATTGGGCAATGCGACATACACGGTGTCAACGAAGGGATCCGCCAAACATGCCCCTAACTCTGTATAGACGGTTTGAATCCCGTATTGCTGTTTTAAGTGATTCATTTTCTCTAAATCATTTTCTGTCCCAAAAATAGCGGACAGTTCAAGCTGCGGGACATCCCCTGCCACCGTCAAAAAATCATGGACGATCATGCCTGCCCCTAAAATCGCTAAGTTCATCTTGCTTCCCCTTTTCTATCTTCTTAGATCATTTGTTTCAATACCTCGGTGATCACTTTATGATCCTCTAAATGGGCCAAACCTGACACACAGATAGCACCAGTGACTTCTCTATCTTCGATAATTGGAAAACCACCACCACAAACTGCATAATGTTCGTCTTGTGCCCATTTAGCAAATTGTATATCTCTATCTTTTTGCGCATAGACGTATAGTGAACTATGCCCGCTTTCTAGTACCGTTCGTTCTTTTCTTTCAAGCCAAGGGCTTTCTTTTCGCCCTGCCATTAAAAATCGAATGATCGGCAAGCCATGATGAACAACTTTGATCCCTACAGGCTTCGGGTAGTTCCTTTTAACGTACTGATCAATGGCAATTACCAATCGCAATGCGAGGTCATTGTCAAAATGAGCAAACTGCAGCTGCTGTTCTTCTTGCAGGATTTCTGAAGATTCGATTCGTATCTACTCCTTTACGATGAGTCAGTTGATGCCTTCAGGCGCTTTGTTTGTCAAAAGCCTCGTAATCACTCTGCCTTATGACTCAGTGATCATTTGATTGATGCCTGTTTCTAGCATTTCGATTTGTAAAATCGTTTCTTCGTCTTTCACGATTTTCTCTTTGCCATTGATGATCGTTTCATAGACGCCCTCGTACACACGGCTATAATCACCAATTTCAGAGATGACTTTTTCTTCATGGTAGTCACCGTTAGCATCCATATAAGTTAGTGTGCCATAGTGTTCCGGTAAATCGATCCCAAAATCGGCATGATCCGGGAGATAAAACTGTTTTAGATGCTCTTCTTGTCGATCCTTCGTTTGTTTAACAAAAACGCCGTTTTCACCATAAACGACGAAACTAGGCCGTTCTTTTAATCGGAAGTAACTAGATTTGACTGAGACTTTCATTCGACCATAAAACAGATCCAAATCGAAGTAATCATTCATGCGATTTTTTCCAAGCAATTGCCGAACCTCATAATGGACATCGTCTGGTTGCCCAAAATAGGAGATCACTTGATCCAGTGTATGACAAGCGTGTCCATACAAGTAGCTAGTATTCAGTGAAAATTCGGTCACTGACCGTGGAATCTCTGGGCGAAAATAATCATAATGCATCTCTACTTCTAAGAGATCTCCGAGCACGCCGCTTTCGATCACTTTTTGCGTGGTCAAAAAATCAGAATCAAAGCGTCGATTTTGATAGCATTGCACAAACAAGCCTTTTTCCTGCGCCAGTGCGAACAATTCCTTTGCTTGTGCCGAGGTTTCCGTAAAAGGTTTTTCGATCAAGACATTTTTCCCATGGAGCAAGACATCCTTGCCTAATTTATAATGCAAATGACTAGGGGTCGTGACCACAACTAATTGAATTTCAGGATCACGGTAAATATCCTCTAAGTCAGAGGTGTAATGAACGTCTTCCAGTGTTGGCCAGGTCAGCTTTCCGCTTGGAGAATAGATCGTCTTTACTTTGATCTTATCCTGTAGCTTGGTTGAAAAAGGCAGATGGTAGCGATTGGTGCTTTTTCCGTTTCCGAGATATGCGATAGTTAACATTGTAACGCCTCCTATGAATTGATAGCTTGATTATTGATGAAATCCTTCGAAATGGGAAGTCTTTTGCCAAAAACAGGTTCTTTTGACCAGACTTTTTCGCAAACTGCTGAGTGGTTCTGAACATTTTTACCAAATTGCCAAAAAGGCACAGTTTTTGCTTTTGGTTTTCTTTGTCCTAGGCTATGATTAGAAAGAGGTGGTTTGATGTTATTAGGAGATAAATTACGGCTTCAAGAAGGATTGACCAATACGGAGAAACGGATTGCCGATTATATTTTGCAAAATATCAATGATGTGCCTTCGTTGACGATTGAAGTCATCGCTAAGCATACATACACATCCCACTCTTCCGTCATTCGTCTAGCCAAAAAGATGGGGTATGAAGGATTTAAAAGTTTTCGCTTAGGTCTGGCTGAAATTGCCCATAATCAGATGTTCAACCCAACCTTTGTTGACGCGAATTTTCCCTTTTCGCCCAAGGATCAAACACCTGATATTATGAAAAAAATGGCCGATCTAACGATCAACTCGATCCACAAAACCCACGCTCAGGTCGCTCCAGAAACGATGGAAGCAGTGGTGCAATCGTTGGAAGCTGCGCAACGGATTTTCTTATTTGCTCGCGGCGATTCTCAGATCCGGGCAAGAAGTTTTCAAAATAAGTTGGTCAAAATCAATAAGTATCTGATCGTAGCTGATGAATATGGGGATGACGCGTGGAATGCATCGAACGTCACGCAAAATGATTGTGCCGTGTTTATTACCTATCGTGGGAAAAATACACAATACGAAAAAATCATGCAACACTTTCGTGATGTTGGGGTACCAGTGATCGTAATCTCTGGCAACGCCCATGCGAAAATCATCCCATTAGCGACCCATGCGATCATCGCTTCTCATGATGAACGTGATTTTCTCAAAGTCGGTACCTTTTCTTCACAGGTCGCCTTTGAGTATATTTTAGATTCACTGTTTGCATTGCTGTATGCCAAAGAATATCAAAAAAATATTGTCGAGTTAAGAAAAAAACAATCTGTTTTGGAATCAGGGATTCTCTCAGAATACCCGTCAACTGAAGAAAAGAGGGAAATGAAATGATCAATTGGGGAATTATTGGTGCCGGAAATATCGCCAATCGCTTTGCTGCAAGTCTAGAAAATTTTCAAGATGCCCAGCTTTATGGGGTTGCTTGTCGTACGATGGAAAAAGCGCAAGCGTTTCAAGCAAAATTTCCGTGTGATGCCGTCTTTGATAACTACCAAAACCTATTAGATGATCCAGCTATCGATATCGTTTATATTGCTTTGCCGCATTTGTATCACTATGAATGGATCATCAAAGCCTTTCAAGCAAAAAAAGCTGTTTTATGTGAAAAACCAGCAACCTTGACTGCACAAGAAATGCGCGATGTACAAAAACAAGCCCAAGCACACGAAGTCTTCTTTATGGAAGCCATGAAGCCACGCTTCACCCCAGCGTATCGCAAACTAAAAGAACTTGTGGATGGTGGTTATATCGGCGAGCTGACCAGTGTTACGACTACTTTTCGCCGCCATTTACCAGTCGAAGGCAGTTCTTATCATTATCTGCCAAAACAAGGTGGTGCTTTACTGGATATGGGGATCTATAACTTAGCCTTTATTCAAGATTTTTCACCAGAAAATTTAACTGCCGAATTGATCGGTTACAGCCTTTATGAAACTGGGGTTGATACCTACGTTGAAGCACGCTTTGTCAGTGAAGACTTTGTCGCAGTGATTGAGACTGGATTTGACCAAACAAAAGAGACGGTGGCGGAATTACAAGGAACAAAAGGGAAAATCACGATCCCCAACTTCCATCGCCCCGCTTCTTTTACCGTGACGATTGACCAAGAAGACACGGTCTATGATATTGGGTACGAGATCGATGATTTCCATTCAGAGATTCAAGCAGTTCACACCGCTCTTGCACAAGGACAACTCGAAAATTCCCTGATGTCCTTAACGGATAGTATTGCCTGTATCGCTTTAGCAGATGAACTAAGAAGCTTGCTAGATGCGGAAAAAAAAGACAATTAAGATCATGCCCCATCGTTTTTGAATAGAACTGACCAGTGGCTACCACTCGGTCAGTTTTTTGTATCAAAAATTGAGCGCTTTCTTTGACGGTATCGAAATGGTTATATTATATTTATTGAGTATATTTTTATACAAATAGAAAAAGAAAGGAAAACGCCCATGACACCAGAAATTATTACTTATCTTATTTGTTTATTGACCTTCGCTTATCTAGCTGTGACGATTTTTACTTTTGTAAAAAATCGCCGGACAGGTGACGGTTATCGCCTCCGAATTTTTTACGTGCTGGCAGCAGCCCTCGTCTTTTTGCTTTCCGTTTATGCAATCGCTACCGGTCAAACCTATGACGACTTGGTTACATCGATAAATGATCTTTTTCAATAAAACACCGTTGGCACGAAGCCCTGCGGATCTCTTCGTTTTTGAACCTCTGGTTGAGGGAAGGATCAAAACGGAAACGAGCCAATGAAAGACTGCTCTTCGATGGCTTTTTCATCAGGACCTTCTATACCGAATCAATGTCTTTCAACAAATGATGTCTGACTTTTTATGGAGGTGTGCATGCTCATTCAGCTTAAAGAAGCGAAGCTTTCCGATTTACTTTCTATCTACTTGATACAAAAAGCTGCCTTCAAATCTCTCTTTCTCCGTTATCAAGATGGAGAAACTTCTCCCTATTTACAAAGTTTTGAGAAGCTAAACGCAAAGTTTTCTGCGTCGAATACCACTTATTATTTAATCATGACCGCTCAGAAAACCGTGGGCTTCCTAAAACTGACGGTTGAGCAGGAGCATACGACGAAGCTATCTTCCATCGCCCTTCTTCCCTCCTACGAGAACCGCGGGATCGGTAGACAAGCAATGACCTTGATTGAAAGGAACGTACAAACAGATACGATACATTTGAATACGATCCTGCAAGAACACAAGCTGGTTCACTTTTATCATTCTTTGGGGTATTCCCAAACAGGCAGGTTTCAAAGCACCTCTTCAGCAATCTGCTTTGTCTCCTTTACGAAAAAAATTGCTGCGAAATAAAAAAGCCATCTCGCCTTTCATCGGCAGAGATGGTTTTTTCTATCAATTGCCATCCTTTACAGCAATCATTTTTATTGGTCCTGCAAGGTGTCATCGGTTTTTTTACGCAATCGCGGAATCTCTTTCACATTCATTAAATCTAAAAAGAAGGTGAACAATGGGATCCCGATGATCAAGCCCCACAAGCCAAAGAGATGTTCGCTAAGATACAGGAGAATAAACGTGTAAAACATCGGGATCTCTGTTTTATTGGCCATCAAGCGGGGATTTAAGATATAGGATTCCAACGCATGAACAAACACTATGATCAATAGAATGTAGATCACGTCATTAAATCCGCCGATAGAATACGCAATAAACGTCAATGGAATACACGAGATGATCACACCAGCAACAGGAATCAAGCTGAGAAAGAAAATCATCAACGCCAAACTCAACAGCTGCGGAAAGCCCATCACCGCTAAGGCGAAGACAGTGATTGCTGTATTAACTAAGGCGATCACCAACTGCGTCTCAATCACATTTCCGAAAGCACGCGTAAACTTAGCTCCTAAATAGTAAACATCTTCAAAGAACCACGCCCCTCGCCCTTGCAAAAATAGCCGAGAAAACGCAACGGTCTTTTTGTTATCGATCATAAAGAAGAAACTAAGCAGAAATGAGATCAGCACCGTCAATGCCAACTCACCGAAATTATACAGATAATTGATCACGACTAGAACGCCGCTTTGTAATTTCTGGATGTATTCGCTGGTCTGCAATAAATTCAAGACATATTCGATCAATTCATTATTGGAGTCTGTCCGTTGGTAGAAATCAGCAACGGAATTGACTAATTGGACGGATTGTTTGATGATGATTGGTACATAATTTGTTGCTACTAAATAAAGAATAAAAACAATCAAGCTGTAAGTCAGGATGCTCGTAAGCTTAATGGGCAGATGACTTTTTCGATGGAGCAAAAGAACCAGCCGATAAATCAGATACGTAAAGATAAAGGTCAGCAAAAGAATGGTCATCATACTGCGAAACAAAAAAAGAATGCCCGCAAGCATAAACAGGACCGTCCAGCGCCGCAACACAAGATTTTGAAGAAAAGCATTATAGTATTTCATCTGTAACTCCTTTATTCGTTGCAATGGAGCAACGAAGCATTTCAGTAGTGCCTAAGAATTATCTAATCATTAAACTATGCAAATAGCAAGAGATTTTATTTTTCTTAATCGAGCGAAAAAATGAAACAAAAAATCCTTAGAAGAATCGTTGGCTTTCTTCTAAGGAAAAGAGTTATTGGTAAACGGTCTTTCCTTCGTTTACGGGTAAAACCGAGTTGATGGACAATAAAAAGAAGCTGGCAGCCAACAGATCAGCACTGCCGCCTGGAGACACATTTTCTGACTGGCAGAAGGCTGCTAGTGCATGAAATGCTGGGTTCGGCAACGCTTGCTGATTGGCTTTTTGTGCGAGTTGCTGAACCAGTGCCAGTACCTCTTGATTGCTGCGGTATAAAATACACGTATCGTCCAGTGTAGCGATGATCGCCAACAGCATGTGGAGCCTTTTTTCAGTCTCATTGGAACAATCCCGAGAAAAATAATCCGCTAGAGCGATTTGAACATGGGGGAACCCAGCAGCAGCTTCCCCATACGCACCGAGATGTCCATATTTGGCTTGAACAGTTTTGCCATGACTTTCCGTTTGTTGAGTCAGCGCACGATCAGGAAATGCAGTGAGAAGCTGGATGTCAGAAAAGACTTCTGGCAAAAAAATCCGCTGTTTGCGACTAAGTTGGCTACTGACGGCGCTGATGAGCAAGCCTAATGCCCAAATGGCTCCTTTATGAGTGTTGATGCCACCAGTGGCTGCCAACATCGCCTGTTCTGCCTTCCGACCGATTGCAGCGATTGCTTCCCGCAACTCTTGAGACATGCTGCTTCCCCAAGACACCAAGGCCATTTCTTCAAAGTATGGCGTCAATGCTCGAGCTGATCGCAGAAAGAGTGCTTGATCCATATCGTGATGGGCACCTGAATCAATGGCATCCACTAACCCAGGTTTTGGGGACAATGTCACTTCTACAATCAAGGCTTCTTCTACCAATTGGGCGAGTCGTTGACAATTTTCTTCTACAGCAAATGCAAACATCCAACTCCTCCTCTATTTTTTGATTTGACCTTTGATCGTTACCCATAAAACATGCAAAACATAGCTTGTTAAAAAACCACAGCTGGCAGTTGCCAAATAAGCGACGATGATCATGATGCCCATTGGCAGTTGCAGCAACAAATCTTTGAAGCATAGCAACAAAACTTGAAAGACAAAAACATTGGCAAGATAGGTTCGATACGCATAAGTAGATAGCCACTTAAATGTCCCTAACTGAGGGGCATTGTTCTTGATCATAGTTGACCCAAACATAAAGACTGCAAAAATCAATACTAAGCTATATAAGCTTTGCAATGTATTTAAATACGGTGCATGAGCGAAACTTAGATCACCTGCATAATGTAGCAGATGATTGGCAGATAATAGCCCCAATGCTAAACCCACTGGCAAGAAAGCATAGCGAATCTTGTATAGGAAGCGATAGACGGTTTCGTGATAAATCAAAGCGGCTTCGCCATAGATCCCATAGATCACAAAGCTAAAGACAAACCGATCCAATAAATACCAGCTTTCATGATGCGGTCCTTCAAAAACTTGGCGATCATAAAACACATACCAAGCGACATACAAAGCAGTTGCGACGATCAATACTGGCCAAACAGTTTTTTTCTTCGTCAACACTTTGTAGCCTAACCAGACAAAAAACGGCATCAACAATTGGATCTGCAGCATCATGATCGTATACCACAAGTGTGGCGCCGCATCCCCCGTCACATATTTCAGTAAAAACGTTGCTGTATCAGTATAAGGTTTTCCTTGTTGGACAGCGGGAAAGAGCCATAAATAAGCCGTCGTCCAAAGCACATATGGCACGACAAGTTCAAAAAACTTTTCTTTCAAAAATTCTAGATAAGACAGATGTTGACTTGTCTTAACCATGTTATAAACAATAGCAAAAATAAACAGGGGTGCGGTAAATTTCACCAAGACATAAAAGGTACCGATGAATGCTGCAGTCTTTTCATCTTGGGTATTGGATAAGGCAAAAGTCAAAATCGTTTGCATCATTACTGCTGTCACGGCAAATACTTTTTGGAAATCACTGATGTTGATTTTTAAATCGTTGTTCTCAAACATGTTTTTCGCTCACTTTTCTAATAATTACCAAATCTCAGTGGTGAGTTTTGGCCCTTCGTCTGTTTTTACTAAGATTTTTTTTGATGGATGTTCCAAATACTCCTTTAAGGCAAACCCGCCTTGTTTTGTGATAACTTGAACATCGATCTGTTGAAAAAAGGCTGCCTGCTTTTCCAATAGTTCCAGTGGCAGCTTTTCTTTCGTGTCGGCATAAAGCAACAGATCTAAATCACTTGTCGGCTTGATTGCTGCCTGTTTTGCAGCCAATTCAAAACCCAAGCTGCCACCGATTCCCCAAGAATAGTGCTTCAATAAAAGCCGTGCTTGTTGATAGTTGCGGTAAACTGGATAATTGGCTACTTCATTGAATCGAAAGCTCTCACGAGTGATCAATTCCCAAGGATGGATCGTTCGTTTGATCATGTTGCAAGGTGCCTCAAAGGCAAACCGTTCTTGCCGCTTTTCCCCGCGCAACCCCACGGGTAAATAGCTGGGGTTACGGGGTTTCCCACGACGGACGGTCGCAAAAAGCTGTTCTTTTTCAGAAAACCATTTGGGAATATCAATCATATCAAGAACTTCTTTATCTAATTGAACGATATCGTGGGCACGGTTCATTCGTTACTCATTCCATTCTGCATTCATTTTTTCAAATACGTTATTCGTTTCCAGCCGGCCGCTCTTTTTAGCGATCGGATTGGTGTAGCGACTGGTCAACATCGTGTCATTCGTTTTACGCACATCATCAATCGCCTCATTGATCGCTTCAATTACAGTCGCTTTGCTTTCAGAGGTGACAGACTGATCCGTAATGGAGGATAAGAAAGTGAAGATTGCCCCAAGTTTCGTATAATTTTTGATATCATAAGCAATACTTGGTACTTTTTCCGCCGCGGCTTCAATCGCTGCAATCGACCGTTTGGTGACCCGACTTGCACTTTCTTTTGACATTGCTTGAACAGTGATCTTTTCACTATTTAATGCGATCAGACGACTTGATTGCAAGCCATGCGCTAAGAAAGCCCCAGAGATCGCATTACCAGCGATAAAACCGATCACTGGATGACCCGCTTGGCGTAGTTTGGCATAAGCTGCCGCACTGTTTGCTAAAGCTGCATGAATACCAATCAATTCTTCATTGTAGCCATACGCTTGGCTAGGGACATCGATGACCGCAATGATTGGTCGTTTGACTGCTTTCTCTTTGTCTTCTTGATAAACAGTTTCTAACAGGTGGCCCATCTCGTACCCTTCGACTAAACCAACTTCTCCATTGCGTACCCGATACATCGGATTAGTTGGGTTTGGCACGATCGCTGTAACAACGACTTCTTCAGTAAAAAGGTCAGATGCAGCTGCATAGACTGTTGCACTAGTTGAGGTTGGGAACTGCAGATTCGTCAATGCTGAAAACCAATGATAACCGATACTGTCAGCAGCAGCTTCTTGGCCTTCTGTTACAGTAATAGGTGCCACTTCAGTTGCTTTATGCGTTGCAAGAGCCTTATTGTATGCCTCGATAGTCAGCGGCTTTGATAGATCAAGTTCGTTTAAAAGAGAAAGATAAAAACCACTTTTTTCGCTGCGATGACTGTCTTTCTTTTCAACCATCGCCGCAATCACAGCTTCTTGGATCGATTCGACACTGTCAGTCACTAGTTCATCGATCATTTGTGCTGCCAAACGTTGTTTGGCGCCAATGGTATTCCAAATCAAATCTTTATCACTGGAATCAAATTCTCTCACGCCAGCTTCTTGTTCGATGACTTCAGGACCGTTCAAACCGATACGGGCTTTCTTCGTCGCTATCAAGTAGCTCATAAGTGCTGAGGTAATCGACATACCGCCAAAAGAACCCACCCGACCTGGCACTAATCCAATCACTGGCACATACGATTTTATTGCAACGATCAAATTGCCGATTTCTGCAATCGACAATAAGCCGTAATTCGCTTCTTGGAGGCGTACGCCACCAGTATCGAGGATGATGATCGGTGTGATCGGATTGCCCTTTTGGTTTTCTTCCAACACATGAGTCAATGCCGCGATGATTTTAGCACCAGAAACTTCACCGATCCCGCCACCTTGGAATTTTCCTTCCATAGCGATCACGACCACGTTTTCTCCAGAAATCGTTCCACGGCAAACAACGATCCCATCATCGCTTTGTGGCACGATGTCTTGAGCCACCAGATTGGGTGCGATCATTTGGTCGAATGGATCGATCAATTCACGACCGCTCTTGGCATCCAATAATGCGTGCACCCGTTCTCGGGCATTTAATTCTACAAAACTATTCTTCATCTGCTAGTTCCTCCATTGCTTGGGTTAATCGTAGGTAAACCACACCGGGAGTAGCGCCAAAGTCGTTGATCACTATTTGCGCACTGATTGGATAGCGCTCAAAAAAACGTGTCAAGACATTTTGCCACACATCGCCAAAGCCATCACTTCCTGTACAAACTGAAACGGTGGTTTCTTGTTTGTCTGTTGGAAAAAGCAGAATTTCCAAGTCACCAGAACCAACCACGCCAACATGGACTTTTTTGGTGACTGGTTTCGTTGTTTGATACGTATAAGCTAATTTTTCCATCTCTTCTTCTCTCCTCTTGCTCTTATTAAGACCACGTTCTGAATTTCATTGGCGGTTCATACAACCCATCGGACCATTCGATCAAATCATCAACGGTTTGAGCTGCTAGCAATGATCGTTTGGCATCACTGCGTTTGATCCCTAAGTCTTCTGGTAATTTCACGATTCCCGCTTTGCGCAAGGCATTCAGAGAAGCTTTTGTGCTGGTCATTCCTAGTGGGGTTACACCACCGATGGCTGCGATTGCTGCTTGTTTTTCCTCTTTTGAGTTTGCTTTATAAAGATAAGCGATGCCTTCTTCTGTCACGATATGCGTCGTATCTTCGCTATAGATCATAATTGGGGCATTGGCTAAACCAGCTTGCTTTTGGACAGCCAACGCATCTAACGTTTCTACAAAAACAGGTTTTTTATTGGAACCATACGTTTCAACCATTTGAACGACTAATTTTTGTCCTTTTGCTAAAGGATCTGTTTCATCCCGCAAGGATTGCCAAGCTGGAGTCGAATGCCGACGGCCCCCCGGATTATGCCCCATATTTGGTGCACCACCAAATCCAGATAAGCGGCCTTTCGTCACTGTAGAAGAATTTCCTTGATAATCCAGTTGTAAGGTCGAACCGATAAACATATCGATGGCATATTGACCTGCAGTTTGGGATAATGCTCGATTGCTGCGCATCGTGCCGTCTTTTCCTACAAAGAATACATCTGGACGAGCGGCAATGTATTTTTCCATACCAACTTCCCCACCAAAACTGTGGATGCTTTCGACCCAACCAGATTCGATAGCTGGAATCATCGTTGGATGAGGATTCAAGACCCAGTTTTTCGCTACTTTTCCTTTGATTCCAAGGGTTTCTCCATAGGTTGGTAAAAGTAACTCGATCGCAGCGGTATTAAAACCGATCCCATGATTCAACGATTGTACTTCATGTTCTGCATAGATTCCTTTTAATGCCATCATCGCCATCAAAATTTGTAATTCCGTAATGTTTTGCGGATCTCTAGTAAAGAGCGCTTCTAATTGATACGGTTGGTCTGCTACCACGACGACATCGATCCAATCGCTGGGAATGTCGACCCGCGGCAAACGATCGACCACTTCATTAACTTGGACGATCACAATCCCATCTTTAAAGGCTGCTGCTTCGACGATCGTTGGTGTTTCTTCCGTATTGTAACCTGTATAAAGATTTCCTTGGCGATCGGCTTTGTCCGCCGCCACAAGGACCACATTCGGAATCAAGTCGATAAATAAGCGACCATATAATTCCAAATACGTATGAATGTCCCCTAATTTCATGGTTTTGTCTTCAATCATTTGGGCAACGCGCGTACTTTGTGCGCCTGCATAAGAAAAATCGATTTTCGCTGCAATGCCTTTTTCAAATATCGTCAAATGTTCTGGACGGGAGATACTCGACATGATCATATGCAAATTGTTGACTTTTTGAGCATCGACTTGTTCTAAGCTTTTTGATAGAAAGCTTGCTTGTTTTTGATTGTCGCCTTCAAGGACCACTTTGTCTCCCGGACGGATCAACTGTTCTAAGACTTCAATGATTGCTTCCGTTGGGACATATTTTCCATCGAGAAGATGCTCGATTTTTTTCATGGTTTGGGCTTTCTTTTCACGTTTACTTGCCCAGTTTCTTGCAGGTTTTTCCATTGTATTCATCTCCATTTTTGATATAGGAATAAAGCATCATCCATGCCATGTTGATCCAAATTGATCACACGGATCGCTTTGTTTTCACCAAATTTTGCTTGGATCAGTTTTGTTAAGGTGTTGCCCGGAGGAAATTCAAGAGCCAAATCAAGTCCTGCTTCGTAGGCAACATCCATGATCTTGTTCCACTGCACCGGAAAAGCAATATTTTGCAGCAAATCACGGCGGATCTCTTCAGGATTCATGGTCATCCGCCCATCTGTATTTTTGAGGTACGGACAGATAGGCACATCAAGAGATAACGTGTTCATAAATGGCGCAAACCGTTTCACGGGTTCTGTCATCAACATACAATGGGACGGCACAGGCACTGCTAAAAGTTTGGCGGTTTGCGCATGATAGTCTTTCGCTTGAGCCAGCGTCTTGCGCAAGCCTTTGAGATGACCAGAGATCGTATGCTGCATGGGGCAATTTTCATTTGACAAATAGACGGGAGCAGCAGGATCAAATGTTTTTGCCACGAGCGCTTCTGCTTCACTTCTCGTTACACCAACCAGTACCCCCATGGCATAATCAGTCGGATAGGCTTCTTTCATCAGTGTCGCCCGATGATAGACCAAGCTAGCGGCGTTTTCGAAACTCAAACTTTCACAAGCTAACGCAGCGGAAAAAGCGCCAATCGAATGCCCCGCCACAAGCTGTGGTTGCACACCAGAGGCTTTCATCTGGTCCGTGTAAAAAGCCGCTTTTACTAAAAGCGCCAACTGAATAGAGACGGTATCTTGTTCTAGATTCTCCGATACACGGTGTAAATCAAAGCCTGTCGCCTGTTCTAGCCGATGGAAATAACTGGCAGGCACGTCCTCAAGCATCTTGCTGGTCTGACTGCCTTGTCCTGGGTATAAGAAACCTGTACTCATGAAGCACCTCCTAAACAATTTCTCTTTCCTGTGTCATAATAACGGAAGTTTGTTATAATAAAAAATACCAGTTTCGTGAATATCCATAACCAAAAGGTATGGAAAGAGGAGTATCTGATGAACCTTGATCATTTACGCTACTTTAAAAAAGTAGCCGAATCGAAAAATATTACCCAATCTGCACAAGAATTATACATCTCGCAACCTGCCTTGAGCCGTGCCATGAAACACTTAGAAAGTGAACTAGGCGTTCCTTTGTTCTATCATGCCGGTCGGCATATCGAGTTGACGATGTATGCTGAAGAATTTTATCCCTATGTCGTTGAGACGTTAGCACGTTTCGACGAAGGAATGAGTGCGATCCAAGCCTTAAATGGAGAAATGGTCCCGGCAGTGACGATCTACTCTGAAGTCGCTTCTGTTTCCTTGCCCAATTTGGTGGCGACATTCGTTGAAAAGCACCCTGAGATCCAACTTTCGATCAAGCAGCACGGCAGTAAGGAGACCAACAAAGAACAAGCCTTCTACATTACCTCTGAGCCAAAGAACGGCTTGACCAATCTACCAATATTCACGGAACCCATCTTATTGGCGATCCCCAAAAAGCATCCCTTGGCAGAAAAAAAAGACTTGCAAGTTGCCGATATCCAACACGTGCCTTTGCTGATGCTGGTTGAAAACAGCCCGCTGCGTAGAACCATCGACGAAGCTTTTGAAGCAAAAAAAATCAGTTTGGCTATCGGTTCAACGACGGACGATCCGGCGACGTTGCGCTCCCTTATCAATCAAGGACTAGGAATCACGTTCTTTCCTAAAATTACTTGGGGCTATGAAGATCAGGCACCTTTCGTTTTACGTGAACTAGCAGATTTCCCCTTATCAAGGACGATCTATTTAGCATCAAGCTTTACGAAAGGTCATCCCATGACAAAATTGATTGCAAAAACCTTGATTGAATTTTATCTTGGCTAAACAAAAAGAAGCGTCCATTCGCACGTTAGTTGTGCAAGTGGACGCTTCTTTTTTCTTTCCTATTTACCCCGATTGAATCATCGAATCGACCGTACATTCATTCACATTGATCTCTTCGATCTCTTTTGACTAGCCACAGTATTGGCTGCCAGTCAGGTGAGACCTCATAAGATTTGTTACACGCCTTCAAGTACGGCTGCCTTACCATCACTTATGCGTCAGGCAATTGATCGTATTCTTCATCACTGACTGCTTCTAACCATTCTGAAGCACCAGCAGTAATCGCTACATGGGCAAACCAACTATTTTTTGCTGCACCATGCCAATGTTTGACCCCTTCCTTGATGACTACGACATCACCAACAGTAAGTTTTTGCGGTTTCTTCCCTGCTTCTTGGTACCAGCCTTTTCCTGCGGTCACCAACAACAATTGATACCCACCATCGATATGCCGATGCCAATTGTTGCGACAACCCGGTTCAAAGGTCACATTGCCAACGTTGACTGGAATCGCTGAATCAGCTACTAAAGGATTCAAGTAACTCTGACCGCTAAAATATTGCGCATAGGCATCATTTGTGTTGCCCAATAAAAAGATTCCTGCTTCTTTTGCTGCATCGAGTTCTGACATTTATTTATCCTCCAGTTCTGCTAACTCTTCTTGATAAACCGTTTTGGCGATGTTAAAAGCAGACCAAGCTTTAGGCCAGCCAACATAGAAAGCCAGATGAGTGATTACTTCTGCAATTTCCTCTACAGTGATCCCGTTTTCCTTGCCAATCATCAGATGGGGAGTCAATTGTTCAAAATTGCCCCCAGAAATCAAGGCAGATATCGTCAATAAACTTCTCGTATGAGGAGCCAATTCTGCCTCACGTGACCAAACTTCACCAAATAACACATCATCATTTAGTTGCGCGAATTTCGGCGCAAAGTTGCCTAAGTTATCTCTTCCTGCTGTTTGTTTCTTGACCATATCGATCGTCTCCTTCATCTATTTTAATGAAATGCTGATTTAACCAATTTCGAATAGCTGTATCCGCTTTCTCTATTCTTGAACCACGAACAGCTAATCCAGGATAAACAACTGCATCAGGACAAGTCTTTTTAAAGTCTTCAATGCTATTGCCGAATCCTGAGCCTTCATGAGTACAAAACGGAAAAATAATCTTCCCTTCCAATCGGTGATCTTTTAAAAAACTCGCTAGGATCATCGGGTATGTGCCCCACCAATTGGGAAAACCGATAAACAAGACCCGTTCTTTAAAAAACGCTGCCGATACCTCTTGATAGAAAGGGAATTCATTGGCCGCTTTTTCTTTTTTTGCTAGCTCGACCATTGCTTGATAGCTTTCAGGGTAAGGATAAGCCGGTTCAAGAGAATAAAGCGGGCATTGTAATTTCTCTGCTATTTTCTCTGCTAGAACCCGCGTATTTCCCACTATCAGCTTTTTTCGCTGCCCTTCAATAAGATTCTCCCCTGCTCGTGAATACACAAGTATTGCCGGCATTTTGTCACCTCCTTGGTATCTCTTCTTGGTATATTTAATAGTAAGGCAAAGCGGAGCCGTTGAATAATGCTTTCTATAAAAAGTCCCTATGCTTACGAAGCATAGGGAGAGGTGGAAGCCAAAAGAAGCGGATCACTCCACTTCTTTTGGCTTTTAGGATGCAATTATTCAAAAGCGTCACGAAAGCGGGCAATGAACGCCGTCACAACCGGCGACATCACACGATTTCTTTTCCACACCAAGACACAGCTGGTTTCGATTTGAGGGACTAAAGGCAAAAATTTGATCGTTTCATCCCTCCGTTCTCCGACAGCTCCGCTGATGGTCAACGCCGAACCAACATGGTTTTCTACTAAGGAAAAGACATTGAAAATCAAGTTATATGTTCCAACGATCGGTAATTCTTCTATTGGTATTTTTGACCATTGACTGAACATTTGCTGAACTTCCGGGCGCCTTGACACTAGCAAAGGCACCCCTTTGATATCTTCTGGTGTGATCTCCTCTTTATGGGCGAGAAAAGAATCAGCCGATGTCAGTATGCCCCAAGTCTCTTTTCTTGGTAGAACGATTTTTTCGTATTTCTCGATCTCGATAGGTTCGATCAAAATCGCCAAATCCAATAAGCCTTTCTCCAAACGCTCGTTGATATCATCTCCTGTGCCGCTGTGAATATGAAAGCGGACATCTGGATAGTCACTGATAAATTCTTCCAACATCAAAGAAAGCGTGTCGGAATTATCTGCTTCCACACAGCCAATTGTGAAATGACCACTAAACAACTGTTTCTTACGAGCTTCAAACTCTTGCAAGGTTTGATCCGTTAGACTCAATATCTCCTCGGCACGGCTTTTTAAAAAACGACCTGCTTCCGTTAAGAGCATTGTACGATTATCACGAATGAAAAGAGCCGTTCCTAATTCATCTTCTAATTCTTTTAATTGACGACTCAATGTCGGTTGGGTGATGTGGAGCACTTCTGCGGCTTGTGAGATCGTCCCTTCCTCTGCAATCGTGAAGAAATATTTTAATAAACGAAATTCCACTAAATCGCCTCCTCTTTTTTGCAACATTTTAACTCTTAGCAATGAAAAGAATCATCCTACTTCTTGGTCTATTCATTTTTAATAATAACAAAGAATCGCTAATTCAGCGAATCATGCTAAAAAAAGCGGAGAAGACTGTAGAATTTTAAGAAGATCGTTTTATGGAATGACATGTAAAACCTGTTCGCACAAACGAACAGGTTTATCAGCTATTTATTTTATGGCATTTGACGTAGGATAAGTGGGTTTTTGTTATGCTTATTCTTACCCGAGATAGTCTAAATATCTATACAAGCTCATGTAGCAAGTTAATAATAGATTTTTTTTACAAATCAGCTGCGATGAAGATCCTTATGTTCCTTCATTGTAGCTGTGACTTCCGATTAAATTTAGTTTACCATAACAATATTATGTTTCATTTTATTTTTCAAGAAAGGTATCATCCATCTGCTGATACCTAAAGAAATAGCTAGAATCCAATTTCCGTTAGCCAATCCTGCAGGTTCGTTTCAGACGCTTCCACATTTCCCCCTCTTACCCCAAATCCTGGGAGAAATTCGTAGTCTGGATATAGCAATTCCAATTCATTTTGACTATTTGTTAATCCATTACCACCGTGTGTTGCAAATGGAACGATTTGTTTGTTGCTAAAATCATTTGATTCAAGAAATGTTAAAATAGCTCTCGGTGCCCGGTTCCACCAAATAGGAAATCCAATAAAAAGAACGTCTGCATTTTCTAGTTCTTCAGTATTCTCTATCAATTGTGGTCTCGCATCCTCTTCCACCTCTACAGTGGCTGTAGCTGTATGTTCATCATAAATATTTGGATAGCCTGATACTGTCTGAATGGAGAATATTTCACCACCTGTCTCCTCTGCGATCATTTCAGCCAAAATGCGCACATCTCCTGCGAGTTCACCGTCTACTATATTAAAACTGGCTCTTGAAACAGCTTCGATCTCAGGCTCTTGTTCTAAATTCTCTGGACGTGTAAAGTATGCTATGGCAATCGTAGCTTCTACCCCTCCATTCCCTACTTGTTCACTTTCTAGACCATCAACTTCTGCTGTATTGTCAGTCGTCGCACCATTTTCTGTCTCTTCATTTTGTGATTGACCACATCCGGTGAGAAAGATCACTAAAAAAAGTATTCCATACAAAATTTTTTTATCATATTACCCCTTTTTCTTATTATCAATCAGATTGACTTTTTAAGTATATTTCCTGAAGTGTACTTTAGGGCAATACGCTAGAAGCGTTTTTAGATTTTCTTTTACCAATTTCTCACAAAATCAACACAATGAAAAGCCGTAAAACAATTCCTGTTGTTCTACAGCTCTCCCAAGTCTCATCTCTTATTGTTCTATCTTGTTTTTCAGTGTTTAATCTGGGCCAGCGAAGGAAATTCAGAGAAGTTCAAAAGTTGTTGATTCGCCCTCAGATGAATTTTTTCCAATAAACAAAGTAAACATTCCTGGTTCGACGCCATAATTCATGTCTTTTTGATAATAATAAAGATCTTCTTTTGTTATTGTGAACTGAACGGTTTTTTCTTCATAAGCTGACAAAGAGATTTTTTGATATTTCTTTAATTCTTTCACAGGCCTAACTACCGATCCAACGTGATCTCTGATGTAAAGCTGGACTGTCTCCAATCTGGAGTAAGCAGAATTGTTGCGGATCGTAATTTCAGCTTCCAATGTTTCATTCATGGTTGAATCACTCAATTTTAACGAATGGTATGATGCTTCCCCAAAACTCAACCCATAACCAAATGGAAAGAGCGGCTCGTTTGAGCAATCCAGATACTTCGAAACGAAACGTCCTGTATGTGTCTTGCTGTTCAATGGTCTTCCAGTATTGAAGTGATTGTAGTAAAGTGGCAGCTGCCCTACATCTTCTGGGAAGCTCATACTTAAACGACCAGAAGGATTGACCTTCCCAAAAAGTATATCAACGATTGCTTGTGCTCCTTCTGTACCAGGAAACCATGCCTGTAATATTGCATCCATTTGTTTTGTTTCTTCTTTTAACACCAGTGGGCGACCACTGAAATTGATCAAGATATTTTTTTTACCAAGAGCGGTCATTTTTTTAATAAAAGCTCTTTGAACAGCTGGTAAATGAAGGTCCGTTCGACTGCCAGCTTCCCCACTTTGCAAACTGTGTTCCCCCATAGCAAAAAGAATAATGTCTGCCTCAGTGCCAGATTTCAACGCTTCTTTCAGCCAAAGATCTTGCTGTGCAGCTGATGAGGAATTGCCGCTGGCAGTATAGCCAAAGTCTCCAAGTATAGAATCATCTTCTAAAAGCGGACAACCTGGTTCGTAATGAACATATTTTTCCGTAACTGCATTTTGGAGCGCCGTTTTTAATGTTGTGACATCCTCTGTTTTTCCGTGTACTGCCCATAAACCAATCATTGCTTGGTTGTCACCATAGGGACCAACGAGTAATATTTTCTCTTTGTTTGGAATAAGAGGAAGTACCTCTTGCTTATTCTGCAATAAAACGATCGCTTCGGAGGCAACTTTTCGTGCAAGTTTCCGGTTCTCTTCGGATAAAAGTATTTGAGCCTCTACTTCTTCTGAACTGCCACGGAAAGGATCTTCAAACAGCCCTAAATCCTCTTTAAGTTTCAAGACACGATACACAGCGTCATCGATCAACCGCTGATCAATCTCACCGCTTTCCAGCAGCGGACGAAGCTCTTTCGCATAACAGCGGGTTTTCATATCGATGTCATTTGTTGCTTCGATCGCTAATTTGGCCGCTTCTCGATCATCCGCAGCAATCCCATGAGGAATCAATTCTTGAACAGCTGCATAATCCGAAATAACGACTCCGTCAAACTGCCATTCTTCTCTTAGAATTTGTTTGATCAGAAATTGATTAGCAGTAGCGGGAATACCATCATACGTGTTAAAAGAAGTCATGACTAGTTTGCATCCAGCCTCGACAGCCGCTTTATAGCCGATTAAGTAGTCTTGACGCAGTTTGCGTTCACTCATATCAACTGTATTATAATCGCGTCCGCCTTCTGCTGCTCCATAAGCAGCAAAATGTTTAACACAGGCAGCGATTCCGGACAGATCCCCCCTTTTTTCCTGCTGAATGCCTTCTACCATCGCTTTCGCAAAATCAGCATTTAGCATCGGATCCTCTCCTGTCGACTCCAAGCATCGGCCCCAGCGAGCATCGCGTACTAAGTCGACCATCGGTGCATAAGTTACATGCGCGCCAGCCGCTCTTGCTTCTTGGGCTGCGGCTTGGTAGGCGCTTTGAATCAACGCCGGATTCCATGTTGCTCCCAATCCTAGAGGAATCGGGAAGACTGTTCGGTATCCATAAATGATATCTGCCATGAACAATAGAGGGATTTTGTGTCGGCTTTTTCTTAAGTAGTCTGTTTGAATCTTTCGAGTTACTTGAGCCCCTGTGACATTTAGTACCGAACCGACAAAATCGATGGTTTGTTGTTCGATGCCAAGTTTTTGCTGAGGACCCAAAGACAAATCGCTTCCGTGAAAGAATTCTCCAGATAACTGCACCAATTGGCCGATTTTTTCATCTAAGGTCAGTTGGTTGACTAATTGTACCAGTGTTTGATTTTTCATATTATTACTCCTCGCATAGTTTTTTCTATTGATATCTTAGTTCTGGTGTGATAAAGCGAGTCTTTCCTGTAGCTGCTTCTGCAAAAACTCCTAACTGGACACCGGTAAATTTTGAGTCAGAACATTCGTTTGTAAAATGACGTACAGCGATTTGATCTTTAAACACTACAGTACTCGTTCCATCTATAATCAGCAGATTGTAGCTATTGCTGTCTCCAGATAATTTCAGGGTCAGTCTCTTTCTATCTTTTAAATTATTGGATCGATGCAGATGTAAATCGAAGATGATTTTGCTGGAAAAAAGCTCTGTTTGGTGTTTTGTTTTTCGCAATCCGAATTGGCAAAAATGCAGGTCATCCTTATAGATTGCTATGCCAAAAGTTCCCTCCTGACATTCGTCGACCATCAATGTCGTTTCAAAGCAGCAGTCAGTATCAGCTTGACTTAAGGACAAAAAGGCAATGGGCTCGTCCTTAGAAGTTCCTAAACGGGTCGGTAAGTTATCAATGACCAAATCAGTATCATACGTATAATCAATTGGCAAACGTACACTCTGCAACTTCTTGCAGAGAAAAGGTACCGGTTCATTCCGCTGCTTAACGCTCTTTGAAAAACGATCTGTTTCAACTTCAACCGATGCGTTCCCTGTCTGGTTGACAACTGGCCAACCGTCAATCCACTCTACAGGTAATAGAATCGTTTCACGACCAAGCAGGGTAAAATGACGTTTGGGCCTAGTCGCAAGAGCTGTCAGCCACCAAAAACCTTCTTTATCTTGAAAGAAATCTGCATGCCCTACGGCTTGAAGCGGCGACTTGATATCTCTATTCGAGAGGATAGGATTCATACTTGCTCCTTCATATGGACCATTGATTGATTTACTTCTTTGAATCGTTACCATATGTCCTTCTCTTGTGCCACCTTCCGCCAATATAAGATAGTACCATTCGTCTTTCTTGAAAAGATGTGGTGCTTCCGCGTCGCGTCCACCGCACCCTTGGCTGATTTCTACCGGATCTGTCAGCATTTTCCCGCTGTAAGGATCGATTTCAAATTGTAGAATGCTGTTTTTCCCTTTCATTGATGCAGCAAGTTGGAAGAAAAATCGGCCATCAATAAATGAAAGCGAGGGATCGATCCCAAAAGGACAGTTGATCCAGATTGGATCAGACCAGCCATGGTCAAGGTTTTTCGTATGGCAGATGAAATTCCCTTGAGTGACATTTGTACATACCAGAAAATATGTTTCCTCAAAGAAGCGGATCGTTGGGGCAAAAAGTCCCATCGAGTTGCTGATTTCTTTCAGATTGATATGATCTGGACAATCAATCGCATACTGTTTAAATTGCCAATTGAGTAGATCCTGGCTTTTAAAAATCGGCAGACAAGGAAAATATTCGAAACTTGAACAGACTAAATAGTAGGATTTTCCATCGAAACAAATACTCGGATCAGGATGAAATCCTTTGATAACCGGATTGGTATACTTCATTGTGCTCCTCTTTTCTCTTTGTATTGCCACATAGAAAAAAGAAAGCGACACTAGCCGCTTTCTTTTTCGGGTTTACACTTGCTCCTTCAATGCGGCTTGTTCCAATTGATAGGTTTCTTTATCCAGCTTTCGAAACCACGGATACCATAGTATTGGGGACAAAATCAGTTGAATGAACAACTGTAAGATGATAATCGACAGTTTCCCTTGAATAGCAGCATGGAACCCAATTGGTAAACCGAAAATGGCAGTAACACCAGTAAAACGAGCGACAAATCCAAAATGTGTTAAAACATAAGCTAAAATTAAAGCAATGCTATTATTGGTAATGAATGGTACCGCTAATTTAAAGTTTAATACCAAAGGCGTACCAAAAATCAATGGTTCAGTGATTCCGAAAAGAGCTGGAACAATTGCGACTTTCCCTGTTTCTCGATACTGCTTGCTTTTCGCTCGCAGCATTAATAATGCTAATCCTAAGCCCATACCGCTCCAAGTTATGATCATAAAGAATGCATAGCCAGTAATGTTTGGCGGTGTTTGGCCTGCCGCAACAGCGTTTAAGTTCTCGACGTCCATTGCCATCCACAGGGCTTGAACGATCGGCATAACGACATTTGTTCCATGAATACCGAAAAACCACAAAACCTGTTGAATCAGTGAGATCAGAATGACTGCACTGATTGATCCTCCGATCCCTTGAAGCGGTTCTTGTATGATACTGTAAACAAACTGATGCATGTTGCCGAAGCTGGTTGCTTCAAAGAGTGAATTTAGTACAATGAAGAGCACACTGATAAGAATCGTAGGTGAAATTGATTCAAACACTTTTGTTACCATAGGAGGTACACCTGCTGGCATTTTGATTGTCCAACCTTTGTCTTTCAGCCAAATATATACCCTTCCACTTACCAAACCAACGATCATTGCGGAAAATACTCCTTGTGCACTTAGCCAAGTAGCTGGAATTGCGCTGACTTCATCCGTCGTTGTACCTAGAGGGGTAATGATAAAGAAACTAAGCAATGCGATAATAGCAGCAGAAATACCATCTTCTGTCGGACGTAGATTTTTCACTAAATGATAAGCCATTAATACCACGACATAAACAGCCATCGAGCCAATAGTTATTTGATTTAGTTTGCTAAAAACATTTGCGAAACCAGCTAAAAATGAAAGTGCTGGAAGACTATTAGGTAATACTAGAAGTAAAACAGCGATCGAGCCGATCAAAATAGGACCTAGTGTCCCCATCATCGCCCCGGAGATCGATTTTAAATAAGCATTGTTGCCTAATTTGTCAAAAAAAGGACTTAATTTATCGAAATGACCTGTGATTTTTTCTTTCATAATATTTCCTTCCAATCATTTATTGTTGATTTGATAGCGCCTTCAATTTCAACTTGTTATCAATATAACAGACTCTTTAGCGAAAACGAATATCAATTCCTGACTTGTTTTTGACAAAAACACAGATTTGACTACTTGATTCTTGATTGTTAAAATCGATAAAAAAGGAGCGCAACGATGGACCATTTATCCCTAGACAGGCTGATCCGTAAGGTTTCTAATCATGAAAAGGCGTATCGAAACGGAAATTTGAAACCTGATTATTCCGACTATAAAAAAGTAGTTGTCAATGGTCAAGAAGTTCTTTGCATGGAACTGACAAATTCACAGATGATTACGCAAGAACAGCCTTTTTTTATAAAACGGCATTCTCGTTTTCAAAATTATCCGATTCACTGCCATGATTGGATCGAGTTTAATTATATGTATGCTGGAAAATGTCAGCAGATCATTAACAATGAGCCACATTTTCTGTATGAAGGGCAAATTTTGCTGATGGATGCAAACACTGTTCACAAGATTGAACCACTTGGCGAAAATGATATTCTCATTAATTTGATTATTCCCAAGTACTATTTAACTGCAAATTTCTTCAACCGTTTTTCCTCGGACAGCGTTTTGACTTCATTTTTTATTGAAGCCATCACTCATGGAATGAAACATGATCGATTTATTCATTTTGCTTCAGAAACAAGGACACGTCTACAGTACTTTTTTAAAGAGTTGTTATGCGAATGGTTCGATCGTTCAACAGCATATACCGACATTTGTGAAGGGTTGTTGAGTTTGATCATTTCGGATCTTGTGAATATCTATCAAGACTCTTATACGGATCGTTCTGATCGATATCGAAAGAGCCCGATTGTTCCAATTTTGAAATACATTGAGAAAAATTATGCAAATGTGACTTTGACAGAATTATCGAAACAATTCAACCTTAATCCTAATTATCTGTCCAATCTTTTAAAAAAACACACCGGCTATTCTTACAAAAAACTTGTAATCAATCAACGTATCTTGGCAGCTGATCGTTTTTTACTTTCAACTGACATGGATATCGTTGATATTTCGCAACAAGTCGGATTTGAGAATATTAATTTCTTTTACCAAAAATTTAAAGAAACATATGGCATTACTCCTGGTACAAGAAGAAAGCTTCATTTTTGAATAAATCATAAAGTTGATTTACCACTAAGGCTGTCCAATCTTTTTTTTAATTATCTTTCCATATAAAATTTCTAAGGCTTATTAAAGAGTTTGAAAGAAAGTTGTAAACAATAATTTATTAACGACTTTTCCATTTATCTTTCGATTTTCCTCAAATATGTGGCGAAAAAGTCAACGCATTTATGTTAAAAAACGTTAGACAAGCAAAAATAAAATAGAAGCGCGTAAGATGGATTTTAAAAGGATCATTATATGATAAACTATTCCTAAATAGTATAGGAGTGATTGAATGAACGTTTTTTTCAGACCACCAAAAGAAGATGATATTGATCAAATCATGCAGATTGAAAATGCAGGATTTACAGCGGATGAAGCAGCATCCAAATCTGCGATGATGGATCGTATACTTACAATAAGTGACAGTTTTATTGTTGCAGTAAATGAAAAGGATTATCCGATCGGCTACGTTGTAGGACCCATTATTTTTAAACGTTATCTCTCTGACGATCTTTTTGAAAGTACTCGTCCTAATCAGCCTTTTGGTGGCTACCAAAGTATTCTTAGCTTAGCTGTCGCTCCTGATTATAGAAATTGCCAAATTGGTAACAAACTACTGTCAGCCCTTGAAGAAAAATGTCGTCTTCAAAACAGAAAAGGAATCACCTTAACTTGTTTAGAATCATTGGTTCCATATTACAAAAAGCATGGCTATCAACTAGAAGGACTGTCAGAATCACAACATGCAGGTGTTGCTTGGTATAATATGGTGCTAGAATTGGCCAACACGCCTAATGAATTCTAATAAAAAACTGCATACTAGATGAAACGCCATTCAAAAGTAAGATATTAAGTCTAACTTTTGAATGGCGTTTCATCTCAAATTAATATTATTTACGAACTTTTCTAAAACTTACTCTGATTTTTCTTGCTAACTTTTCATCCGTCAATGCTTTTTTTGTATTTGAAAGCAACATAACTCTTGATTCAGTGGAGTCCATAATATATTTCCTCTCCCACTGGTCTTGATCTGGACCATCGCCAATGATGCGAATGTAAGACAACAGACTTTTAATCATCTCTTTTGTCAATGTTAGGTTGGTATAGCCATCGTTTTCATAAAAATCATACCATGTATCACTTGGATTTTCTTTCAGTATTTGAATTAGTTGATGGATTTCTTCTAACGCATCGAAAACTTTTACAAATACAAAAACCATTTCTTCCCGATCAATCATCTGATAAGCGTCTAACAAACGGAGCAGTGCTTTTAATGTTTTGCATTGAACGGCTACTGAGAGGTAAATATCATTAAAAAAGCGAGCATTTTCCGGATTTTTATCCTGAAGGGATAATGTAATCTGCTGGCATCTCAGCAATAGATTCTCCCAGGCTACTATCTTTTCTCCTACCATAGAGAAAATTTCTGTGACTTGCTCCTTGATTTTCCGATCACCCGTCAACCATTCTAACCTCGGAATTTTTGTTTCTTGCTTGAGCCAGGATTGAATAATTTTTCGAATCAAATAACAGGCAAACTCATCCCCAGCGGTTTGATCCTCATATGTTCCATAGCGGATAACCGCTTCAAAGTAAGCTTCGTAGACAGCTTGGATCTCTTCTTGCTGATTTTGATAGTATTGTGTTACATGCTCTAAAATTATCTCTTGATTGGTTCGTAACTGATAATCTGCTCGCCAGAAATTCGCTATTTCTTGTAAGAACAAAATATGCGGTTTTATGTTACCTGTATTAACTAAGACAAACTTATCCATCTTGACTTCTCTAACCGCCATTAACTCTCTAGAAACAAATTCTGGGCTATTAGGCAAGATCGTCAAGAAATTAGATGCTTGTAAATCATGAAAGGCAACGTGATAATAGATTCCTCTTGATTGATTTGGTTTTGGTGTGTTTGTTAACACCTCATCTCGTGGATCGTGATTCCCTTGTCTACGAGAAACCATTTTGCCATAACCATTATCCGCCCAAATCTCAATCACATCATCTGGAAGCTCAAGTAAGCCAAGATTAAATAATTCCGTCATCTCCCCATAAATGTTCATCGAGCATACTGCATGAGGATCGACTTCTTTAACCATATGATATTGTAGATGGACGATTTCGTTGATCACTGCTGCTTTTTCCGCTGCAGACCACTGACGATCAAGATCTTCTGACCAAAAAGGACAATCCCCTTGTCCACGAAAACCGAGTGTGTAAATAACCTTGGTACCTTTTTGCTCGTGTAAGGCTTTTTTCCATAATTCCTGAAACAACACAAAATGTTCCTCGTATGAAGCCTTCAAACTGGGATACCTTCTAGCAAACATCTCAGCGCCTAGTGGCTCGGCATGATGATGTGTATAGATCAACCCCATCGCTTGCGCACTTTCTCGATGTCTATGACTGTTCTTATCTGTTCCAGGGATGATGACATTTCCGCCTAAACGTAACAATGTTTCATAAATACGTTCCCATACATATTCATTTGAACCATTATCTTCCCATTGATCCAGCAGCAACTCATCATTAACGAACCAGCCCCGATAGTCCGTTGCAAAATCAGGCAATGTTAAGTCAAAACCTGTCCATTCAATAAATGGCTTTTTTATTGGGGGAATCTCCATGAAATACCAAAAGGGTTGAACACCTAAAATTTTATGAGAGATTTCAAGAACCCCATACATTAATCCTAACGGTGTTTCAGCACACACTTTTACTTTATCTGGCGATACGAAAAGTATATGAAAAGCATCCGTTTCATTTTTTTCATCAAGTAAAACCAATTCAATTTCATTTGCCTTCTTTGTGTCTGCCACAACGGTTAAAATGTCACGTTGCAAGATCTCGCAAGCATGCCCAATCACTTCATTTTCCAGCTGTTTTGACGTGACAGAAGTATTTTTAGAAATGAAAAATGTTGTTTCCATGTAATCACCCGTTTCATCTATATAGTTTATTATTTTATCTTCAATAAAGAACTTTCTACTATGTTGTAAAAGGCAATCTAATTGCTTATCAGCCATAAATCTCTCGTCACTATTTTCTGCAAAGGTATTTTCAAATGGTCTAAACGTTTTGTTAACTTTTTACTTTGATACCGCTCATAAATTTAGAATAAGCGAAAAGCTTGTCTAAAAAAATGGAGAAAGTCGATGAAAAAAACGAAAAAACAGACTTTCTTTGTTTTTTTTGATTTTTCCCCGTCTCCCTTTAACTAAGGTTTTATCTTGTCGTTGTAGAACATGATCTTTTATGCCTATTCAGCTTGTCGTGTTTAATCATATGTACAGCAAACAAGCCCACACTCATAAGAGCATGGGCTTAGTGAGATCATCGTCAATTCTAAATCTTCAATTAAAATCTGGCTTTTATCAGTTCAGATTTCAATTGCTGAATAATGAAGACAATTTCTTATTTTTCTTCAATTACATATACTTCTCAACTTCATTAATTTCTTTTTGTAGTGCTTTTTCATCGTACTTTTCATACTTACCGGCTTCGTGTGCGATCTTTTTGATTTCGTGAATCGCTTTTTTCTCAACGATCCATTTCTTCATACTATGTTTTTTTGCGTCAGCATCTAGTGTGTCTAATTCAGCTAAATTCTCATCTAACTTATCAAGAACCTCGGCAATCTTTACCAATGCTTTTGCTTCCTTTTCTTCATAGTTTGTCATAGAAATCACTCCTTAAGTATTTGATATATTTATCTTACTGCTGTAATTAAATATTTTCAAATTAAATGTATTGTTTATCACAAAGTTTTATCTGATTCTCACTGAATAAATAGAAAACATTAGATTCTTGCAATATTCTACTCATTTTATACTTATTTTTATCCTTAATGATTTATAATAAGAGAAGTATCGATTATATAAAAAGATAGTTTAGTGAATTAGCAAACATTCGGTGTATCTTTTATGATAAAGTCATTTAGCTTTTTTACTTTCTTATGGTTGCAGCAAAATTTTCCCGACACTTTTTCCAGATTCTAAATAATCATGGGCAGCTTTTCCGTCAGCTAAGGAAAAAATGGTTGGTTGACTGATTTTCATTTGATCCTTGCTAAAGTAAGTAAACAGTCGGGTGCTTCTTCTCACCCGCTCTTGAAAACTTGTCAAGTAATCCCACAGATCCCCTGTCAAAATACTTTTTGATTTTGATAACAAGGGAATAAAGTCGATCGCTGGCGGATTTCCGCCGGCCATGCCAAAAAAGATAACCTTCCCTCTATTTTTGAGCAAGTCGACACTTTCGGCTAATGTATGCCCAATGCCATCATAAACGGTATCAAAGAAAGAAGTATAGGTTTCTTGCCATTCTGTATTTCTTAAAAAGACTTGTTTTGCTCCTTGGTCTAAAGCCAGTTGTCGCTTTTCTTCCGTAGAAGTGACGCCATAAACTTCTAGACCATCTGCGGTTAATAGTTGCGATAAAATTTGTCCGACACCACCACTTATCCCATGGACGAAGACCTTACTATTATTCACATTATTGCCAAGATCATGAGCTAAAAAATCAGCTGTCAACCCTTGCAGACCAATACTGGCTGCTAATTTAGGTGGTATATCTGGTGGAATATGGATGGCATTTTCCTCAGGAACAGCCACCAATTCTGCATTAGCAAAAGGAACATCCACAAAAAGAATCGTTTCCCCTAGCTGAAACTTAGAGACTGATCTTCCTTTTTGAATAATCCTCCCTACACCTTCATAGCCATTAATAAGAGGGTCTCGGGATTCAATATGATAGCTGCCCTTTCTTCGATAAATATCTGCATAATTTAACCCAATATACATCATTTCTACCAATAGTTCATTTTCATGAATAGTGGGATCAGGCAAATCCCCATATGTTAAAACAGTTGAATCACCGAATTCATTAAAATATAACGCCTTCATGTGCAAATCCTCTCCGATCTTCAATCTATCACAAGCCACGCATCAATCGATTGAAACTATCTACTAAACAACCAGTGAATGTTCCTACGGTCATTTTAGATTATTCTTTTTGATCAAAAAAAGCACCTTCTCTCGAAGGTACTTTCATTCTATTCCTCTTGTTGATATCCGTCAAAACAGATTATTTCTTCAGTTCGTCTAATACATTTTAAAATGAATAATGATTATTTATATTATACGAATAAAAAAATTATAGATTTCCTCTCTCGAATAATCACTCTAAGGTAATATTATGACAAATGAATTTATTAAATACATAAACCCATTTTCACTTCACTCTATGTATTGGAGCCATATTTATGGATATAATATACTTCAATTTATCACGTTTTGTGATTTTTTTGTTTTTATCTATGCAATCACATTTAGTGATAGTAATATAATATTTAAAGGAGTTATTTTTATGCAGACTGTAGGTGAGCGATTAGCTATTTTAAGAGAACAAAGAAATCTTTCCCAACCACAATTAGCAAAAGAGCTTAATGTAGCAACTAGCACTATTGGAATGTGGGAGATAGGAAAACGCGGACTTAAAGACGATGTAATACGTCAATTGTCAAATTATTTCAATGTTTCTACTGATTATATTTTAAATGGGCACCAATCTAATTTTTCTGAATCAGACAATCAAGTGTCTTTTTTAACCAATAATATTACATCATCTATTGATGATCTATCACAAGCCCAATTGATAGAAATATTGAATTTTATTGAATTTGTTAAACGTCGAGATTCAATAACATAAATTCTTATTAATACCTGGTACATGAAACGGGAAGAGAAAGTTTCGAAATTTCAGCGTTATTTATCTTCATTTGTATACCTAATTAAAGTGAATAAATGTTTTTCTTTTTGATATGAATTTTATTCAAATTAGATAATTAATTTTACGTTTGTAAACAGACCGATCACCACTCCTTTACCTTATTCAATATGTTCAAATAAGATAATAATCAACTAGTATTTAATAATGACCTCTTCCGAGTAATTTTTGTTATTGAAAGATCGAGTGATTTAAAAATTGCTGATAATTTCTTTGTAATCTGTATATTTATAAACTAATAAAGATGCCAGAATACGTGCTCTTCAATTAGTCAGAAACGTTTTCGAGCAGTAAAATGAAAACAACTACACTCTCCTATTAAATCTTATAGGATTGTAGCAGTTTTGAATTATTATTTTTTGGAGGGTTTAATTTGGAAATCGAAAAATTTAGAGATGATTTAAAAAATCTAGGTAAAAGGGTAACAAGTTTGAAAGACAATATTGCTACGGAAGAAGCTACAAAAACGTCTCTTATTATGCCATTTTTTGCCGGTTTAGGTTATGATTTGTTCAACCCTACTGAATTTGTTCCTGAATTCACAGCAGATGTCGGTATAAAAAAAGGAGAGAAAGTTGACTATGCAATAGTTCTAGATGGCAAACCAATGATTCTTGTTGAAGCTAAGTCTATTAACGAGCCACTAACTAAGCATGATTCACAACTTTTTAGATATTTTGGTACTACTGAATCAAAATTTGGCATTCTCACAAATGGAAAAGAGTATAAATTTTTTACAGACTTAGATGAGCCGAATAAAATGGACTTAACTCCTTTTTTAACAGTAGATATTACAAAAATTAAAGATTCCCAGTTCCCTGAATTAGCTAAATTCCATAAAGATAATTTTGATGTTGATAAAATTATCAGTAGTGCTTCTGAACTAAAATATTTGAACAACTTAAAAAGCTATTTAAATAAAGAATGGGAATGTCCGAGTGATAACTTCGTCAAATACCTTTTAGGGGAAATATATGATGGAATGAAAACCAAGCAAACAATTGACAAATTTCAACCTGTTATAAAAAAAGGGCTTAATCAATATATACAAGAAAAAGTGAACGATAAGTTAAATGCAGCATTAAAAACTTCTGCTTCTCCAGATGAGGTAATAGTTGAAGAAAATGATGAAGAAGTGATAATAAAAGATGGTGGAGATATTATTACTACTCCTGAAGAATTAGAATCTTATACAATAGTGAAAATTGTTTTAAAAGATCTTATCTCTTTGGATAGGCTTTTTTATAGAGATAACAAAAGTTACTTTAATATATTGCTGGATGATAACATCAGAAAATGGATTTTACGTGTGAGAATCGGTCAAAATTCGAGTAAAATCGAACTTAATAATGAAGAAAAAACCATTTATGATATAAAGTCACCCATTGATATATATAACTTTTCTAACGAGATTATTGAGGTTACAAAAAAATTTTTATAGAAGACTGTCATCGTTCCTGTATACAAAAATTTAAAGAAAATGTCTAGCCAATTTTCGGCTAGACATTTTTCTTTATTTCTTCGGTTCATCCTCATCCATCTTAAGAACTGCCATGAAGGCTTCTTGCGGTACTTCGACAGAGCCGATTTGTTTCATCCGCTTCTTCCCTTCTTTTTGTTTCTCCAGAAGTTTGCGTTTCCGAGAAACGTCACCGCCATAACATTTCGCCAATACGTTTTTACGCAAGGCTTTAATGTCTGAACGGGCAACGATTTTTTGTCCGATGGCTGCTTGGATCGGTACTTCAAATTGTTGTCGTGGGATCAGTTTCTTCAGTTTTTCAACGATGGCTTTGCCGCGTTCATAAGCAAAGTCACGGTGAACGATAAAGCTTAACGCATCGACTTTTTCAGTATTCAGCAAGATGTCCATCTTCACTAGCTTGCTAGTGCGGTAACCAGACATTTCGTAATCGAGTGATGCATACCCTTTCGTGCTGGATTTCAATTTATCAAAGAAATCAAAGACGATTTCCGATAATGGGATCTCATAAACGACGTTTACTCGATAATCATCCAAGTAATCCATCGTGACAAAGTCTCCCCGTTTGCGTTGGGACAATTCCATTACAGCACCGACGTAATCATTAGGGACCATGATTTGTGCTTTGACGTAAGGTTCTTGCACGTTGTCGATCGTGACTGGTTCAGGAAATTCTGCTGGGTTATCAACGACGACCATTGAGCCATCTGTCTTGTTGACATGATAGATTACGGATGGTGCAGTCGTAATCAGCTCAAGGTTAAATTCACGTTCTAGCCGTTCTTGCACGACATCCATGTGTAATAGGCCTAAGAAGCCGCAGCGGAACCCAAATCCTAACGCTTGAGAGGTTTCTGGCTCAAATTGCAATGCTGCATCATTCAGTTGTAATTTTTCCAATGCTTCTCGAAGGTCGTTGTAGCGTGAGGTATCGATTGGGTACAATCCGCAATAAACCATTGGATTCATTTGGCGGTAGCCTTCCAATGCTTCGGCTGCTGGATTGTTGGCTAAAGTCACCGTATCTCCGACTTGCGTATCTTTAACAGTCTTGATGGCAGCAGTGATATAACCAACATCACCCACCATCAACGCATCTCGTTGAATGGCTTTGGGTGAAAAGACGCCGACTTCCGTGACATCAAAGGTCTTGCCATTGCTCATCATTTTGATTTTATCTCCAGGTTTGACCATCCCGTCCATAATGCGGACGTTTAAGACCACCCCACGATAGGAATCGTACACGGAGTCAAAGATCAACGCTTTTAACGGTGCTTCAATATCACCTGCTGGAGCTGGGACATACTCAACGATTTGTTCCAAAATGTCTTCGATCCCAATACCTGCTTTGGCACTCGCTAAAACAGCTTCACTGGCATCGATTCCGATAACATCTTCGATCTCTGTTCGTACCCGCTCAGGATCGGCAGCTGGCAAGTCTATTTTATTAATGACTGGTAGGATCTCTAAATCATTGTCTAACGCCAAGTAGACGTTTGCCAATGTCTGTGCTTCGATCCCTTGAGCCGCATCAACGACGAGTACGGCGCCTTCACAAGCGGCCAAACTGCGGGAAACTTCATAGGTGAAATCGACGTGCCCTGGGGTGTCGATCAAATGGAAGATGTAGGTTTCTCCATCTTTGGCGGTATAGTTAAGTTCCACAGCATTTAATTTGATCGTGATTCCTCGTTCACGTTCAAGATCCATGGAGTCCAATAATTGGTTTTGCATTTCCCGAGACGTCACCGTATGGGTTTGTTCCAAAATACGGTCCGCCAGTGTTGATTTCCCATGGTCGATATGGGCGATAATGGAGAAATTACGAATCTTCTCCTGTCGTTTTTTCATTTCTTCTATGTTCATGGATACGTTCCTCATTTCTTTTAGTCAGCTTTTCTATTATACCAACGAAACGCCAATAGTTAAAGTATTTTTCTTAACCGTTATTTAGACATATTCATTCAGGTTTTGCTATACTAGAGCTAGCAAATAAATTGGAGTTGAAAGAATGGACAATAATTTTCATCAAAATCTACATATTCGAGCGGTGGATGAAAAAGACGTTGATCAGTTCAATGAACTGTTAAGCTACGTTTTTCAGATCACTGAATCGGATATTGAAGAAAGCGGCTATGAGAGCAAACGGGAAATGATTAAATCTAAGCGCCCGATCTTAGAGCTTTCCAAGGTCTTTGGCTGGTTCAATGAAGACAAGTTGATCTCGCAAATCGCCGTTTATCCTTGTGAAGTCAATATACACGGCAAATTGATCAAAATGGGCGGAGTGACCGGTGTTGGGACCTACCCTGAATATGCCGGACATGGCCTGATGAAAGACTTGATCAAGCTTGCCTTAGAAACCATGCGGGAAGATCAGCAATGGATCTCCTACCTTTATCCATACAATGTGCCCTACTATCGTCGCAAAGGCTGGGAGATCATGTCCGACAAGCTGACCTTCAAAATTCGTGATACCCAGCTTCCGAAAACCAAAGAAGTCCCTGGGATCGTAGAGCGCAAAGAAGTAGATGACCCTGATGTCTTTACTGTCTATAACCAATTCTCCCGGGAAAACCATGGCGCCTTGCAGCGGACCTCTTTTCACTGGGAAGAGTATTGGCGCTATGAAAATGAAGAAGAGCGCACCGCGGCTGTCTATTACAATGCCAGTGGTCATCCGACTGGTGTACTTTTTTATTGGGTAGCCGAAGAAGTCTTCCATGTAAAGGAAATGTTCTACTTAAATCAAGAAGCCCGCAATGGTCTTTGGAATTTTATCTCTGCTCATTTCTCAATGGTCTATTGGGTCAAAGGAGACATTTATTCAAATGAACCCCTGTCCTTCTACCTGGATGATAGCCAAATCAAAGAAACCATTGAGCCTTATTACATGGCGCGGATCGTCGATGTTGAACAGTTTTTGAAAAACTTCCCATTTGAAGCCTTTCAAACACCCTTTCACTTTGTTGTTTCTGACCCAGTTGCCGATTGGAACAACGGAATCTTCGGTGTCCAATACAATCACGGGGAGATCGTGGTTTCAAGAGAAGCCATCGGAAAAGCGGTCCAGTTGGATATTCAGACATTGTCGTGTCTGTTGATGAATTACCGCCGTCCAGCTTACTTAGAGCGTGTGGAACGGCTAAATACCGATTCAGAAACACTGGCATTACTAGAATCGATCATCCCTGATATGGAAGCCTATTTCAGTGATTATTTCTAAACAACGAATCAACAAAACGTACAACTATGAATGATTAAGGAGTGTTTTTGAATGAAACTATATTTTGCTGCTCCCCTGTTTGCTGCTAGTGACCTTCGCTACAACGCCGAACTTGTTGCGTCGATTCGTCAGCAGTATCCGCAGCTGGAGATTTATTTACCTCAAGAAAATGCCGCGATCAATGATAAGTCCGCCTATGCGGATAGCAAAATGATCGCGTTGGCAGATACCGAAAAAGTACTAGAAAGTGATTTGATGATTGCATTGCTGGATGGTTTAACCATCGATGCTGGCGTTGCCTCTGAGATCGGGGTGGCTTATGCAAAAGGTATTCCTGTTTTAGGGCTTTATACGGATAGTCGCCAACAAGGTGCCGACAATCAGCAAAAGCTGGCAGCATTACAAACCGTTGCGGAAAATCAGTTCCACTATGTCAATCTTTATACGGTGGGTTTGATCAAGCTAAACGGTGAGATTTATTCCTCTGAAGCAGCCCTTTTAGCTGGCTTAGCAGACTATCTTTCGGAGGACAACTAAATGGGGCAAAATTATCAGCGACTGCAAAAGGTATTCACTATTTTCGGTATTCTCGTGTTTTGTTTTTCTTTGTGGGAATTTTTCCGTGGCGTCTATCCGCAAACACAAGGACTGATTTTCTTGGGTCAAGCATTACTTGGGATTTTATTGATCTTTGTCCCAGAAATGAGTAAAAAGTTCTTAAAAATCCAGCTACCAAATGCCACCGTCTACTTTTATTGGTTTTTCTTGCTGATCTCCGTATTCATGGGGACGATCTTACATTTGATCGAAACCATTGCTTTCTGGGATAAAATTCTGCATGCGGTAAGCCCAATGGTCTTGACGGCTGTAGGCTATGGATTGATCTGTCTCTTACTAAAAGAAGTGCCCGTTTCAAAAGTTTCGCCTTGGTTATTTTTACTGATGGGCTTTGCTTTTGCTGGCTTGTGTGGTGTTTTCTGGGAGTTTTGGGAATTCATCTGCGACTCTGTTGGTGGAATGAATCTCCAACGTTATGCAACCTTAGATGGCACCCCGTTTATTGGTCGTGAAGCATTGATGGATACGATGGGCGATTTACTAACCAACACGATTGGTGCTGCTTTGATGGGCGTGATCGCGTATGTTCAAGGACGAGGCAAACCTGATTACTTTGAAAGTTATCGGATTAAAAAATTATCATAACCAACCTTTAAAAGCTTGTTGAAACCATCGTTTTTCAACAAGCTTTTTTCTTTTGTTCTTTTATTGATAAAGAAAAATTTATAAAAATACTTAAATAACACGGCTTATTTTTATAATTTCGCTGTCTAACAAGGTTCGACCTTTCTTACACTTCCCTATAAAACGGTTACAACTACAAGAAAATTCCCTCGTTTAATCATTTTTATTTCCCCAAAAAACCATGGTCTGTTATAATTACATTATTCATTTGACATTGCGTCAGTAAAGGAGAGGCTTATGGTTCTAACAGTGTTTTTTATTTTATGCTGCTTGATTTTTTCATCGATCACCTATGCGTTCTCTAAAGATGCCCGAAAATTTGTCCAACCTTTATCAATCAAAATTATTTTTATCGCATCAGCTATTATTGCGGTTTGGACAATGTTCTTTTCAATGGTTGCATTTGTCGCTTGGGTCATCTAAAAAAACATTCTTGCCAGTTGCGGCGTTTTCGCTGCATTGGCAAGAATGTTTTTTTGTGGTTAGAAAAGTTTGATTTGATTCAAAGGCCAAAAACGCAGCAGCACTTTCCCTTCCATTTGATCTTCTGTTACGACCCCGAAACTACGACTGTCCCGAGAGATCAAACGATTGTCTCCCATCACAAAATAGCTGCCTTCAGGAACCGTTACCGTGAAATCATCGGTAAAGTGTTCGGCACCAGCGGCGATTTGCTGAAACATTTCGCGATAAGAATATTCGTCTTGTAATTGATCGTCCGCAAATTTCTCTTTAAACTCATCTAAATAGGGTTCTTCGTATACTTCTCCATTGATTGTTAGGACATCATCTTTCATCTCAATCGTATCACCGGGTAAACCAATCAGCCGCTTGACAGCAATTTTGCTTGGATCATCTGGTTCAACACATATCACGATGTCTTGGCGGTCATATGAAGAAATTTTTGATGCAATCAAACGCTGCTTATCGGCCAAAGTTGGATCCATAGAATGGCCACTGACTTGAACTGGCGTCAGGACAAACAAACGGATGAGAACCACGGCGACGATAAAGAAAAGCAGTAACCAATTCTCTTTTAGGATTTTTACCATAGCTGCTCTTTCGCTCCTTTACTGCATCTTTTGTCATTATCAAAGCTCGTTTCTGGCATTCTGACAAAAGATATCTTCCTCAATCTTACGTGGAATTTTTACATTGAGCAAGAGAAATCATCGATTTTTAAAAAAATATGACATTTCTAGTGGCCATAAAGAACCTTTTACGTTCGATCACGACTCAAGAAAGCAAACACATCTTTTCGACTTAGACTCCCTACGAGTTTCTGCTCTTCTTCAATCACTACCGTGTCATGAGTTGCAAATAAGGTATACAACTCATTTAAAGTAGTAGATGCAGCGATTTGAGGAGCCACTGGGTTGACTTCATCGCTGAAAAAGTTCATCCGCATCAAATCCCCTGCAGTGACCAGTTTTGCTTCGTCTTCACCGGTCTCTTCAAAAAAACTTTTCACAAAAGCAGTTTTTGGTTGCGAGACAATCACTTCCGGTGTATCACATTGGACGATCTTCCCTTGATTCATGACAGCAATGCGCGTACCTAGTTTTACCGCTTCTTTCATGTTATGCGTGACAAAAATAATCGTCGTCCCAAGCTCTTGGTGCAAATCGAGGACTAACTCCTGTAAGGAATTTCGAGAAATTGGATCAAGAGCACTAAAGGGCTCGTCCATCAGAATAATTTCTGGGTTAGCAGCTAACGCTCTTAAAATCCCGATCCGCTGCTGTTCTCCTCCTGACAACTCTTTAGGCATTCGATGGCGGTATTGTTCTGGGTCAAGTTTGACCTGTGTCAGCAAACGATCCACGGCTTCTGAGCGATCTTTTTTCGACCACCCTAACATCTCTGGGATTACTTCAATATTTTGCTTCACATCCATTGTCGGAAACAGGGCGATTTGTTGGAGAACATACCCCATTTGCCAACGCATTTTTTGGATATTGTATTCTTTGATTCGTTTTTCTTTGAAGTAAATATCGCCATCCGTTGGTTCTGACAACGCGTTGATCATCTTCAAAGTCGTCGTTTTCCCACTCCCAGAAGGACCGACCAAAACAAAGATTTCCCCTTTATTGATGCTCAGATCTAATTGATCGATCACTATTTTTTGATCAAACTTTTTACTGACGTTTTTAAATTCAATAATTGGTGTCATTCTTGTCCCTCCTTAATTAATCCTTCATCTATCAGGAAGGTACGCGCGACTTCTGCTGGATTTTTTCCTTCGACATTGACCTGATAATTCATTTCACTCATTTGTTCTTCGGTGATTTTACCTGCCAACTTTTCCAATGCACGGACGACTTCTGGATGTTCCTTGGCAAAGGCTTCTTTCATCAAAGGCGCTCCTTGATAAGGTGGAAATAGTTCTTGATCGTCTTCTAGAATAACTAAGCCATATTGACGCAATTCACTGTCCGTGGAATAGGCATCCAGTAGATTGATATCGCCATTATTGATGGCTTGATAACGCAATGCTGGTTCCATACTTTGGACACTTGGAAAATCTAGCCCATAGAGTTCTTGGATGCCCGCATAACCGTCCGTCCGATCAATGAATTCGAGGGTAAAGCCGGCTTTGATTTTATTTTCGATTTTCTTCAAATCAGAGATCGTGGTTAGTCCATTTTCCTCAGCAAATTCTTTTTTCACAGCCAACGCATAGGTATTTTGATACGCCATCGGCTGAAGCAAGGTCATCTCAAACTGATCCTGTAACAGATTGACTGCTTCGGTATAGGTTTCGTCTGAGTCAAGTTTTTGACTCGCAAGCTCTTCTGGTACCTCAACTAAGCTCTCCAACACGGTACCAGTAAACTCTGGATATATATCAACTTGACCATTGTCCAATGCGCTGAATAAGAAAGAGGTTTTTCCAAAATTTGGCTCTAGTTCAACTTGGGCATCAGGATCTTCTTGCTCAATCAATTCTTTGTACATGTTGATCAAGATATCAGGTTCAGACCCTAACTTCCCAGCTATGGTAATGGTTTTCGGCGCGAAAAATCCGCTCTGTGAAAAAGAAACGCCGCCAATCAGCAAGATGATCGCTGCCAGCGTAATCAAGGTATAGCGCGGTTTCAGGTGTTGTAGATAACGGATCAACGTACTGAAAATAATAGCCAGTAAAGCAGATCCGATCGCGCCGATCAAGGTTAATTCAGGGGCATTTCGATCGATCCCCAGTAAAATAAAGGAACCTAGTCCACCAGCGCCAATCAAAGCGGCCAAGGTTGCTGTTCCGATGATCAAGACCAGCGCTGTGCGAATCCCAGAAATTATGACAGGCAAGGCAATCGGCAATTCGACTTTGATCAATCGTCGCATCCGAGACATGCCAAATGCCGCCGCAGCTTCTTCGATTGATGGATCGATCTCCGAAAGGCCAATATAGGTATTTTGAAAGATCGGCAATAACGCATAAATAACTAGTGCGATCAACGCAGGCGGCGTTCCGATCCCCACAAATGGAATCAATAAACCTAACAGTGCCAGTGATGGAATCGTTTGTAGCACACTCGTTATTTGTAGGCCGACTTCCGCTGCCCGTTTATGATTAACCAGCCAAATGGCTAACGGGACAGCAATAACGATCGCCACCAGCAGCGCAATGATCGACAATGACAAATGCTCAAAGACAGCTGTCAGCAATTCCCCTTTTCGCTCATTTAACGTTTCAAAAAAAGTATTCATCTTTTCATTCCTCTCCTACTCCATAAGAACAGTATAATCGAAGTGCGAATTTCCTCCAAACAACAAGCAAGAGGAACTTTTTTGTCTTATGTTGAGCGACAAAAAAAACGATGGCTACCAATGAAACGGCAACCATCGTTTTGCATTTGTCCATTTTTTATCTTTTTATTCCTCGGTAATTGGCGTATTTTCAAAAACCAGCTGTTCGTTCAATAATTCGATCGTGACTTGGGTCTTTGGTAAGACTCTGCCAGCAACGATTTCTTTTGCCAACGGAGTTTCGACTTCTCTCGTGATAAACCGACGTAGAGGTCGCGCACCATACGCTGGCTCATAAGCATTTTCAGCGATCCAGCGTTTGGCTTCTTCAGTGATCGTCAACAGTATATCTTGGACTTCCAGTCGTTGTGACAGCTGTGCGATGATCTTGTCGACGATGCCTGTCACATCGTTTAGACTAAGCGGTGTGAACAAAATCGTGTCGTCGATCCGATTTAAGAATTCTGGTTTAAAATGCCCTCTCAAAAGATTACGGACATTTTCAGCAACGTTTTCTGGGATCGTCCCTTCTGCGGTCACACCATCTAGCAAGACTTGAGAGCCGATATTGCTAGTCATGATCAAGACTGTATTTTTGAAATCAACGACTCGCCCTTTTGAATCTGTCAAACGGCCATCATCAAGCACTTGTAATAAGATATTGAAAACATCAGGATGGGCTTTTTCGATCTCATCCAATAAGACGATCGTGTATGGATTGCGTCGAACAGCTTCAGTCAATTGTCCACCTTCTTCAAACCCTACATAGCCTGGAGGGGCACCGACTAAGCGAGACACCGAATGTTTTTCCATGTATTCGCTCATATCGATCCGAACCATATGCTCTTCTGAATCAAAGAGGTTGACCGCCAACGCTTTCGCTAATTCGGTCTTACCGACGCCGGTCGGACCTAAGAACAAGAAGGAACCTAATGGTCGATTTGGATCTTGCAGGCCAGCTCGTGAACGAATGACGGCATCACTGACGGCATCGACGGCTTCGTCTTGTCCGATCACTCGTTGATGCAAGGTCTCATTTAATTTCAACAGTTTTTCCCGTTCGCCTTCCACTAATTTCGCAACAGGAATCCCTGTCAAACGTCCAACGACTAGGGCAATCTCATTTTCGGTCACTGATTCTTGGACCATCCGAATGCCTTCATCTTGATTTTTTTCTTCCAGTTCAGCTAGTTCTTTTTCCAGTTGTGGAATCGTCCCATGACGAAGAACAGCTGCCCGTTCCAAATCATAGTTATTTTCAGCATCTTCCAACTCATGCTTGGCTTTATCGATCTCTGCCCGTTTGTTGGAAACTGCATTGACTTCTTCTTTTTCCGTTTCCCACTGCATTTTCATGGTATTGACTTCTTCACGCAATTCCGCCAATTCTTCTTGTAAAATGCCTAAGCGTTTTTTCGATGCATCATCGGATTCCTTTTTCAATGCGGCTTCTTCGATCTCAAGTTGCATCAAACGACGGGTAACTTGGTCGAGCTCAGTAGGCATCGAATTCATTTCCACCCGAATTGTGGCACTCGCCTCATCGATCAAGTCAATGGCTTTATCTGGTAAAAAGCGGTCCGTGATATACCGATCAGATAAGGTCGCCGCAGCAACAAGCGCGTTGTCATGGATGTTGACGCCATGATGGATCTCGAACCGTTCTTTCAAGCCACGTAAAATCGAAATCGTGTCTTGAACGGTTGGTTCCTGTACCAGCACTTTTTGGAAACGACGTTCCAAAGCTTTATCCTTTTCCATGTATTGACGGTATTCATCAAGGGTGGTTGCGCCAATCGTATGCAATTCTCCCCGTGCCAGCATTGGTTTTAGTAAGTTTCCAGCATCCATGCTGCCTTCCGTCTTACCAGCACCTACAATATTGTGGATCTCATCAATAAAGAGAATGATCCGTCCATCGGCTTTTTTCACTTCTTGTAAGACAGCTTTCAAACGCTCTTCAAATTCACCTCTGAATTTAGCACCTGCGATCAAGGCACCCATATCCAGAGAAAAGATCGTTTTGTCTTTTAGGTTTTCTGGGACGTCTTTTCGCACGATCCGTTGTGCCAATCCTTCAACGATGGCTGTTTTACCAACTCCTGGTTCACCAATCAAAACGGGATTGTTTTTTGTCTTCCGAGAAAGGATGCGAATCACATCGCGAATTTCTTCGTCTCGTCCGATAATTGGGTCCATTTTTCCGCTGCGGACTTGTTGCACCAGGTCAACGCCGTATTTTTCTAAAGCTTTGTATTGTTCTTCTTGATTTTGTGAGGTCACACGATCCCCTCCTCTTAATGTTTCGATCGTTTGCTTGATTTCTTTCGCGCTGATTCCTTGTTTCTTTAAATACACCGTCAATGGATGATTTTTCAATTTCATCAACGCATAAAGGACGATTTCTGTGGAAAGATACTCGTCTTGAAATTCATTTTTTAATTGATCTGCCTCAGACAAAAGATGAAACAGATTTTGACTCATGGATTGACCATAACGAACATTTCCTCCTTCAACCGAAGGCAGTTCATCTAATAGTCGGTCGACTTCCTTTTCAAAAGCATCGACATCGAGACCTGTGTCCGTGTAAAAATTGCGGCCGAATTGATTGGCTTGCAATAAAATCTTCCATAAATGCGGAATATCAATTTCTTGATGGTGACGGGTCATGGCAATCTGCTGGGCTTCAGCGATAGCACTTTGTAATGTAGTCGTCATTTTTTCTGGGTTCATACTTTTCCCTCCCAAAATGGTAGTCAGAAAAAAGTACGCTGCAAGCAGTATCCTTTTTTCTACTCTTCTATTATACAACGTTGGTCAGTAATGGTCAAAAGTTTTCCCTCGAACATCAAGATTTTTTTCAGTATTCTTTCATGAAAATTGACAGATGGGAAGCAGCAATGGTATGCTAGGTCCTGATTGGTCAGGAACAATCGATTTTCCTGATCGTTTTGATCGCTTTTTGGCGATTTTTATTCAGTAAGATTATCTACTTAGCTGTAACGTCTACTGTTTACAGCTTTTTTATATGGAGGAAATGATGTTAACATTAACGAATATTAGCCAACAATTTGGCGACAAATTGCTTTACGAAGACGTTTCCGTTCAAATCAACCGTGGTGAAAAAGTCGGTTTGATTGGACGGAACGGCGCTGGCAAAAGTACTTTAATCAAAATCATTACAGGAGAAATTCTCCCCGATGATGGCTTCGTCCAATTTCCGAAAAATTTGAAAATGGGCTATTTGGATCAATACGTCAATGTTGATGAAACGCAATCGATCCGTGATTTTTTGCGCTCTGCCTTTGCAGAAGACTTCGAAAAAGAGCAACAGATTGCCGATCTTTATACTTCTTATGGCGAAAGCCTCGACGATAAGCTTTTAGAAAAAGCGGGCGAATTGCAAAATCAATTGGATCAAGGAAATTTCTACCAAATGGATACATTGATCGATGATCTAGCAGAAGGGTTAGGTATTTCGGTTCTCGGAATGGATACCCCCCTCGCTTCTTTAAGTGGTGGTCAACGCTCAAAACTGATCTTGGCAAAAATGCTGCTAGAAAAACCCGACATGCTGATTTTAGATGAACCGACCAACCACTTAGATGATGAGCACATCAAATGGCTAGTTGAGTTTTTACAGGACTTTACCGGTACCTATTTAGTCGTTTCTCATGATCGTCAATTCCTTAACGAAATCACGACCCATATCATTGATATCGAATTTGGCAAGCTTTCTAAGTATACGGGGAATTTAGACAAAGCATTAAAACTAAAAACGCTGCAAAATGAAAGCTATATGAAGCAATACGAAGCACAACAAGAGCATATCAAGAAAACCGAAAGCTATATTCGTAAATACAAAGCTGGTTCTCGTTCAACGATGGCAAAGAGTCGTGAAAAGCAGTTGGCAAAAATTGATCGTTTGACCCCACCGCAAGATGTCCCTAAACCCCATTTAGGATTTGATTTGGCACCAATCGTTACCACCTTGGCCATGGAAACCACCAATCTAGTCATTGGATACGACCAAAAGCCCTTACTCTCCCCGATCAACCTAACGATCCGCTATGGCGAAAAAATTGCTATACGGGGATTTAATGGGATCGGTAAATCAACATTGATCAAAACGATTCTTGGTGTGATCCCAGCAATTGAAGGGGTCGTTTCTTACCCACAGCATACAAAATTCAATTACTTTTCTCAAGACCTTGACTGGGAATATCCATTGCAGACCCCTCTTCAATACCTTGAGGATCTTTTTCCGAAGGCCACCAACAAAGAATTGCGACGGCAACTTTCTCGGGCAGGTTTACCTAGCCAATTAGCCCAGGAAGAATTGAAGCTATTAAGTGGTGGTGAACAGACAAAAGTCAAACTAGCCGAAATGATGTTGATCAAAAGTAACTTCTTGATTCTTGATGAACCGACCAACCATATCGATCAAGATACGAAAAACAATTTGGAAGAAACCCTAGCGGCCTTTCCTGGAACAGTTTTGATCGTTTCCCATGAAGGCGAGTTTTATGAATCCTTTGTTGATCGGATCATTGATTTGAAAGACTAAAAAAACACGCTTATCCTCTATTCGAAGATAAGCGTGTTTTTAACTTTCCACTTTTTCTTTTCTTAATTCAGTCAACTCTTGGCTAATATCTTTGCGTTTTTCTTTCATTACATAAGCAAAACCAATTATGAAGGGCCAAATGAATGTTGCTAAACGGTACAGTAGCATGGAAGACGCAGCATCGACCGTGCCAACTAATGGACCAAAAAGCAGCATATAAATAAATTCAAATGATCCGATCCCTGCCGGTGTTGGAATCACCCCGGACAAGACGACGGCAAAACTGATGAAGGATAACGTCAACAAGAAATCGATCTCTGGATGCTGCACAACAAGAATCACATAAGGAATCACATACCAAGGCAGCATCTTCAAAAGATTCCACAAATAGATACGCAAGAAAGCGGTGCGGTCGGTAATGATCGCATTGACTGTTTCTCGTAAAGAATAAATTTGGGTGTTGCATTTGTCAACGATTCCTCTTAATGTCGCACTTTTGAACAGCTTATTGCTGACGATCACGAAAAAGACTTGAATGTTGATGCTGACCGAAAGTGCTAACAAAGCGGCAATGATCAAAAAAACGAGTACGATCCCCGCTAAAATTACCCAAATCATATTGGGTGCATTGTCATAGAATAGCGAAAATTGAATGATCAACCCAGCGATTGCATAAGTCAATATGGCGAACTTATACATCACCATGTGTAAGGTGGTGACCCCAACGCCCTGTGACAACTGCAAGCCATTTTTACGGTAAAAATTCACCTCTGAGATTAAGGTGCCTGCCCCAAACGTCACAATCCGATAAAAACCACTGTAACAGACGGTCAGAAACCCCGCCTTGGTTGTGAATTCCGGTTGGAAAGTCACGGCAATCTCTTTGACTGTTCGTCCTTCAATCACTAGGTACAATGTGCCAAGCCCCATAACCAGTAAGACGACGAGAAAGCTGGTCTCTCTTAGCCCCGCCAAAATATCCATCATCGAGTTACGGACAAAAAAATACATCACACCCAGAATCCCTACTAGTAAAAGTAAATTAAGGGCGAACTTCACTTTAGTTTTCATATTAACTCCTTGCTTGTTATACCGAATTTATGCAAAAAAGACCATCAGCAGGATAGCAAAAACGGTGCCAAAAGCAAAAAAGAGGTGAAACTTCTTCTTTCTTGTTTTGTGGCGAAATACGCGTTGCGCAATTAAACCGCCTAATCCTCCGCCAATCGCCCCCATAAAAAGGAGATTTGCTTCGGGAACCCGCCAACCTTGTTTCACTGCCTGATATTTATCATACCCCATCAGACAGAAAAGATAAAGATTGACTGCAATTAAATAAAACCACAATGGATTGTAAATCAGTGCATTCATCCATTTCCTCCATATGATTGATCGTAGGGATCATTATTTTGATTCTTGTGCTTCTTCAGGTACCAGCATCGTCAAACCATGTTTGATAACTTTCATCTCAATCGGTAGATCATCCGTTGGGTCGCCATCGGTTCGAGTATGAACCGTTTTTTCTTTGGCCTTTATTGAGACCTTTGCGGCAGTGAAATATTCAACACTTGGCACTTTGGCAATTCTACCACGAATAATTCTTGGTAAATACAAAATAAATCGTAAAATATTCAGTTTTGGCAAAAGAATGATATGAAACAATCCGTCATCAGGCTTTGCTTCTTCATCGAAGTTCTTAAACCCACCTGCTGAATTCGACATGACGATCGTCAGTAATTGAGTTTTCCCCTGCCATTTCCGTTCGTCAGCAATGACTTCTAATTTGTATTGTTTCTTTTTGATCAACAGATGAATGAACCGTTTCATAAACGCTAACGGCCCATATTGCTGTTTTTCTTCTTGGGAAGTGGCTGCGGCGGTATCTGCCAGAAGACCAATGGTCATGGTCGAGATCATGACTTGATCATTGACCGTCCCGTAGTCGATCGATCGCTCAACCCCCGTTAAGATCGTCTCGAAGGCCTCTTCGGGCTTCACCGGTATCCCCAACATTCTGGCAAAATTATTTACGGTTCCACCAGGAATGATGCCGACCTTCAACTCATCTAACTTTTCTTTAAAGGTTTGCAATCCATGATGGATCGTCCCATCTCCACCAATGATCACAATCGTATCGACTGCGTGTTTTTCGGCAGCCTCTCGAACGTCTTTGGGATCCACGTCTGGATTTGAGGCCTGCAAGAACGCTTGATGCTCTTCGCCTTGTTCTTTCACATAGGCTTGGAATTTTTCTGCTGTTTCTTTTGCTTCACTTTTCCCCGCTGTATCATTGTATAAAACGAGAATTTTCATCCTATTCACATCCTAAAAAGGCCGGGTCTTACGCAAGACCTGCGTGAAGAGTTCCCAGCCCAAGAGTTTTTCATTTATTCCAACAAATCAAAAATCAACGTTTATGCTTGAGCATTCAGTTCGGCGATTTTCACAATCACATCGGTCGCTTTCATCATTGATTGTAGTGAGACGAACTCATAACGTCCGTGCATATTTTCTCCACCAGCAAAGATATTCGGTGTTGGAATCCCTAAATAGGAGATTTTCGAGCCATCGGTTCCACCACGAACAGGTTCTGTGATCGGAGTGATTCCCACTGCTTCCATCGCATCTTTTGCTAGATCAATGATACTCATATCTTTTTCGATGATTTCTTTCATGTTGTAGTATTGATCATATAGATGAACGTGTACTCTCGGTTCATCAAAGCGGGCATTCAAGCTTTCTTGAACCGCTAGTAATTGTGCTTTTCTTTCTTCAAAACGGGTCCGGTCATGGTCTCGAATAATGTATGCCATTTTCGCTTCTTCTACTGAGCCGCTGAGACTCATCAAATGGAAGAATCCTTCTGTCCCTTCGGTTTTCTCAGGAACTTCATCAGCCGGTAGCGCATTTTGAAAATCGACTGCTAGTTGCAAAGCGTTGATCATGGTGTCTTTAGCAGTTCCTGGGTGGACATTTTTTCCTTGGATCGTAATTTCAGCTTGCGCCGCATTAAAGGTCTCGTATTGCAATTCTCCTACTGGACCGCCATCCATTGTATACGCAAAATCAACATTGAAATCTTCAACATCGAATTTATCTGCACCAACCCCAATTTCTTCATCAGGGCCAAATGCGACTTTGATTTCCCCATGTTTGATCGTTGGGTTTTTAAGTAAAATTTCCATGGCTGTCATGATTTCTGCAATACCTGACTTATCATCAGAACCTAATAAAGTAGTACCATCAGTAGTGATCAAGGTTTCCCCAGCATAATTTTTTAAATTCGGAAAATCTTTTGTGTTTAATGTGTATTTTCCTTCTTTATCTAATTTAATGGTTGATTCGCCATCGTAATTTTCGATGATCTGCGGATCAACATTCTCTGCATTAAAATCGGCGGTATCCATATGGGCGATAAAACCGATGGAGCGTACGTCATGATCCACGTTACTTGGTAATGTTGCGATCACAAAACCATTTGATTCATTGTAATGAACATCGCTTAATCCTAATTCTTCAAGTTCTTTTTGCACTTCTTTGGCAAACGCGACCTGTGTTTGGGTAGAAGGTGTTGTCGTGCTTGTCGCATCAGAGCGAGTTTCTATTTTTACATAATTCAAAAAGCGAGGCAATAAATTTTCGTACATAAAAGATTCTCCTATCTATAGTCAAATGGATTTGTTGAAGTGGTGGAAGGAACAAAGGTCACAGCCCAGTTCTCTTCTGCTTTCCACTGGTTGAATTTCTCAATAAACCGAGGAATACATTCCTTTTCGATGTTGTGCCCTGGATCGATCCCAATCAACCCATTGGCTTGCATGTCATGGGCGAAATGGTAACTGATATCGCCAGTGATGTACACATCCGCTTGATGGCGTAAGGCATCCGAATAAAACGATTGGCCACTGCCGCCGCAAATGGCGATTCGCTGAATTTTTTCAGGTGCACCAGGAAAGCTGACGAGGCGTAAAGCAGTCAAACCAAAGCGCTCTTTGACACGTTCGACAAACTGATCAAGGGAAAGAGGCTCAGCGAGGTTGCCAACCCGTCCGATTCCATAGGTTTTCGGCAAATTGTCTAAGGCATACAGATCATAAGCTGGCTCTTCGTAAGGATGAGCAGCGATCATTGCCGAAAGCACTTTATTCTCGATCGTTTCTGGAAAAATGACTTCGATCTTCGCTTCTTGCACCTGTTCTTCTTTTCCGATCTCACCAATGGCAGGATGTGCCGCTTGCTGTGGCGTAAAGCGACCGGTACCAATCAAGGAATAGCTGGTATTTTGGTAATTACCTTGCTGACCAGCACCTGCTTTACCTAATGCCTTTCGTAACGCTGGTGCCGATTCAACAGGGGTAAAAACAGCTAGCTTCTTCATTTTTACTTGATGGGTTTGCTTCAAATACGTGTCGGGTTCAACTTCTAATAGTTCACAAAACCAATCGTTCAAACCATCTTCAATAATATCCATATTGGTGTGGGCGGCGTAAACGGCAATATCATGCTTGACGAGATCCATTAGCATCTTTTGTTGTGGATCATCTGTCAGCAAGCGGTTCAAAGGCCGAAAGATCGGTGGGTGTTTGGCAATGATCAAGTCGATCTTTTTCTCGATGGCTTCTGCAACCACTTCTGGACGTACATCAAGAGTCATCATGACTCGCTCGAGCGGTTTGTTTAATGTGCCAACATGTAGACCAACAGGATCGCCTTCTTCTGCCAACCACAAAGGGCAGTATGCTTCAAAGCGTTTGATAAATTCTTGACCAGAAATCATGCCAACACCTCCTTGATCCATTCGATCTGATCCTTTAATTCATTGATTTTTTCAGCAGGTGGTTCTTTGGCTTTCTCTAACTCTTTAATGACGCGTTGTCGTTGCTTTAATTCATGTTGCCATTTTTTAAGGAAAACTGGATTTTTTTCTTTTAATAAAAAAGGACCAAAAAATAATTGCTGGGACGTATACGTCGTTTTTCCAGTTTCCGCAACGATAATTTCATAGTTTTTGTCGTTTTCTTCTAAAAGTACTTCATGAATGATTATAAAGTTGTTGCTAACGAGCCATTCTCGCAAAGTCCGTTCCCCAACATTCGGTTGTAAGACCAAGCGTTTGACTCCCGCTAAGCGATTTTTCCGGCTACCTTCTTCTAAAATCGAACGTATCAGTGTGCCGCCCATTCCAGCAATGACAACGGTGTCGATGTTGTCTTCAGGTTGAATCGCGTCCAGTCCATCTGCCAAGCGAACCACGATTTTATCAGCTAACCCGTTCTTACGCACTTGTTTGCTGGCAGAATCATAAGGTCCTTGAACAACTTCTCCAGCTACAGCATAAGAGATTTTGTTCTGCAGCATCAATGCAACAGGCAAGTAAGCATGGTCGGAACCGATGTCGGCGAAACGTGCTTGGTCGGGAATTTGTTCGCCCACGCAAGCCAAACGATCCGATAATGCATGTTCGTTCATATTGTCACTCCTTCTTTTGTAGTATAACACGCTTTCCATAAATAGAAAAAAATGTGCGTCTTGACTGTGGTGCCATTGCCAAGGCGCACATTGCATTAATCGTTCACTAATTCAACCTTTTGAATCGAGTTACCGGGAATTTGCGGTGGGATCGACATCGTCATGATCGGTATGCCTTGCAACGTCACCTGGACGGTAGCACCTTCCGTCAATTCCTCCAGATCTCCTGAATAAGCCTCGACTGGGACATGTAGGATGACCCCATCATTTTGAAAACTTTGGACGACTTGATCGTCATCTTCCACTGCCGCCACCTCTTTCAAAAAGAGTGAAAAGGTATCATCCGATCCTGCTATCGCATCTTCTTGGATAACACCAGTAAAAATTGCGGCTGTTTCCGTTTCTGATGTACTATTTGATACGGAACTGGTCTGCTCGCTAGTTTCAGAAGTTCCAGTCTCCCCATTTGCAGCGCTGTTTCCCTGATTGCCGCAAGCTGTTAAAAGCAGCATTGCTGCAAAGGATAATCCTATTATTACCTGTTTTGTCATCATCTTCTTCCTCCAGTAATAGTCAGTTATTGGCCATCATTTCGTCGGTTTTTACCAGTCATTTGAATTTCTTGTGTCAAATAACGGATACGTTCCATAATGCGCTTGGCTTTTAATGGTTCGGATTCACCTCGTTGCGTCACCGAAAGATGCTGTTCCAACTCATGCATAGTAAAATTCGAAGTAAAGAAGGTCGGCAGTTGTTCTTGCATGCGGTATTGCAATATGACACCGAAGACTTCGTCGCGAATCCAGCTGCTCATCGCATCAGCACCGATATCGTCCATCATTAAGATTGGGGCTTTTTTCACTGCGTTCAGCTTATCCCCCACCTGATCTTTGCCGATTGCTTGCTTCATCTCTACTGCAAATGTCGGGAAGTGAACCAATGTCGTCGTGTAGCCTGCCTCCGCTAAATCTCTGGCGATCGCGCCAAGCAGATAGGTTTTTCCGATCCCAAAACTTCCCACAAAGTAAAGGCCTTTATGAAACTCCTGTGGATTGGCTGTCAACTCACTAATAAAATCAACGGCAGCTGCGATGGCCTCCATTCGGCCAGGCGTTTGCTGATAATCTGCAAAACTTGCTTCTTGTATATCTTTAGGCATATCCATCGCTTTGATGCGACTGCGAATTTCTTCTTGTTTTTGATATGCCAGTAGTTCTTTCGTTGGTACATAGGTGACGTCAATAAAATGAAAATTTAATGCTAAGCGCGGCTCATAGCCCGGTGCGATCATGGATGGATCATTGATGCGGAATTTCCGCTTTTCTTGGACGAACTCATACAGTTTCGCATAGCTTTTTTGAATATCTGCTTCGGTCAATACCTCTTCATTTTCGGCAATAAACGCTTTGACATCAGGATCTTGTAAAACCTCTGCCATCATTGCTGAAAACTGATCACGGTAATTGCGTTTATCCAATAGTTTTCCTAAGTTTTTCCCTACATCTTCCATTACTTGTCACCAGCTTTCTTATGCAAGTAGTTTTGCAGTTTTTTATCTAATTCTGCTTGTCGCTCTGGTGTTAAGGCTGTCTCTTCCACTGGTTTTTCAGCCCAAGAAGGCAGCTTTTCTTCGCGAATGATTTTTTTGCCGCTAGTTTGTGGTCGGCTGCGTTTTTCCTTGGCACTTCGAACAAGGCTCCGAACATGTTTGATGGCATCTTCTGCCGTGCCGATTTTTAATTCTGACCATTGGGCGGCGATATTGTTCACATAATTCCCTGACAAAGCGGCATTGTTTTGGACCACCAAGACATAATGAACCAGAACATTGATCACACTATTAGGCAATGGTGACCGTTCGACAAGGCTCTTGATCAGCCATTGTTCTGAATCCGTCATGAAACTGTTTTTCTCCGCTTTGATCGCCTTTAGAAAAGCGATCGGTGCATTGTTCTCACTTTCTTGAATCAATAATACATCATTTTCTGAAAAACCATTCTGTTTTAAGGTATTGAAGCGGCGCAACTGACTTTCCGCTTGGGGATCTTCTCTTTTTGATGTTTTCGTGAATGTTTGTCGTGATTTCTTCATGATGGCTTGTTCCAGCTTTTTCTGGTCGACCTCGCCTGTTGTCAAAGAAACATTGTCCGCCATCAAATCCAACAATTCCAACACATCATAGCCATATAAAGAATGGTATAGAACTAACTTTTGTCGAAAACTTGGCGTGAAATTAGCGGCACGGATATACCGACGCTGCGCTTCATATAAAAGAAAGTCCCAATCCAACTGCTTTTCGTCAAGCACCAAGTTCGCATTGGTTTCTTGAAAAGAATCACTTACTGCCTGTAACGTTTCTTCATGGGAAGCAAAACGTGCGGTATTTAACCCATAGGCGGCTGAGAAGGATTGAGTCACTTCCTGATAATCGGTCAAGGAACACTGCTTTGGCTGATACAGCTTGACCAGCTGATTAAATTTACGCTCTCCGACTCTTTCCAACAACAGATAGGCATACAATTCATCTTGAAAAAACGCTGCTGGATGGACCGGTTCTTGCAACCAATACAGATAGGAGGATCCGTTTTGCAAATCTGCTTTTTCATATGATTTCAGCAAGCCGATACCTTCTAGGTTTTGCTTGGCTTTTATGAAGCGAGGCATTCCGACATTCATGGCATTCAAGATATCTAGATGCACGGTCGTCATCGACTCCTCGCCAGAAATGCTTTGGGCTTGGACATCGCTTGCTAGTGTCAAATACAACGCTAAAGCATCACTTTCAATAATTGGTTGATACAAATAAATGAGGGCGTCTTTCCCTTCCGTTGTAAGTGGACGGCTTTTGAACACTTTGTACGATTGATTCGGTAAACTATTGCCCACTTGTTGTCCCCCTCTATTCTTGTGGTTCTTTCGCTTTTTCGACGATGTCTTGTAGTTCTTTTAAGAAAACTGACATGTCTTTAAACTGGCGGTATACACTGGCAAAACGGATATAAGCGATCTCGTCTAAATCAACTAGATCTTCCATCACATACTCACCAATTTGTGTCGTAGATATTTCATTTTCACCAAGAGCACGGACACGACTTTCCACATGATCGACGATTGTTTCCATCTGATCCATTGTCACTGGTCGTTTTTCAGCAGAACGAATCAAGCCCCGTAAAATTTTTTCTCGGTTGAATTCTTCACGGGCACCATTTTTCTTGATCACAAGCAAGGGTGCCTCTTCAATACGTTCAAATGTTGTAAAGCGATAGCCGCAATTTTCGCACTCACGACGACGGCGAATCACACGTCCATCATCGGCTTGTCGACTATCAACTACCCTCGAATTGTTATGATGACATTTTGGACATTGCATAGTTCCACCTCATTTTCTCTCTTATGCGCTTACGTTTTCACGTAAAGTCATCGGTTTCTATGATTAATTATAACATGAAATCCATTGGTACAATAGCCAAAGTGGTTTATTCTGTTCATTTAATACAAAATTTAAATAATGTTATAACTGTTGTTTTTTTCAATTAAAAAAAACGACAGAAATCTTTCTGCCGTTTCAATTCGTTATTTATCTTTCATTTGCAGCAAAGAAACAAAATCATGCAAATTTGCTGGCTGTTCCAACTGCTGATTACACCGTTGGCTATCACGGCAAATATAATTTCCGCGTTTCGTATACGTCCCATCGCCGTTGCTCTTAGTCAAAGACAGAAACATTGACACATTTCCTTCATGCTGGCACAAGGGACAGATCCCTTTTTTGACCTCGGTTGACACATGACCGTGAAGTCCTGTAAATCCCTGCTCAGTGGCTATGATCATAAACTTGCTTTGACTACCAATATCATCCCAAGCAAGATAAGTGGTCTCTTTTAAATCAACGGAAGCAAAATCAGGTATTTTCAGTTTTTTTACTTTCCGAAACATTTTTTCAATTTGTTTTGTTGTCGGCAGCTGAAAGGGTCGGACGTACTCTTTTAGTTCTGTTAACAGCTCATTGCTGCGACTGATCGTCATCCCCTGTTGAAAGAAAGCAGCTAAAATTTCACGTGGTGCTGTTTCTTCTTCAGGAAAAAAATGTTCTATGGCGTCTTTGGTCATCGTTTCAACCGTTTTGATCGTTCGAGGATCATTCACCGATTGATAGGTTCGAACTAATTGGTATACTTGATATTTAATTGAATGAAATTGGTAAGGTTCGATCATAAAAAAGCCTTCTTTCTAATTTTCCGTTTCCTATTGCGGCTGTTCTACTTTCTTGACAGTCGTACACAATGCATAAATAAGCATTTGATGACCACCTCCCAATTTCTTTGCTTCTCTCTATGCGATCTTAATGGATTATAATGAGATGTTGAGCAATTGTCAACTGAGCAGTAGTCTCTTGACTCTTCATCCACTCTGGTTAACAAAAAAATGCCTCGTCTAGAAGACGAAGGCATCCGTGTTCAGTTATAATTTATCTTCAATTCCAGTATAATGCTTCAGCTGGTCTGCATCTCGACGATCGGCAGAAGAAATTTTATTGGCATCAGGATTTTCAGCTCGCAACAATTCTTCACTGCTGACATTTTCTGGGGTAGTTCGATCATTGCGGGCATCGCGCTCGTCATTTTGATCTTCTAATTCATTGACTCTTTTTTGATCGTGCTCTTTCTTGATCTGACCTTCGTGTGCTTGTTCTTTCCCAGAATGGGCAAGTTCTTCATTATTGGTCCACTCACCGATTTTTTCTTTAGCCTTGCCAACGATCACATCTTTTTCGTCTTTAAAAGTACCCATAGTTATCATCCCTCCTGTATAGTTTCATCATAACAAGCATTCTGAATTCTGACAAAAGATATGAATGCGATACCAAACAGTCAGCAAAATGTTTTTCTTTATGCTATAATATGAGCGATTATTTTCTGAATATTCTTACAACTGGAGGTGAAGAACCTGTTTAAGGTTCGACAATAGATGACAATCCTCGATTTCCAACAGGTTTCATTCGTTCGCGACAAGAACTATTTATTAAAAGCGATCAATTGGCAAGTGAAAAAAAATGAGCATTGGGTGATTTTAGGTCTGAATGGTGCTGGCAAAAGTTTATTACTCCAAATGATCACGGGAAGTTTATGGCCTTCTTCTGGTCAACGAACTGTCTTAGGTGAGCGTTACGGAAAAACGTCTGTGCCCGATCTTCAACGGCGCATTGGTTGGGTCAGTTCAGCGCTGCAAAGCAAGTTTTATGGTCGCGATCTTGCCGAAGAGATCGTTCTTTCGGGGCTTTATTCCAGTATTGGTCTTTATGAGTCCTATGAAGAAGAGCAGCTGATCCAAGCAAAAGCGCTTTTGACTGACTTAGGTTTGTCGCATTTGATCAATCGTTCCTATCACGTCCTTTCTCAAGGGGAAAAACAATTTGTCATGATCGCACGGGCCATGATGGCACAACCAGAGATCCTGATTTTGGACGAACCTTGTACGGGCCTTGATCTATTTGCGCGAGAAGAACTGCTAACCCGTCTGGAGGCTTTTTCACATCTGCCGAATACGCCGACTCTTCTTTACGTTACCCATCATACGGAAGAGCTACTACCGATTTTCACTCATTTGCTGATGTTAAAAAACGGCAAAGTCCACGCCGCTGGTCAACGAGAGACGATTTTTACTGAGGAGGTTCTCACCTCTTTTTATGATCAGCCGATCATTCTTCACCCCTTTTCCAGCAATCGCGTGATCGTGACCCCAAAATAAATCAGGGCTGGTACTTTGATATTTAACCATTCATACACGATCGTCTTACTTTCCAAACCAAACAGTTTCCGACATGTTTCAGCGCCAGTTGTTTTTGGAAATGATAGGGCTAGGTTTGCTATTGAAAGATAAAATAGCAGGTTCCCTTTTACTGAAGGGAACCTGCTGTCTTATCTATTTGTTTAAGGATGCTAACCAATCATCGATCTGCTGATTGAGTTGGGCGATCGTTCCTTGATTATCAAAGACAATATCTGCCCGTTGTTTCTTTTTCTCAATGGAAAGCTGACTGTCGATTCGTTGTTGCGCTTCTTGCTCACTCAGTTGATTACGTGCCATCAACCGCTCTTTTTGAAGCGCTTCTGGCACATAAACGACTGCGGTTTGATCCATGTATTGGTCGTAGTCGGCTTCATAAAGCAAAGGAATGTCAACGATCAACAAGGGCACTTCCTGTTTTTTTTCTTCGATCTGAGACAAAATCTCTTGTCGAATAAAAGGAGATAACGTCTGATTCAGCATGCGGCGTTTTTCTGGATCGTTAAAAATCAAAGCACCGAGGGTTTGTCGATCTAGGTGCCCATCATCTGTCAAAATCTGCGGACCAAAGGCTTGCGTCACCGCCTGCAAGCCCTCCGTATTCGGTTCAACGACTTCTCTTGCGATGATATCGGCATCAATAATCGGTAAACCCAGTGATCGAAAATGCGCGACTGCAGTACTTTTTCCAGTGGCGATTCCCCCAGTGACGCCTAAAACAAAACTCATTTGTTGGACCTCACATGCAGTTTTTGACACTGAGGACAAAAATGCGTCCCCCGTTGGGCAACTTTGATCTTGACGATTGGTGTGCCACATCGGCCACAAGGATTGCCTGTCTGGCCATAGACATTTAATGACATTTGGAATTTCCCGGCTTCTCCTAGTGCATTGAGATAGGTCCGAATGGTAGTTCCGCCTGCTTCAACAGCTCGTTCTAAGACATCGATGATTGCTTTATGCAGCACATCTACTTCAGTTGGCATTAATGAATCCGCTGGTTGCTCTGGATGGATTTTTGCTTGCCACAGCGCCTCATCTACATAAATATTGCCCAAACCAGTAACGAGCTTTTGGTCAAGCAATAACGGTTTGATGGCTTTTTTCGAACGCTTCAATCCTTGTTCAAATGCCTCTAATAAAAACAATTCAGGCTTAGGCTCAGGACCTAATTGCATGATGCCTTTATAGGCTGCGCTTTGGTCTTTATCCACTAAGGTCATACGTCCAAATTTTCTTACATCATGGTAATTTAACTGACTGCCATCCGTAAAATGGAAAATGACATGTGTATGTTTATCGACAATCGGGTCTGACTCAAAATACTCGTACTTGCCTTCCATTCGTAGATGAGAGATCAGATCATAATCTGTCAATTTAAAAATCAAAAATTTTCCACGTCGTTCAAATTTTTCAAAACGTTGCCCTTTCAAAAGCGCCGAAAAGATCGGTACTTCAGGACTTTCAATGATTCGCGGCCACAGGATCTCGACCGATTCGATCGTTTTATTCAAAACAAGTTTTTCAAGTCCTTTACGGACCGTTTCAACTTCTGGTAATTCCGGCACCTCTGTTCACCTCATTTATTTTGCATCGTACCATGTTTTGCCCCAATTGCTGTCTGTCAGTAAAGGGACATGCAATGCAACGGCTTGCTCCATCACTTCTTTCACTAAAGCGTCAAGACGAGGCAATTCAGATTCAGGTACTTCAAAGACTAGTTCATCGTGTACTTGCAGCAGCATCGTTGCTGCTAATTTTTCTTCTTTCAAACGTTTCGCCAAATCGATCATGGCAATTTTTAAGATATCCGCCGCACTGCCTTGAATCGGTGTATTGATGGCGGTTCTTTCGGCAAAAGTTCGAATATTGAAATTGCGAGAATTGATATCAGGTAGGTAACGACGGCGATGATACAAGGTTTCAACGTACCCTTTGTCCTTCGCCTCACGAACCACATCCTCCATATACGTTTTCACACCAGGATATTTTTCAAAATACGTATCGATGTATTGTTGGGCGGCTTTTCTGGTGATTCCTAGATTCTGTGATAATCCATAATCAGAAATCCCATAAACGATACCGAAGTTGACCGCTTTGGCTTGACGACGCATATTTGGTGTCACATCTTCTGCTTTTTCGATACCAAAGACTCGCATCGCTGTACTTGAGTGGATATCCTGACCTTCGATAAAGGCTTCTTTCAAATGGGTATCATCTGAAATATGTGCCAACACCCGTAGTTCGATTTGAGAGTAGTCAGAGGAATAGATCACCCAATCAGTTTCTCGTGGCACAAAGGCTTCGCGGATCTTTCGACCTTCTTCTAAACGAATCGGAATGTTTTGTAAGTTTGGATCGATAGAACTTAAACGACCAGTTTGGGTCAAGGTTTGTACATATCGCGTATGGACTTTGCCATCTCCTTGGATCACTTTTAATAAGCCTTCTACATAGGTTGATTGGATCTTAGCGATTTGACGATAAGTCAAAATGTCTTCAACGATTGGTGCTTGCTCTTTTAGTTGTTCTAACACATCGACTGCTGTCGAATAGCCAGTTTTGGTTTTTTTGATAACTGGTAAGCCCATTTTTTCAAATAAAATCACACCTAATTGTTTCGGCGAGTTTAAGTTGAAGGTTTCTCCAGCTTCGGCGTAGATTTTTTCTTCAATTTCATGCAACCGTTGTGCAAATTCGCCCTTCATCTGATGCAAGCGAGACGCATCAACTTTGATACCGGTAATCTCCATCTCAGCTAAAATCATTGATAAAGGCAATTCCATTTCTTCAAAGAGCGCTGTTTGATTCTTCGCTGCCAATTCTTCCGTAAGTTTTGGGGTTAGGTTTGTAATCGCCGCTACTTTACGGGCTAAATGAGCAAAGAAGTCTTCCTCATCCGCCGGCAGCCCTTTTTTCGCTCCTTTTCCATAAATCGCTTCATCCGATTGGATCGCATCATAGCCATAGTGAGCGGCAACACCTGCGATGTCATTATTTGTATCATTCGTGTCTAAAAGATAAGCTGCCAATAAAACATCAAAAGCGATTCCTTTTGGTGCTGTCGTGTACCGGTTTAACGCCACGTACGTGCGTTTGGCATCATAGACGAATTTTTTACGTTTCTCGTCTTTTAACCAATCGGTAAAGGCTGGACTTTCAAACAATTCTTCACGATTGCTGACATAAATTTTTTCTTGATTGCCCCAAGCAACACCGACAATGTCTTCCAAATGATAGTTATCCCCCATCATCTCGACATACAATGCTGTGTCTCCCTGGAACATATCTTCCGTTACTTCTTCAACGACCGAAAACAAAATGTCTTCCATCTCAACTGGTTCAGCTGTAATTTGCAGCTTATCTAAGAAGCTATTAAAGTTCATTTCTTGGTAGAATGGCACCAATTTCTCTAAATCTTTGCCTTCATATTTCAGTTTGTCGACATCGACCTCAATGGGCGCATCCACATCGATGGTTGCTAATTGTTTTGAAAGAAAGGCGATCTCACGGTCATTGATCAAGTTTTCTTTCATCTTGCTTTTTTTCATTTCATCGATGTGTTCATAGATTCCCTCAACGGAGCCATATTCCTTTAAAAGCTTAATGGCTGTCTTCTCACCAATTTTGGTGACGCCGGGAATATTATCGGAAGCATCGCCAGCTAGTCCTTTCATGTCGATGATTTGTAAGGGTGTTAGGCCGTCATATTTTTCAGCCACATGAGCGGGCGTATAACTTTCAATTTCGCTAACGCCTTTGACCGTAATGTCAACTTTCACGTGCTCCGTTGCCAGCTGGGTCAAATCGCGATCGCCAGATAAAACGACGACATCAAATAGCTCTTTATCGACTTTATTTGCCAATGTGCCAATGATATCATCGGCTTCATAGTAATCTAATTCGTAGTATTGAACACCTAACGCGTTGATCAATTCGCGAATGTAAGGCATTTGTTCTTTAAATTCCCCAGGGGTTTTTGAACGCCCACCTTTATAATCTTCATACATCGCTGTCCTGAAGGTGGTTTTTCCAGCATCAAAAGCCACTAAAACATGTGTTGGCTGTTCTTTTGCCATCACATTTTCAAACATAGTATGAAACGCATAGATGGCATTTGTGTGCAGCCCGTTGGCATTTTTAAACCGTTCTAATGAATTATGCAACGCAAAAAACGCGCGAAAAGCCACACTATTCCCATCAACGAGTAGTAATTTATTTTTTGGCATTTGATTACTCCTTTTCTCAAAAAGTTCCTCTTTATTCTATCAAAGAACGGGCACAAAAGCGATGAATTGCTTTGTTTTCTCTCTCATTTTATACAAAAAAAAAGGCGAGTTTCCTCGCACTTTTTTTAGTTGTTTTTGCCAAAGATTCGCAATAACGCTAGGAATAAGTTGATGAAGTCTAAATACAGTTGTAATGCCATGAAAACGGCCACTCCAGTATTTGCGCCACCATTCGTTGCGAAGTATACATTGCGGATTTGCTGATTGTCATAAGCGGTGATTCCCATAAAGACAAAGACGGTCACGATCGATAAGAAAAAGTCAACCGGTTGACTGCGTAAAATAAATACATTCAAGAGCGTTGAGATGATGATCCCGATCAACAGACCATAGCCGATACGACCAACCACACTTAGATCACGTTTGGTCATGATCCCAAATGCTGACATGACACCAAAAGTGACGGCTGCTGAAACAAATGCTCCCACGATCGATCCAAAGTCATAGATCATCAATGTCACAGACAAGGTCAATCCATTCAAGAGCGAATAGACTAAAAAGCCAGCAACGGTCAAGGACGGATTTTTCTGCGCCTTCACCCCTAATACAATAACTAGAATGATCTGTAAGATCCAAAGACCGGTAAATCCTAGCGGAAAATTGTCGATAAATTGCAGGGTTTGCGCTTTGAAGACTTCCCCAAAAATATAGGCTGAAATCGCACTGATCGCAAGCCCAACGCCGAAGAATAAATACACTTTTGAATAAAAGCGATTTAAGCCTTGGGCTTGGACGGTTTCATTGTTTAAATTATTCATCTTGTTGTTCCTCCTCATTTACTGCTACTGCTTTTGGCGGCTGGACCATGACCACAGCATCTAAAATACGATGATCTTCTGTGTTGATCGCTTCAACCGAAATAGTTACCACGTCTTTCATTTTATCCACTTTGATCACTTCGAATTCAAAGGTCAATGTTTCATAATGATATACAGGTTCAATAAAGTTCACCGAAAAATTGACTACATGAGAGCCAGGACCAGGCAAATGTTTCGATACGGCACTGGTGATGATCCCCATCAACATGATGGATGGGACGATTGGACGCTGATACTCAGTATTTTGCGTGTAGTCATGTTGAATATACAAAGGGTTTGCATCATTAGTAAGTCCTAAATATAACAACAGTTGATTGTCTTCGATCGATTCTGTTAAGGATAACGAATCGCCTTCCTCGATATCTTCAATACTTTTCCCTATTTTTCGCGGTTTTCCTATATTCAAAATTTAATTCCTCCAAAAAGAATAGTTTCATCTGAGTATATTCTATCAGATGCCGACAAAAGTGCAAGTTCGCGGTGCTGCTTTTGCAAAAACTTCAGATGTAAAAAACTCTTGCAGCAAACACGCCACAAGAGTCTTTGATTACAATACGTTACGAGTTGTATTGCTTAGTAGTTTTTCATAGGCTGTTTCAAATTTTTGCACATCTCCTGCTCCCATGAAAATCACGACAGCATTTTGATGATCTAGTAGCGGAGAAACGTTCTCTTCTTTGATCACAGTTCCGCCTCTTTGAATTTTATTGCCCAGATCTTCAATCTTAACATCCCCTCGAGATTCACGGGCAGATCCAAAAATGTCACATAGATACACATGGTCTGCAAGATCTAACGCTTCCGCAAATTCATCCATTAAAGCGATCGTACGGGTAAAGGTATGAGGTTGGAAGACAGCAATAATCTCTTTATCCGGATATTTTTGACGAGCGCCATCAATCGTTGCTTTGATTTCTGCAGGATGATGGGCGTAGTCGTCTACGATCGTCATATCCGCTACGATTTTTTCGCTGAAGCGACGTTTCACTCCAGGGAATGAGAGCATCTCAGCGGCAACTTCTTTCATGTCCAATCCTTCTTTGTAAGCCACAGCGATCACACTGAGTGCGTTGTTGATGTTGTGTTGACCAAACGCTGGCAAGACAAAATGGCCAATATTTTCACCATGGATAAAGACGTCGAACTCTGAACCTTGGGTGGTGCGTTCAATGTTTTTTGCTTGAACATCGTCGTTATCGTTGACGCCGTAATAGTAGATCGGGACATCTGCTTCAAGTTTACGCAGGTACTCGTCATCACCAAAAGCAAAAATGCCTTTTTTTACTTGACTTGCCATCGATTGAAAGGCTGAGAAGACATCGTCAATCGAGTGGAAATAGTCCGGATGATCAAAATCGATGTTGGTCATAATTGCATAGTCCGGTGAATAAGCTAAGAAATGACGGCGGTATTCACAAGCTTCAAACGAGAAGAATTCCGCATCGGGCTCTCCATGACCGGTACCATCGCCAATCAAGAAACTTGTTGGCCGGATGCCGCTTAAAACATGAGAAAGCAATCCTGTCGTACTGGTTTTTCCGTGAGAACCAGTCACAGCAATACTCGTATAGGGCTGAATGAATTGGCCAATAAAGTCATGATAACGAGTGACTTCTAAACCAAGTTCTTTGGCCCGTATGATTTCTTCGTGGGTGTCAGGGAAAGCATTCCCTTGGATAATGACCATTTCTGGTTGAATGTTTGCTTTATCGAAAGGCAACAATTTGATTGCTGCTTTTTCTAGATCACGTTGAGTGAAGAAATATTCTTCCACATCAGAGCCTTGTACTTGGTAGCCTTTTTCGTGCAGAATCAAAGCCAATGAACTCATACCGGAACCTTTGATTCCAACAAAATGATGTATTTTGTTTTGATTTTCCATTATTATAATCCTCTTTTCTCAAATCCGCGTCGTAAAAAAACGCGTGTATTGACAAATATCAGGTTGTCACACGACCTACATTATCATACAAAATGAAAAAAATAGCAACGAGTTTTATTTTTCGACTTGACTTTTCTCATCATTTCCTATTTCTAGCAAACTTCCACGACATTTTCCACAAACATATTTTTTGATATCCACACGCCGCTGCCGCCGAATCTCGCAGCCGCAATTTTGACATCGATAGCGATGTTTAGCTGTCCTTTTGGCAGGAGGTGCATACCGCAGGCCTCCCGTTTTTGCCAGCAATGCTTTAAAAGCAGGATCTTGGTGACGATGACCAAGACCTGCTAAATGCAAATGATAGTGACATAATTCATGCTTGATAATGCCGATAAAAACCTCCATCCCGTGTTCAGTAAGCATCACTGGATTGAAATCCAAGTGGTGATCACTTAGATGGTAACGGCCACCGGTTGTTTTTAAGCGAGAATTAAATACCGCTCGATGCGTAAATGGTTTATTGAAAACAGACAGCGAAAGCTCTTCCACCAAACGCTGCAATTCTTGTTGGGTCATTTAGCATTTCCTGGATCGACCATTGTTAAGCTGATACGGCCTTTTTTGACATCTACTTGCTCGATCCAAACGGTTACGACGTCACCAACGGAAACAACGTCTTTCGGATGTTTTACAAACGAACGGCTCAGCTTCGACAAATGAACCAGTCCATCTTGTTTGACACCGATATCGACGAAAGCACCAAAGTCGATCACATTTCGAACAGTTCCTTTCAATTCCATTCCCGGTTTTAGATCCTCCATACTCAACACATCTTTGCGCAATAATGGGGCTGGCATTTCATCCCGCATATCACGTCCTGGCTGCATTAACGCTTTTAAGATATCTGTGATGGTTTCTTTCCCGACAGACAATTTAGCAGAAAGTTCTGCTGGACGCATTTGCGCCAACTTCACTTTATTTTCTTCCGATTGTTCTTTCCCAAGCTCCGCTAGAGAAATATCCGCGAGCGCCAAAATTTCTTTGGCAGTGTCATAACTTTCTGGATGAATCCCGGTATTGTCCAAAATGACTTTTCCGCCAGGAATCCGCATAAAACCGATCGCCTGTTCATAGGCCTTTGGCCCTAAGCGAGGGACTTTTTTCAGTTGATTGCGCTGCGTAAATACCCCGTTTTCTTCTCGATAGGTCACGATATTTTGGGCAGTCGTTTTATTTAAGCCCGCCACGTGCTGTAAAAGTGCCGCACTTGCGGTATTGACATCAACGCCTACTTGGTTGACGACCGTTTCCACGACAAAATCCAATTGTTCGGCTAAGCGCTTTTGCGAAACGTCATGTTGGTATTGCCCGACGCCCACCGATTGTGGATCGATTTTAACTAATTCTGCCAAGGGATCTTGGAGACGGCGACCAATACTGATGGCACTTCGTTCTTCCACTTGCAGATCAGGGAATTCATGCCGGGCGATCGGACTGGCCGAATAAACAGAAGCGCCTGCCTCATTCACGATCACATAATATACCTCTTGATCGATCAATTTTAATTGTTCAGCGACGAATTGCTCTGACTCTCGACTCGCCGTCCCATTACCGATTGCGACCATTTCAACTTTATAGGTTTGCAATAAGCGACGAAACGCTGGTCCAGCCGCTTCTCGTTTATTCATCGGCGCCGGTTTATGGGGATAGATCACTTCGATTGCTAATACTTTTCCTGTCTCATCAACGACGGCCAATTTACAGCCCGTTCGATACGCTGGATCAAACCCTAAAACGACTTTCCCCTTCAACGGAGGCTGCAGCAGCAGATTGCGAAGATTTTCTCCAAAAATCGCAATTGCTTGTTCGTCGGCTTTTTCTGTCAACTCATTGCGGATCTCTCGTTCGATCGCTGGTAAGATAAAACGTTTCAAGGCGTCAGCAGCAGCAGTTTGGACAAAACTGGCTGCGGGTGAATCACTATTTGTGATCAATTTCCGACGTAGGTACTCCATGATTTTTTCTTCATCTGCCACAAGCGTTACCTTCAAAATGTCTTCTTTTTCTCCACGATTGGTGGCTAAAACCCGGTGGGAAACCATCTTATTGATAGGATGTTGGAAATCGTAATACATTTCATAAACGCCTTTTTCATCTTTTTCAGCATTTTTGACCGTGCTCTTATACAGTCCTTTGTTAGAATAATAGCTCCGAATCCAACTTCGAAATTCTGCAGTATCACCAACGCCTTCTGCAATGATCTCATGGGCGCCAGCCAAGACATCTTCTACAGTAGGAACAGCATCACTCATAAATTCGGTCGCTTTTTCTTGAACGTCACCTATTTTTGAGACGCTTAACAGCCACTGAGCAAATGGTTCCAAGCCATTTTCTTTGGCTATCGTTGCTTTGGTGCGTCGTTTTTGTTTATAAGGACGATACAGGTCTTCGACGGCCTGCATTTTTGTCGCAGCTAAAATCGCCTGTGATAGTTCAGGCGTTAGCTTTTCTTGTTCTTCTATCAAGCGTAAAACTTCTTGCTTGCGTTTCTCTAGGTTTTCTAAGTACTGATACCGCTCTTCGATTTCTCGAATCTGAACTTCGTCAAGTCCATTCGTCATTTCTTTACGGTAGCGGGCAATAAACGGAACGGTATTTCCTTCTTGCAATAATTGTAACACCGTACTGATTTGTTTTTGGGTAAAAGAGGTTAGTTCTTGTTTCACTAAATCAAGTACCTCTTGATTCATTTCTGCCATTCGTTCTCACCTTTCCTTTGTTGCTTTTGCTATTTTAACATAAAAAAGACAGCCATTGAGGAAACAAGAAGGCACGAATGGAACATTGCTTCGGGGCTCTTGTAATGGCTGCTTTTCTCTTTTTAGAAAAGACTTTTAAAAGTCTGGTTGCCAAGGTCCTGCTAAATTTTGATATTCGATATCTTGAAGGACCCCTTTGTCATCAAAAATCACGCCATGCACCGATCCACCAAATACTGCCCCGCCATCGATGCCGATTTTGTCGTCTTGTTGCCAAAGATCTGTTGTCTGCATATCTCCATGCAGCATGGGCGTGATGGTATGGCCAAAAACGATCGTTTTTCCTGTACGGTTTTTCCCTTTATGAAAAGGTTCGCGAATCCAGATAAAATCGTGGTCGGTGGTCTTCCGCCAATCTTTTTTACTTAAATCCACGCCCGCATGGACAAAGAGGTACTTTCCCCACTCGTAATAAAGTGGTCGCTCCATTAAAAACTCTAATAAGTCTCCATACCTACTTCGGATCATTAAGGCGATTTCCGTCGGCGAATACTCCTCAGTGGCGCCTGTATGCAAAAGACTTTCAATCGTTTCTTTGCCACCATTGCGTACGTAGGCGGCGAACCAATCCTCAGGGGCATTTAGAAATTGCAGAAAATACTCTTCGTGATTGCCACGTAAATAAATCGCTTGATGTTCTTCGACTAATTTCTTTCCAAGCAATAAACACTCTTTGGACATTGGCCCTCGGTCATTTAAATCACCAATCAAAAGCAACTGATGGATTTTCGGATCATATTCCTTAAGAAGACTTTTAAAAAGATCGGCCATTCCATGAATGTCACTGATTGCATAAAGATATTTTTGCATTGTCATTCCCTCCTTAAAGGCAATTGATTCTTTTATTATCAATTCTAGTTCTTTAGTTACAAAATGTCTTGCATTAAAACAAAAAACAATCATTCGCCTTGAACGGTTCGACAGCATAGAGTCGGGTTCATAAAGACGAATGATTGGTTACGATCGGCAAAACCTATTTTCCTGATACAGCAAAATAATTGCCATCTGGATCGGCAAAATTGAAAACCAGTTGTTCTTCCATCTGAATCAATTCACCCACTTCTGCTTCCATCTCTAAAAGTTTTTTATAGAGAGCTGTAATATCCTCAGCAAAAAACATGATCGATGGAGAATTCAATGCGACTTCAGGTGAGTGCGTTTCGATGAACTCACGGTCATATAAGACAAAATGAACCTCTGCCTCTTTTGAAGGAGCGATTTCGACGACGGATGTTCCATCGATCGTTTGCTGTTCAATGATCACAAAGCCTAATTCTTGCCAAAATTCGACAGCTTTCGTCACATCATCAACGTAGAGCATCACTTGCATTTGGTTGGAAAACAATGGAAATCCCTCCTATTTCAACTTATTTTTCTTCTTCGGTCGATTCTTGTGTGGGGTTCGAGTTGGTATTGAAGTTCAGTTGGAGTCCTGGTTTGTCGGTCACGATTTCTGTCACCTCATACGTCAGGCGTTTGACGATATCAAATAATGGCTCAACCAAACGATCAGTTTCAGCTTTTGTTAGATCTTCTCCAGAATTGACTTTACGATTCAAAATATGATTGACCTGTCCGACACGTCCTGACAAAACATAATCAGGGAACACTAATTGAAATTCTAGCCGGGCGCCAATAATACTGTTTTTTTCCATATATTCTTCATCTTTGACTTTTAACGGCGCAAAGCCGACATTCAATTTAGTTTCCATTTCTTTGTCTTTCGGTTTCATATCGAAATGATATGCTTCAACGATCGGTTGTTGTCTTTTTAATTCCACTAGATTCACACTCCTTATCTAAAAGTATAGCATAACCTTTTCTTTGAGCCTACTGTATTCTTTAGACAATAAAAAAAACGGCGAGCGCCGTTTTAATTTGCTTCTTTTAGTGTTGCTAGATAATCCAAGGCATCTTGGACATTGGCGATCGGAACGATTTTCATATCCGTGTCTAACTTCTTCGCTGCTGCCACTGCCTCTTCATAATTTGTTTTGATGGAAGGATCTATTTCACGCTCTTCGTCAGTGATTTCATCATCTGGGGCAAAGAAGATTTCTGCACCACTTTCACTGGCACTCGCTACTTTTTTATCGATCCCACCGATTCGACCAACGGTTCCGTCAGCTGAGATCGTTCCTGTCCCAGCTATGTTGTGACCTTTACGTAGGTTATCTCCGGTCAACTGTTCATAGATTTCAAGGGTGAACATCAAACCAGCGGAAGGTCCTCCGATATTGCCAGAATCGATCACGATCTCTTCATCAGAAGTGATCTCTGTATGATCGACGAGGGAGATGCCGATACCGGCTTTTTGATTGCTCTCCAGTTCAATTAGTTTGCCCGTTGCTTCTTTTTCTTCGCCATCTTGCAAGTAAGTCACGGTGATTTCATCACCAATGGTTTGACTTTGGACGTAGTCGATAAAATCTTGACTGCTTTTAAATTCTTTACCATTGACTGCGGTGACGGTATCTCCAACGGATATTTTCCCAGCAAAGCTGGAATTTGGATCGATCCCCATGACATAGACCCCTTTATAGGTCATTTCATAAGGTAAGTCTGCCAGCTTTAATGCTTGCTCAATCGCACTATTTTGCGAGGATTCCATATAGTAGCGTTGAATGCGGTTGTACTCCTCATCTGTCGCACCGCCTAAAAGTTCTTCCTCACTGATCAAGTCTTGGAATTCATTGAATTTCGTTCCAATCGCTGTGAACACGGTAGCTTGTCGAATCCCAACACTGGTCAAAGAAAAGGATCCGGCTGATGTGTCTTCTTTTTGATTGACGGTAATCAGCTCTTTTAAATCGATCGTTGCTCCTGGTTGCTCGATATAATAGGGAATCGGCAAAAAGGCACAAGCGGCGATGATCAGCGCTAAAACAAACAAGAGAACATATTTGATCGTTGATTTAAGATTCATTGGTATCACGCTTCTTTACTATAGCATCGTAGATATTTTGAGGTAAATATTCGGCAACATCGCCGTCAAAGGTCAAGATTTCTTTCAACAAACTGGAACTGATGAAACTGTGCTTTGCGTCTGCTAAAAGAAAAACGGTCTCTAATGAGGGTTCTAGGTGATGGTTCATTTCCATAATGTCCCGCTCATATTCATAGTCTTTCACACTGCGAATGCCTCTAAGCAGAAACTGGGCACCTAATTTTTTCGCAATCGTGACTGTTAGCTCTGTTTCTTGTGCCAGAATTTTGACGTTAGGAATATGGGCGAGGGCTTCTTCGATCAAATGAACTTTTTCTTCACTAGTAAAAAAACTTTTTTTATTGGTGTTTGTAAAAACGCCGACGATCAATTCATCGAAAAGCGTGGCTCCTCGCTCGATCAGATCAACATGACCGGATGTCAATGGGTCAAAACTCCCTGGAAATAAAGCAATCTTTTTCACGTTATCCCTCATTTCTATAGATCGTCACTGCCGATATGCCATAGGTTTGGGCACGGACCAAATGCAACGAGCCGATTTGTTCTGGTAAGTCGATGGACTTGTCTGTTTCGCAAACTACGTATGCAGACGGGCGAATCAATTCATCCTTCAGCATAGCTTCTAACTGATGCAGAATCTCTTGCTTTGCGTATGGCGGGTCTAAAAACAAATAGTCAAAACTTTGTCCCTCAGCTGCAAACTGCCGTAAAGCTTGATTCGCATCCATTTTTAACACCGTGAACTTTTCGGGTTCTTTGGTTATAGCAATATTTTCGCGGATCACTTTGGTTGCTGGAAAACTACGGTCGACACAAACCGCATGATTGGCACCACGAGAGACCGCTTCGATAGCCAAGCCCCCGCTTCCGCTGAATAAATCCAGTACAACTCCTCCATCTAAATATTGCCCTAACATGTTAAAAATCGCCCCTTTTACTTTGTCTGTCGTGGGGCGAGTGTTGTCTCCAGCGAGACCTTTTAATCTGCGGCCACCATATTCTCCGGCTACTACACGCATACGTTTTTCCCTCCAAGATCTTCGTAAATACAAATATAGCACTGTTTCTATAAATAGCAATAAAAAAATGGCGGTGACTCAAGGCACCCCCACTTTTTTATTACACGTTTTCTGCCAATCGAATCATCGTATTTTTTTCTTCGATATCAAACCCTTCGTCTTTCACTGGATAGGCTGCTGACGTACCAATTTTTTCAGCAAAATCCATTTCGACATCTGGTCGATAGGAAGCTTCAACTTGTCGAACAAAGTGAAACTGCTCGATTTTTGTTTTTTTGCTTTCGTATTCTTCTTCGTTCAAATAAATGACCACGTATTTCATCTTGCGTGACACATAATGAACAAAACCAAAACGGCGCAAATTCTTTAGTTGACGTAGGCTGTAAACCCATACGATCAATCCTCGACGCTTTTGCATCGTAAAAGGCTCTTTATCCTCGTGCATGACAATTTCCTCCACAACTTGATTTTGATTGAAAAAAGGGACTCCCAGCGTCCACTTTGACAGAGGGAGAAAAACAAGTAGAGATCGCCACAGTCAGTTCATCCAGCAAACGCTGCAGTTGTGTTTCACTCCAGCGATACTCACTTACTTGTTCATTAAGATCCAACTGCCGCTTGGCTGTGCGCAACGCCCGTTTTTTTTCTTTGAAATCAGGCGCATACTCACCGTAAGCTTCAATTCTTTCAAAATCTAGTTTTTTTTCTAAAAACGATTGCATCAATGTCTGAACATCAGGGTCTTGATGCATGACCTGTTTCGCTTTTTGATAGGTTTTACACGTTTCACTTGCTTTGATTGCCTTCACAAGTGCTTCGATTTGATCTTCAATCTCAAAAAAGGCTTCATCGTAAATCATCTGACGTACTATCCTCGGTCCCTTCCACATCTTCTTGCACTAAGACTACCATATTTGCTTCAGAAAAAGCAATTCCTATCTTTTCTGATTGTTCATGGGTCAGGCGCTCAGTAAATCTTGGATTACTGAACCAAGATAAAATCGTAAAAGTTGGATCATAAACAGGCGCTTCAAAGATCGAAGCAGATGCTTCCAATTCCTTTTCCGCTAACAACTCTCGCCATTCGTCATTCGATAAGACAAAATTACTTGTCTTTTCCGAAGAAAGTGCTCGCTGATAAGAATGGATTCGTTGAGAAGTCAAATGATCTGATAGATTATTGATCAAATCAGATAAAAGACCAGCTGCCTCTTGATGTGTTTGAGTATCCTGTGAGAAGCTGTCTAAGCCGATTTGCTGGCGAATTTTATCGATGATAACAAACGCCAGGGTCTCTTTTTCAAGGTTGGCTTGGGCTTGGTCAATTGTTTGCGAAACTTGAAACAGCGGTCGCTGCCCTTCCGTCAAGGGATAAGGTGCCAGTTTAAGTAATGTGGTCTGATCCAAGTAAGTGACGGCTTGCAGTTGGGCAGTCTCCTGATCAAAGAACAAAACAGCAAATGTCCCGTTGTCAAAAGCCACTAATGGACGGTAGTTCATATCTTCTTCCATCAATTCGAAACTGATCGCACGATCATTTTGTGTCAAGGTAAAGTTAGGATAGATCATGGTCAACTCCGTCAAGTCAGTCAAGGTCATGCCCATCGTAAAAGGTGCCAGGGAAGAGCCCCCGGCGCCGATTACTTTGATTGCTTGCACACTTTCACCATCGGTATTGATCTCAACATACTGTTGGTCGTCTAATTGATTGTAGACCCGAATTTCAAACTCGTAACCTGATCGATATGTTTGAACTGGAAGACCATAGACTTCTTCGAAATCCGAAACAGGTTCCCCGATCAATTCAGCTAATCCTTGAGCTGCGATTGGTTCGTAATTCATGTTTGTTGGTGCTTTGATTGGGTTTTCGATCGTCACTCTTGAATCTGAAGCGTTTTGCATGAAAACTGGCTGCAAATACACGATTATTAGGGCTAGGACAAATAAGCCGCAAAACAATAATCCTCTTCGCTTCATCTGTGGATCGACTCCTTACTTCTCTTTGACTTCAATCAAAAGATCTCCTGACTGAATTGGTTCCCCATCGGTTACATACACATGTTCAACTACGCCTGAGAAGCGGGCTTCAACCGAAGTTTCCATTTTCATCGCTTCCGTGACCATCAAGGTTTGTCCACGTGCCACCCGGTCGCCTTTTTTGACTAATACTTCTAAAACTGAGCCACTCATCGAAGCACCGATCTGTTCTTTGTTCGTTGGCTCTGCTTTACGTTTCGTTTGAACAGAGCTGATGATTGAGTTGTCCTTAACGACGATTTCTCGGCGTTGTCCGTTCAAGTTAAAGAAGAGTGTTCGGTTGCCTTCAATATCTGGCTCACCGATCTCATCTAGACGAATGATCAAGATTTTGCCTTTTTCTAATTCAACATTGATCGTTTCACCTAAGCGCATGCCGTTAAAGAAAGTTGGAGTATCAAGAACTTTCACATCTGCAAACTGTTCATAAGCTTTTCGATAATCAAGGAAGACTTGCGGATACATCAAGTAGCTCAAGACTTCTTCATGTTTTGGTTCATAGCCGATTTTCTCCGCTAGTTCTTGCTTCACATCAGCAAAATCAACTGGCTTCGCGAATGTTCCAGGACGTTCGGTAAAGGCTGGGCGTCCTTTCAAGATAATGCGCTGTAATTCTTTCGGGAAGCCACCAACTGGCTGACCTAACTCACCTTGGAAGAATGTGATTACTGACTCAGGGAAGCTTAATGTATCGCCTTTTTCAAAAACATCTTTCTCAGACAAGCCATTTTGAACCATAAAGAGTGCCATGTCCCCAACGACTTTCGAAGAAGGCGTCACTTTCACGATGTCTCCAAACATCATATTGACTTCATGATACATTTCTTTGATTTCATCCCATTTTTCGCCTAAACCAACGGCTTTGGCTTGCTGCTGGAGATTGGTATATTGTCCCCCCGGCATTTCATGCTTGTACACTTCCGTTTGAGGTGCGTTCAAGCCATTTTCAAAGGAATGGTAGTACATGCGGACATCTTCCCAGTAGTGGTTCAACTGTTGGATATTGTCTACATTGATTTCTGGGCAGCGTTCGCCGTTCAATAGTGCATAATACAAACTACTCATACTTGGTTGACTCGTTGCGCCACTGACCGCTGACATAGCGACATCCACGATGTCAACACCGGCTTTAGTAGCTGCTGAGTAAGTAATGATCCCATTTCCACTCGTATCATGGGTATGCAGATGAATCGGCACATCGATCGTATCCTTTAGCTCACTGATCAAACGATAAGCCGCTTGCGGTTTTAATAATCCAGCCATATCCTTGATAGCAATGATATGGGCACCAAGGTTTTGCAATTCTTTCGCCATATCTTTGTAGTATTGTACTGAATATTTTTGACGGGTCGGATCATTGATATCCCCGGTATAACAAATCGTTGCTTCTGCAATTTTTCCTGTATCGCGAACGGCTTGAATACTTTTCTCCATTTGTGGAACCCAGTTTAAACTATCAAAGATTCGGAACACATCAATTCCTTGCGCTGCAGATTCTTTGATGAATTCTTCCAATACATTGTCTGGATAATTGGAATATCCCACAGCATTGGAGCCTCTAAACAACATTTGCAACAAGGTATTCGGCATTTTTTTCCGGAACATCCGCAATCTTTCCCATGGATCTTCTGTTAAGAAACGGTAGGCAACGTCGAACGTTGCTCCACCCCACATTTCACTTGAGAACAATTGTGGCAGGCCAGCTTCCGTCATCGCGGCAATTTTCTTAAAGTCATGGGTTCTTACACGAGTTGCCAACAAACTTTGATGGGCATCTCGGAAGGTTGTATCCGTCAGTAAGACATTGTTTTGTTGACCGATCCATTCAACGACACCCTCGGCACCTTTCGTATCTAAAATATTTTTGGCGCTGACAAAATCAGGCGTTGCTTGGATGTGTTGTGGCATCCGTGGCTCATTATAAAATGGTTTCTTTTGTTTTTCGATCCCCGGAAATCCATTGATGGTAATTTCCCCGATATACTTCATGGTTTTGTTTCCACGATCACGAATCCGAGGGAAATTGAATAGTTCCGGCGTATTGTCGATAAAGGTGGTTTTGGCTTCACCCGAACGAAAGGCTGGATGAGAAACGACATTTCGCATGAAGAGAATGTTTGTTTTTACCCCACGTACACGAAATTCTTTCAAACAGCGCATCATTTTCTGAATCGCTTGATCAAAGGTTGCCGCATGTGTACAGACTTTTACAAGCAGTGAGTCAAAATACGGGGTTACCACCGCACCTGCGTAAGCATTTCCGACATCCAAACGAACCCCAAATCCACCTGGAGAACGGTAGGTATCAATCTTACCAGTATCTGGCATAAAATTATTCGCTGGATCTTCCGTTGTCACGCGACATTGAATCGCAACCCCTTCGAAGCGAATATCTTTTTGTTCAGGAATCCCAATTTCTTTATGCAGATCCTTGCCTTGTGCAATTAGTATTTGTGTCGTCACGATATCTAAATTGGTGATCATTTCAGTGATTGTATGTTCCACTTGGACCCGAGGGTTTACTTCGATGAAGTAAAATTTATCGCCTTCAACTAAAAATTCCACTGTTCCGGCATTGATATAGCCAACATGCTTCATCAATTGAACGGCAGCTTGACAAATTTTTTCCCGTTGTTCAGTCGTCATTGACACACAAGGTGCCACTTCGACTACTTTTTGGTGACGGCGCTGAACAGAGCAGTCACGTTCAAATAGATGGACGACATTTCCGTGCGTATCCCCTAGAATTTGGACTTCAATATGTTTTGGATTACTAATATATTTTTCAACGTAAACTTCGTCACTACCAAATGCCGCTTTCGCTTCACTTTTGGCACGTTCGTAGCCATCACGTGCTTCTTTTTCATCATGAGCGACACGCATGCCTCGACCACCGCCGCCAAGAGCTGCTTTGATCATGATTGGATAGTCATGTTCGTCAGCGAATGCTAAAACGTCGTCAATCGATGCCACTGGACCGTCAGATCCGGGAATGGATTGAATCCCCGCCTCGATCGCTGCTGCTTTTGCTTTGATCTTGTCGCCAAAAATATCTAAGTGGTGAGTGGATGGTCCGATGAAAATCAAACCTTCTTCTTCACAGCGCTGAGCAAAGCCCAGGTTTTCTGATAAAAAGCCGTACCCTGGATGAATCCCTTCGGCCCCGGCTTTTTTCGCTGTGCGAATAATATCTTCAATGTCTAAATACGCATCGATCGGTCGTTTGCCTTTCCCCACTAAATACGCTTCGTCTGCTTTAAAGCGATGGACAGAGTATTCATCCTCTGCAGCATAAATACCGACTGTTTTGATTCCTAACTCCGCACATGCGCGGAAGACACGGATCGCGATTTCTCCACGATTGGCAACAAGAATTTTCTTCATCTAATCCACTCCATTCAATTGATCAATAATTCAAATAATATTGTTTCCTCTTTTCTTCGGCACTGATATTTAATACAAAACCAATACAAATCGACAGCATCAGCAAACTTGACCCACCCTGACTTAAAAACGGAAAAGTGATTCCCGTCAATGGGATCAAACCAGTGATCCCCCCTAAGTTGATGAAAATCTGAGACATAAATAATGTCCCTATGCCGATACACATCATGGAATTAAAGGGATCTCTTGAACGGATACCGACAAGAAAGATCCGTCCCACCATATAGAACAAAACACCTAAGATAATGATCGATGGGATCAAGCCTAATTCTTCCATAACGATCGAAAATATATAATCGGTGTGCGCTTCGTTTAAGAAGCCACGTTTTTGGATACTATTTCCAAGTCCGCGTCCGAAAAGCCCACCGTTGAACATTGCGTAATACCCATTAACCATTTGATGACCTGTATTGTATTCATCCGCAAATGGGTTTAAAAATGATGAGAAGCGACTATAGACATAATCAGGTAAAAGCTTTCCACCAGTTAAATTTACCAAGAAGACGATCAATGTACTGCCTACGATTCCTGCCACACCTAATATCAGGGTATACAGGTAATTCAGACCACTAGATAATAAAACGACAAAAGCCAGTAGCATGACGATCACAGCATTCCCGAAGTCGGGATAAAAGGCCATGATCCCGGTGTAGACGAAGACGATTCCGATTGGACGCCAAACCGTTTTCCAAAACTCTTGTTGGATACCTTTTTGACGATAGGAAAGAGTCACAGATAAAAACCAGATGACAATAAATTTCAAGTACTCAGCTGGTTGAATGGAAAAGCCCGCAATCGTTAACCAACCATGTGCCCCGTTTCTTCTTGGGAAAAAGAAGGCAGCGATCAATAAAAACAAAATGACGATCATGGCGATCTGGACAAATTTTTTGTTCCGAAAAACATCCGTTTTCATTTTATACATGACAGTGATTGCTACTAGACTCAACAACCAGAATATTGCTTGATTGATGACGTAAGAAGCAGCTGTGGTCGGTTGTGTGGCGGTCATCGCAACATAGGATGTGGAGCTGTAGACCATCATCAAACCCGTAACACACATCACTATATAAGGCAGTAAAATACTATAATCTAATAAATGTCTTTTCTTTACTTTTTCTGGCAAGTTTATGCCTCCTTGCCGATTTCAGGTGTCCGCTGGTCTTCATAGACCTCGCTGTACAATTGGTTCAGATCTTTTTCGAGATCCGCCATCAATTGTTGTCCTGTTTGATTATCGACGATCCCCAAGCGGATCGCAAATGCCACTTGCCGTGATAGACCATACATTTGGGTATCAACCACTTCTTCAAATGCTTTGCATTGTGCGATACATAAACTATTTTCTTGGTTTCGGATCAGCTTTTTGATTCGTTCTGCGTCATCTCTAAGCAGATCTAGCGCTTTTGTAGAATCGATGTGCTCCATTCCGGTCCCCCCATTTCTTCGTTTCACCATTATAGCATATTCTCTCTGGCTTTTGCATCATTAGATTGCATAGAAATACGTAAATAACGAACTTTAACGAGTATATTTTCAAAAAGTTCGTTTTTTAGCGAAGATCGTTCGTTTTTCCAATTTTTCATTCGTTTTATCTTCATGAATCACGCTAATATCCGTGAAACAAACGTCCGATGTGGAACATAACGCAAAAAACGTCCTTTACTAAAATTTAAGAAAAGCTGTTCTATCAACTTTTCTTAAAAATATTCCTGTTACTTTTTCCACAATTTATTTTTTAAAAAAAGAACAGGTCCAAAAGTCCCTGTTCTTTCACTTTGCATGAAAAGAAAAATCGTTTACCTTGTTTCGTCGCCGATCTTGCCATCTCCATTGATGTCCTCATCGGAAAGACGTTCGACTTCTTTAATAAAACCTTCGCTCATCTCTTGATAGTTCTGCTCACCAACGACCGCATCATCAGGAATTTGATCGACATTCGCAAAAAACTCAATATGATTGTGTAGATTTTCAAAGCGCATAGGAGCATCTCCGCCGTATTCACCATCAAGGTTGATCATTAATCGATTGACCTGCTCTGGCGCGTCTACTTCAAGAAAAGATGTTTTCGTATAAATCAGACGACGATCGTTGATGTGCTTGCCACCATTCATCATTAAAGCAACTAAGTGGACAATCTCAAAAATATTGGCCGTTTTGACAATGATCAACGAAAATTTCCCATCGTCAAGCTTTGCATCAGGCGCAATCTGTTCAAAGCCTCCCACTGAATTCGTCAGCCCTAAAAAGAACATCGACGCTCCGCCAATGTATTCTCCGTCTTCATACTTTAGATGCATTTTGATCGGTTTGACACGAGGGAGTAATTCCGCTCCTTTTGCTAGATAAGCTAAGTAGCCAAAAACACTTTTCAACTCAGAAGGAACATCATAGGTCAGTTCTGTTAAGTGTCCGCCAGCAGCGATGTTGATAAAATACGTGTTAGGTGTTTTTCCAACATCCATCTTCACCGTTTGCTGCTTCAAAATCACTTCCGCAGCTGCTTTGATATCGGTCCGAGGAATCTTTAGTGCACGTGCGTAGTCATTGGTGGTTCCTCCAGGAATGATCGCCATTTTTGGTCGCTTTTCTAAAGGAGCGATCCCATTGACGACTTCATTGATCGTGCCATCACCACCGGCAGCTACCACCAAATCAAAACCAGCTTCGCCAGCTCTTCTTGCTTCATCACGGGCGGAAAATGGTGCAGCGGTCGTGGCAAACGCACTCGCCTCATAACCGCCTCTTTCCAAAACATCTAAAATATCTGCTAAATTTTTTCGAATCAATTCTTTCCCAGATGTCGGGTTATAGATTACTCTTGCTCTTTTCATCGCTTGCCTCTTATCGCTTTGCTAGTTCTTCTTGCAACAGCTTGTTCACAACGCCTGGATTCGCTTGTCCTTTGGTTGCTTTCATGATTTGACCAACTAAGAAACCAACTGCGCGGTCTTTTCCGTTTTTGAAGTCATCGACGGATTGTTGGTTGTTATCTAATACTTCATTGATCATTGGTAGTAATTGCGCAGGATCTGATAATTGGATCAATCCTTTGGCTTTTACGACTTCTTCAGCGTCGCCGCCGTTTGTGATCAATTCTTTGAAGACTTTTTTCGCAATCTTCGAACTGATGGTGCCATCGGCGATCAAACGAATCATTCCCGCTAAATTGTCTGGGGTTAATTTTGTTTCTGGCAGTTCCAATTTTTCACTGTTCAGATACGCTGAAACTTCCCCCATCAACCAGTTAGAAGCTTGTTTGGGATCAGCACCGGCATCAATGGTTTTTTCAAAGAAATCGGACATTTCTTTTGATAAAGTCAAGACCATTGCATCGTATTCTGGTAAGCCCAATTCAGAGATGTAACGGGCACGACGTTTTTGCGGCATTTCTGGCAAGCTTTGACGTACCCGTTCGATCCATTCATCATCGATCACAAATCGTGGGATATCTGGTTCTGGGAAGTAACGATAATCAGAAGAACCTTCTTTGACACGCATCAATAAAGTTTTGCTGGTTGCTTCATCAAAACGACGAGTTTCTTGTTGGATCTCGCCTCCAGAAAGCAATACTTTGGCTTGGCGTTTTTCTTCAAATGCTAAACCTTTTTTCACGAAGGACATAGAGTTTAAGTTTTTCAATTCTGTTTTTGTTCCGAATTGTTCTTGGCCGTAAGGTCGCAACGAAATATTGGCGTCGCAACGCATGGAACCTTCTTCCATCTTCACATCAGATACTTCTGTAAACAAGATGATTGAGCGCAATGCTTCTAGATACGCATATGCTTCTTCTGGTGAACGCATATCTGCTTCGGAAACGATCTCGATCAAAGGGGTTCCTTGACGATTTAGATCAACATAAGAATAACCGCCTTTGCCGTGCATGTTTTTCCCGGCATCTTCTTCCAAATGAACTCGCTCAATGCGGATTTTTTTCTTTTTACCTTCCACTTCGATTTCAATCCACCCATCATGACCTATCGGTTGATCGAATTGTGAAATTTGATAGGCTTTTGGATTATCAGGATAGAAATAGTTTTTGCGGTCGAAATGTGTTTCTTTTGAGATTTCACAATTCAACGCAAGCGCAGCTTTCATCCCAAATTCGATAGCCGCTTTGTTCATTACTGGTAAAACACCTGGATAGCCCCAGTCGATCACATTCGTGTTGCTATTTGGTTCAGCGCCAAAGTGAGCAGGTGCTGGAGAAAAAATCTTTGATTCTGTTTTTAATTCTACGTGGACTTCAAGCCCAATGACTGTTTCGAAGTTCATGCCTTATCCCCTCCTAAAATCACTGGTTTTTTCGTGTGGAAATCAGTTGCTTGTTCAAAGGCATAAGCCGCTTTATACATGGTTGCTTCATCAAAATGTTTCCCAATGATTTGCAAGCCGACAGGCAGTCCTTCAGAAAAACCTGCTGGAATCGACATCCCTGGCAGTCCTGCTAAGTTCACAGGAATGGTTAAAATATCATTCAAGTACATAGTGATCGGATCATTGATATTTTCTCCAATACCAAATGCTACCGTTGGGGAAGCTGGGCCAATGATCAAGTCGTATTGGCTGAAGACCTTATCGAAATCTTGTTTGATCAACGTTCGTACTTGACCGGCTTTTTTGAAGTAGGCATCGTAGTAGCCAGCACTTAGTGAAAACGTACCTAACATGATCCGACGTTTTACTTCTTCCCCGAATCCTTCACTGCGCGAATTAACATAGACATCTTCTAAATTGCTGACATTTTCTGAACGGAAACCGTAACGGATGCCGTCAAAACGTTGCAAATTAGAACTTGCTTCTGAAGAAGCGATGATATAGTAAACAGCTACCCCATACTTTGAATGTGGCAAGCTGACTTCTTCCACGGTCGCACCTAACGCACGGAAAGTGTCTGCAGCTTTTAAGATCGCTTCTCGGACGCCCGCTTGAATTCCTTCGCCTAAGTATTCTTTTGGCAAAGCAACTTTCATGCCTTTGATATCACCAGTCAGACCTGCTGTAAAATCAGGAACAGCTGCCCCGGCTGACGTACTATCTTTTGCATCAAACCCACTGATGGCATTTAATGCGATGGCATTGTCTTTCACACCACGGGTCATTGGACCAATTTGATCTAACGAAGATGCAAACGCGATCAAACCAAAACGAGAAACCCGTCCGTATGTTGGCTTCAACCCGACGATTCCATTGAAAGCTGCTGGTTGGCGAATCGAACCACCCGTATCGCTACCTAATGATAAGGGGATTTGTCCCGCTGCAACGGCAGCCGCCGAGCCACCTGATGAACCACCAGGTACTTTTGTCTCGTCCCAAGCGTTTTTTGTTTTCTTAAAGAACGACGTTTCCGTACTCGCCCCCATCGCAAATTCATCCATGTTTAACTTACCTACTGGAATCATGTCTGCTTGGTAAACTTTGTCCATGACGGTTGCATCGTAGATTGGGTCAAAGTTGCCTAAAATTTTAGAAGCAGCTGTTGTGCGTAGATCTTTGGTAACAATGTTATCTTTGATCCCAATGGGAATCCCTGCCAACACATTGCTTTCAGTGATACCTTTTTGATCGATAGCTTGCGCTAACGCATGGGCTTTTTCTTCGTTCAATGCAAGAAACGCATCAACTTTTGGCTCTGTTTCTTTAATGCGAGCAAAGGTTTCGCTCGTTAGATCTGTCGCAGTGATTTCTTTTGATACTAATAAGCTATGCAATTCTTCTAAGCTTTTATTATATAGTTCAGTCATTAGGCACCCGCCTCCCCATTGTCAATGATTGCAGGCACTTTAATAAAGCCTTCTTCAGATTCTGGAACATTTTTCATTAATTCATCACGGTCCCAGCCACCGGTCGTTACATCTTCACGCATCACATTGATCGTTTCTGCGACATTCGATGTGAATGGTACTCCTGTGGTGTCCACTTCTTCAAGTGTTTCAACCATATCAATAATTTTTCCTAGCTGAGAGGTAAACTCATGTAATTCATCGTCTGAGAATGAAAGTTTTGCTAGTTTGGCAACGTGTTTGACTTGTTCTTCGCTGATCGCCATAAAATCCTCCTCTTTCTCGTATCCGTAATCTACGTTTACGTTTTTCCAATGTATTGTATCATTTTTTTAACAAATCATGAAATAGAATTTGAAAATTATCAAATATAATTGCAAATAAAAGCAGAAATCATTTCTTTCCTCGTATTGCAGGGAAGAAATGATTTCAATTAGACAAGAAGAAACAACTGCTTCTCGTCTGTGACAATACTTAACAGTTATTGTTCTGCCGAATGACTGCCTTCGATCGCAGCCACCATTTGAGCTTCATCCCAAACGGTAACGCCTAGGGACTGGGCTTTGGTCAGTTTACTGCCAGCCTCTTCCCCGGCAACAACGATATCAGTCTTTTTCGACACACTTCCGGTGACTTTTCCACCAAGGTTTTCGATTCTTTCTTTGGCTTCTTCGCGGGTGAAATGACTCAATTTCCCTGTCAAAACGACTGTTTTCTCTTTAAATGGCGACTCCACTTCTTCCAATTGATCCGTTCTCAGCCCTAGATAAGCAAAGTTAACACCCGCTTTTTCAAGTTCATCTAAAAGGTCGTGAACTTCTTGATTGTCAAAATACGTAACGACACTTTCTGCAATTGTAGCACCAATGGTTTCCAACGAAATGATCTCTTCTTCTTTGGCTTTGCTAAGGGTCCGAAGGTCACCAAAATGTTCCGCTAAAATCCGAGCCGCTTTGGCACCAACATGACGGATGCCTAGCCCGAAAATCAAGCGCTCAACTGAATTTTCTTTGCTTTGATGGATGGCACGCAAAAGGTTATTAGCTGATTTCTCTTTGATTTTATCGAGGGTCAGCAATTGTTCTTCTGTTAAAAAGTACAAGTCGGCCACATCTTTGACTAAGGATTTATCGAACATTTGCTCTAAAACACGTGGCCCTAAACCATCAATATTCATAGCATTTCGGGAAACAAAGTGGCTTAAGCCCTCTTTAATCTGCGCTGGACACTTCGGATTGATACAACGCAAGGCAACTTCTTCATCTAAATGGATCAGCTCACTCCCACATTCGGGACAATGTGTAGGCGCTTCAAAGGGTTCACTTGTTTCCGTGCGTTTTTCTTCCAAGACTTTCGCAACCTCTGGAATAATGTCCCCCGCCTTATAGATGATGACCGAATCGCCAATGCGAATGTCCTTCATTTTAATGAAATCTACATTATGCAAACTGGCGCGGCTGACCGTCGTTCCGGCAACCCGGACAGGGGTCATAACAGCGGTCGGTGTCACAACACCCGTTCGTCCCACGGTCCATTCGATCGTTTCGATCACTGTTTCCGCTTCTTCCGGTGGAAATTTATATGCCGCCGCCCATCGGGGTGCTTTTACGGTAAAGCCTAGCGCATCTTGATCTTTAAAATTATTGACTTTGATGACAACACCATCAATCTCGTAAGGAAGCTCACTGCGCTTGTCATGAAACTCTTCGATATATGCCCACACCTCATCGATGGTGTGGCACACTCTGCGTTCGTGATTTGTACGAAAGCCTAATTGATCTAATTCATTCAATGCCGAAAATTGATCATTGGCTTCAATCGGACCAAAATCAGCCAGTGTGTACAAGAAGGTGCTTAAGTTTCTTTGGGCTGCGATCCGTGTGTCTAATTGTCGCAAGCTTCCAGCAGCTGCGTTTCTCGGATTGGCGAAAACTTCCACCCCTTCTTCTTCTCGCTGTTGATTCAACTTCAAAAACGAAGCCTTTGGCATATAGCATTCGCCACGAACTTCCAACGAGATTGGTTCTTTTAATTTTAGTGGGATCGATTTGACGGTCTTTAGGTTTTCTGTAATGTTTTCACCTACCGTACCATCCCCTCGAGTTGCTCCCCGAACAAAGCGCCCTTCTTCATATTTTAATGAGATAGACAATCCATCGATTTTTAACTCGCAGACATAATCTACCGCTTTCCCCAATGCTTTTTGAACACGGGCATCAAAAGCCACGATTCCTTCTTTATCAAACACATCGTTCAAACTATAAAGTGGGATATCATGGGTGACTTTTTCAAAGCCAGGTAAAATGATGCCACCTACTCGTTGGGTGGGCGAGTCTTCGGTTACTAGCTGCGGGTAGTTGGTTTCAATTTCAACCAGTTCTGCATACAGCTGATCATAGAGATAATCTTCAACAGAAGGTTGATCTTTTACATAGTATTCGTACGCGTACTGATTTAATTGCGTACGTAGCTCTTCTGCTCGTGATTGGATTTCTTTTGAAGGGACATCCATCCTAATATCCTCCTTATTTTTCAACTTTTTCAATCGGCGCAAAGGCCGCCAACAGTCGTTTGACGCCTTGTTGTGGGAATGCCACATCTAATTCGATGTCTTGCGCGCTGCCAGTCGTCCGAACGACCGTACCGATTCCCCATTTTTTATGTTGAACTTTCTCGCCAACTTGCCATGTATTCCCCGCTGCAGAGGTCTGTTGCTTAGAAGTGACGGTCGTTTGACGCGGCTGTGTATAGCTCGGTTTAAAGACTTTTGGTTGAAACGGTGCAGCAGCTTTCGGCTGTGAACGCTCGCCTAATGATTGCAGCAGATCTTGTTCGATTTCTTCGATAAACCGTGACGGGCGATTGTATTGGGTACGGCCGTATAATGTTCTGGAAAAAGCGTTGGTCATAAAGAGCTCTTCCTCAGCACGAGTGATTCCCACATAAGCAAGGCGCCGTTCTTCTTCGAGTTCGCTTTCTTCCATTAAAGCCCGAGAAAGCGGGAAGATATTTTCTTCCAAACCAATCAAGAATACCACTGGAAACTCCAGTCCTTTTGCAGCATGCAAGGTCATCAACGTCACTTGACTACTTTCTTCTTCATAACTATCGACGTCTGACAATAAAGCTAAGTCATTTAAGAAAACACTCAACTTCTCATCTGGTGCATCTGCATCGTCTTCGTTTTGCGCCTCAAATCGTTTATCGAATTCTTGGGTAACCGATAAAAATTCTTCCAGGTTTTCAAGTCTAGCTTTTGCTTCTAAATTATTCTGGTTGACTAACTCTTGACGATAACCCGTCTTTTCTAATATTTCTTTCGTCAGTTCAGTTACTGAGAGGTAAGGAACCATTTGGGCGAAGCCATCCATCATCATCCCAAAGCTTCCTAATTCTTTGCCGGCCTTTCCAGAAATATTCGCCAACTCGACGTTCATGGCTGCTTCTAGCAATGACCACTCATGAAGATTCGCAAAATCTCGTAGTTTTTCGACGGATGTCGCACCGATCCCACGTTTTGGTACATTGATGATTCGTTCCAAGCTGATGGAATCACGAGGATTGGCGATCGCCGATAAATAAGCCAAAATATCACGGATTTCTTTGCGGTCATAGAACTTTCTGCCGCCGACCATCGTATAAGGAACGTTGGCTTTTAAAAGCATTTCTTCAATGATCCGTGACTGGGCGTTGGTCCGATACAAAATCGCAAAATCACCGAATTTACGGTTCTTTTCTGCAATTTGTTTCTGCATTTCACTGACGATAAATCGCGCCTCATCTCGTTCACTATCCCCGCGATAATAAGTGATTTTTTCCCCATCACGATTTTCTGTCCACAGATTTTTGTCTGGGCGGTTGCGGTTATTTTTGATTACTTGGTTTGCCGCATTTAAAATCGTTTGCGTTGAACGATAGTTTTGCTCTAACAAAATCGTCGCGGCATCCGGATAGTCTTTTTCAAAGTCTAAAATATTTTGCATGTTGGCACCACGCCAACCGTAAATACTTTGGTCCGCATCCCCAACAACACAAAGATTTCGAAAACGAGCGGCCAATAAATTGACCAGCGTGTATTGGGCGTGGTTGGTATCTTGGTATTCATCGACATGGATATAGTGGAATTTCCGTTGGTAAAATTGCAGCGCATCTTCATTGTCTTGGAAGAGGCGGATCGTATTCATGATTAAATCATCGAAGTCCATGCATTGATTATTGCGCAGCTCTTTTTGATATTTTTCATAACAACGACCCACGATCTGCTCAAATAGACTACCTTCCATGGCTTGGTAAGCTTCAGGTGTCAATAGCTCGTTCTTTGCATGAGAGATCGTTCCCAAAATGGAACGAGGATCATATTTTTTGGGATCGATATTCAATTCTTTTAATACCCGTTTCATCAGGGTATTTTGTTCAGAAGAATCAACGATAGTAAAATTCTTCGAATAACCGATTCGATCAACATCTCTGCGCAAGATTCTGACACACATCGAGTGGAAGGTCGAGACCCAAACGTCTTCTCCACCGGAACCTAATAATTGGCTTACCCGTTCCTTCATTTCCCGCGCCGCTTTATTGGTAAAAGTGATGGCTAAAATGTTCCATGGATTTACATTTTTTTCTTCTATTAAATAGGCGATTCGGTGGGTTAGGACACGGGTCTTCCCGCTTCCTGCCCCTGCCATCAGCAGCAACGGTCCTTCCGTATGCATAACGGCTTCTTTTTGCCGTGGATTCATGCGTTCAAGTAATTCACTTTTGGATGACATGCTTTTAAACATCCTTTCTTTCTCAATCTTCTCAATTATAGCATTATCCGGGAAAGGGGAAAACCGAACGCTTTGAAAACTTTTAATTAAAAGCGCTTTGATTTTAGTACTCACGATGCCATCAGTTTTGAAAGAAAAAAGTCAGTCTATTGTTTGTTTACATAATAAAAAGGCTGTAAACTTACAGCCTTTTTATTATGTCTATTGCAAGAGATCAGCTAAAGTATTTCTCTACTAGCTTTTCATTCACATAGATTGACACTTGGCCATCATTTACCGGGAAAAGTCCTTTTCCGGTATCATCTAAAACAACTTTCGCTTCATTATTTCTCAATATATCTACGAATGTCTCTCCACCATGGATCGCGCTGATGGTCATTTCTTTTTCCGCACCTTGAGCATTGGTCATCACGACCGCCAATCCAGAAAGTTCGTGTTCATAATCCCCCGTTAATACCCAACCAATACAATTAGAATCATCAAAATAGTCCACTTGATTCCCAAATGCAAGCTTCTCTCGAAGTTTTAACATATGGATCAAAGCATCACCAACAGGAGCGATTTCTTGCGCTGGGATTCCGAATAAGTCACCCCAGAAAACAACCGGTACACCCGCTTTTCGTAAAAGGATCAATGAATAAGCATGGACTTTAAACCAACCGTCTATCCAAGATTGTAAACTTTGACCAACCTGTGTATCATGATTGTCCACAAAAGTCACGGCATAATCTTCGCGCGCGGCAGTCAGTGTACCGGCAAAAATTTGACTCATATCATATTCGCCGTTTGAGTGAGATGCTTCATATAAATTATAGTGCAAAGGCACATCGAATAAATAAATCAGATTTCCTGAAGAATCTAAATACTCTTCTAATTTTGGCAGATCCCCTGACCAATATTCTCCCACAACGAATAGCGGTTCGCCTTTTTCTTCCCGACGGTTCAAGATCCAGTCCGCATAATAATTGAACTCAATGTGTTTGACCGCATCTAAGCGATAGCCATCAACACCAGTCAGCTCTTGGTACCATTGCCCCCATTTATTGAGCTGTTCCACCGTCTCAGGATTTTCCATGTCCAGATCACAACCCATTAAGTAGTCATAATTGCCCATCTCATCATCCACTTGGCTTTCCCAGCCCTTATCAGCGAAGTTAAAAATCCCGTGGTCTTTGTTACGGTCATCATAATCAACACCAGAAAAATTATGCCACGTCCAAACGTAATCATTGTACGTCCCTTGACGTCCTGGGAATGTGAACTTGGTCCAGGCTTCGATTTCTTCCTCATCACTGATCGGTTCATTACGGTTTTCGGTATTGTATTTAACCGCTGGAACGACTTCTTTTTCATCGGCACCAATCAAGTGATTGAAAACGATGTCGGCATAAACCTCTATTCCTTGTTCTTGCAGTGCTTTGATGGCTTCTAAGTATTCATCCTTTGTCCCATATTTTGTTGGCACCGACCCCTTTTGATCGAATTCGCCTAGATCATAATAATCATAGACACCATACCCAACGTCTTCGGACCCAGCTGTCCCTTTATAGGCAGGCGGCAGCCAAATTGCGGTAAATCCATACTCTTTGATTTCTTTACTCATTTCTTTCAATTTGTTCCAGTGTTGGCTATCTGCCGGCAGGTCCCATTCGAACCCTTGTAAAATGACTTTGTTATTCATTTATTTATCCCCCCTTAATTCAATTAAGCCAAATAATAGTAAAAATTGTCAAATATAAGGACAGCAATCTCAGGAAAATGAAGGTTAGCATGACCGTTTGTGACCGATTTCTATTATTCACGCTTTCATTTTGAATGTTTTTCACTGTTTATGATTGATTTTGAATGAATCATATGTTACTATGGCAGGTGAAGAGGTGATGTAAATGCTTACAGAGGAGCGGCATCAAGCGATTTTGGCACGATTAGAGCAAGAGGAGATCGTCAAAGTCAGTGAACTGATCCAACTGCTGGATGCTTCAGAGTCAACAATCCGCAGAGATCTCCAAGAACTGGAAGATAAAGGGTTTCTAGTTAGAATTCACGGCGGGGCCAAAAAAAGCCAGCAATTAGGTTTTGAACCCAACATGTCTGAAAAAAAAGCGAAGTTTCAAATAGAAAAACAAAAAATTGCTCGCGCAGCCGCACAAACGATCAAAAATGGTGAAGTCATTTATCTAGACGCAGGAACAACGACCCTTGAAATGATTCCTTTCTTATCGACCATCACAGCGCTGAAAGTTGTCACGAACTCCGTCAAGCACGCTTCCCTACTGATTGATCACGGGATCGACACCATGATTTTAGGGGGAACCATTAAGATAGCTACGAACGCTGTGTTAGGGATCAATGCCGGTGAACAGTTGCGTAAATTGCGCTTTAACCGCTGTTTTATGGGCATGAACGGTGCTCATTCGGAAGCTGGTTTCACCACACCCGATCCAGAAGAAGCGCTGATCAAGCAGATCGCTCTGGAACATAGCCAACAAGGCTATGTCTTGCTAGACCATTCCAAGTTTCAGCAAACAACTTTTGCTCAAGTTGCTTTTATTGAAGGTGCAACGATCATCACCGATTATTGCCCAAAAAACTATTTAGCGAAATTCAGAGCAAAAACAACCATTATGGAGGTAATACAATGATTTACACAGTAACACTCAATCCATCGATCGACTTTATCGTCCACGTCGATCATTTGGAGATCGGTGCCCTTAATCGAATGAAACAAGACTTTAAACTACCTGGTGGCAAAGGAATCAATGTCTCACGTATTTTGAAGCGAATTGGCATCTCCTCGACTGCCCTTGGTTTTGTTGGCGGATTTACTGGTCGTTTTATTGAAGAGTGGCTGACCAAAGAGGAAATCAACAGCAATTTTACGCAAGTCGCTGCCGATACCCGGATCAATATCAAATTAAAATCCGGCGAAGAAACAGAAATCAACGGCCTTGGTCCAGTCATTCAAGAGCAAGAAATCGCTGAATTGAAACACCAATTAGCCGCTCTTTCTGCCGAAGACATCGTCATCCTATCAGGAAGTAAACCAGCTGGTCTTCCAGCCGACTTTTATAAAGAATTGATCAAAATCGTTAAAGAAGCTGGTGCAGAATTTGTCATTGATACGACTGGTGCGGAACTATTTGATGCCTTATCCGATCAGCCTTTGCTGATCAAACCAAATAATCATGAATTAGCGGAACTTTATGAAACTTCTTTTTCAACAATCGAAGATATTTTGCCTTATGGCCAAAGAATGCTAAAGGATGGCGCTAAAAATGTCATCGTCTCTCTAGGTGGTGATGGTGCCCTGCTCTTTACTGGCAATGAGATCTATCGCTCCAATGTGTTGAAACGACCTTTGAAAAATTCAGTTGGCGCTGGAGATTCCATGATTGCTGGATTCATTGGGCGTTATGCAAAGACCAAAGATGTGGTTGAAGCATTCAAATGGGGAGTCGCTTGTGGCAGTGCCACTGCGTTTTCAGATGATTTAGCTGAGGCGTCATTTATCGAAGAATTACTACCGGAAGTCATAATTGAACAAGTGAATCTATAGGAGGATGGAAAAAATGAAAATCAATGAGTTGATGCTGAAAGATGCCATGATCATGGACTTACAAGCAACAGACAAAAAAGGTGCCATTGATGAAATGGTAGCAAAATTATATGCTGTCGGACGGATTTCAGATGTCGAAATCTACAAAGAAGGAATTCTTGCCCGAGAAGCCCAAACCTCAACAGGGTTAGGTGACGGCATCGCAATGCCCCATGCCAAAAACAGTGCAGTCAAAGAAGCGACGGTTTTATTCGCAAAGAGTAATGCGGGTGTCGACTATGAGGCGTTAGATGGACAACCAACGTACCTCTTCTTTATGATCGCAGCACCAGAAGGAGCAAATGATACTCATTTACAAGCGTTAGCAGCTCTATCTCGCTTATTGATCGATCCAGATTTCGTTGCTAAACTAAAAACAGCGACAACTGCTGATCAAGTACAACAACTTTTCTCAGAAGCTGAGGCACAGCAAGAAGCCGATGCTTTAGCAGAAGAAGCGGCAAACCAAGAAGCAGCACCTGCTAGCGAACGTCCCTATATCGTCGCAGTTACAGCTTGCCCGACAGGGATCGCCCACACCTACATGGCAGAAGATGCTTTGAAAAAGAAAGCCAAAGAACTTGGTGTTGACATCAAAGTCGAAACAAATGGTTCAGAAGGAATCAAAAATCGTTTAACAGAAGCTGATATCGCCCGAGCTGCTGGTGTGATCGTAGCTGCCGATAAAAAAGTTGAAATGGATCGCTTTGACGGTAAACATTTAGTAAACCGTCCTGTGAGCGATGGTATCCGTAAGACCGAGCAATTAATCAATGAAGCATTGAGCGGAACTGCTCCTGTTTTTCACGGTAGTGGCCAAGCTTCTGATAAAGAGGACGCTTCTGCTGATGGTTCAGTCGGTCAACGAATCTATAAAGATTTGATGAATGGTGTTTCTCACATGTTACCATTTGTTATTGCCGGTGGAATCATGATCGCTATTTCCTTCATGGTGGACCAGTTCATGGGTGTCCCTCAAGATGCCTTGAGTCAATTAGGAAACTACAACCAAGCCGCTTCTTGGTTCAATCAAATCGGTAGCGCGGCATTTGGTTTTATGTTACCTGTCTTAGCTGGTTTCATCGCTTCAAGTATCAGTGACCGACCTGGATTGATCGTCGGTTTCGCAGCAGGTGCCCTAGCAAATACGGGTGGTGCTGGATTCTTAGGAGCATTGATTGGCGGTTTCTTAGCTGGTTATGTCATCAAGTTCTTGCGTTCATTATTCAAAGGTTTACCAAAATCATTAGAAGGAATCAAAACGATCCTTTTCTACCCTGTTTTCGGCCTATTGATCACTGGCTTCTTGATGTTACTGATCAACGTGCCAATGAAAGCCATCAATGACGGTTTGAATAGCTTCTTGACTGGCTTAAGTGGTACCAACGCCGCTTTACTTGGTGCTTTGTTAGCAGCAATGATGGCAGCCGATCTAGGTGGCCCAATCAACAAAGCCGCTTATGTTTTCGGTACTGCAACATTGGCAACGACCGTTGCTGAAGGTGGTAGCGTCGTGATGGCATCTGTAATGGCGGGCGGAATGGTTCCTCCATTGGCAATCTTTGTCGCAACGTTATTGTTTAAAAATAAATTCACCAAAGACCAAAAAGAAGCTGGTTTAACAAACATCGTCATGGGGCTATCCTTCGTCACAGAAGGTGCGATCCCATTTGCAGCAGCAGATCCATTGCGGGCGATCCCAAGCTTTATCGTTGGTTCTGCACTGACTGGTGCGCTTGTCGGTGCCTTTGATATCCAATTAATGGCACCACATGGTGGGATCTTCGTTGTTCTATTATTATCTAAACCAATTTTGTTCTTGCTATTCATCTTAATCGGTGCGATCGTTTCTGGCGTTGTATTCGGTTTGTTGAAAAAAGCGCCTGAACAAGCTGCCTAATTGAAAAGACCCGCAAGATCCTCGTGATCTTGCGGGTCTTTTTCATTCTTGATTGGTAAAGAGCTGCTGTTCGACTAGCTTTTGGGTATTCATAAAATACACTCGAAGTTTCTTGCCATTCTTTTTTAGATTGACCCACGTATATTTGCGCGTGCGGTGCAAATACCCAAAATGAACATCCGGCATCGCTGCTTTCAATCCGTCTATCGGCAGCTCCTTCAAGGCTGTTTCTGGTAAATAAAATTGTAAGCAAGCTGTGTAGTCTTTAAAGCGATCCTCTGAGTAATCAATTTCGAGGTGATTCCGAATATAAAAGGCATATGCCTCGACCCCATCATCTACAGTCAATTCCGGTTTTAATACAATATAATCCATCATGCGCAACCGATCTTGGTCGATCCAAGGAAAATACGCTTGTGCATTCAAGTAACCTTTCACCCGTCGCTCCTGGTACTCTTCGTTCACCAAATCGAAGCTTCGAGTGACGAAATGTGTCGCGTTACGCTTAGTCGTCGGCTGCAGCCGATCATTTTGGTACTGGATGGTTTGGATCAATTGGTCGCCAAAGGCGTACTCAATATATGGTTCCCTCAAAATACCGACGCCATTATCCCATGTCAATTGATCGATCCCAGTTTGATCGCGAAACAAACGCTGGTATGAAAGATTCAACTCGTGATCCCACTGAAACGGATCGCGATACAATTCCACCATCACGATTCCCTGATCTCTAACTTGGACCTGCTCGACTTGTTGCGCATCCGTAATGATCACCTGAGGAATAATACGAGCATAGAATACCGAAAAGTACATTCGCCAACAAGAGGTCAGTGTGTAGCCATTGTAAAAAACATCGTACCCAGCAAATTGATTGCAATCAATAACGATCTCTTGTTCAAAATTTTTCCGCTTCGGTAACGCGTTGATTTCAGCAATCGATTGAAAATTTTGTCTTTTCTCGATTCGCTCGACGTTATGCATCAGGTACTCATCATATGAACGCAAATAGCCAAACATTCCATCTCTTTGCATCGTTTCATCGAAGTAACTTAAAATCACTGTTTTCTGTGTGGAAAATACGTCTTTCGTAAACAGGTGCCGTTGTAAAACAGCCTCTTGAATGATATGGATACTGGACTCATTTTGGCCGTCCGTCACAATCAATTCAGTATTGATTTCTTCAGGGGCGCTATGCAGCAGTTGACTGACCTCATCAAAATCATAAGGTTTCTTTTCTTGCTGATTGTAATAGTATTCCGTCGGCTGATAGCTAAGACGAACCAAAGCGAACCAATTTTCAATCAACAAACGCAACTGTGATGCTTCCATTTGTGTCGATTGTAGAAAGCCGTAAATTTTTTCAGTTTTGATCATCGCTATCCCTCTTTTCTATCCCCTTTCTTTAATTATAGTAAAGGGAGAAACGATTGAACACTATTTCGCTTTTTTTTGGTGAAATCTACGACCGTTCGTGGTAAACTAAAGGCGCTTGGAGGTGAACCTTATGGGCTTAAAATTCCAACGAGAAGACTCGCTAGATAAAATGTTTGATGATTTTGCCTTTCTTCCCGATAACGATAAGGACAATAAAAAGCAACAAAACGATATTGAACGTTTCTTAAAAAACGAACCTGATGATGAGAATAAAAAACAACCAAAAGATAGTAAGAAAGCAGACTAATAAAAAAGGCAAAGGACGCTTCCGTCCCTTGCCTTTTTACTTATGCGAATAGAAAATGAGCCACTGAGTCTACTTAAATGCAGCAATCAGAATTGGCATCTAATGGTTTCCTTATAGCTCTTCATACATCATGCTTTGACGTAAGCGCACCAAGCCAATGGTCAACAAGCAGAGAATAAGGAAGACGGCTGCTAAGATCGTCATCACGAAGATCACCACAAAAATCGGTGAATTTGTAAAATGAATCATTGGTTCAAAGATAGTGGTCTTGATCAAGTCAGGGATCTCCGAAGCTAAGAGTTGTTGAATGGCTTGGTTAAAATCCTCTGTGGTTGAATTTGATGGCAAAACAGCCATAAAACTCCCCACGCCGTAATTGGCAACCCCAATCCACGCAATTGCGACATTTGCTAAAGCGAGCCAGCCAATGCCAAGATTACCGACAACAATCGAGCCGACAGCAAGATTGCCAATCCCAACTAAAAAGCCAAAACAGAGGTTCCCTATTGCAATAACACCGGTGCTGACTGTCCCAATCCCCAGCATTCCGAAGGACAATAAGCCAATCGATAAAAAACCTAAGCTGACAATTCCCAAAGCAATAACCCCTTTGGCTTTGACACCAAGACTAAACCAGCCGCTGGCAGTTGGTACCTCTTTCATCAGAACAAAAAACTCTCGAACGCTCGTCACTTGATTCAGTAATAAGAATAAATTGGGAATCAAAATGTGCATTAACGGAAGCCGTAGAACCCTCCGTTCACTTTTGTATTCATAATAGTAGGTTTCTTTCTTTTCTTTTAATAGCTCTTCCACTGGAGTGCCTAATAAATCGGCGAGACGAACCAATGTCTCGATGTCTGGCAACCCATTTCCTCGTTCCCATTTTGAAATGGCCTTATCAGAAACAAATAACCTCGCAGCTAATTCCTTCTGGGTTAAGTTATGTCTTGATCGATAGTCTTTTAATTTTTTACTTAATGTTTCATGCATTCGACCACACCTCCTTGTTACAAGTTTAACAAATATTAAGGAGATTTTCGCTGAAATTGGGCAAATTTGGCACTCTACGCTCCGTAGAATAGCCTAAATCCCCAATTTTTACTTTTAAAAAGCAAAAAAACGAAGGGAGCGACTTGCTCGCTTCGTTTCTTTATTAATGACTTTAGTCAGTTTCGTTCGCGTAGCGTACGAAACAAAAAAACCGCGCGTTTCTACGCGTGGACGAAATAGCTTTAGCGATAAAAAACTCCTTTCGATATACTAATAGTGGCTACCAACCGCATATCAGATCGAAAGGAGTTTTTTTATGTCTAACGACGATAAAAGTTTAGCACATACCAGATGGAATTGTAAGTATCACATAGTCTTCACCCCGAAGTATCGACGAAAAGTGATTTATGGAAAGTTAAGAGTAAGTATTGGTCAGATATTAAGAAAATTGTGTGAGATGAAGGATATTGAAATCATTGAAGCTCATGCCATGCCTGACCATATTCATATGTTAGTAAGAATACCACCAAAGATTAGTATTTCTAGTTTTATGGGCTACTTAAAAGGACGAAGTGCAACCTTAATCCATGAAAAACATGCGAATTTGAAATATAAGTATGGGAATAAAAGCTTTTGGTCCAAAGGATACTACGTGAGTACGGTTGGGTTAAATCAAAAAACAATCGAAAAATATATTCGAGAACAAGAAGCAGATGATCGAATAAGAGATAGTATAAGTAAACAAGAGTATGTAGATCCATTTAAATAGTTAAAGAGAGATAGGGCTATGAGCGGTTGGTGGTCATTTAAAAAGCCCCTTTTAAGGGGCTAGCGAGTGGTGAGCCCTTCTAGGGCTGTTAAAAAGCCACCCGTTTCACGGGTGGATATTTACTCAAAATTATTTGATTGCTGCTTCGATGGCTTTCCATGCTTCTTCTTTTCCTTGTTTGGTAATGGAAGAAAAAAGAATGAACGTATCAGCTGGATCAAAGGACAACGCTTTTTTGATCATACTTTCATGCTTATTCCATTTCCCACGAGGGATTTTGTCTGCTTTGGTGGCAACAACGATCACAGGGATCTCATAATACTTTAAAAATTCATACATTTGAACATCTTCTTGGGAAGGTGCATGGCGCAAATCTACCAAAGATACTACTGCTCGCAGCTGCTCTCTTTGTTCGAGGTACGTTTCAATCATTTTTCCCCATTTTGCTCGCTCGGTTTTTGATACTTTTGCATAGCCATAGCCAGGGACATCGACAAAATGCAGCGTATTTTCAATCAAATAAAAATTCAATGTTTGGGTTTTCCCCGGTTTTGACGAGGTTCGGGCTAAGTTTTTACGGTTAATCAATGTATTGATAAAGGAAGATTTACCGACATTGGAGCGCCCTGCTAAGGCAATCTCCGGTAAGGGTGTATCTGGGTATTGTGCTGGTGAAACAGCACTAATGACGATCTCAGCTTCATGTACTTTCATTGGATCGCTCCTTTTCATTTTTTTCAAAAAGAAAGCCGGATAGCAATGAAACTATCCGACTTGGTCTCGATTAGACTGCTTTTTTTGTCTCTTCATTGTAAATGATTTTTGGTTCGCCAAGTCCTTTCGCAGCTTCTTCCGTAATAGTGACTTTTTGAATCGACTCATCAGAAGGAACATTGAACATGACTTCCATCATGATATTTTCGATGATCGAACGTAATCCACGAGCACCGGTGTTTCGCTCAATTGCTTGCGCAGCAATCGCACGTAAAGCCTCTGGCTCAAATTCGAGTTCTGTGTCATCTAATGCCATCAATTTTTGATATTGTTTGACAAGGGCATTTTTTGGTTCAGTCAAAATATGCACTAAATCATCTACCGTCAATTTCTCTAAAGCAGCCATCACTGGCAAACGGCCGATAAATTCAGGGATCAAACCGAATTTAAGCAAATCTTCAGGAATGATCTGTTGCATCACGCTCTCGCCTTCTTCAAGACGTTTGTTGTTTGTACCAAACCCAATGGTTTTTTCACCTAAGCGGTTTTTAACAATTGTTTCGATCCCGTCAAACGCCCCACCAACGATAAAGAGAATATTGGTCGTATCGATTTGGATCATCTCTTGATGCGGATGTTTCCGTCCCCCTTGAGGCGGCACACTAGCAGTGGTTCCTTCTAGGATTTTCAGCAAAGCTTGCTGAACACCTTCACCGGAGACATCACGAGTAATCGATACATTTTCACTCTTACGGGCGATTTTATCGATCTCATCAATATAGATAATCCCTTTTTCAGCCATTTCTACATTATAATCAGCAGCTTGTAAAAGCTTCAAAAGAATATTTTCCACATCTTCACCGACATAGCCGGCTTCTGTTAAACTGGTTGCATCAGCGATTGCAAAAGGCACATTCAGTGAACGTGCTAGCGTTTGTGCCAAAAATGTTTTACCTGAACCTGTTGGTCCGATCAAGCAAATATTGCTTTTCTGTAACTCCACATCTTCAGCTGTCGTTTCTACATTGACGCGTTTGTAGTGATTATAAACCGCTACAGCCAATGTTCGTTTGGCACGATCTTGTCCAATCACATATTCATTGAGGACATTCAATAGTTCTTGCGGTTTCGGCACTTCGGTAAACTCCCGAACTGCTTCTTCGTAAAACTCTTCATCAATGATTTCTTTGCACAAATCAATGCACTCATTACAGATATAGACCCCAGGCCCTGCAACGATCTTTTTCACCTCTTCTTGCGTTTTTCCGCAAAAAGAACAACGAACAGCTTCATTACCGTTTGTATTATCGTACATACTGTTCACCCCTTGAAAATTTTCCAACCTATTTAAAGGAGTGGAATTTGGTTTACTAACTTTGCAGTCTTAAACAATCATATCATAACTTTTTTGAAAGAAAAAGTCATTTTTACTTTGCCTAACGTTTTCTTATCATTTGTTAGTAATTCCGAAATACCCCCTATTTACTCCCATGAAAAAACGGCCAACACCACTAGATGTTCGCCGTTTTTAGAGTTTTGCCTACGCTTCTTTTGCAGTACCTGTTACAAGTTCAACTGCTTTTTTCATTGTAATATCATGTTTCAACATGTCTTCTGTTAAGACGCGTTTGATTTGATCTACTGGCATATTGTAAGCTTCAGAAAGTTCTTTGATTTCTTTTTCGATATCTTCTTCTGTTGCTTCCAAACCTTCTTCTTTAGCGATTGCTTCAATGACAAGGTTTGTTTTCACGCGTGTTTCTGCTTCGCCTTCAAATTGTGTGTGAAGATCTGCTTCAGTTGAACCAGTTAATTGATAATACATTTCTGGTGAGATTCCTTGACGTTGCATATTGTTCAAGAACTCATCCATTGAACGGTGTACTTCATCATGTACCATTGAATGTGGTAATTCAACGATTTCTGCGTTTTCAACTGCTTGACGGATCGCAGCTTCATCTTTTGCATCTTCTGCTGCTTTTTCTTTTGTTTCAGTCAATTCAGCACGATATTTTTCTTTTAATTCAGCTAATGATTCAACGCTGTCATCAACGTCTTTTGCGAATTCATCATCTAATTCAGGAAGTTCTTTTGCTTTTACTTCGTGAACCGTTACTTTGAAGACTGCTTCTTTACCAGCTAAATCTTCTGCTTGATAATCTTCTGGGAAAGTCACGGTAACGTCTTTGCTATCGCCAGCTTTTGTTCCTACTAATTGTTCTTCAAAACCAGGGATGAATGAGTTTGAGCCAAGTTCAAGTGAGTAGTTTTCACCTTTGCCGCCTTCAAATGTTTCTTCTCCTAAGAAGCCTTCAAAGTCGATAACGACTGTGTCGCCATTTTCAGCTGCTTCGTCTTCTTTGATAACTAATTCAGCTTGTGCTTCTTGTTCGCGTTTGATGCGTGCATCAACGTCTTCTTCTGTTACTTCACGGTCTTGTTTTTCAACAGTTAAATCTTTGTAATCACCAAGTTTTACTTCAGGTTTTACAGTAACTTCTGCTTTGATTACCCAGTCTTGACCTTTTTCCATGCTGTCAACGTCGATTTTTGGTTGCGAAACAGGATCGATCCCTGCTTCTTTTACAGCAGCTTCATAAGCTTCTGGAAGAACAGCGTTCAATGCATCTTCATACAACGCTTCTTCGCCGTACATACGGTTAAATACTTGGCGTGAAACTTTCCCTTTACGGAAGCCAGGTACGTTAAGATTGCCTTTCACTTTATTGAATGCAGTCGTCAAGCCTTTTTGGATTTCCGCTTGAGCGATCGTAAATGTCAAAACACCATCATTGGTGCCTGTTTTTTCCCATTTTGCAGTCATTTATTTCCCTCCGAATATTAATTGATTTACATATGAAATAGCTTCATGCATACCTTTAAATAGTACACTAACGTTGTTTAATTGTAAACATTTTACCATGAAAGTTGCGAATTTTTCTTTCAGCGAATGCTCAAACGTAGGATATTGCGCAAGTGTCGTTTGCGTTCTTCTATTTCATTGTCTGCTTTTGGCTGTTCTTTTTCTTCAAATAACCCGCGATAATCTTCAATGTAGCTTGCCACCCATGCGTTTGCCTCTTCTTTTGCCGGTAAAAACGGGTAACTTATCGTTAAATGATCATCGATTTCTGCTGAGACACTTTCCGCTAAAATCGGGTCCTCTTGGGCGATCGTTTCTTCGATCGCTTTATGGATCGCTTTAACAGCGTCATCCTCCTGTAAAAGTTTTAATTCTTTCGGAACGATTTGCTGCATATTCCCAAGGTAATCGATTAGGTCAAAAGGTTCGTCCACTTCAAGACGCACGAGCTCATCCACTAATTTAGGTAGCAAATACGGATTTTTGATGGAAGCCAACGTGTCATGCATCAGCGAGATAAATTGTGATTTGGTAATTGCTTGGGTAAAAACGTGCCACTCTGTTGCACTCACCGGTTGATTGGCTTCATCTAATGCGCGTAAATGCTTGCGTTTCCCATGAAAATCTTCCAATCCTAAAATTTGTTGTACTTCTTCTACTTTAGCTAGTTCACTAGCCAACTGTTCCTGATAGCGTTTTGGAATTTTTGTTTTCTGACCTAATGTAAGCCAGCGCCGAGTTTTTAAGTATTGACCATCCAAGATCAGCAGATGACCAATTTGTAAAAAACCATCAGTTTGTTTCAAATAATCATCTAGATAGTCTTCCGCAAGATCTAACGCTTTGGCAAAATCATTCAGCTGTTGCAAGCATTCCACGAGCCATTGATTGATCTCAAAACTGGCGTTTTTTTGATAAAGTTCATTGTACAAACGATAAGCCTGCAAAAACTCTTTTGACTGGTAGGCTTTTTCTGCCGCCAGACGAAGCCGCTCATTTGGTCCTGGGAAATCAATCGTCTCACCCATTCACGATCCCTCCTTTACTAATTGCTTGATCTGCTAGTTAGTTTTGTGCACCAATCATTACGTGATTGGCATCCACCTGTTTATTAAAGGCCTTGATCAAATTGATGGTTACCACACTTGTTTCTGCAAAATAATCCGCAGCCTGCTGCTTATTTTTATTAAAGACGATTGGTAAATAACCGAGATAAAAGAAAACATTGAATTGCAGCACATAGCGCCCGCAAAGTTCGCGAATCAAGACCGTTTGCCAACTGAGTTCTTCTTCTACAAAAGAAATAACTCGGATGCCAAAGAGCATTTTCCCAATTGTTTGGCCATGATTCAGCTTCGTCATCAGAACAAAATAGCCCAGATAGATCGCTAAGGCACAGATGTTGTAAAGACCAAACCGCTGATTGGTTGCCGTTAGATTCGCTAGATTATAGATACTGCCAATCGTTATTTGCGTGATTGCCCGGATCACTAGAAGATCCACTAAAAAAGCAAACAAACGAATCCAAAAACCGGCAAAAAAGTAGCTAGGAAAGTCATTAAAGAACCGTTTGTCTTCGGTCTGTTTTTCAGGTTCTTCAAAATGCTGCCACGCTTTTTGTCTTTCTTCGATCTCACTTTGGTTATACTCTTCTTCTTGAAAAGACGTCAAGACTTGTTGATAAAAATCATCGGGATGGTTTACTTGTGCGTTCTTCATCGCTTTGCTGGCGTTTACTGGTTCGGCTGTTTCTGAAACCTGCGCTTCAGTTCGCACATCCGTATGACCGGTTGACGGTGTGGAGGTTTCGCGCTGTTCCCTTTGATCGATTGTTGTACTTGTGTGACTGTCATCCGTTGACGATGTGCCAGTGGAATACTTGTTTTTATCTGTCATAGTTATTCACCTCCATAATAATAAAGAGGTTTAGGGGCATCGCTTGTTCCTAAGCTTTCCATCAATTGGATCACTCGTTCTGTATTTGATTCTTTTAGTCCTTGCAGTTCGGCTAAACTTGAACCTAACCAAGTAGAAGCAAATCCAGTAGATGAAACGTCATAGCTGAAAATCTCTGCATCTTCCAAGCCTAGATCTGCTTGCATTGCTGCTAATGTATCTTCAGGAAAACCGATTTCATCCACTAAGCCAACAGACACCGCTTGCTGACCATCATAGATGCGGCCATCAGCGATCTTTCTAACGGCTTCTTCTGTCATGCCGCGTCCTTCAGCCACAATTTTAACGAACCGACCATAAGCATTGTCGACATAGGTCTGCAAGACTTCTTTATCGGCTTCTGTTGGCTCTCTCGTTGCTGAACCTACATCTTTTAGTGCACCACTTTTATACGTATTGTCTTCGATCCCTAGCTTTTCGAATAAGCCGGCATAGTTGAGCCCCGACATGATCACTCCGATCGAACCGGTAATCGTTTCATCCGTTGCGAAAATTTTATCAGCACCTGCCGAAATATAATAACCGCCACTGGCTGCCATGTTTTTCATACTGACATACATCGGAATCCCTAACTCTTTGATTTTTGCTAATTCACGAGCAATCTCGGCACTTTCATAGACGCCGCCTCCTGGGGTATTGACTTCCATCAAGATGCCCCCAATAGTTGGATCTTCTTGGATCATCCGTAGTTCTTCTAAAAATCGCTGATGATCATAAGATTCTGTTGTGAATAAGCCGCCACTGGAGCTGCTGGCGATCGTTCCTTCTAAAGATAAGCGAACAATGCGATTGTCTTGATCTCCGGCAACTAACGTTGTCTCTTCGATCGCATTACTTCCGTAGAACAAAGCATTTAACCCTTGCAGCGTTTGAGTTTCCTCTTGCTCTGGACGATTTGTGATTACTGAAAAAACCCCCGAGCAGATAAATAACCCTGCTGCGATCGCCGCTGCGATCCATCTTCTTTTATTCATTTTCCCACCTAACTTTTCACCTTTCCCATAATTTAGTATAGATTTTTGATGACGATCACTGCTTCTTCGTCTCCAACCGCATCAAATTTCTCGCTTTTTTCAGCTAAGACGTAGCCGCCAAAAAATTCCTTTGTTAGTTCATCCTGGACTTTGAATGTTTGCGCGGTTTCCACGGTGACTGATCCGGGTAAAATTTCTTGCAAGCTGTCCCAGCCCGTATCCAACATGACCTTTGTTTCATCTGTGACATTAGGATCTTTTTCTATCGCAGCTACTATTTTCTTTAGCTCTGAAAAAGTCATACAATTTACAAATTCTGGCATTTCATTCCCTCACTTTCTTACTTTTTTATTGTAGCGAACTTAAAAAAAAAAGCATAGCTTTATGAGGAAATTTCTTAGGAATCTTATTCGACAAAGCTATGTCAGCTGTTTTGATTCCCTTTAGACTGGTTCAAATCAACCTTACCAATAACTATACCAATTATTTTCATATAACTTACAGTTGACAGAAACAGGAATAAATATTATGATATTGCTTGTATTTCTATAAAATATCTCACAAGGAGGATAGATAGACCAATATGGATAGCGCCTGATCTGGAAACAGATGACGAGGAAAGAGTTTATCGAAACATTCGGCGGATGACTCTAGGGACTGCACTCTACAGGCAAGAACAAATCTCATCGTAAGATGATGACAAAGACTTGCTGCGCAGATAGAAATACATAATGCCAAACTAAATTTTTTGAAAGTAGGATTATCATTATGTGTGGAATTGTAGGAATCGTAGGAAAATCAAATGCAGAACGAATTATTTTAAACGGATTGGAACGCTTAGAGTATCGGGGCTATGACTCAGCAGGCCTTTATGTCGCTGATCGGACTTCGGATCATTTAGTGAAAGCCCAAGGAAGAATCAAAAACTTGGAAGAAAAAGTGACTTCTGAAGTAACAGGAACGATCGGTATCGGACATACCCGTTGGGCGACCCATGGCAAGCCATCAGAAATGAATGCTCATCCTCACACTTCGGCAAACCAAGCACTCGTTTTGGTTCATAATGGTGTGATCGAAAACTTTGAAGAGCTTCATCAAGAATATTTAAGCAACCACCAGTTTGAAGGTCAAACAGATACCGAAATCGTTGTTCATTTGATTGAAGTGTTGAAAGAGCAAGACAACAGCACGACCAAAGCGGCCTTTAAAAAAGCTTTGTCCTTGATTCGCGGCTCTTATGCCTTTGCTTTAGTAGAAAAAAAAGATCCAGAAACCATTTATGTTGCTAAAAATAAAAGTCCCTTATTGATCGGTTTGGGAGATGGATTTAATGTCATTTGCAGCGATGCCTTAGCAATGCTCGATCAAACGACTCATTTTGTTGAGATCGAAGATGGCGAAATGGTGACCGTAACAGCCGATGCGATCGAAATCGAAGATCCAAAAGGAAACCTTGTGTACCGTGAATCTTATGAAGCACAACTAGATCTGACTGACATCGAAAAAGGAACGTACCCTTACTACATGTTAAAAGAAATCGATGATCAACCAACCGTGATGCGCCGCTTGATCCAAGAATATCAAGGAGAATCCGGTGAAGTAGTAATCGATCCAGAGTTAAAAAACGAACTTTTTGCTAGCGATCGAATCTACATCATCGCATGTGGTACCAGTAATCATGCTGGTTGGGCAGCAAAATCCATTTTAGAAAAGCTAACACAGATCCCTGTTGAGGTTCACTTATCTAGTGAGTTTGGCTACAACATGCCATTCTTGTCAGCAAAACCCTTCTTCTTGTTCTTATCACAAAGTGGTGAAACGGCAGATAGCCGTCAAGTATTAGTGACGATCAACCAGTTAGGTCTTCCTAGTCTCACGATTACCAATGTTGCTGGTTCTACTCTTTCTCGAGAAGCGAACCATACCTTATTGCTTCATGCTGGTCCAGAAATCGCCGTTGCCTCTACAAAAGCATATACCGGACAGATCGCTGTCATGACCTTATTAGCAAAAGCCATTGGTGATGAAAAAGCTGTCCCTGAAGCATTGGATTTTGACGTGTTCCATGAACTAAGCATCGTTGCTTCTGCAATGGAGGCTTTAGTGGATGAAAAAGCTGTTATCAGTCAATTTGCTGAAGATTTTCTTTCCGAAACCCGTAATGCATTTTACATTGGTCGTGGGAATGATTACTATGTATCAATGGAAGCGGCATTGAAATTAAAAGAAATTTCTTATATCCAAGCGGAAGGCTTTGCGGCTGGTGAATTAAAACACGGCACCATCGCGTTGATCGAAGAAGGTACACCAGTGATCGGTGTGATCACGGAAGAAGTGACTGGCTCTCATACGCGGGGCAATTTGAAAGAAGTCGAATCTCGTGGGGCTCACACCCTTGTGATCGTTAGTCAAGAGTTAGCAAAAGCGACTGATCAAATCATTTTGCCAAATGTTCATCCATTGGTAACCAGCTTAGTGGCAGTCGTTCCAACACAGCTGCTGGCTTACTTCGCCACTTTACAACGCGGATTCGATGTTGATAAACCAAGAAACTTAGCAAAATCCGTTACCGTTGAATAGTTTTTAAAAAAACTGAAACCGAATTGATTATCTTCTGTTTAATAAAAAGAACTCCTCGTTCGATGACTCGATCGTTCCTAGGGGTTCTTTTTTCTTGTTTTATGCACAACAAATCCGAAAAGACTTTTAAAAGCAACTATACTTCGCAAGGCTTGCCCACGGCGTGTTCCCTTTTAAGCGTTGTCGACAAATTCGTTGACAAGTTTCTCTAGTTCGCAAGTTGGCTTCTTGCTGGTAAGTAGACAAAAAAGACGAACAAAGAATATCTTTGATCGTCTTACTTCTTCATTTATTCCGCACCGATTTCTTCTCGAACGACCGCTGCGATTTTTTCAACATAGTAATCGACTTTTTCAATGGTTGGTGCTTCTGCCATCACCCGAAGCAATGGTTCTGTTCCTGAAGGACGAACCAAGATACGGCCTTCGCCGTTCATTTCTGCTTCTGTCTCTTCCACGATTTTACGGATAGCTGGAACATCCATCGCACCATTTTTATCTGTCACTCGAATGTTGACAAGTTTTTGTGGATAGATCGTTACCTCTCCTGCTAATTCCGACAGTTTCTTGCCCGTTTGTTTCATGATATTCAATAGTTGAATTCCTGATAGTAAACCGTCACCTGTCGTATTGAAATCCAAGAAAATCATATGCCCTGATTGCTCGCCACCGAAATTATAATCGTTTTTACGCATTTCTTCTACGACATAACGGTCACCGACTTGTGTGATCACATCTTTCAGACCAATTGCTTCCACTGCTTTGTGGAACCCTAAATTGCTCATGACTGTTGTAACGATCGTTCCTTGGTTCAAGCGTTTTTGTTCTGCTAAATATTTTGCACAGATATACATGATCTTATCGCCATCAACGATATTTCCTAGTTCATCAACTGCGATGACCCGATCGCCATCTCCATCAAATGCAAGACCAACATCGGCCCCTTTTTCAACGACGAATTCGGCTAATGTTTCGGGGTGAGTCGAACCAACACCATCATTGATGTTCAACCCATCTGGGGAAGTCCCCATTGTGAAGAATTCTGTTTCTAGATCGGCAAACAAACGATTAACGCTTGTAGCTGTTGCGCCATTTGCTGCATCGACACAAACCGTGATCCCTTCTAAATCGTCAGGAATCGTTTGACGTAGAAATTGAGAGTATTTCAATAACCCTTCTGGGAACTCATCCACCGTTCCTAAGCCATCGGCAGAAGGTCGAGGAAGTGTATCTTCCGGCGCATCAAGCAATGCTTCAATTTCAGCTTCTTGTTCATCGACTAATTTAAAGCCATCATTTCCGAAGAACTTGATCCCATTGTCTTGTGCAGGATTGTGAGAGGCAGAGATCATCACACCTGCGCTTGCTTTTTGTACTTTCGTCAAGTATGCCACTCCTGGTGTGGAAATAACGCCTAATTGAAATACCTCGATCCCAACGGATAACAAACCAGCAATCAATGCGCTTTCTAGCATTTGTCCAGAAATTCGTGTGTCTCGCCCAACCAATACGCGAGGACGACGGTCCCCGGTTTCATGTTGACTTAGTACATAGCCGCCGTAACGCCCCAATTTAAATGCTAACTCAGGTGTCAATTCCTTGTTAGCTTCTCCTCTAACACCATCAGTACCAAAATATTTTCCCATTTTAATAACCTCTCTTATTCATTCTCTACAGTCAAACGACTAAGAACTACTTGTCGTCGTGCTGCTTGCGGAATTCTCTGTTTGTTCGTTCGTCGTGTCGTCTGTTGAAGAGTTGTCTTGAGAATTCTCACTATTCACTGCTTCATTGCTATCATTGTTTGATTGATTCTCCGTAGTAGCTTCTGCAACCGGTGTGATTTGGATCGTCACGACCGTTGGATTGATTGTTGTCCCCTCAGGCACTGGAATGGTTACTGTCCGTTCCGTCGTTGTCGTGATCTCACTAACGTCCACCGGCACACCGATCTGTTGGGTTTCATCCAAGATACTTTGTGGTCCTGTCAGAACGGCACTGATACTGCTCATGCGATAAATGTAATGGGAGATCCCGTCTGGAGTTGTCCCTTGTTGTGTAACAAACAATTCAATTTCTTTGCTTGGAGCCTCCATCACCAATGCAACATCTACCGAATCAGGATCCGCGATGATCGCTAATGGATTGTTGTCGCTATCCCAGGCTTCGATGGTTCCATTGACAGTGATCGAATCCCCAGTGATATCATCTGGATTTACGATCGCTACCACTCGGTCGATTTCAGCTAATGTTTGATCGCCAGTTGTGATTTCTACTTTCTGCGGATCGACACTCATTGAATCGACGCCGTAACCACTCGTTGCTCCGTCAGTGGAGATGACGGGTTCAACGGTAAACGTTTGGGTCACTTTTTTCTCGATCGTCACAGTGACTGTTTTTGGTTCGATTTCAGCTGTGACGCTTGAACTAAGATTTTTTACTTCTAAAGGGACCTCATGGGTTCCTTCATCGAGCCCAGTCAAATCAGCTACGACTCGAAAGCTCCGTGTTTCCTCACTACGTTCTGCATTCAATTGTACACGATTTCGACTAGATAAAGTCACATCCACTGTTGTTTCAAATCCTTGGATGAAGTATTCATCCGTGTCGTAGGTGGTCTGAATCGGTACATTTTCGATCTCTTCCTCATAAGGATTTGATGTTCCCGCAAGATTGACTTGCAGGCTTGATCCGCTGGCGATGAAAAACAAAACCAGACTAAAGAACAGCGCTAGTATACCATAAAATACGTTTTGACGACGCTCTTTCTTGATCATTTTCTTCCTCCTTTGTTGACCCCTTCAAAGAAAGATTGCAGCAAGTTGCGTTTGCCAGGTTTTTCTTCCGGAACTAATTCGCGATTCAACACGTCGAGATACTCTTGGCGAGAAAGTTCAGTCAGCATGCGATTATTTAGCGTAATACTAACGTCGCCGGTTTCTTCTGAGACGATAATGGTCAATGCGTCACTGACTTCTGATATCCCAACAGCTGCTCTATGACGTGTCCCGAATTCTTTCGGAATCAGTGGACTTTCTGACAATGGCAAGTAGGCACTAGCAACAGCGATCTTATCATCTCTTAAAATGACTGCACCATCATGCAGCGGTGTATTAGGAATAAAAATATTGATCAGTAGTTCGCCCGTCACATCCGCATCTAAGGGAATCCCAGTTTCGATGTATTCTTCTAAACCAGTCGTCCGCTCGATCGTGATCAATGCACCGATCTTTCGTTTTGCCATATATTGAACAGCTTTGTCCAATGCTTGGACCAAAACTTCATCCCGCCGTTTTTCGTTTTTAGAAGTCTTGAAGAAGGAGCTGCGTCCAAGATGCTCTAGCCCTCGTCGAATTTCTGGTTGGAAAATAACAATTGCGGCGATCACCCCATAAGTAATGACTTGATCCATCAACCAAGATAGCGTCTTTAATCCTACGATACCAGCCAAAAACCTTAGAACAATGAACAGTCCGACTCCTTTGAACAACTGGATCGCTTTTGTCCCTCGCACAAGCTGGATAAGCTTATAAACCAAGTACCAAACAACGATCACATCTAAAACATTTACTAAAAAAGACCAAGAAAATATATCAAATGAGAGCAATTCTCTCCAATAATCTAAATTAAAAAAATCCCTGAAATTTATCAACATAAACAGCCTTCCTTTATTCTTAAGACTTCAGATAATAGTATAACATAGGACCTCTTCAAAGATTTGAAAAAAAACAAATTTATGAAAAAGTTTTGAAAAAATAAACAGCTCTTTTATTTAGTTTACCATTATCATGAAATCATTGTTTGTCAAAGGTCTTAGAAGATTTCATCTAAAAGAGCTTCTTGCATGCATTTCATAGGAAAAACAACAAACGACCCTGAAAAAACGTGATAAAGCGTTTTTCCAGGGTCGTTCCTCAGCTAGCGATTATTCTTGCTGACGACGTTTTGCGCGCGCTGCACGCCGTGCTGCTCTTTCAGCGAGCTGTTCTTCGCTTAACGGCTGTTTTTCTCTTCGCACACGCTCCGTTTTTACTGCCATTGGTTGTTCTGTATCAGTACTTACATTTTTTTCAAGCTTTGCTCGAATTTTTTCTTCTTGACTTGCTAAGCGGGCATAGTTATAGAAACGAGTTTTCGCATCTGAAACGGTTTTTTTAAACAAGGCTTGCGCCGCATTGGGATTGGCAGACTGCAAGGAAGCAAATCGGACTTGGGTCTGCATAAAGGCAGGCATTTGATCAAATGCTGGCTTTTTGAAATCGAGCGTCATTGGCTGTTTCCCATTTTCTGCCAACAGCGGGTTATAGCGGTAGAGACTCCAATACCCTGATGCAACTGCTTCTTGCGCTTCTTTCAAGGATTGACGCATTCCGCCAGCAAGACCGTGAGTGATACATGGCGTATAGGCAATGATGATTGACGGTCCCGGGAACCGCTCGGCTTCTTCAAAGGCTTTGATCGTTTGCATTTGATTAGCACCAGATGCGATTTGTGCGACGTAGACATGTCCGTAGGTCATCGCCATCATTCCTAAATCTTTTTTGGAAACAAACTTGCCACTAGCAGCGAATTTAGCAATAGCCGAAGTTGGTGTCGCTTTGGAGACTTGCCCCCCCGTATTGGAATAAACTTCATTATCTAACACAAGAATATTGACATCTGCACCAGAAGCGAGAACATGGTCGATACCGCCAAACCCAATATCATATGCCCAGCCATCGCCACCTATCATCCATTGGCTTGGCTTAACAAACAAATCTTTTTCCTGCAGAATTTTGTTCAGCTGAGGTGTCGTGGAAGCCTCAGCTTCTAAGGCGGCGATCAATTTTGCTGCTCGCTGCTGTGTCCCCGCACTTTCTTCTCGATGAAGGTCCCAATCATCAATCAAAGCCTGCAATTCTTCTGATACAGCGGCTTTCAATGACTGCAACTGGGCTGCTAATTTCTCCCGTCGGGTTTGATTGGCTAAGAACATGCCATAGCCATATTCGGCATTGTCTTCAAACAGCGAGTTTGACCAAGCTGGACCCTGTCCTAAGTGATTGGTTGTATAAGGGGATACTGGTGAGGTTCCACCCCAAATCGAAGAGCAGCCGGTCGCATTGGCGATCATCATGCGATCACCAAACATTTGGGTCAGAAGTTTGACATAAGGGGTTTCCCCACAGCCCGCACAAGCACCAGAGAACTCCAATAAGGGCTTATTGAATTGGGAGCCCAAAACAGTTCCTGGTTTTGCTGGATTTTCCTTTTGGCGTAAAGTCATCGCAAAAGCCCAATTTAAAGCTTGCTCTTTTTGTTCTTCGTAAGGACGCATCGTCAAGGCTTTCCCTTTGGCGGGACATGCCTCCACACAAAGGCCGCAACCTGTACAATCTTCAACGGAAACTTGAATTCGATATTTTTGGCCGTTCGCTCCTCGCATCTCTCTGACGATAAAGCCTTTCGGTGCTTCGGTTAATTCATCTTCATCTGCCAAAAACGGGCGGATCGCCGCATGAGGACAGACGAAGGCACACTCATTGCACATGGTACAGCGATCTGATAGCCACTCGGGCACTTCAACAGCGATGCCCCGCTTCTCAACCGCTGTTGTCCCGACAGGGATCACCCCTTCAGTCATTTGGTTCCTTACGAGGGTGCCGACGGATAGTTGATTGCCTTCTTGACGGTTGATGGGTTCCACAATTTCCCGCACAAATTGTGTCATAGCAGTGGATGTCCTTTCCGGCACTTCGATTGTTGCCCACTCGCTTGGAACAGGGATTTCTTGTAATAATTCGATGGTGCGATCAATGGCTGCTTGGTTCTTTTCAACGATCGCCATCGATTTGTGCCGATAACTTTTCAGCGCCTCTTCTTTTAAAATCGGCAAGATTTCCTCGGTCGGAATGATGTTTGCCAAGTAAAAGAAGGCTGTTTCCATCGCGGTATTGATCCGCCCACCTAAGCCAACTTCCATTGCCAACTGCATGGCGTTGATGGTATAAAAACGGATCTCGTTTTCAGCAAGATAACGTTTCATCTTCTTCGGTAGATTATTTAAAATTTGCTCTTGTGACCAGGTCGTATTTAATAAAAAGGTTCCGCCTTTTTTGAGTCCTTTCAGCAAATCATACGTATGCAAATACGCAGGCGTATGACATGCAACGAAATCCGCGTGTTCGATCAGATAGGTAGAACGAATGGGGGTATCCCCAAATCGCAGATGGGAAACCGTTAGACCACCAGATTTTTTCGAATCATAGTGGAAATAGCCTTGCACATATTTTTCGGTATGATCACCGATGATTTTGATTGCTGACTTATTCGCCCCAACGGTCCCATCAGAGCCGAATCCCCAGAATTTCGCTTGGAAGGTGGATGGATCAGTTAGATCTAGCGTGCCTTTTGAGGGCAACGACAATTGCGTCACATCATCCGTGATCCCAATGGTGAAGCGTTTCTTTTGGCTCGCTTTTGGCTTAATCAATTCGTCATAAACGGCAACGATTTGATCAGGCGTTACATCTTTTGACCCAAGACCATAGCGTCCACCAATGATCGTCGGCCGAATCGCTGCATCATACATGGCACTTTGCACATCCAAAAGCAAAGACTCTCCGTTGGCACCAGGTTCTTTGCTGCGATCCAATACAGCGATACTTTTGACGGTAGCAGGCATTTTTTCTAAGAAGACTTCTAATGGGAATGGTCGATACAGATGGATCGACAAGACTCCCACCTTGCGTCCAGAAGCGCACAAATGATCCACCGTTTGCTGGATCGTTTGCGTCGAGGACCCCATCGAAACGATAACTTCTTCGGCGTCCGCAGCACCATAATAATCCACTAAATCATAGTTGGTTCCTCTTAAAGCATTGATTTTCTTCATGTAAAAACGAACGATCTCAGGCAATGTTTGATAGTGCTGATTGATCGTTTCCCGCTGTTGAAAATGGATATCAGGATTTTGATTCGTCCCACTCGTTGTTGGGTGATTCGGATTCATCGCTTTTTGACGAAAAGCAGCCAACTTTTCATGATTAACCAGTTGTGCGAGTTCTTCATAGTCCAGCACCTCGATTTTTTGAATCTCGTGACTGGTTCGGAAACCATCAAAAAAGTTTAAAAATGGAATGTTGGCTTCAATTGCTGCTAAATGAGCGACTGGCGCTAAATCCATTACTTCTTGAACACTGCTTTCCGCTAGCATAGCAAAGCCTGTTTGTCGAGTGGCCATTACGTCGGTATGATCTCCGAAAATATTCAAGGCATTGGTTGTTACTGCTCGGCTGGCGACATGAAAGACGCCTGGCAGCATTTCCCCAGCAATCTTGTACATATTTGGTACCATTAACAAAAGTCCCTGAGATGCCGTATAGGTCGTCGTTAAGGCGCCGGTTTTTAATGAGCCGTGAACCACACCCGCCGCCCCTGCTTCAGATTGCATTTCAACCACTTTCACCGGCTGCCCAAAAAGATTATGCTTTCCCTGAGCAGACCACTGATCCACTAATTCAGCCATGGTTGAACTAGGGGTTATCGGATAGATCGCCGCAAGTTCCGTAAAGGCATAGGAAATATAGGCAGCTGCCGTATTGCCATCCATTGTTTTTCTTTTTCTCATCTATATAACTTCCTTTAATCATCATTTTGCACAATAAAACACAATTCATTATAGCTGAAAATCAAGGAATATAAAAGCACCGGCTGGGTAATTTTCTTTATTTCGTGAAACGAAATACATAGTATTTAGCTAATTTCCCTCCTCATTTCACAGACTCGGATCAAAATACCTGAGGCTTTTCTTTCAGTAGAAACTTCGGTAAACTAAAAGAAAAAGGAGGAATCTTAATGGATATTTCAATCATCAAAGCACAAGAAACAAATGCGGTAACAGGGATACATATCGGAGACCCTTCCGCTAAACCGATCGTCGAATTTATGAATTTGCGTTGTCCTTATTGTCGGCAATGGTTTGAGGAATCGTTACCGACCTTAAGTGAAGCTGTCACAGCTGGGAAACTACGCCGTGTCATCAAATTATTCGACAAAGAAAAAGAATCATTGCAACGAGGCAATGTGATGCATCGGTTTGTTTCCAGTACAGATCCTCAGGCAACGATCGCTGAGATTACAAAAATTTATCAAACACAAGACGAATGGGGTCGTCTATCTTTAAATGAAGTGGCAGAATATGCGAAAAATACCTTAGGGCTATCTGAACAAAATCATCCTGCGATCGCCGGAGAAATTGTGGAAGAAGCGAAAAACGCCAACATTCAATTTGTGCCAACGATTATCTTAAATGGGCACATTTTTGATGAATCGATCACTGCTGAGGAATTAACTGCATTGATCAATGAGTAACCACAAATAAAAGGGCAGGAGCAGATTTGACGCGAACATCCACGTCAAATCTGCTCCTGCTCTTTTGATTCATTTTTATTCCATTCGACTAGCTGACTTGTTCACGAAGATGATCGGCAAATTCGTTGATTTTTCGAATGCGATGATTGATCCCTGATTTCGAGATCGCTCCTGATGGAATCATTTCTCCTAGCTCTTTCAAGCTGACCTCGGGATGTTCCAAACGTAATTCGGCGATTTCTTGTAGCTTTTCAGGTAGAGCTTGCAAGCCAACTCGATCTTGAATAAACTCGATATTGTCGATCTGCTTCGAAGCAGCATCGATCGTTTTGTTCATATTGGCGGTTTCACAATTCACCAAACGGTTGACTGAGTTACGCATGTCTCGCACGATCCGCACGTCCTCGAATTTCAACATGGAATTGGTGGCGCCGATCAGTGTCAAAAAATCAGCGATTTTCTCAGCGCCTTTCAAGTAAGAAATATACCCATTTCTACGTTCTAATGCACGGGCATTCAAACCATATGCGTTTAGCATATCGCAAATATCTTGGTTATGCTCCTCGTAGATGGAATAAATCTCTAAGTGATAGCGGCTAGTTTCTGGATTGTTGATCGATCCTGATGCCATGAAAGCCCCTCGTAAATAGGAACGCATTTTTTGAGTATTGCCCATGATCTCATCAGAAACATGGCTTTGAAACATCAGCCCGTCCATGATATCTAAGTCCAAAAGCACGCGCTTTGTCTCTTGCTTCAAACGAACGATGTAGACGTTGTTCTTTTTTAATTTCATTTTGCGACGGACCAGCAACTCGCTGCGCACGTCGTAATGATCTTTTAGTAAAGAGTAAATACGTCTGGCAATCGCCGCGTTTTCTGTTTGAACGTTTAAAACAAATTGCTGGTTGTTGATACTTAATGACCCATTCATCCGAATCAAAGCTGCCAGTTCTGCCTTGGCATGTTCGCGATGAACTTCTAATGCAGTCAATTCTTTTTTTACTTCTGCTGCAAAGGACATAAAAAAATCCCTCCTTTCTTAGATTTTGGCCCCGTAAACGATACGTAGAAGTTCTTCAATCACTTTATCTCCGTCATGAAAAACTCCGCCATCTCTAAGCTCCAGAAAGTCAGCTGAAATGACACGGCTGGCTTCTTCTCGCAGTCCTTGGAAATCGTGTTTCACTTGTACAAGATATTCATCATAAATCTCTGGGTCCATATATCCTTCTGGAACTTTCTCGGTGTTGACTAACACCGTATCAATAAAGGGTTTGCCTAAATGCTTATGCAAGACTCTCACATGGTCGGCATCACTAAAGTGTTCGGTTTCACCTTTTTGGGTCATGATATTACAAATATAAACCGTTTCAGCTTGTGTTTCCAACATTGCTTGGCCGATCTCGCTGATCATGAGATTGGGCAAAATACTAGTAAAGAGACTACCAGGACCCAAGACGATCATATCTGCCTCCATAATTGATGAAACAACTTTACGAGCTGCTTTCGGCTCATCATTATTTTCTTGATTACGAACAAAGACCCGTTCGATCGTTTTGCGATCAACCGCGATTTTGGACTCGCCTACCGCTTCGGTGCCGTCTTTAAAAACAGCGTGCAACACCAATGGCAGATCTGAGGAAGGATATACTCGTCCATCGATATGCATGATTTTCGACAAAATTTGAATGGCTTCATAGGTACTGCTACGCATTTCAGCAATCGCCGCAATAATCAAGTTCCCAAGGGCATGATTGGCTAAAAATTTGTCTTCCGCTTTAAAACGGTATTGAAAAATATCATTATACAATTGCGGCATATCAGATAGAGCCGCCAGAACATTGCGCAGATCCCCCGGTGGTGAAATAGAGGAAACCAAATTGCGGATCTCGCCGCTGCTACCGCCATCATCAGCGACCGTAACGATCGCTGTGATGTCGACACCTTGATTCCGCAAGCTCTTCAGGATGACTGGTAACCCAGTTCCGCCACCTACCACAACGATCTTCGGCTTTCTGATCCGGTACGTTTTCATTTTCATGAACGATTCACCGTCTCTTTGCGCTTATCTTTGTCGCGATGAGTAATATTGACGCGATAGTCTTCTGCCAAAACCGCACCGATGCGCTCCGATAATGCAACCGAACGGTGTTGACCCCCAGTACAGCCGATAGCCACCGTCAAGCTGCTTTTGCCTTCCTTGACATAGCCTGGCATGATCGTTTGCAACAGTGTACTAAATTGCTGATAGAATTCTTCCGTTTCTGGAAAAGACATGACGTAATCATACACGGGTTCATCTTTACCCGTTAAAGGACGCAACTCTGGAATGTAATGGGGATTCGGTAAGAAACGAACATCCATCACGATATCAGCATCGATCGGCAAGCCATACTTGAAGCCAAACGAAAGTATTTCAATACGAAACCCTGTCTCATGAGAAGCACGAAATTCTTGATTGATTTTTTCTCTCAGTTGCCGTGGGGTCAACGACGTTGTGTCGATAACAATACTGGCACGCGTCTTCAAATCGTTTAAGATCGCTCGCTCTTTGCGAATGCCTTCCGTAACTAAGCCATCCATCGCCAAAGGATGTGCTCTTCTCGTTTCTTTGTATCTTGACACCAATTCATTGTCCGATGCATCTAAAAAGAGCATCCGTGTGTCGATAAAATTCGTGTTTTCAATATCGATCAGCATACTTTGGATTTCTTCAAAAAACGATCTTGAACGCAGATCGACAACTAAGGCAATTTTTGTCACTTTTCCTGATTCTTTGATCAGTTCCCAAAATTTAGGGATCAAGCTTGGGGGCATATTGTCGATACAAAAGTACCCCATATCTTCAAAACTCTGGATAGCGACCGTTTTGCCGGCTCCGCTCATCCCAGTAATAATGACCAATTCTAAATGATCCACTTCAGTCATAGGTAAAACTCCTTTCTGAAACAACTCTATTATATCATGCCGGGCGTATCATTGGAACACCGGCATAAAAAAAGACGTTAGCTCAAAAAATGCCGCTAACGTCGCTATCAGCTTTAGATTGCTTGGCGATTTGCCAATGCTTTTTCAATCGTCCGATCAACTAAAATGGATTGGGCATCCACGACTGGATAAGGATTGTCAGTCACAAATTCATCCATCAAGGATAACTCGGTACATCCAAGTACTACGCTTTCACAGCCGATGCGTTCGGTGACTTCTTCCAGTATCTCAAAGTAAAGTTCTTGATCCAGATGATCATTTTCTTTGATTCGATCATAGATCAATGTATTGACCTTTTTTTGGATCGCTGGCTCTGGGAGATAGACATCAAGTCCCAACTGGCGCAATTCTTTCTCATAGATGCCGGCTTTGACACTGCCTTCTGTCCCAAGAAAGGCCACTTTTCCAGTGACGCCTTTTTCAAAAACGACTTTCGCTGCCTCACGAGGCATATGCAAAATCTCAATCTCAGTAGCCGCTTGCAACTCATCAAAAAAATAATGCGCTGTGTTACAAGTCAACACAATAAAATTTGGCTTTAATAAATTTTGTTTTTCGATGTCGTCCATTAAATAAGGAACAGGGTTTTCTAACGTATTGTCTAAAATATATGCCGTCCGATCCGGTACTGTCGCATGATTGAATAAAACATAGTTCAAGTAATCTTGGTCTTTATGGGTCTGTGTCCGTCGATTTAAAATGCGGACGAAACTTTCCGTCGCTAACGTTCCCATGCCGCCTAAAATACTAAAAAAATTCTCCATCTTCTAGCCTTCTTTCGTATGGAAATACGTTTTGAATCGTTTGTTGTATAGATGGAACATTCTCTTTAACAGAATCCAACGCTTCAGAGATAAGTCTTCTTTATAAAAGACGGTCGTTCCCCAGCGATTTTCTGCTAATAATTTTTTTGCTCGTTCTTTCGCAGGATTTTCTTTTGCATAAGTCAAGAAGATGTTTTTTGGTACCCCTAGCCATAATTTCGCTTCTGGCGCGTCAGCTTTGCCATAAACCGTTTCTGTATAAGGTTTTTCGAAGACTAAATCTTCAGTGATAAACTTTGCCAAATTCAATCCGCTTAAGGTAATAAAGAAACTGCTTCTTCCTTGGCGCAAGTTGATTTCAAATAGTTTATATTGCCCGTCTCGCGCATCATATTTCAAGTCAAAATTGGCAAATCCAACATACTCGATCTCTTTTAAAAACTTACGGATCATTTGATAAATTTGATCATTTTCGTCTGGAATGATCACTACGTAATTCCCAACAGCGCCAGGGGTTGGGTCTTCTAGTAAAGGATGACCTAAGCCCATCACGCGAACTTCGTGATTCTCATCAACATAGGCATTTAAAACCCGCATGTTGCTGTCATCACCGGGAATAAAATCTTGGACGATCATTTCATATTGATAACCCGCTTGATAAATGCGAGAAACGATTTCTTCAAATTCTATTCGATTATCAATAATAAAGGCTTTTTTGCGTCCTTCAAAATCAACTGACAGCCATGCTACACTATTTGCCGGTTTCAATGCCACAGGAAAATCAAAAGGCAGCTCTCCTTTGAACGTTCCTTCCGTCAACAGTTCAGGCGTTAAAATGAAGGTCTTAGGATAAGGCAAGCCATATTCCTCGCAGACTTCGTAAAAGCTTACTTTGTTGATCAACCTTTTTAGTAAAGAATAATCGTTAGCGATAAAGGTATAATAGGGCGCCAATTCTTCTTTATGCTTCGCCAACAGTTCCGCATAACCATCGCCGCAAGGAATCAACAAATATTTCATTGCAGGATCATTGTAAGTATTTTTTCCTAACTTGATCAACGTCTCAGTGAATCCGGGATCATGGTCAAAACCTTCCACTTGATTGATTTTTACAATTTTACTAAAGCGGGTTGGTGCAAGTTCGGCGCCTGCATAGGCAACTGATTGAATACCATATGCTTCGTGGAACGCTCTGGCCATACCATAAACATTCATATCACTTCCTAATAATATGGGAAGAAAATTTTCCTGACTCATCAAAAATCACTCTCTCTTTTGAATACGAAAAACGACCTCTCTCGTTTCGTTTGATTACAATAGCATTATAATACCACAAAGAAAAAAGCAATCAAAGTATCTATCTTTGATTGCTTTCTCCCACTTTGAACGGATAGAACTTATAGGCAGTTTATTCAATGCGAATATACGTATACCTATTGCTATTCTATCAAATAAAATTTTGATTTCAAGCCCTTATCATGAAATTTGCAGATATTTCACGCTTCCTTAAACTTTAGCGAAACCTATTGACAGACAAGTGAAAAAGTGAGTGCTTTTTCATCTGCTTAAAGGACTTTTTTCAAATAATGACCGGTGTAGCTGTCTGAAACCGCAGCAATTTCTTCTGGTGTACCAGTTGCAATGATCGTGCCACCGCCTTCGCCACCTTCTGGACCTAGGTCAATCACATGGTCCGCTGATTTGATGACATCCAAGTTGTGTTCGATCACTAAAACGGTGTTGCCAGCGTCGACAAATCGTTCCAAAACTTTCAACAAACGGGCAATATCATCCGTATGCAGACCAGTCGTCGGTTCATCTAAGATATAAAAACTCTTGCCATTGGAATTTTTGTGCAGTTCACTGGCAAGCTTCATCCGTTGCGCTTCCCCACCAGACAAAGTAGTCGCTGGTTGTCCCATAGTGACATAACCTAAACCGACATCGACGATCGTTTGCAATTTTCGATGGATTTTGGGAATATGTTGGAAAAATTCCACTGCATCTTCCACGGTCATATCTAAGATTTCCGAAATATTTTTTCCTTTGTAATGAACTTCTAACGTTTCTGAGTTATAACGTTTGCCATGACAAACCTCACAAGGTACGTAGACATCAGGTAAGAAGTGCATCTCGATCTTGATGATTCCGTCCCCTTTACATGCTTCACAGCGTCCACCTTTTACATTAAAACTAAAGCGGCCTTTTTTATAACCACGGACTTTCGCCTCATTGGTTTTAGCAAATAAATCACGAATGTCATCAAAGACACTGGTATACGTTGCCGGATTGCTTCGAGGTGTCCGACCAATCGGGCTCTGATCGATATCGATCAATTTCTCAATAGCTTCATAACCAGTAATGGTTTTAAAGCGGCCAGGTTTGTTCGAATTCCGATTGATTTTTTGCGCCAAGGATTTTTTCAAAATTTCATTGACTAATGTTGATTTACCAGAGCCAGAGACCCCTGTAACTGCGACGAACTTTCCTAATGGAAAATCGACCGAAATGTTTTTCAAGTTATTCTCAGAAGCACCGGTCACACGAATCTTTTCACCATTGCCTTTGCGGCGTTCCGTCGGTGTTGGGATTTCTCGTTTTCCAGATAAGTATTGACCTGTTAAAGAAGACTCATTGGCAGCGACTTCATCGGGAGTGCCTGCAGCGACGATCTCGCCACCTGCATGTCCTGCACCCGGACCGACATCGATCAAGTAGTCTGCTGCCCGCATCGTGTCTTCGTCATGCTCAACGACAATCAGGGTATTCCCGAGATCACGCATTTTCCGCAATGAATCTAGCAAGCGATCATTGTCTCGTTGGTGAAGACCGATCGATGGCTCATCAAGAATGTAAAGCACCCCAGACAAATTGGAGCCGATTTGTGTTGCCAAGCGAATTCGTTGCGCTTCCCCACCAGAGAGTGTGCCTGACGCACGACTCAAGGTCAAATAGTCCAATCCGACATTTTTTAAGAAGCTTAAACGATCATCGACTTCTTTCACGATCGGACGTGCAATCATTTGCTCTTGTTCCGTTAGTTTCAATTCTTCGACAAAGTTCAAGGCATTGTTGATCGCCATCTCACTCATTTCACCAATATGCTTCCCATTGACTTGCACGCACAGCGCTTGCGGGTTCAAGCGATAGCCATGACAGGTTTTACAAGTCAACTCTGTCATATACAAACGCATTTGATCACGGGTAAAATCAGAGTTGGTTTCATGATAACGGCGTTTGATATTTGGTAAGATCCCTTCAAAAGCGACCTCAACATCACGCACCCCACCAAAATCATTCTCATAATGGAAATGGAACATCTCCCCATTCGAACCATTCAGGATAATATCTCTGTGTTCTTCTGGCAATTCTTCAAATGGTGTGTCCATATCGATATTGAATTCTTGACAGGCTTGTTCCAGCATTTGCGGATAATATTGTGAACTGATTGGATTCCATGGCAATAGTGCGCCTTCACGCAACGTTTTGCTTTGATCGGGAATCACTAAGTCGACATCGACTTCTAGCTTCACGCCAAGACCATCACAGTCTGGACAAGCACCAAAAGGCGCATTGAATGAAAAGAGGCGTGGTTCTAATTCTCCAACCGTAAAACCGCAATAAGGACAAGAATAATGTTCACTGAAGAGCATTTCTTTTTGGCCGATCACATCGACTACCGCATAGCCGTCCGCTAACCGTAATGCCGCTTCAAAAGAATCAAACAGGCGTGAACGTATGCCTTCCTTCACAACAATCCGGTCGATGATGATGGCAATATCGTGCTTTTTATTTTTTTCTAATTCAGGCGCTTCAGAAACATCATAGACTTCACCGTCTACGCGCATCCTTACATAGCCTTCTCTTTGGATACGTTCGAAGACTTTTTTGTGCTGCCCTTTCTTTTGGTAAACGATCGGTGCCAACAATTGGATCTTGGTGCGTTCTGGTAATGCCAAAACTTCATCCACCATCTGCTCAACCGACTGACTAGTGATCTCGATGTGATCATTTGGACAAATCGGGTGACCGATTCTAGCGTAAAGAAGCCGCAGATAATCATTGATTTCAGTAACCGTCCCTACTGTTGATCGCGGGTTCTTGCTGGTGGTTTTTTGATCGATAGAAATCGCTGGACTAAGTCCATCAATGCTATCTACGTCTGGTTTATCCATTTGACCTAAAAACTGACGGGCATACGCCGATAGACTTTCTACATATCGGCGTTGTCCTTCGGCATACAACGTATCAAAAGCTAAGGAACTTTTCCCTGAACCCGAAAGACCAGTAACAACAACGAGTTGGTCTCTGGGAATTGTCACATCGATATTTTTTAAATTATGGGCCCGTGCCCCATGGATCACGATTTTATCATTTGCCATAGTGTTTCTCCTTCTAATCAGCAGCTTTTAGCTCAAGAATAGTATCTCTTAAGGTAGCAGCCGTTTCAAAATCCAATGCTTTCGCAGCATCTTTCATCTCTTTTTCTAGCTTCAACAACAAGGTTGCTTTTTCCTCACGACTCAGTTCTTCATAAGAAGTCGTGGTGTATTCACCGGTCTCTTCTGCCACTTTTGTGATCGCGATCAGATCGCGAATTTCTTTAATAATGGTTTTCGGTACGATCCCATGTTCTTCGTTGTAGGCTTCTTGGATACTTCGGCGTCGCGCCGTTTCATCGATCGCTCGCTGCATCGAATCAGTCATTTTATCAGCGTACATGATTACTTTTCCTTCAGAGTTTCGGGCTGCCCGTCCAATGGTTTGGACTAATGAGCGTTCGCTGCGCAGGAAGCCTTCCTTATCGGCATCAAGAATCGCAACCAGAGAAACTTCCGGCACGTCTAACCCTTCTCGCAGTAAGTTGATTCCGACCAGTACATCAAATTCACCGAGGCGCAGGTCTCGAATGATCTCTGTTCGTTCCAATGTTTTGATGTCACTGTGCAAGTATTTGACTTTGATCCCTAATTCTTTGAAGTAATCCGTCAAATCTTCAGACATTTTTTTCGTCAAGGTCGTCACAAAGACCCGTTCATTTCGCTCGACTCGCTCATTGATTTCTCCCACGAGGTCGTCAATTTGACCCATGATCGGTCGTACTTCGATCACCGGATCTAACAGACCAGTTGGTCGAATGATTTGTTGAACGACGGTATCGGTTTGATCGTATTCATAGGGTCCAGGTGTTGCTGACACATAGACGATTTGATTGACATGTTTCTCAAATTCTTCCAAGCGTAACGGACGGTTGTCCAGTGCAGAAGGCAAACGGAAGCCATAATCCACTAACATTTGTTTTCTAGCACGGTCACCATTATACATCCCACGAACTTGGGGCATCGTTACGTGTGATTCATCGATTACTAATAGAAAATCATCTGGGAAGAAATCCAATAACGTATAAGGCGGTTCCCCTTCTTTTCGTCCATCCATGTGGCGAGAGTAGTTTTCGATCCCTGAGGTATACCCCATTTCTCGCATCATTTCAATATCATAGTTGGTTCGCTGCTCTAAACGCTGTGCTTCCAGCAGCTTATTTTCTGCTCGCAAAACTTTCAGTCGTTCATCGAGTTCACTTTGGATTGAAGCGATCGCATGTTCCATATGGTCTTCATTGGTCACAAAGTGGGTTGCCGGAAAGATCGACACATGTTCGGTGTCACTCATGATCTCGCCCGTCAAGGCATCAACTTCACGAATCCGATCGATTTCATCGCCAAAAAACTCAATGCGCAACGCTCGCTCATCACGAGAAGCTGGGAAAATCTCCACAACATCGCCGCGCACGCGAAAACGCCCCCGTTGAAAATCGATGTCGTTTCGTTCAAATTGGATCTCGATTAATTCTTTTAATAGTTGATCCCGAGACTTTTCCATCCCTACTCGTAAAGAAACAACTTGTCTTGCATACTCGATCGGCGAACCTAAACCGAAAATACAAGAGACAGAAGCTACAACAATCACATCGTTTCTCTCTAATAAAGAACTTGTCGCCGAGTGACGGAGCTTATCGATTTCATCGTTGACACTGGAGTCTTTTTCGATGTATGTATCACTGGAAGGAACATACGCTTCTGGTTGATAGTAATCATAGTAACTGACAAAGTACTCGACTGCATTATTTGGGAAGAAGTCCTTGAACTCGCCATATAATTGTCCAGCCAGTGTTTTATTATGGGCAATGATCAATGTCGGTTTATTGACTTCCTTGATTAGATTAGAAATCGTATAAGTCTTACCGGTCCCAGTGGCTCCTAACAAAATCTGTGCTTTTTTTCCACCGACCACCCCGTCAACCAATTGATGGATCGCTTCTGGTTGATCCCCAGCTGGTTGATATTTTGATACTAAGTCAAATTCATGGGAAGTTGTTCTTTCGATCATCTTCATTCCCCCTCGATTATTCTAAACGACAACAAAAAAAGAAAAACTCGCTGCCGCTTTTCCATAAATAAGTATATCATAGCGAACATACTTTCGCCATCATTTGCTATGAAAGTTTCATGCGATTAAGCATAACTTAACATGTTTGATTTTCTAACATCTGATGTGAGGTTTAAACGATTTTGTCATATTTTTAAAGAGAAAGACTTGTGTGTTGAAGAAAAAATCCATATAATCTATAAATACGTTATATCTAAAGGGGGAATTTTCTTGAAAAGAAAACACATGTCCTTCGCTTTAATCGCGCTGATTATCAGCATTTTTACGCTATCAGTAAAGTCAGCAAGTGCGGAGGAAACTACGTATAAGATAGGAACAGATTTAACATTTGCTCCTTTCGAATTCCAAAATGAAAATAATGAATACGTTGGGATCGATATAGATTTATTAAATGCGATCGCAGAAGATCAAGGTTTTGCAGTTGATTTACGTCCTTTAGGTTTTGACGCCTCCATTCAAGGCGTGCAATCAAATCAGTTAGATGGCATGATCGCTGGGATGAGTATCACAGATGAACGTAAAGAGACCTTTGATTTCTCTGATCCTTATTTCGATAGTGGGATTCAAATGGCAGTAGCTGCTGACAATGACAGTATTACTAGCTACGAGGATCTTGAAGGCGAAACGGTCGGTGCAAAGGTTGGTACCGAAAGTGCTCGCTTTCTAGAAAGCAATAAAGACCAATATGGCTACGACATCAAATTATATGATGACGCTACTGGACTATATGGCGCTGTACGCAATGGTACTGTGGCAGCCGCTTTTGATGATTATCCAGTGCTTGGCTATGCTATCAACAATGGCGAACCGATGAAACTTGTCGGCGAACCTGAAAAAGGTGCTTCTTACGGATTTGCCGTCAGAAAAGGCCAAAACCAAGAACTCCTTGAAAAATTCAATGCTGGTTTAGCCAATATGAAAGCTTCCGGCAAATACGACGAAATCGTCAATACTTACATCACAACGTCTGATACAGATGCAGACACTAGTGAAATGGTGAAAGTCGAACCAAAGAAAGATGTTTACCGAATTGCTAGTGACTCCGCCTTCGCTCCATTTGAATTCCAAAATGAAGACAATGAGTATGTAGGGATCGATGTTGATTTAATGAACCGAGCGGCAGAATTGCAAGGGTTCAACATCGAATTCAATTTCATCGGTTTTTCCGGAGCTTTGCAAGCCTTGGATGGTAACCAAGCAGATGGGATGATCGCTGGGATGACAATCACTGATGAGCGTCGTCAATCCTACGACTTCTCTGATTCTTACTTTGAAAGCGGCATTCAGCTCGCTGTAAAAGAAGGCAATGATTCCATCAAATCCTATGAAGATCTAGATGGAAAAACCGTCGGTGCAAAAGTTGGGACAGAAAGTGCAGACTTCTTGATCGCCAACGAAGAGAAATATGGCTATTCCATCAAATATTATGATGCTGCCGATCAATTATATGCGGCTGTTAACGGTGGGCAAATCGATGCCATGATGGATGATTATCCAGTGATTGGTTATGCCATCAGCCAAGGTCAAAAACTAGTGACACCGATTGAAAAAGAATCTGGTGGTCAGTACGGATTTGCGGTGAAAAAAGGCCAAAATCCTGAACTGATCCAAATGTTCAATGAAGCATTGAAAGAAATGAAACGGACTGGGGAGTACGATCAAATCATCAATAAATACATTGAAGATGGATCTGCCACAGAAAAACGAGTGGATGAATCAACGATCACTGGTTTGATCAGCAACAACTATAACGTCTTATTAAAAGGATTATGGAATACCCTTTTACTAGCATTGATTTCTTTTGCCTTAGCATTAGTGATCGGAATCATTTTTGGACTATTCAGTGTTGCTCCAATCAAAGCATTGCGGGTTTTTGCAGGGATCTATGTTGATATCATTCGTGGTATTCCTATGATGGTATTGGCTTTCTTCATCTTCTTCGGTCTTTCCGATGCGATTGGTATCACGATTCCGGACTTTGCAGCCGGGGTCATTACATTGACCTTAAATGCCAGTGCCTATATCGCTGAGATCGTCCGTGGTGGGATCAACGCGGTGCCAAAAGGTCAGATGGAAGCCTCTCGTAGTTTGGGGATGACCTACACTCGGACAATGCAGAAAATCATTTTACCGCAAGCGATCAAAATCATGATTCCATCTTTCGTTAACCAATTCGTTATCTCGTTGAAAGATACAACGATCATCTCGGTTATTGGAGTCGTAGAATTATTGCAAACTGGGAAAATCATCGTTGCACGAACCACACAAAGTACCTATGTCTACTTGATCATCGCGATTATTTACTTAGTCGTGATCACAGCTTTAACGAAACTTGCAAAAGTTTTAGAAAAGAAGGTGAAATAGCATGAAAGAAAAAATCTTAGTTGAAAATCTTGTAAAAAAATACGGCGACAATACCGTATTGAACAATATCAATGTTTCAATCGCTGAAGGAGAAGTCGTTTGTGTGATCGGCCCTTCAGGATCTGGGAAATCGACGTTCTTACGCTGTTTGAACCGCTTAGAAGAACCAACCAGCGGCGATATTATCGTTGACGGCGCACATCTGATGGATAAAAACACCAATATCAATGCTGTTCGTCAACATATCGGCATGGTGTTTCAGCATTTCAATCTCTTCCCTCACTTGTCGGTTTTAGAAAATATTATTTTAGCTCCGATGGATCTAAAAAATGCTTCTCGGCAAGAAGCGGAACAAAACGCGATTCGTTTATTAGAGACGGTGGGTTTGGCAGATAAAAAAGACATGTACCCTGACAATCTGTCTGGAGGACAAAAACAACGAGTGGCAATCGCTAGAGCCTTAGCAATGAATCCCGATGTGATGTTGTTCGATGAACCAACCTCCGCCCTCGATCCAGAAATGGTTGGAGATGTACTCAATGTTATGAAGGATTTGGCAAAACAAGGAATGACCATGGTAATCGTTACTCATGAGATGGGCTTTGCCAAAGAAGTAGCAAACCGTGTGATGTTTATTGATGGCGGTAATTTCTTGGAAGACGGTACACCTGAGCAAATCTTTTCCAACCCTAAGCACGATCGTACGAAAGATTTCTTAGACAAAGTATTGAATATCTAAAAAAACCTCTGCAACAGCTCTTTTCTCGGACTGTTGCAGAGGTCTTTTTTTTTATTGATTTTTTCGTTTGGTTTCTTCTGAAATCCGCTTTTGATTTTCACCTAAAAATACTTTTGTATCGATAGGGTTGGCTTTGTTCGCCCCTCCGACGCCAGTATCAACCATCTTTCCCCAACCCTTCAATGGCTCTTTCCCTGCTGCACGAAGTTGCGCATTTTTTAAACGTAACGCTTGTTTTTTTGCTTCTTTTTTCGCTTGATGTTTTGCTTGCCACTGCTTTAAGATGCTCATCTTCATTCCCTCCTCTCCTTGTTATGAATCCTTACATAAATTCTTAGCAAACGGTATGCTGATTCCTGTTGACCTGGTAAGAGTAAACAGGGTTCACCTTTAAAATAGCAAATTTTTATTGAGTAGTTAAATCTATTATAACATTTCCTTTTCACCATCGTAAGCTGCAGATACTAATTTTACTAAAACCATGAAAGGACATTTGAAATCAAGTAGCCAGATCAGAAGCAACATGTTACACTTATTAAACAACACTCCCTCCAAACCAAAATAGGTATACAAACATTTTTCTTTTTTATTTTATAGCAAATGACGGGGTTTTCCTAATAAAAAACCAACATTAAAATAACATAGTAAGGCCAATAAAATCATTTTGGAGGAACCTATCTTATGAAAACCATCATTTTATTTTTCCCACTAATGATACTCTCCCTCTTTCTCACTGGCTGTACCTTGATTGACGAAATCATGGATGACAACACCAAAAGCAGTTTTTCACCAGAAGCAACGTCGTCTTCTCAATCTTTGTCAGCTGATTCAGAAACCAGAGCTTCTTCTTCCAGAACTGAGAACCATGCATCAGAACCCGCATCAGAAACAACTCATTCTCCTGATGACGTTGCACAAGCTCAGAGCAGTACCGAAACAGCTGCCCCTCAATTTTCGTATTGTGAACAATTGCAGATCGGGCTGCCGCGACGGTGGAATCGAACAGTCAACAAAGACTTGCTCCATCAACTGCAAATAGGAATGTCTTGCGATCAAGTTCTTGAAACCATGGGTGGCCTTCCTTCTTGGCGACTAGCAGTCGTAGGTGTGGAATCCAATGCCTGGATCAATTCCGATGGTGAAGCAATCATTGTCACTCTTATTAACCGAACCGTTTCTGATGTGGCCTGGCATGATCAGTTTTCTGAATCAGAAATTGAGTAATCCATTAAGCGATCTCACGTGACTGATATTGGTAAAACGCATGATGAAATTCAATCACCACTTTTATCAGAAGTCATCTAAAAAACTTGGGAGTTGAAGGATCAAATGAAACTGAGTCGACTTAGAAAAAAAATCCGGGAGCATAGCAAAAGAAGCCTTTTGCTTTCTTTGGGTATCAGTTGTTTTTTGCTTGGCGCTGCCCTCTTCTACAGCGAAAACCAGCCGGCAGCTGCCTACGAGCAGTTTTTAGAGATCGATTACTTAACTGCTTTACTGGAAGAAAGACCTTCCCCTGAGTCCATCAGCGATCTTGGCCTCGATCTCATCAAACGTAGTGATCGGGTAAACCAAGAGCGCAGTGCCATCAACCGAAAGCGGCGCCGCGAAAATGTGATCGTCACAGAAGAGACTAGAAAAGTTTTTTCTCCCGATCAAGGAGCAATGGTTGATGAAGTAAGAAAAGTAACCACTCGCTTACCTGATTCAGCCATTGATTTGTTATCAATAATGGTTGATAGCAGCGCTCTCGAGACAAAAAGAGTGCCTTTAGGTTCACGGGACAAACTGTCCAAAATCAGCTTTGATTTTGACTTTGATGATTCTGGTAATGAAAGATTAGCGAAAATCACATTGGTTGATGTCCCAGAATTTTTCGGTATTGATTTCTCACAATTCGAGAAAGAGGCTGATGTTGAGGAGATCAAAGAGACATTGATCGTACAGTATGGTTTAGATGCTCACATCAGGGACGTTAGCGCCATTCGGAGACTTTTCTTTGTTCATGAAGGATTTGAGTTTTACATTAGTCATACCTACAATCCGAATGGAGTCGGCATCACCGTCCAAGCGGTAGAACCATAAACGAAAAATAGTGAATCCCCCCTCTCTTTGCGGGATTAACAAAAAAAGCGTCCGCGAATACAAACGCAGGCACCTTTTTTCTACTTCTATTTTGTTTAGGCAAAAACGGTCGACCAATTGTCACGTTCATCAAGAAATTCTTGCGCTAATTTTTGCGCACCTTCTAAGGTATGGTTCGCCGCCCAACCGCATTGCACTTCATTGCTGGCAGGTACTTCAGTTGCTTGCAAAACATCCTTCATGGTTTTTTCTAGGACTGTCAAAATCTCTTCATAATCGTCATGATTCAAGACAGTCAGATAGAAGCCGGTTTGGCATCCCATGGGTGACCAATCCACGATATAATCTGCATGATTACGAATCAACTCTGCCGTCAAATGTTCTAAAGAATGCAGACTTGCCATATCCATATGTGCTTGGTTCGGCTGCTTCAAACGAACATCATATTTGATGATGGTATCATTTGTTCCTTGTTTTTTATCGGCAACCCGTACATAAGGTGCTTTGACTTTCGTATGATCCAAATTAAAGCTTTCAACATTCATTTTCATTGTACTTCTCTCCTACTCTTTTTGTGCTTCCACAAGCCAAACATACTCATTGATTTGCTTAAAACGACTGGTAAACCCATGTTGGCGAAAATATCGTTCGATATCCGCAGTAACTGGATAGTACTCCCGTTGCAGATCAGCGGCTAGTCGCTGGTGTCCAGCTTGCCGCGCTTCATCGATTAGCTCCATTTTTCGGGCTAGGGAAAGAAACATCGTATCCCCGAAAAGCACTTTCCCGCCTTTTGGCAGCATCGCCGCATATTTGCCGATTGCCCGTTGTTTTTCGTCCTCCGTAAGATGATGAAAAACATAGGTAGAAACGATCGTATCGATTACATCCGTGATTTCAGGAAAAATCTCCATATCACCATCTACAAAAGTCACTTTAGAAAGACTGGGTTTTGACTTGGCGATCCGCCGCATCTCTGGCGATGGCTCGATTGCCAGCACGCTTTTTCCTTGATCAAGCAGAGCTTGTGTTAGATTTCCAGTGCCACTACCAAATTCTACCACAGACTGCCCTGCTTTTTCAGCTATTTCAGCGAGTAACTGTTCATATTTGAAAAAAACCGCTCGATATTCTTCATCCTTACCTGCAACTGTTTCATCGTACTCAGCTGCCCAGTCAGAAAAAATTGGAATAAACTCTCTCCCCATCACTAGCTACCTGCCTTTTCAAACGCTTGCTCTAAATCTGCCTGCAGATCCTCACCGTCTTCGATGCCCACCGACAACCGAATCAAGCCATCTTTGATCCCAGATTGCTCACGAATTTCTTTAGGGATCGAGGCATGGGTCATCACGGCTGGCACTTCTACCAAGCTTTCCACGCCACCTAAGCTTTCTGCTAAAGTAAAAATCTTTAATGATTCAACAAATTCTGCTGTTTTCGATTCATCGTTTAGTTCAAAAGATATCATACCGCTATACCCAGACATCTGTGATTTGGCGATCTCATGACCTTCATGGTCAATCAATCCTGGATAATAGACCTTTGCGACAGCTTGATGTGCTTGTAAGTAGTGGGCAATTTTCATCGCATTGTTTTGATGTGCTTTCATCCGCAAAGCAAGTGTTTTGATGCTTCGTTGGATCAACCAGCTATCATGAGGCCCCAATACACCGCCAATAGCGTTTTGTAAAAAGGCAATTCTTTCGGCGATTAGCGGCTCTTTGGCAACCGCTAATCCAGCTACTACATCACTGTGTCCACCGAGATACTTGGTAGCACTGTGAATCACAATATCTGCGCCTAATTGTAGCGGCTTTTGAAAATATGGCGTCGCAAAGGTATTATCCACGATCGTCAAGAGATCGTGCTGGGCAGCTAGTCTCGCAACCGATTTGATATCCGTGATTTTTAACAGCGGGTTCGTCGGTGTTTCCAGAAAAATCGCTTTGGTCTCCGGAAGAATTGCTGTTTCAATAGCAACTAAATCATCGGTTTTGACAAGTGAATAAGTCAACCCACTTTTTTCTAATACTTGATGAAGCAAACGAAATGTCCCCCCATAAACGTCATCTCCTAAAATGACATGATCTCCTGTCTGAAAAAGCGTGAAGATCGCATGGGTGGCTGCTAATCCAGAGGCAAAAGCAAACCCTTGAGCGCCTTCTTCAAGATCCGCAATCAATTCTTCTAAGGCAAAACGAGTTGGGTTGCCTGAACGACTGTATTCATATTGCTTTGGCTGACCTAGAGCATTTTGCCGATAGGTAGATGTTTGGTAGATTGGCACACTGACTGCACCGGTGAGTTCGTCTTCGCTGATACCGCCGTGAATTACTTTTGTATTAAAATGCATTGTTTGTTCCTCCTATGAATGGTGTGATTGCTGATTCGCCAGCATAAATCTTTTTTGATAGATAGCGGTCGCCACCATCGGGAAAGACTGTGGCGATCGAGCTTCCGGTTGGTAATTCGAGGCTTTCTTTTACTGATGCTGCCATCACGGCTCCACTTGAACTTCCAACAAGCAGACCATAGTTTCTTGCCAAGTAACGAGTAAAGGCAAAGCCTTCGGCATCACTTATCGTATAAATGTTATCAATAAGCAAATCGTCAAAAAATTGTGGAATGAACTCAACACCGATCCCTTCAATCTCGTGGCCATGGGCAGGACCGCCGTTCAAGATTGATCCTTCCGGTTCAACAACAGCAAGACGAGTGCTTGATTTTTGCTTCTTTAAGTACGTCGCGACACCCGCAAAAGTACCACCACTGCCAGCGCCTGCAACAAAGCTGTCAATTTTTCCATGTAATTCCTGATAGATCTCAGGCCCCAATGTTGCTTGATAGGCTGCAGGATTGTTCTGATTATGAAACTGCAATGGCATAAAACTATTCGGCTGTCCTTTTGCTAATTCCTTTGCTTTTTCGATTGCCCCTTGAATGCCAGCTTCCGTTGGTGTATGAACGATAGTTGCGCCTAATGCCTCAATCAATTGCTGCTTTTCAATGCTGAATTTCTCTGGAATAACAAAAATCATTTTTAGTCCATGCTCGATCCCGGCAATAGCTAAGCCAATCCCGGTATTTCCGGCTGTCGGTTCAATTACTGTTGTCTCATGATTGATTGTACGCTCACGAAATGCCTCATCGATCAAGTACTTTCCTAAGCGGTCCTTAATGCTGCCACCAGGATTTAAATATTCAAGTTTCGCATAGATTTTACTTCCCTTTTTTCCGCCTAAAGCTGCGGCATCAAATTCAAAGAGCGGGGTATGCCCTATCAATTCTTTTACATTTTTAACGATCATCGTTTGGCTCCTTATTCAGATTTTTAGGCAAAACTTGTAAGCTTCATATACATATTTTGGCTTGCAATCATCAGCCGTCGCCATTGAAAGCGGTAAAAAAAAGCAAACAAAAAGGGGTACTGACTATTACATCAGTACCCCAAAAAAATGTCGTCTTATCCGGATAGAAGCGAATCACTAAAAAAATCAGCGATCTGCTGCGACAAAGGAACTAATAATAGGCATGACAAATGGGTATGCTGCTTTTTGCACCATACAACAACAACAGGTAGTTTGTGTGTTGAAGTTCGTCATGTCTTGTTCCCTCCTTTAATTTGCTTGTTATCAAAATAGCACGACTCTTTTTTTTTGTCAAATATTTTTTTAATCAACAAGTATCGATCAATGAACGTTTATAAAATAACATTAAAGAGGATAATAAGCAGTCACATAGGCATCCACGGCTTTGATCGCGGCTACAACATCTTCTGCGGATACCGTGAACGGCATATTGTGAATCGTCTCCCCTTCGATGGTTGCTTGTTTACCGACTTTCATAAGCTCTGCATCGCTAACATCAGAAAGATGCATTTCAGCTAATGTCGTTGGTAATTCCAACGCCTGATACAACTCAATATATTGGTCAATTTCATCAGGATCCGCGTTTTCCAGCATCAATTGTGTAAGTGTCCCGTAAGCAACTTTCTCCCCATGAGTCAAATCATGGACGTCTCCTTCAAGGGCTGTCAAGCCATTATGGATCGCATGAGCTGCTGCCAAACCAGCACTTTCAAAGCCTAAACCACTTAACAGAGTGTTGGCTTCCACGATTTGTTCAAAAGCTTCGGTAACGACTTGTTTTTTATTTGCTTGATAGGCTTTCAGTGCATTCTCAAAAAGAATCTCTTCGCATTTTTCAGCGATTGCCATGCCGGCAATTGGTTGAATACCACCCACCATATTCTTACTATGGCTTCGGGCAACGGCGCGTGCTTCGACATAGGTTGCTAGTGCATCCGCAATACCCGCTGCAAGTAATTTGGCAGGCGCTTTCGCAATAACGGCTGTATCCACTAAGACAAGTTCAGGGTTTTTGTTGTAAAAACGATATTTTTCAAAGCGACCTTCATCTGTATAAATAACAGAAAGTGCCGAAGTTGGTGCATCAGTAGAAGCGATCGTTGGCAAAACAGCAATCGGTATGTTTAATTCATCCGCAACAGCTTTCCCAGTATCGATGGCTTTCCCGCCACCTAATGCAGCAATTACTTCAATGGATTCGCTTTTGGCTTTAGAGACGATACGATCGATTTCATTTGCAGAAGCTTCTCCACCAAAAATTTCTTTTACCGGACCTAAATCAGCCGCTTTGAGATTTTCAAATAAATCTTCCCCGGCAATTTTCCAAACTGTTTCATCGGTCAAAAGCAGCACTTTCTTTCCTAGATCTTTAATGTGAGATAAACCATCCTTCAATACTCCTTTTCCTTGAACGTATCGTGACGGACTCGCAAATATTCTTTCCATTGTATCTCCTCCTTCAATTGGTCTACTTTTATTGTGACACACTAAGCAAGCGATTTCAAAGGAAAAGAAAAAAAGATGGCCAAGAAGATTCGATTCTCGCACATACTGCACATTTATAGCCATACAAACACTCATGCCCTTATAAAACTGATGGTTTTATAAGGGCATGAATTGGATTATTTACTTGTTATTTCTTTTTCCCACCAAAAGCATCTTTCATTTTATCAAAAAAACCTTCTGGTTGTTGTTCGGTGGTTTCATGACCACTAGCTTTTGCATAAGCCCGCAATGCTTCTTTTTGTTCCTCATTTAAGTTCTTAGGTGTGATCAGCTTCACTTTGACTTGTTGATCGCCATTGCCTCCTCCCCGTAAGCGAGGTGCTCCTTTACCGCGTAAGCGGAAGTTCGTACCTGTTTGGGTCCCAGCTGGGATTTTTAACTTCACATTCCCGTGAACGGTTGGCACGTTGACCTCATCTCCTAAAGCTGCTTGGACAAAGTTCAACGGCAACTCGTAATAAATCTCTGAACCGTCACGATCAAAAATATCACTTTCTTCCACACGGAAAACAACGTATAGGTCCCCATAAGGACCACCATTGGTTCCAGCTTCCCCTTGGCCAGATAAACGCATTTGTTGTCCATCTTCGACACCTGCAGGCACGTTGACTTTTACATTATGTTTTTTCTTTTCATGGCCAGTACCATGACAGGTTGTACATGGTTCTTTGATTTCTTTCCCAGTTCCATGACAAACATCACAGGTTTGACGGCTCATTACACGACCAAGCGGTGTTTGACGTTCAACATTGATAGTACCTGCACCATGACATTTATGACAGGTTTCTGGTGAAGTACCTGGTTTTGCCCCGTTCCCGCCGCAGGTATGACAGGTTTCTTCACGATTGTATTGAACAGTTTTTTCCACTCCGAAAATCGCTTCTTCAAAGGAAAGATCAACCGCATATTGCAAGTCTGCTCCTTGTCGAGGTGCATTAGGATTGGCTGCTCTGCCGCCTCCACCACCAAAAAACGATTCGAAAATGTCTTCAAATCCACCAAAACCGCCACCGGAGAATCCGCCACTGTTAAAGCCGCCGAATCCACCGCCATAACCGCCTCCGTAGTTCGGATCGGTACCAGCATGACCATACTGGTCATAAGCAGCTCTTTTTTGGGAATCACTTAATATTTCATAGGCCTCAGAAATCTCTTTAAACTTTGCTTCTGCATCAGGTTCTTTATTGATGTCTGGATGATATTGTTTTGAAAGCTTACGATAAGCTTTTTTGATTTCGTCATCCGAAGCCCCTTTTTGTAGACCTAAGACCTCATAATAATCTCTTTTGTCTGCCATTGGCTTCCCTCCACTCTATTCTTGCGTCTCTCGTATTTTAGCATATAATTCGCTCTAGAAAAATACGTTTCGCAAATTCATAAGAAAAAGCCAAAGCGGTGACTTTGGCTTTTTCACAAACAGCGATTATTTATCGTCACCGTCTACTTCTTCAAAGTCGGCGTCAACCACATCGTCTGCGCCGCCTTGTGCAGCTTCTGGATTTTCTTGTGCTTGTTGTTGTGCTGCTTGTTCGTATAATTTAACGGTTAAGTTTTGTACGATTTCATTCAAAGCATCACGTTTCGTTTTCATTTCTTCTAAGTTGTTTGCTTCAACCGCAGCTTTCAACTCATCACGAGCTTCTTCCGCTTTTTTGACTTCGTCTGCATCCACTTTGCCTTCAAGCTCTTTCAATGTTTTATCAACAGTGAACAACAATGCATCGACGTCATTGCGTAGATCAACTTCTTCTTTGCGTTGTTTGTCAGCTTCAGCGTTTGCTTCAGCATCTTTTACCATGCGTTCGATTTCTTCATCTGATAAACCTGAAGATGATTTGATCGTGATTTTTTGTTCTTTTTGTGTACCTAAATCTTTTGCAGAAACATTAACGATCCCATTTTTATCGATATCAAATGTTACTTCGATTTGAGGGATGCCACGAGGTGCTGGTGGAATATCCGTCAATTGGAATCTTCCTAATGTTTTGTTATCAGCAGCCATTGGACGTTCCCCTTGCAAGACATGGATATCGACGGCTGGTTGATTGTCTGCTGCAGTTGAGAAGACTTGTGATTTACTTGTAGGGATCGTTGTGTTACGATCGATCAGTTTTGTGAAGACAGCACCCATCGTTTCGATACCTAATGATAATGGTGTAACGTCTAGTAAGACAACATCTTTCACATCCCCAGTGATCACGCCACCTTGGATCGCAGCCCCCATCGCTACCACTTCATCTGGGTTTACTGATTTGTTTGGTTCTTTATTGGTTTCTTTACGTACAGCATCAACTACTGCCGGAATACGAGTTGAACCACCAACTAAGATCACTTCGTCGATTTCTGATTGTGATAGACCAGCATCTTTCAAAGCTTGACGTACTGGAATTTTTGTACGTTCTACTAAGTCTGCTGTTAATTCATCAAATTTCGCACGAGTCAAGGTCATTTCCAAGTGCAATGGACCAGCATCGCCAGCTGTGATAAACGGTAAGCTGATTTGTGTACTTGTTACACCTGACAAGTCTTTTTTCGCTTTTTCAGCAGCATCTTTCAAACGTTGCAAAGCCATTTTGTCTTTTCCAAGATCAATGCCGTTTTCTTTTTTGAATTCTGCTACCATGTGATCGATGATTTTGTTATCAAAGTCATCCCCACCTAGGTTGTTGTCCCCAGCAGTTGATAATACGTCAAAGACGCCATCACCTAATTCAAGGATCGATACGTCGAAAGTACCGCCACCTAAGTCAAAGACCAAGATTTTTTCATCTTTATCTGTTTTATCTAACCCATAAGCTAAAGCTGCGGCAGTTGGTTCATTGACGATCCGTTCTACTTCAAGACCGGCAATTTTACCAGCATCTTTGGTTGCTTGACGTTGTGCATCGTTGAAGTATGCAGGAACAGTGATGACTGCTTTTTCAACTTTTTCCCCTAAATAGTCTTCAGCAAATCCTTTGATGTATTGAAGAACCATTGCGGAAACTTCTTGTGGTGTATACGATTTGCCTTCAACTTCTACTTTGTATCCAGCTTCACCCATATGGCGTTTAATAGAAGAAATCGTATTAGGATTTGTCACTGCTTGGCGTTTTGCAACTTCCCCTACTTGGATCTCACCATTTTTGAATGAGACAACAGAAGGTGTGGTACGGTTTCCTTCTGGATTCGTAATGATTTTTGCTTCGCCGCCTTCAAGGACAGCAACAGCTGAGTTTGTTGTTCCTAAGTCGATACCGATAATTTTACTCATAAGTAATACACTCCCTTTTTTAATTTAAACATCTACTTATAGATAGAAAGAACTATTGTGCAACGATGACCATGCTTGCACGCAAGACACGATCATGCAATTTATACCCTTTTTGCAAGACAGTAACGATTGTGTCTGCCGGTGTTTCATCAGAGGCAGGTACAGTCTGCACCGCTTGATGCAAGTTCGGATCGAACATTGCACCTTCAGCAGGAATCTCTTCGATTCCCTCTTCTTTTAAGGCTTGACGAAGACTTTCAAGAACCATTTCAACGCCTTTTTTCAAATTCGCCGCTTGGTCTTGATCGACATCTGCTGCCATCGCTCGTTCCAAATTGTCGATTGCTGGCAACAGTTTTTTGCCAAGATCTTGCGAGCGGTATTTTTGTAAAAGTTCCCGCTCGTTGCGGTTACGTGAAGTGATATTTGCGATCTCTGCACGAGCACGCAGGAATTGATCTTCCAATTCATTATTCTTTTCTTGCAAAAGTTCCAATTCGCTTTTTTCCACTGTTTCTTCCTCTGGTTGAGGAGTCTGTGCTTCAGTTTCAGTTGATTCATTTGAAGATTCAGTTGTTTCTGCGGTTTCTTCAGCAGTTTTATCTAATTCTTCATCTAAACGCTCTTCTTTTTCCGTCACGTTTCAACCATCCCTTCTACGATTTGTTTCATTGCCGCTTATTCATTGGCAGCGTCTAATGCGCGATAATAATCGGCCAATTTTTTTGCTAACTCGCCTCGAAAAACTTCCATCAAACCAAACATCCGTGAATACGGCATACTTGATGGACCTAATAAAGCGATCGTTCCTTGTCCATGACCTTCGATTTCATAGCTAGCTTGGATCAGACTCATATTTTGTAACAAGTCATTGCCAAGCTCAGAGCCGATTCTGATTTGAATCGCAGAATCTCTTGGCGCCAGCAGCTGTGTCAGCTGATCTGCATTTTTCATAAATGAATACATCGATTTGAACTGACTAACATCTTGCGTCGGTTCAAAATCCAGAAGATTCATTCGCCCGCCGACGAAGATTTTTTCTTGAAAAATGTGGCTCAGCATCGTATCAAAGAGATCAACGATTCCGTCAGTCGTTTGAAAATACTTATGCAGAATCATAGGAATCTCTGTTCTTAAACGATGGTAGACCGTCATTAGAGGCTCACCGATCAATTTGTCGTTGATGATCCTTACCATTTTTTCCAAATCTTCGCTGCTCATCGATTCAGGAAGAGTAAAGACTTGATTTTCGACATTCCCTTTATCCGTCACGATGATCGCGATGATCTGTCGTGCATTCAATGGGACGATTCGAAAACCGGTCAATTTCCTTTCCTTCATATCTGGCCCGAGAGACAACGCTGTATAGCTAGTCAAGTTGGACAAGATCGTGGCAGACTGCTGGATGATTTCATTGATTTCATGAAAATCTTTTCCAAAAGAATGACGAATGGTTTGAATTTCGTTTTGGTCAACTTCCGATGGCTTCAATAAGTGATCAACGTAATAGCGATACCCTTTTATTGACGGCACACGCCCTGAAGATGAATGTGTCTTTAACAGAAGTCCAGCTTCTTCCAGCGCCTTCATCTCATTACGAATGGTGGCAGAGCTAGCTTCAACCCCATCTTCCATCAATCGCTTCGAGCCCGTGGGCTGACCAGTATTCGTATAATTTTGGATGATGAGGTGTAAAATCATTTGTTGTCTAGGTGTCAACATTTTATCCACTCCTCCGTTAGCACTCATTCCTATTAAGTGCTAACACGATTATAAATATACCATATTTGCTAGGAATGTCAAGTATTTGCATCACTTTTTTAGCACTCTTTCTAAGAGAGTGCTAAAAAAGAAATCAAAAAAAGAAGCAGCACGAAATGGCTACTTCTCTTACTCGTTCTTTCTTATTTTTCTCCATCCAAGAGAAATGCTTCAAACACTTCGTTGCCAATAAACATCCCAGCTTTCGTTAAAAAGACACGGTCACCTTGACTAGCCAACCAGCCTTTTTGAATCAACTGTTCGCTCGTTGAACCATAGATTTCCTGAAAAGACTTCCCGAATTTTTCTGCAAACTGTATTTTTGAAATGCCGACCTTTTTACGAAGGCCTAAAAACAGTTCCTCTTCCATTTGATTGCTGGTTGTCAATTCTTCGATTTCGTGGATTGGCAACTGATTTTCCTGTAATGGTTTCAAATAATGCTGGATTGGACCTTTGTTCTTGTAGCGAGTCTGTCCAAGATACCCGCTGGCGCCTGCCCCAAAGCCAAAATAATGTTCATTGTTCCAATACACTAGATTATGCAAGGACTCATACCCTGGTCGTGCAAAATTACTGATTTCATATTGGTTCAATCCAGCTTTTGTCATCGCGGCGATCGCCTCATCAAACATCTGCGTTTCAGCTTCTTGAGAAGGCAGTGCCATTCTCCCTTGGCGAACCCAGTTCATAAACATGGTTTTGTTTTCTAAAATCAAAGAATACATCGCATAGTGAGGCAACCCGAGATCGATCGCTCGCGTCAGTGTATCACGGAAGCTTTCTATGCTTTGTCCCGGAAGTGCATAAATCAAATCGATCGTCACATTCTGAAAATCATGTTTTTCCAGCAGCTGAATAGTTGAATAAACATCTTCAGCGGTATGCTTGCGGCCAATTTTTTTAAGCAAGCGATTATCAAAGGTCTGGACCCCCATCGACAAGCGATTGACTTGATGGTTTTTCAAAACCAGCATTTTTTCTTCACTCAAATCACCAGGATTTGCTTCCACTGTAAACTCTTTGGTTGTGTGTGTTGGCAGCAATTCATGCACACCTGACAGCAATCGATCCAGTTGGTTCGCCGAAAGCGACGTTGGCGTCCCGCCGCCGATATAAATCGTTTTCGCCTCATTGAGAGGCTGACGCAAGAGGGTCAGCTCAATTTCTTTTAGTAACGCTTCGATGTACTCATCCACTGGCTGCCCTTCTAAAAACACTTTGTTGAAGTCACAGTAGTAGCAGATATGTTCACAGAAAGGTATATGTATATACGCAGAAATATTTTGCGCGCTTTTTGTAGATGGATCGTTTATTGTTTGACCTTCAGGCATTCCTAAGTAATTCTCCTCTACCTTCTTTTTTGCTCCCACCGCTGAGAGCACCGGCACTCATTGTAGCATAGTTCTTAGAATTCTCCTATCACTTGGACTATTTTTAAGCAAGAAAAAACACCACTTCCAAGAAGTGATGTCTTCAAATATTCATAGAAAAAATAAAGAGCACTACTCTTATTAAGTACGGTAAAATACCGCTTTTGTTCTTATCCCGCCCAGAAAAAAATCTGTTTGTTACAAGAACTAACACTTCCCCCAAACTGTTAGCGCCACAATAGATAAGTTGTTGTTGACGGCTTACTTAACAAGAGCAGGACTCTTATTCATGAAAGACAATTGCTTGTCTTATCTGACTTAAGTATACCTTTTTAAAAAAATTAAGTCCTATCATCTTTTTCACCAGTCTATGAAAACGATGAGAATCTTCACCTTGGTAACAGTTATAAAATGTGCAGCAAAATATCGATCAGATAGCGGATCAACCGATACGCAATAAATAAGAAGAAAATATTTCCCAGCAAGAATTGAAAGACATAGCCAATCGATCCCTTAAAGGAGCGAAAACTGAAATAACGCGACCAACGATTGAACCCGTTTTGGCGGTTTCGTTTCAAACGATACGCTTCATCATACTTCATCTCCAAGAGGTCATAATAAAAAATCATCAAGGGTTGTTGCACAAAGAAAACTTTTTTATAGCCTGCCATCAACGTGTACTGCTTATTATTGGAAGGAAAGTTGCGATTGCCGTTTTTCTTCACGCGCATCGTTGTTCCATCATTCATTTGGAACGCATAATGATCCTCAAATTCTGTCAGTTGATGAATTTGCGGCACCTGATTTTCTTCTTCGAAAGCAAGTACGACCTCACTCGCTCGCTGATAAAGTGAAACCAACCACGCCATTATGCCTAGCAATATAACTAGCAAAATGATATTTAAAAGCAAACTTTCTTGTAACAAAAGTAAATAACCTAAGATAATCAAAATCGCCACACCAAGGGCAATCATTCTTCTACGGAAATAACTGCGATACATCAATTCAAAAGAGCGCCGATAATAGGCAAAATCTTCTTTAACAAAATCCATTTTTTCCACATCTTTCTGTGTTTAGGTTGCTGATAATGTATCAAAGATCCTTTTGAAAGTCAATTTCCCTCAAAAGTTTCAGCGTCTGATTTGTTTCAAACAAGAAAACGTTTTATAATGGAAGATGTAACAAAAAAAAGCGATGAAAGTAGGTTGAGATACGTGATATTACAAGAAACATTTACCTTGCAGAACAAACTGGCAATTCCTAAGATTGGCCTTGGAACCTGGCAATCTTCTCCAGAAGATGCTTACAACGCAACAAAATTTGCCATTCAAAATGGTTATCGACATGTCGATACAGCGGCAGCTTACAAAAACGAAGAAGCGGTTGGGAAAGCTGTGCGCGATTCAGGCGTTGCCCGCGATGAAATTTTTGTTACCACGAAAGTACCTGCTGAGTTAAAGACCTACCAAGAAGCGGTTGATAGCATTGATGCTTCTCTAAAAAAACTTGACTTAGGGTATATCGATTTGATTTTGATCCATGCCCCTCGTCCTTGGAAAATCATGGGAAACAATCCAGAAAACAAAGATTTTTATCTTGAAAACATCGATGTTTGGAAAGCATTAGAAGAAGCCTACTTAAGTGGAAAAGTAAAATCGATTGGTGTTTCCAACTTCGATCAAAAAGATTTGCAAAATATTTTTGACCATTGCGATGTGAAACCGATGGTCAACCAGTTTATTTACCATATTGGCCGCACAAATGAAGAACTATTGACATTTTGCAAAGCGCACGAAATTTTAGTGGAAGGCTATTCACCAATCGCTACTGGTCGTTTACTCGATAACGATGCAGTGAAGACGATTGCTGAAGCCTATGGAAAATCTATTCCACAACTTTCAATTCGTTACTTGCTACAAAAAGACATTCTGCCATTGCCAAAATCCGTTCATGAAGAATACATTGCTGACAATGCCAAAGTTGACTTTGAAATTTCTGAAGAAGACATGAAGAAATTGGATGAGTTGCAAGCTTAAGAATACTTGCGTTTAATTGAAAAAAGCAGTCCGATCAAGTCCAGTAAATACTGGTCATGGATCGGGCTGCTTATTTTCTTCTACAACTCTGTTTAGAAAAACAACCGTTTCTTAGTCTGTTAAAACTGAATTCTTCTTATGTTAGTTGTTCAAAGGTACCCCACACTTTTACTTCTTGTTCTTCTACCATTGTTCTGCCTTTTGCTAGAACCGTTTCTACTGCTAATGAGTCTTTGTTCAGCAAGCAAATATCAGCATCCATCCCTGCTGCAAGACGTCCCTTTTGATCAAGCTTCAATACTTTCGCTGGATTGGAAGTGATTGCTCGAATGGCGATCTCCAATGGAATCTGCTCTTTTTGGACTGCTTCTTTAATGCCTACCATCAGCGCTCGCGAACTGCCGACACCCAGACCTATGAATTGATTGTTTTCATCAAAGTACGGGAGGCTGCCTTGCCCATCAGAGGTCATGGTAAATTGATCCAGCCCGATCCCTTCTGCTAACAAACGCTTCAAACCTTTACTGAAGCGAACCTCATCGTCTTCTTTTTCCCAGAAATCAGGATCCTCACTTGCCGTAAAATCGATCGTTCCACCCATTTTTGCAAAAGCAATACTTGCTTCGAAAAGCTCGCTGGTTCGATTGGCATGTGTTGGTAAAAATTGACTGATTGGAATCTCTGTCTCTTCGATGGTTCGTAAAAGCAGCTCATATTTTTTCTTCCCTCCACCTAAGTGGACGTTTACGATTCCTGCTTTTCCAGAAAGCATCCCACCGACACGGGCATCCGCCACCGCACGGGTAAATTCTTCGAAACTCGGTTGTGAAGAACGATGGTCAGAAACGGCAATTTCACCGATACCAATAATTTTATCGATAGTCAAAAAATCTTGGATGATGGATTCCGTGACGGGCGTCAAAGGCAATCGATACGAACCGTCATAAAGATAAGTCGTGATGCCTTCCGCCTCTAGTCCACGCGCCTTACTGATCAAGGCAGTCATATCTCTGCCTACTCCGTCAGTCCCTAAACAGCCAACCACTGTCGTTACTCCTGCAGAGGTCAATTGACTCAGTTTCACTTCTGGTGTCCGGTTTTGAAAGCCGCCTTCCCCGCCACCTCCTAAGATATGAAAGTGGCAGTCAATAAAGCCGGGCACAGCGAGTAACCCTCTGCCATCGATTTCTTCAAGAGGAACCCCTGAGAATCCTCCTTCAATCGAATCTTGAATGGCAATAATTTTGTCTTCATTCAATAAAATATCTTTTTTTCCTAAATAGTCAGGAGCGTAAACCTCTGCTTGTCGTATCACCTTCATAAGTGCTTCCTCCTTGTGCCTGATTGCTTCTTATTGCAAGCCGATTGCGACCGCAATAAAGATAAAAATCGTTCCTAATACAAATAAGAAACCTTGCATTTTGATCTGGAATTTCGCCCATTTCACCCATTCGATTCTTGCGACACCCAAGACACCGATCAGACTTGCCGATACTGGAGTGAAGGCATCCATAAAGCCCGAGCCTAATTGATAAGCTAAGACAGCGATCTGTCTAGAGACACCTAAAAGATCGGCTAATGGCGCCATGATCGGCATGGTTAATGCAGCTTGACCTGAATTTGAAGTCACGATCAAATTGAAGAAGCTTTGGAAAATGTACATGAACCAGGCACCAATAAATGCTGGAACATTGCTTAACAAACCGCCGATGCTGTGCAAAATTGTATTCAACGCTGACGGCACATTGGCATCAGAACCGCCGAGAACCAGAAGAATCCCTTTGGCCATCCCCACAACGATTGCAGTTCCTGCCAATTCTGAGGCACCAGATTGAAAGGCACTCGCCACGTCATTCAAGCCCATATTTTCTAATTTGAAAAGAACCGCTATGATTCCTGCCCCTAAGCCCATAACAAAGAATTGAGAAGCAATCTCGGGAATATAGTAGCCTTTCTGCGTCACACCCCATACGATCCAGATCAAAACCGCCAGCATTTCAACCAAGATCAATTTATGACCTAATAAAAATGGTTTTTGCTCACTGGAGGTTTTTTCAAGGTGATTTCTAAAATACGCATCCGATTGATACGTTAGCGATTTCTCAGGATTCTTGCGAATTCTTTCGGCATAGATCATGAGGTACCCTGCGGATAGTGCGGTAACCACGACCCACATGATGATTCGGAACGTTGCGCCTGAAAGAACGGGAATACCTGCGATCCCTTGAGCTACTGCCACACTAAACGGACTCATCCACGAGGTGGCATTTCCAATCTGGGAGGCGACATAGGTGACGGTGACCGCCACGATCGAATCATACCCCAATGCGATCACGAAAGGCACCATGACCATCGAAAACGGAATGACTTCTTCTGCCATCCCAAAGGTAGCGCCCCCAAATGAAAAAGCAAAGAACAACAGCGGCAATGCCAAGCGTTCTAATCCACGAGTTTTGCTGATAAATGCAAAGATCCCCGCATCAATCGCTCCGGTTTGCATGATAATACCAAACGCACCACCGACCACTAGGATCAGTGCTGCGATCCCAACTGCTGAGCCGTATTTATCACCAGAAACCAATCCTTCAAAAACAAAATTTAAGAAGCCGAAACCGTTAAAGTCATCAGTTCCCCAAACCTTGGCTGTTTTGTGCAGTTTTTCAGAAGTATCATAAATTTTTTCGCCGTAAAGACTGTAAAGCGTGTCATCGGTCAGTCCCACCTCATCTAATTGACTCTGGGACAACTCTTTAGGCCCTTCAGCTAGAACAGCTGCTAAAGCCTCAGGATCGACATCTAATTCTTCCAACTCTTGTGGATCGTCTTCCAATTGATTCAACTGTTGATAGACGTATTCGTTATCTAACGGGTAGGCATAACGAAACGAATCTTGCATCAAGACCGTTCTGGTACTTATTTCCCCATTTGCATCGGTATACTCGATTTCTTGTGTACTGAATTTTCCAGCGGGAACTAAGAAAGTCAGCAACCACGCCAACAATACGACCCCAAAGATGATGACATACGTATGAGGCGTTTTCATTTTAGTTAAATCTTTCTTTTCTTTCCCCTTTTTCGCTTTTCTTCCAATTGTCACTTTTTCTCTCCCTTTCCCTTTGCAGCGTTCTGCATAAATTATCATTTTTGCCTATTTTTTAGTATATCGAAAAAACGTTTTTTCCTCATGGGGAAAGCATTAGAATTCAAATAAACTACGTTATAAAAAGAAAGAAAAAGAAAAAGTGAAAAGAAGCCAGAAACGCTTCTTTTCACTACGAATGCTTAGTTTTCTTCAGAAAGCCCATCAAAATAAGTTTCAGTGTCTCGTTCATCTTGCTTTAATTGTTCGATCAACGCTTGTGCGCCATTGAAAGCGACTTGATCACGTAAGAAATGATGCCAGCGGATCGCCACGGTTTCACCATAGATATCTTGGTGAAAATCGAGAATATAGATTTCAACTGTTAACTGGCGCCCCTGACCAAACGTATCATTGTGACCAATCGATCCCATCGATGGATACCACTTGTCACCGACTTTGATTTCCGTCACATAGACGCCTTCTTTTGGCAACCGAACGGTGCTCTTTACTTTGATATTCGCGGTTGGAAACCCAAGTTCTCGTCCTCTAGCATCACCGTGAACGACGGTTCCTTCAAATTCATAAATATACCCTAACAAGCGATTGACTTGTGCCATATCGCCATTTTGTAGGGCAGAGCGAATGCGTGTGGAGCTAACCTTTTCTTCATCAAACGATTCTTGCGCGACAGTCACAACTTCAAAACGATTTTCTGCATATGTTGGTAACAGCGCCATGTTGGCTATCTCTTTCTTGCCGTAGGTATAGTCGAATCCAGCAACAACAACTTTTGCATGCAGACCGATCATGTATTCATCCACAAACACTTGTGGTGCCAGATTTGCAAAAGCAGAAGTAAACTCAATGATATAAAGAATATCTACTCCAAGCTTTTCCATATGCGCTTCCTTTTGAGCCAAGCTGGTCAGGTATTGCATTTTTTCAGGATCGACTTTTTGGAAAACGATCGAGGGATGTTGATTAAAGGTCATTAATGCCAATTTTAACCCTTTTTCTTCTGCGATCTTTCGTCCTGTTTCAATGACTTTCTGATGACCTAGATGTACGCCATCGAAAAAGCCTAACACTAAGACGATCTCCTCTTCAGGAATCGTTGCGTGATCATAAGGGTGTCTCATTTCAATGATTTCCATGTTCATTCTCCTATTTCTGTACGGATGACTTTTACCGGTTTCATCATATCTTGGTATTTGTCATGAGCTTTATAGATACTGATCAATTGTTCTCGATAAAAAATCGCCACTAATTCCTCTGGGCGCTCTTGTAATCCAAACACGCTGAAAGGCAAGCGCATGCCATTTTTTACTTTCTGCCAGAGGTCCGCATCGATCGTCACTTGAACAAACTCCGATACCCCATATTCCACCGGTAGCAGTAGTTCCGAAACACGTTGTTCATCGACTGCCTTTTGCACCTCTGCAATCGTGTAAGATTGTTCTTTAGAAAAACCACCGCTTTTTAAGCGAGTCAAATCAGACATATGCGCGGGTACACCCAGCAATTTCCCTGTGTCGACCGCTAACGTGCGAACATAAGTCCCTTTTCCACAAGAAACTTCAAAACGCCAGCTTTGCGTATTGTCCTCATGAAAAACCGGCTCTGAAATTCGTTTGAAGGAATAAATTTCTGCTTTGCGCTGTGGCCGCTCGACAGTTTCATTGTTGCGAGCATATTCGTAAAGTCGTTTGCCATTGACTTTGACCGCCGAATACATCGGCGGGATCTGGGTAATCGTCCCCGTCAACTGTTTCATTGCCTGATCGATTTCTGTCTTCGTAAACGGACGAGTTAGTGCTTGTTGTTCAACGATATCCCCCGACCGATCTTCTGTAGTGGTACTGAAGCCCAAGGTGATTTCCCCGGTGTAGACTTTTCCAGAATCAACCAAGTATTCGACGATCTTCGTTCCTTTTCCGATACAAATGGGCAAGACACCATCCACGTCAGGATCTAGTGTGCCGCTGTGTCCGATTTTTTTTGTCTTTAATATTTTTCGTAATTTAAACACGCAGTCGTGACTTGTTTGTCCACGCTCTTTCCATAATGGTAAAATCCCGTCCATCTTATTCCTCCATTTCACTTCAACTTGCTTATTATAACATATAAAAAAAATTCATTGCACGACAAAATCCTTTTCGCTCCTTCTCATTACATGATAAACTAAGCATATAAGGAGGTCCTAAAATGGTTGTTTTAACGATAGGGTCATTTATTGGATTTGCCATCTTTTTGATCATGATTCAGCTCGGCACGATGCAGCGTTGGGAAGAAGCGTTTGCTTTGCAGATCATCCAAAGCCGTACGCCTTCTTTGACGCGCATGATGCACTTTTTTACCAATTTAGGAAAAGCCTTTCCGACAGTTGCGATCGCTTTACTATTGTTTGTCTTTCCATCATCGCGGGCGGATCTTGCACCAAAAACAGCAGTCAGTATCTTCATAGTATCAGCAGCTGCTTACCTGATCAAACGGATCGTCCGACGAGATCGTCCGATCGATCATCGTTTAGTTGAAGAAAAAGATCACAGCTTTCCTAGTGCCCATGCTGCCACATCCGCTGCCATGTACGGAACGATCGCCTTGAATCTTGGACAATTGGTTCCCTCAGCAGTCCTTCCGATGACTCTGCTGGCAGTTTTGTTAAGCTTTATGATCGGCTTTAGCAGAGTCTACTTAGGGATCCATTTTTTAACAGATGTGATCGGAGGCTGGCTCTTGGGGACAGGTGTTGCTGGACTGGTAACTTTACTGATGAATACCTGATGCTCTTTTCAAATAAAAAAGAACAGCTTCGATTGGAAGCTGCTCTTTTTTTTATTCTTCTGAGTGCAATGCGCGAATCATTTCATCAATTTTATTCCCGTATTGTACTGATTCATCCAATTCGAATTGGATTTCTGGAACTTTATAGAGCGTTAACGCTTGACCTAATTCACGACGAACCAAGCCAGTTGCTTTTTCCAGTCCTGCTTGGGCTTTTTGCTTATCTGAAGCTAAGTCCGTTAGGGTGCTGTAAAAGATCGTTGCTTGCTGTAAATCTCCAGTTACTCGTACATCTGTGATCGTCACATCTTGCACGCGAGGATCACGAACTTTTTTACGAAGAATTTGATTGACTTCTTTTAAGATTTCTTGTGCCACTCGGCGATCTCGATAGTTAGCCATTCAAAAAGCCTCCTTGTATAGTTGTCATTCCGTTATTTTGTCGGTACTTCTTCCATGACATAGCCTTCGATCACGTCATCAACTTTAAGATCGTTGAATTTCTCGATCATCGCGCCACATTCAAACCCTAGCTTCACTTCTTTGACATCATCTTTGAAGCGTTTCAAGCTGGCAAGTTTGCCTTCATAGATAACGATGCCGTCACGGATCACGCGGACGCCACTGTCACGGCGAATACTGCCTTCCGTTACGTAGCAACCTGCGATCGTGCCCACTTTAGATACTTTGTATGTTTCACGAACGATCATTTGACCAGTGATTTTTTCTTCGAATTCAGGATCAAGCATCCCTTTCATCGCAGTTTCGATTTCTTCGATCGCTTTGTAGATGATGCGATGCAAACGAATATCGACTTTTTCCGCTTCCGCTTGCTGTTTGGCTTGCGGTGTTGGACGGACGTTGAATCCGATGATGATGGCATTACTTGCTGCTGCTAGCGTTACATCACTTTCATTGATTGCACCAACAGCTGAATGGACGATGTTCACTCGCACACCTTCAACATCGATTTTCTTCAATGAAGCAGCTAATGCTTCAGCTGAACCTTGTACGTCTGCTTTGATGATGACATTTACTTCTTTCAGTTCGCCTTCTTTTAGACTTTCAAACAAGTTATCCAATGTCACACGACTGCTTGATGCGCGTTGCTCCATCAAAGCACGTTTTGCACGTTCTTCACCCGCTGCTCGAGCTGTTTTCTCGTCTTCAAAAGTAACGAAACGATCACCTGCTTGAGGCACATCATTCAATCCTGTGATTTCGACTGGTGTAGCAGGTCCAGCTGCTTTATCACGACGACCTAAATCATTCGTCATTACGCGAACACGACCGAAAGTATTCCCTACAACAATTGGATCACCTACATGAAGAGTCCCTTGTTGAACCAATAGTGTTGCTACAGGACCTTTTCCTTTATCAAGGCGCGCTTCAATGACTGTACCGATCGCCCGTTGGGTAGGATCAGCTTTCAAATCTTCGACTTCTGCTACTAAGAGGATCATTTCAAGCAATTCTTCAATGTTTTGCCCAAATTTCGCTGAGATTTCAACGAAGATCGTATCGCCACCCCAAGCTTCTGGGATCAACTCATGTTCACTTAATTCTTGCATCACATGTTGTGGGTTAGCACCTGGTTTATCGATTTTGTTTACTGCAACGATGATCGGCACTTTTGCTGCTTTCGCATGGTTGATCGCTTCCACTGTTTGTGGCATCACTCCATCATCAGCTGCGACAACAAGAATCGTGATATCGGTGATACTTGCTCCCCGTGCACGCATACTAGTGAAGGCCGCGTGTCCAGGAGTATCTAAGAAAGTAATTGGTTTGCCATTGATGTCGATTTGGTAAGCGCCAATATGCTGCGTAATTCCCCCAGCTTCACCACTTGTTACGCGTGAATGACGTAAAGTATCAAGCAATGTTGTTTTCCCGTGGTCAACGTGACCCATGATCGTCACAACAGGTGGTCGTGATACTAAATTCTCTTCAATTTGTTCTTCTGCTTCGAAGAATTTATCGATGTCTGCGATATCCACTTGAACTTTTTCTTGTGGTTCGATTCCGTAATCGGTAGCAAGCAGTTCAATCGTATCTTTATCTAAAGGTTGGTTTTGATTGACCATAACCCCCATCATAAAGAGTTTCTTGATGATCTCTGCTGGTTCACGGTAGATTTTTTTCGCGATATCCGCTACGTTCATGCCTTCTGAATATTCCAATACTTCTGGTAGCTCACGGAATTTACGTGCTGGAACTGGCGGTTTCTTTTCCGTCTGCTGACGGCCTTTTTTGCCTTTTTTATTGAATTTGTTGCGATTGTTATTGTTGAAATTATTGTTGCGTCCACCGTAGTTTGACTTGCCGCGGTTTTGATTTCCTCCACGAGAATCATTCGATCCTTGCGGACGGTTATTGTTACGGTCTGCCCCTTGCGTATTTCCTGCAGATTGAGCGGCCGGACGGTTTTGTTGCCCTTGGTTATTTGAACGGTTTTGCTGTCCTTGGTTTGTTGGGCGATTTTGTTGCCCTTGATTATTCGGACGGTTTTGTTGTCCTTGGTTTGTTGGGCGATTCTGTTGCCCTTGATTATTCGGACGGTTTTGCTGTCCTTGATTGTTCGGACGATTTTGTTGTCCTTGGTTGTTTGGACGGTTTTGCTGTCCTTGATTGTTCGGACGATTTTGTTGCCCTTGATTATTCGGACGGTTTTGCTGTCCTTGGTTTGTTGGGCGATTTTGTTGCCCTTGATTATTCGGACGGTTTTGTTGTCCTTGGTTTGTTGGGCGGTTTTGTTGCCCTTGATTGTTACGATTCTCTTGGTTATTCACTCGATTATGACTTCCTTGGTTATTTGGTCTGTTACTTCCTTGACTGTTCGTGCGATCTACTTGTCCTTGACCAGCAGGACGGTTATTGCTTTGCGTATTTCGCTGTTGACTTTGATTGTTATGACGGTTTTGGAAGTTAGGATTATTTCTTTGCGTTTTAAATTTCTTTTGTTCTTGTTTTTCCGGCTGGTTGGCTGGTTTCTGATTTGCGGGATTTGAGTTTGCAGATGTTTTACCATTTGGATTGCCGCCTAATGACTGCTGCAATTTTTGCGCCTCTCCATCTGAGATCGCGCCCATATGATTTTTGACATCAAAGCCTAAAGATTGTGCTTTTTCAACAACCTCTTTGCTCGACTTATTCCATTCTTTTGCAAGTTCATAAATTCTTTTTTTTCCCATGCAATCACCTTCCTAACCTAATATTAATTCCTGCACCTTCCTTGCAAATCCTTGATCTAAGATGCCAATGACCATTCTTGGTTTCCCAATGGCCGCACTGATTTCATCAGCAGAAAATGCATCTAGGAGCGGAATTTCGTAATAAGAACTTTTGTCCTTAATTTTCTTTTGTGTATTTTTACCAGCATCACTGGCGATAATGACTAAAGCAGCTTTCTCATTGCGAATCTCTTTTAAAGTCATTTCTTCACCAGTTACTAATTTCCCAGCACGCATGGCTAGTCCTAACATATTTAATGCTTTGGTTTTATTCATTTGCAAATAACTCTTTTCGCGCTTTTTGGTGCGTTACATAGTCCAATAGTTCTTGGTAAAATTCATCTGTCAATTTCGTTTCCAGCACTCGATCCAAGATACGCTTATCCCATGCTTTCTGGGCTTCAGCCGGTTCGATCGCTATATAAGCTCCCCGACCTGGCATTTTTCCTGTCGGATCGATGGAAACAACGCCTTCTTTTGAACGAGTGATACGAAGCATTTCTTTCTTAGGTAGCATTTCGCCTGAAATCACTGATTTTCGTAAAGGAATTTTTCGTTTTTTCATCACGATCTCACCTCAACTATTTTTCGTCAAACTCAACATTTTCATAATCATCCGCAGTCATGTCTGATGGAAGGATCGCTTCATCAACTGTTTCTGCAGATTCTGTTGCTTCTGTACTGATTTCTTCAGCAGCTTCTGAAGCATTGGCATCATACTCATCGATATAGTCGCCTTCATCCAGCTTCGCATAAAATTCTTCCATGTCTGTTTCTGATTTGATATCGATTTTGAAGCCAGTCAATTTGGCTGCTAGGCGAGCATTTTGTCCGCGTTTACCGATCGCTAATGATAGTTGGTAATCAGGCACGACAACAGTACAAGCCTTCGGATTATCAACATCAAAAATAACGTCGCTGACTTCTGCTGGATTCAACGCATTGGCGATGAAGATCGCTGGATCTTCATTCCATTCCACGATGTCCATGTTTTCGCCTTTTAGTTCATTGACGATCGCTTGAACCCGTTGACCTTTAGGGCCAACACAAGTGCCGACTGGATCGACGTTGGCATCAAAGGAACGAACAGCAACTTTGGCACGATCCCCTGCTTCACGAGCAATACTTACGATCTCTACAGTACCATCATATACTTCTGGCACTTCTTGTTCAAATAATCGGCGCAGCAAATCTGGATGGCTGCGGCTAACGAATACTTGAGGTCCTTTTGAAGTATTTTCAACACGAGAAACGAATACTTTGATCCGATCATGGGGTTGATAAAACTCATTTGGCATTTGGTCTTGTTTTGAAAGCACGGCTTCAATTTTGCCTAAGTTTACATAGATATAACGATTGTCTTGGCGTTCAACGATTCCTTGCAAAATGTCTTTTTCGTACGCACTAAATTCGTTATAGATAATGTTTCTTTCCGCTTCACGGACCCGTTGCAAAATGACTTGTTTTGCCGTTTGCGCCGCAATACGACCAAAATCTTTAGGCGTTACTTCAAAGCGGATTTTGTCGCCGATTTCATAAGCGGGGTTGATTGTCATCGCTTCTTTTAATGAAACCTCTAGTTGCGAGTCCATGACTTCTTCTGTCACTTCTTTGACTGCATAGACGTGGATATTGCCTTTTTTCTGATCAAATTCTACTTCCACATTTTGTGCTTGCCCGTAATGACGTTTGTACGCTGAAACCAATGCCGCTTCCAAGGCATCGATGACAATCTCTTTTGAAATGCCTTTCTCTGCTTCTAATGCATCCAATGCATTCAACATTTCTTTACTCATGATTCTTTCATTCCTCCGTGTTTAAAATTGAATGGCTAAACGAGCTTTGGCAATATTTTTCCGGTCGATCGTTCGTTCTTTTTCTCTGGTTTTGATTCGGGTCTTCATAACTAGCTGATTTTCATCGAATGACTGTAAAAAGCCTTCGAACTGTTTTTCTCCATCAATCGGTTGATATAAAGAAACATGAATGTACTCGCCGACTGCCCGTTGATAATCTGCTTCTTTCTTCAATGGACGCTCGGCGCCAGGGGAAGAAACTTCCAAGAAATAGGCCTGTGGAATAGGATCAGGTTCGCATTGGTCTAATTGTTCACTAAGTTGTTCACTGACAAAGGCACATTCCTCGATATCGATTCCGCCTTCTTTATCAATGAACACACGAAGAAACCAATTTTTCCCTTCCTTCACGAATTCTACTTCAACTAATTCAAATTTTTGCGCATCCAGAATAGGGGTCACTATATCTGTAACAGTTTCCACTACCGTACTCACAACATCGCCTCCTTTATTTCTCAACGAAACGAACTTCATTCCATTAAAAAGAGTGAGCGAAAAAACCGCTCACTCACTCTAAGTATCATTACATTGTAAATATAACACAATTTTCATAAAGATTCAACTACTGTCACTTGTTCCCTTCGCTTTCAGAAAAAAACAAAGCATTTTCTTAAAGATTTTTAATGCTTGGGTGAATGGCTGTTAGTGAATCACTTGACCAATCCGACGTAGTAGTTGTGGGAAAATGCTCTCTGGATCAAAGTCCATTGGCGCGTCATGTGGGAAATGAAGCCAGAGCCGACCACCATAAACCACTAGTACCAAAAGTGTCAATGTCACCCACAGGTTGTGACTGTAGTAAAGTTTGCTGATTTTCGGATTTTTTTTGAATAAAACGATTCCGAATACGATCGGCACTAACCAAAACAAGGGATGAAAATGCAGCGCACCTTCAAGATCACCCTGAAATAAGTGCAAGTAGGCGCGCGTCATGCCACAACCTGGACAAGGAAACCCCGTTAACCATTTAAACGGACAAATCAATAATCTACCCAATCATCTGAATCAGACGAATCGTTTGTATTGTTAGATGAGGTCATGGCATTTTGATCAGCCGCTTCCCACATTTGGTTCATATCACCTTGTAAAATCGCCATGTTGATGAAATCAAAAGCAAACAGGCTCAAGACGACAAAAAGAATTTTGTTGTCACTCAGACGAGGCATATTCGCTCGCTGTTGTGCACTCATAAAGATATCCGCAATTCGGTACCACCAATAAATTTGATACAATCCACAAGTAAGGATCGTGAGTAAAATCGACGTCTCTGGCGAAAGACGATTATCCCCGCTGTATTCTGCCAGCTCTTTGGTTGTTTGGTACATCCAAAAGAATGTATAAATGCCACAAGTAATAAATGTTAATAAAATGACCGATACAACCGATTTCTTTCTAACTCCGTAATTATAATTCATCACAAACTCCTTCTAGTTTATTCCTTTTTATCACATACTAATTATACACGATTTTATTCACAAAAACAAAAAAAATCTAATCATTTTATTTTATATAGATTAAAAAAGGTAAATAGCACCTGCTGAAAGCAGGTGCCTATACTATAAAATCATTCGTTTTCTTTGAACCAAAAGCTATGCTCGGCTATAATTTTTCACTTCAGCAGCCATTGCATCAACAAACAGATTCAATTCTTCGACTTGGGTCTCCTTGCTGCCGTAGCGACGGATATTGACTGTCGCATCATTGACTTCTTGATCCCCAACAACAATTTGGTAAGGAATTTTTTGGGTTTGTGATGCACGGATCTTATACCCCATTTTTTCGTTGCGGTCATCCACTTCCACTCGCAGTCCTTGCGCTTGCAGGCGTTCTTTGATTTCGTAAGCATAGTCGCTGTGGGCTTCGACTGAGACCGGAATGATCGATGCTTGGATTGGTGCCAACCAAGTCGGGAATGCCCCTTTATAGACTTCTGTCAGGTAAGCCACAAAACGTTCCATCGTTGAAACGATGCCGCGGTGGATCACCACTGGACGGTGATTGTTTTCGCCATCTTCACCAACATATGTTAGATCAAACCGTTCAGGCAATAAGAAATCCAATTGGATCGTTGACAAGGTTTCTTCCATACCTAAAGCTGTTTTCACTTGGACATCTAGTTTAGGTCCGTAGAAAGCTGCTTCACCGTCAGCTTCAAAATAATCCAATTCTAATTCATCCATGGCCGCTTTTAGCATTGTTTGCGCATTTTCCCACATCGCATCGTCATCAAAATATTTGTCTTTGTTTTGTGGATCGCGATAACTTAAACGGAAACGATAGTCAGTAATATTAAAGTCTTCGTAAACGCCCACCATAAGATCCAGTGTCCGTTTGAATTCTTCTTTGATTTGATCAGGACGAACAAATGTATGACCATCATTTAAGGTCATTTCCCGAACCCGTTGCAACCCTGATAGTGCCCCTGATTTTTCATAGCGGTGCATCATTCCTAATTCAGCGATCCGAATTGGTAGTTCACGATACGAATGGATGTCATTTTTGTAAACCATCATGTGATGCGGGCAATTCATTGGTCGTAGAACCAGCATTTCGCCATCCCCCATATCCATTGGTGGGAACATGTCCTCGTGGTAATGATCCCAGTGCCCTGATGTTTTGTATAAATCCACGTTTGCCATGATTGGTGTGTATACGTGTTGGTACCCAAGGCTAACTTCTTTATCCACGATATAACGCTCGATCGTACGACGGATCGTTGCTCCTTTTGGCAACCAGAAAGGCAAACCCGCGCCGACTTCAGGGGACAACATAAACAATTCTAATTCTTTCCCTAATTTACGATGATCGCGTTCTTTTGCTTCTTCTCGTAAACGAATAAATTCCTTCAAGTCTTTCTTATCGAAAAAGGCTGTTCCATATACCCTTTGCATCATTTGATTATCAGAACTTCCACGCCAATAGGCTCCGGCTACTGATAACAATTTGTACACTTGGATACGACCTGTCGATGGGACATGAGGGCCGCGGCATAAGTCAACAAATTCTCCTTGCTGATAGGCAGTAATCGTTTCGTCATCTGGTAATTCTGTGATCAACTCAACTTTGTATGGATCTTCAGCAAAAAGAGCCAAAGCTTCCTCTTTTGTTAATACACGTCGTTCAATTGGCAGATTTTCTTTAATGATTTTCATCATTTCTGCTTCGATTGCTGGTAGATCTTCCGCAGTTACTGGGTTTTCCCCATTGTCTGTGTCATAGTAAAAACCAGAATCAATTGCAGGTCCTACTCCAAAATGGATCGATGGATAGAGTCTGCGCATGGCTTGAGCCATTAAATGAGCTGTCGAATGACGAAGTAAACCTAAGGCGTCTTCATGATCGGGTGTCACGATCTCAATCGTTGCATCTTCTTCGATCGGACGTGAAAGATCGATCAGTTGTCCATTGACTTTTCCAGCTAAGGCTTTTTTTGCAAGACTTTTCGAGATACTTTCAGCAATCTCTTTAGTTGTTACCCCAACAGCAAATTCTTTTTTTGCGCCATCAGGAAATGTAATAAATAATGACATATGAATGTCCTCCTTTGAATGATTTCAATCAATAAAAAAGTCCTAGTATCGGTTACGATACTAGGACGATCACTCGTGGTTCCACCTATTGTTCGAAAACAGAAAAAGTCTGTTTTCCTCTTCATGAGATAACGGTTCAACCGCCTCCGTTTCGACAGAGGTCTAAAAAAGTGGTCATCCTTTGGTTTTCTTCCAGGAAATTTTCAGCCAAGATTTCCCTCTCTTATCGAAGACTCTCAAACTCAGGTGTCTTTTTTATTGATCGATTATGGCTCAATTAAACCACTACCTACAAGAAAAAGCAAGAGAATTATTTCCAATCGCCATTCACAGCATAGGTTCCTTGCTTCATTTCATTGATGATGACATGGATATGCTCCTTAGGGGCACCCGTATTTTTATGGACCGCCTCAGTGATTTCTTTCATCATATTCGTCAGTTGTTCTTGCGAACGCCCTTCAACTAGTTCGACATGAATAAATGGCATACGATTTCCTCCTTTGTTTGCTTTTGATTATACACCTTTTTCAAAAAGACAAAAGCTATTCCCATGATTTCCAAAGAAAAACGTGTCTTTATTCCTCCTGATACACGACAGAAAACTTTTCACAAACGCATAGCATTTGATCGTGAAAAGACAACCCCGCTGAGGCATAAGCTCGTCGAAAAAAAGCTTCATGAACACGGCGCCAATAAGCCAAAGTGCGATCTCCTTCCCCTTCTAAAAAGGCAAACGCTGCTGTCACTTCATCAAATGGCACGATCGACACTGACTCTAAATAAAGAACAGCTCTTGGTACATCCGAACCATCTAAAAGGACACTATACGTTTCTGATTGTGGCAATGCTTCTTGCTCGATTTCATAGAGCGCAGCGGCGGAGGTCGTCGCTGTCTTTTTGCCAGCTAAAACAAGTGCTGCCAGTTCATCCGCCATTTCTGAAGTATCACCAAAGGACCAAGCATCTTCATAGGTCAGAGAAGATTGATTTCTTGGATTTGCTTTTAAAAACCGCTGCCAAAACGCTTGAATCTGACTGTCTTTTATTTTTGGTTCTCTGGTCTCATCTGCCAATTTTTTTCACTCCAATACTTCGTATATGTTTGGACATTCTCAGCTTCTTGCCAATCATAGGCCAACCCTAATTTCTCGCTGATTTTCTTTGCTTGCTTATCAAATCGTTTTTGCATCTTCAAAAGGGACTGACCGCAAGCAGTGATCGTGGAAAAATCAAGCAATGAGGTCAATTCCCGCCACTCCTTTTCCGTTAGAAACGACTGCAGGTATTTATGATTTTTCCCAGTACTCACCTGAAATTGCTGAGCATGGGCAACAAACAAATCTTCTATCCATAACAATTCTTGCCAACAAATGGTGTATAAATGATCCGTAGCATAAATTAGTTGCTTTCGAAGCAGCCCTTTCACGACATACGTGCTTACCCACCAAAATTCGTTGCAGTGTTCTTGAAAAGCGGCTTGGGTCGGGCGCTTGATCCAGTAATGCGAATGATTTGCTTGATTAGCAAAACTTAGTAATTGGTCTGGATCAAGCAGCGGCTGCAAGCCTGGTTCTTTAGCAAGACGATCGACCAGTGCAAGTGGACATAGCATGAGATCGATTCTTACTCCGTCTAAAAAATGCATCAAGTACGTAAAACACCCGCCCAAACTCGGCGGATAAATCGTGCTAGCTTCCGGTGTTTGCCTGATCATGATTGATCCAAAGGCTTCTAACCATGAAGAATCATCGACCAAAGGCTGAATATCCTCCATCACGAAGACCACGTCAAAATCCTGCAAAATATCTTTTGGCGCCTGTGGATCGGTCCGTGAACCAGATAAACCGATGGCACGTGCCCCAACACGTTTCCCAACAGACAGGATCAATTGGCGCAATTCTGCTTCTTCTCTCACCTTTTCCACCTCTATTTCGTTTCGTTTTTGAACACCTAAGCTCTTTTTATAAATATTAGCATAGTTTCTTTTTTTCCACGACATTCACAGGGAAAATATGCTATAATTTTATGTCGCAATTTTTTTAAGGAGGATCCTTCGTGAACGAACGTCAAAAAGAACAACAACATGTCAATGAAACCATTGCTCTGATCCACAGAGAACAAGCGATCCTTTCGCAGCAAAAACAAGAATTAGCCGCTAAAATGGATGATCAATTAAAAGAAATCGCCGATAAGAAAATTCGCGGAGGCGACAGTGAAGCCTTTTATGAATCAGTGATCGAGTACCAGCAGCATGAACAAGAACTGCTGATCAAGTATCAAACCGCAGAATCACAAGAAAAACGCGTCAAAACCCTAACAACGATGGCAGGCAATCCCTACTTTGCTCGAATCGATTTCAAAGAAGAGCAAGAAACCGAGACCCTCTATTTAGGGATCGCTTCTTTACGAGACAAAGAGGAAGAAACGATCGTCATTGACTGGCGCGCACCGATCGCTAATCTTTACTATGAAGGAGAACTTGGTGAAACCTTCTACGAAACAGACACCGACCGTTTTACGGTAGAGCTGCTCTTAAAACGCCAGTTTAAAATTCAAAATGGTGAGATCTTATCGATGGTCGATACTTCGGAGATCATCAATGACGAATTTTTATTGGAAATCTTGGATGAGGCCTCTTCTTCTCAAATGCGTAACATCGTTTCAACGATCCAAAAAGCACAGAACCAAATTATTCGTGATACCACCAATAAATTTTTACTGATCGAAGGGATTGCTGGAAGTGGGAAAACCTCTGCTTTATTGCAACGGGTCGCCTTTTTACTTTACCGTAATCGCAAATGGCTGGACGAAAAACAAGTCTTGCTGTTTTCACCCAATCATTTGTTTTCTGACTATATATCCATGGTCCTGCCTTCATTAGGGGAAAGTGAAGTGCCCACAAGAACCTTCCACCACTTTATCCAATTGATTCTGACTGGCTATGAAGTAACAAAAGAAACCCAACAAGAAGAGAACTTTTTAAGCGGCGACGATGATGCCATTGAAAAAATCAAAAGTAGTCTTTTCTTGGTGGAAAAAATCAACCGTTATGTCCGTTCGATTGCACCGATCGGCCCCTTGTTCCGTGATCTAAAAATCCAAGGGCAAACCTATTTGACAAAAGAACAGATTCGCCGCTGGTACCAAGAAACCAATCATGAATTGCCGATTTACCAAAGAACCCAACTGCTTCAAACAAAATTATTAAAAAAAATCGGCGGCTTGGAAAAAGATGAAGCCAAAAAAGACTGGGTCAAAGAAGCGACCGAAGAGCAATTGCAACAAGTATTTGCCAACGATCCTCATCAAGAATACAGCGAAGAAAACGAACGCCGTTTGCGGAAGAAACTCAGACAGCAGATCGTGCGTAAGAAGTTCCGTTCCTTGACGCGGGGAGTGAAAAACTTTCAGTTTATCAACCAAGCCAAGCAATACTTACACTTTTTACAATCGGTTGAGTCTGCTGCAGTCAAAGAAACTGGCATCGAGGCTGCGGCTTGGCAGCAAAGGATTGCCAACATTCGCCAAGAAATGCGCCAAAGACAAATCAAACAAGAAGACGCCGTTTTGTTTTTCTTACTGATCAAACAGCTTTATCCTGTTCACGTCGAAGAAAAAGCTCGTTTTATCTTTATCGATGAAATGCAGGATTTTCCACCAGCACAAGTGGCTCTGCTGCGTCAGCTTTATCCAAAGGCTGGTATCACCCTGTGCGGCGATTTGAACCAAAAAGTTTATGGCAATGAAACGATCGTCGGAGCATTAGCAGAATTATTCCCCCACGAAAGCGTGAAACGTTATCAATTGAAAACCAGCTATCGTTCGACTAAGGAAATCACAGATTTCGCCAATCAATTTTTAGTTGGCAGTGATCAAGTGGAATTGACGGCTCGTAAAGGTGCGGTACCAACAATTGTTAAAGGAACTGAATCTGAAAATCTGGCTTTCTTAGAAACCAGAATTCGAAAGGCAGCTGAGAATCAGCGTTGGCGCACCGCGATCATTTGTAAAACCGCAAAGGATTGCCAGCAGTTATATGCCCAGCTGGCAGAAACAATGCAGGAACAAGTGCAGCTGATCACCTCTGAAGAAGACTTCATGAAACGCAATGTCATGATCTTCCCGGCCTTTTTAGCAAAAGGGCTAGAGTTTGACCAAGTATTTGTCTGGACACCAGGTACCACTTTCGCGACTGAACAAGACCAATTGATTTTTTATACAATGGCGACACGGGCGATGCATCAGTTGACCGTCCTTACCCAAGAAGAATTGCCGCTTCTAGTGAAAGCTGATCCTGCCACTTATCAGTTTCAAGAAGCATCACGGATTAACGAATAACCTAACAAAAAAACATCACAATCGACTGATTCTCAAATGAAACCAGCCGATTGTGATGTTTTTTAGCCTTTTAATTCGCCAATAAATAAGCGGGTTTCTGGATAACGCATCCCAACGATTGTCAAAATCATCTGCAGCTCAGAAACGTGTTCCGGATCTTCTGGAACAAATAATTTTGTATGACGTCCGATACTGCCATTATCGATCAAACGATGGGTACGATTCCATTGACTAAATTCCTCGATCGTTGTAAAGCGACTAAGAGGAAAACCAGCACCGTCGAGAATTTCCGTCAATCGAAAAAGCACATAAGAACTATCGATCACCAATTCTTTTCTGTGAGGTAAAGCACGCGTTCGCTTATAATCAATAATTGCTTTTTCTGGTCGGTGTTCCAAAAGCCAATCCAACAGCAAGAAGAACCCTTCCATTCGATAATCATCGATAAAGAGCCGTTCAGAGTATTCCGACATGCGAAAGACCAAAGGAATCAAGAATCGCTCTTTATAAATTAACAAGGGTGCGCGATCAACGACGACATTTAAATAACGATTCAAATAAGAAGAACCACGATAATCGCCTAGACGATACCCTTCCACCCCATACTTTTGATATTTCCGACAAAGAGCCGAGCAGTCAGAAATCGATACAGACACTTCTGCTAGCTTTTCAAAACCACTTAAGATTCGATTAAATGGCTCTAAAACGATTTTTTCTTCCATGTCTGCCCCCCTAACGAGTTGTTTGCTTATGTAGTAAATCATAACATATAAAATGTCTGGAAACCAACTGAAAAGACGATGAATATTGAAGAATTTTCAAGAGAAGTGCTTCTCGCTCTCTTGTTTTTTTCACTTGACTAAACAACGGAAGGTTGATGAAAAAAACACCAAAAACTGGCAGCCAGATCACCTCTAGGCTGCCAGTATGTCTTATTCTTCAGCGTCTGCCACATTGTGATAGACATTTTGAACATCTTCAAGATCTTCTAATACATCGATCATTTTTTCGAATTTTTCTAGATCATCGCCAGTCAAGGTTACTTCATTTTGAGGAATCATTTGCATTTCAGCAATTGAAAATTCGGTGATTCCTTTTTCTTTCAAGGCTTCCTGAATGGCATGGAAGTCACTTGGTTCACCGTGAACGATAATTTGTCCATCTTCTTCAACAACATCACGAACATCGATCTCCTTGTCCATCAAGTATTCTAAGATCTCATCGGCATCGTCACCAGCAAAGCCAAATAATGCTGTGTTATCAAACATATAAGCAACTGCCCCAGAAACACCCATATTCCCGCCGTTTTTACCAAAAGCGGCCCGAACATCGGCTGCGGTACGGTTGACGTTGTTTGTCAAAGTATCGACGATCACCATTGATCCATTTGGTCCAAATCCTTCATATCGAAGTTCTGAGTATTGTTCATCGCCAGAACCTTTGGCTTTTTCAATCGCACGGTCAATAATGTGTTTTGGCACATTGTAGGTTTTCGCACGTTCGATAACAAAGCGTAATTTTTGGTTCGCGTGAGGATCAGGATCACCCGATTTTGCTGCTGCGTAGATTTCGATTCCAAATTTTGCATAAACTCGGCTATTGTTTGCATCTTTAGCAGTTTTTTTCGCTACGATATTTGCCCATTTACGACCCATGATTTCACTTCGCTTTCTTGTTTTTAAAAATCCTTATTCATTATACTTGTCAAATGGCGTTCTGTGAAGCAATTTTCACTTATTTATCAATAGAAAGCGGAATTCTTCGAAAATTTTGTTCTGAGATTTGAGGATTCCCTTGCTGATAAATCTGGTCGATCCGCAATGACAAGCCATAGCGCTGTGCTTCTTGCTTACCAAATTTAGCGATCAGCGGCAGGGTCAGCTCTTTTTTGACCTCTTTTAAATAGTGCTGCCCTTGCTTCGTATACCCTAAGACTCGAATAAAGGAATGTTCTTGAGCTTCCTTCATTTCAGCTTTTGTCACTTGGAACAATACATAACAAGCAAGACGCTGCAGCCGCGTTTGGGTATAACGTTTCGTCTTTAACAACTTGATAAAATCTGCAAAAGAATCCGCCGCCGTCACATATTGTTTTAGTCGATATTCTAATCCTTCTTCCATCTGGTAAATAGCAGCTAATTTTTCGATTGGGGCAGAAATGATCTGGTATTGAAGATACGGCCAAAAGGCTTCCCAGTCGACTGTTGCTTGTGAAAGAAAGTTTTGTGTGGCTTCAGGAACAAAATCCACAACAGCTGCACCTTGTTTGATTGCTTGGCGAATGGCTGTTGCACTGGCGATCGTGGGATGATCGAATTGTTCTGAATGATAAGACGCCGCAACGCGTTGGATGGGGACCAAGCGCATTGATTTTTCATAATGCAGCACTTCCCGTGCATACGCCATACCCAATAGATGATTGGGCTGGTCTTTTTCTGCATGGTACTCGGGATAAAGCTCACTGAGGACCGCACTCATTTTTTGACTATAGGTAGTATTTTGTCTAGCTAAGCGTTGAAATGCGTCATCGATCATCCGCTGATTTTCTTTTTCAAATTGAGCAAACTTAGCATAGTCGAAGGGGTGTTTCGTATCTGTTCCAAAACACAAAGAATCACATTGCAGATCTTGTAAGATCCTAATCGCTCCCGCTGCAAAAAAATCAGCAGACTGGACGGCCCAAGCGGATGGCAGTTCAACGACCAAATCGACGCCATTTTGCAATGCCGTTTGAGCTCGCTGCCATTTATCGATGATTGCTGGTTCGCCACGCTGTAAAAAATTTCCACTCATCACCGCAACGACGACATCAGCGTTCGTTACTTGCCGTGCTTTTTCCACATGGTATTGGTGTCCATGGTGAAATGGATTGTATTCTACGACTAGTCCGCAAGCCTTCATCGACATCCCTCCTGTTTTACATAACGGTTACTTATGGCAGACAAAAAACCAGCGACGGCTTTTTTCATTTGGTTTCGTATCGATAAAATCGGCGTAGCATTCAACATTAGCAAAACCAGCATTTTCTAACATTCTTAAATAGCTTTCGATAGGATAGGTTCTTTCTTGATGAAGCTCATCTAAGCGTTCAAACAACCCATTCTCTTGTGCAACAAAAAAGGTCAAGAAATGTTCAATGCTATGGTCTTTTTCTCCTTGATAGCTTTCCCAAAGAAAGGCAAATTCATCCGTTTGGTAATGGTAGCTATAATCAGGAAAGACTTCATCGATTTGATATAAGGAATGCACATCAAATAAAAAGACGCCATCTTCTTCTAAACAACTGTAAACACCATCAAACACTTGCTGCACACTCTGCTCGTCTTCCATGTAGCAAAGGGAGTCAGAATAGCAAGTAATAGCTTGATAGGTGCCAATATCTACGAGATCCAGCATGTCACCCGCAACAAATTGCACAGCCGCCTCTTCTTTTTCAGCCCGTTGACTAGCGATCATCAGCATCTCTTCTGAAAGATCTAACCCAGTCACATCAAACCCAGCCTTGGCAAATTCAACGGCTAACGCACCGGTTCCACAAGCCAATTCTAACAGCTGTTTTCTTTTTCCTAAATGACGACAAGAAAAATCCAGCCACTTTTTATAGAGACTGGAATCCATTACTTCGTCATAGACAAATGCGAAGGTTTCGTAAGCCATTACGCCACGACCCATTCATTAAGATCCACAAGCGGCGCATCAGACCATAATTTTTCTAGGTTGTAAAAAGCACGTTCTGAGGCACTGAATACGTGAACGATTACGTCACCTAAGTCGATCAAGACCCATTTTCCACCATCTTTTCCTTCGACACGGCGAACAGATACTTGACTTTCTTCTTCTTTATCGATGACTTCATCAATGATCGCATTGATTTGACGTTCACTATTTCCTGAACAGATCACAAAGTAATCTGCTAGCAAAGAGATTTCCCGCACATCTAATGCCATAATATCTTCGGCATGTTTTGAATCGGCGGCTTTTACAGCAATTTCTAATATTTTCTGACTATCTATGGTAATTCCCTCCTATATTTGGCTACCCAAAAATTGTAGGTTTCGATCGTTTTTGGGTAGATAACTGCTTCTGTTTCGATCAAATGAAGCAAGGTATGTTTCGTTTCGTAAGCAACAGCGGCATCTAAGTCGATCATTGCGATTTCCCTAGCCTCAACGACTCCAGGAAACGTACGCCCGGGTTCGATATAATCTGCCACATAGATGATTTTATCTAGTAGGCTCATCTTGGCAGCTCCGGTTGTGTGCAAACGGATCGCTTGTAAGATTTCATCATCATCGATCTCTAATTCTCGTTGAACGAAATCAGCACCGACGAGTCCATGCCAGATAGCATTGTTCCAGTTCAAGAGATCCAATTCAAATCCGTCTCTACGAATGACTAATTGAAATTCTTCATCGCTGCGTTCCTTCGCATAATCATGCGTCAAAGCAGCGATGCTGGCTTTGACCGGTGAAGCACCATATTTTTCCGCAAGGGCAACGGCCGTTTTTTCGACACCCAACACATGCTCAAAGCGCTTTTGACTCATCTGCATTTGGACCTTTTGCATCAAAAGTTCCCGTTCTGCTTGTGTGTAGTGTTCACTCTTCATCCAAGTACAACCCCTTTTCTTGAATATAGTGTAACACATTATCTGGCAATAAGTAGCGAACCGAACAACCTTGTTGCACTTTTTTACGAATTGTTGTTGAGCTGACATCCATTAGAGGAATATCGATCCAAATAATCGGGTATGGGCTATCGATCGGCACTTCCGGGCGGCGAACCCCCACAAAAGTTACCAATTCCATCAGCTCATCGATTTGATGCCATTTTGGTAAATAGTTCACCATATCCCCGCCAATGATAAAATAATAATTGGTATCTGGATTCTTAGCTGTCAATTCCCGCATCGTATCAACCGTATAACTCTTACCTTTTCGTTCCAACTCAATGGTCTCTACAGCAAATCGCGGATTATCGGCGATCGCCAACTTCAACATCGCTAAACGATGCTCAGCGGGGATTGTCTTTTTCTCATCAACATGAGGCGGTAAATACTCAGGCATGAAATAAACTTTATCCAGCCCTAATGCTTGCCCTACTTGCTCACCCATGACCAGATGTGCGTAGTGTACTGGATTAAAATTTCCACCAAGAATGCCCACTTGCTTTTTCGGTACAAGTTCTTGTGTTTGTGTCTCTAAAACCGTTTGTACCTTTCCAAATGTTTGTCCTTGCATGCCTTCTACCTCCTAAATTGAACGAACTTTGCTTGAAATCGTTTGGTATTTTTCTTTACTAGACGGTTTGAATAAAACGATCACTCGTCCGATGATCTGAACTACTTCACAGCCGACTTTCTCCCGGATCGTTTCAGCTGCTTCGTCAGCAACCTCATCGGTATTTTGGAGCAATGAGACTTTGATTAATTCTCGTTTTTCTAGTGCTTCTTCAATTTGCGCCATCATCGCGTCATTCAAGCCGCCTTTGCCGATTTGAAAAATCGGGTTTAGATGGTGCGCTTCACTTCGTAAAAATCTTTTTTGTTTTCCTCGTAAGTCCATAATCTTCCTTCTTCCTTATACTAATGCTTTGCGTCTAAGCACATCGACACCTTTTGGCGCCCACCCGGCGATGACACATGGTTTGGTGATCGTGATCCAGCCAAGTCCAGCAAAAACGATATCGTTTTTTTCTTTGATAGAAAATTCGAAACGGACGAGTTCAGGAAAATCCGCCACTTCATCTGCTCGTGGCGGCTGCAGCAGCCCACCAACATGTTTCTCATAAAATTCATCGGCTTTACTTAATTTGGTCCGATGGATCGCTACATCATTCGCTACATAGGCAACAAACGAACTTCGTTCTCCTTGTATGAAATCAAAACGGGCAAGTCCCCCTAAGAACAAGGTTTGTTCAGGGTTCAATTGATACACTTTCGGTTTAATTTCTTTGGCTGGTGCCACGATTTTCAGATCTTTTTTACCTAAATAGTGTGCCATTTGATGACGATGAATGATTCCTGGTGTGTCGATCAAAAAGTGCCCGTCGTCCAATGGAATCTCAATTTTATCCAATGTAGTTCCAGGGAATCGCGAAGTGGTAATCAGCTCGTTGATCCCTGCTGTTTGTTTGATGATTTGATTGATCAATGTTGATTTTCCAACATTCGTCACACCAACCACATACACATCACGACCTTCACGATACGTTTCGATCGCTTGTAGCAACGCTTGGGTTTCACCCGGTTTCTTGGCACTCGTCAACAATACATCGACGGGTCTTAAACCGACTTCGTGAGCCCGTTCCTTCATCCATTGGGTCATTTTCGATTTTTTCAAAGATTTCGGTAAAATATCCACCTTGTTGCCCACTAATAAAACAGGATTATTGCCGACAAAGCGGTGCAGTCCTGGGATCAATGAACCATTAAAATCGAAAATATCGACGACATTAACGATCAAGGCTTCTTTTTCCCCGATTTCATTTAGCAGACGCAGAAAATCATCGTCGGTGAGGGAAACATCTTGGATCTCATTGTAATGGCGCAAACGGAAGCAGCGTTGACAATAGACTTCTCCTGATTCAAGTCCTTTTTCTAATGCGGATTGCGGGGTGTAGCCCAATTCATTGGGGTTCGTTGTCTGAATCACTGCCCCGCAGCCGATACAGTGAATTTCTTCGATTCCTTCTGTCATATTAAATTCCTCCACGCCATTTTAACTCTGGGTTGTGCTTCAATAAATAGTTCATGATTTTTCTTTCTGCGGCTCGATTAAATTGGGTTTTCCAAGAATCCGTTGGGATCACTGGTTTCACTAAAATACTACGAACACCGGCACGATTGGCACCTCGTACATCCGTCATGATTTGATCGCCGATCATGACAACCTCTTCTTTTTTCAAGCCTAATTGTTGATAGCCTTGTTTGATCCCTCTTGAAAAAGGTTTTAATGCGCGGTGTACGTACTTCAAACCAAAAGGCGCAACAGCCCGTGCCACGCGTTCACTATTGTTGTTAGAAACGACAATCACCGGTATGCCAGCGTTTTTCATTTCCAATAACCAGTTTTTTAATTCTTCGGTTCCATTAGGATTATTCCAAGCAATCAAGGTATTATCAAGATCGGTCAAAATCCCTTTGATCCCCTGTGCCTTTAGTTGGCTAGGGGTGATTTTATAAATCGCATCGACCATCCAAGTCGGTTTATAATTTGAAAACATAGAATCTCCTTTACTATCTGATTTCTTCGCATGTTAAAAGTCGGCGACTAGTCATCGATCCACATAGTCGATCTTTAAAAAGAAACTGTACTAGCTGTTGACAAGCAAGCAGGCAGTTTCTAAAAGGATCAGACCTCTTCAACCTGTAATTATACAATAGAATCTTTTTGAATACTAGCAAGTGCGCTAGTTTCTGCAGGTTTCTTGTAAAAGAACTGAAAAACGAAGGTGTCGAAACAACAGTTTGTTCCATCACTTCTTTAAAGTAGTCTTTTTTTCCGTCAAAAAAGCATCCTTTTACTGAAAGGATGCTTAGAAAAAGTCCAAAATTGTCATTTGCAACTGCGAGCTTCTCGCATTTTACAATACTTTACTTAAAAAATCAATGGTTCTCGGGTTTTTCGGATGATCAAAGAGCTGTTCTGGCGTTCCTTCCTCCATAATGATTCCCTGATCCATAAATAAAATCCGATCCGCGACTTCCTTCGCAAAGCCCATTTCATGAGTGACGATGACCATCGTCATTCCTTGCTGAGCCAAACGCTGCATGACAGACAATACTTCGCCAACCATTTCAGGGTCTAACGCAGAAGTCGGTTCATCAAAGAGCATCACATCCGGTTCCATCGCCAAGGCACGTGCAATAGCGATCCGTTGCATTTGTCCACCAGATAGACTTTGTGGATAGGAGTTTGCCTTATCAGGCAGACCTACATCATTCAATAGTTGCTTTGCTAGTGTTTCAGCAGCTGGTTTTGCTACCTTTTTGACTTTCGTCGGGGACAAAGTAATGTTTTCTAAAACCGTCATATTCGGAAAAAGATTGAAATTTTGAAAAACCATGCCCATTTTTTCCCGCATCTTATACAAATCATTCTTTGGATCGGTAATATCGGTTCCTTCAAAAAAGATTTTTCCGCTTGACGGTACTTCTAGTAAGTTTAAACAGCGTAAGAACGTGCTTTTTCCTGAACCAGATGGTCCAATCACCACAACGACTTCTCCTTGCTCGATCGTCGTTGTGATCCCTTTTAGCACTTGATTGCTGCCAAAGGTTTTGTGTAACTCTTGAATATCTAACATCATAGCTTGTCTTCTCCTTTTAACGACGATAGCCTTTTCCTAGTTTCTTTTCCCATAAACTCAATAGTCGCGAAGTCGTAAACGTCAAGATGAAATAAATGACCGCCGCCACATAGAAAGGCGTTAATGGTTGGAAAGAACTGGTGACAACGATCTGCGCACTATTCATCAGCTCGTAGATGCCGATCGTTGAAAGCAAAGAGGAATCCTTGATCAAAACGATAAATTCATTGCCTAGTGGCGGCAAGATGTTGCGTAGTGCTTGTGGCAATACGACATAACGCATCGTTTGAAAAGGCCGCAGCCCTAAAGAACCAGCCGCTTCTGTTTGACCGTAATCAACGGCATTGATTCCCCCTCGGACGATCTCAGCAACATATGCCCCAGAATTAAGTGAGAGCGCAATGATCCCAGGAAATAACCGCCCAAAATCAAGACTCAACACACCGATCGAGACTGTCGGCAAGGCAAACATGCCTTGCAAAAGACCAAAAGCGATCAATATCTGCACCAACATTGGTGTGCCGCGGATGACTTCAATATACGCATTAGCAAACCAGCGCAAAGGCGTCACTTTTGATAATTTCATTAGGGCAAAAATCACCCCTAGAATCGTTCCAAAGATCACGGTGATGATAGAGATCACGATGGTGATCACCACACCAGAAAGAAAATAAGGGTAATATATCGCTAAAAAGGATAAATCCATAATTGTGTCTACTCCGTTCTATCTATTGCGCCGCATTTTCGTTGGCTAGATCTGTGTTCTTTTGTACATACTCATCGATTGTACCATCTTCAATCAATTCTTTCAAAATACTGTTTAGCTCTTCTTGTAGTTCGGTACTCCCTTTAGGTAAAGCAATTGCATAAGAATCGCCTTCAGACGCTTCTAATGCTACATCAGTGATCACGAGGTCATCATTTTGTGCAACATACGATTCAGCCACCGCACTTTCAAGCACCAAACCATCGATCGATCCTTGTTTCAATTCATTGACTAGATTCGGAACTTTGGCGATGGAAACCAATTGCGAATCCGCTAATTGGTCTTGAACGATCATTTCTTGGATCGAGCCTTTTTGAGCGCCCACCTTTTTGCCAGACAAGCTTTCGATTGAATCAAATGCCGACTCATTGTTTTTATTAACAACTACTTTTTGTTCTGGTGTAAAATAGTTATCGGTGAAATCAAAAGTCTGTTTACGTTCGTCAGTTGCTGAGATGCCTGAAACAGCGATATCGGCTTTTCCTTGTTGCAAAGCAGTCAAGACAGCATTGAAATCAAGGTCCAAAATATTCACTTCGACACCAAGACGATCAGCGATCTCATTGACCATATCGATATCTGCGCCCACGATCGTATCTTTGCCATCAATCAAGGCATGAAATTCAAAGGGGGCAAAGTCAGCAGAAGTTGCCACATTCAACACACCGGCTGCTTTGATGGCTTCCAATTGGTTATCCGCCGAACCGCTGGCACTAGAACTGCCAGTACTCGATGAGCCGCCATTTCCACAAGCTCCTAAAACCAAAATCCCCGTCAATACAACAAGTGCTCCAAATAATTTTTTCATTAAAAACGCTCCTCTTCAAAACAAATATTTATGCAATATAATCTTCTTATATTCAGAATATATACATAATAGCACAGAATAATTAAATTTTAAACTAAAAACTTCGTCATTTGCACGATTTATTCAATAACACTTTTAATAAAAAAATACTAGGATACCCTCTCTCTAATCAGAGTGGATATCCTAGTTGTTAAAATCGGCGAAAACGCTGATACCTTGCCTCAAGCAATTCTTCTGTTTGCAACGTAGAAAGTTCAGCGAGTTTCGTTGAAATTGCCGCTTTCATCTGTTCCATCAATTGCTCTTTCGGTAAAAAGGCCTCTTCATGGGTTTCAGCAATCACTTTTTCAATAACGCCTAATTCAAATAGTTCTTGGGCAGTGATCTTCATTAAACCAGCAGCTTCTTTGGCCCGGCTACCATCTTTCCATAGGATCGAAGCAAAGCCTTCGGGAGATAAAATGGCATAGATCGAATGTTCCATCATCCAAACCTCATCGCCTAATGCCAGTGCTAAGGCACCGCCGCTGCCGCCTTCACCAATGATGATTGCCAAGATCGGCACCGTTAAATCGGACATTTCCATCAAGTTACGGGCAATCGCTTCACCTTCTCCCCGTTCTTCCGCGCCAATACCACAAAACGCCCCTGCTGTATTGATCAATGTGACCACAGGTCGCTGAAATTTTTCTGCTTGCTTCATTAGGCGTAACGCTTTTCGATAGCCTTCAGGATGTGGTGAGCCAAAGTTTCTGCGTAAATTTTCAGGTAGATTACGGCCTTTTTGAATACCGATCACGGTCACTGGCTTGCCATCTAAACAAGCTATCCCGCCAACAACGGCTTCATCTTCGCCAAACAGACGGTCTCCATGAAACTCTTCAAACTCAGAAAAAATGCCTTCAAAGTAATCCAGTGCCGTCAAGCGGTCTTTGCTGCGAGCGAGTTCAACGATTTCGTGGGCTGCTCTAGTCATTGCGATTCCATCCTTTCCGCGTATGCAAAGAAATCAAATGGTAGATTTTCTCCCGCAAGTTCGTCCGTGGAACGATTTGATCGACAAAGCCATGATCTAACAGGAACTCTGCCTTTTGAAAATCTTCAGGTAGTTCCTGACGAATGGTTTGTTCAATCACACGTCGTCCAGCAAAACCGATCAATGCTTGCGGTTCTGCCAGGATGATATCCCCTTCCATCGCAAAACTAGCGGTAACGCCACCGGTGGTCGGGTCCGTTAAAACCGTTAGATAAAACAAGCCAGCTTTACTGTGGCGTTTTACTGCCGCGGAGATCTTTGCCATTTGCATCAGTGACAAAATTCCTTCTTGCATCCGCGCACCACCTGAAGCGGTAAAAAGAACAACTGGTAGCTGTTTTTCGATCGCACGTTCAAACAAACGGGTGATCTTCTCCCCCACGACCGTTCCCATACTGCCCATGATGAAATTCGCATCCATGATCCCGATCGCTAACGGCAATCCTTGAACTTTTGCTTCTCCTGTGAGGACAGCCTCATGCAACCCAGTTTTTTCTTGCATTTGTGCGACTTTATCCAAATATCCAGGAAATTCAAGAGGATCTTTTGTGGTTACATCTGTGTCCCATTCTTCAAAACTTTTCTCATCAATCGTGATAGCGATCCGTTCCCAGGCACTGATTCGGAAATTATACCCGCAGTGAGGACAGACTTTCTCTGCCCCCATCTCCTTCGTATAAAGCGTTCGTTTGCAACTAGGACATTTCGCCCAAAGATTATCTGGTACGACTGGTTCGTTCGTTGGCAGCTGACCTCGATTAGGATTGATGCGAATGTAGTTTTTCTTCTTAAATAAAGCCACTCATCTTCCCTCCTATTGTTCAGGTGTCCAATTTGGCAAAAATTCCTCTTGTAAAAAGGCGGTTGTATAGTCTCCCGCAATCACTTTCGGGTGACTGATCAAGTCCATTTGGAATTCTGCATTCGTAATGACACCATCGGTCACTAATTCGGCTAGCGCCCGCTGCATTTTCATCAATGCTTCAAAACGGTTCTCGCCGTGAACGATCACTTTAGCGATCATGGAATCATAATAAGGCGGGATCGTATAGCCGGAATACATGGCACTGTCTACCCGTACACCCAAGCCTCCACCAGGCAGAAATAAATTGTTGATCTTTCCTGGTGACGGTGCAAAATTGAAGGCTGGATTTTCTGCATTGATCCGACATTCGATTGCCGCACCTGTCATCTTGATGTCTGCTTGTGTCAAGCCTAGCGGTTCACCACTAGCAACTTCGAGTTGTTTTTTGACTAGATCAATGTTCGTCACCATTTCAGTGATGGGGTGTTCCACTTGGATTCGAGTGTTCATTTCCATGAAATAAAACGCCCCAGTGTCTGCCATTAAAAACTCGATCGTGCCGGCATTGCGATACCCTACCGCTTGTGCGGCACGTACCGCTGCTTCTCCTAGCTCTGCTCGTTTGCTTTCAGAAATCACCACAGAAGGAGATTCTTCCAACACTTTTTGGTTGTTGCGTTGTAGCGAGCAATCGCGTTCACCAAGGTGGATAATATTACCAAAAGAATCACCTAACACTTGCACTTCTATGTGTCGAGCAGGATAAATGATTTTTTCAATGTACATTTCATCGTTGCCAAATGCCGCTTTCGCTTCTTGCTGCGCCGAAGCAAAATGATGAGGCAATGCTTCTTTATCTGCGACTTTCCGTATCCCTTTACCGCCACCGCCGGCCGCAGCTTTGAGCATGACTGGGTAACCAATCTCTTCAGCGATCGTTAAAGCTTCTTCCACATCAGAAATCGCGCCTTTGCTTCCGGGAATGACCGGTACTTCTGCTTCGATCATCAAGCGTCTTGCATTGATTTTGTTTCCCATTGCATCGATAGTCTCACTCTTTGGCCCAATAAAGACGATATTGCATTCCTCGCACATCGCAGCAAAGCGGCTATTCTCTGAAAGAAAGCCAAATCCAGGATGGATCGCCTCAGCCTTTGTGACGATCGCAGCGCTTAGGATCTGCTGTACATTCAAATAAGAGTCGGCTGCTTTGGCAGGTCCGATACAAATCGCTTCATCGGCAAGCTCTGTATGCAACGCTTCTTTATCTGCTTCTGAATAAACGGCGACCGTTTGAATACCTAATTCGCGACAAGCGCGAATGATACGTACGGCGATTTCGCCACGGTTTGCGATCAATACTTTAGAAAACATGTCTCACCTATCCAATCATGAAAGTCAATTCTGCTTCCGCCACTTTTTTCCCATCAACATAGGCAATTCCTTTGCCGATGCCAGCTGCAGATTTCACTTTGATTATTTCTACTTCTAAGATCAAGGTATCGCCTGGTGTTACTTTTTTTCTGAATTTCGCTTTGTCTAAACCGCCAAAGTAGGCAGTTTTCCCACGAAAGTCTTCCAATGACAATAATGCCACAGCACCTGCTTGCGCCATTGCTTCCACGATCAATACTCCAGGCATCACTGGTTCATGGGGAAAATGGCCTTGGAAAAACGGCTCATTAATGGTAACGTTTTTCTTCGCAACGACCCGTTTGCCTTCTTCTAACTCCTCAACGCGATCCACTAAAAGCATCGGATAACGATGAGGGATGATTTCTTTGATTTCTTGAATCGTTAATGCGCTCATTGCTTTACCCTTCTTTCACACGGAATAATGGTTGATTGAATTCAACGATTTGTTCGCTTTCAACCAAGACTTCAACCAATTCGCCATCGACGTCGCTGACGATTTCATTCATGACTTTCATCGCTTCAACGATACAAAGAATATCGCCTTTTTTCACGTGATCGCCGATTTGCTTAAAGTTATCTTTGTCAGGACTTGGTTTCAAATAAACGACACCCACTAATGGCGAGACAACTTCTTTGCCCTCTAAGACAGGTTTCGCCGCTTCTACTGTGTCAGGTGTCGCTGAGACAGCAGGCGTTGGTACAACAGGAGTTGGCGCAGCATTCGCTGCAGGAGCAGACGCAGGTGTAGATTGTGCATTTTGTAGCCCACTTGTCGTATTTTTATTAAAATAAAGTTCAAACGTCTCTTTTTTTAATTGAAGCTCAGTTAACGTCGATTGATCGAATTGGCTGAGCAGCTCTTTTATCTCATGTGTTTCCAATTACGCTTCCTCCCAACGTTTCAGCAAGATCACTGCATTATGACCGCCAAACCCAAGCGAATTACTCATGGCATAGGTCAATTCTGCTGGTTGGCTTTGATTGATAACAACGTTCAAGTCGATCTCAGGATCTTGTTCTGTCACGTTGATTGTTGGTGGAATAAATTGATGTTGTAATGCTAATAGTGAAGCAATGGCTTCGATTCCACCAGCCGCCCCAAGCAAATGACCAGTCATTGACTTTGTACTGCTGACATATGGTTTTTTATAGTCTTCGCCCAATCCGTATTGGATCGATGTCGCTTCTGCACTGTCATTGGCGGGCGTACTTGTACCGTGGGCATTGATGTAACCAACTTCAGCTGGGGTAATCGCCGCTTCTTGCATCGCTAATTTCATTGCTTTTCCAGCACCTGATCCATCAGGGTTTGGCGCAGTCATATGGTAGGCATCACAGTTCGCACCGTACCCTACGACTTCACCTAAAATCGTTGCCCCACGTTTTTGTGCATGCGCCAATGATTCTAAAATGAAGACGCCAGCACCTTCACCCATGACAAATCCACTACGATTTTTATCAAACGGAACGGAAGCTTTGTCAGGGTCTGATTCAGTGGTTAACGCCGTCAGAGAAGCAAAACCAGCAATACCGATTTCACAGATCGTCGCTTCTGAACCACCAGCGATCATGACATCTGCATAGCCATGCTTGATGTTTCGGAAAGCTTCACCGATTGAATGGGTACCAGAAGCACAGGCGGAAACAGTCGTCGTACAAATGCCTTTCGCACCTACCCGTAACGCAATGTTGCCGGCAACCATATTTACGATCGACATCGGTACGAACATTGGTGATACCCGATTTGCTCCTTTGTCATGCATTCGAATCACTTGGTCTTGAATCGTTGGCAAGCCGCCGATCCCCGAACCAACCATCACGCCAAAACGATCCACATCAATGGTTTCTGTATCTAACTTCGCCATTTCCATCGCTTCTAAGGCCGCATAAATTCCATAAATGGAAAAAAGATCCATCCGCTTCGTATCTTTTTTAACGAAGTACTTTTCTAACGGAAAATCTTTGACTTCAGCAGCAACTGAGATCCCTGTTGCTTCTGCGTCAAATTTTGTAATCGGGCCGATGCCGTTGGTCCCGTTTTGTAAACTTGCTAAAAAAGTTTCTGGGTCATTTCCGATTGGAGAAGTGACGCCGTATCCTGTAACTACTACTCGATTCATCTTTTCTTCCTCCTACCCTTGCATTGCCATCCCGCCGTCTACACTGATCACCTGACCAGTGATGTAGGGGCTTTTTGCTAAAAAGACTGCTGTTTGCGCAACATCCTGTGTGGAACCAAAACGCTGTAATGGAATATTTGCCAATGATTGTTCTTTGACTTTATCCGACAGCACTTCAGTCATCTCTGTTTCGATAAATCCTGGGGCGATCGCATTGCAGGTGATCCCCCGAGCGGCACCTTCACGAGCGGCAGATTTCGTAAAACCGATCACGCCAGCTTTACTTGCCGCATAGTTGGCTTGCCCGATATTTCCCGTCAAGCCGACCACACTCGTCAAATTGATGATGCGGCCTTCTCGCAACTTCATCATTTTTTTCAACGCGTGCTGCGTCATATTGAAGGTACCAGTCAAATTGATTTTGATCACTGAATCAAAATCTTCGGGTTTCATTCTCAACAATAATTTGTCATTCGTGATTCCGGCATTATTGACTAAAATGTGGATCGGTCCGACTGCCGCTTCTGCTTCCAAAAGCATGGCTGCCGCTTGATCAAAATCAGAAATGTCCCCATTGATCGCTACACATTTCACGCCGTAGCTGGTGATGCGATCGATCAGTGACTGGGGAATTTCTTTTCGTCCATTTAAAACGATATTCGCTCCTTCTTTGGCAAAGGCTTCCGCGATGGTAAAACCGATCCCTCGCGAGCTACCAGTTACAAAGACGTTTCTATTTTGCAGATCCATAAATTCCTCCTAGTTGAATTGGGCTAGTGTATCTGCCAACGTTTGGCTATCTTCTACACGCGCAGTCTGGATTTCTTTGTCTATTTTCTTCATAAAACCGCTCAATACTTTTCCTGGTCCGATCTCGATGACTTGTTGGATGCCAAGCTGCTTCAGTGTCGCAATGCTTTCGTAAAAACGCACTGGCGATTTCACTTGCAGCGTCAACAGTTCCTTGATTTGGTCTTGCTGCATCGGCTGCGCGGTCGTATTGCTGATGACAGGTACTTGCAACTCATCAAAGGTAATTTGAGCTAATTCCTGTGCTAATTGCTGCGATGCCGGTTCCAACAAAGCAGTATGGAAAGGACCGCTGACATTTAAAGGAATCACCCGTTTGGTTCCAGCAGCTTGTAACAATTCCACCGCTTTATCCACTGCCGGCGCTTCACCGCCAATGACGATCTGCTGCGGCGTATTGTAATTCGCTGGTGTCACGATCCCCACTTGACTTGCTTCTTTACAGATTTCTTCAATCGTTTCAGCGGGTGTGTTCATCACAGCAACCATTTTCCCAACACCTGCAGGCGCCGCACTTGCCATATACCGACCGCGCTTTTGCACCAATGCGACTGCGGTCTTGAAATCAAGCGCGCCACTAGCGACTAAGGCTGTATATTCACCTAAACTTAAGCCAGCAACAGCATCTGCTTCGATTCCTTGCGCATCCAAAAGTCGCCAAAAAGCTGTGCTTACTGTTAAAATGGCAGGCTGTGTATATTCCGTCTGGTTTAAACGTTCGTTTTCAGTAAAGCATAACTCGGCCATATCATATCCTAGAATAGTGCTGGATTGTTCAAACGTCTCACGAACGATTGCTTCTTGGTGATAGAGCTCTTCCCCCATTTTGGGGTACTGTGCACCTTGACCGCTAAATAAAAAGGCTGTCTTCATCTTGCACTCCTTCATTACTTTGTTCGTTGTTGTTGGAGAACATGGATTCTTGCAGTTCGTCTATGAATCAGCAAAAACACGTTCTTAAAAAGGAAAGGCTAGGCTGTCTGCCTAGCCTTTGTTTTATGCTTGTTGTTTTTCTACATATTTAACTAGATCTTCAACGGTTGTGATACCATCTTCTGTTTCGATCTTCACATCGAATTCATCTTCGATCTCGTTAATGATTTGGAAAAGATCCAAGCTGTCTGCTTCTAAATCTTCTTGGATGTTCGTGTTCAATTTGATTTCTTCTTTTTCTTTTCCTAATTCTTCTGCTACGATTTCTTGAATTTTTTCGAATACCATGTGTATATTCCTCCAATGTGTTTTTCAATAGTAATTTTGTTTCGTGAACAAGTTATAAGGTGGCTAACATAGTTCCCCATGTCAATCCGCCGCCAAAACCTGAGAACACCACTTTTTGACCACTGCCAAGGGACAGTGTACCTCGTTTGATTTCTTCATCTAGCAATAACGGAATCGAGGCTGCCGAAGTATTGCCATAATCTTGCATATTTTGCAAAAATTTCTCACGGGGTTGCTTCAGCTTGCGAGCAACTTTGTCTAAAATGCGTGAATTTGCTTGGTGAAGCAAAAAATAATCAATTGCTTCATCTTGTATCAGATCATTGATCGAGGCGACCACATCACGCGTCGCAAAATCAAAGATTTCTCGTCCAATCATTTGCATACAAGCACTATACGCCGGAGCGTTTTGTGAAAAAGGATTCTCATTCGTGCGAAAACCAGATGTTAAGGACATGCCTCGCGTCCCATCTGCTTTTAAAGACTCTTTGAGCAAATGCTGCTCTGAAGATGCTTCCAACAATAGACCGCCGGCACCATCTCCGAATAAAACAGCCGTCGAACGGTCGTTCCAATCCAAGACTTTTGAAAGTACTTCTCCACCGATGACCAATCCTTTTTTAGCGCCCGTTCGAATCAGTTTTTCAGCCATAGACAATGCATACACGAAACCAGCACATGCTGCACTGATATCAAAAGCAAAGGCATTGACTGCCCCAATCGCCCCTTGGACTTGGCAAGCAACCGCCGGTGTATTGAAATCCGGTGTGATCGTCGCTACCAAGATAAAATCCAGACTTTCTGCTGAAAGCTGAGCATCTTGCAAGAGCGTTTGAGCGACGCGAATACAAAGGTCTGAAGTGTTTTCGCCGACAGCGACTCTTCTTCGTTTGATTCCCGTGCGAGAATGGATCCATTCATCTGAAGTATCCATCAAATTTGATAGATCATCATTTGTTACGATTTTTTCTGGAACATAACTTGCAGTCGCGGTAATTTTTCCAAACATATTCATCCATTATTCTCACTTATAATCTTGTAAAAAGTCATGCAGATTTTTCAGTGCTTTCAACAGTGCCTGTTCCTCTTCAGGAGACATCTGACTCAAGACACCCTTCACCATCTCACGATGAAAATGCTGATGAACACGATAAAGGAGTTTTCCTTTTTTCGTCAAACCTAGTTTGACGACTCGCCGATCATCTTCACTGCGAATCCGTTCTACATATTCTTTTTTCACCAAACGATTGATCGCGATGGTCAAAGTCCCAACAGTGATCGAAAGCTCTTTGGCAACTTCAGTCGTGGTCTTTTTTTTGTACATCCCGATGGCTTCGATGGTATGCATTTCGGTAATTGAAAGGTCTTTGAATTGAGATTTTTTCAATTCAGATTCTTCAATCACTAAGATGTCATTAAAGACGCTGACTAAGTAGTCATTAACTGTTTCTAAATTGGGTTCCATAACCTTCACCATCCGAATACTTTGATAATCAAATCATTTGATAGTCAAACTATATCGGAAGTTATTGAGAAATGCAAGAATTTTTTCGAACTTTTTTTATTTTTAAGCGCATTTTTATTTAAGAATTGATTTTCTAAGATTTTAAAAGCTGCGAGTTGACAAAATAATCCGTTTCCGTTATAGAGAAATTTCCTTTGAATGTCAAAGTTTATCATTGCGTTGCTTCCACTCTATTTCTAATTTTTTCTTGTCAATGGCCAGCAAACGTTGCTCTCTTAAGCTTCATCTGCTACTCTTTGAAGGAAGGAGAGGAAAGATCGATGAATCCGAACAAAGAGTTTCTAAAAAACAAAGCAAATGCACTCCCTGAAAGGCCTGGCGTTTATCTAATGAAAGATCAACACAACGAAGTCTTGTATGTGGGAAAAGCCAAATCATTGAAGCAGCGTGTCGTTTCCTACTTCCGAAAAAACCAGCAGCATGCCAATAAGGTACTTCGACTTGTTTATAATGTCGTTGATTTTGAAACCATCGAAACAGATACCGAATTGGATGCACTATTACTTGAATGTCGTTTGATCCAAGCTTTTCATCCTATCTACAACCGCCAAATGAACCATTCAGCGAACTATTGCTTTGTTGATTTGACGAATCATAGCTTCACGATCACTCAAACACCACAAATTGGCAGTTATGGCCCCTTTCGACAAACAAAAAAATTGCCTGTGTTGTTTCAATTATTGTCAGAAACGTTTCAATTGCCGACTGTCAACGAACTGACGCTATTAACCTTACGTAAGCAACTCCCTCAAATGGAGGCGTATTCCTTGGAAGAGAAGTGGCGAGAGATCGGCTGTTTTTTTGCAGGAAAGAAGACCGACTGTTTTTCACTCCTTAAAAAACGCTTGGCATACCTGATTGATCACTTATTGTTTGAACAAGCTAGTGTACTGCAGCGAGAGATCCATCTAGCAGAAAGCTTTTACCAAGAAATCGTGAGGGTCAATCAGTTCATTCAAGAACCGGAAGTGATTTTTTCGATTCCCCAGGAGCCAGTATCACAGACGACTCAACTCAAATACTATCAAGTCAGCTTTGGTAAGTTGATCCAAACAAACATTCTTTCTCCCGAAGAAAAATTCCAGCCACTTCCGCCATCAAGCGCTGCGCTTCCTTTAGCCCCGGAAGATCTCGATCCATTAGGGATCATCCTTAATCACCTGTATCGCCAAGAAAAAGCAGCAGAAAAATAAAAAACAGCAAGCCCAAGTAGGCTTGCTGTATAGAAATGAGAAAGCGACGACGAACGTCCCACTCATTCTTATTGGATCAAATCATAGATTTCCATGGCTACAATATCAACATTATCAAATTGATAAGATTGACTTGATTCTGCTTCCGTTAATTCAAACGTTTCTGTCGAATTGTCATAAGTAACGGTACATTTTTCGACGCCTTCTTTTTCAAAACGACGTACTTGAACTTCATTGTCTTGCGCTTCGACCATCGCTTCTAAACGTTTGATGATAGCGACTAATTGCGAACTTTTCATTCGTAAGCCTCCTTTTTCTGTCCGTTATATTGTATCAAAACATCCTCTATCTTGCATTGATTTTTCGTATTTTTTTTGTCATTTTAAGATTTTTTTCCATCTTGCCACCAAAGTTTAATCAGCGCCTGCGTTCCGTCATTTTCATAGCCTTTTTCAGCCAACTGATCATACAATTTTTTAGCTAAAGTGGTGCTTGGCAAATCCAATCCCATCTTCTTGGCTTCATCCAGAGCGATCCCCAGATCTTTGATGAAATGTTTGACAAAAAAACCTGGTGAATAATCCTCTTTTAGGATACGTGGACTGTAATTCGTCATGGACCAATTGGCTGCACCACCGCCAGAAAGGGTGTCAATCACTCGTGGTAAATCTAGACCCGCTTGGTTCGCATAGACCAGCATTTCTGTCATCCCCGTCATGGTGCCGGCAATCATGATCTGATTGGCCATTTTCGTATGCTGCCCCTTTCCAGCCCCTCCTTGAAGTTGAAACGTCTTTCCTAATACTTCAAAAAGTGGTTTTACTTGTTGGTAAGCTTCTTCATCGCCACCAACCATAATCGTTAGCGTGGCGTTTCTCGCACCAAGATCACCACCAGAAACTGGCGCATCAATACTCGCTGCTCCTTTTTCCTTCGCTGTCTGGTAGATTCGTTCTGCCAAATCAGGTGTGCTGGTTGTAAAATCCACCAATGTTTTGCCCGTCACAGCCGTTTGAAAAATCCCTTGAGGCCCATAGTAAACCTCTTCAACGTCGGATGGATACCCAACCATTGTAAAGATGATTTCACTTTCTGATGCAACTTCTGTTGGGGTGTCACACCAAATTGCTCCATTCGCAACGAGTTCATCTGTTTTTGCTTTCGTCCGATTGTAAACATTCACTGTATGTCCTGCAGCTAAGAGATGACCAACCATCGCTTGACCCATGACACCAGTACCGATAAATCCTAATTTCATGCAGATCCCTCCAAAATAAAAAAGTTCATGTCTTTAGTATACGCTAAAAACATGAACTTGCGAAAATTTTCTGTTTAATCGATCGTTCGGCGAAATGCCTTTAATTTTACTTTGAATTTTTCTAACGTCTGCTCGGTTTCTTTCTCGATGCGTTCGGTTTCATAATAGGCAACCATATCATGGTAGAAAGACAGCATCGACTCACCAAAGCGTAATGCCGAGATCTCGTACATCTTCCTAGAAAGAACTTCGGGATCAGCAGGAATCTTTTGTTCATAATAATCAATAAATGCTTTTGCGAAATCCCGATCACTCTCAAAGGTGACGCCTAACGATGGATCATCGATCAAGGTGTTTAAGTAATCATTGCCTTCAACGACTAATGGGGTCCCAGCAGCCATTGCTTCCGTGTATGTCAGTCCTTGTGTTTCTGAAGTAGAGGCACTGACGAAGTAATCGGCAGCGTGGTAATAGATCGCCACTTTATCATTCGCCACTTCGCCGACAAATTGAACATGGTCAGTTAGCGCCATATCCACCACTTTTTCTTCTAATTTTTCTTTATGCGGACCTTTCCCAACGATCACTAATTGCGCATCAGGAATCTTGGTTAGAATTTCCGGCATCCCATCGATGATCGCTTGGATATTCTTTTCATAAGAAATACGACTGAGGGAAAGCAGCATGGGTTGATCCTCAGTGATGCCTAATTTCTCCCGCAATTCTTTTTTCATTTCAGATGTAATGTCCGGTCGACGAAACTTCTCGACTTCGATCCCTGTGGGGATGATCCGCATCGGTGAAACCACACCATACCCCCTCAGCGTATCGATGACTCGTTCACTTGGACAAACAACACCTGTCGAGTGGTTGGCAAATAGCCGCGAAAGATATTTCACGTGAGACGGCCGTAAGACCTTCCCATTGGCGATGTAGTGCAAGTAGTCTTCATACATCGTATGGTAGGTATGGATCACAGGAATTTGCAATTTGCGCCCCACCATTTTCCCTAACATCCCAGAGCCAAACTCGGTATGGGTATGGATCAATTCCAACTCTAACTCTTTGGCGATCAAATAGGCATACAACATGCCGCGCACTACGATTCGCCGATCTTTGAAGGACACAAACGGGACACTTGGCATGCGAATGATATCTTCTTCGTCTAGATCAGCATTGGGATCGGTCGTAGTAAAGATATACACTTTATGGCCTTTTTTCTCAAGCTCTTCTTTCAATGTCTTGATCGATGTCGCCACACCACTTACCTGGGGGAAGTAGGTGTCTGTAAAAAATCCGATTTTCAAAACGGTACCTCCAAACTTTACATTAGTTTCTTTATTCCGTATTCATCACTTTTGTATAAACTTCTTTTAGCTCATATCCGATTTCATCAATACTCTTTTGCTTGGCCGTTTCATAACCCGCTTCACTTAACTGTGGCAACGTGCCATCTACGATTCCTTTGATTTTCTCGATAAACCCTTGATTGGTTTTCTCCATGTATGCATTGTGCCCATTGCTTAGCCACCCTTTATATACTGGAATATCCCGAACAAGCACATTTTGGTGGCTGGCTAACGCCTCAAGGACCACGATCCCTTCTGTTTCTTCATAGGAAGGAAAGAAGAACAGATCAGCCGCTGAATATGCCCCTTCGATGATGTCTCCTTTGATATAGCCGGGAAACAGCACATTTTCTGGATGGTCTTCATTGACAAGGTCGCGAATCTGCTTAGGAATCGTCATCATTGGTGTATGACCAAACCAGATAAACGTATATTCAGGCAATTGTCTAGCTATCTCTACAAAATCAAGAATGCCTTTTCGTTCAAAAAACAAGCCGACCGATATAATGACTTTTTGATCAGGTAAAAGCTGAAAATACTCACGAAAGGCTTTTTCTTTCTCATGATCCGGCTGATATTTGTCAAGATCGATCCCGTTTGAGATCGCTTCGATCGGCACTTGGATACCATACCCTTCCAAAAGTTCTTTCGAATAAGGGGTCGGGGTGATCAATTGATCGGCTCTGGAATAAAGATTGATCAAATATTTTTTATATAATGGCGAAAGCTGATTTGAACCGATAAATGAATTCCGAAAATCCTCTTCTGTAGAATGGGCATGGTAAATCACTTTTTTTCCTTGTCTTTTGGCTTTATTGACCATATGCATACTATTGATTCCATACGTGTTGATGTGAAGAATGTCATAATCCTCATCATTTTTATCAAGAGTAAAAGGAATCCCGACAGATGTCAGCGCTCGTTGCTGATGGGCCAATGCGCGACCGATACCTGATTTAGCTAATAATTTTTCTCCTTCAAAATAAAGAAGTACTTTCAAAGATGATTCCTCCTTGGAAATGCTTATATCTGATATTAGTATACCATAGGCGATCGCAGAGATACTCCTACCATGGTCCTAGATTTTGTTCCCCATTTAACCATGATACGGGAAAAACTCAGGGAATCATAGCTTAATTCCAAGATATGACAAAACTGTTCGTTGTCTGAAAAAAGTAGTAAGTTGTTGCAAGTCAAATCAAACAAAATGTCTTCTTAAAACAAAAAAAGGCAACAAGCAAAAATTGCTTGTTGCCTAGAAATGATTATTTTACATACTGTTCGATTAACTCTACAACTTCTTCCATTGTATCGCAATCTTCTAAAGCACGTTTTGCTAATTCTTGCATGTCAGTGGTTGACAAACGTTTCATTAAGCTACGTGTTTTCAGAACAGATGTTGCACTCATTGAGAACTCATCTAAGCCCATACCTACAAGAAGTGGCACAGCAGTTTGATCGCCGGCCATTTCTCCACACATACCAGCCCATTTGCCTTCAGCATGCGCTGAATCGATCACGTTTTTGATCAAGCGTAAGATGGATGGGTTGTATGGTTGGTACAAGTAAGACACGCGTTCATTCATGCGGTCTGCAGCCATTGTGTATTGGATCAAGTCATTGGTACCAATACTGAAGAAGTCAACTTCCTTCGCAAACTTGTCTGCTAAGACAGCTGCTGCTGGAATTTCGATCATGATTCCGACTTGGATCTCGTTAGAAATCTCAACGCCTTCGTCAATCAATTTTTGACGCTCTTCTTCATACATTTTCTTCGCTGTACGGAACTCTTTCAATGTTGCCACCATTGGGAACATAATACGTAAGTTACCATGAGCAGAAGCACGTAACAACGCACGAAGTTGGGTACGGAACATGTCGTCCCCAAGTTCAGACAAGCTGATACGCAATGCACGATAGCCTAAGAAAGGATTCATTTCATGAGGCAATTTTAAGTAAGGAAGTTCTTTATCGCCACCGATATCCATTGTGCGGACAACCACTGGTTTTCCAGCCATTCCTTCTAGAACTGCTTTATACGCTTTATATTGGTCTTCTTCTGTTGGGAAATCAGGAGAATCCATGTACAAGAATTCAGTACGGTATAAACCGACTGCTTCTGCACCATTGTTGTGGACACCTTCTAAATCTTTTGGTGTACCAATGTTCGCAGCTAATTCAAAGTGCTTACCATCAGCCGTAACTGTTTCAGCATCTTTTAATTTTTCCCACTCTGCTTTTTGATCTGCGTAGGCTTTCCCAGCTTCAACAAATTCAGCCGCTTGGTCATCTGTCGGGTTGACGATAACGTCACCGATAATGCCGTTAACAGCTAAGATGTCGCCCGCTTTCACTTTTGCAGTGATCTCCATCGTTCCAACGATTGCTGGGATTTCAAGAGAACGTGCCATGATTGCGGAATGAGAAGTACGTCCACCGATATCTGTTACAAAAGCTTTAACAAAGTTGCGGTCTAATTGTGCGGTATCACTTGGTGTCAAGTCATGCGCAACAACGACTACTTCTTCGTTGATCATTGAAGGATTAGGCAAAGTCACATTCAACAAATGCGCCAAGATACGTTTAGCAACATCTTTGATGTCAGCTGCCCGTTCTTGCATGTAAGCATTGTCATCCATTGCTTCAAACATACCAATATACATGTCAGTAACTTCTTTCAATGCAGCTTCTGCATTGACTTTGTTATCTGTCACGTTTTGTTTGATTTGACCGATCATCTCGGGATCTGAAAGAACCATTAAATGAGCATCAAATACTTGTGCTTCTGCTTCACCTAAAGTTTGCGCTGCTTTGTCGCGGATTTGTTGTAATTCCGCTGTTGACTTCGCTAACGCATCATCTAAGCGTGCTTCCTCTGCTGCAGTATCTTCAACTGATACTTTTGAAAAAGATAAATCAGGTTGTACTAACAGGTAGGCTTTCGCAACGGCTACACCATCACTAGCAGCAATTCCTTTTAGCATCTCAACCATTATTCAGACAAACCTTCTTTTTTCATTGTTTCTACGATTGCAGCGATTGCATCTGCTTCGTCAGCACCTTCAGCAGTGATAGTTACATCAGAACCTTGGCCAACACCTAATGACATTACGCCCATGATTGATTTAAGGTTTACTGATTTACCTTTGTACTCTAGGTTGATATCAGAGTTGAATTTGCTTGCTGTTTGAACCAATAATGTAGCTGGACGTGCGTGAATCCCTGTCTCAGCAACTACGTGAAAATCTTTCTTTTCCATATTGATCAATCTCCTTTATGATACGTTTTTTTGTGTGAAGGCAAAATTTCCATGCATGCAATGATACCCGAAAAAAATCGCCCTTTCAACTGTTAAGATTACCATTTTTTTCCTCGATAGACAACCGTTTTCTCTTAAATAAACGATTGAAATAAATGTCCTATTTATTTTCTTGCACGTAACGGTAGATGATCTTCCCATTTAATCCCGCTTCTCCGACAAAAGAAGACCGGTCTTCCAACTGGAGCCAGACATCTCTAAACGCCAGAAATTCCGGCTGTTGGACAATCAATTCTTGGATCTCTCCATTGCGTAAACGTACTACTTCTGCAGCAAAATCTCTGTTCTCCAACGTCTATTCTCACCTCTTTCTTTCTATTATATAGGAATTACTTTTTATTTAAAAGACCGCTTCTATAAGTGAAATCGAAGGGAAAATTTTTAAAGGTAAAATTCTTGCAGTCTGACAAAAAGTTAGTATAATAGAATTATGGTCAGTAAAGGTCAATAACACATTACCTTGAAGGTGACCGTTACTTTGCCCACAGCCCCTTTTCTTTTACAAGCAATCAAATGCGCCGTAAAATAGGGTTGTTGGAACAAATATGAAAGGTCGTGAATCTATGCTTTGTCAAAATTGCGGCAAAAATGAAGCTTCAATTCATTTATATGCCAATGTCAATGGTCAAAGAAAACAACTCGATTATTGTCAAAGTTGTTACCAAAAATTAAAAGCACAATCTGGGAATGCTGCAGCTGCAATGGCGCAAGATCCTTTTGGATTTGGCAATCTTGATGATTTATTCCGTCAAATGTCTCGTCAAATGCAGCAAGGAAATACCCCTTATGAACAAACCCCACCGACACAAACTGGCGGTAACGGTTTTGTTGGCGGGCAACCACCACGCAATAACCAAGCGCCTGCGGGTCTGCTGGGAGAATATGGCATCAATATCACTCAAATGGCTCGTGATGGTGAAGTCGATCCAGTGGTCGGTCGTGATTCAGAAATCAAACGCGTGATCGAGATCCTTAATCGCCGAACCAAAAATAATCCTGTATTGATTGGTGAACCTGGGGTTGGGAAAACTGCCGTTGTTGAAGGGTTAGCCCAAAAAATCGTTGATGGTGATGTGCCACAAAAATTGATGGAAAAAGAAGTTATTCGTTTGGACGTTGCGTCGCTTGTTCAAGGCACAGGTATTCGTGGCCAATTTGAAGAACGCATCCAAAAATTGATCGAAGAAATCAAGCAAGCGGAAAATGTGATCTTGTTTATCGATGAAGTCCATGAAATCGTTGGCGCTGGTGCAGCCGGCGACGGAAATATGGATGCTGGAAATATCTTAAAACCAGCTCTTGCCCGTGGAGAACTACAAATGGTCGGAGCAACGACGTTAAATGAATACCGCATTATCGAAAAAGACGCCGCTTTAGAACGGCGTTTGCAACCAGTACGTGTGGATGAACCTTCTGTGGAAGAAACCATTCGTATTTTAAAAGGCCTACAACCGCGTTATGAAGATTACCATCATGTGAAATATACGGATGAAGCGATCGCAGCTGCCGCTACCCTTTCTAACCGTTACATTCAAGATCGATTCTTGCCTGATAAAGCGATCGATCTGCTAGATGAAACAGGTTCGAAGAAAAACTTGACGATCCAAATCGTTGATCCAAAAACGATCGAAAAGAAATTACAAGAAGCGGAAGAACAAAAACAAGCTGCCTCTCGAGAAGAAGATTTTGAAAAAGCTGCTTACTATCGCGATCAAATCAACAAGCTTCAAAAAATGAAAGAACGTCAAATCAGCGAAGAAGAAACGCCTGTCATCACCGAAAAAGACATGGAACAAATTGTTGAAGAACGGACAAATATCCCTGTTGGGGAATTAAAAGAAAAAGAACAAACCCAGTTGAGGAATCTTGCGGATGACTTGAAAGCTAAAGTTATTGGTCAAGACGAAGCAATCGACAAAGTTGCAAAAGCGATCCGCAGAAATCGCGTCGGTTTAGGCAAACAAAACCGTCCGATCGGCTCTTTCCTATTCGTCGGTCCAACCGGTGTCGGGAAAACCGAATTAGCAAAACAATTAGCTTATGAAATGTTTGGTTCTGAAGAATCAATGATTCGTTTCGACATGTCAGAATACATGGAGAAACACAGTGTATCCAAATTGATTGGTTCTCCTCCAGGCTATGTTGGCTATGAAGAAGCAGGTCAATTGACTGAAAAAGTTCGTCGGAATCCTTACAGCTTGATTCTATTAGATGAAGTAGAAAAAGCCCATCCTGATGTATTGCATATGTTCTTGCAAATTCTCGATGATGGTCGCTTGACCGATGCTCAAGGACGTACCGTCAGCTTTAAGGACACCTTGATCATCATGACAAGTAATGCCGGAACCGGCAAAGTTGAAGCTAACGTTGGCTTCGGTGCGGCGCGTGAAGGTATCACTCGTTCCGTTTTGAATCAATTGAATAATTACTTTACACCAGAGTTTCTCAACCGCTTTGACGGCATCATCGAATTTAAAGCTTTAAGCAAGGAAAACTTGTTATCGATCGTGTCTCTCATGCTGCATGAAGTCAATCAAACCCTTAGCCAACAAAAACTGCATATCGACGTTCCACAAGACGTGCAAGAAAAATTGGTGGATCTTGGTTACAGTGCAACGATGGGGGCTCGCCCCTTGCGTAGAACCATCCAAGATCAAATCGAAGACGGCATTGCAGAATTTTATCTTGAGCATCCACAAGTACATCAACTAAAAGCACAATTAGAAGATGCAGATATAATCATTGTGACCTCCGCTGAGTCCCCTGCACCTCTTGAAGAAGCCAATCCGGCTTCTGAAGAAGAAGCATCGGGAACAAACGAGTAACAAGCTGCCAAAACGTGTAACGAAACGTTTCCTTTGCCAGACAACCATGTTTTGCCAAAAAATTGGGTAATTCCGAGTTGTCTGGCTTTTCTTTTGAAAAAAAACGCCCTATAATGTTATTAATAAATACATAGAATGTGAGGTGAGTCTGGTGAAATTAATCAATGTTACGAACAGCCATTCTCGACTAGTATTGAATCAACTTGAAAATACCGACGCGGAACTTGTAAAGGTTTACACAGCCGGAGATACAACCGTGATCTTTACCTCAGCGCCGAACCACAATGAAATTTTGCTGATCAATAAAAAAAGAACTATTCGCCCGACGGAAGTTGAAGAAATCAAAAATTACTTCTTGAAAAAATTACCTGATGGCTCTTATGATCCTGCAACGATCTCTGTGATCCAAATGCCCGAAGTGGTGGAAATCTCCATCAAAAAAACGCTATCCTCATCACGTTAGCTTTGCCTGATCATGGGTTTAAAAAATATCTATAAAAGGTGACTGTCGCAGCCCTCTTTTATAGATATCTTTTTTTGTCTTCTCTCTTCCTTCTTTTGGTTAGTACTTCGACCAACGATACCTGATGTTCAAGTAAAAAAAGAGAGCCATACGCTCTCTTTTTAAGTATATTTATTAGAAATCATCGACTGGATCATCACATTTAGATTGTGCCAATCCTTGGTACTATGAACATTGCCAAAAAATGTGAATTTCTGCGACTCATTATGGATTAGCACGCCATCAGAAACCAATATATCTGAGTCTCCTAAATTCGAACTAAAGTGAATCACATTTTCATTGTAAATTTTCAACAGTTTGTTTTTAATGACCGGAATATATTCTGGATGGTTCAAAAGAGAAATACCAATACGAATCGGTTCCTCTTCCTGGATAGGTAAATAAGACGCTGTGATCTGAGCGATTTTCCTTAAGAAGAGGGCTTCTTTTTCTATTACAAACGAATGGCGCTGCAAGGCAGCTGCAATCAGCTCTTCCACCTCTAATACTCGTTCGTTCGTAGAGGACAAATCTTCAGTAGACACAAAACTATCCAAAAAGAGATGAAGACAGCCCCATGTATTCATCACTAATTCATAGGTAATGAATTCTTCGATCTCTTTAGAAAGATTATACTTTTGCGACAAGACAGCTACAACATCGGCAGAAAATTCGACCAGCGGATTTCCTAAAAGATTTCTCAGCTTTTGGCCCAAAAGTAGTTTTTCTTGATCCGAGATCGTTTCAGGTATGAAAAGAAAAACCCAGAAATGATAAAAAATCTGTTCTTTCTCAATATCTTGCTGACTTCTGATCGGCAGCAGCTTGATCACTTGCTTTTCCCCATCTAGTTGCTTGATTTGCTCATAAATAGTGATGGAAGCATCGTCTAACTCATTGACAATATAGCCTCTCAACACCGCATTTTCAATGATTGAAAACATAATGTCGTGCTTCACTTTTGTGGTTTTTAACGGCTCATATTCTTTAGCTGCTAATTCAACGCTGGCACGGGTTCGCTGATTGATGTATACATTACAAGCCATGATCTCAACTAAATAATGGTACATCCTCACACACGGCTCTGCCCCTGTCAAATCAATGGAATCTGTATTGTTATTGATAGTAATCGGAACATTTTGGATAACCAGCATTTTCTTAAGATAGCTGATCAATTTATAACAATAAGAAATACTAAAAATCAATTCTTCCGAGATGTCCACCATACGGGTCTTTCTTTTTCTTAACAAATAGGATAATAGACGATAATAAGGAGATTCTAAGAAATATTTTTTCTTTAGATTCACAAAAATATGCAGGCTTTGTTCTTCATTTAATTCTCGTGACAAATAAACAGTTCTCTTTTTCAGCAAAAAAATTGACTCGTCAAAAGTCGTAAACTCTCTCATATCTTCGGCGATTTCATTGATCAATATTTTCACCTGATACAAAGATTTGTTTGTCGTTTCACATATTTTATCGAGAGATAGCTGCTTCTCCAAAATGATATTTCTAACAATAGTTAATTTATCTACCTGTTTTTTGGTTAAATAAAACCTATACAATTTTTCTATATACTCCAAAATTTTTTACCCGCCTTATTTAAAAAGTATCCCAGTATCCAATTATAGTAAAATAAACTTAAATTCAAGCCTCTTTTTTCATTAAACGGACAATTTTAATAAAAACTTCAGAAAAATCCCCTCTTCTTTAAAACAGTACGGGTGAGAAAAACTTGTGAAACGATTCTTATTTTTTGTAACATAAAAGTGTTGGAAACCATGAAAAAGAACCTGTGAATTAGCTGTTTCCATAAACTTAGAAAAAATTCGTATTCTTTCATTGATTGGTAAGTGACTTGGAGAGTAAAATCATTTTCTAGCTGGACAAACTTCTTTGAGGAATCAAGTTCATTTCAAAGAGCTTGTAATAAAATATCTTCTCTTTTTAGCCAGCAATCTTTGTATTCATAAATGTTGATGATCGACAATTCATCACTCATTTGATTGATTGACCGCATGATTTCTTCATCATCCGAATCAACATTGCCAATGACATGCAAATCATAATGAACACCAGATTTATCCACGCACTCAACGATATAGCTGATCACATCTCCCCAAAAATGTTCCAATCGATGACTGCCGCCTGCTTTTTCTAACCTTGAACGTTCAGCGATACACAAAACGTTTTTCGAAGAGTATTGCAAGATGTTGATTTCCCCTAGTGATTGTGCTAAGTAGTCAAGAACCGATTGGCGATCATCTTCTTGATCCACAATTAAATTTCTCTCTAAAATCGTATTCGTCTTGTTGCTGAAAAAGCGCACAGTCAACATGGTAGCATTCTTTTGTCGACTGAAATTTATTCTGGTTTGCAGCATTTTGATTCACTCCTTAAAAGAACTTTGATCCTCTGCTATTAAGGATATAGTAAGAACCAGCCGATTTTTATCGTCTTTTTTTCAAAAAAACTACAAATAAAATAATCATTGTTCCTCATTTTTCTTTCTACTGACTAAAAGACCTGTTAATTAGAAACGAGTAGCAACTTCATAAAAATAAAAGAGACAAAAAAACTCTAAGGTTTCTTCAAAGAGTCTTATTGTATATTCTCCTAATATTATGAATCCTACTAAAATCTAGTATTGATGAGATAGTAATTCTAAACAGCTAATTTTTTTGAGATATTTTTAAAATGAAACAAGTACGGATTTATAATTTTAAGCTTGAAGCAACCTTTAATATCTCTGTCCCGTTAAGGTAGAAGATTTATAGGTACAGATTACAAATTGAATAAAAACATTAATTGATAATTTTCAAATCTATGACTTTGATTGCCCATTCAATAGAAATGCATAAATAGAACAATACGTTCAATCCCCACCTATGCAATAGTTCATACTCGTAAAACTACTTCTATAAATAGTATCTTAAAAATGATAGAAGATTGTATTCTACTGAATTGCAGATGTTCACGAAAGAAATAACAGATATGAATCTTCAGAACTGATTCCCCTTACAGCGACTGATTCAGAGCAAATTCTCAGAGACTACGAATAACAATATAATTACTTTGCTAGGTCGAATCCTAGTTGGAACGACAATTCTTTCAACTCTGAGAAGATCTTGACTTAAAATATTAGCCAAATTGTAACATTGCAACAAAATTATTTTCATATAAATCATTACCGCACGGACAATTGCTACACAGAAAGATATGTTGACTTGATAATCAACATCACTGGACTACTAGAAAATTTGATTAAATTATTTTATAAAAAATCAGATTAATAAAATACTTTCTACTTTTTCATTAAAAATAGCGCAAAAACGGATAATAACTTAATACATCATCATTGTATACTTTATTTAAGCAGTAAATCATCTGCAAAAATTAAAGTGAGGTTTTATTATGAAAAAAGTTATTTTGGGTACTACATTGGCAACATCTTTACTACTAGTAGGAGGAATCACTGCGACAGCAGATGTTGCTATGCCAGAGGTTCCCTCTGTTCCATTTGCTGTTACTATAACAGAAGGAACATCTAGTTTTGCATTTAATGATATGAATTTAAACGAAACGTTCGAAATAAGTCCAGCATTATTTGTCAACGGAACAATGACAGGAACTATTGAAAACGTTGGCGGAACATTAACAAACTTAACTCGTTCAGTTAATAAAGTTACAATTACAGTTTCTTCTGATTCTGAAGGAATCGTTATCACCGAAAATGGTGATGTTGCCGTTGAAGCAGAAGCTATTTCCCAATCAGTAGCTACCAGCGTAGATACAACTTTCACATTCAATCGTCAAACTGCTTTGCTAGATGGCACACCCACTATCACAGTTACTGCATCAGATACTACTGACTCAGACAATGGCCAAGACCTTTAATTCTTAAAAAGGATAACATATGGATAAAATATCAAAACACAGATACTCCTTTCTAAGAGTTTCTGTGTTCTTCCTCATATTGACAATAATCGCAAATATAAATATTGCAACAGCGAATGAGACAACGAATACTTTAAAACTATCGCTTAGCGATACCGAGTATGAAACATCAAGAAATACTATTACTCTTCCTTCTGATGTTGATAAAAAGTATACATTTGACATTAAATTGGAAAACATCGGAGCTGGTGATTCATCAATAGTGGTCACTCCCTTTGCTTCAACTGCTATTTCAAGAGAATCCTCTATTTTGTACACTTCGAATACAGAGAACCTTCTCGATGATAAATACGACTTTTCAAATTATGTTACTATCGCTTCAGATGCTATAGACAAAGAGAATCAAATAGAAATTGCCCCTAATGAATCTGTTGGTGTCAGCATTACCATAAATGTTCCAGACGACATAGAGCTTGAAGGTACTGTAATGGGTGGAATTAATTTCAAGCAAATATTAGGTGTTCAAACAGCTGAAGATTCTATTAGTATTGCGTCTGCCTACGAGTCTATCATTTTTATCAACTTAATTTTTAGCAAATATGAGGATATTCAAGATATTATTTATCAAGATTTCTCATTTGTTGCTCTTCAGGACACGGTAAACCTACAATTTTATGCCCTCAACTATAATCCTATTTTAGGCAACTTAAACAATGCGCTCTACGAACTAATAAACCCAAATGGAGAAACAATTGCCTCTGGAGAGTTAGCAGATTCCGTTCTTTTAACGCCGTTAACCAAACCAAGAATGCAGATTCCTTTAATAGACGATAGTGAGCTTATTGAAGGCGAATACCGTTTAACAATAGAAACAACTAGAAAAGCGATCACCACTACTTTTTCTTATGAGAAAGAGGACTTGGATAACTTCAAAAAAGAGAACCGTCCAACGAACGCCGCCAACGTTCAGACAAATAATCAAATCCTTATCTGGATCATCTTTGTTCTCATTGCAGCGCTGGCAGCTGCAGTCATCTACATTTTAAAATCAAAAAGAAAAAGAGAGGGCTAGTTCCTCTCTTTTGTTCTGCTTCTACTTATTCCATTGGTCATCAATTATTGAGAGATTCCTTTTTAAAGAAATGTTGCGTATCTTCTCTCCATGGTTTCCTCTTTAGGAAGAAATAGAAGAAGTGAGACAAGAAAAACCGCTCATATCAAATAAGCGGTTTTTCCTAATATAAATCTAAACATATTTTTTTTCAATGATCACTTCTTTTGAAAAAAATGTTGCTGTCTCACATTGGCTTTTCTTCCCTAAAAAAAACTCAGTACCAGCCTCATCCTCAACATCACTGATTGAATCTTCTAGTTTGGTACAATCCTTATCAAGCGAGTCTTCTTCCAAGTTTGCTTGCTCGTCGTAAATAGATTCTGCTTCTTCCTTTTGGCTCTCAGAATCATCTTCGATGCCATTGTCTTCTTGCTTTTCATCGTCTTGGTCTTCAGTCATTAAGTTCTCATCCGATATCTCTTCTTTTTCCTCATCCGTCTGATTCATTTTTATATCTTTCGTAAAGGTCTCTGAATCATCAATTGCTGTAAAAGTGACTGATAGGTAGTGCTCAGAGTTGGAATCAAGATATTCCTTTATGTTCAATGTTGCAGCTACGTTAAGAATCATTGATGCTTCATCAGTATCCTCAATCTGAATGATTTTCTCTTCCGAACCGTTCACGCTGTTTAGTTCTGCTGAAAATGCCTTCCCGACAGCTGTGATCTCTACGCCAAAAGCACCTTCACTGCCGTTGCTATCGACGGTCAACTGAAGATCTTGTGTGGTTTTCAACAAATAATAGTGTTCGTCATTAAAGTCAATCGTGTTCAAATCAAAAATCAACGTTTCGGAAACCTCATCAGCCGCAGCCTCTACTGTTGGAAAGAAAAATATCGCCGAAAATATGAATAACAAACTTTTTAGCACTACATGGTCCCCTTTCTTCTTTCAGAAATCACTTTTATTTAACAAATAATCATTCGCTTTAGCAAAATCGATCTATAGATAACTAGTAGACTAGCAATGAGACTAATTCATTTTGGATTTATGAAGCCATGGTTCACCAACGGAAAACTTAAGCCATCTGTTAGCAGTGCTTCAAATGAAGTTTTAAGGGCTATAACCGAATCATGCTCAGATAAAGAAAGTTTAGTCTTCACTAGTAGCATCTGACAAAAAGAACTTATCCCTCGATCAAATGATTAAATGACCTCTATCACTGGCAATCTATTCTCTGCTTTCCCTCTACTTTCAAACAAGTGAAAATTTCCTGAATCACCAAATGTGCCTATGATATTTTTCTATTCATTTCAAGTGCACTTCCTTGCGGTCATCTTTAATACTACGCTCTTTTTCCAACTCTTTTTATCTTCTTTTAAAAGAATGCTTATAAATTAGGATAATTGTCTGATCATTGGACCATTGCCCCAATCACACAGCCTTCCTTCTGTATCAAAAGCACGTTTTCAGCAAAAAAAGCCCCTTCTTATCCATTTTGATAAGAAAGGACTTTCTACGATCGTTCAATTCAAAAAGATCAGCCTTACGTACAGAGTTGCGCATACCTAGACAGGCTCGCGGGAAACGGCTCTTACATCAAGCTCTTCAATTCGACATCTGGGTACTTATCTGCGAACCAACGCATCGCAAATTGATTCTCAAACAAGAACAATGGCTGGTCGAAACGGTCTTTCGCTAAAATGTTACGACTGGAGCTCATACGCTCATCCAAGTCTTTCGGATCGATCCAACGGGCGATCTTGTGGCCCATTGGGGTCATGATGACTTCCGCATTGTACTCATTCATCATGCGATATTGGAAAACTTCAAATTGCAGTTGCCCGACAGCACCGATGATATACTCATCACTAAGATACGTCTTGTACAACTGGATAGCCCCTTCTTGGACCAACTGATAGATTCCTTTATGGAAAGATTTTTGCTTCATCACATTTTTCGCAGTAACTTTCATAAAGAGTTCCGGAGTAAACGATGGCAGCTCTTCGTAAGCAACTTTTAGTTTTCCTTCATAAATCGTGTCACCGATTTGATAATTCCCCGTGTCATAGACACCAATGATATCTCCGGCGACAGCTTCTTCAATATTTTCACGGGTATCAGCCATAAATTGAGTCACATTACTGAGTTTCATTTTTTTGCCAGTACGTTCTAAAGTAACGTCCATGCCTCGTTCAAAGGTTCCTGAACAAATGCGGACAAAGGCGATCCGGTCACGATGGGCAGGATTCATGTTTGCTTGGATCTTGAATACAAACCCAGACATTTCTGGTTCATAAGGACTGACTTCCTCACCAGCTAGTGTTTTATGTCCGTAAGGTGCTGGTGCAAAAGTCAAGAAGGTTTCTAAAAAGGTCTGTACGCCAAAATTTGTGAGAGCAGAACCAAAGAATACAGGGGTTTGATCGCCCCGAGCGATTTTTTCTGTATCAAAGGCGTCGCCAGCTTCTTGCAGCAATTCCACTTCTTCTAAAACTTGTTGGAACAGCCCATCTTCGGCAAATGGATGATCTGCTGGGAATTGACCATTTTCATCTAGGGCAACTAAACGTTCCCCACCGTGATTGTCAGGACGGTAAAATTCGACCCGTTGGTTGTGGATATCATACAGTCCTTCCAAGCCTTTCCCCATGCCGATCGGCCAATTCATTGGAAATGATTCGATCTCTAAAAGATCTTCTAGTTCTTCTAATAATTCTAATGATTCGCGGCCATCACGGTCGAGTTTATTGATAAAAGTAAAAATCGGAATACCACGTTTTTTAACGACCTGGAAGAGTTTTTTCGTTTGTGCTTCGATCCCTTTTGCGCTATCGATCACCATGACAGCACTATCCACCGCCATCAAGGTACGGTAGGTATCTTCAGAAAAGTCCTCATGCCCAGGGGTATCTAAAATATTGACCCGTTTGCCTTGGTAATCAAACTGCATAACGGAACTGGTAACGGAGATCCCCCGTTGTTTTTCGATTTCCATCCAGTCGGACTTTGCGAAATTACCAGTCTTTTTCCCTTTGACCGTACCAGCTTGGCGAATCGCGCCACCGAATAATAATAATTGTTCTGTAATGGTTGTTTTCCCCGCATCCGGATGGGAAATAATCGCAAAGGTACGGCGACTATCGACTTGTTGTTTTAATTTTGGATTATCCATTGATTCTATTGCTCCATTTCTTGTATTTACAATGCGAACAGTGTCTATTTTAGACTGTCGCTAGTTTTCTGACCAAATCAGTATATCATGGATAAGGGTGATAAAAAAGCAAAAAAAGACAAGAAACCCCTTTGACTACTCTCTTTTAGAGAGTTAGGCAAAGGGCGCTCCTTCCATTTTGATAGAAATAAATTAAAATGCTGGCAATAAGGTATCGCTATGCTCGTTTTCTAAAAACTCACGAACTTTATCGCTAGTCATGGCACGGCGCAATACAGCGATTTTTTCAGAATCTTGATTGTCTTCTCGAGCAACCAATGAGATAGCAAAGCGATCATCGATGGTTTTTTCTAAGAAAAGGGCATCTGCTGGTTTCAAACCGATTTTCGCGATATAGGTTGGGTAATTATATACCAAAGATACGTTTGGTTCATCATAGGCTTCCGCAAGATTCAGTAAATCGACAGATAACCACTCAAATTTTTTCGGATTTTCGGTAATGTCTTTTAATGTCCCATTGACACCAACGCCTTCTTTAAGGGTAATCAATCCTTCTTCTGCTAAAATCGCTAACGCTCGACCTTCATTGGACACATCATTTGGCAATGCGACTTTCGTTCCTTCTGGAATATCATTGATATCCGTATACTCTTTGGAATAAAAACCGACTTTTGCGTTGTAGATTTTATCTAGTGCCACTAGGTTTGCATCTTTTTCTTCATTATACATTTGCATATATGGTTCATGTTGCGCAAAGTTAGCATCAACCTCGTCATTATTCAGCAACTCATTGTACTGGATATTGTCATTGACTTGGACCAATTGGATTTCCCAGCCATCTTCCACTGCTTCAGCTGCAACCTTTACGACATCGGTCATTGGCGTCGTTTGCGAAGCGACCTTGATGATTTTCTCTTCGCTCGCCTCATCAGAACCTGTACCGCAAGCCCCCAATACACCTAATGCCAATACACTCAATCCTAAAACAAATCCTTTTTTCACTTTCATTCCTCCTATTTTCGTTTATCAAGTTTTCTTGCTGCTTGATTGCCAATCCCTTGCAGGATAAAGACCAAAAGAATCATGATGATAATTGCAAAATACATCACGCCATACTCATAACGCTGGTACCCATAACGGATCGCAAAATCGCCGATACCGCCGCCACCAACGATCCCCATCACCGTCGAATAAGAAACCATGCTGACTGCTGTCGTCGTTAAAGATAAAATCAAGCCGCTTCTAGCTTCCACTAGTAAAAACGACCAAACATACTGCCATTGACTGACACCAAGAGATTTCGCCAAATAAGAAACTTCTTCTGGAACATCCAACAGCACTTGCTCCGTCAAACGAGCAAAAATACTCATAGCAACGATGCTCAAAGGAAAACTGGCGGGAATCGGTCCAAATGAGCTGCCTAAAAGCATCCGCGTCAACGGGATCAAAGCTACAACAAATAATAAAAAAGGAAACGAGCGGATGATCGTCACAACGAGATTCAAACACTCATAAAGAAATGAGATTTTTTTCCCTCGGCTGCGACTGAGAAAAAGCCAGACACCTAACGGTAGACCTAAGACAATGGCTGCGAGCATCGAAATGCCCATCATGATCGCTGTTTCTTTCAAAGATTGCAGCAATTCAGGCAGATAATACAAAATACTCTCACTGATCGTCATGCAGCAGACTCCTCTCCACTTTGTTCACATAAGAGCTTTCAATGCGGACGATTGGTTGTGGCTGATTGGCAAACTCCGCCTCAAAGACGGCATCCTCCAATACAAACACACGTTGACAAATTTGTCGGACGGCCGATAGCTCATGACTGACAAAGACGACAGCTGGTTGAAACGTCTGTTGAACTTTTTGGAGCAAAGCAAGAACATCGGCTTTCGTATCTTCGTCCAGCGCACTAGTGGGCTCGTCACACAGCAAGATTTTGGGCTCACGGATCAAAGCCCGTGCAATAGCCACTCGTTGTTTCTCTCCGCCGCTTAACTTGGCCGGATAGATGTGGGCTTTATCTTCCATGCCAACAAACGAAAGCATCTCAAGTACCATATCTGCTGACTTTCCCATTAACTTCAAGGGCAAATAGACATTTTCGAAAACGGTTCGATTGTGTAACAGATTGTAATTTTGAAAAATCATGCCGATTTCTTGTTGTGCACGTAGCAGATGCTTTTTATTCGATGTATCGATTTTTTTGCCATCAAAAAGTAATTCCCCGCTGTCAGGGGTTTCAATCAAGTTTAAAAGCCGCAACAACGTCGATTTTCCTGAGCCGCTTTTGCCGACGACCCCAACGATTTCTCCTGCCTGAACAGAAAAAGACAAACCACCGAGAACCTTTCGATCGTAACGCTTTGTGAGATTGATCGCTTCTAACATCTTTTTCCTCCTAATCAAACAGCAATGCTAAAAATTCAGAAGCGGTCATCTGATGGATAAACTGATCGATGGCGATTCCCTCTAGCAAGCGGCTAATGGTGCTTTTTTCAAAATCAATACCTTGCAACATCGCTTCAAGTTCACTGATCTCTTTTTGTCCAAAAAAATCACCGGTAATTTGAATCGCTGCAATCTTGCCTTTGTCGACAGTAAAATCGACTTCAACAATCCCAACCTGCTCAAACCGCTTTCTTTTTTGCCATTCGAAAGCAGGCGCTTCATTAAAAATCCACTCATTATTGGCATATCGTTCTTCAAACAGTGTTTGGATCGCTTGTCGATCGGTTTCCGTTAAGACGATCTCTTGCTCACTGATTTCATCAATCGATTCTACTTCATAGATTCGGCAAAGCAGTGTATCTCGAAATTCCTTGGTATCCATTGATTGGTATTGCTCTGCCAAAAAGGGCTTGATATTCGTCACACTTTTCCGAACTGATTTCGTGGCTTTAGAAGCAATTTTTTCTTGGGCAACATGTAGAACTTTCGTCAATTCTTCTAGATCCACATCATACATCAATGTGCCATGGGAATACGTCCGGCCTTTTTTTGTATACATCGCATTGCCAGAAAACTTTTTCCCATCAATGAACAGATCATTACGGCCATGTACTTCAACATCCTTGGCTCCCATTGCCGCTAAGCCTTTCATGATAGGTTGTGTTGCACTTTGATAGTCACCAAAGCTCGTGGCATCTTTTTTGGTGACAAAACTAAAACTCATATTGCCTAGATCGTCATAAACCGCTCCACCACCAGACGTTCTGCGAGTCAAAACGATCTTACGGCTTCTTAGATAGTCAAAATCAATCTCTTGATACGCATTTTGATTTCTGCCGATTATAACACATGGTTTTTGTATGTATAACAGAAGACAAGGCTCCGAAACATCTACGTTATTCATCAAATACTCTTCAGTCGCCAAATTGTAACGGATATCTTCACTAAGCATACGGTAAAATTTCATTTCAAGCCCCTCATTCTCATTATATTTCTATGGATATTCTCGCTTTTCTTACGGAAAATTGCAATCAAACTGCTTAACGATAAGATACATGTGTTTTTTTATCTGTTTTTAAACTGTATTATTCAATAAATTTATCGTAACCGTTTCTTCCATACAAATCAAGGGGAATACGTAAAAAAACGGACAAAAAAGACCAAAGCAACTGCCTTGGTCTTTCTCATTTCATTTATACGGAACTTTAACGGCGAGGCTCATCTTCCTCAAAATCTTTACGGAAATAGCGCCGCTCTTCCTCTGGTTCCACTTCCCCTTCTTCTGGGTCGTGGAAAATCACCCGGATCTTCAAGACGCGTGATCCTTCCATTTCTTCAGAGATCAGCTTCACATTGTCCACTTCGAAGGATAGTTTTTCTCCTTCATCGGGGATTAATCCTAAAGCAGTGATCAAATATCCTGCCATCGTATCCACATCACTCATATGCAAGCTCATGTTGAAGGCTTCATTAAAATCATCGATCAACATGCGTCCTTGGATGACATATTCTTTATCAGAGATTTTTTCATAAAGCTCTTCGACTTCATCTGATTCATCATCGATCTCGCCGACGATTTCTTCTAGCAAGTCTTCTAGTGTAACCAACCCAACGACGCCGCCATATTCATCAAGTAAAATCGCCATTTGGTTTTGGGTTTTCTTTAATTCATAAAGCAAATCATCGATAAAGACCGTTTCTGGCACAAACAATGGTTCCTGCAGGATTTGTTTGATGTCCATCGTATCAAAGCCGTATTTGTACGCACATTTCAAAAGATTTTTGGTATGTAAAATCCCTACGACTTTGTCTTTATCTTCATTATATACAGGAATACGAGAATAATTTTCTGCTAAAATTTCAGTCAAAATTTCTTCTACTGAGTCATTGATGTCCACCATAAAGGCTGAGGTTCTAGGAACCATGACTTCCCGGGCGACTTTCGTGTCTAATGAAAAGATCCCTTGCAGCATCTCTAATTCATCTTCTTCAAAGACCCCTTCTGTTTCCAACATATACCGCATTTCATCACGGGTCATCTTCGTGTCTTCATCGTCAAATTCCATTGGAGTGATGCGCGCCAATAAACTTGTCGAAGCAGATAAGAACCAGACGAAAGGTTTTGCAATAATCCCGATCGTTCGAATGACACCAGAAGTGAACTGGGCAACTTCTTCTGATTTGTTCATGGCGATCCGTTTTGGATACAACTCACCGAAAACGATCGACACATACGTCAAGATCGCTAAAACAATAATGTTCGCTAAGCTTTTAGCCGCCGTCCCTCCACCTAATAAAGGTGCCAAACGGGTCGACAAGGTATCTGCCAGAGATGCCCCAGATAAAATATTCACCAAGGTAATCCCAACTTGGATCGTTGACAAGAAATTTGTTGGATTATCAATGATTTTCAATAATTTTTGTGATTTGACATTTCCTTCTTCCGCTTTTTGCTCCACACGGTTTTTGTTAACTGAGACAACTGCGATCTCAGAGGCCGCTAGAAAAGCGTTGATCAATGTCAAAACGATCAATAATAAAATTTGCGCTAGAAGCGACTGACTCTCGGGGTCAGCATTCATAATAGCATTCTCTCCTTATTTTTTCATTTTCTAAAAAAAATCGTGGGCTTAGCCCACGATAAAATCCTATCACAAAGTTTTTTTCTTTGCAATAAAAAACACCAGTCATTGATTATTCGATCAACCGTTCCTGATTTTTCTTGATTTTGTCGTCTTTGATCAGGCGAACAATAAAGACGACGATCGTTCGGCAAATCGCATAAAATGGCACACCTAGGAAAATCCCCAGCAAGCCAGCTAGATTTCCAGCAACTAATAAGACCAAAATGATCGTTAACGGATGGATCGCCAATGATTTTCCGATTACATTCGGGTAAATAACATTTCCGTCTAATTGTTGGACGACCAGAACCACGATACAGCATAATAATGCGCGAAATGGTTCATCAAAGACCGTCACTAACACCGCCGGAATCAAACCAAGATATGGGCCTAAATAAGGGATCAAGTTTGTGACGCCTGCAATTACCCCAAAAAGAAAGGCATAGTTAACGCCGATCATCCAGTAACCAATAAACGTGAAGGTAGCGACAAAAATACATTCGATCGCTTGCCCACTAATGTAATTGGATAATGTCTTGTTTAAGTCACCTAGCAACCCAACAATCTGATCTCGTCTTCTTTCTGGAAAGACAGTTTTCAGATTAGGAACTAGCTTTTCTCCATCCTTCAACATGTAAAAAAGGATGAATGGTACTGTAACGATGATCATCGTCGCGGAAGCAATCGTACTGACGATCGATCCTAAGCTAGTGGATAACCCACTAAGAAACTGCTGCAGCAAAGAACCATAAGAAAGATTTAGGTTTTCTAACTGCTGCGCGATATCGATTTGTTTGAAAAATGGATCATCTGCGATTCTTGAGATCCAGCTTTCCATATTTTTGGCAAATGTTGGAATATTTTCCGCCAATGAAGTAATCTGACTCACTAGATTAGGAATAACGCTGACGAAAATCAAGATGATTGCTGCTACTAATAACAACAGAACCAATATGACAGCAAACAGTCGTTTTATTTTTGTGGTTTTCATCAAAAATAAGACGATTGGATTTAGCAGGTAATACAGAAAGCCAGCAATCAATACTGGTGCAAATAAAGTAGAAAAAAACGTGCCAATCGGTGCAAATAGAAAATTGACTTTACTTAACACAAACACGAGTGTCACTAAAACCAATGCTTCCAATGACCAAAAGAACAGTTTTGATTGTTTGAATTTGTCGAACAAAAGATTCCCTCCCTTTTTTATAACATTATAGATGATTTTGAAAAAAAAAGCTTGCGACTTTAGCCGCAAACAAAAAAAATTTGTAAAAAAAGTGGTATACTATTAAAAATAACGGAGAAATCTTAGCTGAGGTGAATTTTTTATGCATATTGCACAAACAAAAGATACGCTGAGTGACATTTATTTGGCGTCATTGAAAATACGAAATCAAGTATTCGTGAAAGAGCAAGGTGTTCCATTAGCATTGGAAGTAGATGAAAATGAAGCATTGGCAGTCCACTTTGTCTTATATGACGACGATAATGAAGCAGTCGCAACCTTGCGTTTCTTACCTATCTCTGCTCATGAAGTGAAGTTGCAGCGAATGGCGGTCCCCGCTGCTTATCGAGGTTCAGGTTATGGCAGTCAACTGATCGAAGGTGCGGAAGCCTTCATTCAAAAACAAGGAATCAAAAAAGTCACTTTAGGGGCACAAATAAACGCCAAAGAGTTTTACTTGAAGTTAGGCTATCAGCCTGAAGGCGATGTTTTTTTAGACGCGGATATGCCCCATATCAAAATGAGCAAAACCTTTAACGAGAAGTGATTCCTTAAAACAGCGACCACAAAACAGATCCTTCCTCTGTTTTGTAGTCGCCGTTTTTTATTCCTTTGCTTCAACGATCTCTTCAATCGCTGCCAGCAGTGCTTGCGCCACCCTTTGATCATACCCTTCACTTGTAATCACTGCCAGATCAGTGTCACTGTTCAAATAGCCTAACTCCAACAAAACTGCTGGAAGATATTGTTCTCGCAACACATAATAGTTACCAAAACGAGTGCCGTTGGAACTCAATGCCACCGAAGAACTCAAATTGGCAGTGATCGTTTCTGCCATCTCTTTTGCCCCAGTATAGTAATAGTAAGTTGTCAGTCCTTGATTACTGTTTGGTATTTCTGAATTATCGTAATGAATACTGATAAATAAATCTGGTTCTTCTGAAAGCGAAGCAGCGGTGATATCAGACAGCGAGAGATAACGATCTTCAGTGCGAGTGTAACTGACTTGAATACCTGCTTCTGTCAACACTTCGCCGATCGTTTGGACCGTTGCTAGCGTCAAGTCTTTTTCCATGATCGTTTGATCTGTCGAAAGTGCCCCAGAATCTTCGCCACCGTGACCTGCATCAAGGACGACTTTGAAGTTCGATAAATCTTTTGGTATTGCCGAAAGCGCGACTTCTTGAATCGATGCTGATTGCTTTTCAATATAACCAGTTACCCCATCGTCTGTTTGAATTTCAACCATGTCTTCTGTTTGACTGATGAAGGTTGCCCAACTTCCCCGATGGATTTTCCCAATGACTGTCTCTTGACTTGTTGACTGATAAATCGGTACATAATCGTTCTCACTTTCAATCGCTGCATCGTATTCTGAGGGATCTACATAAATTTGAACCATACTGGCAGTCTGAGCGGTCTCTTCAGTTTGAGCGTTAAGCTCAGTTTGAGAAGTACTTTCTTGACTCTCCTCACGAGCGGATTGGTCGTTTCTCAACACAGCAAACCCCGCTGCAAAAAGCAGAATCATGGTGGTCCCGATAACAAGCTTCCCTTTTTTCTTCATGTGCTTCCCCCACTAATTTTCTTGGTCTCTCTATCATGGGACTGTCAGCTTAAACAGAACTTAAAACCTGCTGATTGAAGCAATCCATTAGAAACACAAAAAAACTCCAACCAACTTGGTTGAAGTTTCTTAGGGAAAATGAGCGATTCGACCCATTTTACTTATTTTTGAGACAACTGCTTGTAGCGATCATACCAAATGTCCACATACCCTTGCGAAAAGGGTCCTTTGCCATTATTGATCCAATCTACTAAAATTTTGACATTTTCTTTCAAGATAAAATCAATGTCTTGCGGATATTGCATAATCTTACTGTGCAATTCATACTCATCCACATCTAGTAAACGTTTCTCGCCATCAGGAAATACTTTGATATCAAGGTCATAATCGATATATTTCAATGCCTCTTCATCAAGTAAATACGGTGAAGCAAGATTACAATAATAGGAAACCCCCTTTTCTCGAATCATTGCAATAACATTAAACCAGTATTTTTTATGAAAATATACAATTGCTGGTTCACGGGTAACCCAGCGTCTTCCATCTGATTCGGTCACTAATGTATGATCGTTGACCCCTATCACTGAGAATTCACTGGTCTTTAAGACCATCGTATCCCGCCACGTTCGATGCAAATTGCCGTCATGTTTGTAGCTTTGAATGCTGACAAACTCTCCTTCTTTTGGAACTCGCATAGCAACCCTTCCCTCAGCAAGAAAACTTGCGTTTTGTTTGGGTGTTCATTACACCGACATCGTTAATATTATAGCAATAAAAGAAAGCTTTGCCTAGAAATCTTTATCGAGTTTCTGATATTTCTTTAATTGCTCGACTAATTTCTGCTGAGGTTTTGGAAAAACATAGTTTTCAAAGGATTCTTTGGCAGCCCATTCGCTGTCTTGTAATGGGATTTCTCCCCGTTTTCTACCGTAAAATAAAAGGACGTGCCATTTCAAATGACTAAAGATATGAGTGATCTCGCCAAAATGTCGTTTTTGCCAAACGACAGGCAGATCAGGAAAAATTTCGAGCGCATCATCTTCGGCAATCAAATCCAACTGCAGCTGCTCCTCTTTTGCCCATGTTCGCTGCAGAGCCTCGTACTGTTCTTTCGTCACTTCTACCAAAGGAAAATGCCACATAGAAGCTAATAAGCCTGTTTCAGGTCGCTGCACGAGTAAAAACGAGCCTTGATCTTCGATGGCGCCTGCGATGTAATAGACATCTTTTGGCTTTGCTTTTTTCGATTTCACTGGAAAGTCTGTTTGTCGATTCTCCGCATAAGCAAGACAATACTGACTGATGGGACACTCTTCACATTTCGGTGTAGGGGGTGTACAGATTCGTGAGCCAAGATCCATCAAGGCTTGATTAAACTCACCAGGTTCATCGGGGGAAATGATTGTTCTCATCGCCTCGTCAAATGGTCTTCGGCTGCTGGCTTTCGCAATATCTGCTTCGATACAAAATAACCGACTGACGACCCGCATCACATTTCCATCGATTGCCGGTTCTGGCAAGCCAAAAGCAATACTGCCAATGGCTCCAGCTGTGTAGGGACCAATTCCTTTTAATGAGCGAATCTCTTCAATTGATTGGGGCATTTCTCCGTCGAATTCGGCAACGATTTGCTGTGCAGCAGCCTTAAGGTTACGGGCACGAGAGTAATAACCTAAACCTTCCCAAACCTTTAAAAGCTTTTGTTCTTCGGCTGCCGCCAAGTCTTGGATCGTCGGGAATTGTTCCATAAAACGATAGAAATAGCCAATCACTGTTTCCACTCGTGTTTGTTGAAGCATGATCTCTGAGATCCAGATTGCATACGGATCGTTGGTCGCCCGCCAAGGCAGATTGCGTTTTTCTTTATGATACCAAGTTAAAAATGTTTCTTGGAACGTCTTGATTTTTTCTTCATCCCAAGTTTCCCATTGCTTACTCATCCATTACTTCCTCATCTAAGAATCGTTGTATATCATCGATGGCAAACCCTTTTTGATAAAGGCCTTGCTTGATTTTCATTTTTCGTTTCATCAATGGTAACCGCTGATGCCGCCGCATAAGTCGGGCCCCTTCTCTTTGGAGCGCTTCATTTTCTTGGTCCTCATCTTTTTCCATCGGTAATTCATCCAAAATCATCTGAATGACTCCTTGATGAAAACCTTTTTGCATCAAATGCATTTTTATCTTTTGGATCATTTCTTTATGGCTTTTGTTGTGAAAACGACGCATCGCTTTTTCAGCCGTATGATACCCGACTTCAAACTGCATTTCCTCGGTATACAAAGGCAATACTTCCTGAATCACGGGATCTTTTAATCCTTTTTTTCTCAATTGCTGACTGATGACCACGGGTCCTTTATCACTCATGCGGACTTGGGTGCGAATGTAGCTTTCTCCGTAGTTTTTGTCATCGATCAAATTCAACTCTTTCAGACGTTCAACGACTAAGTCTCGGTCTTGTTTTTCGATTTCTTTGTCTTTCAAATAGGTACGGACTTCCATTTCAGAACGCAGCTGATAGCTGATATAGTTCATGGCTTGCTGCAAGCCTAAATCAAACCCCGCACTTTTTTTGATTTCTTTTAATTCTTCTTCACTCAGTTCCTTGCCTTTTAATAGCCGAAAACGGACCAAAAGATCTTCTGAGACCCGCAGCGTTTCACCTTCTGATGTCGCCACTTCATAAAATGGTCCTTTTCCTTTATTGATACGAATAATTGTATTCATCTTCTTCACCTCGCGAACGTACATTCTATTTTACCACAACTACGATGAAATTCCTTCTAATCAAGCTGAAAAAATGTGGTAAAATGAACTGACTATTTTATTTAAGGAGTTCACATGGCAAATACACAAGTCCAGCTTGGACAAAAACTACAACTAACGATCAAACGCTTGGGGATCAACGGAGAAGGCATCGGGTATTACAAAAAGCTGATCATCTTTGTTCCCCGTGTTCTACCGGGGGAACAGGTCATTGCCGAAGTCACCAAAGCCTCTCCCCGCTTTGCTGAAGCTAAGATGACCAAAATCATCAAGCCAAGCAGCGATCGCATCCAACCACCCTGCAAGTTTTACGACCGGTGCGGCGGCTGCCAATTGCAGCACTTAGTCTACGACAAACAATTAGACTTCAAAAAAGACCTATTGAAACAAGCACTTGAAAAATTTAAGCCAAAAGGTTACCAACAGTTTGAACTAAGGGATACTTTAGGCATGGATGTTCCTTGGCATTACCGTAACAAAGCACAATTTCAATTGCGTTACAACAGTCAAACCAAACGAATCGAAGCGGGTTTATACGAAATGGAGTCTCATCGCTTAGTCGCCATTGATGATTGCCTCGTACAAGAACAAGATACGCAAAAAGTGATCAACGGCATCGTCCAATTGTTGAACAAATACCAGATCCCGATTTACGATGAACGAAAAAATAGCGGGATTTTACGAACATTGATGGTTCGCATCGGGATCGCCACTGGCGAAGTCCAAGTTGTTTTCATTACCAATTCTGTCAAACTGCCGCAAAAAAATGCGCTGATTCGCGAGATCAATCAGCGCTTGCCGCAAGTCGTTTCCATCATGCAAAATGTGCAAAACAAAAAAACGTCCGTCGTCATGGGAGAGGAAACGATTCATCTTTGGGGCAAAGAAGCGATCGAAGAACGGTTGAATGAACTGACCTTCGACTTGTCCGCCCGCGCATTCTTCCAGCTGAATCCGCAGCAAACCAGCGTCTTGTATCAAGAAGGGTTAAAAGCCCTTGACTTAAGCAAAAATGAAACAGTTGTTGATGCTTACTGTGGTGTGGGGACGATTGGGTTGAGTGTGGCACCTTATGCCAAAGAAGTCCGCGGCATGGACATTATTCCTCAAGCGATCGAAAATGCCCAAGAAAATGCCCACCGTATTGGTGCCCAAAATACCCATTATGAAACGGGAACTGCGGAGGAGCTATTACCAAAATGGTTCAATGAAGGCTTCAAACCTGATAGCATCATTGTTGATCCGCCAAGGACAGGCTTGGATGAACGATTATTGCAAGCTTTGCTGAAACAACCACCGAAGAAGATGGTCTATATATCTTGTAATGTTTCTACTTTAGCAAGAGACTTAGTCCAATTAGCCAAAGTGTTTCACGTAGAATATCTGCAATCAGTAGATATGTTTCCACAAACCGCCCGCTGCGAAGTGGTGGTAAAATTGACCCGCAAATAAACATTCGCCTGACAAATCATTTTGTGATCTGCCAGGCTATTTTATTGCACCTATCGTTTCAGCGTATTTTCAATGGAAAAATGAATCGGTCTGTATGATGAGAATCTTTGTATCATTATAAGCATCATCAAATCCCCAATCATTAAAGCCGAAGAATCGTTCGATCCCTTGAAAAGTAATGGGTCAAAATGTTTTTTATTATATAATATTTAACACTGCAAGAAAGCAATTCTAAGTACAAAAAAATCGAGAAATTTAGAAAAAAAACTGGAACTGATTCTTTCAGTTCCAGCTTATTTTATTTAGAAACGTGCAACTGCAAGCTTCTTTTATTTCGTAATCAAAGCATCTAAACTAGCCACTGCCAGACTCATCTTCGCGATTTTATCCAACAAGGCAAAACGGTTGCGGCGAATCTGTTCATCTTCCACCATGACCATTGTTTGATCAAAATAAGCTTCGATCAATGGGCGCAGTGCCACTAAGCTTTGGTAGTTTTCTTCCATCGTTTGATGTGGGAACTTGTTCTCTACTGTTAAGACCGCTTCATACAAGGCAGTTTCAGAGTCGTTTTCAAACAAGGCAGGATCAATTGCTACTTGTTCCAATTCGGCTTTTTTCGCTAAATTGATTACTCGGGTCAAGGCTTCCATCGATGGTTTGAAGTCGGTGTCTTGCAAATGTTCTCTTAACATCTGAGCCGTTTCAAATAGCGTACTGATATCTGCTTGGCGTGCGCCTAAAACAGCTTCAATGACATCATGACGCGTATTTTTGCTGAGTAAGAATTGACGCAGACGGCCTTTCACAAAATCGGTCACTTGTTCTTGACCTGCGGCAAGTTGAATACCAAAAATTTCCGGTTGGGCATTAATAGCTTCACGAATCTCTTCTTGTAACTGAGCAAATGGGAAATACCAGCGTTTTTCAGCTAGGATGCGGATAATTCCGTACGTTTGCCGGCGGAGTGCGTAAGGATCGTTTGAACCACTTGGAACCATATCGACAGCGAAGAACGCAAGCAAGCTGTCCAATTTATCCGCAATGGCTAAAACAGCCCCGATTTTCGATTGCGGCAGTTCACCTTCTGCTGAGATCGGCATGTAGTGTTCACGAATCGCTTGGGCAACTGTTGGTTTTTCTCCTTGGATCAAGGCATACTTTTCCCCCATGATTCCTTGCAATTCAGGGAATTCTCCCACCATATTTGTCACTAAATCAAATTTATAGATTTGAGCTGCCCGTTGGAGATCAGTCAGTTCTTCTTGTGTTAAACCAACAGTATTCCCGATGATTTGTGCAGCTAATCCAACACGCTGCATTTTTTCATACAAACTGCCAATTTTTTCGTGGAAGGTGACTTGCTTAAGCTTTTCCACGCAATGGTCGATGGTCAATTTTTTGTCCTCATTATAGAAAAACTCAGCATCTTCTAGACGGGCGGTCAGTACTTTTTGGTTTCCTTTGATGACATTATCAATTTTCACGGCATCCCCGTTGCGGGCAGAGATGAAATGCGGCAGCAATTCTCCATCAAGGGTGCGGACATCGAAGTAGCGTTGATGTTCTTTCATAGAAGTAACTAACACTTCTTCAGGTACAGAAAGATATTTTTCTTCAAAGTCCCCTACAAAAGCTGTTGGGTATTCAACCAGATTTGTCACTTCTTCGAGTAGGTCTTCATCTAAATCGATCCGCCAGTTGTTTTCTTGAGCGATCGCATTGATTTGTGAGGTGATCATTTGTTGACGTTCGCTTGGATCAGCAATGACAAACTGATGCTTCATTTTCTCCAAATAGTCGTCCGCATGATCAAACGTGACTGCCTCACCTAAGAAACGATGACCTTTTGACTCGCGTCCGGTAACAATATCAAGAATTTGGAAAGGAATGACTTGCTCACCAAAGAGTGCGACGATCCAATGAATTGGTCGGATATATTCAAAATCGTAGTCTGCCCAGTGCATCGTTACTGGGAAAGTCAAACTCGTGATTACTTCCTGCAATCCTTTCAATACCTCAACGGTTGGTTGACCTTGGGTATGTTTCGTTACATAGACATACTCAACACCTTTTAATTCACGGAAGGTGATGTCATCGGTTGTCAATCCTTGCCCCCGAACAAATCCTTGAGCTGCTTTCGACCAATTGCCTGCTTCGTCTAAGGCGATTTTTTTCGCTGGCCCTTTGACGTCTTCTTGTGTATCGGCTTGTTTTTCAGGAAGACCGGTGACATAGACTGCCAAACGACGAGGTGTCGAATAAGCTTCAATCGCTGTATAAGGTAATGCATGAGCATCTAAGAAAGCTGCCGTTTTTTCTTGTAATTGTTTCATACTTGGGGTTACGACATGCGCAGGTAATTCCTCTAAGCCGATTTCTAATAATAGGTTTTGTGCCATCTTATTTTCCCTCCTCAATCAGTTTTTGCGCCACTTCTGGATCAAGCAATGGATAACCGAGGTTTTCCCGTTCTGCTACAAATAGTTTTGCTACTTGACGGGCCATATTACGGATACGTGCGAGGTACCCAGCACGTTCAGTGACGGAGACTGCGCCACGAGCATCCAACAGGTTGAAGGTATGGCTGCATTTTAAGATATAGTCGTAAGCTGGATGAACTAAGCGTTCATCGATACAGCGTTTTGCTTCTTTTTCAAAACGATCGAAGTTCCCTAAAAGCAAGTCTTGGTCACTGACTTCAAAGGAGTATTTTGAATGTTCATACTCAGGTTGGCGGAAAATCTCACCATATTTGACACCTGCAGACCATTCAAGATCGTAGACACTTTCAACTTCTTGAATATAAGATGCTAGACGTTCTAAGCCGTAAGTGATCTCTGATGTCACTGGCTTACACGCTAAGCCACCAACTTGTTGGAAGTAAGTAAACTGGGTGATCTCCATCCCATCTAACCAAACTTCCCAACCAAGACCTGCACAACCCATTGAGGGGTTTTCCCAGTTATCTTCGACGAAACGAATATCATGTTCTAATGGATCGATCCCTAAAAGACGCAAGCTTTCTAAATAAAGCTCTTGGATATTTTCAGGAGAGGGCTTCATCACGACTTGGAACTGGTGGTGCTGATACAAACGATTTGGGTTTTCCCCGTAGCGGCCATCAGCTGGACGGCGAGAAGGTTCTACGTAAGCGGCGTTCCATGGTTCTGGACCGATTGCACGTAAAAATGTGTATGGGCTCATGGTTCCAGCCCCTTTTTCTGTATCATAGGCCTGCATCAGCATACAGCCGTTTTCAGACCAGAATTTTTGCAAAGTCAAAATCATCTCTTGCACAGTTAGTTTACTCATCTTTTTCTTCCTTTCTTATAACGCATTGACGACAGGATAAAACTCGACAACTGATCCGGGGATCAATTTTACTTCGACCACGGCATCTGCTTCTAAAATATCAGATAAGTCGTAAAGCATTTGGTCTGGACTCGTTGTAAATTCATGTAAAAGCTGTTCATCCTTTAAAAGGCGAACCTGAAGTGGAATACTTGCTAATACTTTGAGCTTTTTTTCGGTAAACGCACTTGCTGGAATCGTCATATCAAATAACATAAAAAAACCTCCTTTGTTTTTGGCTATTCTTGGTGTGAAACATAAAAAAGTCCCTATATCTATACAAAGTGTATAGATATAGGGACGATACATTCGCGGTTCCACCCTACTTCCGACAAGTCGGCAGCTTCATTGATCATGCTCACGGACGCCTGCGAAATAAGGTTCCAACTTGGCTTTCACTCTCCCAAGTTCGCTTCATGGAATGGTCTTCTTTCTTTCTTCCGGTCATAGCACGGATTCGATTACCCTTATGATAGTAGTTGAAGCTAGGGTTTGTCAATGATTAATTTGAACTTTTATCCTTCTGGACCTAAATCCGCCTGATCATGAAAGACGATCTCATCAGCGATTTTCCCATCACTTTCAAAAACAATGATCTCATTCATTCCAGTTTTTAAAAACGGCGCCGGGACGTACAAGCGCTGCTGCGGTCCTTTTTCCCAGAAACGGCCGATCATATGACCATTGACTTGGACAAACCCTTTGCCCCAGCCCGGCAATTCGATAAAGGTATCTGCACATTCATCAAAAACACATTCAAAGCGTGAGAAACTTGGTTGGCCTTTTTGCCATTTCCCTTGGAAATCAATGGCATGCAAATTATCCATCGGCAAGGGATAGATTTCCCAGTTGCTTTGGAATGCGCCATTGATGATCACACCGTCTTTAATGCCTTTGTGCTGATGGTTCATTTTAACGGAATAATTGACCCGCCCCATATTCTCCACCAAGATCCCCAACTCGTTTTCTGATTCTGATAGATCGAAACTGTAGGATTGACCGATTTCTCGATCGTAATCGATGCGCAAAAGTTCCTGGTTGATAAACGTATGGGCACGATCCATCGTATTGATCAGACGGTAGTCGGCAATCTTCCGTGCAGGCCCAATCAGTGAGCGATAGTAGATATAACCTGTCGCTTGATTGCAGGCTTCCATCGATAAAGGGTAATTCCTTATGATCGGTTGACTGATCGTGTCGATCGTCGAAAACAAGGAGACTCGTTCTTTCACTGAGAATGTTCCATAAGCTTTTCGCTCAAGTTTCATACTCAAGGGAAACTCAGGAATTTCCGCATAGTCAGCGATCACTTTTTTGAAGGCTTGGTATTTGGCAGTAGGTTCTCCCCATTCTGTCAACAAGGCATCATAATCATAGCTAGTGACATCCGGCGCTAAGCGCTCGTAATAGTTTGACCCGTTCATAAAGCCAAAATTGGTCCCGCCATGGAACATATAAATATTGACAGAACCTTCTGCCAAGCAATCCTGAAGTTCCTTTACTGCATCAGCCGTTGATGTTGTATGATGATGGTCATCACCCCAAGCATCAAACCAGCCGATCCAAAATTCCATGACCATCAGTGGCCGTTTTTCTCCGTGAAATCTTCGAAGTTTTTCAAAGTTTTCCTTGATGTTGGAGCCGCAGTTGATCGTAGGCAATGCCAAGTCTTTGATAGTGCCGTTTTCTAACATATCGTGCCAAGGTCCGTCAGAGGTCACTAACGGCGTTTCTACACCCTGTTGCCGCATCGCAGCCACCATTTTCCGCAAATACTCTTTATCATTGGCGTAGCTGCCGTATTCATTTTCTACTTGCATCATTAAAATCGGACCGCCTTGGGTGATCTGCAGATCCCGCACTTGTGGAAACAAATGGGCGAAATAACGAGTGATTTTTTCCATAAATGGTGGATAATCAAACCGAAGCTTCATCATGGGATCTTGCAAAAGCCAATAAGGCAGTCCCCCAAATTCCCATTCTGCACAAATATAAGGTGCTGGTCGCAAAATGACATAAAGCCCTACTTCTTGTGCCGTTTGGATAAATCGCCGCAAATCAAGGATCCCCTCAAATTGATAGACGCCTTCCTGTGCTTCATGGAGATTCCACGGAACATAGGTTTCCACAGTATTACAACCCATCAAGCGTAGTTTCTCTAATCGATCTTGCCAATATTCAGGAACGACCCGAAAATAATGGATCGCTCCAGAGATCACTTTGAACGGCTTTTTGTCTAGATAAAAGTCATCTTCGATAGCAAAAGTTCGCATCAGTTACGCTCCTCTTTGACGATATAGGTGGTGTATTGTGTCAGCATCATTTCTGAAGAAAGAACCTCACCCGTCAGAAGATCCGTCTTTCCAACAAACATTGCTGGCAACGGTTGTGCTTCTTCGTGGAAATTGATGATAACGAAGAATTTCGCCTCTGCATTTTCACGACAGGCAACTTCTAGTTTTGTTGCTTCCTCGATCACTGGGGTGATATCGTTTTCTTCGACAATCGTTTTGAAAAGCTGATCTTGCAGCTGATCTTCCAACTGTCCACCAAAGTAATAGACGGTGCCATCGCCAAACATATTTTTCGTCACTGCCGGCATTCCTGCATAGAAATTGCTTGTGTAATGCGCTAGCGCTTCGGCGGTTTCTAAATGGATCAGATCGCTGACTAAATTACTGGTTCCTGTCAGTTCTTCATTGACTAAGGAAACGCCGTTTGATTGTTCTGGGGCTAATGCATCGATTTCTTCCACCCAGATGCCAGCTAACTTCCGCAATGGCCCAGGATAGCCCCCTAAGTGAACGTTGTCAGATTGATCAACGATACCGCTCATATACGTGGTAAGTAAAGAACCACCTTGTTTGACGAAATCAGTGAGCCGCTCTTGCATTCCTTCTTTGATCATGTAGAGAACAGGTGCTGCGATTAATTTGTATTTTGACAAGTCAGCATCCACGGGAACCAAGTCGACGGCAATATTTTGTTCATGAAAATAACGATAGTAGCGATGGATCTGTTCTACATACTTCAGATCAACGGTCGGACCACTCGTATATTCTAATGCCCAATAATTGTCCCAATCGAAAATCACGGCAACCTGTGCTTGAGTTTGCGTCCCAATAATGTCTGAAAGCTGCGCTAATTCAGCACCAAGAGCTGCCGTTTCTCGGAAAACTCGCGTGTCTTCATGACCGACATGTTCGATAACAGCTCCATGGAATTTCTCACAAGCACCGATGGAACGTCGCAATTGGAAATATTGGATCGTGTCCGCCCCATGAGCGATCGTTTGATAGCTTTGCGCCCGCATTTGTCCCGGTTTTTTTAATGAGTTATAGGGTTGCCAGTTTTGTTGGGAGGGTGTTTGTTCCATCAGCATAAAGGGCTGTTGTTTCAAGCCGCGCATTAGATCATGTGTCATGGCTACTAAACTCCATGGCGTATTATACGCTGGATAATTATCCCACGAAATAAGGTCCATTTCCTTCGCCCACTTGAAATAATCCAGTCCTTTAAAGGTTCCCATCAAATTCGTTGTAATCGGTGTCGTGGGATCGATTTTCCGAATAGCGTCCCGCTCCATCATATAGTTTTTTAAAAGGCTATCCGAGTTGAAGCGTCGGTAGTCAATAGAAATTCCTGCAAATGCCGTCTTGTCATAGCCGATTCCTTCTGACAGCGCATTTGGCAGAACGATTTCATCCCATTCATATACAGTATGACCCCAAAATTCCATATTCCAGGCTTTATTCAGTGCTTCGATCGTTTGATATTTATCCTTTAGCCAAACACGAAACGCTTTTTCACAGTTCTCGCAATAACATTCGCCGCCGTATTCATTATTGATGTGCCAACAAGTCACTTGTGGATTTTCGCCGTAACGTTCGGCTAATTTCGTTGCCAGACGTTCTGCGTATTTTTGATAAACCAAACTATTGGGACAGGCATTATGCCGTTGCCCAAACTTATGATGGCGTCCATCATAATCGGTGCGAGCGACTTCCGGATACTTCTTAAACATCCAAGCTGGCAAAGCGGCTGTGGAAGTGGCTAAGACGATGTCGAAGCCCTCCGTACTTAATTTTTCGATGATTTGATCCAATTCCTCAAAATCATAACAATTTTCAGAGGGTTGGATCTTTGCCCATGAAAAAACATTGACGGTCGCGCTATTGATACTTGCTTTTTTAAAGATCCGAATGTCTTCTTCCCAAATCTCTTTCGGCCACTGATTTGGATTATAATCGCCGCCGAATAGAATTCGATCAAAAAATTTTGTCATATAAGTGAACGCTCCTTTAAAATAAAATGATTTCCACTCTCTTATTGTAAGGCTTTTCATTTTGTTGTAGTATAATACATGAAACACTATTTTATAACTTTTCGAAACATGGAGGTTGAACATGCCTATTTATTTTTATCAAACAAACCAGCAGTTGCCTTTGTCGCTTGAAAGTATCGGCAACGATTGGCCACAAGATGACGTTGTTCGTCTCGATGGCTACCCTTACTTTCATTGGCTTCAGACAGAACAAGGAGAAGGTCGCGTCACCTTTGGTCAAGAATCCTTTATTTTACGTCCCAGTGAAGGCATCTTGATTTACCCTTTCACTCCTCATCGCTACTATCCCTTATCAGATTGGAAAACCTCCTTCGCTACCTTTCAAGGACCTTTGGCAGCTGAGATATTAAAACAATTTACAAGTCAACCTTATCTTTTAGTTGAAGATTCTAAAACTTTTTCCTATATGACTTGGATCAAACAACGCATTAAAGAAGACCAAAAAATAAGCTGGGATCCGTTACGGGCTTCTAGTGAGTGTTATCGTTTTTTGCTGGCGATCATGCAAGAGCGCTCTGGGAATCCAACCGAAAAACACCCCTTGTTTCAACAATATCTGGTCCCTGTTATACAAGAAATCGAAACCAATTATGATCAGGCGATCACGATCAAAAACTTGGCTGGTTTAGTCTATGTTTCGCCTCAATATCTCTCTCGGTTGTTCCAGCGTTTTTTAGGACAATCCACCGCCCAATACTTATTAAACTATCGCATGACCCGTGCCAAAGAGCTTTTGGTGGCACAGCCGGATCTGCCCATTCAGCAAGCCGCTTTTGCTGTAGGGTTTCAGGATGCGAGTCACTTTACCGCATTATTCAAAAAAAGAGTCGGCTTAACTCCATTGAAGTTTCGCCAACTCTATCATTGATTTTTCGGTTTTAAGACGTCTTGCCATTGCCCCATCTGATCGATAAACTTCTTACTTTTTAAATGAATGCCCACATATTCATCATACAATAGATCGATCACTTGTCGAATCGCTGCTTTCGTTTCTGGCTTTAATTTGATCGAAGCAATCTGCTCGTAGGATATTTGCGAAAATAAGCGAATAAAATGGATCGCACGAGAATCCGCATGATAGCGACGTTCGTCCATCCCCCAGTGTTGTTCGCATAAAATGCCACTATATTTTGAGGAATAGTCAAACCGACCGTCGGTTTTTCCGCAGATGGCACAATGGGTCCAATTCGGGCTGATCCCGAAACGATGCAAAATCTGGATCTCAAAGATATTGGTGATGATCTCTGCGTCGTTCCCTTGATCCATTAAGTGCAATGCCTCATGTAAAAAGTGGTATAGATGTGGGTCATAGACCCGATCATCGATAGCAGAATCAGCCAAATTCAACAAGTAGGTCGCATAACCAGCAATAAAAATATCACTTTGGATCGTACGAAAAGGATGAATGTCTTTGGCATTGTTTAAAAAGGACAAGCCTTCCGTTTTGATGGTTCCCATGTAGGTGGCTTCAGTATAGGAGAGCAACGCTGGTGCCAAGGGGTTATTTTTCCGATGAGCACCCTTGACATAAAACATTTGCTTCCCGGCAGATTCCGTAAAGATTTTGACTAGCTTGTCTTTTTCTTTATGGTCCTTTGAAAAAAGCAAAATTCCTTTTGTTTCAACAAGATTCATCGTCGCACCTCATTTCTTGAAAAAAACTGATCCAGTTGGCTAACTGCATCAGTTTTTCCTCTTTAAAGCAGACCGTGATGGATCTGCCTTTCCTTAATACTCATCTTTACGATAGCCGTAATCCGTTAAGAAGGTCTGCTTGTCGCGCCAATCTTTTTGAACTTTCACCCATAATTCCAAGAAGACTTTGTCATCTAATAAGTGTTCAATATCTAGACGGGCTTTCGTCCCGATCTGCTTCAGCATTTTACCGCCTTTACCGATGATAATGCCTTTTTGGCTGTCACGTTCGACAATGATCGTCGCTTGAATATGCACCTTATCATTATGATCTCGTTTCATGGAGTCAACGACGACCGCTACCGAGTGAGGCACTTCATCTCTGGTCAGCAGCAAGACTTTTTCCCGTACCAACTCGGAAACGATAAAGTATTCTGGATGATCCGTGATTTGATCTTCTGGGAAATACTGAGGACCTTCAGGCATTTCATCGACCAATAGTTTCATTAGCGTTTCGAAATTATTGCCTTCCGTTGCAGAAATCGGTACGATCTCAGCAAAGTCCATTTGTGAGGAGTAATCTTCAATGATTGCCAATAAAGCATCCGGATGGACTTTATCAATTTTATTGATCACTAGGAAAACCGGCATCTGGCTTTGACGCAACCGTTCGATGATAAAATCATCACCCTTGCCGCGCTTTTGATCGGCACTGATCATAAATAGTGTCACGTCAACTTCACGAAGTGCGCTATAGGCGGTTTCCACCATAAAATCACCTAGACGGTGTTTGGGTTTATGGATCCCTGGTGTATCGATAAAGATGAGCTGTGCGTCATCTGTCGTATAGACCCCTTGGATTTTATTACGAGTCGTTTGCGCCTTGTCACTCATAATAGCGATTTTTTGTCCTACAACTCGATTTAGAAGTGTGGATTTTCCAACATTTGGCCGTCCGACGATCGCAACGAAGCCTGATTTGTGTGTTGTCATTGTTGTTCCCCTTTATCTTGTGGTTTTAGTGCGTATCAGAAGAGCTGCAGTAATTTTGGCAAGAAGATGATCGCTGCGACCACTAATGCAAAAACTGCGGTCATCAGCACAGCACCAGCTGCCATATCTTTGATTTTTTTCCCGATTGGATGGAAATGAAAGTCCGTAAACATGTCAACGACATTCTCAAAGACTGTATTGATGATCTCCACGATCCAGACCAAGAAAACGGCTAACAGCAGCCAAAGCCATTCCATTTGATTCAATCGGAAAATAAAGCCTGCAATGATCGCAACGATGCCTAACCCAACATGTTTACGCATATTACGTTCCTCTTTAAAGACGGTTTTTATACCGGTGAAAGCAAATTCGATTGACGAGATAAACTGTTTATTTTTCCCAATATTCTTATCTTTTGAGTCCATAGGCATCCAGTATTTCCTTTTGCAATCCAAACATTTCCTTTTCATCTTCTGGTGTCATATGATCATAGCCGTTGATATGCAAGAAACCATGCAGCGCCAAGAAACCAAGTTCCCGATCATAGGTATGCCCATATTCAGCAGCTTGTTCCTTTGCCCGTTCAATGGAGATCATAATGTCTCCTAGATCACGCGGCAGCTCTTCAAGGGCTTCGTCAAAAATAATCGGCATCTCCTCCGCCGTTTCTTCTTCGAAGGCAAAACTGATGACATCTGTCGGCATATCTTTGCCGCGATACTCCCGATTGATTTCTTGGATGGCTGCATTGTCCATAAACGTGACGGACATTTCCGTATCCTCTGGAAGGTCTAAATGTCCTGCAGCAAATTGCAGAAGTCCTTCGATCTCTTTGATCTTCGTTTCCCCCACTGAATTTGTCTCATCTAAAAAGGTAATCTCCATTAGCGCTCTCTTCTTTCTTGTTCTTCTTTCATTTTCTCTGCTTCCGATTTCATTTTTGGGTATTTGATCCGTGAATGGAAGGTACTGCATAGTCCGTTGACCAGTGATTTTTCAATCATCCGGATTTCTTTCAACGTTAGTCCCGTTTCATCTAATTGACCGTCTAAGATCCGATCATTGATGAGATTCGCAACAAATTCTTGAATTTTTTGATTGGTCGGATTTTCCATCGCTCGAACAGCTGCTTCACAACTGTCAGCGATACTCACGACACCCGCTTCTCGTGTCTGCGGTTTTGGCCCAGGATAACGGAAATCTTCTTCCGTCACCTCGGGATTACGCTCTTGAGCTTTTACATAGAAATAACGCATCAGAGTTGTGCCATGGTGTTGACGGCAAATATCGATCACCATCCGCGGCATTTTGGCTTCTTCGAGAATTTCCGCTCCGTCGATCACGTGACCGAAGATGATTTGTTTGCTGTCTTCCGGCAGCAAAAAATTATGCGGGTTTTCGGCACCAGCAGGTAAATTTTCTACGAAGAAATTGGCATGTTTGACTTTGCCAATATCATGGTAATAACAAGCCACGCGGGTCAGTAAGCTTTGCCCACCGATCTCGGCGACGGCATTGGCGCTAAGATTAGCAACCATCATACTGTGATGATAGGTCCCTGGTGCTTCTTCCAGCAACTGCTTCAATAACGGGTGGTTCGGGTTACTCAATTCATTCAACACGATCATACTTTCATCCGTTACCAATAATTCGATATATGGATGCAGCCCCATCGTCAGCAAATAGCTAAGAAGCGAGCCGGCCAATCCACAGACGAGTGTTGTCCACGTATTGCCGCGGGCCAAATCCATTCCTTGGAAAATGACCAACATGATGCTTAAGAGTAATGGGAAAACGATCACCCACATGACTGCGATTTTCCCTTGACTGGCGATACGTGCTCGTTTGATCATCGTCCCCATCAACCCAGAGAAGAGATAGGTCACTAAAACAGTCGTCAACAAGTTGGTCCCGCTGGAATCAAAGTAAATGAAGAGTGCACTGACCACTTGGAAAATCGCGGCTAATATCCCTAAACGTCTGCTGGAGAAAATGCTTAGAATCAGCGGTGTAAAGGCTGCTGGGAAAAAGAGCGGGATAAAGGTCACTAATTCTGATTGGAACAGTTGGAAAAATTTCATGATCAAGATACTGAATGCCATCGCCAAAATATAAAAAGTGACGGCGTTCATTCGCTTTTCAACATCTTTTGTCTGTCTTGTATAATAAAACAGCATGAGCATTTGTAAGCAGGTCGCTAAAACTAAGGCGATTAATGGAAAAACTGAGAAGGTCTGATTGGTCATTCCTAAAAGCTGCAGCTTTTCCAATGCGTTGGCATCGATCTGTGATCCTTCACGAACAATGATCTCCCCTTGATAGATCATTACCGGTGGAACAGCATCCATGGCGGTTTGTCTCGCTTCTTCCGTCCGCTTTTCATTGGGAATATCATTGACGACGATTCCTTGATTGACAATGAAGCGTAAAACGGACGCCATATCCGAAGTAACATCTAGAAATTGGATCTTGTCTTCCGCCTCTGAGCGGAAAGTACTGAGTTCTGTTTGACGGATCTGTTTGGCCATTTGCTCGTCTACTAGCTGCAACGCATAGGTTCGTACCGTATTCAATTCATCGGTACTTAATGAAAACAATGTCGACAAAAAATTATTCGTCAATGACTGATAGAAATCGAGTTCATCATCACTCATTTTTTCAAACTCTTTTTTTAAGGCTGCAATGTATTCATCCGTACTCGGTTTAGGGATATTTTCATCCTCATCCGCCTCAGCAACTTCTTTTGCATGTGTCTCATCCGTTGATTTTTTGACTGAATCAACTAAGTCAAAAAGGTGGTCGATGCGATCGTGCTGTGTCTGCGCTAGAGTATCCTGATAGGTGTACTCTGGCGGAACCGCTTCTGCTGCCAATTTGCGTTTTTGTTCCGTTGCAGTAGTGTTTTCGATCGTTTTATTGGCACGAATGTTTTCTTCCGCCACCTGGCCTTCGCTATAATCGACATTATTCTGTTTGACACTGGTGTACATGATACCAATCGAAAAAAGAAAGAAGAGAAACATCAAAACTGGTAAATAAAACTTCCCGAGTCTTTCTCTAAGTTTCCGTAGTGGTTGAATGATCATAGTTCTCCTCCTGAAAGACGATCAGCGCTTGTCTTTAAGATCTGCTTCTTCATAAGCTCGAATGATATCGGCCACAACTGGGTGCCGCACCACATCTCCTGCTTCAAAATTAGCAAAAGCAATTTTAGGGATCTCCTGCAACGTTCGCTCCGCATGGATCAAACCGCTTAAAGTCCCTTTTGGCAAGTCGATCTGACTCGTATCGCCATTGACGATCATTTTGGAGTTGAATCCTAAACGCGTCAGAAACATTTTCATTTGAGCGATCGTCGTATTTTGCGCTTCATCTAAAATGACAAAGGCATCTTCTAATGTACGCCCTCGCATATATGCTAATGGGGCGATCTCTATGACGCCTCGTTCCATCAAACGATTGGTATGATCCATCCCGAAAATTTGATACAACGCATCATAAACCGGTCGCAAGTAAGGATCGACTTTTTCTTTCAAATCGCCTGGCAGAAAGCCAAGGTTCTCTCCTGCTTCAACCGCGGGCCGTGTCAAAATAATCTTTTGCACTTGACCTTTCTTTAAAGCAGCGATCGCCATTACGACGGCCAGAAAGGTTTTTCCGGTTCCGGCTGGTCCGACCCCAAAGACCACATCATGTTTACGGACAGCTTCGATATATTTCTTTTGACCGGCATTTTTTGCCCGAATCGGTTTCCCATTACGGTCCTTGATGATTTCTTCTTCATACATATCTTTGAAATAATCAAGACTGCCTTTGTTTACCATGTTCAAAGCTGTGATCACATCAGGAGTACTGATATTGATGCCTCGTTTGATCAACTCTTGCAACGCTCGGATCACGGATTGTGCTTTTTCTGTAGCTTCCGCTTCGCCGACGATTTGGATCAGCTCCCCACGAGTGTGAATGACCGTCCCCGTCGAGTCTTCAATGATTTTAATGTTCTTATCGTGAGCACCTAAGAGTAAACGAACGTCATCGTTCTCACTAAGTGTTATCTCGATCGTCATAGTTTTGTCTGTCAAATATGTTACAGCTCCTTTTTTGGCGTTCTTATTAATAATAACATAAGATGGAAAAAAGAAAAATTACTTATAAAGTCCAAGGGTAGTTTCCTTTTTGTCCTTATGCTTTTTTTAAGTTTTTGAAATCAGAAAAAAAGCCGCGAGCATGTCATCCATACTCGCGGCGTGAGCTTACATTTGATCCAATAATTCTTTAACGATCGCATTGACTTGATTGCCGTCTGCTTTGCCTTTGACTTGCGGCATTACAGCACCCATCACTTTTCCAAATTCTTTGGAAGAAGAAGCACCAGTCTTTTCAATCGCTCCAGCAACGATTTGGCGGATTTCCGCTTCATCAAGTTGTGCTGGCAAATATTTTTCAACAACTGCAATTTCAACTTTGACTTTCTCAGCTAGATCATTTCGGTCAGCTTTCTCAAACTCATGTAAAGAGTCCCGACGTTGCTTCATCTCACGAGATAAAACGGTCAACTCTTCTTCTTCATTCAAGTCAGAACCTTTTTTGATCTGCTCATTTTGAATTGATGCTTTCAACATGCGGATCACCTGCAAGGTTTCCTTGTCTTTGGCTTTCATCGCTGTCTTCATGTCATCATTCAGTGTACTTAGTAGTGTCACACTACCAGCTCCAATTCTCAAAACAGTAGAAAATTAGAATTTTTTGCGTTTTCTAGCTGCTTCAGATTTTTTCTTACGCTTTACGCTAGGTTTTTCGTAAAATTCACGTTTACGAGATTCCTGTAAAGTACCCGCTTTTGACACGGAACGTTTGAAGCGACGAAGAGCATCGTCAAGTGATTCGTTTTTGCGAACGACTGTTTTTGACATGTAAATTCCCTCCCTCCGAGCTTAAAAAGTAACCGTAGTTGTTATTGAAATAAAATCCCAAAAAACACGACTGTCCTTTAAAAATTATAGCTAACCCCTGAAAAAGTGTCAAGGCATTCTGTTAAAAAAGTCTTCGATACTGTCAAGTTTGTTTGGGTTTTCATTGACATTCTTCACAACGACCCAAAATCTCGAAGCGATGACCCTCGATCAAGCAACCGGGAAGCTGTTCTTGAAAGAAGTCCATTGGGCAAATATGCAGTTCTTTTGTTTTGCCACAAACCGTGCAAATAAAGTGATGGTGATGATGGTCTTCTAATTCTGCACAACAGTTATAGCGAAACTTCATCTCACCGTTCAGTTCTGTTTCTTCTAAAATACCGATCTCAGAAAAATCGTGCAAATTCCGGTAGATCGTATCATAACTCAAGCCAGGGTACTTTTCCGACATGTATTCATGAATTTCTTTTGCCGGTAAATAGCGATTGCGTTTCACTAAATAGGTAATGATCGCTTCTCTTTTTTTCGTATTTTTAAAGCCATTTTCTTTCAACGTTGTCATGGCATGCTCTATGAGCGTTTGATTTTTCATCGTAGACCCTCCTGATAAATCAAAATCATTCCGATTCTATCAATCTTAAGTATGGTATAATGAAATCAATAAAAAAGCAAGAGAGGATTTTTCTTATGAAGCCAAATGAACCAGAACAACTAGACTTGCAAGAAAAATTGCAAACCAGTGCTGCAGTGACGATGTTCGTTTTGTCGGACTCTGCCGGTGAAACAGCATCGAAGCTTGCCCAAGCGACAATGGCACAGTACCCCAGCGTCGAATTTAACCTTTTTAGACGCACGTTTATCCACACGAAAGAGCACTTGATCAAAGCATTATCAGATGCTAAGAAACACAATGCCATTATTCTTCACACTTTGATCAAAGAAGAACTCGTGGATTTGACGAATCATTTTTGTGAAGAAGCGGATCTCTATCATTTCGACGTATTAACACCGCCTGTCAGTGAAGTGGCACGCCGCACTGGAGTAGCACCTTCGCGAGAGCCAGGGGCTTTGCACCACCTGAACGAAAATTATTTCAAACGCATCAAAGCCATGGAATTTGCGGTCATGTACGATGACGGAAAAGACCCTCGTGGCTTCTTGGAAGCAGATGTCGTGTTACTAGGGGTTTCTCGAACCTCAAAAACACCGTTGAGTCTATTTTTAGCGAACAAAAACTTAAAAGTCGCTAATTTGCCTTTGGTTCCACAAGCCCACATCCCGAAACAGCTCTGGGAAATCGATCCGAAAAAAATCGTCGGGTTAACAAATGATCCGAATGTGTTAAACAGTATCCGCAAAGAACGGATGCGTTCTTATGGCCTGAACCCTGACTCTGCATATTCCGATATTGAAAAAATCAAAGCAGAGCTGACGTTTGCTAATGATCTTTATGAGAAATTAGGTTGTGTCGTGATCAATGTCGCTTCCCTTTCCATCGAAGAAACCGCCTCAATGATTTTAAATGCATTAAACTTAGAAGACCATAGCTATTACACTTCAGAGACAAAAGACTGACAACGATAAAGCAATAAAAAAAGATGAACAGACTGCCGTCTGCTCATCTTTTTTAGGATATCTATCATTTCAAAGTGTTTTAAAAAACTTGCAGCCCTTCACGATCGATTTGTAATTGTTCGATATACGCATTGCTCTCCAAGGCATGTAGAAGTTTTGAGATTCGTTCTGCCCGTTCCTCTGGGACGATCGCTAAGACCGTTGGTCCAGCGCCGCTTAAGAAACAGCCATAGCCGCCTTCTTCTTCGCAAATCTGGCGAATGGTCGACAAGTGTGGCACAAGCTTTTCCCGATAGGCTTCATGAAAACGATCCTGCTGCATTAATTTCCCTGCAAGAGGCAGATTGCCATTGATGACCGCTGCGATCATAACATTGGCGATCGCACTGGCCTCAACTGCTTGCTCGTGAGAAAGTGTTTGCGGCAAGACTTGACGACTTGCTTCAGTCAAAAGTTCTTCATGAGGAATATAGGCAATGATCTCGCATTCTGGAAAATGATGCTTTACTAAATACGTATGCTTGTGCTGATGGTCATAAGCAGCAACTGCAAAATCTCCATAGATCGCTGGTCCAACATTGTCAGGATGCCCTTCAATGGCAGTTGCGATCTCAAGCTTTTGTGCTGCACTCAGATTCATGTGTGCCATTCGGTTGGCTAGTTCAATACCAGCGACGATCACCGAGGAACTACTGCCTAAGCCTCGTGCCAAAGGAATATCCGAACTCATACGGATCTTCAGGGGATTCATGTCTGGTGCTAATTTTAGTGCCACACGCAAAAGTAAGTTAGTTTCATCGTTTGGGATCTCTGAGCCTAGCTCATGGATGATTTCCCATGTATCGTTTTCTTTTAAAACTTCGATGAACAAATACTTTGACAGGGCAATCCCGCAGGAATCAAAGCCAGGCCCTAAATTCGCACTGGTTGCAGGAACGCGGATCTTCATAACTTGGCAACTCCTTCACGAAGATGCTGGCGCATTTCTTCTAAATCACTCATCTTGTTGATGGTTACTTCTGTCGCTTTGATAGCTGTATCAGGATCCTTCAGACCATTTCCAGTAAAGACGGCAACGACAGTCTCACCTGGTTTGATTTTCCCTGCTTTCACGTGCTGGATGACACCAGCCAGCGATGCAGCTGAGCCTGGTTCAATAAACACACCATCTTGCGCAGCAATTTTACGGTAAGCATTCAAAATTTCCTCATCGGTTACTGCATCGATGTGTCCATTTGATTCATCACGAGCGGCTTCTGCCAACTGCCAGCTGGCTGGATTGCCGATCCGAATCGCTGTAGCGATCGTTTCTGGCTGTTCGATGACTTCCCCACGGACGATCGCAGCAGCACCTTCAGCTTCAAACCCATGCATTCTTGGCAACGTGGTGCCTTTTTTCTCATGCCATTCTTTGAATCCTTTCCAATAAGCCGAGATATTCCCAGCATTACCAACTGGAATTGCAAGAACATCAGGCGCCTGTCCTAGCTGTTCGCATACTTCAAAGGCAGCTGTTTTTTGTCCTTCTAAACGATAAGGATTGACAGAGTTCACTAATGCCACAGCTTCTGTTTTCGCAATATCCCGGACTGCTTTTAACGCTTCATCAAAGTTTCCTGGAATCGAAATGATGTCCGCTCCATAAACGATCGCTTGCGCCAGTTTCCCCATAGCGATCTTGCCTTCTGGAATGACGACATAAGCTTTGATTCCTGCTCTGGTCGCATAAGCGGCTGCGGCTGCACTAGTATTTCCTGTCGAGGCACAAACGATCGCTTTCGCACCTTCTTCCACCGCTTTTGCCACCGCCATCACCATGCCGCGGTCTTTAAATGAGCCTGTCGGATTCAGGCCTTCGTATTTTCCATACAATTGGATCCCTAATTCATTTGAAAGACTTGGTAATGGAATCAGAGGTGTATTTCCTTCAGCCAGCGACAATGCTGGGGTATTTTCATTAACTGGGAGATATTCCTTGTATTGATGCAATAATCCTTGATACATGTTTATTCCTCCATCACTTTCATTATTTGCACGTTTTGCGTATTCGCGTATGCCTTGAGTGCTACTGTTAGTTCCTTTTCACTGATTGGCTTCGTGATTCCAGCTATTCGTTGGCTTGCTTCATCAAATGCTGTGTGCTTTGATTCAAACCATTCTGGGAAAGAAGCTGCATTAAGGTCTTTACTTGAAAAGGAAACATAGTGTTGCACAGGAACTTCTTGTACCGAAGCCAATGCAGTTTCTTTTTCAAAGGTTAAAAAAGGTTCAACGATCCCGAATGTTTTGTTTTTAGCCAATACCGTCAAATCGGCAACCACACTAGTGGCTGTCGGACGCGATCCAGCCCCTGGTCCATAAACCATCGACTGATCAATTCCGTCGCTTTTGATAAAAATACCATTGAACTCATTTTGGATCGTCGCCAAGGCGTGGTTTTTTGGCACTAACACCGGCCCAACCGATACAGTAAGGGAACCGTCATCAGTCTTTTGAGCTGCGCCAATCAATTTCACTTCATAGCCAAAAGCTTGTGCCTGCTTAATATCTTCTACAGCTAATCCGCGAATACCTTTTGTTGCAACATCAGCAACGTCGATTGTTTTCCCAAAAGCAAATTTGGTCAGGATCACCATTTTATAAGCCGCATCGATACCGTCAACATCATTGGAAGGATCTGATTCGGCAAAACCTTTTACTTGAGCTTGTGACAACGCATCTTCATAGGTCATGCCATCTTCCGTCATTTTCGTCAGCATATAATTGGTCGTCCCATTGACGATGCCAAAAATCCCTGTGATCGTATCAGGTAGATAGTGGGTGCTCAATGTGCGCAAAATCGGAATTCCTCCCCCCACACTGGCTTCATAATAAAGAGAAACACCGGCTTTTTCAGCAATTGCCAGCAGTTCAGGTCCATGGGTGGCAATCAGATCTTTATTTGCCGTCACAACATGCTTTTTATTTTCTAAAGCAGCTGAAATAAACGCTTTTGCCGGATCGATCTTCCCGATCAATTCCACAATTACGTCGATGGTCTCATCTTCAAACAACTCATTTGCCTCATTCGTCAAAGCAAACCCATACTTAGCTGCTAACGCAGACTTATCCTCATAAGGCGAAGCTAATGCTTTCGTGATTTGCACGCTGACTCCTGTGCGTGCCAGAATGGCTTCTTTTTGCTCTGCCAACACTTGGCATACCCCGCTGCCGACAACACCCATTCCTAATAATCCAATGTTCAATTGCTTACCCATAATGCCCCCTAACTGAAAACGTTATTAAAAACCGTTCATCCAATTTTAATATTTCCACTAGCATACCAAAAACAATAAGAAAAAACTAGGACTTTTGAGAAATTCTCGCCCTAGTTTTAACGGTGATGGATATGTTCGAATGTTTTTTGCAAAATATCCACAACATGTTTGTCATCAAGACTATAAAGGATGGTTTTTCCTTGTCTTTCCGACTTTACGATCCGATTATCTTTCAAGAGTTTCAACTGATGAGAGACTGCTGATTGTTCCATATGTACTTGTTCCGCGATTGAAGTGACATTGCGTTCACCCTCTTGAAGGGACAACAAAATTTTTAATCTGGTCGGATCACTAAGCATCTTAAAAATCTGCGTTACTTGCTGAATTTCCTCTAATTTAGGCGGAGTCATCGCGCCACATCCTCTCTTATTTCCTTTTGCATTTTAGCCCTTGATAGACGGCTTGTCAATCAGCGGCCGCCAAACAAGGAGAAGTAATTAGATAAAAGACAAGAATAGATCCAAGTGTCAGAAAATTCCCTTTAGAAGCTTAGGTCCCTCAACAACTGTTCGTTGGCGAAACAAATGCTTCTTTTTCTACCACTCGGATCATTCAGTCAAATTGCAATTTTTTGATTATGAAGGCAGCAGATGACTTTATTCACCTGTGATTTCTTCAATCGCTGCTTGCAGATCAGCAATTTTTTGTTCTGCTGCTTCTGCCGTTTCGCCTTTTACACCAATATAAAACTTGATTTTCGGTTCGGTCCCAGAAGGACGAACCGCAATCCAGCTTTCATCTTCCAAGGTGTATTTCAAAACATCAGAAGGCGGTGTGGTCATTTTTTGTTGGTGACCATCTAAGCCCACACGAGTCAACAGTTTAAAGTCTTCTGTTTGTACGACAGGGGTTCCTGCAAAGACAGAAGGTGCTTTTTCACGGAAAGTCTTCATCAAGGCAGCAATCTTAGTTGCCCCTTCCATGCCGCTCATCGTTACAGAAATCGTTTTTTCTGCATAATAACCGTACTCTTCAAAAATATCTTGCAGACCGTCATACAATGTTTTGTTTGATTGTTTGTAAAAAGCAGCCACTTCTGCTAATAAAACGAGCGCTTGGATCGCGTCCTTGTCCCGTACGAATGGTTTTACTAAGTAGCCATAGCTTTCTTCAAAGCCAAACATAAAGGTTTGAGAATGGTCTTTTTCAAATTGTTGGATTTTTTCGGCAATAAATTTAAAGCCGGTCAATACGTTGATCATATCCACATCGTAGGATTTAGCGATCGCTGTTGGTAATTCACTAGAAACGATCGATTTTAAGACTGCTGCATTTTCTGGCAATGTCCCAGCTGTTTTATGGGCTTCTAAAATGTAACGGATCATCAATGCGCCTAACTGATTACCTGTCAACACTTGGTAGTTGCCATCTGGCATTCTTACTGCAGCTCCTAAGCGATCGGCATCTGGATCTGTTGCGATCAACAGGTCAGCACCTTCTTTTTCTCCTAAAGCAATCGCATATTCAAAGGCAGAGTGCTCTTCTGGATTCGGTGATTTTACTGTACTGAAATTTGGATCAGCAACCGCTTGAGAAGGTTCAATAATGAATTGTTGGAAACCAGCTTGTTTCAACGCTTTCTCCCCAAGCATCCGCCCTGTTCCGTGAAGTGGTGTATAGACAAGTTTCAAATCTTTGCCCACCGTATCGATCAATTCTTGATCGATCGTGACTTCTTTGATCTCTTTCAGATAGGCAGTATCGATTTCTTCGCCAATAATAGAGATCAAGCCGCTGTTTTTGGCTTCTTCTTCACTTAATACAGGGATCTCTAACGGATTTTCAATTTCCCGAACGAATTTTGTCAATGCATCCGCATCTGCTGGTGGCATTTGTCCACCATCTTCCCCATATACTTTGTAGCCATTGTATTCGGCTGGATTGTGAGAAGCTGTGATCATGATTCCAGTAAAGGTTTTTAAGTAACGCACAGCAAAAGATAATTCTGGCGTCGGACGTAAGCTTTCAAAGACGAAGGCTGGAATATCGTGTTTTGCCAATGTTTTTGCCGCTTCCATCGCGAACTCAGGTGAAAAATGACGGGAATCATAGGCGATCGCTACGCCACGACGTCTTGTTTCAGGATCTTGTGTATCCATAAAGCGAGCCAATCCTTCGGTTGCTTGACGAATCGTATAAATGTTCATCCGATTGATACCAGGTCCTAAAATTCCTCGCATACCGGCAGTCCCAAACTCCAAAGGCATATAAAAAGCGTCTTCTAACATCGCAGGATCTGCTTCTAATGCGGTCAATTGTTCTTTTAATTGTGGATCTAAGTGTTCACTGTTTTTCCATTGATTAAATGTTTGTTCCCATGCCATAAAATAACCTCTCCTTTTTCCGTTAAAATGCTCTAAAATTAGTATAACACTACTTACAGATTTCTCAAAGAATAACCAAACGAAAAATAAAAACAGCTGCTATCAAAAGTGATTGACACTTTAAAAATAACAGCTGATTCCATTAAACTATTTCGTTAATTGAGCATCCTTTTGTGTTTCAATAAAATCAAACACTTGTTGACCAGCAATACTGCCATCGCCGACTGCCGTCGTGATTTGACGCAAGCCTTTTTCACGAACATCGCCAACCGCGTAAACACCAGGAATTGAAGTTTCCATCTGCTCATTGGTTAAAATCCAGCCAGCATCATTCGTGATACCGCTGGCTTTGAATGGTTCTGTCAACGGATCTAAGCCAACATAGATAAAGACACCGCCAGCAGCTTCTTCTGTCACTTCATCCGTTTTTACGTTTCTGATTTCCACGCCAGTCACGACCATCTCATTGCCTTTGATTTCTTCAACAACAGAATCCCAAATAAAAGAGATTTTCTCGTTGGTAAATGCGCGGTCTTGAATGATTTTTTGTGCTCGTAATTCGTCACGACGGTGAACGATCGTTACTTCGGAAGCAAATTGTGTTAAGTAGATAGCTTCTTCGACTGCCGAGTCGCCTCCGCCAACAACAATCAAGCGTTTGTTACGGAAAAAGGCACCGTCACAAACCGCACAGTATGAAACACCGCGTCCCGCGAATTCTTCTTCGCCTTTGACGCCTAACTTTCTATGTACGCATCCTGTGGCAATGATGATTGTTTTCCCTTGATAAGTTTTGTCTTCGGTGGCAACTTCTTTGAATTCACCTTGATCCGTGATGCTCTGAACGATCCCATAGGCATTTTCAACACCAAATTTAATGGCACCTTCATACATTTTAAATGCTAATTCAGGGCCTAAGATTGATTCGTATCCTGGGTAGTTTTCAACTTCAGCCGTATTGTTCATTTGACCGCCAGGTGCGCCTCGTTCAATCATTAGTACTGATAAATTCGATCTTGACGCATAAAGCGCTGCTGTCATCCCCGCAGGGCCTGCGCCGATGATAATTACATCATACATATATTTCCCTCCAATTTGGACTACCCATACTTTACTTTCAAAAGCAAATTCTTTCAACTCATCTGCTTACAAAAAATAATAAGATATTCCTGCTTTTACTTTTGAAAATTACATTGACTTTCTTTTCAATTTTTGTAAAATTTTCACGATACGTCTATTATATAGAAAATAAGGAGTCCTTACAATTGAATAAGAAAAAACTTTTAGGAAAATCAGACCGTGAACTGCTTTTCCTCAGCTGGCCGATTTTTGTTGAGCTATTTTTGCGGGTCGTTATTGGGAATGTCAACGTTTGGATGATTTCTCATTACTCCGAGCCAGCAGTAGCGGCCGTCAGTGCTGCCAATCAACTATTGAATTTAACGGTCTTTATTTACGGTTTCATCACCGTGGGTACTCAGATCATTATCGCACAATTGATTGGTGCGAAAAAACGCGACCAGATACCGAAAGTCATCAATACCGCTCTTTTTGGCTCATTGTTCATCGGGATTTTGATCAGCTTAATGTTCCTTTTCGGCTCAACCTATCTCCTTCGTTTCATGGGATTGGATGCTGAATTAGTTGCTTTAGGTCATGGATACTTACAAGTGTATGGGGGAAGTCTGTTCCTTTCATCGATCACGGCGGTCATAATTGCTGTCATGCGTAGCCACAGTTTCACAAAACCTGCGTTATTGGTGCCGATGTTTGCTAGTATCCTAGCCGTCATTGGGAATTACTTTGTCTTATATAGCCCCTTTGGTTTACCGAATTTTGGTGTGACCGGATTGGCATTTTCTAGCGTCTTTGGTAATTCGATTGGTTTAATAATTGCCGCAATGTTGCTGAAGAAGCATGTGAATTTTTCTGTTTTATCTGCCCGTTTCTCGAATGTCTCTTGGGGTGTGATGAAAAACATTTTGACTTACGGATTGCCTTCTTCTGGCGAGTCTCTTTCCTATCAAGGAGCGCAAGTCGTAGTGACGATGATCGTGGCTCAACTTGGTGCCAGCGTCTTGATTGCAAAATCTTACGTAACAGCTATCACCCAATTTGTTTATTTGATTGCCTCCGCATTGAGTCAAGGGAATCAAATCATGATTGGCCGCAATGTCGGTGCTGGAGAATACGATCGCGCGCATCAGCGAGGCATGCGCACGATGGTGATCGGGATCATTGCCTCGGTAACGATCTGTTTATTGACTTACTTGTTTATTGAGCCAATCATGGGAATCTTTACCACCAACGCGGAAGTGATCGAGATTGCCAAAGGTGTCTTTTTGGTAGAGATCGTTTTAGAAACGGCGCGTGCAGTCAATATGATCCTTGTGGGTTCCTTAAATGCAAGTGGCGATGTGAAGTTCCCATTGATCTGTAGTCTAGTTGTTCTATGGGTCATCAGCTTACCGTTTTCCTATTCACTGGCGATCGTCTTTAAATTCGGCTTGATCGGCGTTTGGATCGCTTATGCCATTGACGAAGCATTGCGCAGCGTCTTAATGATTTATCGTTGGCACTCCGGTGTATGGAAAACTAAATCTGTCGTTCATCCACAAGAAACAGAACCCGAAGTATTGCCAGAAGCATAATTAAAGTCCAGCGGTCTCGGTGACTGCTGGACTTTTTTGTTTTCCATAAAAAATAAAATGCGCCAAGAAGTTTGCTTGGTTTTTTTGAAGACTTTGCTCTATACTTGTCTCAGAAGCTATCGACTACGATTTACATTAAAAGGAGCGTTTGCTATGTCAATCTATGACTACCAAGCAACATTGGAAAATGGCGAAACTTATTCGCTAGCAAAATACGAAGGTCAACCGCTAGTGATCGTCAATACAGCTACGAAGTGTGGTTTGAGCCCGCAGTTCAAAGAATTACAAGGTCTTTATGAAACTTATAAAGACCAAGGATTGGTCGTTTTAGGGTTTCCTTCTGATCAGTTCAAACAAGAAGTCGGGTCAGCCGAAGAAGCCGCAGCCGCTTGCCGAACCACCTATGGTGTCGACTTTCCGATGCACAAGTTAACAGTGATCAATGGAAAAGACGCGGATCCCTTGTTTCGCTATTTGGAAGAAGAAGCACCTGGCACGCTAGGAAAAGCCATTAAATGGAATTTCACGAAATTCTTGGTGGATCGCCAAGGTAAAGTCGTTGAGCGTTTCGCTCCCCAGACAAATCCTCAAAAAATGATTCCAGAAATTGAAAAAGTTCTTTAAAAAACAGAGAAAGGCGATTTTGAGGACAAAACATGTCATCCTTAAGGTCACCTTTTTGTGATTGCTACAACATAAACATTATACAACAATCACATTGGCGCTTGTCAAAATATCTGAATGTCTATTTCTTCTTAAAGAAACCATTCGTTACAAAGATTTCAAAAAGACTTTAAAAAAACTGCAGTTGATCCCCTTTGATTTCTCAACGGGATCAACTGCAGCTTCTTTTGATTAGTTATTCGATAAATCTTCACCATTTGAAGCAATCACTTGTTTGTACCAATCAAATGATTTTTTCTTTGTTCGTTTCAAGGTGCCGTTTCCTTCATTGTCACGGTCCACATAAATGAAACCATAGCGTTTTTTCATTTCACCTGTTCCAGCTGAAACTAAATCGATACAACCCCAAGTAGTGTAACCCAATAAGTCGACACCATCTTGTTCAACCGCATCTTTCATTGCTTGGATATGCTCTGCCAAATATTGGATGCGGTAATCATCTTCCACATAGCCATCTGCATCTGGTGTATCCACAGCGCCTAGACCATTTTCAACGATAAACAATGGTTTTTGGTAACGGTCATAAATGTCATTCATTGTAATCCGCAAACCAAGTGGATCAATTTGCCAACCCCACTCACTTGCTTCCAAGTATGGGTTTTTCACAGAGGCAAAAATATTGCCAGCCGTTTGTTCTAACAATTCAGCGTCCGTTGTTGATACGCGTGAAGAATAGTAAGAGAAAGAAATAAAGTCTACGGTGTGAGCTTTCAACAGCTCAAGGTCGCCTTCTTCCATTTTGATTTTGATCCCATTGCGTTCCATTTCTTTCAGCGCATATTGTGGATATTCCCCACGTGATTGAACATCAATAAAGAAATAGTTTTCGCGATCTGCTTTGCGTGATTCCCAGACATCTTCTGGTTTGCTTGTATATGGATAGTACGCGCCAGCAGCCAGCATACAACCTACTTTGTTTTCAGGATCAACTTCGTGAGCGATTTTCGTTGCGATTGCGGATGCCAACAACTCGTGGTGAGCCGCTTGATATTTCACTTGCTCAACGTTATCGCCTTCTTCAAAATAAAGTCCCGCTCCCATAAATGGCGCATGTAGAATCATGTTGATTTCGTTGAAGGTCAACCAGTATTTTACTAATCCTTTGTAGCGGTTGAAAATCACGTTACACAAGTTTTCATAGAATCCGACTAATTCACGAGAACGCCATGCTCCGTATTTTTCAACTAAATGCATTGGGCAATCAAAGTGAGTGATCGTTACTAATGGTTCGATCCCATATTTGTGGCATTCTTTGAAAAGATCTTCATAGAACTTCAAGCCGTCTTCATTTGGTTCTGTTTCATCCCCTTTAGGGAAAATCCGACTCCAAGCGATCGACAAACGGTAGGTTTTAAAGCCCATTTCGCCAAATAGCGCGATGTCTTCTTTGTAGCGATGATACATATCAATCGCTTCTTTTGCTGGGTAGAAATGTTCGTCATCAAAATCGAACATTTTCATTTGACCAGTAATGACTGGAAAACGATCTTTGCCGATCGGTACCACGTCAACGTTTGCCAAGCCGCGTCCGCCTTCTTGGTAGCCTCCTTCACATTGATTGGCAGCTGTTGCGCCGCCCCATAAAAAGTCTTTTCTAAATGCCATGTTTCTTTCCTACTTTCTCTTTATTTAACTAGTTCGCGATCAAGTTCGCGGGCTACTTCATCTTGTACTTCTACGCCTTCTTTTTCAAGACGTGCGATCGTTTCCTTAAATTTAGGCAAGTGATCTTTGTGGGCAATAAACAGTTCGTCCATGACACGTTTTGCCGTATCACCTGATGGAACCAATGGGTTGATGGTGAAGGCTTGTAATGCGATATTGTAATCCCCCGTCACAGCTGCTTCGATCGTTAATAATTCCATTGCTTTCATTACCTGTAACCAACCTTTTTCAGCTGTCGGTAACTCACCAAAGGCAACATTTCTAGCCCCTTGTCCGCCAACGTAAGCTGTTACTTCGACTACGCAATCGGCAGGAAGATCTGGAACGGCGCCTTCATTTTTGGTTGAAACGACGATTTGGGTATTTTTATTAGCATAAATGGAAGCAATCGTTTCACACGCTGCATCTGAGTAGTAAGCACCACCACGTTTTTGCAGCTGTTCTGGTTTATGATCCAATTCAGGATCTTTGTACAACTCAAACAATTCGGCTTCGGTTTGTTTCACTTGCTGTGCGCGTGTACCGACAGTCTTGTACTCTTCGATCGCATGATTCAACATTTCTTCTTGACGATAGTAATAACGGTGATACCCGCAAGGAATCATCTTCATTTGTTCCAGCTGTTCTTTGTAAAATGGTACATCAAAGATATTCTTCGGTAAGCCATTGTCTTCTTCATACATTTTATCAATAATGTCCATCGTAACGTCATTGCCGTGTGAGTCGGTAACTTTGTGCCAGTGAAAGTGGTTCAATCCTGCAAATTTGTAAATCAATTCGTCAGGTTCTTTGCCAAGCAACGCAGGTTCAACCATCGTTGCCATGACAGGCACGTTACACAACCCGATGACTTTGTCCCATTTTCCGTAACGCACGATTGCTTCAGTCACCATACCGCTTGGATTCGCAAAGTTGATCAACCAGGCATCGGGACACAAGCGTTTCATGTCTTCAACGATTTCAAGAATGATTGGAACCGTACGAAACGCTTTGAACATACCACCAGGGCCGTTGGTTTCTTGACCAATCATGCCATAATAGGCAGGAATTCGTTCATCTTTGATACGGGCATGCAGCAATCCTACTCGGAATTGAGTCGTAACGAAATCAGCATCTTTTAACGCTTCTTCTCGATCCAATGTCATGTGGATTTTTACATCGTAGGGTGACGCATCCCACATCCGTTGTGCCATCGCACCAACGATTGCTAATTTTTCTTTTCCTGCTTCGATATCTACTAGCCAAATCTCACGAATCGGCAATTCTTCATAGCGTTTGATAAAGCCTTCCATTAACTCCGGGGTATAGCTGCTGCCGCCACCAATGGTTGCAATTTTAATTCCTTTTGTCATTGTATTGCTCCTTTGCTATTTTATTTACATTCTTATTATCATTCATAAAAACATTTGATTCAATGTAAATAGCATATTTAGAAAAAGCGTTTGCAAATCTCGCTTCTTCTTGCAGATGTTTTGTAAAAAAGATTTACAAAGAGCATCAAATAAGGAATAATTAGGATGTAAACGATTCGCTAGGTACTGAATAAAAACGAATTTTTGTAAAAACCATTTACAAATAATCATAAAAAAATGTAAAAAGGAGCATATATACCATGTTGTTACAAGAAAAAATGCGCCAAATCAAACTAGCACCAGCGGAACGATCGTTGATCGATTATTTATTAGCCAACCCGACTGCGATGGCGGATCAAACCATTAAGGAATTGTCAGAAAAGACCTACGTTCATCCTTCTACTTTTATTCGGATTGCCAAAAAATTAGGCTTCAATGGTTGGCTCGACTTAAAAACGGCCTTTGTGGAAGAGCAAACTTATATGAGCAGCCATTTTACTGATGTAGATGCGAACTTCCCTTTTTCCTCCCATGACGGCATTATGACCATCGCCAAAAAGTTGGCAAAGCTTGAACAAACAACAATTGAAGATACGCTTTCCTTGATCCATCATGATGAATTACAAAAAGCGAAACAATCGTTGCTCAACGCCAACCATATCAAGATCTTCGCCAGTAATGCCAATACCTTGATTTCTCAAGACTTTGTTTTGAAGATGCGGCGTTTAGGAAAAAACATTCACGTCTGCGACACCTTCGGCGAGAGTGCTTACGAGGCATCTAACTGTACCTCCGATACGACCGCGATCTTGATTTCTTACACCGGTGAAAACAAAATGGTCAAAGAAATCGGGAAGATCCTTGCCGAGCGGCAGGTTTCCATCATTGGCATGACGAGTATCGGGGAGAACTCCTTGGCGAAATTAAGTAATTGTGTTTTGAATATCACGACAAGAGAACGGCTCTACTCAAAGATCGCCAACTTTACGATCAATACGTCCGTTTGCTACTTGCTGGATTTGTTGTACGCAGTCGTCTTTTCGGAGCATTATGAAAAAAACTTGCAGCATTTGATCGATATTGGCATGGCTTATGACAAGCGCCCTACATCATCGACGATAATCGCTGAGCCAACCTACGATAAAAATCTTCATTATAAAGACTCACTGTTTCCCAATTAAATGACTGACAAAAAGCGATCGCTTCACATGGGCGATCGCTTTTAACCTTACGCAGAACTTGTTAGAAAGTTTTTGGCTAAACTAAAGCCGTGATCAAATCATCGGAACAGCCTACCTCACGTTTGTCTGACTCGATGATATCCAAATAATCGGCGGAGTTGGTGACTAACACTGGGGTCTCAATATTAAATCCAGCTTTGATCAATGCATCCTTATCAAAGGTGATCAATTTTTGTCCGCGAGTCACCGTGTCTCCTTGCTTCACATGGGCTTCAAAGTATTCACCGTTTAATTGAACAGTATCTAAACCAATATGGATCAAAAGCTCTAAGCCGTTCTCAGAGATCAACCCAATGGCATGTTTGGTTGGGAACAAGGTCATTACTGTTCCGTCAAAAGGAGCCACAACTTCGCCTTTTGAGGGATGGATCAAGATGCCTTTTCCTAGAATCCCTTGTGCGAAGGCTTCATCTTTTGCACTGCTTAGTGGTGCGATCGTTCCTTCAACAGGGGAAGTGATTACTTCTTTCCGAACAGTCATCGCTGGTTGTCCTTCTGCGATTTCTTCTTCCACCGCATCATCTTTCCAGAAAGCCATCGTCAAACCAAAACCAATCGCTGCAGCGATCAAGATCCCGATGACCGAGAACCACATGCCACTGGCATCGCCTTCTGGAGTGATATAGTTAAAGATTCCAAAGACGCCTAAACCACCAGAGGTATAGCTCGTTGTGCCATTGATCATTAAGAAGGCACCTGCGACCGCCCCACCAATCATTGAGAAGAAAAACGGCATTTTTTTCGGTAACGTGATCCCATAAATTGCTGGTTCTGTTACACCAAAAAGTCCTGAGATAATGGCTGGTGGACATAGAGCTTTTAGTTTTTTGTCTTTAAGTTTAAAGTACATAGCCATCACTACCGCTGTTTGGGCAAAGCTGGCACCAAATGATGCTACCAAAATTTGACTGTAGCCGAGCTGTGTCACTTGCATAATGTGTAGTGGCACAACTGACCAATGCAAGCCGAAAATAACCAAGACTTGCCAGAAGAAGCCTAATAACAAACCATAAATCGCTGGAGAGAAGTCCATCAATGCTTCAAATCCTGAGCTTAAAAGATCCGTCAACATACTGATCACAGGTCCAATCACCAAAAAGCCAATTGGCAATGCAATCAATAAAACCAAGAAAGGCACTAAAAATGTTTGGACAACAGACGGAATGATTTTCTTCGCCAATTTTTGAACTTGTGCAGCGAATGCGATGATAAAGATTACTGGAACCACACTACTAGTATATGTCGCACCAACCCACGGAATCCCTAAGAAGGTTTCATACGCTGGCAAGCCTAATAAGCTATAAGGTGCAGCAGCTCCCTCGCCAGCTCCGGCAACAAATGCCGCTTGCAAGGCTGATCCTTGAATCGTCGGATAGCAAAGCGCCGACCCGATCACGATTCCCACCATTGGATTTAAGCGGAATTTTTTTGCTGACGTATACCCTAAAATCACCGGCATAAACATGAAGATCGAATCACCGATCGCATTGAACATCACATAGGTACCAGTCGTTGTTGTATAATCGATCAAACCTGTTGTACCAATAAAAAGCAACAGTGCGTTTAGTCCTTTGATCATCCCAGCCGCACACAAAGCACCTAAGAAGGGTTGGAAGCAGCCGCTCAAAATATCGATCAAACGATCAAACAAGTTGCCACCTGAGGCTGTTTCTTCAGCATCACCACTGATTCCTGCAACATCGATCACTTCTGCATAGACATCTGGCACATGGTTTCCGATAACCACCTGGTATTGACCGCCACTCTTCATGACCGTCACGACACCTTCCATGTTCTTTAAGACTTCATCATTTGCGACGCCTTCATCCTTTAATTTAAAACGCAGGCGTGTGATACAATGCGTCAAGCTATTGATGTTCTCTTTCCCACCGACATTTGCGACAATTTTTTCTGCTAATTCACGATATTTACCCATTTTTGATTCCTCCAATTTTTTTGTATTGAAGGTTTAGCCAACTGAATGTCACTATCCAAAATGTTTCGTCTTTGATATGCTGCTTCTTAACTAGCGGTCCTAAAAATACGTTTTAATAAAAATCATTGCCAAAAAATTATTCTTTCTTCTATATCTTGCACTGAGTAAAACTCCTTCTCCTTTCTTCTTTATTTCAATCAACGATTTTTTTGCACAAGTCTGGCAATATGAATCGTTAAATACAAACTTTCGTCACTGGACATTTGATACTGATATTGATTTTCTAATAGTTCAGCGATTTTTTGTACGCATTGATACGCATTTCGGTACTTCACTTTGACCATAGCCAAAAGATCTTCATCGGTTTCATCCGTATGAGGGGTATGGTTTTGCATTCTTGAGACAAAAAATTTCAAATGCGTAGTGAAGCGATAAAAATAAACGGACTCTTCATCAAAGGTGGTTTTGAAAAAATATTTAACAATGTTAATGATGTCTTGCATCGTTTGGGTTAGCTCAGCAATATTGCCTTGGTCACCATTTTCGGTTTGCGCATTGACCAGATGCAGAGCAATAAAGCCAGCTTCATCATCTGGCAGCTGAATCCCGTAATGTTCTTTGATTTTTTCTACTGTTTTGCAGCCTATTTGGTACTCATCGGGGAAAAAACGCTTGATATCCCACAATAAGACATTTTTGACCGTCATTCCTTTTTTCGATCGTTCAATGGCACAGTGCATATGATCTGTCAGCGAGATGTAGATGGAATCATTGATGGGGGATGACAATTCTCGCCGAGCATACTCAATGATCTCATTGGATAATTCAAGATATTCCAGTGGTAAGTCAGCAAGCAGCTCTTGAAATTGAGATAAGATCGTCTGATTTTCTAAGCGATATACTTTATCGACCGTTTCTGAAGAAATGTCATCTCCCACTTTTTTCTTAAAGGCAATCCCCCGCCCCATAACAATAATCTCGTTTTGACTTTGATCGGTAGTGATCACAACATTATTGTTTAACACTTTACTGATTTTCATGTCCTACCCCCACTTACTTTATCATTGCGGATATGGTTCATTGCTTGTCTTTATTGTTTAGCCAACAGTCAACACAGAAAAAACCTCATGAAAGCAGCGCAAATACCGCAGCTTCATCAGGTTTAGCTTGTTAAAAATCAACAATCACTATCCATTAGAACCAGTTCTATTATCTTTATCATAGCAAAGGTAGAAAGCGCTGTCAATCGTTGTTCGTTATTTTTACTGACACCTAATACGAATCTATTGATCGTTTGTTGAAAACACGAGGGATCAATTTTTATTCGTTCTTATCTTAGATAAAGACAAAACCTTAACGAACGATAAAAAACCGCTCCCCAAAGACTTGACTGATCAGTCTAATGATGGGGAGTCGGCTATTATGTCATTTGCTTCTTGTTTTTTCAAAAAAAGCTAATCATCTTGTTTACGATAATTTTTTTTGATGTAAGGCTGGTTTTCTTGGTTCATACGGATAACGATTTTATCAAAACTATTGTCACTCACTTGTGTCGAACCACTCATTTTGATTTTTGGCTGTACTTCGATCACTTTTGGTTTATACTGCATTTTCCCTTTTGAGATCCGCTTGACTAAAAGTTCAGCAGCTTGCGAACCAATTTCATACGACGGTTTTTCAATCACAGACATTTCATGATGATAAAGTTTGTTCCAGCCTAAATCATCATAGCCCCCGATCGCAACGTCTTCTGGAATCCGCAAGCCCAAGCTATAGATCACATGGATCAATGCAAACATCAACTCACTGTTTTCAGCTAATATTGCTAAACGATAGCCTTGATTTTTTTTCAACAATTCGTTTAGTGATTCCTTACACGCGTCAAATGCCACTTGTGTTTCTTCGATCTCAAATGCTAGTTGCTCAGGATTTCTGACTGCGATTTTAGAACTTTCCAGAAAAAGAGCAAGTTTTTTCTTCCGACTAGGCGTTGTGAGCGGTGGTGTAAAGTAAGCGACTCGATCAAAGCCTTCTGAATAAATACGTTGAATCATCTCGGCCGTCGCTTTTTCATTATCAACGATGACTGTATCAATCATCAATTCTTCGATCGTGCAATCAGCCAGCACGATTTTGACCTTTTGCTCAGTCAAGCTTTTCACGAATGCTTCGTCCTGATTCGACGATAGAATAAGCCCTTCCACTTGACGGTCGATCAACGCTTGGATTTGATCCTGCTGAGAAATATTTTTTTGATCGATTTCAACAAGAATCACCTGAAAAGATTTTCGTATACAATAATCATTGACGCCTCGAACTAAAGCTGCTACTTCCGGGATCATGATATTGCTGACAACGATGCCGATCAATCCCGTTTTATTGTTTTTCAACCCCTGTGCTAGCGCATTTGGACGGTATTCAAGCTCTGCGATCACTTCTTCGATGCGCTTTTTTGTCTCTGCTGACATAAATTCATATTTGCCATTCAAATATCTAGAAACGGTGGTTTTTGAAACATTTGCTTTTTCTGACACCATCTTAATGGTGATTTTCTCATTTGCCATTCAATCCACGCCTTGCTTTTTGCTGTTGGTCAATTATATCATGGAACCCTTGAAAAATGAACAAGGACCGATTTCGTTCGACACGGACTGTCCTATCTCAATAGTGACGGATCGTAAAGAAGCCGCTAAGTGAGCTATTTTCAAAGAACTAGCCCATTGCTTCAATGTGGCGCATTTCTTGCTGCACGACTTCATATATATTTTTTGAAAAGTCCACTTCCAACGGATAAGAAAGCAAAATATCTAATATTTGAGGCACAAAGTCTGCCTCACACAGTTCTTTTGCAAAAGCCATCGCAGCAATTTCCGAAGCACAACCAACCGTTGACCGGTGCTCGTAGGAAAAAAAGCGCCACAGTGGGATCGTTTTGGTGATATGGTACATCGTGGCACCATGTTGCTCTTCTAAATAGTGAAAAATTTCATGGGCGATCAAGATCCCTCGGACAACTGCTGGTTTAGGCAATATTTGCGAAGATTGAGTCAGCACAGTGTAGGCAGCAATGGGTTCAGTGATCAATTCAATGGAGCGCTCCATGACAAACTGCGCAAAGACCATGCGAAACTTCGTCGGTTTTCCAGATCTTTCCGTAATTGATAAACCAAGCTTATTCGCCAAGTACCAGGCACGATCTGCCTTTTCCTGTTTTTTCAAATCAAACTGGTCGAGCATTTTTTGCGCCCATGTTCTACCACATAAGATGGCTTCTTCAATGATTTCGTTTTTTTCCTCTTCCCTCACTTTATTACGTAGCATCTCGCGGGTAAACTCAAATACTCCCCAACTGAATTCGCTCATGGGCATGAGCTGTTCATACCACTTTTCTAATAATGCCAGATCAACCGTATGTTGCTGTTTTAAGAAAAACCTCTGCTTGATCATAGGGAATTCGCCGCCAGAATCATCACTTCTTCATTAGAATCTAAAGTCGACATTTCGATATCGATCAACAACATCAATGCCTCCAAATCGTTTACTGAAAAATCCATCACCCGAGGTCCGGCACAAATATAGAAATCTGGACGCAAAATCACTTCTGTCTGATAGATCGCCAAATCATCCCATAGTTGCTCGACTGCTTGCACATAATTCTCCGCGGTGGTTTTGATGACCTTCCCTGAAGCTCGTTGTACTTTAATAAAGCCTTTTTTATCAAGGATTCGAATTGCCGGATTGTCTCCTGTAGAAACACGGGTTCCAAACACATAAAAATGCGAGCTTTTCTCTAAAAGATCAATTTCGTTAGTAGGTAGACCTAAATCGCCCGCTGCTAATTCTTGGGCTTCCTCGACGGTTGCCTCTGCTAAAAGATCCGTCGTCTTGACTTCGGTGGAACCAGTTGCAATGGCTGTGACTTTAGACGTTTGAGGATCGATTTCGATAAAGACTTCCACACTTTCTGGGGTAGCCCCACTCTCAATGGCTTTATTGATAGCCTCTGTTTTGATTGATCGCAAGTCTTCTTTCGAAGGTGAAGGAATAATCCGTTCAACGACATCTCGTACCATCGCTAGGGCGACGCCAATAGAGGAAATCACTTCAGCATTCTCCGGAATCGAATATTTTACGCCCATTTTTTCTGACAAGTAGATAATTAATGACGAAGCGCCGCCACCAACTCCTACTAATGAAATTTGGCTTTTTTCTAGTTTGTATTTTTCTGCTAAAGCCAAAATGACTGGCTCTAATTTTGCGTAAGAACGCTCCATGATTTGAGTCGCGATATCTTCGATCGTCGTGCCACAATAATCCGCTAATACGCCCATCGCTTTTCGAGCCGCTTCGATATTCCCATAAGAGAAATGTTCCGGTTTGATCAAGCCCAACACGTTTGCTGCACATGAGTTGGTGATGGTTACCCGATCACCATTATCAAATTTGATTGCAACATAATCTGCAGGATCGCCTTCTTTCGGACTAAAGAATTCCACCGTTCCTCCTGTCCAGTTGATTGGATCAGAGTAAACTGCGTAGTCAAGACCGGCAATATGTGCAGAACGAGGTCCTACATCTACCACTCCATTAGCAGTTGCGCGAATCATGGACCCCCCTGCACAGCCCGTGATTCGTACATCCAAACTGGAAATGTATGTTTCATGTCCGCCCACGACAGAATAGTCGATCGCTGGCCGTCCGTTTTTAATGACACCGATATTGGTGGTTGTGCCGCCTACTTCAAAATACACGCCATTTGATGCTCGTAAATACATCAGTGAACCCATTACTGAAGCTGCCGGACCCGAGAGCATGGTCAGAACTGGCCGCTTTTTCATCTCAGCAATCTCCATAACCCCACCATCGCCTCTCATGATCATTAAGGGTACATCTACACCAGACTCCTTCACAGAGACTTCCGTGGAATTTGCGACAGATAACATTTTAGGTAAAATACTTGCATTGATAGTGGCAGTTCGTGTCCTTCTGGTCAATCCGTAAAGTTTCGTGATATCTGAAGCAACAGTACATGGAATTCCTTTTTCTGTACAAACTTCCATCACTAGATTCTCAGCATCATTATTATCTACACCAAAAGCCATACTAGCGACGATCACTTCTGATCCTTGCCTCACTAGATCATCGATCATTTCTTCAACACTCGCTTTATTCATTCCTTTGAGTTTTGAGAAGGCATTGATGATCTTAATGGATCGCTGATTCCCTAGAACGATATCGGCAATTTTTAATTGACGCCTTGCCAGAAATCCTTCGAAACCACCACGAGCCATACCGAAAACACCAATGTCAGCCACATCCCCTTCAATCAAAGCGTTCGTTGCTTGGGTGGTTGAATGAGCAACAAAAATCACACTTTTTGGGTCAATATCATTTTCTTTCATACAATTTTGAAAACTCTCGACAACGCCAGCAGCTACCCCCCGTTCATGATCATGAGTGGTCTTCACGCTGGATTTTCCTATGATCTCGTGAGTCAGATTATCGATAGCGACAGCTTTTGTATGGGTACCGCCTACATCGATCCCCATTCTAACTTTTCTTAATTCACTCATTTCCACTTTCCTCCTACATCCATAGTTGCATGATTTATTGATTAGCTACGTTCTTTCATCGACTAGTTATTCAAACCGAACAAAATGAGCGCAATGATACACAGGATCGCACTAGAAAGCCACCCAGCTGGTATCGAAAACTTCATGAAATCTTTAGAACCAACTTTATGATGTCCTAGCCCCCATGCTACCCATGACTGAGTAATATCCAAATGCTGAGGAGCGATCGTGACCACAGCGAAAAGTGGAAAAATGAATGCCAGATCCCAATTTGTGGCAGCTAAGATCACTGCCGCTACTGCGCCTCCTGATCCGACTAAGTTCAAAGGACCGCGGAAGAAACCAAGGGGCGCTAAGATGGCAAATAAGATCGCAAGAGCCACGGTACTATGAGGAACTAGACCGCCAACGATTGGTTCAAAGAAAGGAACCGCTAGACTTGCAGCTGAATTAAACATAGCCAGTACTAATAAGAAACCTACCAGGGGCGCAACATCGACAGCACCATCTGCAAATTGTTTAGCTAACATGCGGCAAATATTCACGAAACCACCTTTTAATTTTCCGCAAGTCAGTAAGGCGTACAAAGCTGCGAGAATAAATGCTGGAATAATAGGAAATTCAGCAAACACAACGAGTAAGACTGGTGCGATCACAGCTACCCAAGAATACCAAGGAGCATCGCCTGAAGTTGCGCCAGGTGTGGAAGCCCACGCTTTGACTTTTGATGATTTCGCACGACTTAAAGCAATATTGGCAAAAACCAATGTCACAAGTAAGGAAACGACTAGTGCAATCATGCCGAATGTGAAATAATCGGAAAACCCATATTCCATCATGGATTGACTTCCGTCAGGTTGTAATGCCGCTAAAATACCTTGGTATTGCACAAAATTTGTTACATTGGCAAAAATTCCCGCCATGATGGAACCCATAAAAGCGAATAAAGCGATCGCTGTTGGAATACCCAACGCTTGCAAAATTGGCATAACGATCACTGCGATAGAGATTACAGGACCAATGCCCGTCATGGATGTGAAACATAAAGCAGTAACAGTACATAAAAGGGTCATGGTGATCCGTGGTTTATCCCCACCAAGCTCAACAACCTTGCGAATCAGCGTTGCTGCGATCCCTGTATCCATCAAAATCCGACCAAAGAAGGAACCGAAGAAAATATTGACCAGAATCGAACTAGCAAAACCGGCGGGTCCTGTTTGATAAATATTTGTGATCGTATCGACAAAATTCAAAGCTGTTAAATCCGGACTCAACGCATTGCCAATAAAAGCTAAAACGGTCCAAAGTGTTGCCATAACGAAGAAACCCACCATCAGGTTGAACCCTTTGACGCAGTACCAAACCATTCCTAAGAAAGAAACGATCATTAAAATACCAATTATAATTTCTACCATAAATTTTCCCTCATCTTTCCATTTGAACTTTTTTTGTTCATACATCGTGTTGCAAGTTTCTACGTTTGCTACTTCCCCTATTCTCGCTGAATGCGACCTTTATCATGAAATAATCGGCTAAACTTGTGACCATTTCCCACGTTTGCTTCCCTCCTCTTTTTTGTTAACCGTTTTAGTTAACCGGTTAACAAAAATTTTAAAAAAATAAAACAACGAATAATATCTCGTGCTTATCCACTATCTTTAAGCTTCCACTCGATTCTCCTTCGATCCCTTCTCGATGGGGAGCTGCCACTATTCAAATCAACCTCCATATTCCACTCTCGTCGGTTGGGCTCTTCGTAAAAGATAGGCTCAGGATGCTTGCCTTTTGCTTAGAGCCGCTTCCCTCCTGTTTCTCCTCTATGATTCGATCCTCTTGTTTGCACAACATTTCACATAAGGCTCCTCTGACGCTCGCCTGACCGAGCGTAATTACTAGTCTAAACCGAAAAGGATCCTAACCGATTAATCATTTGTTTGACTAGGTGCTAGTTGTTTTAATGTCTACATGATAGCAAAGGGTGAAAACGCTGTCAATCACAAATAGAAATTTTTGCTTCATTTGTTCAATTTATACAAAATAGACCTTAAAATACCTACGTGGTATTTTAAGGTCTATTGGCCGTTTAAACTTCACTTGCCTGCAAACGGTACATATCGGCATACAACCCTTTTTGAGCCAAAAGTTCATCATGGGTGCCTCGTTCGACGATCGAGCCTTTATCAAGCACCAAAATCAACTCAGCATCGCGAATGGTAGACAATCGATGGGCGATCGCGATCGTGGTTCGCCCTTGACGCATATTTGCCAAGCCTTCTTGGATCAGTCCTTCTGTTTCAGTATCGATATTGGCAGTCGCCTCATCCAAGACCAGCACTTTCGGATCGGTCACCATCGTTCGGGCAAAGGAAATCAATTGCCGTTGCCCGCTTGAATAACTGGCACCCCGTTCAATCACTTTGGCGTGGTATTTACCAGGTAGTTTTTGAATAAAGGCATCTGCTTGAACAAATTTTGCTGCTGCTTCGATCTGTTCTTCACGAATATCCTGATTCAATAAGCGGATATTGTCAGCGATGTCCCCATAAAACATGAAAGCATCTTGCAATACGAGTCCAACTTTTTTCCGAAGCTCTTCCATCGTGAAGTCGCGGATATCTTGATCATCGATCAAAATTTGCCCTTCCCCAAATTCGTAAAAACGCATCAACACATTGATGATCGAGCTCTTGCCACTTCCTGTGTGACCGACTAGAGCCACGGTCTCACCTGGATAGGCGATGAAAGAAATATGATTCAATACGTTGTTTTTTCCATCATAGGAAAAACTGACATCGCGAAATTCAATTTTTCCTTTGGTGATGGTTTGACTGGCATCGGAGTTTTGCTGCGGCGTATATTCTTCGTTATCCATAATCTTCAAAATCCGGCTGCCGGCTACCATCCCATCAGTAAAGACGCTGAGAAAATCCATCATCTGTGTCATTGGATTAAAGAATCCTTGAATATAGGTCGTAAAGGCGAAAATTAACCCAACTTCAATCGGCGATTCTAAAGCATCAAACCCAAAGAGCGTCAATGACAAGGCAATCGCTAAGGCATACAACAAACTAATGATTGGTGATAGTAGCAGCGCATTCGTGCGGATCATGGCGTATCTAGTTTTCAAATAATCATCGTTGGTCGCTTCGAATTCTTCATTCAGCCGCGCCTCTTGGCGGAATTGCTGAATGATCTGCATGCCAGAAATCGATTCATTCAATTTCGTATTCAGCTGACTCAGTTTTTCCCGCATTTGACGATAGATACGAGAGCTGAATTTTTGATAATACCAGATGACTACCATTAGGATTGGCAGAAAAATCAAGTTTAGTAAGGCAATTTTGACGTTGATGCGGAACATGGCGGCAAAAGAAGAAACCACCGCAAAAATTCCTGTCAATACCATCAAGAAGACATACCAAAATTCATACAATGTTTCTGTGTCGTTGCTGACCCGTGAAACGATTGAACCCGCTGGCGTCTGATCGAAATAGCGCATCCCAAGACTATGCAATTTTTCAAATAATTTTGCTCGAATATATTGATAGGTTTTTAAAGAACCCATTGAATAAAGGAACCATTGGAAAAACCAAATCACGGCTTTTACCAACACCCCAAAGAAATACAACGCAGCAAAGAAATAAATGACTTGCTGGGTCGCCGTCTGATTGGTCAAATAATTATCCATAAAGGTTTGAATGATCAAAGGCAACAAGATATTGATGATCGATAGCACAAAAGCAAAAAAGATCGCTGCATAGAAGGTTTTTCGAAACGGTTTGGCAAAAAGAAACATTCGTTTGATGATGTTTTTTTGCTCTTTAAAGGGAATCGATTTGCTCCATTCTGATTCTTGCATTAGGCTTCACTCCCTTCGATTTTGGCTTCTAGTTGCTGCTTGTCCCACATTTTTTTATACCAGCCATTTGCAGCCAATAATTGTTCATGGGTCCCACGTTCACTGATTTTCCCATTGTCGATCACGAGAATTTCTTCTGCATGCTTGACACTGCTTAGGCGGTGGGCAGCAATGATCGTTGTTTTATTCTGACGGAATGTCCGTAATTGTTGTAAAATAGCTTCTTCCGTTTTGGCATCTACTGCTGAAAGGGCGTCATCTAAAATCAATAATTCTGGGTCAGTGATCAAGGCACGGGCAATGGATAAACGCTGTTTTTGTCCGCCGGAAAGAGAAACACCACGTTCCCCCACCATCGTTTCGTACCCTTCAGGAAACTGACTGATATCCTCGTGGATCACTGCTAATCTAGCAGCCGCTTCAACTTCTGCTTGAGAAGACCGTGGTTGCGCGAAGCGGATATTGTCTCGAATCGTCATGGAAAATAAGAAATGATCTTGCGGAACATAACCGATCGAACCCAAAAGAGCATTCAAAGAGTATTGCTTGCTGTCGATGCCCCCGAAGGTGATCGCCCCATCAAATGAATCATACTCTCGCAACAAGAGCTTCATCAAAGAGGTTTTTCCTGCACCAGTTTTCCCGACCACACCAAGTGTTTGCCCGGCAGGCAAAGTAAAGTGGATGTCTTGCAGGGCAAAATCATCTCCTTGATAGTGAAAATCATTGATTTGAACGTTCACCGTTCCTTGGGCTGGGGTATCGACCGCATCTTTGGCTTCAATGATATGGGTCTTTGCCGCCAATAATTCGGCAACCCGATCATAACTTGCATTGCCTCGTTCCAGCACATTGAACAGGCGTCCGATGGCAAACATTGGCCAAACTAACATACCGATATAACTGATGAAAGATACCAATTGACCGATCGAGATGGTACCGTCCATGACATAATTGCCGCCAACGATGATCGTCAGCACATAGGAGATTCCAATGATGATCGTAATAAACGGATCAAATAAGGCATCCAGAAAATTGACTTTGCGGTTTTTGATGATGGCATGGTCGATTTTGGTTTGAAAATCAGCGATGTCCTCTTTTTCCTGTCCAAAGGTTTTGATGACTTTCATCCCAGTAATACTTTCTTGGGCTTTGTCGTTGATGGAAGAAAATGCTTCTTGCGAGTCACGAAACGCATCATGCAATTTGCTACCAAGAACCCGTGCCATGACTGCTAAGAAAGGCAGCGGCAATAGAGCAATGATCGTTAACCGCCAATCGATAAAGAGAACCATCGCAATGATGGTAGCTCCACCAGAGATGAAGGAATCAGCAAAGGTCAAGATCCCCGCCCCTGCCACATTCTGGATGGCATTCAAGTCATTGGTGGCATGGGCCATCAAATCACCTGTCCGATGCTTTTGATAAAACAACTGATCCATCCTTGTAAAATGTGCAAATAACTGTCTGCGTAACGTTTTTTCTAGCCGAGCGGCACTGCCCCAGATATGCGTTCGCCAGACAAAACGAAACACATATTGAGCGATAGCTGAAGCAATCAAGATCATGACCCAAAAAAAGATCGTCTGCATCGAGATCTCTTTTTCAGCAATTTCATCGATGATGATCCCGATAACTTTGGGAGGGGCCAACTGTACCAAGGCGACTAGGACTAAAGAGCCTACGCCTAACAAATAATGTTTCTTTTCTTGTTTAAAAAACCAACCTAACTTCCTAAATATTGACATAACACTCTCCATTTCTTTGTGACCTGTTGCCTAAATTTTGCGATTTTTCCGAATATTTATTAGATTCAGATTCGATTGCTACCCCGCTATTCACAGAACGTAAATAGAAAAAGCAGCCTGGGGACATTCTTTTAGTTTCTTCATTTTGCCGCAATAAAAAGCGAGCTGATAAAATCAGCCCGCTTCTTAGAAAAAAACCTACTTTTGGTTTTTCATTTGCTGCATCATCTGACGAATCTTTTTCTCAGAAGGTTTTTGACCCATTGACATCATCATCGAGCGAAGCATATCCTCATTAACGGGAGGATTTTTCTTTAGATAATCTTGCATATATTTACGCGCCAAAAAGAAGCCGCCGACAGCGCCTAGTAATGCTGCAACAACAGCGATCACGATTACGATTCCTACACTAACCATTTGAAAACTCTCCTTTCTCTTGTACTCTCAATGAATCATTTTACTAGAAAAAAACACAAAAAGAAAGAGTGAAAGTTGGATTTATCCAAAAACTTTCACTCGTTTCCTCAACTTAATGCGACATCTCTTTTATTGAATAACCAATTTGTTAAAAGGTAGATTAAAACACTATAAACAAGGATCCCGATCGCCATTTCCCAATAGCCCAATCCCGGATCAAAGGCAGTCATCTGCATGTCAGGACTATTTAATAAACTCGGTATCTGCTCTTTGATATTCATAAAATTAAACGGGTTCCACTGCAGCCATGGGTATTTTTCTTGAGCAAAAAGCATGATCGAGTTGATGATGCTGCTTCCAAACAACATACCCAAGCCTAAGCCAACCGCCAGGCTTTGAGAGCGAATGACGGCTGAGATAAAGATGGTCAATGCAATATAAAAGACAATCAATAGCAAGTTGGTTCCCGCAAAAACAAAGGCAACGAGAATCGCCGCTAGCCCGTTGTAGCCAGTAGCAGCAAAAGGTGATTCAGCTGCTAAAAATAAATTGGCGGCTGCTAAACTACTGATTAGTAAAACAGCAGTCCCTAAAAGCGCAAATAAAAACGTGTTGATGGCTTTTGCTGCTAAGATTTGGCTTCTGGAAAAAGGCCGAATCAATAAGAACTTGATTGTTCCACGACTGAACTCTTCCGCCACTGAAGAAGCTGCCACAATCACCACAAATAAGTTTAAAAAGGAAGTCATGTCGCTCAAAGAAGCGAATAAATCATTGGCACCAATCTCGGGACTACCTAAGCGAACCACATAGGTCAACCCAAAAGTCATTAGAACCAATAAAAGCAGCATGATCCAAGTAGAACGTTTTTTGGTTAATTTGATCCATTCATTTTTAATCAATGTCAGCATGCTTACAAACCTCCTTCTTCGGTCCAAGCCAAGAATGTATCTTCTAGAGAAGATTGCTTTGTCCGTAGTTCTTTCAAGCCGATCCCAGCCGTCACGATCGCTGCAGCGATTGCCGAACGCTGATCTGTTGCTAGAGTGACTTGCAATTCATCTGCAACCTGCAAGACCTCGACCTCAAAGGAAGCTTTTAACATTGCTTCTGTTTCCGCATTATCATCAGTTTTAATAATCAGTACATTTTTCTCTGCTTTCAACTCTGCCATTGCTACTTGATGAGTGACTTTTCCTTTTTGCACCACGATCAAATGATCGGCAATTTGTTCGATATCGCTTAATTGATGACTGGAAACTAAGACAGAAACGCCTTTTTCTCTCAAAGAAAGAATCATTTCTCGAAACTCCCGCATGCCTTTAGGATCCAGGCCATTCATCGGTTCATCTAAAACTAATAAGTCTGGTTGATGGACCAATGCCTGGGCAACACCTAAACGCTGACGCATCCCTAATGAATAGGTTTTGACTTTTTGATGGATGTGTCCTTCTAAATGTACCTGACGAATAAGAGCTTCTAATTCTGCTGTCGTACTTTTTTTCTTCGCCATGCGCTGATACTGCATCAAATTTTCATAGCCTGTCATATAATTATAAAACTCAGGATTTTCAACGATCGCACCGACTGAGGCAATCGCGGTTTTAAAAGAAGAATCCAGTAAATTCCCCATAATGGCAATCGATCCTGTGTTGTGCTTCATCAACCCAACAATCATCCGAATGATCGTCGTCTTCCCAGCCCCATTAGGCCCTAATAAACCAACGACTTGTCCTTGGTCCACCACAAAGGAAACATCCTCAATGATTCGTTTGGTTCCAATCAATTTGGAAACATTTTGCAGTGCTAATACTTCTGTCAAAGTTACCCCTTCTTCCTAACACCTTTTCTGCAACGATTTTAAATAAAAAACGTTATGATAATATGTATACCATGCCATCTCTGTAAAAAAAAGTCAAGAAGCGAAAAAGGAACGACGATGTTCCTGTTTTTGCTTCTTGACACCTGTGTTTATCAAAGTCGCTTTTCACTTTCGCCTTACTGCCGAAACTTACGAAATTATAAGTTCTGTCTGCTCAGCCAACCCACGCGGCTGATTATTTACATGGTACGATCAAATCGATTGGGCAAAAACGAGCTTTTCAAAAGCTGCCTTGTTCTTGGCACTTCTGATCTGTTTGATCGTTTGTTTAAGTTGTTTCCACTCCTTTGCGCTTGGTTGACCGTTCCAATAAAAGATATAGGGCTGTTCTTCCTCAGAAAATTCTTGATGAATCGGATAATCACTGATGACCAAATCTGGTTTTTGAGTAAGTGAAAGATGCGCCATCGCTCGATGCGTTGCATTCAATAGTCGGTTCTTCATCCAAAGTTCTTGCGTTTTTCCGTATTTCGAATGGATCGAGAAAGTGACTGGCTGTTCATATTTGATAAAAATAACTCTCAATAACATACAGTATTGGAAAATCAATCGGTCATTCTTTTGCAGCAATGCACGCAAATCAGGTAAAGAAACAGTCGCTTCCTCAAAAAATCGTTTCACGGTCGGATAAAGCACTGGGAAAGCCGCTTGTAGCTCTTGCTTGTCGGTCGGTTTACCAAAACTATCACTTTTTTGTCGGGTACCAAAAAGGTTGGAAGCAGAATGGATCATTACGAAATTAACTAGTAAATAGTTTTTTTCAGCATCGGTAAACCTCAGACGAAAACACTGGGCTAGTTGTTCAACAAGTAATACTTCTGGCTGATACTTGGGTTGGGTCAACCACGAGAGTTCCGCCTCGCAAAGATCCTCTTCAAGATAGGTGTTCATTACGCCAAACATAAAATACAAGAAGCTGCATTCAGGCTCCGAGATTTCAGTTAGAGAAAGGTGATTGCCGTTGAATAATGGCTTTAAAAAGACCTCAAAAAACTGATTCCTTTCAATCAGTGGATGTTCAAAGGTACTTACTTCCTCTGGTAAAAAAGTGATTGGATGCTTTTGATGAATTCTTTGCAGGGAGATAGCGAATAGATTAAGAAACTTATCGATATCGATTTTTCTCATATAAGAAGCATGAGTTTCAAACAAAGCCATAACGCTTTCTTTATCCTTGATCGATGCCACGACCTGTGAGTGCTTCTCATCGAAAATCTGCCAATAGGTTAAATGATAAAAATAGCGGATTGCGTATTCCTCACCTGTCAAGGGATCTCCTTTCTTCAGACTATAGGACAAATGATAGTTCGCCAAAATGTGATTTAGTTCTTTCAATTTTCGTTGGACCGTTCGGAGACTGCTGAAGGTTTTGAGGCTGAGTTGTTCAAGGGAGTGATAGTCCCCATGAAAGAGTGCATCGAGTAAGATAAACCCAACGGTTCCCTGTAACAATACATTATATGCTTGACTCAATAAAAATCGTGGAGAAAAAGCAATCACCACTTCTTTTTCTTGTTCATCATAAATCAACGTAAACTGAGGATAGCGGGCACAAAACCATTCGACTTGTTGCACGATCGACTGCATTTTATTCGTTCTCCTATTGAAAACATCAGAAAGCTCTTTAATTGTATATTTTGGTTTGTTCGTTTCGTAACAATAACTTAGAAACTGAAAAATTTGTTTTTCTGTGGTATCCAAAAGTGCGTGTAACATGAAAATTCCCTCGCTTGTATGGTCAGCCAAAGCTGTTTTTTGCTTTGAATCTATCACCTTACAAAATTGTAAGCTGTGAATGTTTGGTGATCGTACCACTGTGCCCTCTTTTCTGTCAAATTACTTTTAACAAATTTTCCTTTTGTTATCTGTATATTTTCATAAAAAAAGTCTGACGCCTCAAAACGATCGTCAGACTAATTATGAATTACGGCAAAACAACACGTGATTGTGCATTCTGGGGAAGAAATTTCCAATCGTGGGTTATCAATTTTCTCATGATTTTTGGGTATGTTCGTTACAGCTTCTCATCATAAAATAACTTTCGCTTCAGCCAGTAAAGAAACACAGTCAGAACCACTACTAGACCAAAGAGTAGATAGCGAAGATTGGTAGTTTTGCTGCCGGTTTTCGGTAGTACGGCTGCATTGACCTCCTTGCCACTGCTTATCTCCGTGGGTTGAAGTTGTTCCTTTTTGTCTTGAGAAGATGTTGTCGCTTGGTGCTCTTCTGTACGGACACTAGATGAAACGCTCGCCTGACTTTTCTGGGATTGATTGGCTGGCAATCCTTTGGTTTTCTTTTGTGAATCTGAATGCTTTGACGAAGCAGATTCCTTCTCGGTAGACGTTATGGCTGTCGCTGCGTTTTCTTGACAGCTCTCTGTCTGACTTGGCTCGCTTTTAGTGACTGGTTGGGTGCTGACGGTTTCCGAATCACTGATATCGATAGTGCTTTGTGTGCTTTGGATGTCTTCACTGGTAATTTCAGCCTCAGAAGTCGTTGGACTCGTCGATTGAGACTCGCTAAATTTCGGCTCGATACTACTAGAGGAAGCGCTTGTTGCTACCGTTTCGTTTGAGCTTTTACTTGTCTCAGCTGTCGTACTCTCATTACTGCTTGGCGGCGCGGTTACTTGCCAATGACCGGGCTTCAGGTTTTCAGTTATTGTTGTTTCACCATCATATATAACAACTAAATCAACTTTATCCATACTTTTTATCTCATCAATAGCCATCTCCGCATGGATCCTTAAGTAGTTTTCAACACCTGAAAACCAATCGACTTTCGTTAAAACTGTTTCGCCGATCACTTTTTCACTGTGTCCGTTCCCATCCCAACCATAAGTTAGTAAGACACGAACCTTTTGTGAAGTCAGTGTTTTGTTCGGACGTACCGGAACCGTGATCATTTTCAAGGCTTCGTCATAAATCACTCGGTTCGTTTGTACAGAAAACGACAGATTTCCTCTGGAACGTTCTTTTGCTGAAGTATGATCGAAACCAAACACAAGAATCAATAACCCTATTAGCAGTATTGTGATTAATACACCAACCAGTTTTCTCATTTCCTCACTTCCTAAATGAATATTTCAAGATAACTTGATAAAGAAATTATAATAAAATCTCAGAGAAAACATGCGCCGAAAAAAAAAGGAAAGTGGCCATAAAATGGCATCTTTCCTTTAAATAAGTCTTTATTAATTTTTCTTCCAAGTAATAAAACTGCCTCCAAAATTTCAGTTTCTATCTACCTGATAAATTTACTCCAACCTAACTTCAATGCGCATCCTGCTAAAACCATTCCTATTGCAATCCATAAATGATTAGACACTTCATTCGTTTGAGGAAAGTGCTGTTTTTCTGATTGATTATGCAAATTATTTGTTTTGGATAACTTATTGATCCCAGAGGATGAATTTTCAGGTGACACCGCCCCAGTATTACTAGAACTACTCCTGTTAGTTGCTTCGGTGGATTCACTGGTGCTACTGTCGCTACTTGGTTCCGTACTACTACTAGTGCGGCTTTCACTACTTGGTTCCGTGTTACTACTTGTACTGCTTTCACTACTTGGTTCCGTGTTACTACTTGTACTGCTTTCACTACTTGGTTCGGTGGTACTACTTGTACTACTTTCACTACTTGGTTCGGTAGTACTACTAGTGCTGCTTTCACTACTTGGTTCTGTGCTACTGCTGGTGCTGCTTTCACTACTTGGTTCCGTGCTACTACTTGTACTACTTTCACTACTTGGTTCGGTAGTACTACTAGTGCTGCTTTCACTACTTGGTTCTGTGCTACTGCTGGTGCTGCTTTCACTACTTGGTTCCGTGCTATTACTGGTGCTGCTTTCACTACTTGGTTCTGTGCTACTGCTGGTACTGCTTCCACTACTTGGTTCGGTAGTACTACTGGTGCTGCTTTCACTACTTGGTTCCGTGCTGCTGGACTCCCCTGGTTCACCGGTTCCGCCACCACCGCCACCATAGCGTGGCGTATAGCCAGTAATACTGCTTGTTCTTGGCACATCATTGACCACGGCATCAAGGATGCCCCGATTGGTATATTGTTCCAATGAACCATCCGTTTCTGTTTTGTAGGTAATGTAGATCCGTTCCTCCGTATCCCGCAAAGGAATTTCAAAGGAGCCATCACTATTTAAAACGATCGGTACTTGCTCAACATACGTTGGGTTGGAAACGCTGGGGCCGTAAACCACTCGGGCAGTCGTACTGATGAGTGTCTGATGGGGACCTAAAATATCAATAAACGTTCCATCTTTGATCGTCACTTGATTTGTATCAAACGAGTTGATGTACACACGCCAATCAATAATCCGTTTGGGTTCTTGCGTACCTAAATACAGTCCTTGTTTGGTGAGTAAGGCTCCCTCCCCTGTATCATCCACTGCTTGAATAAAAATAGGCACCGATTGCGTTCCATTTACTGTTTCGAAGTTGATGTTGTTGATTTGGTTCTCTGTCACTTCATCGCTGAACTTTGTCCAAAAATAAAAGTCCCCGTGTACATTGGTATTTTGTTCGACAAATTCCGTGAAAACAAAGGTCAGCTGATTGCCAACTTGGGTAACATTGACCACTAAGTTGTTATTTTCATCGTATAAAGCATACGTATTATTGACGCCTTCAATCTCAACTGGCAAGGTGACAGTCGCTTTGTCACCGGCTTTTAAATCTCCTAAATCCTCCAAACTCCAGGTCATATCTATTTTGAAGGAATCATCCTTTTCAATACTTGTGATGACCTCGTTGCGGCTATTAACGATCGATACATTTGTGATCAGGTTGGCACCCACATCGGTTTCCCCATAAACAATCCGGATACCAGCAAATAAAGGAATCAGCAACAGTAAGACTGCAAATGCTTTTCCAAGTCGTGTGATCATTGGTCTCCTCCCTCAAATAAGTGCTTCCCTAAATCCATCGACCGCAGCCTTCACTGTACTCGAAATGAATTTTGCATCTGACAGTTGTCGTGTTCTAACAGTGTCTCTTCGTTTGTTTGACAAAATGAGCGTTACTTAATTTTATCTGCTTTTCAATGATTTGCACAATTAAAAGGCTTCATGGATAGAAATTTAGACAAACTAGCTAATAAAAAGCCAAATCCCAATCAGTACAAACTGAAAGAGATTTGGCTTGAAGAATAAATTACTCTGTAGGATCGGCGATCCTATCAATTTGCTGGAAGTATCGATATTGACAAATCAAGTAAAAAACGATTTGAAAAATCAAAAAGAGACTAGCGATCACACCGTAGTATTGCCAAACAGGCAATTCTACTAAGATACGCAAAGCGGTCATCGCTACCGCGAAATGGATCATTGCAACGACTGTTGGCAAGAAGTACATTACTTGCAGCTGGCGTCGCAGAACTTTGTGCCGCTCCTTCGGCGACACACCTAAAATATGCAAGGAACGATGGTACGCCCCATCTTTATCTAAATCTGCAAATAAACGGAAATAGATAATCGAAGCGGAGAAAATAAAGAAAACCGAACCCAGTAATACCGTGATCATTAAAATGATGCCATTTCCCTGACGATTTTCTTGGAAAACTTGGTATTTCGAGGTATAAGACGTACGCATCGGAATGTCTTTTGCCGCTTCTGACCACTCTTCATCCGTATAGTCACCTTTGGCTTCAAACTCCTGACTGAGCTCTTCGTATTGCTGATCGATCAAGGCATTTTCTTTATCTAAATCCCCATTGAAATCAGATACCAATTCAGGTGTTTCAGCCCATTCTGGATAGTCTAACCAAATAAAACCAGATTCCATATCGTCGGTGGATTTTTGCAAGAGGGCTTGCCACTCCTCAAAGGTTTTATCTGTCACAACTGACAGTCCAAAGTAATCCAGAGAAAGCATTGAGGGACTGTGGACAATCGTAACATCTTTTTTTATACCGGTCTCTGATCCCAATTCGATTGGATAGATACTTGTACGTTCGTTCTCAGGGACTTCTAGAAGCTGTTTTCGACGTGAATAATTAGCACTAAGTGTCATTATTTGATTATCTGCAACAGAATCAGCTTCCTCACCAATTTGTTTCATCATTTTCTGATAGTCGCTTTCTCGCATAATTGAAAAGCCATTCGTCGTATAGAATGAATCATTCGTAACTGCAGATTCATCAAGATTCGCATATGCCCATAGTAAGGAAACACTATCCGTTACAGGCGCATACCCTTTTTCTTCTATAGCAGTTTTAATTTCGTTTACTTTTCCCTCGGTATGATCGAGGTCTTCTGGCCCAGACCACGGAAATACATAGGCTACACTAATTCCTTGGATCGAAGAAAAAGAAGAACTGCCAATCGCCAGCATCACGGAAATCCCAACGAATGCCACGGAGGTACTAATAGCAATCAGACTATACATCGCCGCATTGTCTCGCATGCGAAAAATCCATTCGCTGATAGTCAGCATCCGAGTCCCTCGTAAGAAGGTCGGGCGTTTCTTTAATCGTTTCAATAGAAATACGCTGAACTGATGGAATGACAAAATCGTGCCCGCAACAGTCAACAAGACTCCTAGCATAAGCGGCAGCATCGAGTACGTTTGGTAGCTAAAATAAAAGACCGATCCATAGCCAATTAGTAACAGCACAATTCCTGAAAAAGCCAATGCCCAATGGCTTTTTGGTTCAGGACGTGGCTTTTCATTTTCCTTGATCAATGAGATGATCTGTTCTCCTTGCAAGGCGCGGGTACTGAAAAAGGAGATCAAGAGAAAAATAAAGACATAGATCCCAAAGGTCAATCCTAAACCTTCCATAGGAACCATAAATTTCAGTCCTTCTGTTAGATACATGACATTTTGCGCAATCAGCAGCAATAATTTCGTCAATAAAATCCCTAACCCAATACCGGTCACTGTGGCACAGGTTCCTAAAAGGGCATTTTCGACAAACAAAATCTTTCGCAGATCTTTTTCTTCGATCCCCAAAATCAAGTAGATTGCCAGATCACGTTTGCGTCGTTTTAAAAAGACCACAAATGTATACCATAAAAACAACAGCGACAGTAAAGCGATCACCACAAGTGCGACGGATAGACCGACCTTCGCCAATTCTGAAAGTGTACCGCTATTGGACAAATTTTCTTCCAATTGCGGATGAAAGAGCAAAAGACTAAAGATATAAAACACCATCGCCGCAAAGGCGCTACTGACGAAGTAGGCCGCATAGGTTCGAAAATTCCCCCGCAGATTACGAATGATCAACTGTCTGAAATTCATGACGGCGACCTCCTAAATGTGCTAGGACTTCAAGAATTTTTTGATAAAATTGCTGTTGATCAGCCCCGCGATAGACTTCGTTATACAGCTTTCCATCTTTGATGAAAACGACCCGATCAGAAAAGCTGGCAGAATAAGGATCATGGGTGACCATCATGGTGGTGACCTTAAGTTGCTTGTTCATCTGACTTAGTATTTCCATGACATCTCGTGCTGCCTTTGAATCAAGATTGCCCGTCGGTTCATCTGCTAAAAGCAATTCCGGTTGATGGATCAAAGCTCTAGCAATCGCAACTCTCTGCTGCTCTCCACCGGAAAGCTGATAGATGCGTTTGTCTTTTTTCTCATAGATCCCAAGCTCACGTAATAGCTGTTCCGAACGTTCTTTCATCTCAAGAACCGGCACCCGATCCAATGTCAGTGGTAAAATCACATTCTCAAGCACGCTCAATGGCGAAAGTAAATTGTAGTTTTGAAAAACAAAACCTAGTTGCCGACGACGAAACTCCGCGAGTTTTTGCTTAGATAATTCTAGGGGCTGCTCGCCCTTGATGATCACCGAACCTGAAGTCGGTTTATCCAATGTTGCCACCAAATTCAGCATGGTGGTCTTGCCACTGCCAGATGGACCCATAATGCTGATAAATTCTCCTTCTGGCACTTTGAGATCGATTTGCTGTAAAACCTCAACAGACACTTCCCCTGTATAGGTTTTCGATACATTTTTCAATTCTAGTAAAGCCATCATCTTCACTCCTTTGCTACCAGTTTAGCAGGCGGCACCGCAATCAGTTATCGATTTCATGATAGAAAGCTTACAAAATTGTAAGAAAGTCTTTACGTCCGAAACGTTAATGTAACCGTCGTGCCTAGATTCTCCTTAGAGACCAAAGCGATATCGATATCCAATTGCTTGCTGATCGTTTCGACTAAGTAAAGTCCGATTCCAGTTGCCTCGCCTGTTTGCCGACCATTCTGACCTGTATAAAAGGGGCGAAAAACCCTTGGCAGATCCGCTTCTGCAATTCCGCACCCTTCATCTGAGATCGTCAATTTTCTAGAAAAAGGATCGATCTCAAAATAGACCTTACTGTCTGGCTTTGAGTACTTGACGGCGTTGCTGATGAGCTGAAAGAGCAAAATACCTAGCCATTTTTTATCTGTTGTCACCGTGATATCTGCTTCACTCATCAGCTTCGGATAGACTTCACTGCGAATGAAATTCCGCTTCTGGTCACCGATACTGTGTTTTAACAATTCCAACAGTGAGGCTGACTCGATAACGAAGTCCTCCGTGAAATCTTCCAAGCGCACAAAATTCAGCGCAGTCGCCAAGCCACTTTTTAAGCGATCTGTTTCAGCCAAAAGATCATAGCTATCGACTTCTTCACTTTCAGCCATTAGCGCCAAAACTGAGACAGGTGTTTTCATTTGATGAACCCAGATATTCATGAAACGAATATGATTTTGATGGTGCTGATCTAATTCTGTCAGCCGCTCTTGCTCATGCTGCTCTTGTCCATCGAACTGCTTGCGCCATTGCCTGGAAAGGTAGCCATTGCTTCGGTGTGTCGCTCTTCCATGCTTGATATAATGATAAAACGTAGTATTGGAAAGGTAATCTGCCAAATAAACAAGAACAATGAACAGCCCGAATAGAAGCAGACCATAACCAATCACGAGGTAATTTCGATAGCCATCCAACCAAATCACTAAAACGAACAATGAAATGGCTAGGAAGGTAACGAGTAGTTTAGGTAAATGAACACTTACATATGCTCTCATTCTTCTGTACCTACTACCGATAAGGCGTAACCCTTTCCGCGAATCGTTTGGATCGGATCATTGATGCCCATTGCCGCCAATTTTTTTCGCAAACGGCCAACATTGACAGAAAGCGTATTGTCATCAACAAAACGCTCATCATCCCATAATAGATTTAAAATCCGTTCCCGTTTGACCATTTCTGGGTGCGCTGACATTAAAAGGGTCAATAATTCTCCTTCTCGAACAGTCAGCCATTCACTGGCTTCACGATAGACCATCTTCAACGCTTCCGGATAATAGGTCAATTCGCCAGCTTTCAAGCTTCTCGCCCGATCAGACTGTGCATAATCCCCATAGACTCTGCGAATATGGCTCTTCACTTTAGCCAGCAGCAAGTCATAAGAAAAAGGTTTGACCAGATAATCATCAGCACCGTATTCTAATGCCATCACTTGGTCCATATTGCCGTCACGTGCGGAGATGAAGAGAATTGGAACCAATGAATGTTCCCTGATTTTTTGGCACCAATAAAACCCATCATAATAAGGCAGATTGACATCTAACAAAACCAAATCAGGTTGGATCAGCAAAAATTCAGCTAAAACCGCAGCGAAATTTTCTGGAACAAAGGTTTGATACGCATAGCGGGATAATTGATTTTCCATCATTTTGACTAACGATTTGTCATCTTCGACCACGAATATTTTCATAGAACCCCTCCTGTTTTCTCTAAAGTTTACCAAAACTACGTGAAAAATACTGCAAAATTCCAGCTTTTTTAAAAAAAGTACACTTATTTATTGTAAGCAAAATTATTTTATAGTATACTACGTTTTGTGATTAAAACTTACTTAAAGTAAAGGTGGAAAAAAATGAAAAATATTTTAGTTGTTAAAGCCAATAACCGTCCTGATGGAGTATCTGCAAAAATGTTTGATACGTTCGTTGAAAATCTTGATACGAACAATGTGGACGTTGTAACCTTTGATGTGTACGCACAACCAATGCCTTATATCGGTCAAACGTTATTTGAAGCATTTGGCAAACTTTCACAAGAACAAGAATTAAACCAAGAAGAACAAGAATTGATGACTGTCCGTCAAGATGTGATGAACAAATTCGCAGCAGCAGATACCATCGTTTTCGCTTTCCCAATGTGGAACCTAACGATCCCAGCAGCTTTGCACACATTCATCGACTATATCTTCCAAGCTGGCTTTACTTTCTCTTATAACGAAGATGGTTCAATGAACCAATTGTTGAAAGACAAAGAAATCGTTCTACTGAATGCCCGTGGTGGTGTTTACTCAGGCGAAATGAGCGCAATGGAAAACGCTGTAACCTTTATGGAAAAAGTTTTCGGTGGTATGTTCGGCATGAACATCACAGAAGAAGTAATCATCGAAGGTCACAATGCAGATCCTTCTAAAACAGCAGAAATCATTGCTGAAGGTTTAGAACGCGTAGCAGCAGCTGCGAAAAAATTCTAATCATTGCTATCGATCAACTCCTCAACAAAGCACTATTGCTGGTTGAGGAGTTTTTTTATCTAAACATGTTGATCGTCCATTGGATCGATAAAACAAAGATGCCCCTTAGAACAGAGCGGTCTAAGGGGCTAAATCTCTTTTTATTTTGATGCTTTCCAATCAAAAGGCAACAGCTCTTCTATCGTCATGATTTTTCCTGCTGCGATCATGACCTGCGTGTTGTGGTTGGCAGGATCCAGCTGGCTGATGAATTCACGGCAACGACCACAAGGTGGGATCGGCTCACCTGCCGAATTGATTGCAACCATCTGTAACACCCGCTGCTGCTCATCGGTGATCATTTGCGCAGCCGCAGCTTGTTCGGCGCAAAAACCCATGGAACAGCTGGTATCGATACAGATCCCTGTATAAATCTGTCCATCTGCAGTAGCCAGAGCTGCCGCGACACTCCCTGCTTCTGCAAATTGAGAGAGCTGTCTGAATCCCAGTTTTTGTTTCGCGGCATCGATCAGCAACTGAAAGTCCATTTTTCTTCCTCCAAAATAAGCTGGTTCATAGTTAAATGAACCGTTTAAGCACCCGCCATGATTTTTGTTAATAGCTCAGGATCAAAGTTCTTTTCCCGCAGCATCGCGATTTCATAGCCATAAGGGGCTTTTTTGTTCTTTTTGTCTTCGCCGACATACGGTGTTTCCAAAATTTTTGGTAACGCTGATAATTGCTCATGATGAACGATCTTATTCAAGGCTTCAAAGCCGATCGTGCCAAAACCAATGTTCGCATGTCGGTCTTTGTGGCTGCCCTGTGGATTTTTTGAATCATTGACATGGATGACCTTCAAGCGATCCAATCCGATGATTTTGTCAAACTCGTTTAAGACGCCGTCAAAGTCTTCTTTGACATTGTAGCCGGCATCATTCGTGTGACAAGTATCTAGTGTAACGGATAATTTTTCATTTAAGGTAACGCCATCGATAATTGCTGCCAATTCTTCAAAGCTGCGACCAATCTCGGTGCCTTTACCTGCCATTGTTTCTAATGCGATCTGGGCGGTTTGATTTTTTTCAAGGACCTCGTTCAAGCCTTTAATGATCTGCTTGATCCCAGCTTCGGGTCCTGCACCGACATGGGCACCGGGGTGCAACGTGATTTGAGTTGCACCTAAAGCTTGGGCTCGTTGGATTTCTTCTTGTAAGAACGAAACGGCAAAGCCAAAGTTTTCTGGTTTGATGGTATTACCTAAATTAATGATGTAAGGGGCATGGACAACGATATTCGAAATTCCCTTTTCCGTCATAAAATCTTGTCCAGCTGCGATCTGCATCTCTTCGATCGGTTTGCGCCGCGTGTTTTGCGGAGCTCCGGTATAGATCATAAACGTAGTAGCTTGATAGCTAGCCGCCTCTTCTGCTGCTCCTAAAAGCATTTTTTTGCCGCTCATTGAAACGTGTGAACCAATCAACATTTTTCTTTTCCTCCTAAATCTAGTCTTCTCTATTATCGATAAAAGCACCTTGTAAAGCGATTATTTTGCTCATTGCCGTATTTTTTTATCAAGCGAGTCCAAATAACATCAGGACACCCGTCATTAGCGGCATACTTATCAAAAAGCTAATGGAAGAAACAAATCCCACCGCCTCTTCCTCCATCCCAGCAATCACGGAATTAATGACCCCAAATAAAGGGATCGGAGCAAACACTAACAAACAAAGTACTGGTTTTAATAAAACTGGGATCGGTAAAACATAGAAAGCCGCGAACAGCACGAAAGCCAGTCCGTAGCGTAAGCTTAAAATTTTGATTACCGTTGGCGTAGTGTGCTTCGGTAAGCGGAAATCCAAAAATAAGCCAATCATAAACATGGACAGAAACGTATTTGCGATCCCGATTGGCTGAACGAGCGCCAAGGCTGACTCGGGAATCCTCCAATCCGCACTGCGGATAATCAGCATCACTAGATAAATGGTAAATGTTGGCGAGCGCAGGAGATTCAAAAAGATTTTTCCTGGTTCAAACGTCGTCCGCTTTCCAATCAAGAACTCGATGAAAATCGTCGTTCCCCCTGCCAACATGATACTGTTCCCCATATCAAACAGCGAAATCAGTGGAATCCCTAAAGGATAAAAACTTTGGGCAAAAGGAATTGCAAAATTGCCGATATTAAAGCCTGACCCGCAGTACATAGCAAACTGTTGCAGCGTGTTCGATTCTTTTTTGGTCAAGAAAAATGCGAAGAGGATCTGGACGACCGTAATGATCAAAGCGATCACAATCAAACTAAGCGCACTGACTTGTACTTGCATTGAAGCTAAATTCAAAATGATTGCTGCCGGTAACGTCACATTCAAAATAATTTTGGATAAGATCGAGCCATCCGCTTTTGAAAGGACATTTAGCCGTTTAAGAAAATACCCTAAGAAGATCATGGCAAATAAACCGGCGGCATTCAACACTATATTTCCCATTCCAACAAAGACCCTTCCTCTACAAAAATTTGAAAAAAAGCGAACCAACAGGTCGGTTCGCTTTTTGCGATTAAAATGTTAATAAGAAATATTTTTTCTTGCCACGACGAATCACGACGTATTTTCCACCGATCCGATCACTTGCTTGGATCTCGTACGTTAGGTCTTGGACGCGTTCCCCATTGATGTAGATGGCCCCATTTTGTACGTCTTCTCTTGCTTGACGTTTTGATGGTTCGATTTTAGCAGTCGTCAACACTTCAACGATGTTCAAAGAATCATCCGCTGTTACCTGATGACTAGGAACCCCTTTAAAGCCTTGTTCGATCTCTTCAGCGTTCAATTCTTTGATATTGCCGCTGAATAAACTTGCTGAGATGCGTACGGCTTGTTCATAAGCCTCTGCCCCATGAACCAAAGTAGTGACTTCTTTTGCCAAAGCTTTTTGTGCTGCTCGAGATTCTGGTGCAGCGTTAAATTCAGCTTCGATCGCAGCGATTTCTTCTAATGATAAGAAGGTGAAATATTTCAAGAATTTGACTGCATCACGATCATCCGTATTGATCCAGAATTGGTAGAACTCGTAAGGCGTTGTTTTCTTGGCATCTAGCCAAACCGCATTGCCTTCTGTTTTCCCAAATTTCGTTCCATCTGCTTTTGTGATCAATGGCATAGTCAAACCGAACCCTTGGACTTCACGCTCACGACGCAATAATTCGATTCCAGAAGTGATATTCCCCCATTGATCGCTACCACCTAATTGCAACAAGCAACCGTGGTTGTCGTAAAGGTTCAAAAAGTCATAGGCTTGTAAAAGCTGGTATGCAAATTCCGTGTAGGAAATTCCTGTTTCGATCCGACGTTTGACACTTTCTTTGCTCATCATGTAGTTGATGGTAAAGTTTTTCCCCGTGTCCCGTAAGAAATCAATCAGTTTCAATTCCCCTAACCATTCATAGTTATTGGCAATGATGGCAGGATTTTCTTGGTCATCAAAATCAATAAAGCGAGATAATTGGCTTTTGATACTTTGTGACCATTCCAAAACGGTATCTAATGTGTTTAATTGACGTTCTTGATCTTTAAAGGATGGGTCACCGATCATTCCTGTACCGCCACCAACTAATGCGATCGGCACATGTCCGTTTTGTTGGAAACGGCGCAACATCAAAATAGGCAATAAATGACCAATATGCAGGCTATCTGCGGTAGGATCAAAGCCGATATATAGTTTCACAGACTCTTCATTTAATTGTTTGGTCAAGGCTGCTTCGTCTGTGGTCTGATGAACTAATCCGCGTTGCTTTAGTTCTTCAAAAAAGTCTGTACTCATTCTTTCTCCTCCTAATAATTGCTTCATTGTTCATCTTAACTGAAAAAGAGGGCAATGAAAAGTCTTTCTCTCAAAGTCCTTTACCAAAAAAGAAACTTTTAGGCAAATCTGTTCGTTTTCCCTTATTATCGCTGGTTCAATACAAATACCAACTGGCATTTTCTCGCACACTTCTTTCGATAACAGATAGGGTGCTACCCAAGCGCCTTGTTTTTTGCTATAATTACACGGAATCTATTCTAATTTATTGAGGTGACTCTTTTTGTCCCAGAAAACGAAAAATCAAAAGAATACAGAAAACAAAAATAGAGGCTGGTTCTATTTCAATATCAGTCTTAGGGTTTTACATGCCTTGTTCTTAGTGGCTATTTCTTTACTGGTGCTAGGCGGTTCTTTAGCTTTAGGGATCGGTGCCGGCTACTTTGCTTTTCTTGTGGAAGATACCGCAGCTCCTTCTAAAGATGAGTTGCAGAAAGAACTGACCGACATCACAGAGACTTCTCAACTCGCATACGCTGATGGCAGTAAAATCGCAACGATTCGCTCAGATCTGATGCGAACGTCGGTTAATTCCGATCAAATTTCAGACTACTTGAAAAAAGCGATCATCGCAACAGAGGACGAATATTTTAATATTCATAATGGCGTCGTACCAAAAGCAGTCGTGCGGGCGTTATTATCCGAAGCGACAGGCTTTGGCGGCAGCGGGGGTTCCACTTTGACCCAGCAGCTGGTGAAACAACAAATCCTTTCCAGTGAAACGACCTTCAAACGCAAAGCCAATGAGATTTTATTAGCCATGGAAGTGGAGAAATTTTTCGATAAAGATGAGATCGTCACCATGTATCTAAACATCTCCCCTTTTGGCCGGAACAATAAAGGGCAAAATATCGCAGGTGTGCAAGAAGCGGCGCAAGGAATTTTTGGCGTTAACGCAGCTGACCTGTCTTTACCGCAAGCAGCCTTTATTGCGGGTCTGCCACAAAGCCCGATCGTCTACAGCCCTTATACAAATACGGGCGAGATCAAGGAAAACTTGACCGCTGGCTTAGAGCGGAAAGACTTCGTGCTCTTCAGTATGTATCGTAACCACGATATTACGAAAGAAGAATACGAAGAGGCGCTTAATTATGACTTGAAGCAAGACTTCAAAAAACAAGAAGCCATTGAACAAACGGATCAAAGCTTCCTTTATTACACTGTGTTAAATGAAGCAAAAGACATTATTGCCAAACAGCTGGCAGATGAAGATGATGTCAGTGACGAAGAATATGCCAAAGACGAAACCTACCAAAAATACTTCGAATTGGCGCAGCAAAAACTGGTTAATGGTGGCTATACCGTCACATCAACGATCGATAAAGATATTTATAATGCAATGCAAGATGCCGTCGATAAATACGGCTATATGTTAGACAACTGGGGCGACTCCACCATCGAAGTCGGCAACGTCATGATGGACAATGCCACCGGGAAAGTATTAGGCTTTATTGGTGGTCGTAACTATGCTGACAATCAATTCAACCATGCCTTTGATGCTAAACGCCAAGCAGGTTCAAGTATCAAACCAATGCTGGTTTACGGACCGGCGATCGAAAGTGGCTTGATGGGCTCTGAATCAATGGTTTCTGATTATGCCGCAAAATGGCGGACAGGAGAAAACGCCGGTGAGCCGATCGTCAATGCCACAAACCGTGGAACCAATACTTTTATGTCGATTCGCGAATCATTGGAAGTATCCAGTAATATCGCAGCGACAAATATTTTCCAAGATCTGTGGGAAAAAGAAGGCGATCATTTTTATGCCTATTCAAATTATTTGAGCAAAATGGGCTATCCTGAAGATAACAGCTGGGCATATGAATCAGCGCCATTAGGGGTTACCGATGTCACAGTGTTGAATCAAACAAATGGCTTCCAAACATTTGCCAATAACGGTGTCTATCAGCAAGGCTACATCATCGAATCAATCAAGGATAATGAAGGCGAAGTGCTTTATCAGCATGAAGCCAAACCGGTCCAAGTCTTTTCTGAAGCGACAGCTTCCATCATGACCGACATGATGCGTAGTGTTATCGATGAGCAAAAAACCAGTTCCTTTAAATCGGTTATCAGCGGATTAGATTGGAACCTCGGGAATGCCGATTGGGTCGGTAAAACTGGGTCTACCAATAATTGGTCTGACTCTTGGCTAGTCGTTTCCACCCCATCGATCACAATCAGCAGCTGGTCAGGGCGGGATGACAATAAAGCTACCGATAGTGCAGCAGGAACTCGGACAGCCAATTACATGGCTTACTTGATCAATCGTATCTATCAAACAAACCAAGAAGTCTTTGGTGTAAATCAGAAGTTTGAACTTTCTAGTGATGTCAAAAAAGCTCAAGTTTCCAAGTTTACTGGTACCCAACCAGGAGGAACCGTGCGAGTCGATAATCGAACCTATACGAATCCAAGTAGTACCGTTACTTCTTATTGGGCAACTGGCGGACCAGATACGGTCGATTTCAAATTTGGACTCGGTGGTTCAGATGCAAACTATGCTGACTATTGGAAAAAAGCATCTTCTAGCCGTTCAACAAATCGTTCGTCGAATACATCATCGAATAACGCATCCAACAATGTTACACCTACTGCAAATGATGACGACGAGGACGAGCAATAAAATAACCAACCTAATACAAATGATGATGATGACTGATCAGCCTTGTGCTGATCAGTTTTTTTATACAAAAAAAGTGTGGGTAGAAAATCCATAGATTTTCTACCCACACGAACGATCGTTGAAGCAAAAAGTGGAACAACAAAGCGTTGCTCCACTAGTCTTTTTATTAAATCGCTGCTTATTTCGTAGAGCTTTTTTCTGAAATACCGTAAGGCAAGACGATCGTTTTTTGTTCTACATCTTCTTTGTTCATCATTTTAGTTAATAGACGCATCGCAACGGCACCCATATCATACAATGGTTGCGTCACACTTGATAAGCGTGGACGAGCTGCTTCAGCCAATAATGAGTTGTTGCTGGTGATGATCTCGAAATCCTCAGGAACTTTAACGCCTTTGTCTAACAAACCATCTAAGACGCCGATGGCTAACTCATCGTCTGTAACATAAGCTGCTGTTGCACCACTGTTGATGATGCGATCAACTAATGCTAAGCCTTCTTTAAAGCTGTATGGTGATTCAAAGATCAACCCTTCAGAATAGTCAAGGTTGTTTTCTTTCAAGGCTTCTTTATAGCCTTTCAAGCGGTTTTGGCCATTGATTGGATCGATCAAAGCACCGCTGACAAAAGCGATTTTTTGATTGTTTTTCGCCAATAATGAAACAGCATCTTTGGCAGCTGCTGTGTAATCGATATTGACACTTCCTACTTGTTCATCAGGATCGATCGAACCAGCTAAAACGACTGGTGTTTTTGAGCGAGAGAATTCCCCGCGAATTTCATCCGTGATGCGATGACCCATGAAGATAACGCCGTCCACTTGTTTTGCTAACAAGTTGTTCAATACGTTGACTTCTTTCATCGTATCGCCATCAGAGTTGGCTAAGATGATATTGTATTTATACATGGTCGCTACATCATCGATCCCACGAGCAAGTGATGAGAAGAACATATTGCTGACATCAGGAATGATAACACCAACAGTTGTGGTCTTTTTACTTGCCAACCCTCGAGCAACTGCGTTTGGACGATAATCCAAGCGGTCGATCACTTCCAGCACTTTCTTACGAGTTGCTGGTTTTACATTTGGATTTCCGTTGACTACCCGCGAAACAGTTGCCATCGATACATTCGCTTCCCGTGCAACATCATAAATCGTAATTGTTTGTTTTTCCATGATATATCTCCCTTATTCTATTTTCAGAAAATCTTATTTACATTTCTTTGTTAGGATAGCAAATTTTTTCTGGATTTGCAACCGTTTTAATTTTGTTTTCATGAAAACTTAGCAATTTCCTACTTTCCCCTCCCCTATTCTCTTCGAAAGCATGATAAAATAGAAAAAGAATACTTGAAAGAAGGTTTTATCAAATGAATGATAAAAAAATCAATGAGTTAAATGCCTGGTTGAAAACCAATGGCGCCGATGTTACCTATATTTCTAATCCAGCAACGATCGCTTATTTTTCTGGTTTTAAAAGTGAACCTCATGAACGGGTCCTTGCTTTGTTCGTCGCACCTGGAAAAGATCCCTTTCTTTTCACACCAGCTCTGGAAGTAGAAGAAGCAAAAAATAGCGGCTGGCCCTTTGACATTATCGGTTATCTCGATAGTGAAGACCCTTGGGCGAAAATCTGCCAAGAATTGACCTCTCGTTACGAGGTTTCTTCCTTGGCATTAGAAAAAAATGACCTTTCCGTCGAGCGCTATGAAGCATTGAAACGGTTCTTGCCAAAAACCGATTTTTCTTTAGATGTGACCCCGGTGATTCAAAAAATGCAATTAACAAAAACCGCGTCTGAGATTGACACCTTACTAGAAGCTGGCAACTGGGCAGATGTTGCTTTTGAGGTTGGGTTTGCTGCCATCAAAGAAGGCGTTAGCGAAATGGAAATCGTGGCAGAAATTGAGTACGAGTTGAAAAAACGTGGGGTTTCCCATATGTCCTTCGATACGACCGTATTAGCTGGTGCCAATGCAGCAAGTCCTCATGGCGTACCTGGGGATCGCAAAGTGACTGCTAATGAACTCGTCTTATTTGATTTAGGAGTCATCTGGAAAGGGTATTGCAGCGATGCAACCAGAACGGTTGCCTATAAAGAACCGACTGCATTACAAAGAAAAATTTATGACATCGTTCTTGAAGCAGAACTAGCGGCTCAAGCAGCGGTCAAACCTGGGATCACCGCTGGAGAATTAGACAAGATCGCTCGTGATGTGATTACGGGTTATGGCTATGGCGACTACTTCAACCATCGTTTAGGTCATGGCATCGGGACCACGGTTCATGAGTTCCCCTCTTTGATCACTGGCAATGATTTAGTGATTGAAGAAGGCATGTGCTTCTCTATCGAACCAGGGATTTATTTGCCAGATCAAGTCGGTGTTCGTATTGAAGATTGCATCTATGTCACTGCAGATGGCTGTGTACCATTTACCAAAACAAAAAAAGAATTGTTGATTTTATCTTGATTCTTTTAATGAAACGGCGCAATATGTTGTAATTACATGAAAAGGAGTGTTCTTATGAGTAAAAAAGTGTTAGTTTTAGGCGGCACGCGTTTTTTCGGTAAATATTTGGTCCAATCTTTAGTGGATCAAGGCTGTGATGTCACGATCGCTACCAGAGGGAAGACGACTGATTCTTTTGGCGATCAAGTCAACCGACTTGTCTTTGATCGCACGGATGAAGAAAGTATCAAAACGACGTTGACACAAGAAACCTATGATGTTATTTACGACAATATTGCTTATACTTCCAACGACATTGAGATTCTACTGCGTCATGTCACACCCAAACGCTACATTGTCACTAGTTCGATGTCTGCCTATCATGAACTGCACTTCGATTTGAAAGAAACGGATTTTGACCCTGCCAAAGAAGCGGTCAAAATTGTCTGCTCTGAGGAAGTCAATTATGCTGAAGGCAAACGAACCGTTGAAGAGATTCTTACCCAAAACTACAGTCAGATTCCGTCCGTTTTTGTCCGCTTTCCTTACGTGATCGGTGCAGATGATTATACAAAACGTTTTGCCTTTTACATCGACCATCTGATAAAGCAAAAGCCAATGGCTGTCGATAATCTAACGCATCAAATGGGCTTTGTGGATGCCCAAGAAGCTGGCCAATTTTTAGCGTTTTTAGGTACCAGCTCTTTCACAGGACCCATCAACGGTGCGTCAAAAGGCACGATTTCTTTAGAAGAAGTGCTGCAATACGTAACGGAAAAAACCGGTCTTTCCCCTCTCTTTTCAGAAACAGGTGATCAAGGCCCTTACAATGGTACACCTGTTTATTCGATCAACGTTGCTCTCGCTGAGGGAATTGGGTTTCCATTCAGTCAACTGCGGGATTGGATCTATCAACTTTGCGATTGGGAAATCACCCAAGCATCAAACGAATAGCTACTGAAGTCACAAAAAACGTTCGCCGATTTAACTGGCGAACGTTTTTATCTTTTAAAGTAATCAAATTTTGTATCCTTGCTTATGCTTCAGGATTGTTTTTTTCTAATGTATCTTTTAATTCTTCTTTTGCATCTTCCAAGTCAGCTTTAGCTTCTTTTGTTTCTGCTTTCGCTGTTTTTTTGGCATCATCCGCTGCTTTTCCAGCTTCTTTTTTCAAATCAGCTGCGGCTGCTTGACCGTCTTTTTTGGCTTCTTCAACTACAGGTTTTGCTTCTTGTGCCCCTTCTTTGACGGTTTGTTTCATATCCGCTGCAGAAGATTTTGCATCAATGATGATATCTTGGACTGTATCATCTGCATCTTCTTTGGCATCTTTCGCTGTTTCTTTCACATCGCTTGCTGATTTTTTGAAGCGTTCTGATAGATCACCTGCTTGTTTCTTTAACTCTTCAACGGTTTCTTCTGATGAACCAGCTGCTGTTTCTTTTAAGTCATCGACTTTCGCTGTTAAAGAACCGGTAAAGTCAGATGCTTGCTCGCTTAATTTTGCTGCTTTATCTTTAGCGATATCGACAAGATCCGTACTTCTTTCTTTGGCTAAATCACCATAATCAGATGCTTTATCTAATAAATCGTCTGCTTGTTTTGCTAATTTATTTCTTAATGTTTTACCAGATTCTGGCGCCAACAAAAGTGCTGCTGCTGCTGCCGCTGTTCCTCCGATGATTGCTCCTAATAAAAATCCGCCTTTTTTACTCATTGAAAGTCCTCCTTTTATTTTTGGTTATTTTTGTCTTTGAAAAATTTCATGGCTGTTTGACCGACTTTTCCAGCTACCGTTGCTTTGGCAGTGGTCCGGCCAAGACTACCCACGCGCGTAATTAAATTTTTTCCAGAAACATTTAGTTCTGAAACACTGGTACTTAGATCTGCAACTGCTGTGAACAAAGGATCGATGGTTGCGACTTTTCCGTTCACATCTTGTAAAAGCTCATTCGTTTTTACCAAAAGACCTTCAACCTCTTTTGAAAGAATATCAACGTCTTTGGTAATGACACGGATGGTTGTGTTTGCTTCTTCGACCGTTTTGTCTACTTTGGTCATTGTCTTGCTGACTTGCATCAACAAACGAACGACGAAAATGACCAATACGACAAATGCGATCGCAGCAATCAATGCAGCTAGTTCTCCTCCTGACATAGAATGGCTCCTTTCCCCATTTACTTATATTAAGAATAGCATTTCACTGCACTTTCTACAAATAAAAGACTGCATTTTTAAGAAAATTATCCGCTTTCAACAGGAAATAATAAAAAAACAAAGCAATTTCATCAGAAATTGCCTTGTTTAGGAGTTTTTGTTATTTTTTTGACTCTTTCGGTGCTTCTTTGACTTCTTTTTGAGCCGGAGCTAGTTCTTTTCCTAACTCGATCAAATACTCTTTCAAGTTGTCCTTGACTTCAGGGTGTACTAAACCATACTCAATACTTGTTTTTAAGAAACCAAATTTGTCTCCTACATCGTAACGCTTGCCGGTAAATTGATGAGCAAACACGCGTTGGGTTTTGTTTAATGTGTCGATGGCATCCGTCAATTGGATCTCGCCGCCAGCACCAGGTTCCTGATTGGCTAAAATATCAAAAATTTCAGGGGTCAGCAAGTAGCGACCAATAATTGCTAAATCACTTGGCGCATTTTCTGGCGCTGGTTTTTCAACAAAGTTTTTGACATTGAACAAACCTTTTTCAACTTCCATACCAGGATCAATGATTCCGTATTTTGATGTATCTTCATGAGGAACATCCATGACAGCGATCGTTGATGCATGCGTTTTTTCATAATTATCGATCAGCTGTTTCGTCAATGGCACTTGATCTTCCATCAAGTCATCACCTAGCATGACTACAAACGGTTCATTTCCGACAAATGCCCGAGCCTGTAATACGGCATGGCCTAATCCTTTCGGATGAGATTGGCGAATGAAATGCAGATTTACGTCAGTTGTTTCTTCCACTAATTTCAAAAGCTCTGTCTTGCCTTTTTCTTTTAGATTCATCTCTAATTCTAAATTGGCATCGAAATGGTCTTCGATCGGACGCTTTGCTTTTCCTGTTACGATCAAAATATCTTCGATCCCTGATTGTAAAGCTTCTTCCACGATAAATTGGATCGTTGGTTTGTCAACGATCGGCAACATTTCCTTTGCCATTGCCTTTGTAGCTGGTAAAAATCGGGTACCTAGACCGGCTGCTGGGATAACTGCTTTTTTGACATTCATGTGACTCGCTCCTTTAATCATAATGATTGATCTACCGTAAATTCGTTTTCTTCTTTGCCGTCTCGCAGCATAATATCTTTAGCTGCTTGCTTGATGTCTTTGCCTTCATACAAGACCGAATAAATCGTTTCTGTGATTGGCATTTCCACTGACAAAGCTTCTGCTAATTCGCGGGCAGCTTTGGTGGTTGAAACTCCTTCAACGATCATGCCCATATTGTCTAACACTTCGTCTAAGCTATGGCCTTTTCCTAATAGGTTTCCGGCACGCCAATTCCGCGAATGGACACTGGTACACGTGACGATCAAATCGCCAACACCACTCAATCCGATAAAGGTTAATGGATTTGCACCCATTGCCACACCGAGACGACTGATTTCTGCTAACCCACGGGTCATGATCGCAGCCTTCGCATCATCCCCAAAGCCCAGTCCAGCAATCGCTCCGGCACCAATAGCGATGATGTTTTTCAGCGCGGCGCCAGTTTCGACACCGATCACATCGTTATTGGTGTAGATTCTAAAGTAATCATTCATAAATAGCTCTTGTACATATTTAGCAGCCGATTCATTTTCTGAAGCTGCCGTGATCGTGGTAATATCATGGACAGCGACTTCTTCGGCATGTGATGGTCCTGACAGGACAACGATTTCTTGCCGTTTATCTGCTGGGATCTCTTCGGCAAGTACTTCTGAGATTCGTTTATGACTGCCTTGTTCTAATCCTTTTGAGGCATGGATGATGACTGGTTTACCGGTTGTCTTCTTAGTGAATTCTTGTGCCACGGCACGAATCGCTTTGGTTGGTACTACAAACAAGACAGCATCTGCCCCTTGGATCGCCTCTTCTAGATTTTTGCAGCCTAAAATATTTTCAGGTAATTTCAAATCAGGCAAATAATGCCGATTGGTATGATACGTATTGATTTCATCGATTTGGGCGGGATTGTTGCCCCAAATAGTCACTTCATGTCCGTTTTCAGACAAGACTTGTGCCAAAGCAGTCCCCCATGATCCGGGACCTAAAACGGCGATTTTCTGTTTCACTATGGAAACCTCCTCTATCCTTTTCGCAAATTCATGCACTTTATCATTTTACCATAATTTCGATAAAATAACTGTTTAGATAATCGTTTGGTTTTTGCCAAAGCTGCGATTGTAGTCTTTTAAAGTTTGGTTTTTCCGACGCCAGATCAATAGCCCAATCGCTCCAAAGAATAATAAAGCGGAAAGTGCTTGTGACACACGGATATCCCCAAATAAGTATAAACTATCGGTGCGCATTCCTTCAATAAAGAAGCGTCCGAACCCATACCAAATTAAGTAGCTCAAGAAAACTTCGCCTTCTTTTAATAACCCAGTTTTCTTGCGCAAGAAAATCAAAACGATAAATCCGATCACATTCCAAACCGATTCATAAAGAAACGTCGGCTGCCGATACGCTTCGTCGATATACATATTATCGATAATAAATTTCGGTATATACAAACTTTCTAAGAAGGAGCGGCTGACTTCGGCTCCAAATGCTTCATGATTCATGAAGTTGCCCCAACGCCCGATGCCTTGTGCCAATAGGACACTTGGTGCAGCGATATCTAAAAAGGTCCAGGGAGAAATAAAATTTCGTTGGCAGAAAAAGTACAGCCAAATCCCCCCGGCAATCAATGCACCGTAGATAGCGATCCCACCAGACCGAATATTGAAAATTTGACTCGGGTCATCAATGTAGTATTGCAAGTCAAATAGAATATAATAAAGCCGCGCACCAATGATCGATACTGGCAATCCAATCAACATAAAATCAGTCACATCATCTGGCTTGAGCCCGACACGAACCGCCTCTCTCGTACTTAACCACATAGCAATGATCACGCCTGATACGATAATGATCGCATACCAATAAATCGGCAAACCAAATAATTCAAATGCGACTCGATTTACTAAACCTAACATCTATCTTATCCTCTCTAGTTTCCAGAATTTTCTTCGATCAATTGCGTCAATCGATTTTCAAAGGTCTTCGTTGCATCATAACCCATCGTTTTCGCCCGGAAATTCATGGCAGCAACTTCGATAATGATCGCAACATTTCGACCAGTTTTCACGGGGATTTTGATTTGTGGTACATCAACGCCACCAATTTCAACCGTCGTATCATCGGTTCCTAGTCGATCATACTTTTTGTCTTTCGCCCAAGCTTCTAAATACACCGCTACTTGAACCTGCATATACCCTCGTACGGCACTGGCACCAAAAAGATTCATGACATCGATGATCCCGATTCCCCGGATCTCGATCAAGTGTTGCAAGATTTTCGGCGGTTCCCCCACCAAAGTCAACTCATCTTGCTTATACACATCCACACGGTCATCAGCGATCAACCGATGCCCACGTTTGATCAACTCTAATGCTGTTTCGCTTTTACCAATTCCGCTATCGCCTTGGATCAAAACGCCCAAGCCATAGACATCCACTAATACCCCATGGACACTGGTTCTTGTTGCTAAACGCCCATCGAGAAAACTAGAAAGCTCTCCTTGCAGACGTGACGTTGAGATGGGCGAACGTAGAATCGTAATCTCATGTTCTTTGCAGGCTTGAATCATTTCTGCTGGTACTTCCAAGCCGCGAGAAACAATAAATCCCGGTGTATCATCGGCACACATTTTGCGCATCACCATCAAGCGTTCTTCTGGCATCATTCGTTCCGCAAAGGTGATCTCTTTGCTGCCGAATAATTGCAGACGATCATGGGAATAGTAATTAAAATAACCCGTCAATTCCAAACCAGGTCGGGAAATATCGCCGGTAATGATTTCTCTTTCTAAACTGTTTTCAGTTCCTTCAACTATCTCTAAATTTAAAGCCTCCGCCAGCTCGCTGACTTTGACGGTTTCTGCCATAGGTTTCCCCTCTTTTCTCAATGATTCTTGCCGCTGCTTCTTGTAAACGACACTCTGGTTCTATTTTATCATTCTATCAGTAAAGTTACTACCTTCGCCAATAGAAGTCCTCATTCTTTTTCGTTTGTGTTATTATTTTACTAAGGAGGGATTTTTAATGAAATTTTCAGCATACACGTATCAACGCCCTGATTTTCCAGTCTATCAAGAAACATTCAAAAAAGCATTAGCAAACCTTCAGTCAGCCGATACCTTCTCGGAGGCGAAGCAAGCTCTTGATGCTTTGAACGAACTAAGAGGAACGATCGATACCGCAATGAACTTGGCTTCGATCCGTTATTCGATCGATACCAACGATGCCTTTTATGAAACAGAAGATACCTTCTGGAATGAATACCAGCCTCATTTTGAAGCTCTGGATTTTCAATTCTATCAAGCACTCTTGGCTTCACCGGTCTTAGATGAATTAAAAGCCGAATATCCAGAAACACTTTTCTTGTTTGCCGAAAGCCGCGTGAAGCTTTTTGATGATGCCTTGATCGAATTGTTTCAAAAAGAAAACCAATTGGCTTCCGATTACAGCAAATTGGTCGCTTCTGCCCAAATCGACTTCCAAGGAGAAACCTATACCCTCGCACAACTGCGACCATTTACCGAAAATAAAGATCGCAGCGTTCGTAAAGAAGCATTTGAAAAACAAACGGCTTTCTTCACGGAAAATGAAGAACGTTTTGACCAAATTTATGACGAGATGGTCAAGGTTCGTACTAAGATCGCCCACAAGCTCGGCTTTGAAAATTATGTTGCCTTTGCGGATACCCAAATGAATCGTTGGGACTATGATCGTTCAATGATCGAGACCTATCGTCGGGAAATTTTAGAAAAAGTCGTCCCAATTACCCAAAAGCTGTACCAAAGACAGGCGCAGCGTAATCAATTGACTCAGGCAACCTTTACCGACTTGCCACTTGTTTATCCTAGTGGTAACGCAGAGCCTAAAGGAACTCCTGAAGAACTAGTAGAAAAAGCCCGTGTGATGTATCAGGAACTATCCCCTGAAACTGGCGAATTTTTTGATTTTATGGTCGAGCATGACCTACTTGATCTACTAAGCAAAAAAGGCAAACAATCTGGCGGCTACTGTACCTTTATCCAAGACTATCAAGCGCCATTTATCTTTGCCAACTTTAACGGTACTTCGGGCGATGTCGATGTTTTGACCCACGAAGCTGGCCACGCCTTTCAAGCCTTTCGCTCTCGTTGGATCAAAGAACCGGAAATTCTCTTTCCCAATTATGAATCTTGCGAGATCCATTCAATGTCGATGGAGTTTATCGCCTGGCCATGGATGGATGCCTTTTTCGAAGAAGAAACAGAAAAATACAAATTTGCGCATCTTGCTAGCAGCCTGCAATTTCTGCCTTATGGCGTTTTAGTGGATCACTTCCAACAAGAGGTTTATGAGCATCCTGAGTGGTCACCAGCACAGCGCAAAGCCCGTTGGCGGGAATTAGAGCGCCAATACTGTCCAGAACGGGATTATTCAGAGTATCCAGACCTTGATCGTGGCTTGTATTGGTTCAGACAGGGGCATATTTTTGAATCACCTTTCTACTATATCGATTACACATTGGCACAAGTGTGTGCGTTCCAATTTTGGTATCGATTCATCGTGGCAAAAGACGAAACCGCTTGGCAAGATTATTTGGCCATTTGCGAAGTCGGCGGCACGAAAACATTTCTTGAGATCCTGGCTCTGGCTCATCTACGTTCACCTTTTGAAAAAGGAGCGCTTGATGAAACGTTACAGGCAGTAGATACGTATCTGTCAGCCATCAAAGAAGAACAGTTAAACTAAAAAAAGACGTTTCCGTTTCTCCACTAGCTTCGTAGCTAGTAGGAGAAAACGTGAAACGTCTTTTTAACGTGAATATTTTTCGATATGGTGTTCGGTCACGATCATATTGATCACTGACATGATCAGTGCCACTAATAAAGCAGCCCCAAACGAGGAAAAGCCGAAGTTGGCTGACCCAACAAAATACGAAGTCAAATTCAGCATGAGCGCATTGATCACAAAGGTGAAAAACCCAAGCGTCAGTAAAGTCAATGGAAATGAAATGACGATCAGAATTGGTTTAATCAAAGCATTCAGGATCGACAGTACAAAACTGGCGATCACTGCAGTCATAATACTTTGAACGTGGATCATATTTGGTAATAGAACCGCCAATGTGACAAACGTCAGTGTATTCATGATAAGCCGTTGAAAATAAGACACTAGAAGTCACTCCAGTCCTCATCCTCTACCTTTTCCGCTTCTTTACGGGGACGATTTGCTTCATTGTATTTGTTTTGTTTGTAATATCGATTGTCATGACCATATCCTGAGGTGCTCTTGCGTCCTGAAGGAATCAAGACCGCCATGATGATATATAAAGTGATTCCAGGAAACGCAGCAGTCACTAAAGATAGAAAGACATAGATCACGCGAACGATAGTTGGATCAATTCGTAAGTATTCTGCCAGACCCCCTAGAGTCCCTGTAATGACAACGTTATTGGCTGATTTTGTTAATTTTTTGTTCATTTATCTACACCTTCCTTCTTTTCTTTAATGAGTGTATACTCAACTATTCTTATTTATCTGTATCTTTGATAAAGACATTTCCTGTTGTTGTGGATAGATCGATTTGTGCGACTTTATCGGCAACCCGACGGAATTGCAATAGTTGGTTTAGGCGTTCTTTTTTCTCCCGTACAACTTCCATCTCACTTAAGCGATTGTTAATGCTACCTAAACTTGTTTTGGCGATCCCTTCAAAACCGATCCCTGCAGGTAATGCTACTTTAACATTGCCATTTACAGAGCTGGCGTTTAATTTTTGGACCGTTTCTTCTTTGTAGGTCACACGGATATTGCCGTTTACTAAAGAAATACCGGTGTTTTGTGGTGTGGCTGTCAACGTCACGTCGCCATTCACTGTTTCGATGATGGCATCTAAAATCTCACCCTCTTGAACAGTGATCGTTCCATTCACGCCTTCAATCTCTAACATCGATGCGTTTACTTTGCGGAAATCGATATTGCCATTTGTTGATTTTGTATAAACATCTTTTGCATCCAATTCATTGAATGTAACATTTCCGTTCAATAGTTTTACTGCCACATGATCATAGGTACGTTTTGGTAAATAGAAAACCAGATCGGCACGAATGCGTTTGTTTGGAATTTGGAAGGAGATGCGTTCATCATCGACATTGATTTGGCTTCTTGCTTCAAAAGCATCGAAAGGCTCCGCCGCATCCATTTTACCATATAGTTTGATTTTGGCATCTACTTTGACACCTGGTTCATCCCATAATTGGAAGGAAACATTGCCGTTGGCTAACTTCACATCGATCAATGTCGCTGCCGTTTCGTCATAGCTGAATGTGTGTTCAAATTTCGTCGCTGCAACACCGGGAACTTTCAAGTTGATATCTTTCCATTCCATGTTGTCGTTAACAGAATCCGTTACTGCTCGAACCGTTTTCTTCAAGAAGTGTCCGAAGTGGGTGCTGGCATCGACCATTTTTTCACTTACTTGATTGATAGTATCGGTCGCTTGCTCTTTCCAATCTTCTGGAATATCTAATTTTTGAGAGATTTTCTCTTTCGTTTGAGACCATTGGTCTTTGCGAATATTTTTTAGTTTTGCTTCCAATTCTGCTTTTTCTTCGGTTAAGCCATCTAACGTTTCTTCTAAGCCAGTAATGGTCGCTTCTGTTTCATGACGTGTTGCCAATTCCTCTTCTGACAATTGATCCAATTCTTCTTTGGTATTCAATTGCATCAGAGTTTCTTGCGCTTCTTTTAATTCTTCTTTGACGCCAAGAATTTCAGCATTGATTTCGTCCAACTCAGCAGATGCTTGGTTGGCTTCCGTTGCTAAGCCATCAAGAATCTTTTCAAGATTTTCTTTGTCTTGCGCTTCGTTTTGACGAAGTTTTTCTTCGCCGTCAAACGTGAACATCTCATCGTCATTTTCAGTATCATCAAATGGGCTTGTCGCATTCTTATCCGCGGTTACCTCAGCAGCAGCTTTGTTAATTTGTTTTTCGTCTTTGGCTTTTGCCATACCTTCTAGTAAATCTAAGGCTTCTTCTGTAGAAAGCACACCTTTTTTTACTAGATCCAATATACGTTCTCTTTCGTTCATGGAAATTGCCTCCTTCAGCAAATGTGTGATTGCAAGTTTAGCTTACGAACCTATTATGCCTTGTTTTTGCAAAAGTGTCATAGGTCTTAAGTACCAAGTTTTTCTCAATCTGCAGATTGGCAAGCAGAACCGGCACTTTTCTTCATTACTTTAGGCACAAAACGATCTTCCTTATCTTAACAGTACCACGAAAAACCATTGGAAACAAAAGTTTCAGCTAATAGCAGCCTTGAGGAATAGGCCTGCTAGAGTAAATGATCTATTGTTCATTTCACTGCGTCGGGGATGAAAAGAGCAGAAGGTTCAACTTGAAAAATTCGGGTACGATAGAATCGATTTCCATTGTCCATCTTTAGGGAAGCCATTTTATAATTTGTCTATCTTGTTCACGTCATCTATTTCAGTGATTCTTCCAAATCAAAAAGACCGCCGAGAGAAGTTACTCCTTAAAGGTCAACTTCTTTCGGCGGTCTGTCCCATCTCTTTTAAAAGAGATAAGTGATCAAGAACCTAAGCTGGTTTCTTAAATCATTTCCGTACGGTTTGTATTCAATTCACTGATTTTCCCAGTAGCAAGATACACGATCCATTCACAAATATTCGTTACGTAGTCACCGATACGTTCTAAGTACTGTGCAACAGATAAATAATCGGTTCCACTAACAACGGTTTCCGGATTTTCTTTCATACTCTCGATCGTTTTGTAATAGATGTCTTTGTAATACTCATTGACCCGATCATCCATTTGGGCAATCATACGGGCATCTTCTTGGTCAGTTTTTACATAGGCAACTAAAACATTATCGACCATTTTCTTCACATAATCCGACATATCAGAAATTTCTTTTTCGATTTCGGCGATCCGTGTTTCACCTTTGACCCGAATCGTTGACTTCGCGATCGATACTGCATGGTCTCCCATTCGTTCCAAGTCAGAGCTGGCTTTCATTACAGTAATGATCATTCGTAGATCGGTGGTTACTGGTTGCTGCAAAGCAATCATTTCAAAGCTCTTTTTCTCCAAACGAACTTCCATATTGTTGATCGCCAAATCATTTTCAATCACTTCTTGAGCAATTGCTTTATCATGTCTGACATATGCTCGTACGGATTTGTGGATCGCGCTGCTGACTAGCATCCCCATCTCATAAAATTGATTGTGTAGATTTAATAATTCTTCTTCAAACTGTGTACGCAACATCCCTTTTCCTCCTAACCAAATCTTCCTGAGATATAATCTTCTGTTTCTTTTTTGCTTGGACTTAGGAACACTTTTTTCGTGTCATTAAACTCGATCAAGTTGCCGTCCAAAAAGAACGCGGTTTTATCTGAGATTCTTGAAGCTTGTGACATGTTGTGAGTCACGATGATCATGGTATAGCGTTCTTTCAGTGCCAAAAGGGTATTCTCGATTTTCCCAGATGAAATTGGGTCTAACGCACTGGTTGGTTCATCCAGCAAAATGATTTCTGGATCGACAGCCAATACCCGAGCGATGCATACCCGCTGCTGTTGTCCACCGGATAAAGATAGCGCACTTTGGTGAAGCTTATCTTTGACATCTTCCCAGACAGACGCTGCTTTCAAGCTTTCCTCTACCGTCTTATCAAGAATCGCCTTGTCCGTGACTCCTTTTAATTTTAACCCATAAATCACATTTTCGTAAATTGAAAAGGGAAATGGATTCGGTTGCTGAAAAACCATTCCGATTTCTTTACGCAAATCAACGATGTCTTGCTTCGGACTATAAATGTCTTTCCCTTTATAGACAACACTTCCTGTAATTGTCACACCAGGGATCAAATCATTCATTCGATTAAGAGAACGCAAGTAGGTCGATTTCCCACAACCTGAAGGACCGATCATCGCAGTGATCTCGCCTTTTTTGATGGAAAGGTCGATTCCTTTTAATGCTTCTTTTTTTCCGTAGTATAAATGCAGATCTTTCGATGTAATAATTTCTTCTGCCATTGTTTTGCCTCCGTTTACTGATCGAATCGGCTCAGCCAAAATGACCGGATACGTAATCTTCTGTTGCTTTAATTTTTGGACGAGTAAATATCTTACGGGTCTCATCGTACTCGATCGCATTTCCTAAGTAGAAAAAGGCGGTATAATCGCTGATCCGAGCAGCTTGCTGCATGTTGTGGGTCACGATGATGATTGAATAGTCGTTTTTCAAGTTGATAAGAGTTTCTTCCACTGTCCCGGTTGAGATGGGGTCAAGGGCACTAGCTGGTTCATCTAGAAGCAAAATATCTGGTTTCATCGCAATTGCTCGAGCGATACACAGACGTTGCTGCTGTCCACCGGACAATGCCAAAGCACTTTTGTCTAAGCTGTCCTTTACTTGATCCCAAAGTGCGGCTTGTTTCAAGCTGGTTTCGACTGCTTCATCCAATTTCTTTTTGTTTCTTTCTCCATGACGTCGCAAAGCAAAGGCGATGTTGTCATAGATCGATTTACTGAAAGGGTTTGGTCGTTGGAAAACCATGCCGATCCGCTTACGCATTTCGAAGACATCGACTTCTTTCGTGTTCACGTCGACCCCTTTGTACATGATGTTTCCTGTGACTCTCGTATTTGCGATTCCGTCATTCATTCGATTCAAGGAACGCAGATACGTTGATTTTCCGCAACCAGAGGGACCGATCAATGCGGTGATTTTATTCTTTTCAAATTGTAGATCAATGCCTTTGATGGCTTCATTTGATCCATACCATACATGCAAGTCAGTGGTATAAAGCGCCACATCTTCTGGTTTATCGAAGGTAATGATATTTCGATCATCCCAATTGTAATCGTTCATACTGTCATTCTCCTTATGCTGACGTCATTTTCTTGTACAACCGTTTGCCAGCTGCACGGGCGCCAAAGTTAAATAGCAAGACGGCAATGATCAATACTGCCGAAGCTCCAGCTGAAACTTGTGCGCCATCAGGCATCGTGCCCTCTGTATTGATTTTCCAAATATGGACTGCCAGCGTCTCCGCTTGTCGGAAAAGACCGATCGGGCTGGAAACACTCAATGGATTCCAGTTTGTAAAATCAAGGGCCGGTGCACTTTGTCCTGCAGTATAGATCAGCGCTGCCGCTTCACCAAAAATCCGACCAGAACTTAGAATGACCCCAGTCAAAATCCCTGGTGTTGCTTCTGGAACAATGATGCGTGTGACCGTTTCCCAACGTGACAACCCAAGAGACAAGCCTGCTTCACGTTGCGTGTAATGAATCGCTTGAAGTGATTCTTCTACATTTCTCGTCAATAGTGGCAAATTGAAGAAGGTCAATGCCAAGGCACCAGAAATAATTGAAAAGCCATAACCAAACTGAATAACAAAGACTAAGAAACCAAAGAGACCGACAACCACTGAAGGCAGTGAGCTCAAAATCTCGATCGATGTCCGAATGATATCCGTTAACCAGTTTTTCTTTGCATACTCTGATAAGTAGATCCCCGCTCCTAAAGAAATCGGGAAGCTAATGATCATTGTTACTAAAAGCAAGTAAAGGGAATTGAACAATTGGATGCCGATCCCGCCGCCTTCTTGATACGCTTTTGAAGAAGAGGTCAGAAATTCCCAGCTAATGTGAGGAACCCCCCGAACCAAAATGTACAGTAATAAGGAAGCCAAAATCAAAACAATGATTCCAGCAACGGCATACAAGACGCCGGTAGCAATTTTATCTGAACGTTTTGCATTCATTATTTCAAGGCTCCTTTCTTCCCAATAAAGCGAATAACAATGTTAAATAGTAAGGACATCAATAACAAGATCAAGGCTAATGACCATAAAACATTATTTTGGACTGTCCCCATGATCGTATTTCCGATACCCATCGTTAGGATAGAAGTCAATGTTGAAGCTGGTGTCACTAAGCTAGTTGGCATCAATGCCGCATTACCAATAACCATTTGAATCGCCAATGCTTCACCAAACGCCCGCGCCATTCCAAAAACAACCGCTGTTAAAATACCAGGAACAGCTGCTCGTAAAACAACTTTGTAAATCGTTTGCCAGCGAGTCGCACCTAAAGCTAACGAAGCTTCACGATAATGCCGTGGAACTGCCCGCAAAGCGTCGACAGTCATCGTAGTCACTGTCGGTAAGATCATGATAAACAGGACAAACGTCCCTGCCAAGATCCCAAAACCAGTACCGCCAAAAACGGAGCGGACTGCTGGTACAACGACAGACAAACCGATGAATCCATAAACAACTGAAGGGATACCGACTAAAAGTTCGATGACCGGCTGCAAGATCTTCTCTCCATTACGAGGTGAGATTTCTACCATAAAGACGGCTGCACCGATGGCAAAAGGTGTTGCCACGATCGCTGATAAGAACGTTACGAAGAACGATCCTAGAATCATCGGCAAGGCACCAACTAACGGTTGTCCATCAGGTCCCACAGCACTCGGATTCCATTGGGTACCAAACAAAAAGTCAAACACATTGACTTTGTCTACAAAGAATGTCGCTAATCCTCGGCTAGCAACGAAATAAAAAATGGAGATCACAACCAAAACAATCAACGCGATACAAAGAAAACTGATTAGTTTTCCTCTTTGTTCCATTCTTGCGCGCTTAGATTTTTTTGTTAACACTTCTTTTACATTTTCCACGAGGGTTCCTCCTCAAAAATCAAACTAAACTCATAACCATTAGTTTATCGGTTCAACATCAATTTCTGTTAAAGCTTGTGTAAATTTTGTGTAAAGATTATTCAACAATGTTGCCTTCCCAGTCTCTTTCCACCTGCATGATGGAAATTGGAATATAGCCTAGATCCCCAACGATATGCTCTTGGACTTCGTCAGAAAGCATATATTCTAAAAACTCAGCAGTTAATCCGGTTGGTTCTCCTTTTGTATACATATGCTCATACGCCCAAACTTTCCAATCATTCGTCGTCACATTTTCAATCGTAGGTTCAACGCCATCAATTGAAAGGACATTGACTTCATCAGTCACATAAGAAAATGCAACGTAGCTAATAGCCCCTGGTGTATCAGAAACGATCGAGCGTACCATCCCACTAGAATCTTGCTCTTGAGAAGGAATAGCGGTTTCGCCATCCATGATCCATTTTTCAAACGTGCTTCTCGTACCACTACCTGTCGCCCGGTTCAATAAAACGATCGGCAGATCATTTCCACCGACTTCGCTCCAATTGGTGATCTTTCCTAAGAAGATATTTTTTAGATCTTCTGTGGAAATGTCTGTGATACCAACTCCTTTGTTAACGATTGGTGTGATTCCCACCGTTGCCACCCGATGATCAACAAGGGCATCAGCATCGATTCCTGGCTTTTCTTCCGCAAACAAATCAGAATTTCCGATATCGACTGCACCGGCTTGGACTTGACTTAGTCCGGTTCCGCTTCCGCCTCCTTGGACATTGATGAACCGTCCTGGATTTGAGTTTTGAAATTCTTCTGCAACTGTTTCTACTAGCGGCTGCAAAGCAGAGGAACCGACTGCGGTGATCGATTCTCCTCTATCTGCCCAGCTTGCACATCCTGAGAGTAAAATAACCAATCCGATAATAGGACTTAGAAGTTTAAATTTTTTCATCATAACGCTCCTTGTACTTTCGTAAGTCATTGATCTTAAAAATCAATTATTTTCATTTTACCATTAGTTGAATTTAATGAAAATTATTATTTGCTTTTTTTTCTGGAACAGCGTCCGTTCGTTTATTTAAAACGCTTTTTTTCTTTTTCAAAATAACTGTTTCGTAAAAAAAATGACAGAATTTCTTAATTAAATTACGTGCATCCAGAAGGTATGCTATGCTATACTGTGAGAGGAAACGTATTTTAAAAGAACATAATTATTAATCTTGCTTCCCCAATCAAGTACAATATGTTGTTATGTTCAGCGTTTTCACGATTTCATCAACATTTCCCCAAAATGTCTGTTGAATCGAAACGGCAGAAAGAAGCATTTCTATGCATCTTCTGCCGTCTTTTTTTACTCTAATTCACTTAGCCACGCAGCCATCTGCACAACGATGGCTTTTTGCTGCGCTTCATTTGATAAATCAGCGGCGGCTTCTCCTTTTTGTAACCCATAGGTACCAAAGCCAGCATGATTGCCGCCTTCGATCGTTTGGAACGTGGTAGATTCTGGAAGGAAGCTGCGGGCAGCTTGCCAATTTTCTTGATTGACCACCTGATCTTGACTCCCTGTCAACGATAGCACAGAAATCGACTGATCAGCCAAAGACCCTTTTTCATCGGGATAGCTTGCGAAGAAAAAGACCCCTTTTAAATCCTTGTCGTTTGCAGCCAATTGATTCGCTGCAAAACGGCTCGCCATTACCCCACCTAATGAATGACCACCAATGACATAGGAGTTATGGGGAATTTCTTTCAAGACCTCTTCTGCACGATTGCCTGATAAAACAGCCATGTTAAAGGGCATTTTAACGATCGCGACAGGATAGCCTTTTTCCGCTAAACCTGCTGCCCATACACTATAGCTTTCCGCATCGACAAGGGCGCCGGGATAGAAAATAACCAATGGCTTTTCTTCATCTCCAACAAAATAAAGGGCATTCCCCTCATCTTCTGCCTCTTTCGCAGCTGTGACTGCAGCATCAACTGCTGGGTAGTGTAGTTGTTGCCAACCGATCCAACCGGCAATAGTTAAAATAACAACGGTGACCAATACACCAATCAAAACTTTTGTTCTTTTTCTCATCATATCCTCCTGCAAAAAAGAAGATCAGGAAAGGATGGCAGACGAAACTTGCTGGTCCATCATCTCCTGAATCTTTCTACGAATGTTTCCCAATTTTTATCGGTGTGCAAGTGCCAATAGTTCTCGTGCATGTTCGATCGTTAAATCGGTGATTTCTGCACCTGAGAGCATACGGGCGATCTCTGCCACCCGTTCTTCTTTAGATAGTTTACGGACGTGGGTTTCTGTCCGTCCTTCTTGGATTGCTTTTTCAATAAAATATTGATTATCCGCTACAGCAGCTACTTGCGGCAAGTGAGTGATACACAAAACTTGCGAATTGGCTGCGATCTTGGCGATTTTTTCAGCAATTGCTTGGGCTACTCGGCCACTAACCCCAGTATCAACTTCGTCAAAAACAATACTGGTGATTCCTTGTTTCCGAGAGAAAATTGATTTGAGGGCCAGTAAGATCCGTGAAAGTTCTCCCCCAGAAGCAACCCGCACCAACGGCTTCATGCCTTCACCAGGATTTGTGGTCAAATAAAATTCTACGGTGTCAAATCCGCTGCTACTCAATTGTTTTGAGCCAGGTGCAAACCGTACTTCAAATTGTGCGTGCTCCATATACAGCTCTTTTAACTCTTGAACGATTTCTTTTTCTAAACGATGAGCCAGTTCACGTCGTTTGACGTGCAAGGCTTCCGCCAGCTGCCAAACTGCTTCAGCTTTTTGGGCAAGCTCTTCTTCTAATTGCTCCAACTGACCTTCTGTATAGGCAGACTCGCTGATTTCTTTACTGATCTCATCATAGTAAGCAAGAATCACAGGAATCGACTCCCCGTATTTGCGCTTCAATTGACGAATCGTTTCCAGCCGCGAAATGACTTCTTCCAGTCGGCCTTCATCTAATTCAAGATTGTCGACTTGCCGCGAAATATCAGTAGCTGCATCTTGCAACAAGTAATACGCACTTTGGATCACTTCACTGATTTTTTCGTAAGCCGGATCAAGATGGGCGATTGACTGGATCTCGGATAAAGCTACACTGACCCCATCTAGGCTATTGACTTCTTCGGCAGATAAGGCACCATAGCTTTGCCCTAGAGCATCCACGATTTTTTGATAATTGGTCAGTTTTTCTCGTTCATCGATCAGCAGTTCTTCTTCATTTTCCATCAATTCTGCTTGGGCGATTTCTTCTTGTTGAAAACGCAACATGTCCATTCGCTGGACATATAGCTGTTCATTTTCTTGAATGGTCCTGACGTGTTTTTCTAAAGAGCGATAGCTTTGATAGGCTTGACGGTAATCCGCAAGCTCCGCTTTAAAGCTATCATCCCCAAACCCATCCATCAAGGTCAAATGTTTTTCTGGCTGCAGCAGCTCTTGATGCTCATTTTGTCCTTGGATATCGACCAAGAATAAACCGATTTGACGCAAAACCGACAAGGTAACGGTTCGACCATTGACACGACAAATATTTTTCCCCGATTGAGAGATATCTCGTTGTACGATCAAAACTTCTTCTTCATCAATACCTAAATCTGCGGTCAAGTCTTTGAACTCCTGCTGATTCGGCCATTCGAAGATCCCTTCTAAACGGCATTTCTCTGCTCCTTGACGCAAATAGTCGCTGGAACCTCTACCGCCTGCTAGCAAACCCATCGCATCGATAATAATTGATTTCCCGGCACCTGTCTCACCTGTCAGTGCCGTCATTCCCTCATGGAAAGATAAGTGCAAGTTGGAAATAATCGCAAAATTTTGGATCGACAATTCTAAAAGCATCCCTTGCCTCCTCTTCTAAACGTAACGTTGGAAATCCCTGAATAGGTTCTCGGTATCTGCTTCTGTTCTAGTGATCATCAAGACGTTGTCATCATCGTTTAACGTGCCAAATAATTCCTTGGCATAACGTTTATCGATTAAATTCGCCAAAGCCGAGGCATTACCTGGCAGTGTGCGCAGGATCACAAATTTGTCCATTCGATCGACAGAAACAAAAGCCGTTTTTAGGATTTTATCTAGTTTACCACTCACGTCTTCCGTTGTCTCTTGTGGGATACTGTAGCGATAGCCACCTTTTTGGGAAGGAACTTTTACTAACTTCAATTCCTTGATATCTCTTGATATTGTTGCTTGTGTGACTGAGACGCCGCGATCTTTTAACAACTCGACAAAATCTTCTTGTTTCTGAATATCTTGTTCACTTAACAATCGTGTAATCAAGCGATGCCGTTCTTTTTTTCTCATCTCTTGTTCCTCCTGAATGAATTCCTACTAATTTTATCCTATTTTGCGCAAGAAAGAAAGAGAGCCGACAAGTAAAATGTCCACTCTCTTCCATTCTTTATTTTGGTTGATGAAAGGTCTCATGTGCTGATGCAACAACTTTCGGGATATCGATCCCTGCTGCGGTACCTTCTTGCAGGCTTTTCTTTAAATGTACGATAAACTCGATATTCCCTTCGCCACCAGTGATTGGTGAAAAACTTAGGTTTAAGACATCGAAATTTGTTTTCTTAGCAAATGCTAGTACTTCCTCCAAAACTCGTTCATGGGTTCTGGGATCACGAACGATCCCATTTTTCCCGACTGCTTCTTTGCCCGCTTCAAATTGCGGTTTAATCAGCGCCATCACTTCGCCATCCGCTACCAAAATATCATACAGCGGGGGTAAAATCAGTTTAAGTGAAATAAAAGAAACATCGATCGTAGCGGCATCTGGAAGACCGTCTAAAAAATCAGTTGGTTTTGCATAACGGAAGTTGACCCGCTCCATTACGATCACTCGCTCATCTTGCCGCAGCTTCCAGGCTAACTGATTGTAACCGACATCCAATGCATAGCTTTTTTTGGCACCATTTTGCAATGCCGCATCAGTAAAACCACCGGTGGATGCGCCGATGTCTAACATGATTTTATCGGTTACGTCAAAATCAAAGACTTTGAGTGCTTTTTCTAACTTGAGACCACCACGAGAAACATAAGGCAGCTTTTTGCCTTTGATCTGCAGCAGTGTATCTGCGGCAATTTTTTCTCCCGGCTTATCTAGGCGCTCATTATTTTTTTCTTTGTACACCAATCCAGCCATCACTCCCCGTTTGGCTTGCTCTCGGGTCTCAAACAGGCCTTGCTGGACAGCTAAAACATCTACTCGTTCTTTCTTCATGCGTTCCCTCGAATCTCAAATCGTTCCACAAATGCCAATAAAACATCCGGCGTAAATTGACCGTATTGACTTAATTGCGCCAGAATTTCTTTGGCCTTGCCTAATTCTTCTGTCAAGGCTTGCTGCGCGCCTGCTAAGCCAAGTAAAGCAGGATAGGTACTTTTCGCCAATTCGTCATCTCGACGGACAACTTTGCCTAGCTCTTCGGTCGTACTAGTGGCATCCAGCAGATCGTCGCGAATTTGAAAGGCTAACCCAATATGCTGGGCAAAGCGATCCAATTCATGCAGAACTTCTTCCGTCTGGTCGGCTAAGACACCTCCAGCAATCACCGCAAAGCGGATCAATTCTCCAGTTTTCCGTTCATGAATGGACATCAGTTCCTCAAGACTAAGGGCTTGGTTTTCTCCTTGAATATCAGCTGCTTGGCCGGCGACCATGCCTTGTGTTCCCGCCGCTTTACTCAATTGCTGCAGCAGCAAGACTTTTTGATTGGCTTCGATCTCCGCCATAGCGACTAATTGAAATGCAGCCGTCAAAAGACCATCTCCAGCTAAAATCGCTAAAGCTTCACCAAAAACCTTATGGTTGGTAGGTTTGCCTCGACGCAGATCATCGTTGTCCATTGCTGGAAGATCATCATGGATCAGCGAATACGTATGCACCATTTCTAGGGCTGCCGCACACTGGTACACCGCGGTATTGACGGGTTTGTGAAAAGCGGCGACTGTTGCTGCCAATAAAAGCGGGCGAATACGTTTGCCGCCAGCTTGGATCGAATACTGCATGCTTTTAAACAATCGTTGATCAGAGGTGTGTTCTTTGACAAAGCGCTCCATGACTTCTTCAATCAATGGGGCGTGTTCTTTTGTGAATTCTGTTAAAGCACTCATTGGTTTTCCTCTTCAAAAGGCACTTCTTCGTTAGATTCTGTCATCATTTTTGTTAAGGACTTTTCTGCTTTACTCAAAGTGTCCTTGCATTGCTTACTCAAAACCATCCCTTTTTGAAAAGCATCTAGTGCCTCTTCTAAGGGAACATCCCCTTGTTCCAAACGGGTTACAATTTGTTCTAATTCTTGTAATGATTCTTCAAATATTGGATTTGCCATGATTAACTCCTTCTGTACTAATAACTTCGACAAGTGCTTGGCCATCTTGGTAATGGATCGTCAGCTGGTCTTCTGGCTCGATCGTATCAATCGATTTGATCACCTGCTCATTTTTCGTGGTATAGCTGTAGCCCCGACCCATGATTTTCAGTGGGCTTAGCAAATCAAGAGATTGGACTGCATTTGCAAATTGATTTTCTTTTGCTGCATAAATATCTTTCATAGCTTTCATTAAGCGTTGGGAAAGATAACTGACCTCTTGGTTACTAGCTTGCAATCGCGCTTTTGGTTGTTGTTGTGCTAAACGTGAAATCAATTGCTGTGCATGGCGATCCTTGTCATAAAGCAAGGTTTGCAGACCTTGCTGCATCCGCTGCTGCAACTGATCGAGTTTGATGGACTGTGCCTCATACAAGCGCTCTGGTTGTCGAAAAACATATGATCCAATCACTCGCTGATAGCGTTCTTGTTTGTACTGGATCTGGTGCATAAAAGCTTGCTCTAATCGGGCTTGTCTTTCTTCGATCCGCAAAATCTCTTCTGATAGGACGGGCACTGCTAATTCGGCAGCTGCGGTCGGAGTTGCCGCCCGCACATCCGCCACTAAATCGGCAATTGTCGTATCAGTTTCATGCCCCACTGAAGAAATAACGGGGGTTTTTGCGTCAAAAATGGCTCTTGCCACTCGTTCTTCATTGAAAGGCCAGAGGTCCTCAATCGACCCACCCCCACGTCCGATGATCATAGTATCAAAGGTACCATCGGCTTCGACTCGTTGGATATTTTTCACCACATCATCCGCGGCTTTGTTGCCTTGTACCACGGTTGGATACAAAACGATCTGAGCAATGGGATAACGCCGCTGGGTCGTCGTGATGATATCTCTGATCACCGCCCCACTAGGACTGGTCAAGACTGCGATGCGTTTCGGGTATTTCGGCAACGACTGCTTCGGTGCAGAAAATAATCCTTCCGCTGCCAATTTCTGCTTTAATTGTTCATAGGCTTGATAAAGGGCACCGACACCGTCTGGTTCCATGTGATCGATCACCATCTGGTAATTTCCGCTTGCCTCATACAAGGTGATACGTCCAACCGCCATGACTTTCATGCCCTCTTCTGGTTGAAAGCGCAGCTTGTCAAAAGCGCCCTTGAACATGACGGTCGAAATTTTTGCACCATCATCCTTTAAACTAAAGTATTGGTGATTGGGGCGACGACGAAAATTAGAGATCTCCCCCGTCAAATAAACCCGCTCTAAATACGGATCGACGTCAAACTTACGCTTGATATATTTTGTTAATGCGGTCACCGTTAAATATTCTTGCGCCATTTAGTTTTTCATTGTCTCCTTTGCTGCCTCGATCGTTTGGGCCATCAACATCGTGATCGTCATTGGTCCTACACCTCTAGGTACCGGGGTGATATAGCTAGCGATCGGTTCGACTTCATCAAATTTCACATCGCCGATCAACTTGCCATTGGCATCCCGATTCATTCCTACATCGATCACCACGGCCCCTTCTTTTACGAAGTCTTTTGTGACAAAATGACCGCGGCCGATCGCCACGACTAAAATGTCCGCTTGCTTCGCTAACTCAGGCAGATTTTTGGTTTTTGAATGAGCAATAGTCACGGTGGCATTTGCCCCTAAGAGCAAGTGCGCCATCGGTTTTCCGACAATGTTGCTGCGGCCGATAACTAAAGCATTTTTCCCTTCCAATTCGATCCCATACGCAGCAAACATTTTCATGATGCCATAAGGGGTACAAGGAATTCGGTCAGGTACACCGGCAAATAATTTTCCTAAATTGATTGGATGAAAACCGTCGACATCTTTTTCCGGTTTGATGGCTAACAGCACTTTTTCTTCATTGATATGTTTTGGCAAAGGAAGTTGAACCAAAATGCCGTGAAAGGCATCATCGTTATTGAACTGTTCGATTTCTGCTAATAATTCTGCCTCAGTAATGGATTCAGGATAGCGGGCAACACGGGAATTGATGCCGATTTTCGCCGCAGCTAGTTCTTTATTTTTCACATAAGTCTGGCTTGCTTTGTCTTCTCCAACAAGTAAAACAACTAATCCCGGTGTCACACCCTGCTCTTTTAGTGTTGCTGTCTCTGAAAGAAACGCCGCTTGCATTTTTTCAGCCAATTCTTTTCCATTGATCAATGTACCCATTCTGACAACTCCTCCAACCTGATTATACTGACTTATTTTGTAAAAAGAAACGCACCAATCGTTTGTCGATCTGCTTCTTCATGTTTTCTATCATAGCATTTTCTGAAAAGAAAAACACCGTCTAAGGCTCCCTTTTTTCGGAAAAAACGAGGTCAAACCGACAAAGTGTATGCAAAAAAACCGAACGATCAAGCAGGACCGTCAAAACAAGGCGGTTGCTCATAAATCGTTCGGTTTCTGCCTCGATCGAATAAAGGCTGTTTTCTTTTGTTCGATAGTGTTAAGGCTGAAAACTACTCACTTACTTGGTTGTTTTTTGTTTCTAGCTCTTGATTGACTGTCGATAAAATACCGTTGACAAACTTTCTTGACTGATCGTCACTAAAGGTTTTCGCTAATTCGATCGCTTCATTCAAAGCCACACGATTCGGCACATTATCCACATAGATCATTTCATACAAAGCGATTCGTAAAATCGTCACGTCCATTTTTGATAAACGCTGGATTTTCCAACCGGCTTTTAGATGACTTTGAATGACTTCATCCAAGGCTTCTTTGTAATGACAGACACCTGCCACTAATTGATCTAAATAAACAGGGACAAAATGCTCTTGTTCTTCATCAATCAATTCATGGTGTTCCAACTCGATGGCATGCATGATGGCATCTTGTTTCGTTAAATCTTTGTTAAAGTCTAGTGGAAATAAAGCTTGTAACGCCATTTTCCGTATTTCATGCCGTGATAATTCTTTACTCATTTTCTTCCTCGTCGTTTCCAAATAATTCTTCGATGTCTGGTAAATCTACTTTTTCTGGCACGACTGCCACAACATGAACATTTACTTCAGCCAGTTGCACATCTGTCATAAATAAGACTTGCTGTTTGACCCGTTCTTGGATCTCCATTGCCACTTTAGGCACTGACATCCCATAAGTGATATAGCAGTAGATATCCACTTTGATCCCTGTTTCATCGATCGTTAAGTAGACTCCTTTGCCATGAGCTGCGCGGCCTAGTAATTCAGTGACACTGTTTGCCAGTGTTCCTCGCATCCCATAGACACCTTCCACTTTAGAAGCAGCGATCCCAATAATGATCTCGATCACTTCTGGCGCGATGACGATTTCGCCTAATTCAGGACTTGCATTTAATACAAGGTTTTTATCTTCATTCATACGTTTTTGCCTCCATTCTAAACAGCTGTACCGTATTGTTTGTAAAAAAATCGCTCGTTTTTTCCGTTTGAAGCAAGCCAGCGCTTGATTCAATCAATAACATCCATGGCACAGTGTTTCTTCTCGCTCTAAGTTTATCATTTTCTGCACTGAGAATCTATAATAACCCACTATTCTCAATGAATTTTCTGAAAAACAAGGTCGATGAATCAGAGAATGATCAATTCTTTCGGTGAATGTGTCAACACTTTATTACCAGTTTCAGTGATCAAAAGATCATCCTCGATACGAACGCCGCCAATTCCTGGAAGATAGATGCCTGGTTCATCTGTAATGACGTTTCCGACAACAAATGCTTTATCAGCACGGAAGGAGACATTTGGTCCTTCGTGGATTTCTAAACCAATCCCATGGCCTGTTGAATGACCAAAAGCATCCCCGTAGCCAAAGGAAGCTATGTGATCCCGGGCGATCGCATCTAGCTCAATTCCGGTCATTCCAGGTTTTGCTGCTGCCAAGACTTTTTCTTGTGCTTCTAGCACGATTTGATAGATTTCTTTCAATTTATCGCCAGGATCCCCCACAGCAAAAGTTCTGGTCATATCAGACACATAGCCTTGATAGTAACAGCCAAAGTCTAACGTGATCAGATCGCCTTGTTCAATCACTTTTTCACTGGCAACCCCATGGGGCATTGCTGAACGAAGACCACTGGCCACAATCGTTTCAAAAGATACGCTTGTGGCACCTAATGAACGCATAAAGAAATCTAACTGATTCGCCACTTCGATTTCGGTCATCCCTGGGCGGATCATTTTCAAAATATGTTCGAACCCTTGATCGGCGATATGGCAGGCTTGTTGGATCAATGCGATCTCTTCCTCATCTTTGACTTCCCGCAATGCCTCGATCATACCAGATACAGGAGCTAATGAGGATTCCTCAATCAAGTCTTCTAAGACGGAGTATTCAGCAAAGCTGACGAAACTTTCTTCAAATGCTAAGACATTGATTTCTTCCTTTTGGCAGATAGTTGCAACTTCTTCAAAAATCGGTCCACTATTTTTTACGATCTCAAATCCTTGGGCTTGGGCAGCTGCTTGCTCTGTATATCGGAAATCAGTTACAAAAAAAGCTTTGTCCAACGTAATGACTGCTAAACCAGTTGTACCAGTAAAGTTTGTCAAGTAACGCAAATTGTATGGGCTGGTGATCAAGAACCCATCAATCGAATCTTTTCTCATTGCTTCACGTAATTTTTCAACTCTTAACATGTATCGTTCCCTACTTTCTTGTTCTATACGATAGTATTATAACAAACTTCCAGAAAAAGCGGAAAGTAAGCGAAAAGTTTTCTAAAAAATCAAACAATACGAACCTAAAGAATGGTGTTTTAAAAAGACTCTAGTTGGCTCTCTCGTTGTTCTTTTCTAGATAACTTTAATCCACAAAAAAAGCAACCCAATCAACGGATTGCTTCTTTGATAATTATCTTTTACGTCCCAAAAAGAATGATACGACAGCCACGAAAATGACTGCCCCAATGATTGCTGGCACGATTGCCATTCCTGCCACTTGCGGTCCCCAAGTGCCGAATAAGCCTTGTCCGATTGATGCGCCCACAAGTCCTGCCACGATATCAAAAATGCAACCGCGTTTTTCTCCTGCGATGGCGCCACCGATTGAACCGATGACCGCTCCCACGATCAATGTCCATAAAAAGTGCATAATAACCCCTCCTAAACTTTCTTATAAAAAGGGTAACATATTGAGAATCAATTGGAAAAACATATGCTCTCTTGTTATTTTCTACGGGTAATTGCCCGTTTCAAGATATCGAAAAATCCAAGAGAATGGACCATATGATCTGGGTCAACGTATTCGCGAATTGCCCGAAGAACTTTTTTTGGTTCTTTTGATGAGAAGGTATATGTCCCATTCTTTTTGGTCCGAATCGCATACCGTGGGATCCAGCGTCCTTTGAACAAGACCGAAGCGATCACATAGTCGACATCTTCCCAAGGAATTTGAATAAACTTGCGTTTGTCACGATCATTATAAAACTCAAAGGCATTATCGCCGATCATTATTTTGCCGTATTCATTGATACCTAAAAAAGACGTAGCATCGATCGTCAAATCAACTTTTGTATTAAGGGATTGTACCATTTGCACTTACTCCATTCTATATCGTCTTATCGTTACCTATTATACGTGTTTGCGGCATGTTTGGCGAATAAATAAAAAGATGCTTGGGTCTCCCCAAGCACCTATCATTGAAAAGATTATAACAATCCGATCAAGTGTCCACCGATACCGACTAAGAATAGACCGATAATAATGACGATTGGAGAAACTTTTTTCTTCAATAACCACATACATAATAAAGTAAGCAATAGTGCAGCTAAACCAGGAATCAATTGATCCAAGTTGTTTTGCAATGTTGTTACTTTTGTATCAGTCAATGCACGGCCTTCAGCTACTTGTTGGAAGGCTTGTTGCAAACCAGCTGAACCAGAAGGCAAGTTCGCCCAGTCGACATAAGCACCTTCATCAAGCGGTACGCTTGAGACAACTGGTGCAAAGGAAATCGATACCCAACGTTGAACAAGTGACCCTAATACGAACATCCCTAAAATAGAAGCACCTTTTGTTACATCTTGTAGCAAACCACCTGAAAGGTCATCTGTGATTTTAGAACCAGCACGGTAGCCGAATTCTTGTGTGTACCACATAAATGCCCAACGGATGATGTTCCAAGCAACGAAGAAGATGATTGGGCCTAAGATGTTTCCGCCTAAAGCAAGAGAAGCACCTAATGCACCTAACATCGGACGTACAGTAAACCAGAACACAGGGTCACCGACACCGGCTAAAGGACCCATCATCCCAACTTTTACCCCTTGGATCGCTACGTCATCGACAGGCGCGCCATTGGCACGTTCTTCTTCTAACGCTAAAGTTACACCTAAGATTGGTGATGCGATATATGGGTGAGTATTAAAGAATTCTAAGTGACGCTTCAAAGCAGCGGCACGGTCTTCTTTTGTTTTGTATAATTTTTTGATTGCTGGAATCATTGAGAATGCCCAACCACCATTTTGCATACGTTCATAGTTCCATGAACCTTGAATGAAGGTAGAGCGCCATGCTACGGCTAAACGATCTTTTTTATTTAATTGAATTTTTTCTGCCATTTTTTTCTCCTCCTTCGATTCTAATAGTCATTCAAGATATCGCCTAGAGGGTCGCCAGTGTTGCTGCCGCCGCCTCCATTTGATGATCCGCCCATTTTAGTTAGGTTCAAGTAGATCAATGCGATTGCTACTGCCAAGGCACCGATAGCGATCAATGTCAATTGAGAGATAGCTGCGATTACGAAACCGATAATAAAGAATGGCCATACTTCGCGAGTTGCCATCATGTTGATAACCATTGCGTAACCAACGGCAACAACCATACCACCACCGATAGCCATACCATCAGTTAACCATGCAGGCATTGATTCTAAGAAGTTTTGAACAGTTGCAGCAGGGATAGCCAACAATGCAGCTGCAGGAATCGCAATACGAACCCCTTGCATACATACAGCGATCACGTGCCACATTTCGATTTTACGAATGTTGCCTTCTTCAGCAGCAGCATCCATAAAGTGAACGATTGGCACAGCCAATGTACGAACGATCATTGTCAAGAACAACCCAGCAACAGCTAGAGGGATCGCAACGGCAATCGCTGTATCAACACCAGCAGTTCCTTGTCCACCTAAAACTAAAATAATTGCAGATGCGACAGACGCCAATGCAGCATCAGGTGCAACAGCGGCACCGATATTTGCCCATCCAAGTGCGATCATTTGTAATGATCCGCCCAAAATGATACATGCTTCCAAATTACCGGTCACTAAACCGATCAAAGTACACGCGATTAGCGGTTGATGGAATTGGAATTCATCCAAGATCCCTTCCATACCAGCTAAAAAGGCAACGAGTACTACTAATACCATAGATATAATAGTCATGATAGACCTCCTATTTAGTTGAATACGTTTCTATTTATTTGCCAATTCATTTTTGGCTTTGCGTAAGATTTCATCCATGTTGTCTCGAGAGTCATTTGGTACTTTACGCACATCGAATTTGATGCCGCGTTCTTTCAAATCTTCAAATGTATTCACATCATCTGTACCCATCGACAATACTTTACTTACAACAACTTTCCCAACAGAGTGAGCCATTGAACCAACGTTCACTTCAGTTATATCAACGCCACCTTCAACAGCACGTAATACATCTTGTGGGTTTTCAAATAATAGTAAAGCTTTCGTATTCCCGAAACGAGGGTCTTTAGAAACTTCAATCATTTTGTCCACTGGAATGACGTTCGCTTTTACTCCTGGAGGAGCTGCTTGTTCGATCAGTTTTTTACGCAAGTCATCTTTTGCCACCGCGTCAGAAACAACGATGATCCGAGATGGATTCACTGATTTTGTCCAAGCTGTAGCAACTTGACCATGCAACAAACGTGAATCGACACGAGCAAGTACGATTTTGATTTTGCCATCGCCTAGAACAGTTCCCGGAGGAAGTGATCCTTTAGGTTGATCGTCTTGCACTGCTTTTGGTGCTGAAGCTTCTTCTGGTTCAAGTTCTTCTGGTTTGACCTTGACCCCTTCTTTAGCTGTTTCAACGATATGCGCAGCAATTTCATGCGCTGTATTCATTGAAAAACGTGAAGCATAGGCTTCGATCACCATTGGTAAATTCATACCAGCAACGATTGCCCATTTGTCTTTGTGATCTTCAAACAAGCTGTTCGCTTGGTTGAAAGGAGTACCACCCCAAAGATCAACTAAGAATAATACTTCTTCTTGATCGTCAAATGTAGCAATTGCTTCTTGCATTTTTGCCTTGATGTCATCTGGACCTTCACTTGGCATCAATGTAACAGCTTTAACATTTTCTTGTTCGCCGAAGATCATTGAACCAGATTGCAAAATGCCGTTAGCAAATTCTCCATGACTTGCTAGGATAATTCCTACCATCTTTTTACCTCCTATATCAAAATTGAAAAATGTGACACGAATACGAAAGAAAAAACAACATCGAAAAACTAAGGGTGACTACCTTCTTTTTCCAAAATATCCTTCAAAAAGATTTTACGATCAGCTGGAACTTTGCGTATCTCCACTTCAATGCCTTGGTTTTGCAAGTAAAGCAATGAAGCAAGATCTTGATCATTGACTGACACGAAATTAGTGATCATTCGTTTTCCCATTGAAAAACTCATACCGCCGATATTGACGGAACGAATGTCAATGCCTCCTTTAACCAGAGTCACGACATCTTGAGGGTTGGTAAATAATAACATGACTTTTTGCGTATTAAATAATGTGTTATGCGCCACCTCAAGCATTTTCGCTACTGTCACCACATTGGATTTGATCCCTGGTGGAGCAGCTTCTTTCAAGAGAAACTTTCGTAATTGGTCATTTGCGACTTCATCACTGACCACGATGATTCGATTGATACCAGTCATTTTCGACCAAGCTGTGGCGACCTGACCATGAATCAACCGATCGTCGATTCGGGCAAGACGTATATCCATTCCCATTGCGCAAGCCTCCTACATCCATCGATCCGCTTTTCATATTGAGGATCTGTTCTTTTTTCAATCACCTCCTGTATCCACTTATATAGAAGCAAGAAGCGTGCCAAGTTTTTCCGATACACTATTCTTGAAAAAACCTTAAGAATCAGCATTCAGATAATACACTAAAAAAGATACACTAAAAAATACTGTATCTTTTTTAGTGTATCTGTATTATTTGTAAGAATTAAAAATACATTTCTTTTTCGTGATGGTTTTTGATCAGCTCTAGCAGATAGTACTCTTCAGTCTTAGGCACTTCGATATTCATCAAGCGTGAAAACGATTGGACATGCACATGCAATTGGCCATAAAGCGGATTCTCCTCCATCGCTGCTAAATCAATTTCAGAAACAGTCAATGGCTGCCGCAGTAAGATCCGCTCCAGCATACCTGCGCCATGCATCACAAAATTGATCTGAAAGCCTTGCTGCGCCCCTACCAAATCCAAATCGTGAATGATCTCTTCGCCAAATTTCCACAACGGCTCTACTACTTTTTTCGCATTGACATAGGTAAAGTTTTCCTCTAAATACCGGATACAGATTTCTTTCGCCTGCCGATCATCTAGCTGTACTTCATCTTCAAAACTCAAATCATTCTCTAATAGGATATCATCCAACAAAAGATCAACATCTTGGTCAATAAAACGTTCTAATGAAATAAACGGTGCGTCGATATGGGGATCGATGATCCCTGTTGCGGCAATCAGACGGTAGCGCTGTTGAATCTGATCCAAGTCCGTCCTCAGATCCGCCACCGATAACGTCACCACTTCGACATTTTGGTTTTGACGTTTTGACAATGAGCTTTGGATCAATTCTTTGATGCGCTGCGCCGTTCCCTTTCCCGAAGCGCAGACCGCTAGAATCGCTTTAGGATGGTGGTTTTGTGTCACTGGTTCTTCCACAGTGACCGCTCCATATCCGCGGAACTTCCGTAATGAATCATAGAGCTGATCGAGGTCCGTGCCGATCACTGACGCTTTACGGACCGTCTCTAGGACGATGGAGGTGGTCACCATATCGACTGTTCGAACAGCCACACCCGTTTCTCGCTGGATTTCATTATTAAAGGTCGCTAAGGACCCCATATCGACTAAGAGGATCACCCCACTGCCATCATTGACTGCCCGTACACTATCCACGATTTTTTTCAACGCCACAGCCGGGGGCATATCTAATGGCATGTCCACCGCTGTCACTTGATCGACTTCCAGCAATTGTTTGACCACTTGTACCATGCTACTGGCTGTGCTGTTGCCGTGGGCTGCAACGACGACGCCGATTTTCCCAGAGGAATGAGAGGTTCTAAGAGAAACCAGAAGAACCGCTAAATAATAAGATTCGCTCTCAGGAATCGCCACTTGGAAACTATCACCAATAAAATCGCGGACTTCTTTGGCGACTTCAAACTCTTGAGGATAATCAGCTACCATCTGACGAATATTGTCATTGGTTTGTCGTTCTTCTCCCAAATGGATTTTTTTCAAAAACGAGCTGATGTGTAAGCTCATGGCATAGATGAAATTTTGCTGAAAATCATAATTTAAGCGTTGTCGAACCAGCTCATAGATTTGATTTGTTACACTGATCACTTTCTGATCGACGAATTCACTTAATTTATTGACCGAGTTAAAGGAAAACCCGTGATCTTTATAAAAAGACTTTAGGTGAACATTGATATCTGTTGAGATAAAATGATTGATCGCTTCTTGATCTAACCCATCTGCTTTTAGCAGAGCAGCCTTGTCGCCGATAATATCGTAAAGATTATAAGGCAATTCATAGGAATCTGATTGAATATTGTTTAAGTTTTGATTCGGTTGAATGCTGATCTTCGGTTCAAGGATCTTAGAAAGCTCTGCCAGCTCATTGCGGCGATTCCCCAAAACGATCAATCCTGAACGAATCCCTTCTGGCAAATCGATCAAATCGATTTCAATCTCATCTTGTTGCATATGATTCAAAAAGCCCCGTGCACAGACTAGCTGGACATTGGATTTCAATTGACCGATATTCCCAAAACTGACACTGCCGATCAACGCTTTGACCACATCTTCTGTCAAGGAGATCGTCCGCTGAATACGGGTCGCCTCTTGCCCGACTAATACCCGAACGAGATCGACTTTTTCTGATGCGGGTCGTTTCTCAAAAAAGGGCAGTTGAATATTGATGGGAATGCGTCGGGTAAAGGTATCTAATAGCGTTGAGTTGGGGTCTTCGGTAGTAGCACCAACGATTCGGACATTCGCTTGATGATTTTTGCCCGTCTCTCCTAGACGGCTAAAGGTTCCATGATCCATAAAGTAAAAAATCATTTCTTGCCCTTCTGGCGGTAATCGATGGATCTCATCGAGAAACAACATACTCTCATCCGCTTGATCAATAATACCAATCTTCTCTTGATCGGCACCCGTAAATGCCCCCCGTACATAACCAAACAAATGGCTCATCAAAAGCTCTGGGTTATTTGCATAGTCCGCACAGTTAAAGACGATCAATTCTTTGTCATCGGCAATTACTTGATTGCTTTTGGCAAACTGGAACATCGCATGGGCAAAGTACGTTTTCCCAGAACCAGTAGGCCCTGTGATCAAGCAGTTTAGCCCTTTCGGCGGATACAAGATCGCTGCTTTCGCCTGCTCAACAGCGTTTTTCATACTTCCGTTGGCACCGATGATCGTCGCAAAAATATCTCGGTCAGAGGGTTTTCCTTGTACTCGTTGAGGGAAGGCTTTTTCTCTTTGCGGGCGACTTTCTTTGTAGCTTGGGACATACTTTTCCTTACTGCTGGGATCGACCCCTGCCGCCCAATAACGAACAGGCCGCGAGTCGCTTTTTTCGACGCGCCCTTCTTTAACAAGCTTATTTAAATCCTTACTGGCATTACTGCGCTGAATGGCTAAATGATCGGCAACTTCTGAAGTAGACAACCCCTTCTTTTCCCCTAAGCCGCTCATCGTATTTTCGACGATATATTGATAAATCCGTTCGATTCGCTTGCCCAACAGCTTCGCCTCCTTGTTTTTTCCACTTGAATACTTTACTCATTTTTCTATAAAAAAGCAACTTTTTTTCCACACAGAAAAAGCAAAATACTTTGTTCGAAAGAACAATAGAACGTCCTTTCACATGCTACTCTCAGCATAAAGCATTTTGCCAAAAAAAGATATTCAAAAGTCAGGATGTGTTAGGCTTTTTCATTGGGAATGAACGTTGGCACCTGATCAGGAAACCATTGCAGTTCTTTTTGCATCCAAATCACATCGTGCCATTGATTGAACTTATAGCCGACATGCGCAAAATCAGCAACTTTCCGATACCCAAGCTTCTCATGAAAAGCCTCGCTTTGTTGATTGCCTCCTGTAATACACGCAGTCAGATTGACCACGTTTTGCACTTTTAATTTTTCTTCAAGCCCTTGATAAAGAGCGGTGCCGAGCCCTTTTGCTTTGGCATCCGGCGCTAAATAAACGGTTACTTCAACGGTCCAATCATACGCCGCCCGTTCTTTATAGGCTGACGCATAGGCATAACCGACAATTTCACCAGCCTCTTCTGCAACGAGATACGGGTAGCGTTTCAAGGTCTTGGCGATGCGTTCCGCGAATTCTTGAACCGATGGCACCTCAGTTTCAAAGGTAATCGGTGTATTTTCTACATAATAAGCATAGATTGCTGTCAAGGCTTGGGCATCTGCAATCGTGGCAGAACGTATCGTCATAGAACCCCTTCTTTCAGTAAATTTTTTCCCAGTATACTCTTTCTGAATAAAAAAAACAATCCGCTTTTGACGGATAGTTTCCTAGTTATGAATGATTTAACGGGCTTTTTCAACTCCGCAATACACGGTAAGATGTTGCGGCAGCACCGCTACTGTGATTGGCAATTCCGGCCCTGGATCACCATCGACATTCGTTTCGATCGTTGCCCCATCCGTCAAACGAATCGTTGCTTTATCAAAAGTTTGATAACCAAGAACATCATTTGATTCCGTAACTCCTTTGAGAAGCTCAGGCACGCTTTTGACAGTTTCCCAAAGATTCGTATCCTTTAAGTAGATCAGATGTAATTTGCCGTCATCGGTACTCGCTTTAGGCAAAAGAGATTCGAAACCGCCGATCGTATTGGATGAACCAACGATCATCGTACTGCTTTCCACAGCGATCGTCGTTTTTTCGCCATTATTTTCGGCGGTCACTTCAAACGGATGACTTTCATTTTTCCGCACTTCCCGTAGACCAGAAACAAAATAGGCCATTTTTCCCAGCTTGGTTTTTTCTTCAACTTCCACATTGTTGATCGCCGCTGGAATCATACCAATCGCCACTACATTGGTAAAATAGTCTTGATTAACCTGCCCAATATCGATTTTGCGGGTGTGATCCACTGCAAATGATTCGATGGCTTCCTTGGGATCTAGTGGAATCGCTAATGCTCTGGCTAAATCATTTACTGTGCCCAGCGGGAAGAAACCGAAATTTGGTCGTTTGTCATGAGGAGCTAAGCCATTGACCGCTTCATTGACGGTACCATCACCGCCCATTGCGAAGACACTGTCAAATTCTGCTGCTGCCTCAGAGGCAAAACGTGTAGCATCTCCTTCTTTTTCGGTATGTTTGACAACGACTTCTGAAAAAGCTTCCCGCAGCTTTTCTTCTGCCATCTCCTCAAATTCTTTCGCTTGTTCCCCACCAGAACTTGGATTGACGATCAATAATGCTTTCATAAAACAGCCTCCTTGTTTGGGTTCATTTTCTATGAATCCAGTATAACAAGTTTCACGAAACCTGTCTTAAACGACATCCGCCTATCCGCTGCAAAAAAACACAGCCTATGCAGACTGTGTTTTTTCGAGTACGCACCTCATTTTATTAAACCAATCGTTTACGCAAGCGCCCAGAAATAAAATCAATGATCGTGACCGTCACAACGATCCCTAATAAAATGATTCCTACACGGCTCCATGATCGCGCATTGATGGCAAAGATCATCGGCGTACCGATCCCACCTGCCCCTACGATCCCTAAGATCGAAGCTGAACGGACAGCCAGTTCAAAACGATACAAGGTAAAAGAAAGAAATTCTGGAATCAATTGTGGCAATGTCGCAAAGCCTAACACATCCCAACGATTTCCTCCCGCACTAACGACCGATTCTGAAGGACCGTGATCCATGTTCTCGATCGCTTCGCTATAGAGTTTCGCCAACATCCCAATGGAATGGACACTAACTGCCAAAACACCAGCAAAGGATCCGGGACCCACTGTTTTGATGAACATGATCGCTAAGACGATTTCTGGAAACGTTCGAATCGCCGTCAGCACGATTTTACCGAAACCTGATAGCCAGCGAGGGCTGTTTTTGCTGCGCGCCGCCCAAAAGGCAAAAGGAATACTTAATATTGAGGATAAAAACGTACCCACAAAGGCGATCGCAACGGTTTCGATCATCAAACTGATCAAATCTTCGCCATCACCGGTATAAACATAGCCCCAATCAGGATGGATCAGGCCATAAAAGATTGAGCCGACAATTTGACCGACATTTTCTTTAACACCCGCAAAAGGCACGCCAGCAAAAGCCCAAATATAAAGGAGGATAACGACTACTGCGATCAGCCAATTCCGTATTTTTTTCTTTTTCGGTTCTGCTGGCAACATCATAACAATCGCTCCCTTAATCTATTACTGATGGTATCAATCACCAAAACAACTGCAAAAATCACTAAGACGATAATCGACGTCTGGTCATATCGAAATTGGCTTAAAGATCGTTGTAAGAAAACACCGATTCCGCCTGCGCCGATATACCCAAGAATCGTCGATGCCCGCACATTGATCTCAAAGGCATAAAGCAAGTAACTAAGAAAATGGCTCATGACTTGCGGTACGACTGCATAGCGGATGATGTCAAACTTCGATCCTCCAGAAGCTGTGATTGCTTCGATCGGACCTTCATCAATCGTTTCAATCGATTCATAAAACAATTTGGTGATCATCCCAAAAGAAAACACAGAGATGGAGATCACCCCGGCAACGGGACCGATTCCGACAATGGCAACAAATAAAGCCGCCAGCATCAAATCAGGTACTGTCCGAATGATATTTAAAACAAAACGGAAACAACCGCTGATCCAATGATTCGTCATGATATTTCGTGCTGCTAAAAGCGAAAACGGAAAGGCCGCCAGTGCACCAAAGGTCGTGCCGATGATCGCCATTTGGATCGTTTGCAAAATCGGCTCAACAATGATTTTGGCATATGCCCAATCAGGATGAGCCATCTTTTGTAAAATGACATTCATTTGACTGCTATTGCTAAAGAACCGTGCCAAATCAACGCCTGAAATAGAGCCGCTAACGAACAATACCACTAAAAAAATGACGAGCCACAGAACATTTTTCCATAGTCCGCTGCGTTTCGGCAACGTATTTGTCGTCATTGTCCTGCCCCTTCCTGCTCTTCTATGATCTCGCTGCCATAAATCTGTTTCAATCGCTGATCGGTCGCTTCACTGACAGGGCCATCAAAAACCAAGCCTCCGTCTCGCAACCCGATGATCCGCGTGCCGTACTCTCTTGCCAATTGGACAGAATGCAAATTGACTACGATGGTAATCCCCAGATCTTGATTGATCCGTTTTAAGTCATTCATGACTTTTTCAGTGGTTAAAGGATCTAAGGAAGCAACCGGTTCATCCGCTAAAATAATCTTCGGCTCTTGCGTCAAAGCACGGGCAATCGAAACCCGCTGCTGCTGACCGCCAGACAATTCATCGGCTCGAGTATAGACTTTTTCTGCTAAATTGACCCGCTGCAGCGATTGATAAGCCAGCTCTTTATCCGCTTGCGGGAACAAACCAAGCAACATTTTGATCGTTGGGTGATAAGCTACTCGCCCAGTTAAGACATTTCGCAAGACACTCGAACGTTTCACCAAATTAAAGCTTTGGAAAATCATGCCAATGTCTCGACGAATCAAGCGTAGCTCTCTTCCTTTTGCTTTTGTGATCGACTTGCTATCGATTAAAATCTCGCCACTCGTGATCTCGTGCAGTCGATTGATGGAGCGCAGCATCGTTGATTTTCCTGCTCCTGATAAACCCACTACGATGACAAATTCCCCTTTTTTGATATCGATGTTTAAGTCCTTCAAACCTAATACCCCATTTGGGTATTGCTTGGTCACATTCTGAAATGAAATAATCGTTTCGTTCTCTAGAGCCATGATTCTCCTACTTTCTTTCCATTAGGTAAAAATTGCTTTCCATTCGAAAAGGGTACCTCAACTACCGGTACCCTCCCGATCTATTCATCTATTAGTTATTGTCCGACTTGTTCCGCATACTCTCTTACGATGTCGAAATTGCTGTCTTGTGAAACAACGTATCCTTCATGAGAGTAAATATCAGAGATGATTTGTTTTCCTTCTTCATCTTTACCGATCGCGATAAAGGCATCTTGGATTTTTTTGTCCCACTCTTCACTCATATCGCTGCGAACACTGATCGTATCGTTCGGGATCGGTTCGGTAAAGTACATTGGTTCTACCTCATCCATGATTTCTGGGTAATCATTTTTGACCGTGTTGCGGGCATCTTCAAAAACGAACGCTGCGTCAACGTCGCCATTCAAGACAGATAAGACCGCTTGGTCATGGCCTTTGACTTGAACAGTCGTCACATCCGTATTGATATCGATGCCTGCTTTTTTCATTTCTGCTACTGGCCAAACATAACCGGCAGAAGAAGTAACATCTTGCGTGGCAATCGTTTTGCCTTTTAAATCTTCCAACTCTTTGATATCGCTGCCGCTTTTTACGACGATCATTGAGCGATAGCTATCAACCAATTCATCCGTTGATTCCCCACCAGGCTGCTTGATGCCATAACGCTGTGCTTGTAATAGCACCTTAACATTGCTTTGTTCATTTGCTAAAACATAGGCATTCGGCGGTAAAAAGCCGACATCTACTTGTTTCGAAGCCATTGCTTCGACGATTGTATTGTAGTCAGTGGAAACACTCACAGTGACTGGAATCCCCAATTCATCACTTAATAATTGCTCAAGTGGTTTTGCTTTTGCTTCTAATGTTTCTGCTGCTTGTGATGGAACAAATTGAACGGTCAACTTTTCTGGTACATATCCTGCTTCTTCAGCCGCCGAGTCAGTACTTGCTCCACCTGAGCCACATGCCGCCAGCGTAACTGCTGCCACCAAACCTAAACCAAACATTGCCGTTTTCTTCCAAACTTTCATCACTTTTTCTCCTTTTCATTAAAAAAATCGAACTCACGGAATTCCGAACTTTCCTTTTTGATTATAAAAAATCAACGAACCAAAAACAATCTTTTTCGAATTACGAACGTTTTCTTTTTTGATAATGTTCGTGTTTTTACCAAAATCATTCGTGAGCACATTCTCAATAATCAACGTTTTTCGAAAGTTTCTTTCCATTTGTTCTACTTCCTCAGAGTATCAAATGAATATAAGGTTTGTGTTGTCAACGTGTAAAGATTTCGTTAATCGCAAAAGGAACTTTGTGAACAACAAAGCATGGATATACTCGTAATTCTTACCCTAAGTGCACAAAATTTCTTGAAAAATCTAGCCAGAAAATGACGGCACACTTTTTGGACCGGAAAAACACCAATAAAAAAAGCAGAGAATCCCCTTAAGAACCTCTGCCTTTGACCTCATTTTTTACTGTAGAAAGAGTCATTTACCCTTGATCCGTTGGCAGCTGCAACAAGAGTACATGCTCGTTATCAATCATTTCACCTGTCAAGACAAAGCCGTTTCGTTCGTAAAGCTTTGTTGCGATCTCGTTGCCATCTACAGCGGAGATCCTTAATTCTTGCGCTTGGATATGGGTTTTGAACCAATCTAACCCAGCAAGAAACGCCTGACTGCCTAACCCTTGATTTTGGAATTTTTCTGCGATCATAAACCGCTCGATCCACCACGAAGCTTTTGGATAATCCTCATCCGCTTCGTAAAAACTAAATAAGAGAAAGCCGACCATATCCTCACCATTGTAGAGGGCAAATGCCTGACGTGGTTCCTCATAGATCGCCTCTAACATTGAGTACCAATTGGGCGCAACAAAATCTTCTTGCTCCTTCGTTGTCTTCAAATTCATGCACGCACGATAGTTTTCCTTCGTGATTTCTTTTAATTGAATCATTGCTTCACTCCTTATCTAAGCTATTATAAATAACTATTTCGTTAAAACGGTTTCATTGGTGTATAAAAAAACACCCAGGTTACTTTTACGTAATCTGGATGTCATTTTCTTATGCTTCTTGCGCTACTGGATAAACAGATACTTGTTTTTTGTCGCGGCCTTTACGTTCGAAACGAACAACGCCATCAACTTTTGCAAACAATGTATCATCTCCACCGATACCTACGTTTACCCCTGGGTAAATTTTAGTACCGCGTTGGCGATAAAGGATTGATCCGCCTGAAACGGTTTGACCGTCAGCACGTTTCGCACCTAAACGTTTTGATTGAGAGTCACGTCCGTTAGAAGTAGAACCCCCACCTTTTTTGTGAGCGAAGAATTGCAAATTCATTTTCATCAACATGAGATGCACCTCCTAGTTTTCTTTAGTAGTTTTGATTTGGATATAATCGTTGTACTCTTCTTGAACTGATTGCAAGCCGATCAACAAATTTTCTAAAAGAATTTGTGCGATATTCGACTGCTCTTGGGTCAAACGAGAAGGCAGTGTGACTAATAAGTACCCACCATTTTCGTTATCTGCTTCAACTTTTGGCGCAACGCCAGCCAAAGCATCGATCCCATTGACTGCACTGATCGCTAAAGCGGATGCTGCAGCACAGACGATGTCTTTGCCGTATTCTCCTGCTTGTGCGTGTCCAGCTAGTTCAAAAGAAACAATCCGACCAGAGTCATTTCGTTTGAATGTCCCTTTGATCATATTCGTTACCCTGCTTTTCGTAAGAATTAAGCGTTGATCGCGTCAATAACAATTTTTGTGTAAGGTTGACGGTGACCTTGTTTACGGTGTGAATGTTTTTTAGGTTTGTATTTGAAAGTTACGACTTTCTTTTGTTTGCCGTGTTTTTCAACAGTTCCTTCAACAGTTGCTCCTGCAACGATTGGGGCACCTACTTTTGTTGATTCGCCACCTACTAAGATAACTTCATCAAAAGTAACCTTTTGTCCAGCTTCAACGTCTAATTTTTCAACGTAGATTGCTTGACCCACTTCAACTTTTACTTGTTTACCACCAGTTTTGATAATTGCGTACATGCTCTACAGCACCTCCTTATAATATACTTAGACTCGCCATCCCAAGTGACTTTCGTACTTACTACTTGTTCTGTGCGGTTGTAGCTGTGGAGTCCACAATTACAACAGATTAACTTTATCAAAATGTTTTCCTAAAGTCAATCACTAATTAAGGAAAAGACAGAATTCTTTTGCTACTAGTCATTTCCTTTTGTGCATTTTTTATTTTCTATTACTATAGAAGAAAGAGCACAAGCGAAACAGAATGGGAGGAGTTTTCATGCAATACCCCAAAGAATTAGCCACTGCCGTTCAACAGGCATCCCGCAGTTATCCGTTGGAAGGATTTGTTCCAGGTCAAGGACCGCTGCAGCCCAAATTGATGATCGTTGGTGAAGCCCCTGGTCGAACCGAAATCGAGAATTTTATTCCTTTTAGCGGACAAGCAGGAAAAGAATTGATGAAATCGTTGGCTTTAGCCGGTTTGACCCGTGAGGATGTCTACATCACCAGCGCTGTCCGCAGCCGTCCATATTCCGTCAAAGAACGAATCAACAAGCGCAGCGGTGCCCATGAGATCGTCCATCCCAATCGGACACCTACCAAAAAGGAAGTCTTGCTACACGCACCACTGCTTGACTACGAGTTGTCCATCGTGGATCCGCCCGTCATTGCAACTGTTGGCAATATCGGACTACAGCGATTATTAGGCAACGCCTATTATATCAAAGACCACCATGGCGAAGTGATCCGTTCCAAAATTCAAGAAAGCAATCCGACAAAGGATGGCTATCAATGGTCGGAAAAAGAATATCTGATCGTGCCGATGTATCATCCCGCTGCGATCTTTTATAATCGGACGTTGACTCCGCAAATCGAAGCTGATTGGCGAGGGTTAAGAAACATTCTTTCACAAATACCAGCCGACGAATAACGACCAGTCCCCTAGCCCTACTGCCAATACGCTGGAATCGTCTGCTCATAGGCGGTGATTTTCGCCTCTTCCTGCAAGGTGATACTGATCTCATCGAGACCGTGGATCAATTTGTGTTTCCAGGTAGCATCGATTGCAAAGAAATGCTCCTCCCCGGCAACGATCACACATTGCCTCGGCAAGTCGATGCTGATTTTTTCAGAAGCAGGCAGCGAGGCGATCCTTTGGCGAACAGTCAAAGGCAGCTCGATGGGCAGCAGCCCGTTTTTGGTGGCATTCATATAGAAAATATCACCGAAGCTGCCAGCAATCACGGCTTTAAAGCCGTAATCCAACAGCGCCCATGCCGCATGCTCTCGAGAAGAGCCAGAACCAAAATTATCACCAGTGACGAGGACTTGAGCGGTCTGATATGCTGGATCATTCAAGATAAATGCTGGATTAGGCTTGCGTTGCGGCAAATAGCGCCAATCGTCAAATAAAAATTCGCCAAACCCCGTTTTTTCAACGCGCTTCAAATAATTTTTCGGTAGGATTTGATCGGTATCGATATTGTCATTCATCAAAGGCAGCGTCGTACCTTCAAATTGCGTAAAAGCTTCCATTAACCAACACCTCCAACCACTTCTCGTACATCGACAAAACGCCCATGGATCGCAGCTGCTGCCGCCATTGCTGGACTACAAAGGTGCGTCCGAGCGTTTTTCCCTTGCCGTCCAACAAAATTCCGGTTTGACGTGGAGGCACAGTGGACGCCTTCTGGTACTTTATCAGGATTCATTCCTAGGCACATGGAGCAGCCAGGCTCCCGCCATTCAAAACCAGCCTCAATAAAGACTTTGTCTAAACCGATAGCTTCCGCTGCTTTACGAACAGGGCGTGAACCAGGAACGATAATGCCAGTGACCCCTTCTTTGATGGTCTGACCTTTCAAAATCGCCGCTGCTTCTTGCAGATCAGACAAACGACCATTGGTACACGATCCGATAAAGATGTATTCGATGGGGATATCGGCAGCCGTCTGTCCGGGGTGCAGTGCCATATATTCATAGGCTTGCTGATCATTGTGATCTCGCACTTCAGGAAACGTTTCGCTGACCGGTACTCCCATTTCTGGATTGGTGCCCCAAGTGATGTAAGGTTCTAAGGTTGCTGCGTCTAAGGTGATCAGGGCATCATAGTTGGCACCTTCATCGGTATACAGGGTTTCCCAATCCGTCACCGCACTGGCAAACGCTTGTGGCGCAAAGCGTCGATCCTTCACATAAGCAAAGGTCGTTTCATCAGGTGCGATCAAGCCCATTTTCGCCCCACCTTCGATCGACATATTGCAAATGGTCATGCGCTCTTCCATCGTCAGGTTGCGGATCGTTTCGCCAAAGAATTCTACGGCATAGCCACCACCAAAATCTGTGCCATGCGTCGCGATCAATGCCAAAATAATATCTTTGGCGTACACCCCCGGCTGCAGCTGACCGGTGATCTCAACTCCCATGCGTTTCGGTTTTGTCTGCCAAATCGTCTGTGTCGCAAAGACATGCTCCACTTCACTCGTACCGATCCCAAATGCGATCGCGCCGAAAGCACCATGGGTGGCAGTATGGGAATCACCGCAAACGATCGTTTTTCCTGGTTGGGTCAAGCCTACTTCTGGGCCAACCATATGGACAATTCCTTGGTTGGCAGAGCCATTGTCACACAATTCGATCCCAAAATCATGACAGTTTTTACGTAACGTATCCATTTGCTTTTTTGCAACCAGATCGGTGATGGTAAAAATATCTTTGGTAGGCACATTATGATCCATTGTTGCGAAGGTTTTTTCGGGACAGCGAACTGTCCGTCCCGCTTGCCGCAATCCTTCGAAGGCTTGCGGCGTCGTCACTTCATGGATCATATGCAGATCGACATAAAGCAGCTGCGCCTGCCCTTCTTCTCCTGTGATCACATGCCGATCCCATAGTTTATCAAACAGCGTTTTCCCCATAATTGCTCACTCCTAACTGTGCAATAACCGCTTCTGTAAAGGCAGTTGTCGTTGCCGTCCCACCTAAATCACGGGTCAAGATTCCCGCATTCATTACCTCATAACACGCACTTTCGATGGTATCTGCCAGCTGTTCCTCTTGAAAGGACTCTCTTAGCATCATCACGACAGACAAAATCATGGAAACCGGATTGGCACAATTTTGCCTAGCAATATCCGGTGCCGAGCCATGGATCGGTTCATATAAAGAAACCCCTTCTGCACCATGGCTTGCGCTTGGTAGCACCCCTAATGACCCCGGCAAAACCGAGGCTTCATCACTTAAAATGTCGCCAAAGAGATTTTCGGTCACGATTACATCAAAGTCTTTGGGATTTTGGATGATTTTCATAGCGGCGGAATCAACATATTGATGAGTCAACTGACAATCCGGGAAATCCTGTGCCGTTTCTTCCGCTAATCGGCGCCAAAGCCGGCTAGTCGCCAACACATTTGCTTTATCGACAGAGAGAACCCGCTTCTTCCGCGTACGGGCGATCTCAAAGGCTTTACGCAAAATCCGTCGAATCTCTGCTTGGTGATAATGATTGATGTCGTAGGCTTCTTCAGGTTTTTCTGCTTTTTCGCCAAAATAGATACCGCCAGTCAACTCACGAACGATGACAAAATCTGTCCCTCGAAGGATCGTTTCTTTGATGGGAGACAAAGCAATCACCGCATCAACTACTTTGATGGGTCGAATATTGGCGTATAGACCTAACGCTTGACGCAGATTCAAAAGTCCTTTCTCGGGTGTTGTCGGTGCGTTTTCCCAAGCTGGATCACCGATGGCTCCTAAAAGGATCGCATCCGCCTGCTGGCAAGCTTGTAGTGTTTCTTGCGGCAATGGCTCTCCAGTAAGTGCCAGCGCCGCCCCACCAAATGGCCGCTGGTCAAAATGAAAGCGTTGGAGATGGTTCGGACAAGCCGCTTTCAATACCGCAAGGGCACTGTCCATAATTTCTGGTCCGATGCCATCTCCTGCTAAAACCACGATCTTTTTCAAACAAGGACACCTCGATTCTTTAGAGCTGCGCTAGCCTGTACATATGCTTTGGCTGACGCCTGCAAGACATCAAAGTCTAAGCCGATCCCGCTGATTTTTTCATTGGTTTTCTGGCATTCAATGACCACGTGCACTTCCGCTTGCGCATCTTCCCCACTGGTCAAGGCAGTGATCTCATAATTTAACAACTTCGGCTGCTGCTGGAAAATCTGATCGATCGAGTTGTAGATAGCTTGGATACTGCCGGCACCGATGGCTGATGCCACTTGTTTTTCCTCGTCTTTGATGATAGAAACCACTGCTCCTTGATGGCCATTGGACACGTATTGTAGCTGAACGGCGTCCAACTCGCAGCCGCCTTTTTGGCTGCGGCCTTGATCGGCCACCAAAGCCAGCAAATCTTGTTCGGTCACTTGCTTCTTTTTATCTGCCAATTCTTTGAAGCGTTTAAACAATTCGTTGGTTTCTTCTTGGTCAAACTGGTAGCCCAGTTGCTGCATTTTATCGACAAACGCATGGCGGCCAGAAAGTTTGCCTAAAGGCAACGAGTTGGTTTCTACCCCCACCAACTGTGGGGTAATAATTTCGTAGGTCTCAGGATTTTTCAAGACGCCATCTTGATGAATCCCTGATTCATGGGCATAAGCATTGCCTCCGACGATCGCTTTGTTTTTCGGTACCGTGATTCCTGACAAACGTGCCACCAGATCGCTGGTTCGTTTTGTTTCGTTTAATTTGATGTTGGAGGTAGCCTGATAGAAATCATTGCGAATATGCAACGCCAAGGCCACTTCTTCTAATGCAGTATTGCCCGCTCGTTCGCCGATCCCGTTGATCGTTCCTTCCACCCGATCAGCACCATTTTCAATAGCCGCCAGCGCATTGGCTGTCGCCATTCCCAAGTCATCATGACAATGGGAAGAAAAAATGATCTGCTGCTCGCTTTTGATATTGGCGATCAAATAGGCAAAAAGCGCACCATATTCTGTAGGATTGGTAAATCCTACTGTATCGGGCACATTGATGATCGTCGCGCCGGCATCAATCGCTGTTTGAACCGCCTCAAGCAAGAAGGCTTTATCGGTGCGGGTGGCATCTTCTGGCGAGAATTGAACTTTTTCAAAGCGTTCACGCGCATAAGTCACATGTTCTTTGATGGAAGCGAGTACTTCTGCTTTCGTCATATTCAGCTTGTACTGGCGATGCACCTTACTCGTTGCTAGAAAGACATGGATCTGTGGATCGACGGCTTGATAAAGAGCTTCATAGGCACGATCAATGTCTTTTTTTTGACAACGGGCAAGTCCTGCAACGGTCATTTTCGTCACCGCCCCAGCAATCGCTTTGACTGCTTGAAAATCTCCTTCTGATGCAATCGGAAAACCTGCTTCGATCGTATCGATGCCCCATTTTTCTAATTGCAGCGCCAGTTGAACCTTCTCTTTCGTATTAAAGTTGACTCCCGGGGTCTGTTCACCGTCTCGCAATGTCGTATCAAAAAACTGGATTTTTCTCATCACTATTTCCTCCTTAGCAGTGGTAGGAGCACGCTTGGCGCGACCTCATTCAAACACAATTGAAAAAATGGTATAAAAAAAGCACTCCATAAAGGGTTTCCTTCATGCAATGCGAATAGGACTCTTCAAATGATGCCTTAAAAAAGGCGGGTCATAGAAAAAGAGTCCTTACGATAATAATAATAAAAATGCAGCTGTTTGTTTCAATCGTTTATCCATCGTCGTCACCTATCACTTTTTTTATCTTGTTATGAAGATACCAAACAGCAGGTTCCTCTGTCAACACTTTTCCCTGAATTTTCTGAATATTTCGATAAAAAGTTCGTTTTTGCCCTGTTGATGGGTTGCTTTTCTTCTTGATGAAAATTTAAGCAGAACCTGACGAGATCTTCACAGGATTTTAACCAAACCTCCACATAACACCGTTATGATAGAAATATCCCAAAAATATTTTTCACCCCTTTATCCTGCCAGTCTTATGACTGGTTTTTTTGTTGTTCCAAAGACTCGAAAAGATTGAACTTAAGGTGAGTTATTCGTATAATAAGGGGCAGCGATAAATTAGGAGGATGAAGATGCGCAACGAAATGATGCATCGTCCAGTAGTCAAACCAGAACTAGTGGCGTTTATGCGTGAAAAACAAAAGCAATTACCCGGCGAACTTGGTGAAATCGAGCAAGCCGCTCATGAAAAAGAAGTGCCAATCATCCCACATGAAACAGTGGTCTTTTTGCAGTTTTTATTAGGACAACTCCAGCCAAAAGAAATCCTTGAGATCGGCACAGCGATCGGTTTTTCTTCAAGCTTGATGGCGCAATGTGTGAAAGATGGTCATGTCACAACGATCGATCGCTTTGACGTCATGATCCGCAAAGCCAAAGAAACTTACGCTCGCTTAGGAAATGAAGAAAAAATCACGCTATTAGAAGGACAAGCGGCAGACGTTCTACCTACATTGAGTGGCCCTTATGATTTTATCTTCATGGACAGCGCCAAATCAAAATACATTGAATTTTTACCAGAATGTCTGCGTCTATTACGCAAAGGCGGTGTGCTGATGGTGGATGACGTATTTCAAGCTGGAACGATTCTACACCCCATCGAAGAAATCCCTCGTAACCAGCGAGCGATCCATCGCAAATTGAATCTTTTCTTGGATACCGTGATGAACCATCCTCAGCTGACCTCCACGCTTGTCCCTTTAGGAGATGGTGTGATTCTCATTACGAAAGAAGCAGATAGCGTAATTCTTGAGGAACCTGAGAAAGGTTGAGGGCAGCTGCGCTTCCTTTTTTCAAAGAAAAAATAAGAAAAGGGCGAAAAGCGATTGACATTGCTGCGCCCTTTTTCTATAATGTTATTTGTTGCTGATTGATTTCAACAGCTTAGGCGAAGTGAGCATTCGCTGAAATTTATTTGTTCCAGTAGCTCAGCCGGATAGAGCATTCGCCTTCTAAGCGAACGGTCGGGGGTTCGAATCCCTCCTGGAACGTTATATTATCGTGCACAGCGCTAGCAAATCGTTAGGAATCTTGATTCCTAGCTTTTTTTTATGAGATTATCACGAACCTATTTCCCACTGCTTCGTATTAAAAATTCAGTCAAACCTTGTCTTTCTCATAAACATTTCTTTTAAAGATTGATGATTTCTACAACTTTAGTTTCTCTAGGATTACTAGCGGTGTTCACATCTTTGAAGGCATCGGCGGCGATTGGTGCTCTTTTTTTATTTTATCCAGAAAACCACAAGAAATGAGCCTTAGTCGTCATTTCTTGTGGTTTTCTTTTTGGACTTATGTCACAGTCCCGTCTTATCCATTTTTTGTAGCATTCTTCCAATGTTTATTAAAATGAACTACCGCTCCATTATCATCAAAACATTTTTTCATCATATTTTTGATATCTTCTCTACCTTTCCCATTTAAATCAGCCTCCAAATCTGGAAAATAGTGAGAATTAGTATTAAATAAATTTTTTGCATCTTTGTTGCTCTTATAAAAGTCTTCCTTTCCATTGAAGACAACATATGTTTCAATAATACGTCTGATAGGATTTAACATCATTTCGGGTTTATCTTCTGTGTACAAGAATACTAGTTCATGCCATAAAGCTTCATAGTTTGTCTTAAAGTCTTGATTTTTATTCTCAATTCTACTAATTTTTGTTTGATTATCACATCGTTGTAACTTGTAAAAATTGCTTTCTTCAAAAGCATTTTTTTTATCTCTTCTATTTTTAATCTCAAACGAGCAGTTCAAGTAGAAAAAAGTATTGTGTGTAAGCAAAATGAACTGGTCTGAACAACTTTTCTTATCGCACATTTTTATTACTTTTTGTAGTTCATCAATAATCAAGTATTGCATTGTATCATCATTTGAAGTCATTGGATCATCAAAAACAATAACCTTGTTAGTAACATTCGATAAATCTGAAACTTCCGAGAGTTTTTCAATAAAATATAAAAATGCAATAATATTCTTTTCGCCCGTTGATAACTCAGTTATGGGTCTTATTTCTCCTTGATGGTTTTTTATTTCGTAAAATTCTTGATCATCAACTTTCTTTCTGATCATTTCAAATGATACCAAATATCTTAACTTGTTGTTGATATTATGCGCAAGCTTTTCAGTATTTTTTGTCTTGTTTTTGAGAGCAGATATTTCATTGTCAATTTCACCAATTTTATCTTTCTCATTTTTTATTTTAGCTACTTCAACATTAAAATTACTTTGTGCTTCTGCTTCTCTTCTATCTAGTGCTTCCAACTTAACTAGCTCAGAATCCAACTTGAATTTATCAATTGTTTTTTTTACTTCATGAAGTCTTAAAGCACGCATTGCTTCACTTTGTTTAGTTTTCAGATTATTTGAAAAATTATTATTCAAATTTACTATTTCCTCATATTCAAAAATAACATCATCAAAATTTTCTGGAAAATCTAAATTTAATGCTGCATCCTCTTTGAACAAGTTCTTTTCTTTTTCATTTAAGGCAGACAAAAGAGCTTCTAAAAAAGAAATTTGATTCTTAACTAATAAGGTCATATTATTGTTGAGATCTCCTACCCTTTCTAAGTAATCAGGGTAAAAATCATTTGTGTTTACTGTTAAAGCTGAAATAGTGTTTCTCAAAGCTTCAATTTTCTCTTTTCCGTTTAGAATTCTTTTTTTTAAAAGCTCTACCTCATCTGCCGAAAAATATTTTTTTAGTTTGGTCAATCGTTCTTCTGTAACTATATTTCCACAAAAGGAACATTTATCTCCCGAATTGTGTATATGAATTCCTTTTTCTGCAAAGTTGGTTTTTTGAGGATTATCAGATAATTCTTCTAGCACTATTTTACTTTCTACTTTAGCTTCAAGTATCTCATTCACAGACTCTTGATATTTAGCAAAATTAATTTTGGGAAATGTTATAGTTTTCGCTGTTTTCTTTTCTGATTTTAGTATACTGTTATTTTTTTTAATATCGTTTTGTTCAAGAAGATTTGCATATGGAATCTCGCGTTTAAAGGTGTCTTTACGGTATGTGCGTGCATTTTCAACTAGTCGGTTATCCTTAGCTATTTTTGCTGCAGACTGAGTATAGAATGACTCGATTTCTTTATTCTTGTTCTTCTTTTCCTTCTTACTATCTTCAAGTTTCGAAAATACATTCACTATCTTTTTGTTTTCAGGCTCCCTAATTTCCTTTGACATTTTTTCTATGTTTAAAATTAAATTGTCTTTTTCAGCCTCTTTATCTGTAATTTGTTCGTTTATAGAAGTATTCTCTTCGCCGAGTGTAACTGCATTCAATTTTTTATCTTCTCCGATAATAGAATCAAAACCTTGAAATACACGAATATCTAGACTATCGCCATACTGTTCATTCACAAGATTAGTAATTGTCGATTTACCAGTACCATTTTTTCCAAAAACAAAATTAATAGGTTTGTCAAATTCAATATCACTATTCGAAAAAAATACTGTGCTACTAAAATCCAGCTTCATAATTGCCTCCTTGTCTCTTCTCATAAGTAAATACCTTGTTCTAATATAAGAAACAGATTGTGATTTATTTCATTATAGCAAAACGAATTGAAGCATACCTAGTTAAATTGTAAAATTAAATATAAAAACGTTTATAAAATAGATATCATAATAAATTCAACAATATTTTCGTCTATTTTTTGAATCCAATTACTTCGTTTATATTTGATTGTCTAAATGCTTTTCCGTTAAAGAAATATGTATCTCGCCAATAAATCATATCATGTAAATTACAAGATCAAACACATAATAATAAAGCTTCTTTTCATCAGGTTGAATCTTGTTTAACAATAATATACTTACTACGAGGAATCCTATTTAACATAATACTAATAAAAAAGAAGAACTTCTGATGCTCCTTGAATAGGTTTACGAAAAATGCCACACATTAATCCCAACACAAAAAGGAGACTGCAAATTTTCACTACTATTATTGGCGCAAGCAAACAACCTAAATTTCCTAAACATTGTATGCGAGACAGTCACCATCGACACCGATACACTGGCATAATCACAACAATTTAGGCTGATCTTCCATCAACCTTTTTTCTTTTCCACTTCACATATCACGTTCTTTTTTTCCATAGCAACCCATCAGTATCTCGAATACTATTTTCTCATAAAAAAAAGAACCCAACTCGGGTTCTTTCCTTCACATTGTTTTCTATGGCTTACCAACAAGTTCTGCTAACAGCTCACTGACTTTAGGCAGTGGCTCGTTTTGTAGCGCTGCTACGATTTTTGAACCGATCACTACCCCCTCACACACACTGGCAAAGCGCTGCACATCTGCGTGGGTCGAGACCCCGAAACCAGCTAATACTGGAATCGGACTTTTTTCCGAAATGGCTTGCAAATGCTGATCCAGCTGTTCGTTGTATTGGCGATCTTCTCCAGTGACACCGTTCACTGTCACAGCATAAACGAATCCTTCCGCGTCTTCGATCAGCGTCTGAATTCTGTCTGGAGGACTGGTCAAAGAGACCAGTGTGATCAGCGCGAGATCCGCCGCATCAAAAGTAGGGGTTACTAGTGATCGATGTTCAAAAGGTAAATCTGGAATAATCAACCCTTTCACATTTGTCGCTTTTAACTCATTTGCTAACTGTTCAATCCCATAATGAAAGAATGAATTGGCATACCCCATCAATACCAGTGGAACCTCGGAATGGATGGTTTGCAGCAAAGCAATGATCTTTTTTAAAGTGGTCCCATTGGCTAATGCCTGCATTCCAGCTGCTTGGATGACCGCTCCATCTGCGACTGGGTCTGAAAAGGGCACGCCGATTTCAATGGCGGCTGCGCCATGTGTCGTCAACAGTTCGATTTCTGCTGGCAGGCGTTCCAGTCCGTTGGCACCCGCCATAATATAAGGAACAAATAGTGGCTTGCCTTGTTTTTGGCGCTCCTTTAGTTTCATCGTCAATGTTTTGCTGGTCATTTCGCTGCTCCTTTCCGGTCTTTGATTTGTTGAACATCTTTGTCCCCTCGCCCAGACAAGCAGATCACTAAGCGTTCTTCGGGTGTCATGATTGGGGCTAGCTTTAGGGCATAGGCAACGGCATGAGCACTTTCCAAAGCAGGAATAATGCCTTCGATTTGAGACAAGAGATAAAAGGCGTCAACGGCTTCTTCATCAGTGACAGCGAAATACTCCGCTCGCTCAATCTCCTTCAAGTAAGAATGCTCGGGACCGACCCCTGGATAATCCAAACCAGCTGAAATCGAATAAGGTTCGATCACTTGCCCATCATCGTCTTGCAGCAGATACATTTTGGTACCATGTAAAATACCGATACTGCCTTTCGTCAAGGTCGCCGCATGCTCAGTAGTATCCACACCTTTCCCAGCTGCTTCAACGCCAATCAAACGAACGGTCTGATCATCGATAAAAGGGTAAAACATTCCCATCGCATTGCTGCCGCCGCCAACACAAGCAACGACTGTCGTCGGTAGTCGTCCTTCTTTTTCTAATAGTTGCCGTCGTGTCTCACTGCCAATCACACTTTGAAAATCTCGAACGATCTCTGGAAAAGGATGCGGACCGAGTACGGAACCCATCACGTAATGGGTGTCCTCGACGGTTGCGACCCAGTAACGCAGCGCTTCATTGACAGCATCTTTCAATGTCTGATTGCCTGAAGTGACTGAAACCACTTTTGCTCCCAACAATTCCATTCGAAAGACGTTTAGTGCTTGGCGCTGAACATCTACCGCACCCATAAAAATCGTGCATTCCATACCGAACAACGCGGCCGCAGTCGCTGTGGCGACGCCATGCTGTCCAGCACCGGTCTCCGCTACCACTTTCTTTTTCCCCATCCGCTTTGCTAATAACACTTGCCCTAGCGCATTATTGATTTTATGGGCGCCCGTATGATTCAAATCTTCTCGCTTCAGATAAATTTTGGCACCGCCTAAGTGTTGTGACAAGCGCTGTGCATGATAAAGGGGGGTCTCTCTTCCTACATACTCTTGCAAATATTCCTGTAATTCTGCTTGAAAACTTGCGTCCGCTTGTGCTTCACGATAGACAGTTTCCAATTGCTTGACTGCATACATCAATGTCTCTGGCACAAACAGCCCGCCAAAAGAACCATAAAAACCTGCTTCTGTGGGGTATTGGGTCATTTTATCTTCTCCTTTACTAAGTAAATAAATTGTTCGATTTTCCGACTGTCTTTCTTCCCCTGGGTTTCAACGCCTGAAGAAACATCGACAGCATAAGGCCTAAAAAGTTGGATCGCCTCTTCTACATTTTCCGCGTGCAAACCGCCAGCAATAAAAAATCGCTCAGACAACGGCAACGGTTTTCTCGCCGCTTTTTGCCAATCAAAGGATTGGCCGTTGCCGCCAGCATAAGGGTGATCTCTTACTGGAGCGTCCAATAACCCAAAATCTGCATCGCAGCTTAGGAAATCTTGTTCTAAAGTCTCTGCTTCTCCATCAAAGGCTTGGATCACTGCGATCTTTTGATGCGCAAAAATGCCTGTCTGGATGGCTGTTTGCAAAGATGGCAGAACCTTTCCATGGAGCTGAATCGCTGTCAGCTGGGCGGCTTGAATTGCCACTTGCACTTCTTCAAAACTTGGAGAAACGAAAACCCCGACTTTCCCTACATTTTGGGGTACTTGCTCCGTTATCTTGCGGACTTGTGTCGGATCGATTCTCCGACGGCTTTCGGCAAAAACAAAGCCAAGGTAATCTGCTCCTGCACTGATGGCAGTTTCGACATGCAGCCGTTCGGTGAGTCCACAAATTTTCACTTTGGTCATCGGCGGCTCACCTGCAAATCTGCAGCTGTTTCAGCAATTCGATTGCTTCTCATCAACGTTTCTCCAACGAGGACTCCATGATAAAACGGTGCTAGCTGCAGCACATCGGAGGAAGTTCGAATACCAGATTCACTGATGTAAACCGCCTCTGACGGCTGAGGTGCTAAAGCAACACTGACATCCAAGGAAACGTCAAAGGTTTTTAGGTCACGATTGTTGACGCCGATGATTTTGGCCCCTAAGGCTTGGGCTTGTTGAAATTCAGCCGCATTATGAGTCTCAACGAGTACTTCCAACCCTAGTGCTATTGCCTCTTGATGAAGTATGGCTAAGCGTTCTGGTTTTAAAGCGGCCACGATCAATAAAACAATACTGGCACCCGCATTCTTGGCGCGAATCAATTGTTTTCTGTCGATAATAAAGTCTTTGCATAGTATAGGCACCGAAACGGCATTACTGACTGCTTCAAGATCTGCCAGCGAGCCTTTAAAAAACTGCTGGTCGGTCAAAACGGAAATCCCGCTGACACCCGCGGCTTCATAAGCTTGCGCTTGTGTGACTGGGTCAATCCCTTGGTTGATATCTCCTTTTGAGGGTGAAGCACGCTTGATTTCAGCAATGAGGTGCATCTTTTGTGGTTGGTCCTTGACTTGCTGATAAAATGATGGACGTTTCGCTACGACCTTTTCGATTTCTTGTGGCATCGCGGCAACTTCTTCAACTTTTTTCTGGATGATCGTTTCTAAAAAATCCATGATTCTCCTCCTTACAGCTTTCGTAGTTAATGGCTATTTGACTGACGAATCAGCATCTGCAGTTTGTCGTAGGCCGCGCCCGAAGCGATACACGCTCGTGCCATCGCAAAGCCTTCCGCTAGGGTGGCGGCTTTGCCGTTGGTATAAAAGCCTAACCCTGCATTTAAGACCACTGTCTCTAGATAAACGGAAGGGTGATTTTTCAAAACTGCTGTTAAGATCGCAGCGTTTTGAGCCGCATCTCCGCCGACGATCGCCTCGATCGGTGCTGGCGTAAAGCCATACGCTTGCGGATCCAAAGAAAAATTCGTCACCTTTCGTTCGTGATAAAAACTGATCGCCGTTTCACCTGCCAAATTGGCTTCATCCATCCCATTACATCCATGGATCACCATTGCTCGTTGCCGACCAAGACTGCCTAACGCCTGAGCGGTGTCTACCAAGCTCTCGCCAGCGTAAGTACCGATCAGTTGCGTAGTCAACGGAACAGGATTGATCAAAGGGCCTAATAGATTAAAAATCGTTGGTGTCGCTAATTCTTGCCGTATTTTCATCACTGCTTTCATGCCCGGATGCAACGACGGGGCGAAGAGAAAAGCAATGCCGACTGTCGCTAATAGATCGGCGATTTTTTCTGGTGATGCTTGAATTGCCACCCCCAAGCATGCTAAGACATCGGCACTGCCTGAACGACTAGAGATACTGCGATTGCCGTGTTTTGCCATCGTGATTCCCCCAGCTGCTAAAACGAAGGCAGCCGTAGTAGAGATATTAAAACTATTGGCGTGGTCGCCACCAGTGCCGCAATTGTCCATGGTGTCTCCTCCTTCATAAGGAATGGTCACGGCATGCTCTAACATAATTTCTGCTAAAGCAGTCAATTCGGCAGATGTGATGCCGTTGATCTTCATCGCAACTAATGCTGCGCCCAATTGACTTTCTGAAAACACCCCGCTTAAAATTCCTTGAGCAAAGTGACGCATCTCCTGATAACTTAAATGACGGCCATTAAATAATTGCTGAGTGATTTGTTGCGGCGGCTGCTTTTTTAGTGCTTGCATTAAAGATTCCTCCTTTTTTCATCTTGTGTTTTTTCTGTATTATCCGAGACGAGTTTAAGAAACTGTTCTATGAAAAATACCCCCTCGTTTGTTCCCATTGATTCTGGATGGAATTGGAGTCCTACGATTGGTTTTTCGCGATGCTGAATCGCCATGATGATCCCTTCTGTTTCAGCCAACACCTCAAATTCCGCTGAAAGTGTCGCTGGCTCAATGACAAGCGAGTGATAGCGCATGACAGTCATGTCTCCTAGGTAGGTTTCGAATACGCCTTTTTTCTGATACGTAAGGGTCGATTGCTTGCCGTGCATAATAGCTGGTGCTTGGACCACTTTGGCACCAAACGCTTCACCAATGGCTTGATGACCTAAGCAGATGCCTAAAAGCGGCTTGCTATCATGGTATGTTTTGATCAAAGAAATCATGAATCCTGCCTCTTCGGGACGGCCTGGTCCCGGGGAAAAAATGATGCCATCTGCTTCTTTAGCAACAATAAAAAGCTCTGGATCGTCATTTCGCAAGACGATCGTATCCGCTGGACATTGCTGGACTAAGTTATACGTAAAGGAATCATAATTATCGACGAGTAAAATCATTGGCTGACACCTCCAATAGTGCTTTGGCTTTGTGTAATGTCTCTTGGTATTCAGATGAGGGATCAGAATCATAAACGATCCCCGCCCCTGCTTGGACATAAGCGATCTCGTCTTTCAATACCAATGTCCGAATCCCGATGGCAAAATCCGCTTGATCATTTCGTGAAAAATAACCAACTGCACCAGCATAGACCCCTCTTCGAACAGCTTCCCACTGATAGATGCGAGTCATGGCACGAATCTTTGGTGCCCCGCTGACCGTGCCTGCTGGCAGGGTTGCTTTCAAGGCATCCATTGCCGTCACACCTGCTCTGCGCTTGGCAGCCACTACCGAAACGATGTGCATGACATAGCGGTATTTCTCGATCACCATGTATAAAGGAACATGAACCGTACCATGTTCAGCGATCCGCCCTAAATCATTGCGCCCAAGATCGATCAGCATCTGATGCTCTGCACGTTCTTTTTCATCTGCCAATAGTTCATTTGCCAAAGCTTCGTCTTCTGCTTTGGTTGCACCTCGTTTGCGGGTACCAGCGATCGGATTCGTGGTGATTTCGTCGCCTTGAACGCAAATCAGGCTTTCAGGTGAGCTACCAATCACTTTAAATCCGTGATCGAAATCAAGATAATAGAGATACGCGGAAGGATTTGTCACTCGTAGTTTGCGGTAATAGTCAAAGGGCTCTTGTTTAAATGACGCTTTCAGACGTTGCGAAGGAACGACTTGGAACATGTCTCCCGCCGTAATTCGGGCTTTCGCCTCTTGAACGATCGCTTCATAGGCATGTTGAGTAACATTGCTGGTAAAATGCAGTTTTTCATTTGACAATACACGGGTCTCAGCGGCGACTGGTGTCCTTAACTGCTGCTTCACTGCTTGCATTACCTGCTCCATCTCGACGGTTCCTCTTTGGCTATAGCAATTTTCAAGAATGATCGTTAAAGTTTCCGTCTGATGGTCAAAAACGAGAAAAGTTTCGAAAAGCCAAAAGGCCATATCAGGCACTTGCAATTCATCTGCGGGCAGTTGTCCGATGTCTTCATAGCAAGCGGCGATATCATAGCCCGCATACCCGATAGCCCCACTTTGCAGCGGTAGATTCGGTAAAGCGCTAATTTCCTTTTTGACTACATACCCTTCCATTTCTTTTAAAGGATCCTGACACGGGTACTTGTTGACCGTTTTTTTCAAAAGATCCTCCACTTGAAAAACACCATCCTTAAAGGTCATTTTCTGAACGGGATCAAAGGTAAGGATCGAATAGCGTCCGGTATCTTCTTCTCTGGGAATACTTTCCAATAAACATTTATGCGCCCCTTGAATCCGTAAAAAAACTGAGACAGGTGTCAAACAATCGCTGTTGATTCGTTCCATTCGATACATAAGCTGCTCCTTTCTTTGTAAACAAAAAGCCCTCAAGCAAACGCCATAAAAACGTCTGCTTGAGGGCGAATGATCGCGGTACCACCTCAATTGAAGTTGCCCAAATAAACAACTTCTTCTCTATCAACCGTCTAACAACGGTCTTCCTCTATAACGGGAGTTCCCGCATTTTCCTACTGCCAAAAAAGGGTTCAAAAAATGATCGGCTAAGGCCATTTCCTTGATTTCTTGGTGCCGGACTCTCATCACCGCCGACTTTCTGTAACCAAAAAAGACTCAAGTACTTCTCTTAGTTTGATTTTACGTTTATTTTTTAATTGGTTGAAGGGCAAGAAAAACAAAAAAGCCCTCAGGCAAACAAACTTGTCTGCCTGAGGGCGATTACTCACGGTGCCACCTCAATTGGTTCTCTAGATCGTCTATCAACGATCGTTCTCTGTAACGGGAGTTCCCGGAAAAAGCCTACTGATTTCAGCCTTTCGACACAAAAGTCCATTTCTGAAGCGTCAATCTGCTGATTTGCACCACCATCAGCTCTCTGCAAGACGAACGTCCTCATACTTCTCTTTTGTCTAGTCTTAATGAGTTATTGGTAGCTATATTACGCGGCTTTTGTTGATCTGTCAACAGGAAAAAGCGAATTTTATTTTTTTGACTCCTTTTGACAAAACAAGAAAACATCCTGCAACGGTTTGTCTTAACCAAAATGACGACACATTCTTTAGGCCAAAAATGCCCTTCACTTCTTTCAGATTACTTAATTATAGTTGCTGATCCATTTAAATAATATTTGTTTTTTTATAACCCTTTCGTGAAGATCAAGCTACGAAATATTCGCTATCTTTTACCAAAAAATAGACATTTACCCAAAATTTTCATGACATCATGAAAAAACAGAATTGTTATTCAAAATATTATTCTATATGATTGAACCGGATATAAGAAAGGGTGATTAAATGCACATAGACAAATTATATTTCTCCACCTTTATTTATAAAATGAGCTGCTTAGAATTTACTTACTCTCTCATTCAATCCAATGAGAAAAATGCCGATTTATCAGAGGAAGAACAAGCAGAAATTGAATGGATCATCGACTCTGCTCTCCATCGAAAACTCTACGCCTCTCGCAAAAAGAGTCTTTTTTCCTCAAAAATAAAATTATCGAAAGAAAGTTATTCTTTGTATTTGCGAATGAAGAAATACGAACATATGATAGACCTCTAACCGTTAAAACACATAAAAAACCTCATTCCTTTAGACAGTTACTCAGAAGGATACCCATTCCATCTTTTTTAATAGAAAAACATCATTCGGTGAATTGGAAATAGCAAAACTTGCCTTTTTCGTATAAAATCAAAAAGAACACGAAAGACTCAGAAAGGAAGTTTTTGTCATGGATGGGATGATGAAAAAAATCATTACCGAGAAGGATTTATTACGTCAGATCCTTCTCTTGGAACAACTGGCGAATCACAAAATGATCACTGCCAAGCAACTAGCAAAATTGATCGATACGACGGAACGAACGGTTTTTTCTGATATAACCTATATTCGTCAACAATTACCCGAAGGTTGGCAGATTGAAGCCGCCAGTAATGGCTTTGCTTTGACCCATGATGGGCCATTGTTGATGAGTCAGCTATGGGAAACGTTTTTCCCTCAATCGATCGGTGTTTCTTTAATGAAAGCATTGCTTTTTTCCAGCGAACTTAGCACGCAAGAAATTCTTGGCCAAGCGGGAACTTCCTATGAAACTTTGCGGCGGCATATTACAAAATTAAATAAAAGTTTGACGGATTTTTCCATACGGATTCGCATCACAAATCGCGTGATCCGCTTTGAAGGAAGTGAGATCAATATTCGGGTCTTTTTCCATCGACTTTTACTGCCTTATACCCATAACAATTACTTTTTTGAGGAATATACAATTCATGAGTCCCACTATCAACATTTTTTACAGCGTCTGGGCAAAGATAAACTCCAAATCGACGTAGAACAAATCTTCGGTACTTGCTGGTTTTTTATCAATACAATCCGTATCAAGGCCAATTGCCGCATGGATTCCTTCGAATTTAATGGGGATGATCCCCTCTACGGTCTTTTCCAACAGCCATTAAGTTATCTCTACCAAAAAGAAGGCGTATATTTAGAATGCAGCGAACACTTCTTTAGCTTCTACTGTTTTTTAGAAAGCTGGAACTACAATAACGATTGGTCCCAAACGATTCAAGCGACTCTTGAAACGTATCAAACCATTCACGATAAAACGACCCATTTTGTCGAACAATTAGCCCGCTCGTTGCAGCTACCTCTCGCTAGCGGGACGCAGCTGATTGAGAATCTGTTGCTGCTCTTGATCAAAACGCAAGAGTCTGCCAAACTCTCAGAATGGTTTGGGTTAGAATTTCACGAGATCCAGCGCTTGAATCAGCCCTATTCGCTACCGATAGAAGCAACGATCCATGACTTTTTAGAAGAACAGACAAACAGTCAAAGGGAAACGAGTTTTCCTTTATGGTCAACCACCACCTTGTTGATCCAACAGGCTATTTTACAAATCAACCCTATCCGGGCAAAGGGATACTTTATCTTTCAAGGGGAGCCAGCATGGAAAGCTTACCTTATGCAAGAATTGAATGACTTTCTCGGAGCACGTATTCTACTATCGGCGATCGAACCAGGTCAACTAGAAGGGCTATCGGCAACCGACGTTGATTTTGTTTTGTCAAACTTCCCATTAGATGATGCCCCTGTCCCAGTCTTTTATTTATCGATGGTACCGACCAAAAATGAGCTCAATCAAGTGACTGAGCTCATTCAAACCTATTATTTAAGTTATCACTAGAATCATCAAGCTGCCTTTATTGTTTCACTGGGGCAGCTTTTTGACGTCCTTGCAGCTTGTTTGTAATAAATTTCTCACCTTCGACGACTGTGAAAAGAAGTGCCCCGTTGGCTGCAATACTCAACTGCTGCATCAGCGTCAAAGAACCAATCCCTAAAAGCTGGTGTCCGATAGGTGTTAGGAAAATCGCTGCCTGCAATACAATCAGTAGTGCCAGGGAGACTAAGAGTGCTTTATTGGCAAAGAGTTGGCGATTCAACGCCGGCTTTACCAGCTCACGACAGTTCAGTAAGTAGACTGCTTGAGCAAAGACGATACTTTGCAGTAGCATGCTTTGTTGAAGGACCGTTCCTTCAAACTGAATCGCTAAGACGTAGGAAGGAATCATGATTAACAGCGAGACATAGAAGATGCGGAACAGACTGTACCAAGATAAGATACCTTCTTTGATTGGCCGTGGTGGTCGATTCATGACATCCGCACTTGCCTTCTCAAAACCGAGTGCGTAAGAAAGCGTGATGGTTGTCACCATATTTACCCATAAAATTTGTACAGGTGTCAGTGGCAGTGGTCGGTTCAACAAGAGTGCCGCAATAACGATCAATCCTTGTGCAACAGCCGTTGGTAAGAAGAAGTTGATGGTTTTCTTCAAATTATCGTAGATCCGTCGACCCACTCGGACGGCATTGGCGATCGTATGAAAATTATCGTCTGCCAAAACCATATCGGCTGCTTGCTTGGTTACTTCACTGCCTTTGATCCCCATAGCGATCCCAATGTCGGCTTTTTTCAGCGCTGGTGCATCGTTTACACCATCGCCGGTCATTCCGACAATCTCTTCATTCGCCTGCAAAGCACTAACGATCCGTAATTTATGCTCTGGGGTCGTTCGAGCAAAGATATCTGTCTTTTGGACTGCTTGCTGCAACTCCTCCTCAGACAGCAGATCGATTTCCAGCCCTTCCAACACGTGATTCGTGTGCTTCAATCCAATTTGCTTGCCGATAGCTTGAGCGGTCTTGCCATGATCTCCTGTGATCATTTTGACTTGGATGCCCGCTTGCAAGCACTCTTTTACCGCTTTGATGGCACTGTCTTTCGGAGGATCAATGATGCCAGCGATCCCAACAAAGGTTAAATTGATGAGTGCTTCGTGGGACAAGGACTCCTGTGCCGACAGCGTCAGATGCGCAAAGCCGATCAGTCGCTGCCCTTTCGCTGCTAATTTTGCACTTTCATCTAACCACCATTGCTTTTGATCTGAAGTCAGTTGGCTTTTCTCAAGCAACACTTCGGGCGCACCTTTGACAAACACTACCGAGTCATTCGGCTCTTCTTGATTTTGATGGCGTGTTGCCATGTACTTGTAAGAGGAACTAAAAGGAATTTTATCGACTGTTTTACGCAATGGTTGCTGCGCTAATTCTGCGTATTGTAACAAGGCTTTTTCGGTTGGGTTTCCAACGAGTTCAGCCGCCTTTTGTCCTTCGTCTTGCTTCAAATCTTGACAATTTGCCATGATATCAAGCACCGTTGCTTTATCCACGATTGACTCAACTAAGACATCGACGACCGTCATTTCATTTTTGGTCAAGGTTCCTGTTTTGTCTGAACAAATCACCGTCATGGCACCTAGTGTCTCCACTGATGGCATCGTTTTGATGATTGCTTGCTCCTCAGACATTTCCTTGACACCCATCGATAAAATCATGGTCAGCACGGCTGGCAAGCCCTCAGGAATCATTGCTACAACTAATGCGATACCTGATGAGAACAAGAGATCAAGATCAAAGCCGTAGCGGAAGGTAGTAAAGAAGATCAAGAAAATCACTAATCCGATAATGCCTTTAAAGATTTGGTGATTCAATTGCTTCATTTTTTTGATCAACGGGGTTTCTTGCGCTTTCACAGACTGAATTGCTTGATTGATCTGGCCGATTTGTGTATCGTCTCCTGTTTCAACGACGATCCCGCTGGCAGTTCCGCTTTCTACATGGGTACCAGAAAACGCCATGTTCCGCTGGTCACCAATCGTACTTTCTTGAGTAATGGGTTCGGTCATTTTTTGAACTGGCTCAGATTCGCCGGTTAAGATAGACTCTTCAATCACAAGATCATGGGTTTCGATCAAGCGCATATCTGCTGGTACGACATCTCCTGGTCCTAAAACGACTAAATCTCCGTTTACTAAGGAAGAAACAGCAATTTTCTTCTTGCGGCCATGAACATAAATTGTTGCTTCTTGCCCCATGAATTGCTTCAACCCATCCAGTGACTCTTGGGCTTTACGCTCTTGCCAGTAGCCGACTAATCCATTGATGACGACGACCGCCATAATAATGCCGCTTTCGATATAATCACCCGAAACCCCTTTTAAGACGGCTGCGACGATTAAGACCAACATCAGTAAGTCTGTAAAATGCTTGCCGACTTTCTTCCATGTAGGGATCTGCGCAGCCTCAGTAATTTTATTTTCACCTTGCTTTGCTAAACGCTGGTTGCGTTCTTCGGAGGAAAGGCCCTGCCGTGTTGTTTGCAACGTATGTAATAGTTCTTCTGTTGTGTTTTTGTACCAATTCATATTTTTTTCCTCCTTGTTTATTTATTTGATCTGAACATAGTATAAGACATTAAAACCATAAAATTCTGGCGATAATTTCAGTGGAGCCTGAAAAAAATGAGTGTTTTTATTAAAGGGGAAGGGCGGCTTCGTCCCGTGGTTTCACAAAACCAACAGAAAACGTTTGTTGATTGTTTTTGCAGGTGTAATCAAGTAAACTAAGACACACCCAATCAATTGCTATCTGTCCCCATCATCCAAAGGTAAGATAGAAGAAAGGAGCCAAATTAATGGCAATCTATACCGATACAAAAATCGCGCAAGGACCTTTTCTTTTCATTTCTGGTCAAACGCCGTCACAAGACGGAGCCACACCTGAGGACCCGCAAGAGCAAACAGCCATCGTTTTGAAGAAAATCGAAGAGCATTTATCAGCCAATCAACTGTCTTGGTCATCAGTGGTCAAAATGACCGTCTTTTTAACGGATGCTGCTTACTTAGCTGCTGTCCGTACGGCATTCACAACCATTTTGGCAGAAAACAAACCGGCCATGAGTCTCGTCATCGTTGCCGGCTTGGTTGCCCCTGAATTTAAAGTGGAGATTGAAGCACAAGCCACCTTGGCTTAAAAAGGCGCAACACCAAAAAACTTCGTACTGGCGATTGCCTTCCCTACGAAGTTTTTTGGTGTTTGCTTCTTATTTGGTTGGAAAATCAGTGACTTCTGAAGGAGCTGATCCGGTCTTTTTTTGCCACTGCTCCACAAAGCCGGCGATGGCTTGAGCAATCTGTTGAGCATTAATCAAGGTTCGCTTTTTTTCCATCGCTTCTGCCAAGGAAACTGGTCCTTGTTGGATACTGAAGACTGTTGGAAGCAATTGCGACAGTTCACCGAGACGTTCGGTTCGGGAGCCACAGATTGCAACAATTGGGAGTTGGCGTTTTTGAGCGATCAAAGCGACACCGTAGGGTACTTTCCCCCTAGCTGTTTGGCCATCGATACGACCTTCACCGGTGATCAATAAGTCTGCTCCTTTGATTTTTTCCTCAAATCCAATCAAGGAAGCAATCGTCGAAAATCCCGGAACCAACTGACCACCTGCCAAATAAACCGCACCACCAAGGCCCCCAGCTGCACCAGAACCAGGGACTTCCAAATCGATCCCCGTGGTCCGCTTGATGTGTTCAGCCAAACGCTTTGCTTGTTGATCCAACTGCTGGATCGTTTCTTTGGTTGCCCCTTTCTGTGAACCAAAAACTGACGCAAATCCTTGTTCACCTGAATAAGGATTTGTTACATCGGCTAAAGCAAACAGGTCAATTTGTGCAAGCAGAGGGTTCAACTGGCTGAGCTCCAGAGATTCTGCCTGCAGCAAAGGATTGTTTTCCATTCGCTCGTTTCTTTGAATGGTTGCTCCTAACGCAAGTAAAAAGCCTACGCCCCCATCAGAAGTGCCGCTACCGCCAAGGGTCAGGTAAATCTTTTTCACTCCTTGTCTGCAAGCTGCTAAGACCATTTGGCCTAAACCAAAAGAAGAGCTATTGCGGGTGGTCTCGTCACTAGGTTCCACGAGTTGCAATCCGATCACTTCCGCAGATTCAATCAAAGCGATTTTTTCTTCATTGATTTTTGTGACCAACATACGGGCTTGCAACTTACCACCTAATGGGTCGGTCACTGGAACCGTTTCGTAATTGCCTCCAAACGCAGCAAAGACTGCTGCTATTGAGCCTTCTCCCCCATCAGCGATGGGAATACTACATTTTTCCCACTGGTCTGAAAACCCGCTTAAGACCGCTTGATTTAATTCTGCGGAAGTGGCGCTTCCTTTGAAGGAATCAATCGCTGCTACAATTTTCATCATTCTGCCTCTCCTTCTAGATCATCTCTTTGTCAGAGATGGGGGCACCTACGTTAATAATCAACCTATGGTTAATCAAATCAACCAAAAGTTAACTAGTAATCCATTGTAAGTTATCCCTTCTCCTCTTATGATAGAAGTATATCAAACAAACCTATCGGAGGTGTACTATGGACTTACCAATTGGCGAGGAAATCGCCCGGAGAAGAAAACACAGAGGCGTTACGCAGCAAGAATTAGCAGCATTTATGAACGTGTCAAAAGCATCCGTTTCAAAATGGGAAACGGGACAGACGTATCCAGATATCACTTCACTGCCCTTATTAGCGGCGTATTTTGATTGCAGCGTCGATGAATTATTGATTTTAGATTCGCAGCTATCACCTAAAGAGATCCAGCGAATCTACCAATTATTAAAAGACGCCTTCCAAACAAAAACACCAACGGAAGTTCTCGCTCTTGCTCAAAGTTTTACCAAACGGTATTACTCTTGTTATCCATTCTTATTACAAATGGGGTCCTTTTACTTGAATCATTGGGATCTGTTGCCGGATGTCCCCGTAGAAGGCGTCCCGAAAGGGCAAACTTACGAAGACGCTTTGATGGAAGCAAAGAAAAATACCTATTTGAAGGAAGCAGAAACCCTGTACCAACGGATCATGGACCAAGGAGACAGTGAGCTGGCACAACAAGCGAAACAGATCGATGCTTATTGTCTTCTGATGAGAAACAAGCCAGAAGAAGTCTTGGCGATCCTTGGCACGAAAACTCTCTCTTTTTTACCTAGCGAACCGTTGATTGCCGCAGCATTTCAGCAAAACAATCAGTTGCAACAAGCTGAGATCGTTACGCAAAGTGCGATTTACCAGTACTTAATTATTTTTATGAGTTTGCTAACGAATTATTTAGCAATGCTCACACAAGACGAGGAGCAACTGGAAAAAACCTATGCACGTGGACTGGCACTCAGCGAGAGCTTCCAACTGGCCGAATTGCATCCCCTCTCTTTACTGAATTTTCTAGCCGCTGGGATGGTTTCGTTTGCTGCTTTAGGAAAAGAAAGCTTATTGTTACAAGCATTAACGCTGTATGTCAAAACATTAGAAGCTACTCCAGAGGAAATCGTTTTGAAAGGAGATGATTATTTCAACAGCATCGATGAGTGGATCAGTGAATTAGAATTAGGGAGTCAGATCCCGCGTAACTCAGGTAGTGTCAAAAAACAATTTCTTGCAATAGCACAGCTGACACCCTTGTTTGAACCGTATCAAGAAAAACCCCCATTTAAAGAGTTGTTTCAGCGCTTGAGCAATCTGGCTGAACAAGTATCTAATTCGCAAAGGAGTGACTCACATGAATAGTTTTTCACTAAACGTACCAGAAAATATATCTGATTATTTGCCCATACTGATCCCTCTGATTCTTTTGCAATTGATCTTGATCGTTTTGGCAGTTCGAGATATTTTAAAACAAGAACAATTTAAGTTCGGCTCTCGTATTCTTTGGCTCTTCATCGCCTGTTTTGTTAGCCTGATCGGTCCTATCCTTTATTTTGCTTTTGGAAAAGGGGATCAACAATGAAGATGATCGAGATCAATCACTTATCCAAACGTTTTGGGCATAAACAAGTGCTACAAGACCTATCCTTTTCGGTCCCCAAAGGGAGTGTCGTGGGATTTGTAGGGGAAAACGGCGCCGGCAAAACAACCACCATGAAAGCGATTTTAGGGTTACTCCCTATTGATGAAGGCGAAATCACTGTCTGTGGCGAACCAGTACAATTTGGCTCAACCAAGACCAATCGCTGGATCGGCTATTTACCAGATTTGCCGCAGTTTTACTCTTTTATGACAGCTGTAGAATATTTGACTTTCTGCGGAAAAATTCAGCCAAATAAAGAATCTTTTCAGCCTCAGCGAGTGATGGAAGTCTTAGAGTTGGTAGGCCTGAAAGCTTCGAAACAAAAAATCGCTGGCTTTTCTCGCGGCATGAAGCAACGTCTAGGGTTAGCCCAAGCTCTGATCAACCGCCCCGCCATCTTGATTTGTGATGAACCAACATCCGCACTAGACCCTCTAGGACGCAAAGCATTTCTTGATGTATTGGAAAAAATCAAAGAAGAAACGACAGTGCTTTTTTCCTCTCATATTCTCGCAGATGTCGAACAGCTGTCAGATTATATTGCGATTTTGCACAAAGGTCAGATCCGTGCGTTCGAAACGATGGATTCCTTAAAAAACCGTTATCGAAAAACCGTCTTTGGGATTGTCTTTACCGACGAAGGTGACCATTTAAAATTTGCCAAAGTGTTAGCAATCCACGGCATATCGGCAAAAAGAAAGAACAATCAATTACTGATCGATGAACAAACTGGAACCAATATCGGTTCACAGCTGCTACAATTGCTGAACGAACAACACATTGTCCCAGAATCCTTTCAAAGAATCGAACCATCGTTAGAGTCGATTTATTTGGAGGTGATCAAATGAATGCGTTTCTTGTTTTCTTAAAGAAAGAGTTTCTCGGCGGTCTTCGCAGCAAAAAACTACTGATTTGCTTGATCCTGTTTGCCCTGATTGGTATGCTTTCTCCCTTTACTGCCAAAATCATGCCAGATCTGATGGCCAGTATGATGCCGGAATCGATTGAAATCACGATTGCTGATCCGACATCGATCGATGCGTGGCTTCAGTTTTACAGCAACATCGGCACGATTGGCCTGCTAGTATTTGTGATTCTTTTTACCGATACGCTCTCAGCCGAAATAAATCAGGGTACCTTTATTCAGCTGATCACCAGAGGCTTACCAAAAACCACGATCGTCATAGCAAAAGCTTGCTATTTAATGATTCTTTGGTCTTTGAGTTACCTCCTAAGTGCCAGTGTCAGTGCTTTTTATACGATGATTTATTTCGATGATTCCAGTGCTGCTCAAGTCCCTAGCGCTTTGGTCAGCTATTGGCTTTTCGGTTTACTAGCAATCAGCATCCTGCTGCTAGGTTCCAGCTTTGCTAAAAGTATCTATCAAGGTTTGTTGTTTATTGGCGTCTGTTATCTGATGGGCATGTTAGGCAACCTATGGAGTCAAGTAACAAACTGGAATCCATATTCCCTTTCCAGCCAATTTCCTAACTACTTAACCGACCAAATCAAACTAGGGGAACTGCTGCCAGCACTGTTGTTAACTTGCTTTTTGATCATCGCTTGTTTGACTGGTTCCATAGCTGTTCTAAGAAAAAGAAAATATTAAAAAACATCGGTGCAGATTTTTTGCACCGATGTTTTGCTTCTGATATGTTACTCTATTTTGCTGTTCCTTGGACTTTCACAGATTTCTTGGCCTGCATTTTTTGTTCGATTCTCATGAAGAGCCGCATGAAGAAGGCAATCAAGTAGATTGAAAAGGCAGAAATAAGTGCTTCTTGCCAAGAAAAGATCAGAAGGTTCAATAAGATGATGATCAAATTGGTCAAGAAAACCCCACTAGATCTGCGAATGCCATAGTATTTTTCCAAAATTAGTGGCGGAATCGTCACGCCGCCATTAGACGCACCAATTTTGTAGAGCGAAAAGATGCCGAAGCTAAAGAAGAAACTACCTAAAATCAATGAGATGGAATAAAAGCGCAGCAGCATAATTTCTGGTAAAAGTGCTAGAAGAACGGGAAATGCCAAACTACCGATAACTGTATTGACAAAGACCTCTCGTTTCAAAAGTAAAAACGCAAGGGCCAGCATCAATAAATTTATACCCCAGACAACGATATGGCGATTGATCGACCAGCCAGTTTCGATGAGGTAGCCAATCGACCCGACACCGGCAGAAGCAATGCTGTGAGGTAAAAGGAAGAAGTTTAATGCGATGCAGATCCATAGCACCCCAAGCAATAAAGCAAGATTTTTTTTGATAAGTGTTTCCATCAACGTTCTCCTTTCGATCTGGCAACTATTTTTATGTATAAAAGCTTCTGTCTATTCTATCAAAAAAATCGTAAAAGAAAGAACCAATTTTTTCATGAAAACATGAAAAAATTGATTCTGACCTTCAAGAAAGTATTCTGCTATTTTTTCATTCCTTTAAGATTGCTGTTAAGCTGCACAGCAATCACAAGCGGAAAGGATTTCTTCTACAACAGATTCCCGCCATGCTCTTCTATTCGCCATACGTTTCTTCTCTGACGGCAAATGAACAAAGTAAACCGACAATTCTGATCCTTTAATCAATTGATAGGACATCAAGCGATTTTTTTGCTGCAAAAGCAGCTGATGCTTTTTCGGGGAAAGGGAAAGATCAGTTGCGGACACCAATTGCTTTAATGCCTCTGAATGACAAAGGTTTCTTTCTGGTGCGACACTGATCAATTGGCTGACCTCTGCTAATTTCATCGCCTCGATCACCCGCAGCGTTGCCCGCGGATCATGGATATCCGTCAAAAAAACCGACTGGCAACCTTGCAATGCCCGAACGAGTCGCCCTAAATCGAGAAAGTCACCATCAATGATCGTCTCACGCGCAGCATCAATCTGTTGCAAACGCTCCGTTGCCTGGCGGGCATAGAGTACTAGGGAGAAATTGGTTCTTTCTAAAAGTGTTTGGCGTGTCAGCTGCCCAATCGTTCCAGCAGCACCTAAAATCGCAAGTCGTTTCATAAGCTTCCTTTCTATTGGATTCCATTGAGCAGAACGTTTCAATTTCCATAGTAGCGAATTCAGTCATTAAGACTTAGTGACCAAATTGGCTTTTCGTTGACGCAATCGTTCTTCTGTCGGCAGAACATGCTCGTCGTAATGTTCTAGTTTGTATTCTAAACGTTCAACAGCTTCCGTCATATCTGAGATTTTCTCCCTGAGTACCGCAATTTGTTCTGCTAAGAGCTGCTTGCGCTCAGGAACCGTCCCTCGCCCTTCTTCAAATAAAGCCAGGTAATGACTCAACCCATCAATCGATAGTCCAGCATTACGCATTTGCCTAGTAAAGGTGATCCATTTTAAGTCGTCATCATCAAATTCACGAACACCGTTTTTATTGCGTTTGACCGGCGGAATCAGCCCAATTTTTTCATAGTAACGGATGGTATCAGCTGAGACACCGCTCAGTTCACTGACTTTTTTGATATTCATGGCTTCACTTCCTTGTTTTGCATTTTTTCCTAGATCGTTTTGTATGCTACGAGCCAGAAGCCCTTTTGTTACTCGTTATTCCGCTCCTACCACTGCATGAGGCAAGTAAGGCTCTTCCAAATAAGCAATCTCTTCGGCAGTCAGCTTTAGATCAAGGGCAGGTAAAGCATCCAATAAGTGGCTTTCTTTTGTTGCGCCAATAATTGGTGCGACCACTTGTTCTTTTTGCAATAACCAAGCCAAGGCGATTTGCGACCGTTTGCTTTGGTGATGGTCAGCGATCTTTGCGACTCGTGCCACGATCTCCCGGTCTTGTTCCATCGTTTTGTCGTACTTTTGATTGGCGGTTTTATCCGTTAAGTACCGTTTGGTCTCTGCACCCCAATCTCTTGTTAAACGTCCAGCAGCCAAAGGACTATATGGCGTCACGGCAATTTTTTGATCGGCACACAAGGGCATCATTTCTCGCTCTTCTTCTCGATAAAGCAAGTTTAAGTGATTTTGCATCGAAACAAATTTGGTCCAGCCATTTTTCTCTGCAACTGCTTGTGCTTTGGCAAATTGCCAAGCGTACATCGCGGATGCACCAATATAGCGCACTTTTCCAGAAACCACCAAATCATGTAAGGCCTTCATGGTTTCTTCAATTGGCGTGTGGTAATCCCAACGATGGATGATATACAAATCAATGTAGTCCATTTGTAGGCGTTTTAAGCTTTGTTCGACTTGATAAAAGATCGCTTTTCGAGACAGCCCTCCACTGTTTGGCCGTTGCTTCATTTTTGAATACAGTTTTGTGGCAACCACGATCTCATCCCGCGGAGCAAAATCATTCAATGCTCGACCGACGATTTCTTCGCTCGCTCCATAAGAATAGACATTTGCCGTATCAAAAAAGTTAATGCCTAGATCCAAGGCTTTTTTGATGACTTCGCGACTATCTGCTTCTTCTAACACCCACTCATGAAAGCCACTATTGGGATCGCCAAATCCCATTGTCCCTAAACATAATGGTGACACATCAAGTCCCGTATTGCCAAATTTTACATAGTTCATTTGCTCGTCCTCCTGTTTTTTAAGTTACACTAAGCATACAGGTTGAAGTGCACTCTAAGTCAAGCGAATCAGCAAACTTTTTTTCATTTTACTCGCAAATGACTCATAATGACATGCTTTTTGTCGTGCGTTTCATTTCGAATCAGCTTTTGGTACACTAAAGATAAGTATCGATACGCTATCTAGCTGAGAAAAAGGAGCGGAAGATTTTGACTTGTATTTTTTGGACTGCCTCAAAACATGCGATCATTGAAAACGAACGCTTTTATGCGATCTTTGATAAGTTTCCCGTCACCCCTGGACACCTGCTATTGATCCCCAAAGAACATCGAAGGGATTATTTTGCCCTCACCCAAGAGGAATTACAAGACTTGCAGGCTTTGTTGCAGGAAGGCAAAGCCTATTTGTTGGAAACCTATCGACCAGACGGCTTCAACATCGGCTTCAATTGCGGGGAGGCTGCCGGACAGACGGTCTTTCATTGCCATTGTCATTTGATCCCACGCTACCAAGGCGACGTGGAGGAACCAAAAGGCGGCGTTCGAGGCGTGATTCCTGACAAGCAAGCCTACTAAATACAAACAAGCCGTTTCTTCCAGCAAAGGGAAACGGCTTGTTTGTGTTTGTTAAAAATGAGGACGCTTAGGAATTGATCGCTGAATGGTTCATCAACCGATTGATATGAACGCCTAGATAGACGATTTCATTGACAGGGATCTTCGTTTGATATTCTTTATCGATATAGGCTTTGACTTTTGTCGCGATCTCCATAGCATTTGGATAAAGAGCCCACATTTGACGGTATAGTCCTTCGTCTTCTTCTTGCAGCAGACCATCCAAAAAGAACCGGTCAACGAAGAAACGCACGTGGGTGATAAAGCGATTATAATGGATCGAATTGGTGTTGACGTCTTGCTGGATCGAGTAGCGTACCATATTGACGATCAACCCGATCAATTTGGCTTTTTTCAACCCATCTTGATTTTCCTCGGTGTTCGACTGGGCATTGATCAAATGAAACGCGATATTGGAGGCTTCTTCTTCCGGCAGATCAATTTGATACTTCTCTTTCAACAAGCGTAGTGCCTGTTCGGCGGCTCGAAATTCCTCCGTATAGTAATTCTTGATTTCCCAATAGAGTCGATTCGTCACACTCAAGCCTTTTTGCTGACGTTCCACAGCAAAGTGCAAGTGATCCGATAAGGTAAGGTAAATCGTTGAATTTAGCGGATAGGGCAGCATTTTTTGCGCCAGCTGAACGATTTCTTTGGTCATTTCAAAATAGTACAACGGAATCTCATCCACCAAATCGGCAAACTGACCCGATTTTTTTTCATCGATTGGCAGAAAAACTTGATCGATCTGGGTATCGGCTATGCTGTCGCCGACTTTCTTTCCATAGCCGATCCCCTTCCCAAGTGCAATCATTTCCTGGCCTTCCTTATCAACAAGTACGACACTTGAATTTAAGACTTTCTTGATGTAAATCATGCACTCTCGCTCCTCACTGTTTATTCTGCCAAACTTGCGCCATTGGTAGCGATCACTTCTTTGTACCAATCGAAGGAATCTTTTTTCAAACGGTCATAACTGCCGTTTCCTTCATCATCGGCATCCACATAAATGAAGCCGTAGCGTTTCGTCACTTGTGACGTCCCAGCACTGACCAGATCGATCGGTGCCCATGAAGTATAACCAATCAAATCGACTCCTTCATCGATGGCTTCCTTCATTTGTTTGAAGTGTGCCTTGAAATAATCGACCCGATACGGATCATGCACTTGACCGTCTTCAAGGACATCCACGGCACCCATACCATTTTCAACGATCATCAATGGCACTTGATACCGATCATACAATGAAAGCAAGGAGATTTTCAAGCCTTTAGGATCGATCTGCCAGCCCCATTCAGTTGACGGCAGCTTGGGATTTTTTACCCCTAAAACCGTATTGCCCGGTGTCCGTTCCGCATGTGGGTCGCCTGATTCAGCCATAGACATATAATAACTGAAAGAAAGAAAATCAACGGTGTGATCTTTTAAGATTTGGCGGTCTTCTGGTGCCATTTCAATCTTGATGCCCCGTTTTTCCAGATCTTTTTCAATCATTCGCGGATAAGCACCTTTGACTTGAACGTCCGCATAAAAATCATTTTCCAAGTTTTTCTTTAAAGTTAATTCAACATCCAATGGGTCACAAGTCAATGGATACGTCATCAACTTCGTGATCATACAGCCGACTTTGTTGTCGGGATTTATTTCATGGGCGATTTTTGTCACTAATGAGCTGGCCACAAATTGGTGATGGAGGGCTTGATACACGTCTTGCTCTTCCTTACCAGCTTCTGATTGCTCAGGAATGAGACCTGCTGTTGTAAAGGGATGACGATGGATACTGTCGATTTCGTTAAAGGTCAGCCAATACTCCACATACTCCCCAAATTCTTCAAAGCAAACGGTCGCAAAACGGACAAAGTCATCGATCACTTTACGTTCCACCCAGCCATTGTACTTCAAGCTAAGCGCTAACGGCATCTCATAGTGAGACAACGTTACGATCGGTTTGATTCCCAAACGCTGCATTTCTTGGAAGACATTGCGGTAAAAAGCGATCCCTTCTGGATTGGGTGTCGTTTCTTCCCCAGTTGGGAACAAGCGGGTCCATGCAATCGATAAACGCAATACTTTAAAACCTATCTCCGCAAATAAAGCCAAATCTTCTGGATAGCGATGATAGAAGTCGATCCCTCGGCGTTTTGGATAGATGGTATCCGTTGAATCCGCCATTGCTTCTTTGACGGCTTCAACAGTCACGCTCATATGTGCTGCAAAGTTTTTCACGTCGACATGAGGTTTGTAAGTAGCCACATCCGCTACCGACAAGCCTTTGCCGCCAAGATTCCATCCCCCTTCTACTTGATTTGCGGCGATAGCGCCACCCCATAAGAAGTCCTTTGGAAAAGTTGTTTCAGTCATTTTTTCAATCCCCTTTTACATTGTTTTTGTTGCATTGCTCATTGGTTTAGACGATCGGTGCAATCGATAAAACACCTTGTTCGTTGTGCTCATCGGTTGATTCGATCGGTTTGACCGTAAAGTTTTCTTGATTGGTGACCACACAGATCACGATTGGATCAAACCCAGCTGCTTTGATGGCATCTAGATCAAATTGAATCAGGGGTTGCCCTTGTTTCACTTGATCCCCCGCTTTCACGTAAGGGGTAAAGTGTTTGCCTTCTAATTGAACGGTATCCAAGCCGATATGAAAGAGCAATTCTGCGCCATTACGAGTTTTTAACCCGATCGCATGGTTGGTTTCAAACAACATCGTGATTTCGCCATCTTCTGGTGCGATCAATTCGCCAGACGTCGGGATGATCCCGAAACCTTCTCCGATCATACCGCTTGAAAAGACTTCATCGTTGACTTCAGATAGGGCTACCACTTGGCCTTCTACTGGTTTACTCAATACTTCGGCTTTCGGATCGGCAACTGTCGTCTTATTTTCCACTGTTTTGTCTTTGAATAAGAAAAGGACAAGGACGAAGGAAACAGTAAAGGATACCCCTAACGTGACTAATGCCCACACAAGATTCATCGGGTTGGCTTCATCGACGAACATAGTGATACTTGCTAGACCGGGACCAACTAATGCGAAGGCCTTGATGGCAAATAACCCAGCCACTGCACCACCAACTAGGCTGGAAGCCATCACGCCGTAAAGCACTCGTTTGTGCAGGATCGTCACCCCATACAAAGCAGGCTCGGTTATGCCAAAAAGGGCGGAGATGCCTGCAGAAACAGCGGTTGAACGAAGTTTTTGGTCTTTGGTCCGAACACTCACCGCAAAACAAGCACCGGCTTCTGCGATGTTATGTGCCAATGAGGCAGGTAAGTATAACAGCTCTGCCCCCATCTCACTCATAGACGAAACAGCATAAGGAATCATAGCTTTGTGCATACCGGTAACCACCATCAATGGTAAAACAGCGGCTAAGATCCCTGTTGCCACCCAACCTAAATGGGCATACAGCCAAATGATCGCTGCTGAAAAAATCGTTCCGACTTCAAAGCCTAATGGGCCTAAAATCAATAAAGCAACTGGAACCGTAATAACTAAGCTCATCATTGGAACAAAGAAGATACGGATCGGTTTTGGTGAGATTCGGGTAAACAGTTTTTCAATTTGAGCGTAAAATAAAACCGTTAAAATTGCTGGAAATACTTGTGACGCATAAGCGATATTTTGTAAACCGAAGCTCATGAAAGCTGCGCCATCTGTCAATAGTGTCGTTAGTTCAGGCAAAATCAAGGCACCGACAGCGGAAACCGCCACCAATTGGTTGACCTTTAATTTATTTGCCGTGGTGATCGCCACTAAAATCGGTAAGAAATACAATGGTGCGCCACCGATCAGATTCAAAATTTGATACGTTTGGCTCGTATTGTCCATCAATCCAGTGACAGAAGCAAGTAACAGTAAGGATTTCAAGACGCCCCCACCAGCGACTGCTGGAATCAACGGTTGAAAAATCGAGATAATAAAATCAAGCAGGACAGCACCCCACGATTGTTTTTGTTTCGCTTCACTTCCTCCATCCGCTGTTAGCTCATGACCTAACACGTTCATAACCTCATCATACACTTCGACGACATCATTGCCGATGATGACTTGGCATTGGACATTTTGTCGCACACCAATCACGCCATCGACTTTTTCCAAGGCATCTTTTTGTACGAGGCCATTGTCTTTTAAGGTAAAGCGCAAGCGTGTGGAGCAATGTTCCAAATGTGCGATATTTTCTTTTCCGCCAATCAACTCAACGATGGTAGTTGCCGTTTCTTTTAGATTCATAATTTTCTTCTCCTTTAATTAGTTTTCCTTTGTTGGCCAAACAAAGAAAAAAGCAGGCAACACCTACAAAAACATTGAACGGAATCCAACGATCCCTTCCATGTTTTTTATAGGTCCTGCCTGCATTACCAGTCACATGCCTGTTTTATTACTTGCATAATACCATGCTTCATTTGAAAACGCAACCACCGTTTTAAAAATATTTTGCTAAGCCTTTTGCTGAAACGAGAAGTTTGCTACACTTAGTGGATAATCAGTTATTTCGTCTTCCTTGGCTTGCACCAGAAGCAAGAAGAACATCGCTGAGTAAACGTATCACAAGAAAGGATGAATCGGATGACTTCATTGAATCACTCACTGCATGTTGCCGTCCCAACAGCATTTGTCCATGCAGAAAGACTTGACACGAAAAGGACGATCGCTCATATCTTGCAACTGCAAAAGCAAGGGATCAAATCGGTTTTGGTGTGTGGCTCCACCGGTGAACAGCATTCATTGACTTTAACAGAAAAAAAACAGCTTCTACATGCCTTAGCGCAAGAAACCAGCTGGGCAGCCGATTTCGAAGTTCTCTTCGGTTTAGCTGGCATTGTATTTCATGAAACGCTCGCGTTGGCAGAAACAATCAGCAAAAATCCCCGAATCGATGGTGTGGTTTTAGGCTTTCCCCCTTATCTTTGCCTGACCCAAAAGGAAGCCGTACTCTATGCTCAGGGATTGATCCATACTTGCGAAAAACCAGTTATTTTATACAACAATCCCCGCCGCACGGGCTTTGATTTATCTGCAGAAAGTCTCTTGACCTTGATCGCTGACCCTCGGGTGATCGGCTTAAAAGAAGCTGGCAGTAAGGAGCGAGTGCCTCAACTAAAAACAAAGGCGGCTGTCGATTTTCGCTTTTATGCTGGTGGTGAAGCGGACTTGTCGGAAAAGGTCGCACTAGGATTTAATGGTCTGTCATCAATGGCAGGCAACCTTTGTCCCGAGGAGATCCAGGTGATTTGGCAAGGGTTACTCAAAGGTGTTGCAACGATTTCTACGTCGAATGAATGGCAGAAAATGGAACAAGCAGCTGCCGGCGATCCAACAGATACCATCAGTTACCTTCCGTGGCTCAAGCAGCAAATCACCATTGATGGACAGCCCTTTGGCTTTTGTCGTCAGCCGCTAGGTCTAGAAACGAGTGATCGGTTTAACACTGGCTCAATTCCCCCTCATCTAGCATAAGAAAGGCAGGAGAACCAGACAAATGAAGATTGATCCACAACTAAAGCACTATATTGAAAGCTCCATCATCCCGCAATACAACCAATTGGATAGCAGTCACTCCCCAGCGCACGTCCACCAAGTGATCCAAAATAGTTTTGAGATTGCTGAAACATTGCCTGTTGACCTGAATATCGTCTATACGGTAGCTGGCTACCATGATATCGGCTTGCTCTATGGCCGCAAAAACCACGAAAGCAATTCCCGCAAGATCGTTGAACAAGATGCTGTGTTGCCACGCTTTTTCTCTCCTCCAGTCATTTCAATGATCGGCGAAGCAGTAGAAGACCATCGCGCCTCGCTGCCCTATGAGCCTCGCTCGCTTTATGGCAAAATTATTTCCGAAGCCGATCGCGACTTAGACTTTGAGCGAATCCTCAAGCGAACCTTGCTTTTTGCTTATGAGAAAAAGCAGCTCACAGATCTAGAACAATTGCACAAAGAAGCGTATCAGTACATTTCAAAGAAATATGGTCCTCAAAGTGAGCTGAAGGTTTGGTTGGATTATCGCAAAAACCAAGACGGTTTGGCGATCATCTATCAAAAATTAGCACAACCTGAAAGCTTCCGCCACTCCTTTGAAAAAATCGTGCCATTAGTTATCCCTACAAGCAAAGAAATTGACGATTGACACTTTGATCCAACACCAGACTTTAAATAGAAACCCTCTGATTTCAAAATACGCCAAGTGTTTGCGTGCGCTGAATCAGAGGGCTTTTACTGTTATCCTAGTTCTTTTTTCACGGAAGTCGCCCCTCTCCTTCATTGCTCAAACGATTCTATCAAAATAAAAGAGCAGTAATTGGTTTTCTTCAATCGACAGACGCCCTTCTAAATAACCTTGCTTTTTTCACCGAATTTACTCTTTGTAAGCAAGATAGTTTGCTGAAAATAAAAAAAATGGTATTTTTATTTTATCAAGTGATAAAATAATAGGAGGAATCGTTATGTTTTTGGCAATCAATGAAATACGCCATTCCAAATTGCGTTACGCCCTAGTAACAGGAGTCATGTTTTTAATCGCCTATCTGGTCTTTTTTTTAACTGGCTTAGCGTATGGGTTGGCTCAAGATAATCGGATGGCGGTCGACAAATGGGAGGCAGATCAAATTTTGTTGACTGAAGAAGCAAATGATAATTTAAACATGTCGATGCTTCCTCGCAGTCTTTATGACGAAGTCGATGCACCAGAAAAAGCTGTTTTGGCGCAAACCGCTGGGGTAGTGACCAAAGAAGACAACGGTGAAAAAGTCGATGTCACCTTTTTCGGCATTGATCCAGATCAATTTCTAGCACCAAATATTATCGATGGCGAGATGTTTGCGTCAGATGATGAAGCGGTCGCAGACAGCAGCATTGAGGAAGAATACGGGATTTCCATTGGTGACACCATCAAATTAGCCGGCAGTGACAAAAAATTGAAAATCGTCGGTTTTACAGATAACGCCCGCTTCAGTGTTGCTCCGGTCCTCTACACCTCGATCGGTGCCTATCAAGAAATTCGTTTTGAAAAAGAAGATGATTCAGAAAATGCCCGTATCAACGCGATCGTAACTCGTGGCAAAATCAAAGAAGTGCCAGATGATCTAGTCGCTACGGATATCAGCAAATTTATTAATGAATTGCCTGGTTACAACGCACAAGTGCTGACCTTTGGATTTATGATCGGGTTCTTGATCGTGATCGCTGCCATCGTTATCGGTATTTTTATCTATGTGCTAACGATGCAAAAATCAGAAATTTTCGGTGTCATGAAAGCCCAAGGGATCTCTAGCCGCTACATTGCTTTTTCGGTGATTGCCCAAACGTTCTTATTGGCAACCTCGGGTGTTTTGATCGGTGGGTTGGCAACGATCGGTACCGCCCTCGTGTTACCTGCGGCAGTCCCATTCCAAATCAATCTATTATTCTTTGCTAGTATCAGTGTAATGATGATTCTGATCGCGATGCTAGGTGCTTTCTTCTCGGTGCGAACGATTGTAAAAATCGACCCATTGAAAGCAATCGGATAGGAGGAAAAAACATGAGTGCCATTGAATTCAAACAAGTCAAAAAATCATTTAAAGATGGGGACGCGACGATTGAAGCCTTGAAAGAAACCAACTTTTCGGTAGAAAAAGGCGAATTTGTCGCCATCATCGGTCCTTCCGGCTCTGGGAAAAGTACCTTTCTGACGATTGCCGGTGGTCTACAAGCTCCCTCTGAAGGCGAAGTATTTATCAATGACGAACCCTTTAGTAAACAAAAAGAAAAGCAAAGGGCAAAAACTCGTTTCAAAAAGATCGGCTTTATTTTACAAGCTTCCAACCTTGTCCCTTTTTTGACGGTCAAAAAGCAACTTCAATTGGTGGATAAGGTCAGCAAAGAACCCCAAGAGCAATCAGCTACTGAATTGTTTGAACAACTAGGGATTGAAAAGCTGCAGAACAAATACCCCGATGAACTATCTGGTGGTGAAAGGCAGCGTGTGGCTATTGCCCGAGCGCTCTATCATGATCCCACCATCATTTTGGCAGATGAACCAACGGCGAGTCTTGATTCAAAAAAAGCCGTCGAAGTCGTCAAAATCTTAGCAAAAGAAACCAAAGAAAAACAAAAAGCCACCATTATGGTGACCCATGATACCCGTTTGACAGATTATTGTGATCGGGTCCTCGTCATGAAGGATGGCGTTTTAGAAGAAAAAGAACACACGAAAAAAGAAGCCGAATCAAGTGATTCGCAGAAGGAGCAAGCATGAAAAAAATTATTGTTGTCGGTGCGGGCGTGTCAGGATTAGCTGCTGCTGTCCGTTTGCAAAAACTTGGCTATGACGTCACCCTCTACGAAAAAGAAGGTCAACCTGGGGGCAAAATGAATCAGATCAAGGAAAACGGCTTTACCTTTGATGTGGGACCCACCATCGTGATGATGCCTGAAATTTATCGTGAAGTGTTTGAATTTGCTGGCGTTGATCCGAATGACTATATTCCTATGGAGAAAGTCGATCCGATGCTGCAGCTGTATTTTGCTCAAGACGAACCGCTGACCTTCTCAAACGACTTAGTAGAATTGACCAAAACGCTAGAAGCGATCTCGGAAGAAGATGCTCAAGGCTATTTTGCCTTTTTAGCAGATATTTACAAACGCTATGTGATCGCCAAAGAGTCCTTCATCACCAAGTCGTTTCGGACATGGCGAGACTTTTACAATCCCAAATCATTATGGGCAGGGTTAAAGCTGCGAACGTTTAGTGACGCCTACTCTTCCATTTCTAAATTTGTCAAAGATGATCGCCTGCGAAAATCATTGGCGTTTCAAACCTTGTATATCGGTGTCTCCCCTTACCAAGGGCCGTCCCTTTATACCATCATCCCTATGATCGAGTTGATGTATGGGGTCTATTTCATCAAAGGCGGCATGTATACATTAGCCACTGGTATGGCACGTTTGTTCCAAGAATTAGGCGGAACGATCCATTACAATACCCCAATCGATGAATTATTGATCGAAAACAAGCAAACCAAAGGCGTTCGTGTCAATGGAGAAACGATCACCGCAGATGCCGTGATTTGTGCGGCTGATTTTCCTTATGCTATGGAAAGCTTGATTCCTGATGAATCAAAACGCGGCAAATACACCAATCAAAAAATCGCTTCGATGGATTACTCTTGTTCTTGTTTCTTGCTTTATTTAGGACTGGACAAAAAATATGAAGATAGCGCACTCCATAGCATTTATTTTGCCAATGATTTCAAACGCAATGTAGACGATCTTTTCGAGGCTGGCAAGCTGCCAGAAGATCCATCCTTCTACTTGTATCGTCCAACCCTGAAAGATGCTTCCTTAGCACCTGATGGTCAAGAAGGTCTTTATGTTTTAGTCCCAGTACCTGAATTATCTAAATTTGATCAATGGACGGATGAAACGATCCAAAGCTACCGCCAGCAGATCATTGGATTATTAAAAGAAAAAACGATCTTTACGGATATCGATGAACACATCGTGTATGAAAAAATGTATACGCCAGATACGTTCAATGATCGGTTCAATGCTTACAACGGTGCGACATTTGGCTTGAAACCAACCTTGGCGCAAAGCAATTACTATCGTCCCCATAATAAATTTGATTATGCAGAAGGCCTATACTTCTGCGGCAGCAGTACGCATCCGGGAGCGGGTGTGCCAATCGTGATGCAAAGTGCCAAGTTAGCTGTGGAGGAGTTGTTAAAAGATGACCGTTAAATCATTAAGCGTCTTTGATGAATACGACAACGATTTTTTATACTGTGAGGCCATCATAAAAAAGCATTCGAAAAACTTTCATACCGCCTTTTCTCAATTGCCAAAAGACAAAGCACGCGCCGTCTATGCCGTCTACGCCTTTTGTCGACGTGCCGATGATGCCGTCGATGAAAAGCAAGACCCATTGTTGATCGAAGCCATGAAAAAACGCTTGGAAAAAATACAAGAACTATTAACCGGCGATGCGATCGACTTGCCGCAAGCCATCAAGGAAGAAGATCCTGATGAAGCCATTTGGCGGGCATTGACCCTTTCTTTCCAACAGTTTGACCTACAGTTTCAGCCCTTTTTCGATCTATTGGTGGGACAAAAACAAGACCTTGACTTCCAGCAGCCCACCTCTGAAAAAGAGCTTTCCGACTATAGTTACTACGTAGCCGGCAGTGTGGGTCTGATGCTCTTGCCGATTCTCTCACAAACAGCCGCTGCGATTCAAGAGCCCGCCATAAAATTGGGTGAAGCGATGCAACGCACCAATATTTTACGTGATATTGGCGAGGATCTGCGAATGGGCCGCATCTATTTGCCACAAACGGTCTTGGCGCAATTCAACCTTTCGCGAGAGGCATTAGCAGCTGGCAATCAAAACCAGCAGTTTATCGAGATGTGGGAACACGAAGCGCAACTTGCTGAGACGCTTTATCAGGAATCTTTTGTAATGATGCCGCAAATCGATGAAGATTGCCGTGAAGCTCTATTAGCAGCTGCTTTGATCTATCGGGAAATCTTGACTGTGATCCGCAAAAACAACTATCAAGTATTTGCTGAAAAAACAGCGGTACCGAAACAACGGAAAATCCAACTTTTGTTTACCGCGAAAAAAATGCTTCGTCAGGAACGTTGGGAGGGCTGACTTTGAACTTGCGAGAAAAAATATTACGAGTCGCAGAAAACCTGTTTATGCAGCAGGGGTATCAAGCAACTTCTACTAGACAGATCGCAGAAGCCGTCGGCATCACCCAACCCAATCTTTATTATCACTTCAAAGGCAAAGAAGCCATCTATTATGAAGTGATGGTCTCTTTGGCACAAGAGGTTTCTGGAAAACTAAATCAGACTGTTGAAGATACTTCCTTGACGATCTCTGAAAAAATCTTAAACATGTTTCTTTTTTTAAGAAGTCGGCATCGCATCAATTTTTATATGATGATGCACGACATTCAGCATACCGTTTCTGAGGACACTTCAAAAAAACTGTACTTGCTTTGGCGGAAAAATTACAAAGAACCGTTTCTTGACTTGTTCCGTCGCAGTGATTCCAATCTTCGTTCGGATGTCGATCCAGAATTTGTTACCAGCCAGTTGTTAGTGCTGATGGCGGCTCACTTGGACTCACCGGGAAAAGAAGACAAAATGCCAGAAGCGATCGATTTGTTTTTATTCGGTGCACTAGGCAGTGGGCCAATTGCGAAATAGCGAGTCCAATTGGGTAATGCGCGAGAAAAATTATTAGACGAATTTCTGACAATCGCGTACACTGATCCTGTAAACTGGAACATAAAAGGATGGATGTACATGTCAAAAAATCGAATCGAAGCCTTTACGGATGCGGTCATTGCGATCGTAATGACCTTATTAGTACTGGAATTGCACCAGCCCGAAGGCGATACCTTTGCCTCTTTTTTAGGAGTGGAACAGCAATTTATTATTTATTTGATCAGCTTTGTGATGTTAGCGATCTACTGGAACAATCACCATCATCTATTTCAAGTAGTATCTAAAATTGACGGTTGGACCTTGTGGGCGAATCATTTATTGATCCTGGCACTAACCCTCTTTCCTTTTGTAACGTCATGGGTCAGTCGTTATCCAGTCGCTCTTGCCCCTCAGCTGCTATACGGGTCTGTCATTTTATTGACGGATTTCAGCTATTTCCTTGTAGGAAAGTCTTTGGTGCGTGCCAACCCTGACAATCAAGCCATCGTAGAACTGTTTCGCGGATACAAGAAACTCTACTTTACGTTGTTTATCAACGTGCTGGCATTGCTCCTCGGCTGGCTGGTCCATCCACTACTTATCATCACGCTGGATAGTCTCGTGCTATTGTTGTGGGTGATCCCTGAGAAAAAAGTAGAAACCTTTTTAAAACAATAAAAACACTTGCGGTCTTCTCCTAAAATCGATGGATGATTGCGCAAAAGCAGCCGATTGTTCTGCTTTTGCGCAGTTATCCATCAAGAGAAGGACGCAAGTGTTTTTTCTAGCGAATCAAGTCTTTTCCTGGTGCCTGTAAGACTTGTTCCACTTGTTCTTTGGTGGTTAATGGGACATCTCCCAGCATCGTATGAGCCAATACAGCATTCGTGATTGCAAAATCAGCGGTGCGTTGGAGCGACCATTTTTCGGCATAGCCTAATAATACACCAGCGGCATAGGCATCCCCTGCCCCGATCCGATCCAATACTTGCAGCAGCTGCGGTGCCGTTTCATAGGCATCCTGCGCCGTAATGATTCTTCCACTGATAAATTGCTTGTCTTCCACGGCTAGACGGCGTGTCCCGCAGAACCATTCTAGTTGATACTGGTCAATAAAGGATTGGATCAACGCAAGCTCGGCACCTTCTGTTTCCTCTAAGGGATATGCCAGCAGCTCCTCCAAGTCACGGACAGAGCCGAAAACTAGATCACAATAAGGTAGAATCGTTTCATACCGTTGTTTTAGTACCTCACGATTTAATTCTTCATTCAAGCTTGGGCGGAAGTTAAAATCAAAGCAGACGCGAATCTGCTTTACATGGGCCTGTTTCGCCAAAGCCAATGCAGTTTGCCAGGTTTTCTCAGTCAAACTAAGAGAGATCCCGCAAATATGAATGAGATCGACTGTTTCTAGAAATCCATCGATGGCATATTCTTCTGGACCTGAAACGCCAAAGGAACTATGATGGCGATTTTGATAAGTCACGTAAGTCGGACGAGCGCCGTAGCCGATCTCGGCGAAATAACTGCCGATATGGCTGTATTTTTTGCCAACAAATGCTGTTTGAATCCCATAGGAACGCAAGCTGGCTTTCGCCGTATCCCCTAAACGGTTGGCTGGCACTTGTGTCAGCATCGACGTCGTTAAGCCGAAATGCGCCAAATTGCCTAACAGATTGACCCCTGTTCCTGTAAAATCCATACGCAAAGAGTGGGTCTGTTCCAGTGTTCGATATTCTGGTGGCGTCAATCGCATCATTACCTCACCGTAAGCACCGATCCGCATCATTGATCCCTCCCTATTTGGCTGCTGCCAACACCTTTTTCGTCATTTCTGCTAATGTCTGTACATCTTCAGGGCGTGTGTCCCCTGTTTCGCCATCGATGATCGAGCTGTAAATATGTGGAATGATTTTTTTTACTCCTGCATCAACAGCGATCTGCAAGATTTCTTCAAAGTTTTCTAAATCGATGCCGCCGGTCGGTTCCAAATAAAAATCATTCGCAGCACAAGCCTCTGCTACTGCTTGATACTCTGCTTTATGAGCCAACCCTTTCATTGGAAAATACTTGATAGAACTAGCCCCCATGTCTTTTAATAAAGCGATCGCTGTTTCGACGGGGACTTCTGCAGCTGGAGTTTGTGAACTCAATGGTCCAGTAGCAATATTGACATAGCCGACTTTTCCGGTTGGTGAAACAAGGGCATTGACGATCGTTTCAGATTGTCCTAACAAAGCTCGTGAGGTCCCTGCCCCCGTGAATACTTGGTTGACATGCTGTGGCTGCAGAACAGCGGAAATTCGGGAGACCATTTCACTTTGGTTGGGGTCGCCAGCACCAAGCCCTACAGAAAGGGCATTATTTGTTGCCGCTTGATAGTTTTTCATGTCAGCGATGGCTGCCTCATCGCTAGCATAATTTTTTGATAAAACACCTAGGACGATGTTGCCCTCTGCTGCTTCATAACAAGCTTTCGCATTTTCAATAGAGTTTGCTAACACATTCAGACAGACACGGTCAGCGAAATAATTGGGTGAAGTTTTCATTTTTGGGTTGCTCCTAACATAATTTCTTGTAAGCGATCGGTAATCACTGCCATTTCTTGTTCATTGACTGCTCGGATATCAAATTCAATAATGCCGTTATTGGCTTGGTATTCACGGGTATAAATCGCTGGCTCTCCCGCTTTTAGCGCGTCGATCACTGCTTTAGCACTTGGTTCTTTCACTTTGACACTCGCTCGATAAATGTCTCTGCCGGCGCTGTCTTGAACGATTTTTGCTTCGAAACCAGTGATTTCATTGATTGCTGCAATAAATGGTTGTAGGCGCTCTTGCATCGAAGCGCCAGATTCTGTTCCCTTCGCTAGATAATCCGTCACGGCTTGGGTAAATCCGAGAATATTGTCTTTACCGATTTTCATTGCTCGACCAATACCTTTGGATTGCAGGCGCACCCAAGAGACATAGGGCTGCTTGCCGATCACTAAGCCAGCACTTGGTCCTGACAGTGCTTTCGCACCTGAATAGATCACTAAATCAGCACCTGCTTGGGTATAGGCAAACAAATCTTCCTCAGCAGCCGCATCAACGATCAATGGAAGATCGTGTGCCTTGGCAACTTGGGCCGTTTCTGCTACCGTCAGCATACTTTTTTGAACGGTATGATGACTCTTTATGTAGAGGATCCCCGCCGTTTCGGGCGTAATCATCTGTTCAATGTGCTCGGGTGTGCACATATTGGCATAGCCTGCTTCTACGACTTTTCCGCCGCCTTGCGCCACCATCACTTCCACCGGTGTGCCATAATCTACGTTGTGGCCTTTGGGCAAAATGATCTCCCGCTTGCTGATTTTCTCACTATATGGGTGGTACAAATGATAGCTGTCTCCTTGACCGATGAGTGCCGCCACTGATTGGGCGATTCCCGCCGAAGCGGAAGAAACGATTTGCGCATCTTCCGTTTTCAACAATTTTGCTAAATAGGCACCGGTTTTTTCTGCTAGATCTGCCATTTCAAAGAAATGCTCCCCGCCATAGCGCTGGGCTGCAAGCACGCCTTCGCTGACTTTCGAGACACCTAGAATCGTCATTTTGCCGGAAGCATTGATGACTTCTTTCAAGCCTAGTTCTTCAATATTCAGTGTCAAAAAGTTCCCCTCCTATCACCGCTTTTTGCGGCACGATCTGTTGTGTCGTGATTCGGCGATTGCCGTTAGAATCCGTCAATTCCTTTTCGCCCTCTTCAAAGCGGAAAATCGTAAAATCAGCATCATATCCCAATGCGATCTCGCCTTTGTTCTGTAAATGAAATTGCTTCGCAGGGGCACTGGTCACCTTCTCGATGATCTCACGCCAATCATACCCTACGACCGCTAATTTTTCCATAGTCGTCGCTAAATCAAAAACAGGTCCATTGGTACGATTGCGGATGTAGATATCCGTACTAATGGAAGAAGCCTTTAGCTGATTGGCAAAGGCCGTCTCCGCCACGTCAAAATTGAAACTGTCTGTCCCATGACCAATATCGAAGACCAAGCCTTTTTCATAGGCAGCAAAGACGTAAGGCTTGATGGTTTGGTTCGTCTGATCCAAAATCCCATTGGCTTTGCCGTTAAAGCAATGGGTCACCACATCACCTGCTTCCAATTCAGCGAGAATCTCTGCTAAATTCGGTGGTGCTGAACCAATATGGACCATCAGAGGCAACGGTTGATTTTCAGCTTGGATCGCTTTGGCTAATTTCAACGGCGTGATGCCATTTTCGCCGATCACCGTTTTACTCATTCGGGCTTTGATCCCGACGATAAAGTCAGGAAACTTCTGCAACGCTTCTTTGACCAATTCTTTTTTGACTTTTGACAGATCCGCAAGTTCATCCTGCTCTACGATCCCCCATTTGGAAATATTGACTAAAGCAAAGACATTGGTTTTGGCTTCTTTGGCTAAATCATAAAACCGATGGATATTTTCGGCGCCAGTCGTCCCCGCATCGATAACGGTCGTGACGCCTCGTTTGACACCGATCTCGTCTGGATAATCATAATAGAGCGTCATTTCCTCGAAACAATGGACATGGTCATCGATCCAACCAGCTGACAAGAACTCCCCTTCTGCTAAGGTCAGCTCTTGTTTCGCCTGCTCCTTCAACGTGGGTGCCAAAGCAGTGATTTTGCCGTCTTGAACCCCAATATCAAATACTTCTTCATCGATCGTGCGGGCTTGACGAATAATCAAATCAAACATTTCGTTACACCTTCCTCTCTGTGAAAGTGAATTTCGACCAAGGATGGATAAAGGGCAGCAGAACTAACTCTTGTTCGACGATCGAACCGATTTTATTTTTTCGTGGGTCTGAGTGAGGCTCTAGCACGACTTGCAGCTCGTTTTTGTACTTGCCAAAACGATCATTGCCGATCACAACATCCCCTCGTTGAAAGACGCCTTCGTGGTCATGGGCAGGATTGTCATGGTTCTTATACTTTTTACGAACTTCTGTGGAACGGATCATCCGGTCAGTGATGTCGCCTCGGCGGTAATGCTGCTCGTCAAGGGCGATTCGGCGTTCAACTTCATTGATTTCAGGCACAAATTCAATCGCAAATGCCGTCTGGTAGCGATCAATCGCTCCTAGTGCCGCCAATTCTGCTTCCGAAGCATAAGCATTGCCGATAATGACATCATCAATCAAGCCTGTGGCAAACAAATGCTTTGCGGCAGTTTCTACAGGCATTCTTCGGTGCATTTCTAAGGTCGGTAAGCCATCATTGATATCCCAAGGTCCGATCGTTCCCGTTTGAGAAGAGATAAATGCGGCGGTTCGAATGCCTTTTTCCTTGAAACGACGACTGCATTTTTCAAAGAAATCATAGGGTAAGGCAGTCCCTTCTTGCGGATAGAAATTGTGGCAGCCGTATAAGTAAGGAATGTTGGCTTGATAGGTCAAAATATTGTCTAAATACGCCACATCATTGCTCATATTCAATTCAACAGCTAAACCAAAGGGATTGTAGGTCAACATCGCTTCTTTGTTGCCGTCAAAACCTAAATCTAAACGAATCCCATCGGCACCTAGTTCATGGAAAAAGGTCAAGTCATCATAGGAGATGCCTAGTTCAGAAAAGATGGCTGGTGCCACGTCTAAAATCGTTTCATAGCCTAATCCTTTGGCAAAATCAATCAACGCTTTAAATTTTTTCTGCACGTTTTCTTTGCCGTCACTCACTTCCAACATACTCATAAAAATGCGGCTAAAGCCATAATCATGGGCTAATTGCAGATAGGCTTTATCTGTTTCAAAATCACTGTGATCGGGATACACCGATACTCCTAGTTTTCTTTTCAACTTATCTCATCCTCATTTCTTCATAAAAAGCAGTAAAACGTGTCAGTAAAAGCGAACTGCAAACAATCGTCGCCGTCATCGTCAAAAATGGTCCCCACGGAAACTGACGGCTCAGTAGGATCGCTGCAGCAACGCCAAGAATCCCGAACAAAAGCATCCGCCAAAACGGCACTTCTTGAATTTTTTTCCCTTGTGCTGATTTTGTTAACCAAATTTGACAACCAAAAAATAAACAAATGGCATAAATCCCCATGTTTGCACCTCACTCTTTTTTGTTTTGCTTAAGCGGCTGTTTCTTCTTCTTGCTCTCGAGCAATCTGCTGTTTCTCAAAGACTTTAAAGAATGGGTAATAGATTGCGAGTGTGATAAAGAAGTTGACGATCACTAAAATCGCTGCTGCGATACTCCAGTCCGTACTCATCCAGGCGGCGATTGGTGCTGGAATGGCAAACCCAAGTCTGGCAGCCATCATCGGTACAACACCGGTAATGGTAGCGAAGTAAGAAATCGTTGTCGTAATCAACGGTGCCACCAAGAAAGGAATACCTAAGATTGGGTTCATTACGATCGGTGCACCGAAAATCACTGGTTCATTGATATTGAATAGGCCTGGCAAGATGGACAAACGTCCCAATTGTTTCAAGTATTTTGATTTGGAGAAGAAGAACAAAACGACCAACGCTAAGGTCGTACCGGCTCCACCGATCCATACGAACCATTGTAAAAATTGTTCCGTAAAAATATTAGGCAATTCATGCGCATTGCCAGATGCTTGGAAGGCTTCCATATTTTCAGCGATGGAAATATCCCAGAAGGGACGAATGACAGGACCCATGATGGCTGGTCCATGAATTCCCAGTACCCAGAAGAAACAGATCAAGAAGACAGTCAGCAAACCACCAAACAAGCTATTACCAGCAAGCACGTCTTTTAACGGCATCAACAAGTTACTTAAAAAGCCATTGATGTCAAAGCCTAACATATGACGGATCACCCAGAACAAAATCAGGATCGCTCCTCCAGGAATCAACGCCATGAATGAATTCGTCACTTCTGGTGGCACGCCATCTGGCATTTTGATGGTAATGTTTTTTACGATAAAGAAACGATAGATTTCAACGGACAAGATTGCCGTGACGATCGCGCCAAACAAAGAGCCGGAGCCTAGGTTGGCCACATTGATATAACGTCCCGCATCAATGATACCTTCCACAGAATCAAAGACTCGCAACGGTGGTGCAGCGGTTACAAGAAAGGACATCGTTGCTAAAATACCTGCAGTCAATGAATCCAGCTTGTAGCTTTTGGCTAGCGATGAAGCAATCCCATACGTTGCATACAATGCCAATAACCCGACTGTATAACGAAAGGGAATATCCAAAACTTCCCGATACGGTTCGATCACGGCAGCGACTGATTCGATGGGAAAATTCAGTAAGATCGTGAAGAACGACCCAACGATCGTTAATGGTAAAGTAGCGATGATCCCCTTACGAATCGCTACCATATGCCGTTGCATCCCCACTTTATTTGCAATCGGCATCAATTTCTGTTCAATAAATTCTACAAACCCTTTCATAATTGCCTCCTTAGTTTATAACATTATAATGTTTATACAAGGATAATAGCACAGTGCTTCCTGGGAGTAAATATGTTTTTTACGAATAGACGAAACTATTTTAACAGCTCAAAAGAACATTTATTCATTGTAATTTTACACAGTAGCACGACTTAAAAATTTATATGTTGATAAGGAATTTTAGAATTAGCTAGATACAAAAAAACCTATTGGCAATGTTTCCCAATAGGCACGATATTAAAATCAAAAATAAGATTCTTGATTCATTTAATGTTTTTTGGTTTATCAAATGAATTTTCTACTTAATTATACTTTCTTCTCATAAATAAAATCATCCATAACAAATCCCGAACCAATCGTAACGGTGCGTTCAGAAACGCGTTCAAAGCCGCGATGTTCATAAACAGCGATCGCTTGCTGATTTTGTTTGTTGACGTTTAAATGCAACGTTTTGCCTGAGGCGATTTCCTCATACCAATCAAAGACTTGGCTGGCATAGCCTTTGCCTCTAGTGGATTGGTGGAGATACAATTTACTTAAATAAATCTGCTGCGGCGTTTCTTCATACGCTGTATACCCCACTGCTTGGTCACCTTCCATTAGTAAAAGATAGACGGCTCCTTGCTGGACTTCGTTTTGAATCGCTGCTGGTGATTGATAATGAGCCAGCATATACGCGACTTGATCCGAACCAATGATTGGTGTAAACACTTCTGGCCAGATTTCTTTGATCAAACGATCCAACGTTTTGAAGTCTTCTGGTGATTGAATGATTTTTTGTGTAATTGCCATAAGAATCCCTTCTCTCTGTTGCTGTGCGAAACAGAAACTCGCTTATAAATATCTCTATTATAAGGGAAGAACCAAAAAAAGAAAGGGCACGTTGAATAAAGATCCCTAAAAGTTTCAAAAGATGGTAAACTAGAAGTGAAAAAAAAGGTGACGAAAAGGAGGTAGCAACACGATGCAACTCTTACAACTACTTTTACTGGCAATCATTTTTGTTTCTTTCTTCATGGTGTTGATTGGATGGGTTTTATCGATGACCAATGGCTTGATCTTTTCTCGTTCTCCTCAGCAATTTAAAGCACACGCTCATGATTCTAACTATGAAAAAGAACGACAAGCAGGCAAGCGCTTGAAAGAGATTATATTTCGACGCATTATTCCTTTAGGTATAGCCTCTTTGCTCGTCTATGGATTAACCGCACTATTAAACGTCCTTTAAAAGTTTTTAAAAAGACTTGAACAAATCGAAAAATAACCGGCATCTTTTCCTGTTGATCAATGCTCCTTCGCTTTCGCTGCGGGGAACATCAATGCATAAGATGCCGGTTTTTTTATTTGCTTACTGCTGCTTTAGAGGCTTGAACTTTTTTCAGTAAAGCGAAGAGGACTTGGCTATCATCGATAGCCGCAATATATTGTTGGCAAATTGCCATCATTTCTGTTTCATCCATTTTATCTAAAGAAATAACTAATTCATTTTCTACTACCTGCTTATTATTCATAGGGCTCCCTACTTTCTTCCTTTGTTACCTCTAGTTTGCCATGAATGAGCAGGTTCCGTAAGAACTTTTCAGTTTACAAACAGGAAACGGGTGGTTTACATCCTTGTCCTACCAAGGTTTTGCCAGAAAATTTATTCGGTAGCTGGCTCAATGTGGATGTCAGTATCAAACACCTGAAAACGATCAGCTAAGAGATCTTCAATAGCATCTGCCACGTTATGACTCTTTTCAACCGTCAAAGATTTGTCCATCGTCACGACGACATCGAGAAAAACATTGGCACCATACATTCTTCCTCGAATCGATTTAACAGATTTCACTTCAGAAAAACCAGCGATTGCCGCTTCATACTCCACGACTAACGATTCATCAAACCCATCAGAAAGTGAAAAGGCACTCTCGCGAAAAATGTCAACGGCGGTTTTGATAATCAAAAGAGCTACCACGATCGCAGTCAAACTGTCTAACCAACCGATACCAAATGAGGCGGCAAAAATAGCGATCGCCGTTCCAATACTCGTCCACGCATCGCTGCGGTTGTCTTTAGCAGCTGCTAGCAAAGCGGAGCTTTTTACGCGAGCGGATAATCGCTTATTGTAGTAATACATACTATACATCAAAATAGCTGAAATGATACCGACGACTGCCGCAATCATATCGGGACTTTGCGTTTCACCGAGTAGAATCGTTTGAATGGAGGACCATAAAACCTGCAGACCGACCGCCAGCATAATCAAGGATGTTACGAGACTCGCCACATTTTCTGCTTTCCAATGACCATATTTATGGTCTTCATCTGCTGGCTTTTGAGCCAAACGCAAACCGATCAAAACAGCGATAGAAGCTACGATATCCGTCGCATTGTTTAATCCATCCGCCCATAATCCTTCAGAGTTTGCCAAACGACCAATAACTAGTTTGGCGATGGAAACAAAAATGTAGGCAACGATACTTAAGATAGCGCCTCTTTCTGCTTGTTTTAATTCTGCATATCTTGTTTGATTCATGTCATCCCCTCCAATTAGTCAACTTGAAAATAATAGCTGAAATTTTCATCAATTGCATCATTTATTTGAGAGATTTTATTTTTTAGGAGTGGCAAACATTCACTTCTAGTGAAACGAATTTCTGTTCTGAGGTTACCAAAAAAACAGGACTTCCAAGGGAATCCTGTTTTTTGCTTTTTTTCTTTCACAAAGAATCGCTGCTACTCGTTCACCAGCAGCTGTCGATTTCTTTCACTAAATTTCTCGTTATGGGAAGAAACCATCGCTTGTGGGACACTAGCGGGCTCTAAATACTGTTTGATCTGGTTAACTGCTTGCGCAGCATCTTGAAAGGCGCCTGCCAAAAGATTCACTTTGCCTTTGAAGTAATGGATGTCACCAGCTGCAAACACACCGGGATGGCTAGTTTTTGTGGGGATCTCGCAATTGAGATAAAAATCTTCATGACGTGCGAGATCAAAGGAAACTTTATCTAACAAGGCACTGTCCCGGTCATAGCCATGTTGGATCAACAAATGATCGCATAAAAAATCGATCGTTTCTTGGTTAGCACTGTTTTTTAATCTTAGAACCATATTGAAGGTTTCGGCTTGATTCACCCCGTCAATCGTGTGATTCATCAGCACTTGAATCCCTTCTGCTTTCATCTTCTTTACTTGTGCTTCATGGGCCTTCAATTTCTCGCCCCGATAACAAAGCGAAACTTTTGCCCCATAAGACGCCGCTTCAATCGCATAATCAACTGCTGCATCCCCGCCGCCAGAGATCACAAGATGTTTGCCTTGGATCGCTTGCTGGTCAGGAAACTGATAGTGGATATAGTTGTCGACATTATTATGGATGAAACAAGGCAATTTTTGCGGAGAAACGACACCGCCGCCAATACAAACTAAAACGGTGCGTCCAACATGGGTCCTCCCTTTGTCATCCACTGCATAAAAAAGATCGTCTCCCTTGGTCAATTCGATGATTTTCGTTTTCAGATAGATCGTTGGATCAAACAACTTAGCCTGTTCAATCAAGTGTTCTTTGACTTTCTTCCCCTTGGTTGGCGGCAATGCACCCACATCCCAGACCATTTTTTCAGGATAAAAATTGATCTTCCCGCCTAATTCGGCTTGTGCTTCAAACAATACGACCGATAGATCACGTAATCCAGCATAAAAACTCGCATAGAGCCCCGTGGGCCCTCCTCCGATAATCAGAACATCTGCTATAGTGGTCATTGGCTAGCCTCTCTTTCATAAATGAAAATCATTCTCAATTAGTTAGTTCGATTATAGTCAACGAAACCGTGTTTGTAAAGAATTTTCTGAAAACAAATTAATTAACTTAGCCGATTATTTTTATTTACATTGTAAAGAAAAAAGCCTTTTCCTAAATATCTGCTAAAGAAAAAATGAGTAGAATGTTATTTTTTCTCATTTTATCTAGTGATATGTTTGTGATAGCTACTGACTTCAAGGTATACTCTTAGAAAGTAGGTGAAAAAATGGAAGTTGAAAAATGTTACGCACCCTTACCGGATGGGTCTGTCCTCTATTATGAAAAAACCGGTTCAGGATGCCCTCTTTTTTTATTGCACGGAAACGGCGGTAGCAGTGCCTATTTCTCAAAGCAGGTCGACGCATTGCGACAAAAACATCAATTGTACTTAATCGATAGCCGTGGGCATGGCAAGTCCACTAACACACAGAAAAAGATCGATTTTTTTAAAATGGCAACGGATCTTTTAGCAATCATTCAGCAAGAAAATTTGTCTAAAATCGCCCTATTAGGATTTAGTGATGGGGCTAATCTAGCAATGGTCTTTTGTCATCTTTACCCTGAGTATGTTAGTTGTATGATTTTAAACTCGGGCAATACTGAGCCACGGGGAGTTAGACTCTTTTCTCGAATGGGGAGTGTCTTGCAATATCTGATCGTTTGGCTTTGTTCCCCATTCTCAAAAGGAATGCGGGGCTTTCTCCCTATTTTGGGATTGTTGTTTCGTCCAATCGGTTTATCTACAGCCGATTTGAATCACCTCAGTGTGCCGACATTGATTTTGGTCGGTAAACGTGATTCGATCAAGCTTTCCCATTCATTTTATATTGCAAACAGTATCCCTCAGTCCAATTTTATCGTCGTCAAAGGACAAGGACATAGTTTTGCACGAAAGAATCCAGAGGTATTTAACACGAAAGTATTATCTTTTTTAGAAAAGGTCGGTGAATAACTATGAGAATCTTTACTTGGCTCCGCGACCACCGCTCACTGTTTAAAACACTCTTCTTGATTGCAGTAGCCGTGATCGTGTTGGGCGAACTGCTTTCATTAAGCAAGACGATCTCCATTGATCAATTAAAAGAGTTGTTTGCGCAACTGGCACTTTGGCGAGTGGCATTAATGGCTGTCATTGGGTTATTATGTGTCTTGCCAATGGTCTTATATGACATTGTCTTGAACCTCCTATTAGGGGACAAACCTGATCGCCGTTATTTGCTGGAAACCAGCTGGATCATCAACACTATGAACAACTTAATCGGCTTCGGCGGCTTCATCAGCATCGGATTACGCTCGGAATTTTACGGCAAAGGAAAAAAAGGCAAAGAAGTTGCCCAAGCAATTTCGAAGATTTTTATTTACCTGATGTCTGGTCTTTCGATTTTATCCCTTGCTGCACTAGCCTTCGTCCTATTTGGTCCAACGACAGATTATCTGCAACAGTATTGGATCTGGCTTTTAGGCGGTAGTCTTTATTTTCCAGTTGTCTATGCCCTTAGTTTTTCCAAAAAAAATGCTTACTTAGGTGGACTGCAACGGCGTGATCGTCTGCAGTTGATCGCCGCTTCCTTATTAGAATGGCTAGGTGTTTTTGCAGCCTTCTTTACGACTGGTCTCTTGATGGGCATCTCGGTGGATGTGTTTCAATTGTTGCCACTTTTCATCGCTGCCTCCGTGATTGGGATCGTTTCGATGATTCCCGGAGAACTTGGAACCTTTGATGTAATGATGATCATGGGAATGGGCTCACTGCAGATTCCCCGTGAAAGTGTCATTGCTTGGCTGTTGCTTTTCCGCCTGTTTTATTACATCATTCCCTTTTTGATCGGTTTGCTTTTTTTCTCAAAAAATGTCGGCGTCTCCCTCAACCAGCGCTTTTCTGGTATTCCAAAAAGCTTGTTGTTGGAAGTGTTCCACAAGATCGAAGTGTTGCTGCTTTATTTGACGGGAACGATGTTGGTGCTCTCCGCCACGATTCCAGAAGCCTTTGATCAAATCAAATGGTTAGCCCACCTCAATCCGATTCGCTTGAATTTTGTGATGCAGTACCCGAGTATTTTTCTCGGTTACCTCTTTTTAATTGCCGGTCGAGGGATATCTGCCCGTGTCAGTCGCGCGTACGTGCCGACGCTTTTGTTGATTGCAGCAACAATCGGTTATGCTATTTTTGCGGGCTTCCGTTTTTCGACCATGCTGTTTCTTCTATTATTATTAGCAATCATGATTTTTTCAAAAAGCGAGTTGTTCCGTAAACAACTCGTCTTCTCGTGGGAATGGCTGACGATCGATGGTTTGTTAATTGGTTCGTTGACGATCCTCTATGTCATTATCGGGGTCTACAATATGCCTCATATCAATCGACATCCAACGCATCACCATTCGATGGATTTTTTGCTTTTCCCTTCTGAAAAATTATGGCTGCAAGGGTTCGTTGCGATTTTATTCGTCGCCATTGCGATGCTGCTGTTTGCCCGGTACTTGATGGGACCAAAACACCAATTAGGCGTCAGTGCTGCCACTGATAAAGTGAAACATGTTTTAAATACTTACGGTGGCAACAGCGACAGCCATCTGGTGTATCTAAAAGACAAGAAAGTATACGTGTATCCAGAAATTGGCGAGCCGACGGTCTTTTTTCAATTTACGACCTTTAATAACAAATGTTTAGTCATGGGGGATCCTTCTGGGAAGCAAGCAGACTTTCCACAGGCACTGGAAACTTTCTTAACAGAAATGGATCAATGGAATTATCTGCCGGTCTTTTATGAAAGTAGTGAAGAAATGGTGATGCTGCTGCATGAATTTGGGTATGACTTTATCAAATTCGGTGAGAAAGCTTATGTGGATCTACCTAGCTTCACCCTCTCAGGAAAGAAAATGAAGGGACAGCGAGCATTGAACAATAAGATTACTAAAGAAGGCTTTACTTTTGATGTGCTCACCCCACCCTTTTCAGCCGAAACATTTGCAACGCTTAAGGAAATTTCTGACAACTGGCTAGATGGACGGAAAGAAAAAGGGTTCTCCCTTGGGTTCTTTTCAGAATCCTATCTAAGCACCGCACCAATTGCTGTCGTCCGAAATCAGCAACAGGAGATCGTCGCATTCGCTTCCTTTATGCCCACCTATCAAACAGGCCTAGCATCCATTGATTTGATGCGCCACGATCCTGAAAAAGCGCCGAATGGAACGATGGATTTCTTGTTTATTCAGCTATTCGACTATTTTAAAGAACAAGGCTACCAACAATTTGATTTAGGCATGGCACCATTAGCCAACGTTGGTACTTTCCGCAGCAGTTTCTTGCAAGAGCGGATCGCCTATCTCGTTTACACCTTTGGTTCTCGTTTCTATTCTTTTGAAGGGTTACGCGAATACAAACAGAAATATGCCGCTTCTTGGTCCCCTCGCTACATTTTATACTCTCGGGATAGTTGGATCGGGTATGTCATGATGGCCCTCTTGATCGTCGATAATCAATCGGCGGAAAAAACGAAGTAAAAAAGGTTCCCATACTCCTCTTTCTTTTCGGAGTATGGGAACCTTTTTCAATTGTTGTGCTTAACTTATTCAGCCGATTTAGATGGTGCATTTTCCCAAAGTTGTTTGACGACTGGAATATTTCCCAGTTCCGTCATATTTGATGGCAGAATGACCGTATTGGTATTGCTATTCACCACATCTCTGAAGGCTTCGATCCCTAGATATGATAGTGAGCGCTCGTCGAGCTGGCTTTCTTTGATTGCTTCATTGATGGCTAAAATCCGTTTGCGTTCAGCTTCAGTGATTTTCGCGATTCGTTCTGCTTCCGCCTCGGCATCAATCCGTACACGCTTTGCCCGCGCCTCGGCATCGATTTGAGTTTGTTCCGCTCGGGCTTCGGCGTCGATCGTCATTTGAGAAGCTTTGGCTTCTGCACTCAAGACTGAAGAAGATTTCTCACCTTGGGCTCTTGTGATCATCGATTCTTTGTCTCTAGAGGCAGTGATCAATTTGTTCATTGATTCAATGATTTCTTGCGAAACTTTGATTTCCCCAATGTTGATTCGGTCGATCGCTAACCCATAGCCTGCCGTGATATCTTTGATTGAAGTAAACAATGCTACGTTGATTTCTTCAGTCCCATTTAAAACTTCATTTAAATCCATTTTCCCGATGATTCCCCGCAAGTTCGACTGGGCATCTTGGATCATTGAAACAACGGAGTTTTCATTTTCGTAGACAAAGGCACGCACATCTGTGACATGGTATTTGATTGCTTCATCAATTTGAACGATTACATTATCTTTTGTGATTGCACTTTGGGGTTCGATCTCCAAAGGAATCTGTTTCAAGGACACTCTTTCTCTAACTGTATACAAAATCGGAACAAGAAAATGAAGCCCTGGTTCCAACGTTCGAACGTACTTCCCAAAACTTTCGACAACTTTGACTTCCCCTTGACGAACGATCACAGCAGTGCTTGCAATCAGCCAAATCAGAATCACTAATACTAAAATAACTAAAATAATTTGGATAATGATCATTGTAAAAACCCTCTTCCATTTTCAAATAATGTATTGTTTACACGGGTCAATAAGACACCGTTTTCAACCCCGATAATCTCTAACATGACATTTTCAGCAGGAATCCCTGCAATCACCCGATATTCTGTATAGGTGCCATAAAGCCGTATATAGCCTGAATAATGATCCGTCAACGATCGAAAATAGCGCCCTACCGCTCGTTTTTCCATATAATCTACGATGATTTTCACCCTCTTTGCTTTCATGCAGTAAATTTGAAGCTTCAAACTCATTTGTTAATCTATTACAAGTGTTACTAACTATGATAGCACGTTTCACCCAAGAGAACAGTAAACTTATGCTGATTCCGCTTTTTTTTAGAAAAAAAATAGAACGAAAACCAATTCCTTGCATTTTTCATTTGAATTGCATACAATTTAATTGTACAAAATATAAAAATCAGGAGTGAAGAAATGATGAAAAAAATGTATTCGACTAAAATGATCAACACTGGTGGCCGTTCAGGAGAAGTACACAGTCCCGATCATTCATTTGAGCTAAACATCACTGCACCTGGCAAACGTGTCGAAAATGCTACCAATCCAGAACAACTTTTTGCAGCTGGTTTTAGTGCTTGCTTCAACAGTGCCCTTGAATTGGTGAAAAGCAGCAAAGGAATCGATGGTGCTTCTACGGTGAGCGCACAAGTGACCTTATACGCAGAAAGCGAATCCAGTTTTGTCTTGGGTGTTGAGATCGAAGGTCAAATCGAAGGATTGTCAACAGAAGAAACACAAGAATTGCTTGAGATCGCTCATACCGTATGTCCTTATTCAAAAGCCACAGCTGGCAACATTGAAGTGACTGTCAAAGCCGTTAGCGAGTAGACTTTCGTTGAAAAAACAGCTATGATAAGAGGCGGATATTAGAAAAAGGGGTGAAAACATGAATGTCTTAGCGTTAGAAAACCAATTGTGTTTTCCTCTATACGCCGCTTCAAAAGAAATTATCAAACAGTACAAAGACTTACTGGACCCGTTGAATTTGACCTATACCCAATATTTAGTGATGTTGGTGTTATGGGAAGATGAAGCGATCAGTGTCAAAGCATTGGGGAAGCAATTATGTCTCGACTCTGGCACACTGACACCGGTTTTAAAAAAGCTTGAAGCAAAAGGCTACCTAGCAAGAAATCGAAATCAAGACGATGAACGTTCTTTGCGGGTCACATTGACTGACTCAGGCAAAGCGCTCCATGAACAAGCGTTAGAGATCCCCTACAGAGTGACCGAATTCTTGCCTCTTGAACCGGAAGAACTGTCCGTGCTCCATCAATTGACGACAAAAATGGTACAAAAATTTCAAGAACAAGAAAAATGATCCGCTGTTTTCACAGCGGATCATTTTTTTATCATGCAAACGAGTATTCTTTAAGAAGCTTTAGTTTTCAATTCACCAATCACATTTAGCAACTGGGTTAATTGTTCAGGATCTTCGATTTTTCTGATGGCGATTTTCACTAATTCAAAAATCTGGTCATCGGTTAGGCCTGTCTGTAATATCTCCAATTCACTTACAGCTGGCTGAAAGCGACGAGCCAAGACTGATCCGCTCATTTTGATACTTGCAATCTCCAGAACTCCTTTGTTTACTAACTTGCGAATCACGGACAGTGATGTGTTACGGTTTAAGCCGAAACGTTCACTAAATTCTGTACAGCACAGAGGTTCATCCACAGCCCAAAAACAAACTAAGACTTCCCACTCTTTTTTTGAAAAACTCAAGTAATCCATAATTGCTCCTTTCCATGCCGATGAGGCTGGTTCTTATTTTCTAAATTAAAACAATCGCAGCTATTTCAGTCAGCTGGCTTTCCTCTTCCTTTTTTCGATTGTTTTTTCTTTCACTAAAAGGATTATATACCAATAATAATCTATTTTATTCATAATTTCAAAATAATTTTTATTTTAATGATAAATAACATGTTTAATTATTCTTTTTCTTGATAAAAAAAAACGACTAGATCAGCTAGTCGTTTTCTTACTCTACTTGATATTCCTACGAGAAGTGTTTATTGAACACTGAAGATCAAACTCTCATGCTCTTGTTCTTTTAAGGAATAGCCACAAAATTCTTTATTCAAATTCGGAAAATCACGTTCGATCATCTGAATAATCTCGATTTCGGTCAACAGTTTGTCTTCTGACAATTGCAGCGAGTTCAACAAAACAAAGCGAGAATCATAGCCTAAAATTTCCGGCATCAACCGCCAAAAATTTGTGCTGTCAATTTGTTGGATCGTTTGTTCCATAGCAACAATCAAGTTTTGCACGTGTTCATAGACTTTAGGATAATCAGATTTTAGTAGATCCAACAGTGCTTGGTCTAGCACTTTATCTAAATAAGCCTTTGTATCGGTATAAATTATTGAAGAAATCACTTATTTCATCAATCCTTTCATTCAAATGCCATATTCGACATTGTCAAGGATGGCTCCTTGTTCTTATATATAGCATACTATCGGTGATTTTCGTTCTCAGATTAAGGATAGAATATAGAAAAAAAAGAGAAGCGTCTTTTCTTGTCCCCTAATCTTACTCCACAATAGCAAAATTTTGCTAAACTGATAAGCAAAGCGATTCAGCACCTATCGAAAATGAGAAAATTGTCAGATTTCCTTCCTTTTTTATCTATAGCGATTCCTACCCATCGGGCTCTGTAACTGCCAATAGCCTCGCAATTACACACTTCCACGCCTCCCCCCAATAAACGTAGGTTTTTTCTCATTTTAACAAACGTCTTACACAGCATAATTTCAGACAGAACCTTATACAACATGTATAATTAAATTATAGAAAGTCATCAAAATAAAACGAAACGAGGAGTGGATCACAGATGAAGAGTCATTGTAAATGTGGAAAAAAAATGAATGCCCATGAAAAAAGCTGTCCAGACTGCAAACACAAAAAACAGCAAACCTTAGAATCCTTGGAAAAATTCGTTAAATACGGCAGTTTTGCTTTAGCAGGCCTATCATTAGTTTTAAAAATTGCGAAAAGCCGCCAAAGTTAAAGGGACCGACATAAACTTTTAGACGAAAAAAACGCCTTCTAGGCGTTTTTTTTTCTATTCATTAATGATTGTACTCTCCAACAGCCAGTTGACTGTGCCTGTATAGGTACCTGGTAAAATCAAATCTAAATTGGGGACAAAGCGAAAGTAGCAATCATATTCCTGAAGATCCAAGGTTAAGTCCGTTGCTCCTGTTGGCTCCTGCTGGAAAATCACTTGTTCTTCAGAAGTGACAGAAGCCACCAGCTGATTGGTCACCGGATCATAGAGTACCAACTGAATTTCCTCTGCCAATAGTTGCTGCTCTTGCATAAAATCCTTTATCTGTCCACTTAACTGCCAGGTCCCTTCGCTGGTATTGCTGACAGACAAAAGAGCTTCTTGATCAAAAGAAATCGTTAAATAAGCAAAGCCATCGTCTCTGATGGATCGTGCGAGTTCATTCAAGGTCACTGCCGCTGCGTTGATTGAAGCAGGCGCACGCTCAAATACCACGATCCCTCGAAAGTCAATGCCATAATAACGTGTCGCCGATCGATTGCCTTCTGTATCGATCACATAGGAAGCCAGATAATAGGTTGTGCCTGGTTCTAGTTCTTCGGTGTCTAACACCAATGTATCCGTTAGCGGCTCCGACAATGTTCCCCGTTCAACCAACGCTGCTTCAGAGAAATCGGTTTCGGTGATTGTCACATCCTCCGTAAAGAACTCCGTGACATATATTTTGGCTTGGGTCGAGTTTTGGTCATCAATCGTGATCGGTATATAGGAATTGCGCTTTTGCCGCACGATCTGCAGGTCTGCTTTTGCTTCTGCCAATGACGCCGAACCTGTTGTAAGCGTTGGTGGAAAGATTCCAGTCATTTGATAATAATGAATTTCTGGATCACCTGACGTCATACTGGAAACAAAAGCATTTCCATTAAAAACAGTTTGGACAGGGATGGCTATATCTAAATTCTGATTGAGCGGCGCTTCTGTGTAATTGACGGAAAAGTGAACGATGTATTCATTCCCTTTGACCATGTCAGGCAGTGTCGCAACCAATTGCCCATTTTCAATGACAAAAGGTAAGGCAGTTCCGCCTTCCGGCATGCCATTAACCATGATTTCACTGGCTTTTCCAAAATAAACCGCCTCGGGAACTAATGATAGTCCTTTTGGAAAAAGCGATGAGAGCAAGATTCCCGATTCCAAGTCAGCTAGATCACTGGTGCTTTTATAGGAGAGATAGGTCGCATAAGTAATGGTTTTGCTATTGTCGACAGTGGCTGGCTGGGAAAGTGTCGTACCAGTATCCAACAATAGTTTGACTGGGTCTTTTTCAAAAACACCGGTTCGCATCTCAAGTTCTACTAATCCTTCAACATCGACAAACGCCACTGCTTTTTCTTGAACATAGCCCCCGTTTGCACCAGTAAAACCAAAATAGACCGGTGCACTATTAGTCAGGTTCAAATTTGATTTGAAGGTGTCATCAACAGGTACCGTCACATCAACACCGAAATCTGGTACGGTGTAACGCAACGTTTGCGTTGGCTGATCAAAAACTACTGTAAAACTATGCCACACCCCATCGGAAATATCACTCACTGATACCGTATCACGATGATTTAAGACTTTATCGATAATCAGCCAGCCATCGGTGGTATATGCGTCATTTGAGCCGGGAAAATTCCATGCGATATGATGGCCGGAAGGAACATCGCGATCCATCATACCGTCCCCAGTCAAACCGGCATTATTATAGAACGTATCGAATTCAATCGCAAAACTTTGCGGGATTGCCCCCGTATTTAAAGGAGTCGTTCCTCCTGTATTTGACCAGACGCCAATCGTCGGTCCTGCTTGTTCTGCCAGCGCATTTAAGCCATTGCTTTGCATCACAAAAGCGAGCCCATCGCTGTCCGTTGCTGTATTATCGATACAAAATGCCATTTCTAACCGAAAAGAGCGAGTAAAAGAAACCGGCTTATTGAACCAGACACCACCACTGGAGTTGGTAGTAGCTCCATCATTAATCTGAACATAATTAACGCCCGGTTCCCCTTGTGGCGACCCCGCTTGTCCCACAGGAGTGATCAGAGAATGGTCAATCGCTAACGTAGGAAAATCTGGCGCAGATACCGCAGCATGGACGATTTCTTGTTTCCCACATAGCAGCAAAATGCTAAAAAAGAACACATAGCCCCATCGGATAATGCCAAACTTTTTCATCACTGTCCTCCGCTTTCTTCATTCTGATTCTTCTTGCACTGACAGCCTAACATCTGCTTCTGCTTTTTTACGTCTCCTATATAAAATGAACAAGAGAAGTAGGACAAACAGGAAGAGAAGTAGCCCTCCTGCATAGAGCCAGTACTGTTTTTGAAGATACGCTGCACCTAACGTTGTCTGACGGTTGATAAGGTTGGCTTGCTTGCGATCAACCACCACCGAATCCTCAAACACCCATGTTCCTTTAGGCGCATTCAACTCAATCCGTAATAGATAGGTCCCCGGTTCGAGAATGTTCTGATCAAAGGCACTAAACAGCTCCAAAACCGAATTCGGAGCTATTTGAAAATTCTCTGCAGAAAACCCACCGACCTTGTTGCCGCTATCTTGCTCACGTATCACTGTTTTGACAGTGATGTTGCCAAAGGCTGTGGGCTGATCATTGCGGATCCTACTTTTGAAAGCTGTAGAACCATATCTTTCCACCGCCTCAGAATTGACCAAAGACAACTGGGGGTCAGGCATGGTTGCTACATTCTGACGCAAGCGGACCCCTTGTTGAATTTTATAGTTGGCTTGCAGATTTGTTTGCTGACTTTCAGTTGTTTCCGCCGGTTCTTCTTCAAAGTCAAACACACCAAGTATTTCTCCTGCAAATTCTTTTGCCTTCATTGAAAGGGTAAAATGGACCTGACGACTTTCTCCAGGGTCAAGCTGGATCGTCTGTCTCGGATTTTCAATCAATTGACTAAACGAGATTCCTTGGTTCTCTTCGGCGGTCTGTTCTGCTTGGTACGCGATGATCCCAGTAGAGGCCGTATAACTATTTAGTGCTGCTGCTTTAATGGTCAACGGCTCTGAACTTGTATTATGAAGGGCAACGGTCAAATTCTGTTCGGTCTCATGATTTACCAGTAAGTCGAAATAACTGACGTCACTGACTTGATTTTGGGGAAGTTCTGGGGTTACAGTGAACCGTGTGGTCTGTGCATGACCGGTGACTTTCGTAAAGCAACACAAACTGATAAAGAAACTAATGAGTACGAAGCACTTGATTTGTTTTTTCATTGTCGCCCTTTCCTTGCTATTCTGCTTGATAGGTGTTTGATAATGTCCAAGTGATCGTTCCACTATAAGTGCCGCTGTTCACATTTTGTTTTGGTACGGTTAATGAAGCATTGGAAAAGTTAAAGTCATTGGTTGCTAAGCCGGTCGTCCCATTAGCAGAAGCGATCAATGTAGGTTCTGTTGCCCCTACCATCAATTCGGTGCCCGATACTAGCGTTGCATCGCCCGAAGCCGTTGAACCATTTAAAGTGACTTTGGCATTTGCTAGCTCGTTATCGCTGGCATTCGTCATTTTCGATAATTGCGCAGTCAACTGCCAGCCAGCTTGATTTGGTCCACGGTAATCCGTGATCGATGTCACTTCATCCGACGTTGTTTGAATTACTTGTTCATCGGTAGCGATATCTTGGATACTGCTTGTACCGAAGTTAAAATTGGTCACCTGATCCAGTGACAAGATTCCTTGTTCGATCGTTAGTGTTGCTTGACTCGTCATTGAAGCCGTTGGATTCGCTTCTGCTGCAGCTGCCGCAGTGGGCGCCATTCCTAAACCCATTCCGACCAAACCTAACATTCGTACCTTTTTGTTCATTTTCATCTCTTCCTTCACTTTTTTTTATGAGAAACCGAGGGTCATCAAAAAAACAGCCTTAAAAATAATAATTTAATTGGTGTTTTTTCATTCTATTCTCATCTATCATAAGTATAATCCATCATGGTTATCATACGGTTCACAGATTTAGCGTAAAAAAACGCCAAAAAGGAGAATCCCTTATGTATCGAGAATTCATTTCTCCCGCAGAAGAAAAGAAATTAGAGATTTTCAAAGTTGTCTGCAATTCCAACGGAGTGACATTGGTCCAACTGTCAGAAGTTTTGAATATCCCGCAAAAAAGCCTGCAAAAATATATCTATTTTTTAAATGAAGATTTGCAGCTGCTCTCACCTCACCTGCTTCTATCAAAAAATCATTACAATCAGTATTTTCTTGATCGAACAGAGGATGATGAACCTTTCTATGCACAATTGATGTATCATTACTTGCTCAACTCCACACAATACAACCTGATTCATTACTTGATTGGGCGCCCGCAAATGACCTTGACTCAATTATGTTTGGATTTGCATGTCAGCCAATCGCATATGTATCGGTTGATCAAGAAAATCAACCAACTATTGGAAAAATTTCAAATCCGAATTCGAACAGACCTGAATAATCGCATCGTTCTTGCTGGAAAAGAGCTTGATATCCGTATTTTCACCTACAGTTTCTTGACCCAAAGTGCGCCTGCTGATTTGTGGCTTTTGCCGAGTGTTTCCCATAAAAATGTCGAAGAATTTACGGCATTCTTTGCTGTTTCTCACTTTGATCCGTTGACGAAAAATAAACTCGCTGCATTTTGGCAAGCAGTGGTCAGCCGAACGATCCAGAAAAAATATTTACCGCCGATTCCTGAAAAATACATGGGATTGATGAATTTCTATTGTTTTTTACCAGAAGAAATTCTCGAATCACTTTTTTTGAGTGCCGATTATGCCTCAGAAAAGATGCTTCAGTCAGAGTATCTTTACTTGAATTTCTTTTTGCATGTCTTTTTGCCAGGGGTTGTTCCCCAAGAAAAGAATCAAACGATCATCCAAGAGATCAAACATTCTGATACTGATCTTGTGCGCTTTTTCACTGCAATGATCAAAGATTGGCACGATACCTTTGCTCCAAGTCAGGAAGCCGCCGAATTCGAAAAATTATTAAGCAGCTGTATGCTGGTCTTCAATCTATCGATCATTATCGGCATCGATCTTCTGGAAGTGTGGCAGCTAGAACACCAACTGTTGACTGAAAATGCTCCTTCCAAAGACAGAACCTATGAAGCAATCTGCACACTTTTACTGACCCATGTTGAAAAGTATCTATTTGCTGACTTGGATAAAGAGTATTTTGAACAGACACAGTTGCCTTATCTGGCTCATCTCTTGTATTTGGAAACACAGATGAATACGCCCCCGACCGTGTCGATCTATATTCAAACGACGATTCAATACCGCACAAAGCAAATGATTGAGACGAGGATTCGTTCGATTTATTCTAAAGCTTCTGTGACTTTCGTCAAACAAATGGAAGCCGCAGATTTATTGATCACGGATAATTATGAAGAAGTGATGTTTTCCGAAAAATTAGTCTTACTGTCTAACCTGCAAGCCGAGCAAGAGTGGGCAGCCGTTTTTGCAAAGATCAATCAACTGATGATGACCAAGATGTTTGCCGAACAAGGAAAATAAGTTGCCGATTCCATTTTCATCCGCAAAAAAAGCCCGAGCCTCTTTGCTCGAGCTTTTTTTCTACTATTTTAGTCCTAGGAATTTTAAGCGAAGAAGCTACCGCCAGTTACACTGTAAACTTGACCAGTTACATAACTTGCTTCATCAGAGGCTAAGAAAACATAGACTGGTGCTAATTCGACTGGTTGTCCAGCACGTTTCATCAGTTCTTTTTGACCAAATTCTGGGATCGCAGATTGTGGCTGTCCACCCGAAATTTGAAGTGGTGTCCAGATTGGACCCGGAGCCACCGTATTGACCCGAATGCCTTTTTCACTTAATTGAGCAGCTAGCCCTTTACTAAAGGAAGTAATAGCACCTTTCGTGGCTGCATAGTCTAAAAGATGGGCACTAGGCTCCGCACTTTGGATCGAAGTGGTCGTGATGATGCTCCCACCAGCTGGCAGATAATCCAACGCTTCTTGGACTGTCCAATACATCGAGATGATATTCGTTGTAAAGGTATCTTGAATTTGTTGTGTAGTCAACTCTTTGATGTCCTTCACCGCTTGTTGCATCCCAGCATTTAGAACCAACGTATCTAACCCGCCTAATTCTTTGGCTGCTTCATGAACCAATTGACGAGCGAAAGTTTCATCTTTCAAGTCTCCTGGGATCAAAACTGCTTTGCGTCCGGCTTTTTCAATGACTGCCTTGACTTCTTGCGCGTCTTCTTCTTCAAAAGGAAGATAGTTGATTGCAACATCGGCGCCTTCTTTGGCAAAAGCAATCGCTGCTGCTCGACCAATACCAGAATCACCACCGGTCACTAATGCTTTGCGTCCAGCTAATTTGCCTGAACCTGCGTAGCTTTCTTCCCCGCAATCAGGTACTGGCTGCATCTTTCCTTGAATTGCCGGTGCTTCTTGCACCTGTTTTTCAAATTTGCCATCATAATACTTCGTTAACGGATTGTTGATTTTTTCTGACATGCTCGTTTCCTCCTTGATTATTTCTACTTCTATTTGTCATAGTTTGTTATGACCTTACTTAAAAGTGTAAAGGAAGATGGAGGGAATGAAAAACGAAACGCTCACCAGAAAAAAAGCATCTGTAAGAAAACAGATGCCTAGTAAAACGAAAAAGCTGCGTGAATCAGTAGTGAAAACGCCCACAGGTATCTCACTATTCTTCTGGAAAATCGTAGTGAAATTTCTGGGTGCAGTGTTTGATTTTGCTACTTTTCTAGCAGTTCGAGGAGGGCCCGATGAAAGGCCTCAATCTCCTCCGCGGTCTGTAGAAAAACATCGGGATGACTGTGATGGCTGTCGATCATCCAGTGTTTCGTGTCTGTAACTTTAAGAAAATCTGCTACTACGGCGTCGGTTTGATGCGGTTGTGCAGCTTGAGCGGTCTTCAAGAGATAGAAATCTTCAATCCCCCGCTGTAGTTGTTTATACCTTAGGGACAACAATAAATGTCCGTGATTGCCAGGATAGACGAAACAAAGATCACCGATCGGTAGTGAGCTCGTATTGTACCGAATATCGGACCGAGCATGTTCTGGCCAGCAATTGTAGGCCCAACGCAGAAAGCCGTCTGTTTTGAACTGATACGATAAGATTCCTTGCATTCGCGTCTCTAACAGGGGACTATGCAAAAAGGTATTTGGTTTGTCCGGATAATTGCAGACATAGTACTGCATCTTGCCCGGATGGCTTTGTGCTAGTGTTTCGTAATGGTTGCAAGTACAGTAATAGGAAGTCACAGGATGATCGATCACTGGCAGCAGCTCAAATAACACGTCTTCTTTATCAAAAGCAGCTTTGATCTGGATCGACGGATCAATTTCTTTTAAAACAGCTAACGAGGCTCGGAAACTGTCGATTTGATGTTTCTTCGGTTCGTCAGAAACGATGCGAACCTTCTCCCACAGATTCTTTCCTTTAAAATAATCAAATACTTGGCGTAGATACTCCTGCAACTCAGCTTTTTGATTAATAAAGCCAAAGGCGCCTTTCCCTTCATCATAAAAGCGAATCACCAATTTTTCTGGATGGTCCAAGTTGACTAACGGAAAAAATGGCGGTTCCCAGACCCCTAATAAACCAAACACGTCAATTTCTTCTTTGATACCCGCAGCAAAAAAACAATCAAGGTAACGTGTCAGCACAGAAAAATCGCAGGAAAGTTCTCCGTCTGGCGTCTTTTTGACCTTTACCATCGAATACTCATATAAATTGGCGGGATAATCTTTGACGATGTAATTGAACCAGCCCTTCCAAGGAATCTCTCCGGCGATCACTGTGATCGCTTTTTGTCCGATCACAGCGAGACTCTCAGCCATTTCCTTGATCAAGTCAAAGTGGGCATCGCTCCATAACGGAACGTCAAAGGTGCGAGCCAAATTGCTGGGCTGCTGCCACATATTTAAGTGGAACGTTTCTAAATATTCTTTTGGAAAAGTAAAAGTGCCCACTTCAATCGTTAGGTTCTTTTCTAACAAGCACTCCTCTTGGCTAGTCAAGTGTGCCCGATAGACCTTGATTTTCACGGGATAAACTTTCGGTTTGATTGTCTCATCGATCTGCCACTCCAAATAAAGAGGCGCAAAGCGATCGCCAGGATAGGTTTTGGCAGTTCGTTCAAGTAATTTATCGGCGTACGCCAATTCCTGCTGACCGACATAATAGTCGACGAATTGCGCTTTGACCGGCAATTCGCTAAAAATCTCAACGCGTATCATGGGAATCTCGATTTCATCGGGGATCGAAAACTCGTCGCCAATAATATAATGATTGCGGTTGCCATCGTGCAGCAGCAACTGACAAGCAGCAGTACTGTTACGAACAGCTGATAACTGTTCAATCGCTTGTGGCTCTTGGGTGATCAATTCTGTTGAAGCCTTATAGCTTTCATGGACCAGGATTGCTTTCATTTTTACTCTTCCTTTCTAGGATCAATCAGCTGCAAAACAAGCGCTTGATAAGAAACATTCTCAAAAGCTTCTGGCATGATCGTTAGTAGTTGCTGCAAGCTGATGTTTTTTACGATTTTTAAGCGGCTTTTGTCTGCCAATGATGGAAAAGCCTGCAACAGCAAGCGTTTGTTTTCACCTGACTCGAGTAATGCCCGAATTGGCCACTGCCCTAAATCAGGAAACAAAGCTGGCTGGGCAACTTTATCTGCCCAGTTCAACTCTAGCCATTCGACGCATTCATCAAACCAACGGGCAAAACGTGGATCAACCATTTCTTTACGATTACCGAAGCGTTCGGTCGCCAAAGAAAGACCGTGACGTCCTTTTTGGAAAATATGACTTTCAAAGGGAACCTCGTGATCTTCTAGGGCCTGCAGATACGCCAATGAATTTTCGATAGGAACGACATTGTCTTCAAAGGTTGAAAACAAAAAGGTGGGCGGCGTATCTTTTGTGACACATTCCTCTAATGAAGGGGCATCGATCTTCATCACAGTAGCAAATGAAGACAATATCGCTGGGTAGCCTAAAATACATAAGCTCGGTTTCATTGAGGAGAGTGTTGATAACGCCGCTGCCAAATGGCCGCCGGCAGAAAAGCCGATCACAGCGATTTTTTCGGCATCGATTCCCCATTCACTTGCAAGTTCTTGGATTTTGACAATCGCTTTTTCGGCATCTGCTAAGGAATGGCTGAAACTGCGATGTGTCCCTACATGATAGCGTAAGACCCCGGCGTGAAAACCTTGGGCAGCAAAATTTAAAGCAATCGGCTCAGCTTCCCGCTCACTACAAAAGGAGTAGCCGCCACCGGGAATCACCAAGACAAACGGACGATCGCCCACCCGTTCATACTCGGCTTTTTCCTCATGCAGGTACACTGTCAAACCGGCTTGCGCTTCTGGATCAAATAGATATTCCTGAAAAAACATCGCTTACTCTCCTAACCCGTTTTTATCGATGACGTTTTGATACCAATAAAAACTATCTTTCTTGTATCGCGCCAAGTCCAACAGCTGCTCGTCCGTACGATTGACATAGATAAACCCGTAGCGTTTAGCGATGCCTTCATGAGTACTGACTAGGTCAATCGCACTCCATGGACAATAGCCGATCACATCGACGCCGTCTTCGATCGCCAATGCCATCTGTTTTATGTGCTGCTGCAAGTAGTCGATGCGATAATCATCGTGGATTTTACCATCAGTTGTCAAAACATCCTTGGCACCGATTCCGTTTTCCGTGATCAAAAGAGGCAGACGATAACGGGAATAGATTTCGTTCAACGTAAAGCGAAAGCCTTCTGGATCAATAGGCCAACCGAATTCAGTCATGGGCAAATGGGTGTTTTCTACTACTTGGAAAAAGCCAGGAATCCCGAAACCAGACTGTTGATCGAGTTTTGTCTCTTTTTGAAAATAGCTGCTGACGGTCATCGTATTATAATAATTCAATGCGATGTAATCACATGTTCCAGCTGCCAAAATCTTTCGATCTGCTTCAGTGACTGTCGGTGCTGCACCAATCGTCTCTAACAAATGCCATGCGTTATGGTTGTATGTGCCGAAAACAGCCGCATCTAGGAATAACCAATTTCTCAGCGCACTCATAGAAAGAGCTGCCAGCTGATCGGCTGGTTTTTCAGAAGCTGGATAGACACTGGCGATATTCGGTGCTGGGCCAATCTTGCCGCTAAAATTACCGGCATGAAACTGTTGGGTCACCAATGCTTGGGCCACTAGCATATGGTGATTTTCTTGAAATTTTTCTTTCATGGATTTTTGACTCGTACCAATGACCGAACCAGCAAGTGCCATCACATTTTGCTCGTTGATGGTTTGCCATAGCGGTACTTGATGACCAAAGTTTTCGAACAGTACTTGGCAGTAATCAGCAAATGCTTGGATCGTCTCTCGGTTTTCCCACCCACCTTGCTTCGCGATCGCAACGGGCAGGTCAAAATGGAAAACGGTGACGATCGGTTGAATCTCGTTTTCTAGTAGCAGATCGATCAGTTTTTGATAAAACGCCAATCCTGCTGGGTTGACCTGACCATCGGGAATGACTCGACTCCATGATATGGAAAAACGATAGGCTTTTAACCCTAATTCTTTAAACAATTTCACATCTTCTTCATATCGGTGATAGTGATCTGATGCTACTTTAAAATTAGTGGTCCCTTGCGGAATCTCTTTGATATCTTGCACTGAGGGACCTTTGCCGTCTTCTGCCCATGCGCCCTCTACTTGATAAGCACTAGTGGATGCTCCCCACAAAAATGCTTCCGGAAATTTACTCATCCCACGGTTCCTCCTTGGCTGCGCCGATCAAATTGGCGTCCGCTTGAAAATAAGCGGCTTGGATCGCAACTGGCTGCAGCGTTTTCTCAATGATTGGTGCGGTTTTAAAAATAGTTTGATAGCTGCTAGCTATGGCTTCGATCAAGCGTGGCTGACGGCTGATCCCGCCACCGATAACGATTTTCTCCAGAGCTAAAAGACACTGAAGATCGAAACACAAGACAGCGACTTCTTTGGTATAAGTTAAAAATAAAGCCTCTGCCTCAGGATCAGCAGTTTTCGTAAGGGTATCAAAGACCAAAGGACCATCAGGCGCGATAGCCATACTAGCAGCCAAACGCTCAATTAATCCGACAGCCGAAAGACCGATCCCCACAAAAGAGTCCGCGCCTCTCATTTGTCGGTCACGAATCATAAAACTGACTTCACCAGCTTGTCCATGATGCCCACGATAGAGTTTTCCATTGAGACAAAGACCAACTCCCACGCCGGTTCCTAAAATGATCGCCGCACCATTTTGGATCCCTTGCAGATTGCCGGCTTTCATTTCCCCTAGCGCGGCGGCTTTTGCGTCGTTTTCGACAGTAACCTCTGTCACCATGCCATCGCTTAACTGGCAGATCAATTCTGGCAAATTTACCCCATCAAGGTATGGCAAGGCACCACCAAAGAAGACCGTCCCTGTTTCATTAACTGAACCAGGGACTGCGATAGCCACTTTCGTGAAAGAAACTTGACGGGCATAGCTTTGGAGGATCGTTTTGATAGTTTCACTAAATGCCGCCAGCGTTGCCGGGGTGGGAAAACTTCGTCCGTCGGTGACTTCATTGTTTTCAACCCATCCCGTTTTGATGTGCGTCCCACCGATATCAATTCCTAAATAAACCAAATGTGCCACTTCCTTTGTTTACGCTTGAATTTCTTCCACGACTTTTTCTGTCATTTTTGCTGCTTCACTTGCTTGCTTTTTTTCAGCAGCCATTTCTAATTCGTACTCTTTTTTATCCGCAATTTTTAGAAACGGATACCACATAACAATACCGATCAGCATACAGATGATCATTAAGATCGTGTAGTTAAGCCCTCCTGAAAAGGGCATTTTGATAAAAGTCGGTGTGGTCCATGGCAATAGACTCATGGTTGGATTCAAGCTGATTGGGAGGATCGTTGTTGCCAATCCCCAGGTCACAAAGCCAGCGATCAATTGTGTAAAGACTTGCGGAATAAAGAACAACGGATTCAAAATAATCGGCATCCCGAACATGATTGGCTCTGTGATGTTAAAGATCGACGGGATAAACGACAATTTTCCTAATTGTTTCATTTTTGCCGATTTGCTGCGAATCATAAAGAAGGTCACAAAGCCCATGAAGCCAGCAGCATACATGCCCATATAAATCACTGAAGGAATCAGATAAGGCAGCGCTTGTCCTTGTTGGTAAGCGGCAATATTTGAAACGACCATGGTCATACTAATCGCCCCGAGCGGTCCTTGTAAAACTGCATTATGAATTCCGAAAAACCATAAAACAGCTAATAATTCCATAATGATGATGATCGATAGCGGGCTAGCAACTAAGGAGTTCAACGGCGCATTGATCACATCGATAAAGAATTGGAAAATCGAGCCGGATGAAGTAAACCCAAACAAGACGCGTATGACAAAGACGACGACAAAAATAATCGTGACCACAAACACTGGTGCTAAGGATTGGGTTACCATTGGGGGAACACTATCCGGTAGCTTGATCATAATATTTTTTCTTGATAAGAAAGCATAGAAACGTGTCACCAATAAAGCGGTCAGCATGCCGATAAACAGTCCTTGTCCGCCTAAGAAATCAAGCTTCAAAGCTCCAATCGTTTGTTCCACTGCTTGACCATCTTGCATGACAGTCGTTGCAACGGTTTGAGGCATCAACATAATGAAACTAGCTAAAGAAATAATCGCTGAATTGCGTTCATTGCTTCCTAATTGTTTTGCGTAAGAATACGCCAAACTGTATACAACATACAAGGCAAAAACGCCAGTTGCTCCGTTGGTGATCGCTTCAACATGCTGGAAGATGCCAATTTTCGTCAAATAGTCCGTCCAACCAGGAATCGGAAAATTTCCAATGATCGTGATAAACGCAATTCCTAAAGTGATGGGACTTGTTCGAATAAACCCCTCCATCAAAGCGGCCAATTCTTTGTTTTGTTGTAATTTTTGTGACATTGGTAATAGTTTGCTACTTAAAAATGCTTCTAATTTTTCCATTCTTTCTCACTCCTTTAGTTTAGATCGTTACACTAAGCATCGTTTCTTTTTGATCGATCCGCATTAGGAATCGATAAGTACCTTTGGTTATGTGTTTCTTCCCTTGATTGTCATAGAAAACAAGTTCTGACAACGGCAGTGACAATCTGCGCTCTTTTTCTTCTTGGGGCGCGAATGAGATGAGGTCACTCGCAATTAATTGGCGACTTGGACGAACCATTGCCGCTGGACGCTGCATGAGATAAAGTTGGATGACGGTTTCTGCAGCTATTGCCGATTGGTTTTTCACTCGATAAGCCAAATGGATTGTCTCGCTAGATACTTCACTACCAAGCCATTCACCAGTAAACGAACTGTAACTAAGACCTGTTCCGAATGCGAATAAGGGTTCATTTGATTCATCTCGGTATTTTGACAAAAAGCGATCAGAATGCTCACTATCTGTCAAAGGTCTGCCCGTTGGCAGTTGGGCACTGTATAGTGGGATCTGTCCTTCACTCCGAGGAAAGGTCATCGCCAGTTTTGCTGTCGGAGAAGCCTGCCCACTCAGCAGATTGCCGATTCCGATCCCGCCCATCGTTCCCGGATACCAAACCAGCAACAGACTATCAAATAATGCTTCCACTTGCGTTAAGACTAACGGTCTGCCAGTGTAAAGCACGCCAATCAAAGGCTTGCCAGTCTTTTTCAACGCTTGGATCAAACGAATTTGTTTCAATGGCAGCTGCAAATGAGCTTTTGATGCCCCTTCGCCGCTCTCCAAAAACTGCTCTCCAAAAGTCAAGACGATAACTTCGGCGGCTTCGGCGGCTTCCATGGCTTCCAAAAGCAACTGATCTTCTGGTTCGATCGGTCCATTCAGCTGTTCGATCCCGGCTTTTAAAGGACCAAATTGCTCATACGAGTCGAATAGATTGTATCCACGAGCAAAGATCAAGTTTTCGGGTGCGAAATGCTGCAGCAAACCGGTTTTTAAAGGAATCGTGTCTTGTGGCTTGCCGCTGACTGACGCCCAAAAACCTAAGGTCAACCGGCTTTCTCCATAAGGACCGATCACAGCGACGGTTTGGTCCTTTTTCAAAGGTAAGCTGCCCTCATTTTTTAACAGCACACAGCTTTTTTCTACTAGCTTAACGGCTAGCTCTTTGGCTTCATCCGACAAAACTTCTCCCGTCTGTTGCGTTTTCAACCCTCGATAAGGGTCTTCAAACAGTCCTAGTTGATTTTTTAATACCAGAATACGCCAAACTGCTTCGTCTAATAAAGCCGCGAGTTCAGGTTGCTTGATCAGTTCTGGTAAGTAAGTTGCATAGACCGATGTCATCATATCAAAATCAACGCCCGCTTCCAAACCTTTCTGAGCGGCCTCCCGTTCATCTTTGACAAAACCGTGGGGGACCAATTCTTTGATGGCGGCATGATCGGAGACCAGTACCCCATCAAAACCGAAACGTTCGCGCAAAATCTCTCGGTTCAACCAGCGGCTACCCGTTGCAGGTTCACCATTCAATAGGTTGAAGGCTGTCATCACTAGCAGTGCTTGGGCTTCGATCGCCGCTTGATAGGGTTGCAAATATTCATTGAATAAGCGCTGATTGGACATATCGACCGTATTGTATTCTCTGCCCGCTTCGGGTGCACCATAACCAGCAAAATGTTTGATGCAAGCAGCAACGTGATTTTCTGCCACTCCTTGATCAAGATTGCCTTGGTAGCCGGTCACGACGCTTTTAGCAAAACGTTTTGCCGTATACACATCCTCTCCTGGCGACTCCATCACTCTGCCCCAGCGAGGATCGCGAACAAGATCCAGCATGGGTGAAAAGATCACATGAAGGCCATTTTGGTAACATTCTTTGGCGGTCATCTCAGCGGCTTGCTCGATCAAATTAAAATCGTAGGAACCTGCTTGGGCAAGGGGAATCGGAAAAATGGTCCGAAACCCGTAGATGACGTCCGACATAAACAGCATAGGAATCTTGAGTCGGCTGTGTGCTAACGTTTCCCTCTGTAACTGAATCAATTTTTGGTAATCGTTCACATTATAAATCGAACCAATCTCGTGAATCTTCAAATTTGGTGGAAGCCCTAAATCTTGCATCGGGCCAGTAGTCATCACCTCATTTTCAATGACTAAACTGCCATTCAATTGAATCGTCTGAGCGATTTTTTCTTCTGGCGTCAATTGCTGAAACAATTCTTTCAATTTTTTACTATCCATGTTTACTCCTTCCTGTAACCGTTTTATTTATCTGAATTATAGAAAGAATCCTTCCTTAGATATACTAAAAAACTAGTGTTTATAATAAATTGTTTATTGAATGCTAAAAAATTTACGTTATACTAAAAGAAAAAACAATGTTTGGACTTTGAGGTGTCTCATGAACAAAACAACACTTACGACCGCCATGGATCTGCTTTATCGCAAATATTTGATCCCGATGATTCTCTTGGATCAAGAAGGGACTCCGCTGTATCCCCCACTCACCTTAACAGCCAAGAATCCTCTGAAACACTATTTGGAAGAAACGAACGGCCCAGTTGCAAATCTCTATCATTTCGGCAAATATATGCTTGGTTGTTTTGCGTTTCAGTTAGCTGGAAAAACCTGTTATATGGTCATCGGACCCTGTGGAGTGATTGGTACACCAGATACGTCTTACCTATTTCTTGAACATGAATACCACTACAATGTGCACTATTCCAAAGAAGACAAATACTCCTTTGAAGAATACATCCAGCTGCTTTATACGCTGTTTGCGGAGCAGCCGTTGGCAAAAGACCAAATCCATTGGCATTACCAAACTGAATCCCACGACCGATCCATGCAAACAGATCTTAGCTTGGAAACCAATCTTTATGAACGCCGTGTGCATGAAGCTACCTTTGATTCCTATCATTTTGAATTGCGCTATCTTGACTACATCAAACGAAACGAGCCGGAAAAAGTAGTCTGGGTATTTAACAAAATGAAAGAGACCTACAGTGTTTCCCTTTCCCCTCATGAACTGGAAGGCTTAAAACTAAAGTTTTCGGCCTTTGTCGCTGTCGTGACCCGCATGAGCATTGATGAAGGAGTACCAGTCAACCAAGCATTCGGCTTATCTGATTCATTGATCCAAGGTCTGGTTTATATTCATTCTGCCGAGGAGTGCCTCCGCTATATCAAAGAAGCCACCTACCGCTTTATGGAGCTTCTGCATAGCTATCCGCTGGCGCAAAAATCACTGTTGGTCAAGACGATTGTTAATTATGTCGACAGCCATCTCTATGAAAAAGTGACCATTGATGACCTCGCAGCCATCACTCAAAAACATAAGACCCATCTATGTAATCAGTTCAAAAAAGAAATGAACAAAACGATCCACAGTTACATTCAGGAACGAAAAATCAGTGAAGCCAAACATTTATTGTTGTTCACAGACTATTCCTACGAAAAAATCAGCACCCAATTAGCCTTTGCCAATCAAAGCCATTTTATCCGCAATTTCAAAGCAGTTACGGGGCAAACACCAAAAGAATTTAAAGAACAGCATTACGCCCATGCTTTAAGTTGAAAACACAATTTCCGAAAAAATGCTCAGAAACAATGGTTATTATTTTTAATAACAAACGTTGTAAGCTATCCTTTTACTCAAATCAATTTGAATGAGGAGAGATAAAATGATCCAACTTGCTCGCTTGATCTTTTGGGTACCAGTCATCTTTTTTTCGTTAGGATTGATCATCGTAACGAAACGATTGCCGCGTTTCACATGGGTTTCCTTATCCATCACGGTTTCTTTAGTGATCTTTGTTTGTAAGATTTTAGAGTATTCCTATACGATGACTGACATGCAGCTAACTTTCTATTTTATGGGTTTCTTGATTTCGGCTAGTCTTCTTTGTTTTATTTTCTACTTGAGGATCAGAAAACGGTGAATGACAGTGGCGGGTTTTCCACGTAAATTAGTCAGGTCCCCAGTAACTAGGGACCAATAGCTTCATCAAATACACGGGTTTCTTCCTATCTTTTTAAAGAACTCCCCTCCCCTGAAAAGGGGCTTTTTTATTGCTAGTTCTGATTCTAACCTCAAGCTTACTGTGTTACTCTAGAAAGATTCGAATCAAAATACAAGGATGTGCCACTCGTTTTTCTCCCCCCTTCCTGCACACAATCGTTATTCCATGAGCTCCTTGCCTTTTTAACGAACTAAATATATAATGAATTTGCAAAATAATAACACGAAAGAACAAATCATCAATCCTCATAAAAGGAGCTTGCCCTATGAACTGGCTGACGTTTGTCGTCCAACCACTGACCCTGTTGTTTTTTCTTACAGTATTCTCTCTTGTCTATTTGATGCCCGAAGCCGTTGTGCCTAAGCCCAAAATGAAAAAATGGGCGTTGACTGTTTCATTGATCTTTCTAGCATGGCAGCTGCTAACCCCCTTTCTCTTCTTTTTTTACCGAGCACAACAAAAAAGCGGCTCTCTTTTTTGAGAGCCGCTTTGGTTTATTTTTTAATCCTGTAACAAACTACCGCCATTGGTAGCAATGACTTCTTTGTACCAGTAAAAACTATCTTTACGGGAACGGTCAAAGCTACCGTTTCCTTCATCATCCGCGTCTACATAGACAAAGCCGTAGCGTTTCGACATTTCTGACGTTGAAGCCGAAACTAAGTCGGTACAACCCCAAGGCGTATAGCCCATCAATTCCACACCATCTTCGATCGCTTCATACATTTGTTCGATATGCGCCTTCAAATAATCGATTCGATAGCTGTCATGGATCGAACCATCCTCTTCCACCGTATCCAAGGCACCTAAGCCGTTTTCAACGATAAACAATGGTACTTGGTAGCGGTCGTACAAGTTATTCAAAGTCACACGCAAGCCGATTGGATCGATTTGCCACCCCCAGTCAGAGGCTTCCAAGTATGGGTTTGATTCGCCTAAAGAAAAGTTGCCGGCCGTTGCTTCGCCGCCTTCTTCAGGATTGTGGCGGGCAATAGAACTCATGTAGTAAGAAAAGGACATGAAGTCGACAGGGTATTGCGCAAGAATGTCTAAATCGCCATCTTCGAAGGTCACTTCGATGCCGTTTTCTTTAAAGAAGCGCTTCGTATACGCTGGATACTTCCCACGAACTTGGACATCAGAGAAGAAGAGATTCTCGTGGTCACGCTTGATTTCTTCCATCACATCTGCTGGATTTGGTGTAGCTGGGTAGGCTTGCATCCGTGCCAACATCATCCCTACTTTGATATCAGGATTGATTTCGTGGGCAAATTTTGTTGCTAAACTAGAAGCCACAAATTGATGATGCACAGCTTGATACATGTCAGAAAGGTTTTGCGTGCCATCTTCGGATAACAAGGCACCGCCAACATAGCCAGAGATCCCCATGATATTGATTTCATTGAAGGTCAACCAATATTTGACTTTGTCTTTGTAGCGGGTCAACACAGTTTCTGCGTATTTGACGAACAAATCGATCACTTGGCGATTTTTCCAGCCGCCATAGTTTAACGCGATCCCGATAGGTGTTTCGTAGTGAGAGAGGGTCACTAAGGGTTCGATCCCGTATTTTGCACACTCATCAAACACGTTGTCATAAAATTGCAAGCCTTCTTCATTTGGCTGAACATCGTCACCATTTGGAAAAATTCTTGACCAAGCGATGGACAGACGGAACGTTTTAAAGCCCATCTCTGCGTACAAGGCGATATCTTCTTTGTAACGATGGTAGAAATCTGATCCCCAACGTTTTGGATACAAGCCCTCTTTGTCATTTAAGGCAAACAAGACTTTTTCCCGAGTCATTGGTGCAGCAAATTCTGCCATGTTTTTACGGTCTTCTGGTTTGACAGCGATCGCCGTATCGGATGTCGCTGGGCCACGTCCGCCTTCGTTCCATGCTCCTTCAAATTGGTTGGCTGCAGTGGCGCCGCCCCATAAAAAGCCTTTTGGAAATTGTTTTTCTGTCATGATTAGCCTACTTTCTTTTTCTTTATTGATCGACACAGCGGATCAGTAAGAAAGCATTCTTACTGATCCTACGACGTGCCGATAAACGCATTTATTTTACGACTTCGATCAAATTGTCGTTCGCTGTTACTTCTTTTGACTGTGTCGTTTGGATGTCACTGTAGTCGTTAGAGTTTGTGACGATGACTGGTGTCAGTAAGGAATAGCCTTCCGCACGAATCGCTTCAGTATCAAAAGAGATCAATTTTTGACCGGCTTTGACTTTGTCTCCTTGGTTGATGTAGGCAGTAAAGTGATTGCCTTCAAGTTCCACCGTATTCATGCCGATGTGGATCAATAATTCTGTCCCATCCTCAGTGACTAAGCCGATGGCATGTTTTGTTGGAAACAAGATTTTGACTTCTGCATCTGCTGGAGCAGTGATTTCACCGATCGCTGGTTCAACGGCGATCCCTTTTCCCATAGCACCTGAAGAAAAGACTTTGTCTTCCACATCTGCTAAAGCAACCACTTGACCGGTTACTGGGCTTTTGACTGTTTCATCTTTGACGCTGGCAGAAACGGTTTTTACTTCTGGTGCTGGTGCTGCTGGTGTTGCTTGACCGTCGACTGGTGAATCAACAGTTGTATACAAAGTTGGTACTTTCAATAACATCATGATGATAAATGACGCTACGATTGCAATAACTGTACCGATGGCTAAGTGGATCACGCTATGGAAGCTGCCTGTTGCTGGATCGATATATGCAGGGTACAAGAAGATACCCATACCGCCCATTGCGTAACCAGTAACGTTAAAGATTGACAAGTAGATACCAACGAAACCTGAAACTAAACAAGAAACGATAAATGGTGTTTTCATTGGCAAAGTATAACCGTAGATCGCAGGTTCAGTCACACCGAAGATCGATGAGATCAATGCTGGCATTGCGCCTTGTTTGACTTTTGGTTCTTTCGTTTTCAACCAAATCGCTGCTAGCACACCCGTTTGCGTGAAACATGGTAGCACTGCGGCGGTCAAAATAATCGAAGAGCCGTTTTGCGCCATATCCATGATCGCCAATGGCACAAGACCCCAGTGAAGACCAAACATTACCAATACTTGCCATAATGCCCCTAAAGCAAATCCATAAATGATTGGGCTGAAATCATAAACCGCTTGGAAAGCAATACCGATCCAGCTAGATGCTGTATTTGCGACTGGACCTACCACAAAGAAGGTCAACGGCACAGTGATCAAAATCGTTACAAAAGGAACCACAAACATTTTGACTACATCAGGTGTAACTTTGCGCATAAACTGTTCAATTTTCGAAGCGACAAAAATCGCTAAAATAATCGGCAATACGCTATTAAAGTAGCCACCTGCTGGTAAGGTCAAGGTTAGACCAAAGACTTTGCTCGCTTCAGCAACGCTTTCTGCTAAACCAGGATAGACCATCGCACCTGCAATCGCTAATGCTGTATAGGTATTCATCTTGAATTTCTTTGCAGCAGTTACGGCTAAGATCATAGGTAAGTATTGGAACAAACCATCGCCTAGGGTATTCATTACTACATAGATTCCATTGGTCGCTTCCATCCCAGTTGCTGCAAGTAGCGCCGTGATCCCTTTTAAAATACCGGCTGCCGCTAATGGACCTAAGAACGGTTGAAACAAGCTTGAGATGACATCGATAAAGCGGTCAAACAAACTGCCTTTCTTTTCGTCGCCTTCGTCGATATCAAGACTGCCGCCATCGGCTAATCCGCCGACTTTCAGCACTTCATCGTAAACATCTGGCACATGATTACCGATAACCACTTGGTATTGTCCGCCTGCTTTGACAACGGTCACGACACCGTCACGTTTTTGCAAATAATCTGTGTCTGCTTTGCTTTCGTCTTTTAAGTGGAAACGTAAGCGAGTCACACAGTGTTTTACAGAAGAGACATTTTCTTTGCCGCCAACGTGGGCCAAAATGTCTTGTGCTAATTCAGTATATTTTGCCATTTTGATTTCTCCTTTTTAATAGATCATTTAATAAAAATAAAAAGACCGGCCATTTCTACAATAAACAAGCAGGAGTATCACCCATAAAAAACGAGACGGGTCTCCTCAACGAGTATTGTAAGAAAGTGCAGGTCTTGCCAGCCGAACTGTAACGAATCCATTTCCATTCTTAGGTTAATTTTGAGTGAGCGGCTAAGTTACCGATATGCAGAATCAAATACATCAATTCCATATCGTTGACATGCCAGCCCTTTTGTTCAAATAAGTATTCTTTGATCGAATCTGCGGTTTCTTTTTCTTTCGGATAGCTGCTGAAAGCCAAGGCAATCATCGGATTAGCCAATACTGGCTCTTCTTTTTCTTGACTTTGTCGAATTAAATAATAGCGAATGTGGGTCACAAACCGTTGGAAGTAGGAAGAATTCTCATCGTACTCGATGTTCATGCTATACTTAACGATCCGTAAAATATTGTTGGTCAACTCGGTGTGCTCATAGGCACTTTGATTGGCGCTTTTTTCAATTTGCGCATTGACGAAATGCAAAGTGATAAACGCAGCTTCTTCTTGCGAAAAATCGGGATACAGCTCTTTGCGGATCAACTCGACCGCTTGGACACTGACCGCATATTCCTTGGCATAGATTTTCTTGATTTCCCAATGCATGGGATTGGTCAAAACAATTTCTTGCTTTTGACGACTGATGGCAAACAAGATATGATCCATCAGTGTGAAATAAACGTTTGGATTGAAATCGGTTCCAACACTTTCCCGAAAAAGACGCACGATTTCATAAATGACGGCCATTTGTTTCTCGTCAGCCTTCGTCATGACTTTCGACATATGTTCCACTGTCAAGTCATCTTCTGGGTAGTATTTTTTTTCGATTCGCTCAGCCGGAATCAGGTCACCCGGTTTCGTTTGAAAGCCGATCCCTTTTCCCATTAGGATCACTTCAACTTCATCTTCTTTTGAAAGTACAACATTGTTGTTGATCCTCTTGATAATCTTCACGAACGATCCTCCTTGATCAGCATAGCGCATACACAACTTTGCATCGTTTGACGTCTATGCAGAAGGTCTTGTATTTTTTTCTTTCTCTGACTTGCCATTAAGTGACGAGGTGAATGTCTGCTCCAGGCAGTACTGCAGGATATCGTCAAACCTAGCTGGCACTTCATTGCGTTTTACTTCTCCCCTCCTTTGATGATCAATGACTGGACCTTACCTTGGAACCGGTTCTTTTTTAGCGAATAGAAATAATGGAGCAAAAAAAGAAGACCAAAGCAAAAAAGTGTACAACCCAAGAAACTTTGGGTAATCAATGCACTTTTTTCCTCTGGTCTTGCCTGCCGAACAGTAACGAATCCAGTAATGAGAACACTCTCGTGTTCCGTTGAGATAATAGTACTCATTCTGAGAAAAAATGTCAACACTTTTTTTGCAAACGTTTTTCTTTTTTTGATTTTGACTTTTTTTCACTATCTTTCTCACTGAATTTCTTGTCTAGCTTTGGTCTTTTAGTTCACTTGAAATACATGGTTTACTGTGTAGCACAATAAGACCACAAAAAAACCGTAATCTTCGTGCATTACGGTCATAGCTGGAAGTATGATGCTTGAAAGACGATCAATCACAAAGAATCAGAAAATTGGGGAAGGTCTGGTGCATGACAGACATTCAATGGGACTGACCACCTTGCGCGATTCATGCGTTTCATGACTTCCACAAACGAAAAGGTCTCTTTGAGTGGGGGAATCAACCAAATAACCTTTCGATTCTTCAAGATCTTCTCTTTCCTGCTTAGAATGTTCGCAGTTCGCCGCGAAAAAAGCAGGACGTAAACTAAATTTCATTTATCAATCTGTCACTGATCCTTCAATGACAAGTATCTAAATGAAAGCCTGTACTAGTTTTTAAATGGGTTGATTTCCCAAGGACCAAATGGTTCAAATTCCATGAAAAACGACCTCCTTTATTATTTGCTATACCCTATTATATTTGATAACATGTTATTAAAATCACATTGTTCAGAAATGCGTCACAATTAAGGAGGTCCCCCATGAAACAGCAAGGCTCTTTAATCAAGAAACTGCGCACAGATCGCAAAATCTCGCAAGCCAAGCTTGCCGAAGGTATTTCCTCTCGCACCACCCTTTCTTCTTTCGAAAATCGCAAAACAAATCTCTCTTCACAAACCTTGTTTGACTACTTAGACAAAATGAATATCACGGTTCATGAGTTCAGTCTGTTGATCGACAGCGAAGCCACTGGTCAGAAACGTCAGCTGGTGCAAGATTTCTATACCCGATATTATGATCGAACACTGACTATCGACTACTTGACTAGCCTTGAGGAACGCTACTTTGAGACACAAAATTTTTTTTATTATTCTTTGTATGTCCAAGGCCTGCTGCTGCTCAACCGTGAATCATTTCTGATGAATCGAGGAGCTTACACCCAAGAAGTTGAACTGGTAAAGCAATACTTGTTTGATATCGAAACCTGGGGGCGCTTTGAGTTGAACTTATTCTCAAATTTGTTATTTATTTTCGACCAAGAAACCATCAGTTACTATTTAGATCATGGGATCAAAAAAATTCTTCGCTATGCCAATGATCCCTTTTATGCAAATTTGTTAAGTGTTGTGATCTTAAATGGCTGCGCCTTTGCCAGTGAAAGTAAGGATTCCTATCTGCTTAACAAGTTTCTGCTTTTGTCTCATCCCTTGCCTAATACACCTCTGTATTTTTATTTGAAAATCCATCAAGTCTTGTATCAAGAAATTTACTCCTATTTGCAATCTTCTCAATTAAACAAAGAAGTGTTAAGAAACAGCTTAATCGTTATCGAACAAGCCGGTTACCAGAACCATAAAAATGACCTGCAAAACTTGATTCATACCGTGACGAATATCTCCATTTAACATTTTTCCCTTTGAATCATCCTATATCCTTACAAACATGATTTATCTTTTTCGTAAACGCCTGTCTGCTTATTGAAGGACAGGCGTTTTTCAGTCAAATGCTAGCCTAACTTGTACACAAAAAACCAGTTAGGTGCGTAGACCTAACTGGTTTTCGGGCTAAAATCTTAAAACGTATCTGGTTTATCTTGACCCAGATTTGATTTTGCACAACTCATCCCTCCGGTTAACTATAGAAGTAAACTGAGCTGGCTTTTCAGAAAACGACAAAAGCGTTGTTCTTTTTTGATTTCAGTGATTCAACAAATCGATTAGCGAGATTCTGAAGTCACTCCAACTCGTGCCCATGGATTATGATCTGGATCATATGCCCACGTAAAGTTTGCGACACGATCAGAGACCGGCAAAACTTGGTTACGGTACAATGTCGGAATAGCAAACGCTTCTTCAAATGCATATTCTTGCCATGCATCAAATGCTTCTTTACGTTTTTCTTCATCGAAGGAATCATTTGAATCGATGGCTGCTAACAATTCTGTATTGCGTTCAGACTCGTAACGAGTGTAGTTAAAGGCTGAATTTGGTCCCCATAAGCTAGTTGGTGATGGATCTGATCCAGTAGACCAAGCAGCTTGGAAAACATCGATATCTGGATCATCATTTTTCAACTTGTCATAGAATGCTTGGAAGTCGATCAAACGTCCTGTAGAGTATTGGACATCCAAACCGATTTCTTGCCATTGTTGGACATAGTAATCTGCCAGTGGTTGTGCCACTTCTCCACCTGACATTGAAGCAAAATTGATGGTTAATTTATTGCCATCTGGATCTTCCCGGAAGCCATCACCATCAACATCGATAAAGCCAGCATCATCTAGGAGTTGATTTGCTTTATCCATATCTAAGTGGTAACCTTCCACATCAGTGCTGTGCAAACTACCATAAACCGGTGGGATCAATGTTGTACCATTTGAACGCAAGCCATGGTAGAAACGCTCACCAATCGCATCATTATCGATAGCATAGCCCATTGCTTGACGCAATGCTTTGTTGGCCATTTTTGCGTTTGGATCAAAATCAACACTATTTGTTTCGTCATTCCATGTTCCTAAATTAAAACCAAGATAGGTGTAAGATTGTTCTGGTCGTCCTAACATTTGGTAGCCATCCATATCTTGATACGTATCGAACGTATCTGTTGGCATTTTCAATACTAAATCATATTGTTTTGCATTTAGTGCTTCATTGATCGATGCAGATGGAACATTACGCATCACAATTTTTTCTAATGTTGGTGTTCCCCCATAATAATGTTCATTCGGAACATACTCTACGGTTTCCCCAGGTACGATATTCGTCATCTTGTAAGGACCAAAACCAATTGGGTTTGTCCGTACAGGATCACTGGATGGCATATCTGCTACTTCAATACCTTCAAAGGTATGTTTTGGTAATGCCGCGTTCCAAATTGCTCCACCGGATTGCTGCATTCCAGGATGCATTTCCTTAAATTCGATCTCAACTACTTTATCGCTAACTGCTGTGATCCCAGAAATCGTATCTGCTTCACCGCTATGGTATTCTTCCATTCCAACAATATTAGTAAAGTCATTATTGTAGCGAACGCCATCATAGTCTTGATGACCAATGACTTCATAAGAAAAAATGACATCTTCGGCTGTAACATCTACCCCGTCCGACCATTTTAGTTCATCACGTAATGTGATCGTCGCTTTATTGTTTTCGACATCCAAGTCTAAGTCTGCAGGTCCACCATCAATAATCTTAAAATCCTCATCTTGTAAGAATAGATATTCATGACTTGGTAACATAAAGTCACGGTCATAGGCATCCTGATAGAACTCCCACTGGAATAATCCTTGGAACTGAGTGTCCATTACTACAGCAACGTCTAAAACTCCACCTTCAATCACTTCATCATCATTGACTACCGCTAGCGGTAATGTGCTGATATCTGATGCTGCAGCGTCTGATGACGACTCTCCTGTATCTGTCGAACCTGTTCCACCTCCGTTACTTTGTCCGCAAGCCCCTAAAACAAGCGCTGCCAATAAAGTAATCATGCCAAACTTCGTTTTCTTCATACTCTTCCTCCTTATTAAATCCCCTCATTTGTGATTCACTGATAAAAAAACCAAGCAAACAGTTTTTTTTATCTTAAAATGGCTTTTTTATTAGAAAATCTGAACGAGATTAACTAAATTATAACAATTTTCTCAAAACTCTTTCCGTCAATAATTTCATCAATCTATGAAATTATTGAAAATAAGACGAAAATCATTGATAAATCGCTATTGCTTTTTTTCAAATATTCTTAAGTTTTTCTTTTATGACGTTCCTTTTCTCTCATATTTTTCGAAAAACGCCTTGTGGAAACTGTCAAAAAAACCTTCTTAGACGAGAAAAGATGTGATACTATGAAAAAAAAGGAGCGTTCAGTGAAACTATGTCAGACAAACGAATTTTCTTACAAACGAAATCGAAACCTTTTGCACCGATCTCACAGCTCTTAACTCAGCGGTTGCTTCTGGCTTACAGCTGTGTGTTGATTCTACTCGGCTTGTTCACCTCGCCGCCTCAGGCATTGTGGCAAGGATCGTTGGCTATTTTGAATGCCCCTAGCAATTTGATTTCTGATTATTTTGCAATCGGCAATCTCGGAAGCGCCTTTTTGAATAGCGGCTTATTGACTTTGATTAGTATCCTGCTTGCTAAAAAGCAAGGAACCATTATTAGTGGTCCGATGATCGCCGCTTTCTTTACCATATCCGGCTTTTCTTTTTTTGGAAAAAACATCTTTAACTCAATCCCCATTCCCTTGGGTGTCTATCTATACTCTTACATACAGCAACGGCCCTCAACCCAGTACTCACTTGTCGCTTTATTTGGTAGTGCTGCCTCACCCGTCATTAGTTACTTAGCATTTGGCTTAGGCTTACCTTTGCCCCTAGGAATCGCGTTAGGTTATGGAATCGGCATTTTGATTGGCTTAACACTCCCCCCACTGGCAGCACAATTTTTACAATTCCATCAAGGATTTTCTTTGTACAATATTGGCTTTGCTACCGGTATTATCACTATGTTTTTCACTAGCTTTTTACGATTATTCGACATGGAAGTCTATTCGAACAAGCAATTGACGACTGACTATCACTATTATCTGACGGCTTTCTTGCTCATCCTTTGTTTTTTCTTGTTTTTTATTGGTTATTTTTTAAATAAACGATCGGTAAAAGGTTTAACGGATCTTTTTAAAACTTCTGGGAAACTGATGACCGATTATGTCACAATTTTTTCACTAGGAATCACCATGATGAACATGGCAATGATGGGGCTCTTGATGTTAGTCTTTATTTTCCTGCTGCAAGGCGAGCTTTCCGGTCCACTTTTAGGGGCTGTATTGACCGTGATTGGTTTCAGTGCCTTTGGAAACCATTGGAAAAATAGTTTGCCCGTGATGATTGGGGTGGTCTTAGCCACCAAAGTCGGTTTGACTTCTGATGTATCCACCTTCAGCTTATTACTCACAGCGATCTTTGGAACAAGTTTAGCTCCGATCAGTGGGTATTATGGTCCTGTAGCTGGTATCTTAGCAGGCATCGTCCATGCAGCACTGGTCACAAATATCACTTATTTACATGGAGGATTGAACTTATACAATAACGGTTTTTCCAGTGGATTTGTCGCGGCGGCAATGGTACCATTGTTAGATGAATACCAACAAATCAGAAGGCGGCGAAAAAAATGATTGAAAAAGAACGGGCACGACGAATCGTCGATGAAGTAGTCACCTACTTTTTGTCCCATGACTGTCAAAAGATAACGAGCGAGATGGCCTTTGAAGCAGAAGGTTTCAAAGCAGTCGTGCAGGGCCCTTTCCCTGAACAGCCCTCTGATCTAGAACATTTTATCAACATGCTCAATACACCAAGAGACAGTACCTTGGAAAACTATTACGTTGAACTGTTGGGCGGTCATCAAACGATCCATGAAGAAAAAGATTACTATTTATTGGGATTAATGATCGATGAAGCCGCCATTATGTATGATGAGGGACAACTAGTCGTTGAACTGTTTCGCAAAAAATATGACTGAAGAGTAACAAGCAAACGACGTTTCTGATTTGTGGATCACACAATTCAGAAACGTTTTTTTGTTCGTTCCTCGTGACAAAATTGAAAGTTTATTGATAGATTTTTCACACTCCTTTTCAGAAAACTAGCGTTATACTTTCATCATAATAAAAAACGAGGTGACCTATTTATGAAAAAATTTTTGATTGGACTAGCAGTTGTCGTGCTTGTGGGATTTGGTGCATTGCAAATTGCTGAATCAGTCATCATGGGGGGCGACAGCTATTATGTCCAAATCACGACAGATGGCGAAAAAACGACTTCTAAAGATGACAGTGGCAATGTCTATACTCAATACCACTATGAACTACCGGCTTATGACGAAAATGGCAAAAGCAAAACCCTTGATTTCAATGGTTTCCAAGAGCGGCCTTTGCGTAAAGAAGCCTATTTGAAACTTACATGGAATGAGAAAAAAGGCGTGACCAGCTATGAAGAGGTCAAAGAAAAAGACATTCCCGCAAAAGCACTAACTCAATTAAAAGGAGCGTAACTTAATCATGGAAAAAATTATTCAAGCAAGTGAACTTACTAAAGTTTACGGAAAAGCCAACGAAAAACAAACCGAAGCCTTGAAAGGCATCAGCTTTGATATTGAAAAAGGTGAATTTATCGGAATCATGGGAGCTTCAGGCTCCGGTAAGTCTACCTTGTTGAACATTCTTTCAACCTTGGATCATCCAACCAAAGGTACGATCCGCATCAACAACAGCGACATCACCAAACTAAAAGGCGATGCCTTGGCAGATTTTCGCAGCCGTGAAATTGGCTTCATCTTCCAAGATTTCAATCTCCTAGAAAACTTAACAGCTTCTGAAAACATTGCGGTGCCCCTTTCTTTACAAGGGGTCAAACCAAAGATCATCCAACAACGGATCAAACGAGTCGCAGAACGTTTGTCTATCACGCATATCCTCGACAACTATCCGGCAGCAATCTCAGGTGGGCAAAAACAACGGGTGGCAGCCGCTCGAGCTTTGATCACGGAACCAACGATTCTTTTTGCGGATGAACCGACAGGTGCCTTGGATTCAAAAAGTGCCAAAGACTTATTAAATATGATGGACGACTTGAATACCAATGACCAAGTATCGATTTTATTGGTCACTCATGATCCCCTTTCTGCCAGCTATTGCCAACGTATTTTATTTATCAAGGACGGGAAGATCCATCAAGAAGTGAAACGTGAGGATCAAAGCCGGGAAGAATTTTACCGCAAGATCCTTGTCATTCTAGGAAACTTGGAACAATAAGGAGGAAGAACACATGCTTTGGAAATTATCACTTACCGGAATCAAAGGCCGGTTGAAGGATTATATCGTCCTCTTTTCTGGTTTAGTCATGGCCTCAGCCATCTTCTATATGTTCGAATCAATGGCCAGCAATGAAGCCTTTTTAAAAAGCAACTCGATCATCAGTATGGTGGTTTTTATCTTTCGCTTTGGTTCTGTCTTACTAGGAATCATCACCTTTGCATACATTTTATACGCCAATTCTTTCTTAATGGCGATGCGGCAAAAAGACTATGCCATGTTTATGATGTTAGGAGCCAAAGGACGTAAGATCGCCCAAATGATTTTCATTGAAACATTCTTGGTCGGGATCGCCGCCACTGCTGTTGGTTCTTTACTAGGTATTGGATTAGCCAGTGGTGTCAATACCTTACTAGTGAACCAATTAAATTTACAGATCAGCCATTATGCGGCCTTTAATCTACAAGCATTAGTCGTGACACTTGCATTCTTCTCGATTCTCTTTTTGATCGCTGCTATCTTTAATGCACGGGCAATTGCCAAGAAATCAATTTTAGCCTTGTTACGAGAAACCAGCACTCCGGCGCAAGTCAAGCAACGTCCTTTCATGCTCTTTTTGCAAACTGTCTTAGGGATTTGTTCTTTAGCAGTCGGTTATTATATGATGAGCGACTTGATGAAATTCCAATTAGTGGGGATCGGTGTTGCCCTAGTTACTATTATTTTAGGGACCTACCTTGTCTTTCGTTCCGTGATCATCACGATTTTATCTTTGCTGAAGAGGACCGATGCCATTGCTTTGAAAAGGTTAAACAATTTCACCTTGTCTCAGCTAAGCTTTCGGATTCGTGATTATACGCAGATGCTATCGATGGTAGCCATGCTCTTTGCTCTTGCATTAGGTGCCTTGACTGTTGGTCTGGGCTTCAAAAACGAGATCCCAATTATGGCAAAATCCGTTGCCCCTTATGACTTGTATTTGAATAATGCCCAAAATGCTTCTGACGAAAAAGTTGCAGCCTTAAAGCCGACTCTTGATGTCACTTATAGTCTGAAGGAAACAGACGACACCCTTTATTACAATAAAGATCAATTCAACAAGAACAACTTGCTCAGCACCAGTACGAATCAGTTGAGTATCAACGTTACCTACAACAAGCTGTCGGGAGACCAATTAGCCAAAGATATCACCGCGCAGGACCAATTGCGTAGCTACCTCTTGCCAGAACAACGAGGCAAAGAGATCCAAGTTGTCGATCAAACCGCTTTTGACACAATCAATGCCCCTGAATCCAGCTTGCGAATGGTGCAAGTCAAAGACTTTCAAACAAGTTACGATGCATTACATGAATTGGCGCAAACAAACCAAGAAACCAATACTACTGAAACTGCCGATACGAATTTTTCGCAACGGGTCTTCGTCTATGACACGTATAATGGTCTCTTCTCCGGTTTTGAATTTATGGGCTTTTTCTTGGGGATCGCCTTCTTGACGATGTTAGCAAGCTGCTTGATGTTTAAAATTCTTTCTGGGGCCAACAGCGACATTCAACGCTATACGATGTTGAAAAAAATCGGAACCCGGACTAGCTTATTGAAAGGATCGATCCGCAAAGAGATTGGTGTGCTCTTCCTAGTTCCTGGTATCTTAGGGATGATCCATGTCTTGTTCGGATTACAAATGTTCACAACATTGATGATCGATCCGTACCACGATCTATGGCTGCCCTTTGGCATCTTTATTGCTCTCTATGCCATTTATTACGTGGTGACCATCTGGTTATACACCAACATCGTTTTACGACCAAACAAAAAATAACTCGTACAGACTTTCTGAATTGCTCAACGCAAAGAGACCATCAATCCGCTTGATGGTCTCTTTCATTTCGTCGCTCTTCTATCGAAAAAAAACGCCGTTAGCTTTGAGGTTTAACGCCCATATGCATCGCGGCCGCACCTCCTGCATAGCTTTTGACTTGCAACACATCAAAGCCAGCTGCCTGAAACTCCCGTTTCAATGCCTCCTTGTCAGGAAAATCCCGCGCAGACTCCTGGAGCCAGGAATATTCTTGATAGCTTTTGGCGAACAATTTGCCAAATAACGGCATGACATGGTGAAAATAAAAAGTAAACAGTTGCCGCCAGCCGATCAGTGTGGGCTGTGATGTTTCCAGACAAACGATTTTCCCGCCTGGGCGCAGCATCCGATGGATCTCCGCCAAGACTTGTTGGCGATCCGCGACATTTCTCAACCCGAACCCGATCGTCACATAATCAAAGTGCTCGTCTGGAAAGCTTAATGCCATCGCATTGCCAGTCTGCCACTGGATCTGCGTTTGTTGCTTTTTCTTTGCCTTTGCTTTGGCAACCGTTAACATTTCTTCGCTAAAATCAACGCCGGTCACTTGCCCCGTCGGACCGACCGCTTCATTTAAAGCAAACGCCCAATCCCCGGTCCCGCAGCATAAATCTAATATCTCAGCACCCATTGGTACTGCCATCCGTTTCATGGTGTCCTTGCGCCACCGTTTGTGCAGCTGAAAGGAGATAATACCGTTCATTCGATCATAACGGGAAGCGATCGATTCAAATACATCATGTACTTTGGTTTCTTTGGCTGTTGTTGCCATTGCGGCACGTCCTTTCTTTGTTCCCTCCGTTTTGCTGTTGCTTCACGTGCTTCTGCTTTTTAGTCTAGCACGAAAAAACCTGCGGAACAAAAACCCTGCTTTCCCCTTTTCCTCCAGTAATTTCCCCACAAAAAAACAGCCTTTCCTACATAGCTCCCCGCTTGTTGACCAAGGCAATTCGGTCAGCAACAAGCGGATCCAGCAGTGAAAGACTGTTCTTCTTCTGTTTGTTTTAAAAAAGGTTGTTCACGTTTAATCGATGAAGTCCCAGATATTGTTCCAATAAGAAACACGGTCTGCGCCATTTTCATCTTTGTAGCGCACAGAAATCAAATTACGGATGTCATGAACAGGAATATCAAGGGTGACAGAATCCGTTACGGGTCTTTGCTGCACGTTGTATGTTCGATAAAAGGTGCCATCCATATAGACGTCAAAGGTACTAAGATTGGAATAAAAAATCTGCAGCTGATTGTTATGAACAGCAAGATTGATCAACTCACCAGTGACAGCGCGTGTGCCGGTCTGAAGCGTGAGACTGTCTTCCCCTATCAGAATATTTTCCGTCTCTGGCTGATTCCCCGAAACTCTACCGTTGATCGTTACCGGGGTCAGAACATTACCAGCAGCTGCCTGTTCATCCACTCGAGCAGTCAAGTTCCATTCCATGCGATCCCCCGGTGCGATTGGTCGTTCTAAGTGGATCGTGATACGATCGCCAGAAAGACTAGCCGAGGCGATATTGTCTTGGTACACGAGCGCATCGACATTTAAGAACGTCAATAAATTCGGCGAGATATCTAACGTCACGACAGCATTCTCAATATCGTCTTTCCCAGAATTTCGCGCATCGTTGCTTTCTACGATCGTCCGCAAGATCAATTGATTACCCACTGTGATAATCGGATTGCCTTCTTCATCACGATCAAAGCTTTGCGGTACTCGCAACGTAATCGATGGGTCAGAAGGTCGAATACTGGTGACTTCAAAGGAGAGCGCTGGTGGGAAACGTTCATCGCCAATGGCATCACGATACCCTAAATAGTCCTCGTAATCGCTGGCGGACGGATTCGTGCTCCCCAACTGACCATTGGGTTCCGTCGTGGTCGTATCTGGTAAGGTTCCTACGAAATCGTCGTAACGATCATTTGCAAAATCTTTCGCGTAAAATTCGATATACACATCCTCTTCAGGATCAAGGCGACGTGGTAATTGATACTGCCATGGCACGGAGTTGCCTTGTTCGGCATCAAGCGTAATGACATATGGGTCACCTGAAGCATCACGGATCAATCCTTGCGCGGTACTCGCATAAATGGCGACGCGCTCTTTTGGCTGGTCGTCTTGCGGAGAATGAAAATCCATGATCCCCGAAACTGTTGTCGTCCGTTCATTAAAGACCTGATCCTCTGCCACTTGCAGACCAGTCGGTGGTCGTACATCCACGACGACCGCATCAGGCAAAGCGGCAATACTCTCTTCTGTTGCATGAATGAAAATCGAATCATCAACATCCTCCATCGTTGGGTCTAATCCTCGGTGGGCACGCAGCACTTCAAAACGTTGACCTGTCTTGAAAAAGTCGTCCCGCGTCCATGCGATCACACCATTATGCACCTCACCAAAAACATCGACAGTTGATTTGGAGGAAAGCCATTGCGTTTCAAGCTGGTTGCCTGCTTCGTCCTTCAAAGCAACTTCTACCCAGACCTCATCATCCCAAGCATCGCGAATCGCCCCCGTGTATTCATACGGAACGACCGCTTTGGCATAAAAGGTTTTGTCGGCATTGGTCGGGGTCACTAAGTGCTGGATCATTGGCGGATAATTATTGGCAGAAAATCGCGTGTAGGCATTCCCGCCCCTAAAAGTCGTACTGTTGAACTCATTTGAAAAAGGCTCTCCCGGCTGCGGACTAACGATTTGTGCAAAATTGACATTGCCTAGTTGATAGCTCAATGGATTCCAGAAATTGTCCGGATCACCATCTAGATTCACTTCGTTGCGTTTTTCCCAAACCGCTAGTCCAACACGATTAGACATAAAGGTACTGTTACGGTTCGAATTAGAAAAAGCTTGTCCGCCATTCGGACGATTATTTCGGAAGTCATAAAACAGTGGTTCATCAATCACAAAATTGCTTCTGGCAACCGAACTGATTATTCCATTATTTGCACCTAGGGTCCGACCTTCCATTCGAAAAGTCGCGTCTTTTCCAGCTAAGAACTCGGCTTCTCCGCCTTGCATCCAAACAGCAGGTCCACGATGTGCATAGATATGGATTCGACTGTTTTCACCTTGTGCATGAAAAACCGAAGTTCCACTGCCATCAAGAGGAAATTGAATGCCTTGTCGACCAGCCGTATCTGAGCCATTACTGGCAGTAATGGTGGAATCAGCAGATGGGTCAAATTCTCGTTCTTCATCATTGTACTGATCAAATACGGCAAAACCTGTTTCATCAATATAGATGCCATCATCTGCCGCAGTTCTGGTGCCTGCATGGTTAAAGATATTCAACTGACCGGCTGACTCCACATAGAACTCGTTGTTCCGCCCGTACATCCGCACTGCAGCCGCATTTCCGTGGTATTTGACGATATTCATTTTCCCTTGGTCGGCAAGCACAAAGGTCTGTTCCCCGACTAAGCGAAACCGCATAACTGAACCATACTCATGATGTTGCCCATCACCAAACATATTAAACTGCGACCCTTCCCCAGTTACCGTCACATTGCCGCCGAGTTTGGTGGTCGATCCCGCTTTTGAAATTTGATTGACAAAAGCAGTGGTTCCTCTCGGTACACCACTCGTGGGAGCAGGCGCTCTAGAATAGGAGTTTACGACCGCACCACCAGAAATAATCGTACGAGAAAACTTATTTTGCGTTTCATCCCGTTGTCCAATCAAGGAAATTATTGCGCCGTTCGCTCCCGCTAAATTCATTTGTGATGAGGCATTTAAGACCGTGCCTTCTCCATCGACTTCAAAAATCACCTCGTTAGTACGTCCTTCGAGATTTGCCCAAATTGCTTGCCACTGGACACTATAGAGATCTACTTTGGAACCCTTATTGACCCGAAACGAGGTTGAGATATTATTGTTGTCTGGTCGGAGCCGAAAAATCGGCTGCGTATTTGAGATCTTGACATCCGCCTCATCTGTGATCAAGACACTTTTGACATTAAAGCTGCCAGTATCTGAACTGTTGCCCGCGGCTGGGTTCCTGTGAGCCACCCAATGGAACGTTCCGCGAATCTCGAGATTTCCTTGTTGCAAATAAAGGAAATTATTGCCTGTACTTCCCTCTAGCACACCACTTTTTGCCTCGATATTTTCTATTTTGACCGTCCAAAAAGCTGAGGCTGCCAACGATTGTTGATAGATCAACGCGTTTAATCCTAGATTGTTTCCCTGAAAATCGATCGTCATATTTTTCAACTCAAAGACCGCTGGCTGATGATCATGGGTAGTCGTCAGTTCAAAGAAACGTCCAGTAGGATTCGTGCTATAGTTTGGTGTCCCGTTCGTGTTGAAACGCTTCGGTGTGGTTAAGGTAAAGCCATTCCCATCGATGGACACCGACCGATCCAACGCTGTTAAACGATTGTTGGCCTCATCCGTATAATCAGCGGTAATGTCAGCGAGAAACACGATTTCAGAGATCGATGAATCACTAAAAGCAGCCCGCAGCGCTTGATAGTCCGAAACTTCGGCACGCTCTCCTTGCGTCGCCCGTTCTGAAAGCAGTTCGACTGCCGCTGACTCATTGGTTTCCTGCTGCTGAATGTCAAGCAAGGCTACTTCTTCTACAGCCTTGTCAGCTTCCAATCGCAAGGCTTGTCGTTCCTCGAGAGAAGGCGGAGCGATTTTTTGCAGCGTCCGATTTCCCCGCTTAAGGACAAATTCGATGGCTTCTTCTTCTCCTAAAGAAACTGGTAATGCCAAGGACAACGTTTCTTCCGTAGGCGCCACTTCGATCGCCACACCATAAACACCCTCTTGTTCAGCTGGATGCAAGGTCGCTTCCTCAAGCTCAAGCATTTCAAACATTTCTAATGACACCAGCGCTTCATGATTTGCCATCAAGAAAAGCGTCTCGCCAGCGGCTTGTTCCGATTCGATCGTCACTACATATTGTCCTGTTTCTGGGTCAAAGTGACCGGACACTTCATAAGAATTGCCACCATGGATAGCAAAGACCGCATACAAGACAGAAATAACGATAAAGACCCCTAATGCAGCGGCAGCCAGTTTGATTTTCGAGACAGTCGCTAGAACAGTAAATGATTTCATCTAGGCACCCCTTTCCTTTGATTACTCCAACAGTTCTTGTCCCGTTTCAAAGCTTGATAGATAATACAGCTTGATAACGACACTTGCCGAAAACGCATCTGCTCCTGACGTATTGCTTCCTTGCCGATATTCGACTGATTCAACTTTTAAAAAGCGATTCAGGTTTTCCATCCGATCAATAAAACGCACGATTCCTTCATTCGTCTCACTCAGGAGGTCAAAGCCGATCCTTGTGACCCGAAATTGCGTAGCCAAAGGATTGTCACCAGTCTGATCTGCCATTTGTTCTGGTGTAGGGTAAAGCATCTCCTCATTAAAGGTCGATTGCAAAATCGTGATCGGCAATTCCGTTTCAAGGGCAGCGAGATCGGTAAAATAAGACTCGATCGCCATGCCATTGGGAATGATCGGCACCTCATTGACCGTCTCTGAGGAAAGAAGGTCTGGTTCCCCTTGCAGGTAAACCAGCTGTTCCTGAATGTCGCGGATCTCTGCTTCGATCCCAGCTAATTCCTGAGCCAATTCGATCCCTTCGGCACGTTTGGGATTCAGTAAAAATAGCCAGAAAATAAGTACGGAGGTAGCGAGAACTAGCGCAATTACCGCGGAGATGATGATGTGTTTTTTGGAGAAAAAGACTTTAGTCATCCGCTTCCACCTCGCTTTCCTCTTCGCTCTCTTCACTGATCACTTGTGGTGCAGCGATTCGTGAGAGGTAGACAGTGATGCGCCCATCTTGCGGCGTTGAACTATGAGAAAAAGATTGATAAGTCACATGATGTACCCAATCGATTGCTTCAAAAGCCGATTTAAGGCGAATCAGACTTTCATAAACATCCCCTTGGACTGCCATGCTCACCAAAGGAAACAATGGTGTACCGTCTTGGGCTGTTTCGGACATTGTCCCCTCGCCATTTAGCAGCAAATTATACGAATTGATGGTCACATCGATTCCTGATGCCACTTCCTCAAAGGTTTCCATAATAGGCGCTGTGAAATATTTCTCTTGCTTTTGCAAGGCAATGAATTCTTGCAGGTCTTGAGATTTTGACGCTAGCATCTCTTCTAACTGGCGCTGGAAAACGATGCGCTCTGCTTGACTAGACATGATATTGCTTTGATTATTGGTCACCAGCCTTTGATAATACCAAAAGCCTAACCCACAAACCCCAACGACTACTAACGAAAGGAGAAGCGAAACCGAAAGAATGACTTCAAACGCCCGATTACGGATAAATTTATTAGGCAATAGATTGATGTTCATGGTTACACCTCTTTCGTCGCTAATCCCGCAGCCAAGATATAGCGGTCGGGAATTTTTTTCTTGCTGGTTTCACTTACTTTTGCGGAAATCGTTTTGACCGGCAAAGAAGACAACTCATGAAATATTTCTTGGACTTCTTTCCGCAGCATTGGATGACCGCCGACTAAGTAGATTTTTTTCAATTCACAATCAGGCGAGATTTCCTGATAATAGTAAGCAATCACCGAATTCAAGGTTTCTGCTAACCCTTCCAGTGCTTGGATCTCCGCACTTTCCCTAAAGTTCACTTGCACAGATTGGGCTTTTTCAATATATTTCCAGTTGGCTTGATTATAATCTTCATACTGCACGTAAGTCGGCACCAATTCTTCAAAAAAGGTGATATTAGCGATGCCAGCATCTAACTCGACCAGCACAAAATTTTCACTCCAGTTGATCTGTCGCTGAAACATACGACTATACGCCAGAAAACTGCAATCGACGCCCATCAGCTGATGGCCGCCTTTTTTCAATGTGTCGCCGAGTTGAATCAAAATCGGCTCTGATGTGACCACGACTGGCACATTGCCATTGATGGTAAACCGATTCCGCTGGATGACCACAGCTTGCGGTTCTGCTTTCTCTTCCTTCTTGCTGGCTTTTTTCTTTTGTGCTTTTGGTGCTTTTTCCTTGTTACCTTTACCAAGGATCAGTAGATCAAAAATCGGGTTTTCAAAAGGCAAAGAGATGGACTCCCCCAATTCAAAATACAAGTACTCGCGAATCTCTTTTTCCGAGTTCATCTTACCGATTGGGATCTGTTTGATCAGCAGACGAGAATTTAGTGCCGTGATCACCACACTCATCGTGCGTAATCCCAAGCGTTTGGCAATCTCATTGAAGGCGGCTTCAAGACTATCAGGATTGCGCAGCTTATCATCTTTAAAAATCGTACCATTCACAACCAGCTCGCCGTATTTGAGACGGTCACCTTTTTTGGTACAGTAACGGATGCAGTTTTTTTGGATGTCGATCCCTACTAAGCGGGGAATTGTTTTTTTGCCAAACATACGAGGACCTGCTTTCTTCTTGTTGGTTTTATATGAAGGAACCAACGTTATTTCTATGTACAACGCTTGCTTAGCAAATCAAGCAAACGCCAAGGTCAGCAACCCAATTCAAAGGAACCAGCCGCTGCCAAGATAAACCATGCCGGTAGCAATGGCGATAAAGGGACCAAAAGCAATGTAGCGGCTTTTGACTTTGCCCCGTAGCATTTGGATCACGTAAAAGATCACTGCCAAGCAAGAAGCGACAAATAAAACCGTCAAGACTTGCACAGGGCCGATATACACGCCTAAGACGGCAAATAATTTGATATCGCCGCCACCCATGCCTTTTTTACTGAGCTCCGCTAAGAGATACAATGGCAAGAAGCCAGCAAAGAAGCCAACGAGCCAATACCACCAAAATTCATTTTGCGGTTGGATCAACCGTAAACCGATCCCTCCAGCGAAAAAAGGGGCTAACACTTTATTGGGGATCAGCTGATAGAAGATGTCGCTGGCAGAAATAATGGCTAATAAGGCTAATAAACACCAAGCGGCAATCACTTCAGCAGTGCCCCAAAACAGCAAGGTCGTACCCGTAAATAGCATGCCGATCAACACTTCATAAAGAAAAGCAATCAGCGGGATCTTTTTTTGACACTTGCGGCACTTGCCTTTTAAAATAAGGTATGATAAAACTGGAATGAGGTCCCTTGCACCCAATGTCTGTTGGCAGTCATCACAGTGCGAGCGAGTCAGCAGGGATTCCTTTTTGGGAACCCGCCAACCAACCACTAGGAAAAAAGAACCTAGACACATTCCTATGATGAAAAGATAACCAATGATTAGGCCCATTGGGATCTGTTGCAAAATTTCGTTCATAAAAAACTCCTTTTTTCCTGGGGGGTTGAGTTGCCGTACACCTTAGGTCAGGTTAGTGACTTGAGGTGTTTTTAGTTTCCTAAAAAAATTAATATCTTATAACGGTGGAGGAGCTGGTTGAGGATCTCCAAATACATACTCTCGAGTTAAACCATTGATTTGATTTTGTGTTAACCCAGTACCGAGAACACCTATCTCGTTGCTATTTTCTTGTCCAGCCTTTAAAACGCCAGCTGGAGCATACATTGTTAAAGCACCTGTTGATCCGATATAAAACATAACATTATCAGTATCTTCCCATGATGTACTGTTTAGTAATCCATCATCCATTACATCTTCTAAGGTAAAATCTAAAACCGCGTTAGCTGTCCCGTCATTCAAGTTGCTATTAGTTGATTGATAGAGCACTGCTGCTGAGAAAGCTTGTTGAATATCAGAAACAACTGCATCTTCTCGAGCATTTTGAATCACGTTCCCAATCGCAATAACCCCGATCCCAGCGATGATCGCTAAGATAACGACTACTGCCAGCAACTCGACCAAGGAGAGGCCGCGCTCGTCTTTCAATAATTTATTCAATCGATTGTCCGTTGTTTCTTCTGCTAAAATTGCATCAATCATAGTGTGTTTACTCCTCCTGTTTCTTCCATATATATTAAACAAGCCGTCTAGGTGGCTTGATAATACCAAAATTCATTACCCTTGGATCGCACCGAATAAATCGAACATCGGGATCATGATCGCCGCAACGATCAAGCCAACGATCACACAGATTATCAAGATGACAATCGGTTCCATGATCGTTTTCAGTCGCTTACTGGTTTCATCAACTTCTTTTTGATAGATGATACTCAATCGTTTCAGCATGTCCTCTAGGGAACCAGTACTTTCGCCAATCTCGACCATCTGGGTCACTAACATCGGGACCATCATGTTGCCACGAAAGATATCACTCATCTTGCCACCTTCTTCAATTTGAAAGGCACAATTATCGATGATTCGCTTGATGTATTTATTGGAAACGACATCCCGACTCATATTCAAGGCGGTCACCATACCGACAGAGCTGCTAAGCAGTGTCGACATGGTTGTCATAAATAATGAAAAACTATTTTTGGTGATCATATCGCCCACCAACGGAATACGTAATAGAAAACTTTGAAAAGCGAAATCGAAGGTTGGATTGCGTCGCGCGATCCACAGTCCGACGAAAAATCCGACGATCAAGACGGCTAAAACCCACCCTCTGGTCTGAAGGAACTCGCTGATCGCCATCGTTACGACGGTGATCGTCGGCAGATCCGCATCAAATCCTTCAAATACTTCCACGAACATCGGTACGATCATCACCAATAAAATGATCCCCACGATAAAGGTTAAAATCACTAAAATAATCGGATAGACCATCGCTGTGACGATCCCGCTGCGGTTTTCGGCGCTTTTTTCATAGTAATCCGCCATATCCTTCAAATTTCCTTCCAGTGATCCAGACATCTCCGAAACAGCGATGACACTGGTCAGAAGTGTCGGAAAGGCATTGGGATGATCTTTGTAGGCTTCTGAGAGCGGGCGTCCGCTATCAATCTCATCCCGAACTTCGCCAAGAATTTTCTTGAAATTCGGATTTTTTTGCTGTTCTTCCAGCATTCGTGAAGCATCAACAATCGTAATCCCCGAAGCGATCAATGTCGAAAACTGGCGTAAGTATGCAACTAATAATTTTAGAGATACTTTGTTGAACAATTGAATCTCTTTATTCGCCAAGGTTTCTGGCTGTTCGATCAAACTGTTGACTTTGATATGCTTTTGGCGCAGCTTTTGGCGGGCTTCAACGGAGGAATTGGCACGTAAGCTGCCAGAAAACGTTTCGCCTCGGACATTGGTGCCTTGATAGGCAAAGAGTGCCATCGGCTATTCGCCCCCTTCCTCCATCAAGTTATCTGCCACATCGGCATCGACCCGTTCCGCAGCAACGAGTTCTTCTAAAGAAGCGCTCATGGTATGCATGCCTTCGTTTTTTCCCATCTGCAGCATATTATGGATCTGGTGGGTTTTCCCTTGACGGATCAAGCTGGCGATCCCTCGGGTATTGAGCATCATTTCGGTTGCTGCTACCCGTCCGTTGCCATCGATCGTTGGCAGCAAGCGCTGGGACAAGATCCCTAGTAATGCGCCAGCAAGCTGTGTACGAATCTGAGTCTGCTGATCGGCAGGAAAGACATCGACGATCCGTTCAATAGTCGCTGGGGCACTTGACGTATGCAAGGTTCCTAATACCAAGTGTCCCGTTTCCGCTGCCGTCAAAGCAATCGAGATTGTTTCAAAATCCCGCAGCTCCCCTACTAAGATGACGTCTGGATCTTGACGCAGGGCAGCTCGTAAGCCATTGCCAAAGGACAGGGTGTCGCTGCCGACTTCGCGCTGGGCAACGATGCTTTTTTTGTGGTTATGGATGTACTCGATCGGGTCTTCCAACGTCAAAATATGCGTCTTTTTGGTGTCATTCAAATAGTCCAGCATCGCAGCCAGTGTCGTTGATTTCCCTGAGCCGGTCGGCCCTGTAACTAAGAACAAGCCTTGGCTTTTATGGATCAGAGTCCGCAAGACGGTCGGCATACCGAGTTTGCTTAATTTCGGGATCTCGATGGGGATCTGCCGCAAGGCGATCGAAACGGTATCTTTTTGACGGAAAATATTGACCCGAAAGCGGCAGATGTCGCCTAATTCGTAGGCCAAATCGGTTTCGCCTTTTTCCTTGAATTCCTCCCATTGCCGTTGGTTGCAAAGGATTTCGGCAATGGCTTCGATGTCCTTGGTGTTGATGGTCGGCACCCCTTCGATCGGTAGCAAGTCGCCGTGGCGACGAAAAATCGGTGGGACGCCTTCGACTAAATGGATATCCGATGCTTTTTGTTCGACGGCGATCATCAACCAATGATCGATCCGCTCTTTAGGTGACATGGCAGCAAATTGCGCCGCTTCGTTGCGATTGACGCCCTGTGTACTGTTGGCAGTCGTCGTTTTTGTCACTGCTTGCCGTTCTGCTTTTTGAATGATCTCCCGCGTCGAGACAGATCGGTCTTGATCGCTCTGGCGACTGTGGGCACGTTTTTTTTCTCTCAGTTCACGATTTTCCCGAATGCGGGTACGGGTCGGAGCTGTTTTTTCTCTCGTCGTCCTTTTGGTTGCTCGCTCTTGTGTTGCCACTCTCGTTTGATCCATTAAACCAGCCCCTTTCTATGTGCATTTTCTTCTAAAACAATGTATGTAGTTCTCCGGTGATCCCTGGATCACCGATAAATCAATCAGCGCCTCACTCTTCTGCAGCGACCACCTTCAAGACTTCTTCGATGGTGGAAAAGCCTTGTTGCACTTTGTCTAACCCATCATCCAACAAAAAGCGCATCTTTCGTTCCTGAACATAATCCATCAGCTGGTCGTTAGTCGCTTTGTTCGTGATCATACGACGCAGCTTGGCATCGATCGTCAACAGCTCTTGGACGGCCATTCGCCCTTTGAATCCCGTATTGCCACACTTTGGACAGCCCACAGGCTGTGCCAGTTCCGTAACCGTGATGCCATAGGATTCAAATAACTGCTTGTCCTTGTCGCTGGCTGGTCCTACTGTCTTACAAGAAGAACAAAGGGTTCGGACGAGCCGTTGAGCTAAGATGCCTTCTAACGCATTAGCGACCAGAAACGGTTCTACCCCCATGTCGACTAAGCGATTGATGGTGCTGACGGAATCATTGGTATGCAGGGTGGATACTACCAAGTGCCCGGTCATGGAAGCCCGAATCGCAATCTCCGCCGTTTCGCCATCTCGAATCTCTCCCACCATCACGACATTGGGGTCTTGTCGCAAGATCGACCGTAACCCAGCGGAAAAGGTCAAACCGACATTGCTGTTGACTGCCACTTGGTTGATACCTTGCAGCTGAAACTCTACTGGGTCTTCGACGGTGATAATATTGATCTCCGGCGTGTTCAACTCTTGCAGCGCCGCATACAAGGAAGATGATTTCCCTGATCCTGTCGGTCCTGTGACAAGAATGATTCCATGGGGTTTATGCAAAATCGCTTTAAAGGTCGCCAATACCTTCGGTTCAAAGCGAAACTCATCTAGGCGCCGAATGCCACTGGAGCGATCCAACACCCGAATCACGACTTTCTCCCCATGAATGACAGGCAAAACCGAGACCCGCAAATCAACCACGTTGCCCCCGTTACGAATCATTGCCCGACCATCTTGTGGCACACGTGTTTCGGTGATATCCAAGGAGGAAATGATTTTCAGTCGTGAAGTAACACCAGTCTGAATACTCTTAGGCAAGTTTTCATGGGTACGAAGCTCCCCATCGACCCGTAAGCGGACGACTAATCCTTTTTCTTGGGGATCGAAATGGATATCACTGGCGCCCCGATCCACCGCATCTTGCAGCAGGGTATTGACCAATTTTACGATTGGCGAATCATCTAATTTTGAGTCGCCTTCTGGGTCGATGGTTTCAACGAGAGAGTCGCTCAAGCCATCCAAACTGATCTCAGAAGGGTAATCGCGAACGATCAGTTGTTGGATATCGGCATTGTGGGCTTTTTGCGGACGAATCAATAACCCAGTGATCAAACGCATTTCATTGATCGCCGCATAATCCCCAGGGTTTGCCATCGCAACGGTCAAGCGGTTGCCTTTTTTTTCTAATGGAAAGACGCTGTGCTGTTTGGCAAACGAGCGGGGGATCAAGGACAAAACCTCTGAGCTGATCTCTAAGTCAAACAGGTTGCCTGTTTGTGTTTTCTCAGCAGTGGTTGAACTTGTGGTGTTCTCTGACTTTTTGAGAGGCCTTCTAGGTTTTCTACGTGGCGTTCTTTCACTTGATTGCGGCAACTGGCGCCCTCCTTTCAATAATCGAGTTTGTTGATATAGTCAAACATTCGTGTAACGGTTAAATATGCTTCATCATCAGACCACATGTTTCGATCCAAAAAACTTCTGAGGATCGTTACCTCCCCCGATTGCGCCTGACTTTCAAAGTCGCGGACGCGATAATTGACGCCTAATTGTTGCAGTTGATTTTCTAGTTCCACCTGGTCATCCATATAGTAAGGTACGAGAACGACCGTTCCTTCAAGACGACGGTTATGAGCCCCTGTTGCTAAAAAAGTCGGGTCAAATAATGCCAAATCTGGCAGTATTTCCATGACAAAGGTCGACTCTCTATCCACAGCTAAATGAAAGGGTTCAACGCCTGTATGACCCAAGATCAGCTGGGCACCATTTTTTAAGGTGATTTGATTCCAATACGCTGGATCTTCATAATAAGAATCAAAAACCGCGGAACTGCCGGCTTCTGCTAATGCCAATCTACGAGCAGTTTTCGGCGCATCGATAAATGAAAGCCCGTGAACCTCCATTATGGTATTGCTGCCATCCAATGTGATTCTTGACGGGTCATGGGGCACTGTGAATTGATTTTGATTCTGAAAATACGAGAAATCATCGATCGTTCCACCACTAGGCATCATCGTATTCGTCAGCATAAAATCACCATAAACAGTAATCCTTCGTTCCGTATCTTCGGTACTATGCACGATCGAGCCTTCCGTGACTGGTCCCGCATAAAAATTGCTGCTCGTCAGAACCATCGACGGCTTCATAAACGTCAAACTATCATCTGCCGCAGGGTTCTGTTTCGTAGCTTCTCGATGATAAAAATTAAAATAATTGGTATTTAATTCGCCTAACCCAGTGCCCGCATCCGGTGAATTTACGGAAACATTCAGATGGCCTTCAGCAAAGAGAACCCCTTCTTGCTCAACTCTCGAAGCCGAACTATTGGTGTTGTTGATCCATACGTTTCCAGCAAGGATATCCGTATATGCTTGTGAGAGGACCAAGCGACTGCCAGCTCGACTGCCCAAATCGATATACATTCCTAAACCGGCTTGCAAGAAGATGTCTTTGATCACGTTCAACCCGTTACTAGGCTGTCCGCCATCATTCTGGATCGCAAGCAGACTTTTTGCCGAAAATTGCCCGCTTCCCTGTCCTTCCATCTGGACCCCATGATTAAAGAAAAAGGAACCATCGAAATGCAGCCAATTAAGAATCGGCTTTGTTCGAAAATCTAAAAATCTGCCGTCTTGAAAATCTTGCAGGACATTGTTGGCAAACCCGAATTGCAAGAAGTCATCCGATTCAAAAGCGAGATAATCAAACGATGGACGTACGCGTTGAAAATCGGCGACTTCAAACAATTTTCGAACCCAAGTATCGGCGGATACAGCTTGCCCTGCTGTAGAGGGTAAGTAATAGGGATAAAAAATGTTTCGCCAAATATCCAGCTGTGTTTGTCTTTGTTCGAGGTCTTCTTCTTCAAGCTGCATTTCATAGATATATTCGGCAGAAGCTGTATGTACTCGCGGTTGCCCTTCAGCCAATTGCGTCTGATCCGTGACTTGCGATTGAATTCGAATAATGATTTGAAGATTGGTTTTATCTGGCAGCATCGAGGCGGATTGGATCCATCCTTGCTCCCCACCAGATTTGGTCATTACATAAGGGGCGATCTCATTATATTCATAGTCAACGACAGAGGAGGTAAAAGAAAATTTATCATCGATGGTCTCATTCACATCGACTTCGTCCAGCACAAATCTCAATTCGTTATCTAGATGGTCTTGCCAGTCATTATTATTAGAATAGAAGCCGCCATTCTGCATGGTTCGAGTGATGAAATCATCTATTCTCAGTTTTAGCTCCTGAGAAGCGAGTTGAAAGGAATATTCGTGTACATCTTCCACTCGACGGAAGCTATCTATCGTTCGAATTTGTGAATTGACATTTCGAGCAACAAGGAAGACCAAGCCAATCATCAAAGAGGAAAGAATGATCGCCGCAAGGGCATAAATCAGCGCAAAACCAGCTTCATTTTGTCTACCATCTTCCATTCCCGGGTACCCCCCCTCTTGCTTTCTCATTGTCACGATAATTGATCGTAAATTCTCGTTTATAGATAATCTGCTTGTGGTAATCAGTGACCAGATCCTCCATCTGCCACCAGCCAGTCAAATCATCATAATAATCCGCAAAGTTGATCGTTTCCGTGTAAAATAAAACGAAAAACTTGGTCTGGATACTGAACGTATCGCGATAATTTGGCGTATAGTGATGGGTCAACGTCGCTTCATTCTCATTTTTTTGTTGAATGATCTTTAACTTAATCGTAGGATCTTTCGTATCATAGACTCTGGCACGAATATTGTTGGTATCTGTGATATCCGTCACAACCATTCGAGGACTGCCCTCTTCCGTAATCGTTGCCCCTAAGGTTCCTTCGGGCATTGTTTTGACAATATGTTCCTCGTGGAAAAGAAGACTATCATATTTTCCTAAATACCCCGCATGTTCATAGATACCATCAATTTTGGCGATTTGGTCTGCTTGCGCCAAGATTTCATTCGCTATCCCTTGAAAGGCAGCAATTCGACCTTGACGAACAGAGGCTTGGACGATCAAAAAGAGTGTCCCAGAAAAGAGTGCAATGATGATGCCGAATATGACCATCGCCCCTAACAATTCGACAAGCGTGATTCCTTGCTCATCCTGTAATCGATGCTTCATCTGCGCCCCTCCTTTGCAACTCCGCAAGAACAGCCAGCCCTTTCAATAGTCTACTACCCAATGCAGATACGTTTCTGTCAAAAATGCGCCCGTTTGTTTATCGAAGACCTGAATAATAAGTCCGAGCCCGAGCTGACGACGGTCGTAACTGTCTTCTCGCAGTCCATGACTGGGGTCTTCGCGAATGGAGACCTTGACCAAATAGTTGGTGGTTTCTTCATTCTCCGACAAGTACGTTCCCATATAGAGGCGATTTTCTTCCGAATTTACCAAGGGCTGCGGCAAATGAGCGCCAGAATGATCGTATACCACCTTGCGAATAAATCGGCCCCGATTGAGATCATCTACAGCAATCGGGATTTCTTCATACATCGGTTGCCCTTGCGCATTGTATTGAATCCCTGAATTATCGAGGACCAAATGGTGTCGGCGAACTTCTGAGGGATCATCTGGATCGACCATCATCCAAGAAGGTCTAGCCGTAAAGATCCCGATATTCAAATCCGCCAAGTCTTGAGTCTGTGCCCGGTATATTAGCCATTCCTTGACATCATCTCGTGCTGCGATGGCTTCTTCCATTCGGGTATTGTAGCTAAGGATCAGGTTGTTTTGGATGATCAGCATGGCGATCATGACCATTGCGATCCCGAGAATGACGATCGCTCCAAGGATCTCAACCAGGCTGAACCCCGATTCATCAAGTACACTATGTGCATGTCTGCCGTTTTTCAGTTTTATCACCTGCTTTTTGCCTAGCCTCCGATCAAGGAGAATCCTTTTCTTCTAGCTGGTTGATACTTGTATCTGGGTCAAGAAAAGATAATTTGCTAAGGGTAAACCCCCAGTGAATCAGTTTATTGAAATCAGGGTAGTCAGCTAATGGAATACTTTTTTTGGCTTTGCGTGTGATGCGGATTCGTTCCCTGATATAATGATACCTTTCTTCTTCAACCAGTCGCTGAATCTCGGCGATCCCTTTTTCAACATCAGGATCTTCGACATTCGCTTGCATGTATTGTTGATAGAAATAATCCAAATACTTCCCGTATTGAAGAAAATAACGGTATTCAATTTCTTCAATGACCATTTTCACGTGAATCTCTCCTTGACTTATTTTCTAGCAACTTATTGAAGTGAGTGCAAATGCCGATAGATGATCGCAGTGGCACTCTCTGGCCGATCATTGTCTAACTGAAAGACCTCCTTTAATGATTGTCGATCAGAAGCCTGAATGACTTCGACTTTCGGTAAAAGTTCGTAGGCAAGATGGCTATCGTCTGCGACACTTGTATCGATCATCACTTGTTCGATCAGTGAACGGGTGACGCCATAACCGTCTTCACTTTGATAGGATCGGTCCAAAGGGAAACTATAATAAAACCAGCCATCATCGGGATTATAGATCCAAGTATTTCGATCAATCTGACGGTAATCGCTCAAAGAACCGAATTCGATCATAATGGCTTCTGAATCGATCTGGGCGGGACTTTCAGAGACAAAGCTGCTTAGCGTTTTCACCGTTTGGGTCGGATACAAGCCAGCAGCATCGGGAAACGCACTGATCATCTCTGGCAAGTGAAAGGCACTGCCTAACCCAGATTCTGTCGTCGTGTAATCAAATGACGACTGGTCAATCGTTCCCTGTTCTCCGAGATACGTGAATCCCGTAGGTTCCTCACTGGTGGAAAAGGGGCTGGCTAGCTGCGACTCCGCCCAGTTTCGAACAAAATAACGATACCCTTCAAGATAATAACTATAGGTCAAGTTGGCTGCTTCAAAGGTCCACTCAGCAACCGGATCAGCAGGATTGAGCAGCAGCAGTTCCCCACTCATTTTCTGCATGACCGGTTGTTGGTTTCGTCGAAAGGAATAGCTGAAGTGAGCTTCGACAAGGACCGGTTCTTGCCAGAGATCTGGTGGACCATCGATCAAGTCTGATGACGGTAGCTCCTCCATTTCTTCATTGCCTTCGGTGCGATCGTAGAAGTTCTCAGGATTTTCCTGTTCTTCAGCGTCTAGTTCCCCCAATAACTCCTGCATCTCTTCACTATCGAAGGCATCCAAGGGAGGCGTGGGTGCCAACTCTTCGATCGTCTCATCGCTGATCCAAACCATCACTTGACCATCAAGAGCATTTCCAATGAGTTCTGGGATCTGCTGGGTCACGTTCTGATACCCCCTTGCTAAAATTTCGTTTTCATCAAAGCGAGACAGTACTGGTAATAAGTCTGGCGCATCACTCGCATCTGCCGCCTGCTCAAAAGCTGCTTCCTCACTGTCTGGCGCGATATAGCGCAACACTTCTTCAAAACTTGCTCGGACAAAGACTGGCACTTCACTAGCGTTCATTACCCGAACGGATCGTTGGATCGTCGTCCCTGTAAGGGTCATTCGTTCCTGCCATTCTTCCAAAATCTCGATTTTTTCGAACACTTCATTTTCATCCGCTAATCGACGAATATGAATAGACTGATTATTCTGCCAAATCAAGATGCTAAGCAACAAAAGAAAGAAAAGCAGACCCGCGATACTATTTCTTAACACAATTTTTTTTTGCACCCTTGTTTCCTCTTTTCTCAAGTAATGACGGCTCTCAAGTAAAGAGATAAATGCCTAATAGAATGAATAAGGCGATCAATGATACACAGAAGATGATGGATAATATCAAGTTTTGATCAATAAAACGAAACACATCTGCTACATGGTTGATACTCATTGAGACTTCTCCAACGAAACGGTCTGCTTCGATGGCTTCTTCCCCAAATGCCTGTCCATCACCAATGACGGATAAATGATAGCCCTGCTCTTCGTCAGCCTCGATCGATAGTACTCGGCGAGCAATATAGCCGGTTCCTGAGCCATTTGTAAAGACCGCGAGCCCGTTTGGCTGTACTTGAGTGAAGGCTTGTTCTCTTAAAATGATCAAATCTTGTGTGCGTAATGCGGAGCTGTCAAGATTCGCCATCCCATTATCTGATAAACGCACCACCCGATGATTAAAAACTGTCATTTCGTTTTGATCAGTCACATATAAGCCGATAAACGTAAATAGGACAGTCATGCTACAAACCAAGAAAATCAGATAGATGATTTTCAGTACGAGATTGCCAGATTTCTTTTTGGCTGTTGGTTTCTTCGTCGCGGCTTTGCCTTTTTGCGGGGGACGTCGTTTCTGGGAAACTTCCGCTGGTTTTTTGCCGTGCTTGTGGGTCCCTTTTGATTTGGCATTAGGATGACTTGATTTTTTGATTTTCCCCTGCTCGTTGTGCTGACTTGGACGTGCTTGCTGCGGTGGACGCTTTTTCTTTTTGCGTGGTGCTTCACTGGTCGTACTGGCAGCTGCTCTTTCTTTTTGCTTGCTAGGATGCTGCTTTTCGGTCGGTAATTTGGGGCGATTCGCTGTGCCAGCCGCTTTTTTTCGTTTCTTTTTCACAGGCGCCTGTCCTGTCGGTTCTTTTTGGGTCGGCTTTTTTGGTCGTTTCTTGCCACTAGAAGGGCTGGCTTGCTTTCCTTGCGCCTGAAACTTTTCGATTCGGGGATTTCTCGGTGTATCCTCTGATTGGTCTCGTTTTTTTTCACGTTTGGCAGGCTGTGGCGGACGTTTTTTTCTTCTAGGTGCTTGCGACTGATTACTCATTGGCATCTACCTCGCTGCCCGCTCGTTCCATCCCTCTTAATTGGTTTGCATAAGTATTGGCATTGGCATTTTCCTGCAAGCGATCCTTGACGGTCCGAATGGACGCTGGCAAATTCCCTGAGCCTCGACGATTTGCCGCGCTTCTTTGCAAGTCTTCAAACAACGAACGGGTCGTCTCCGCTTCTTCCTTGCGGGCTGCTTCGATTGCTTGTGCACGTGTGCGTTCAATCTCTTCCAAAATCTCTTCGGTCGGCTCATTATCATAAATGGTTAGATCATAGGCCTCAATCAACGCATTCAGCTTTTGGTCATAATGGATGTCCGTAGCATAGCGCCCTGTCAACCACGCAGTTGCTTCCCGATAAGTTGGGGCATTTTCTTTCCAAACGGGGGCATAAAAGCGCGGGTTGCCTGTGATGCCTCCTCTTAGTAAGCGAGCGTAATCTTCGATGGATTCACGGTAACTTGGGTATTTACGGAAATTGGAAGAGATCGTATACCACGCACCACTTCCATCATCTTCTTGCGTATTGAAGGTCACTTTTTGCCCACGAAAGCTGCCCTTGATGCCAAAGAGATTGTGGTTTGGCGGACTGGATAAGGCACTATTTCCTGAGCCAGTCTCCAAGATGGCTTGTGCGATCATCACTGAAGCATAAAGATCATTGTTATAGGCAACATCCTGCGCGTCAGAACCAATCTCATTGATGAATTGTTGTGTCGTTAGATTACGAGAAACCGAAAATTGAAAGTTGCTTTCCCGCTCTTCTTCATCGATCGGCGATTCGGGTTCTTCAGTGATTGGATCGGGCTCTTTTTCTTTGTCCTGATTGGTTTGATTCCCATTTGATTGGTTGTTTCCGCTATTGTTGCTGCTGTTGGTATCGTTGGTTTCTTGCTCATTCGTTTCAGGTCCAGCAGGCTGATTCGGCTGTTGATCGCCTTCTGAAGGATCTGGCGTCGACGGAACGTCTTCGGCCTCTTGATTTTCTGTTTCATCCGTGCCGCTCTCCATTTCTTCCTCGTCTGTCTGTCCCTCGTCTGCCGGTCGTTCCACATCATTTACGACTTGGACTTCCGTTCCTTTTTCGCCCTGCTCCGCTTCTTCTGGAAGGGTTTCTTTTGTTTGTTCTGGAGGAGTATCAAGTTGCTCCGTTATCCTGTCAGCTCCTTCGTAAGAGACCGGTCGGAGGGCATCCGTTATCGATTGCCCACGACTTTCTCGTTGTGCATCGATGGTTTCCATATAAGTAGATGGTTCTACACCTAAGATCGATCGAACCATGGCTTCAGAAATCGTTTGATTATTGATGATTCCGATAAATGCTCCGATCGCTAACAGACTTTTTACGTTTCTTCTGGGCTTTTTCATCTTCTTGATCCTCCTCCTTGGGGCTGTTCTTGCTGGTGCCTTTTTTTGGTCGTTCATGGTCTTTGCTTTCATTTTTCTCAAGCTGCACAAGCAGCAATTGATAATGAAAGGCATTGTTCCGCAAATACATCGTAAAACCTAGCAAAAGAGCGAGTAAAAACAAGTGACTGATAGTGACATATTCTCGAAAGGCAGAGAGATAAAAATAGGCGGTCAGCTGCAAAAATACCGCTAATGGGATCAAAGAAGCAATAAAGTAGATGCGGTATAAGAATAAGAATCGTTGTTTTTGCTTTTGGGTTCTCATAGACTGCTCCTAACGTCTGTATTGCCTTCGATCAATGCTTTTTTTTCTAATAGATAGCTTTCGCTTTGGAGAAGATCAAAGTAAGCGGCTTTTCGTAAAAGATTGTCATAGTCCATCTTCATAATGCGTGCGTAAGGTTTTCTAAACCATGGTCGCTCATACAATTTGACTCGTGACTCAATCACGCTGCATTCATAAAAAACCAAACTGATATCTTTAGCAGATAGGTTGTTGTCGACCACTTGCTGCACTTGCCCTCTCTCATAGGTCAATTCTTTTTCGTTCAAGGTCATTTTTTCGATCTTTTGTACGAGATTGTCATTGATGCGCCAAACCTGTTCGAGGTATTTGGCTTTTTGAAAAAGATAGGTATATTCTCGTAAGCTGATTTTCAATTGCGTATGCCAGTTCTCGTCTTCTTCATCGGTCAAACTGTTTAAATAGTGGATACTATTTTTGATCAAAGAGGCTTCTAAGTTTTCGATGTAGATCTCAAGCTTTTGATTGGCCAAGCGCAAGCGCTCTTTGCTTGCTCGTTCTCGTTTCGCCTCTTCCTCCAACGCTAATTCATTGGCGTTGACTTTGGACAATTGCTTGGCTTTTTTTGACTGTTTTTTTTTGCTGCTTTTTTTTCGAACTTTCTTTTTGAACTTTGGTGGCTCATCCGCACTGACCTTTTGGAACTCGAGCGTGTCTTCCAGTTCTTTTTTCACTGCATTGGTTTTGCCCTGACGTTTTTCTTCATGGACTTGCGCTTTCGGGCGACTCACAAACGTGACATTTTGTTCGTCGATCACGCTTTGTACGATTTTTACCAGTTGCTCTTTAAAGTCGTTCGCATCACTTACACCAGCGGGGGCTTGCTGCTGCAAGCTAGCATGCAACTGCATCGTAAAGGGAAACTCTTCTTCTGTGTATGCGATTGGTACAAACTCCAAAAACAAATTGCTTTTCTCATCGGACACATGATTGATGCCGATTTGCGTCCACACAAACTGAGGAAATTGCTGTTCCAAGGGAATGCGTAATTTTGAGTAATCGATTTTTTTCCGTAAGATCTCCATCTCGATATGATGGGTGAAGGCTTCGATGGAATAAAATTGCTCAAAGTAATGCGTCACTTGTTTGCGAATCGACGATTTGAGCGGCCACTTTTTTTGATAGAGGTTGTCGCAGGCAGTGATTACTGATGGAAGTGCCTCTTGTTTGTAAAATAATTCCTCAAGATTTGGACTCAAGGTTGGATAGATGGCAATTTTTAAAATATCATTCGTCACATTCGTCCCAATGACCAACATGCTCATAAGAAATCAAGTCGTAGTTGTTGCTTGTGATTTCTTATACAGCACATATGGTCCTAGTGGGTTTCCCTCCTTTGTCGTGTCGCTCTCGGAAATTATTTAGCAGACCTTTTCGTCTATTCCGACTCATAACCTTCTTTTTAGTCTGGAAGATTCAACACTTTGCTATGTTGGATCAACTGCTCAAACAACCCTTTCGATTCATGATGAAACGTCGTAAGTCGTTCTTGGTATTGCTTGATCTCTTGACGGATTTTCATCACTTCCATCGATGCTTCTGAAATGATCTTGTGGGCTTCATTTTCCGCCATCTGACGTCTTCTGTCGGCTTCCAGTTCTGCTTCAGCAGCGGTTTCCCGTGCTTTTTCTTTTGCTTCGATCAAAATCGTCGCCAGCTCGTCCTTCATTTGTTCGACCTTTGCCAGCTCACGTTCCAAGTCACGCTGTAAGACATTCTTATCTGCCAATTGTTCGACTCTTGAACGTTCGAGATCCCGATATTTCGCTTCCGCTTCTTGCAAGCGCAAGTTCAACTGTTGATTTTCATTTTCAAGCGAAGTGATCCGCCGCATGCTTTCGACTTCTTTTAATTTGTAGTTTTCGATTATCGCCGCTTTTTCTTCTAAATGAATCGCTTTTTCTTCAAAAGCTTGGACTTGTTTGCTTTTCTCTTCTAATTCTTTTAGTAATTCATCCTCTCTTTGACGCAATTGTTCGAGCTCTTCTTCCACATCGATCAATTCGTCTTCTTGACTCGTCAACTGCTCAATTTCCTGCTCATAATTGGTTTTGAGGGCTTCTTGTTGACGTTCTGCTTCTTTTAACTGCTGCTGTAACTCGTTGTAACGCATTTGCAGCTGCTTATTTTCATAAATGATACTTTCTTGTTGCGTCGCTTGCGAAGCCATCCGATTGATGGATTCTTGTTTGTTTTCCAATTGCTTGGTCAAATGTTCGACGGTCTTGGTCAGTTGTGAAACGGTATTTTCTAATGCCAGCAGCTCTTCTTGGGCATCATCGTCATACTCGTCTTCCTCGTATTCTTCATCATCGTACTCATCGTCCTCGTACTCGTCGTCCTCATATTCTTCATCGTCATACTCATCGTCATCATATTCTTCATCATCGTACTCGTCTTCGTCGTACTCTTCTTCATCATATTCCTCGTCGTAGACATGAACGCCTTCGTAAGTTTCTTCATCTTTCTTTTTGCGAAATAATGCCATGTTACCCCTCCTGATTCCTCACTCATCGATGATTTGATTCGTTAACAATTTAGTGTGTCTACAAATTGGTCTGCTTGTTCGTCTGCTTTCGTGAAAAGTTGCACTTTTGCTGTTCTATCCGCGGTCGTTCTTTCAAACGAGCTGACGTTTCTGCTGTGACCTTTTGAGCAGTGATGTCCGTTTCCTTCTTGCCATCATTCGTTCAAAAAAAGAAAGCAAAACCACCACACCCCATGATTTCCACGACCTCCATTTATTTTGGAGGATAGAAATCAAGTCAGTGAATCGGCCTGTTTCTCAATAAAATAGCCATTAAACGAAAAGACGGCTTCCGTTCGCAAAACATCTGTTGTCTATTTGATAGTATCAAAGCAAAAACAGATTGAAAAATCAGATATTTCTTCACTTGATGAAATATTTGTCAGAGCAAGTCGGTTATCCACATGATATTGTTAAAAAATGAGCAAAATATCCTCGTATTAAGGAAACGAATAGTCTTCTTTAAACGATCTTTATCTTAAATCAACAATCACGCCTTCCTAACCGCCGATCAATCCCCTCAAAAAAAAACAGCGACCTTATAAGCCAAGGTCGCTGATCGATTCTTTACCTATTATATAGTTTTACTGCTCAGTCATCTTTCATCCATTGGAAGCGATCCTTTTTCTCTCAGTTTGAAAGCCGGTTCCAGTCCGCTGCTCAGCAACTGTAAGTCTTTTTTCTCCCTGATGGGCTGCTTTTCTCTTGCCTTCAAAAAAAGAAAGAACCGTTTCTTGAAAATCAGTTTGCTTTAAACGAATAACTTTTTATGCATGTATAATGTCGCCATCCGATAATCATAATGGATCATCGAAAAGGCTAATAGCTCCCCATTTCTCAGATAGCTGTCGTCTCGTACGATCAGTGCGGGCATGCCTTCTTCTAGATGAAAAAACGCAGCTTGTTCCTGTGATAGCGGTTTGCTTTGGATGAACTTGTCGATGAAGGCAACTGTCAGTTGTTTTTCTTCTGCCAAAGCTTGGAACATTGACCCCTCCATCATTGTTTCGGAGATCTCCCCTACGATTTCAGGTATATAATAGGAACGCTCAATCAAATACGGTTTGTCATCTAGCGTGCGAAACCGTTGGACTTCGATAAAGTGCTGATCTTTCGCAAATTGTTTTTGACTTGGGAGAAACAACGCCTCTGATACTTTGACCAGTCGCTTTGAGGCTTTGACCGTTCGAATGTTTTTCTCGCCCCGTGTCAAGTCTTCATTGAAGCCAAGATCACCTTGTTCAATGGTCGGTTTTTGGTTGTTATGAAAACGAATATACGAGCCGCGGCCTTGCATCTGGTAGATCCAGCCCATCTTGCTCAACTTATTGAGGGCTTGGCGTAACGTATAACGAGAAACTGGATAAATTGCCAAAAGCTCTCGTTCACTAGGCATCTTCCCCTGCTCATTTCCAATATCACCGGCTTCGATCTTTCTGATCAATTCTGCTGCTAAGTCTTCAATACTGAGTTTCGTCATCTGCCTACTCCTTTCCTTCGGATTCTCTACTACTATTATGATCTTTGGCGTAAAAAAAGCCAGCTATTTTTCATAGCCGGCTTATCAAAAAAACGGATTGATTATGCCTTCGTTGCGTTTGCTTGTTCGTCCTTGTATAATTTGCCATCATACATTTTGATGAATGGGAACCAAATCAAGAAAGCAACGACTGCACAGATGATTGCTAAGACAAAGGCACGCCAGTCACCACCTGAACCAATAAAGCCGGATAAGCCAATTGGGGTCGGCCACGCTACTTGGGCAATCGGTGGGTTAACAAAGCCTAAGTTGATGCCAAAATAAGCAACGGACATTGAAACCATCGGTGCTAAGAAGAATGGGATCGCTGTGTACGGGTTGTATACCACTGGCATCCCGAACAAAATCGGTTCATTGATATTGAAGAAGGATGGCACGATCGCTGCTTTTCCTAAAGCACTTAACTGCGCTGATTTTGCAAAGAAGGCGATGAAAATCACCATTCCTAACGTCGCTCCTGAACCACCGATCGTTACGAAACTATTGTTAAACTCACCCGCAAAGGCAATGTTGGCACCATTTTGGTTTTCCACCATATTCGACAATACGATTGGCGTCAAGAATGAGGTCACGATCGTTGCCCCATGAATACCCACGATCCAGAGCGCATGCATGAAGAAGTAGATAACAAGTAGTCCGACCCAAGTACTGGTCAATTGCGTCACGAAACTAAAAGGAATCGCAATGACTTTGAAAATATCTGTGCCCATTGCGACTAATACACCATTGATGACGATTACAGTAAGTGCGATTAGCGCTGTAGGAATCAAAGCAGTAAATGAGGAAGAAACACCTGTAGGCACTGTATCAGGCATTTTGATGACAATATTGCGCTTCACACAAAACGCGTAGATTTTTACCGCAATGATCGCCATGATGATCGCTGTAAAGATCCCAGTTGTTCCTAAACGAGTAACGCCTCCTCCGATTTCCCAACCATTAATGATTTTTTGATCGTCAGAAATCACTTCTACTAGCGTGGCTACTCCGCCTTCAAACACTAGTTGCGGTAAGCACATAAAGAACGCCATCATTGAAAGCAATGCCCCATTGACTGGACTTAAAACAAGTTTTTCTTCTTGTGCTTGAATCTTAGTATACTCATATCCAAAGACAATACAAAAATATAGTGCTAAAATCCCCATTGTTGCAGTATTACCCAGCATATATAGATTAACTACTTTATCAAATGATGTGCTCCAAATGCCCTCTAATACAGGAAAACTTTGGGGTAAAACGCTGATGATCAAGAACATAGATCCTACAATAGTGAAAGGAATCGACGCCATCCCGGCTGCCATGACCCCACGAACGATCCGTAATTGTGAGATTTTCCCCATTGGACCCATTAAGTAGCGGTCCAAGAAGGCAAACATTTTGTTATTTTCTGAATCCATTGACTGTTCCTCCTTGAGTTTCAAATGTAGTCAAATACGTGAAATATTTGTCGCGGTCATGCTCGATCAACCACGCTTTACGCTGGATGAACAGGCACGCGATCATGCCGACAGTAAACAAGGCAAGTAAGATGCCTCTACCCGATTGATTCATAAAAGGAATCAATGTTGCTTGCTGTCCGATCAAAATAAATAGAATTGCAATCAGATTGACACCGAATTGGAGCCAATATCCGATTTTTGTCACCAGTAAACGATTCGATTGCTGCCAATATTTTTGAGTTTGTTCAATAAGTATAAGTCCATCAACGATCAATAAGGCAATGGGAATCAAACCAGCCCATGTCCATTGAGACAGACTCATTAGGGTCCAATAAAGATTGACAAAGAAAAAGATCGCAGTCATATAACGAAAAAGTAAAAAACGATTAAACCGCATACTTTTGTTTGCATATTCTTTCTTGGCTGCTTGGGTTACCGGTTTCCTTTTGGTCACAAGTCCTCCTCCTTTCTTTTTGCTTTCGCTCAACAACTTGTTCGAACAAGTTATATTCTAGCAGAATTCTTGTTGAATGCAACCGATTTCTTTTTGAAAGTTTTCTCTGAAAATAATCTGCTTTTTCATTTGTTATTTCTGAAAAGTTAAGCTGATCTCAAGGAACCGTGCAGGATAATACTGGAATGTTCCTGATGTTTGGCTTTTGTTCGAGCAGAAAAAAAGTTGTTTTTAGCGTTACTTTTTGCAAAAAATGTTTGTTTCTGAAGGCTTTATCCCCCATGCAAGGCAACAGGTTTGTCAACTTACTAACTTTACAGTACACTCTAAGTAACAAAATAGTTGATTTCAAACATGCGTTATTTTTATTAATCGACATTGCCTGTACTCGTTCCTTAAAACGAAAGGAGATCTCCCAATGGATGTATTAGAAACTTACTTAACCAGCATTGAAGATCCAGTAAAACAAGAAAAACTGCGTGCCTTATTTGCCGCTATTACCAAGAAATTTCCTGACCTCGTTCCAGTCATTAAATGGAATCAGCCGATGTTCACCGCCCATGAAACCTTTATTATCGGTTTCAGCGTTTCAAAACCGCACTTTTCTGTCTCTCCAGAAACCAAGTGTCTTGAACAGTTTATCGATGCCATTGAAAAAGCTGGCTACAGCCATACGGATAACATTTTTCGCATCAAGTGGACTGAGCCGATCGATCAAGCATTGATTGAAGACATGATCGCTTTCAACCTGAAAGACAAAGCGGAGATGACCCGCTTTTGGCGCTGAGCCAATTGAGACTTCGTAAAAGAATAGCAACCAAAAAATCCGCAGAAGCCTGTTCGCTTCTGCGGATTTTCTGACTATTATAAGCCCAATTCTGGTGCCGGATCAAAGAATCCTGACCATAAGCTTGTTGACATCCCTAAATGTAGATGGACGCCAGTTGAATTTCCAGTCGTTCCCATACCGCCTACATATTGTCTAGCTGAGACGCTTTGTCCGACCGAGACAGCTGGCAGTGTACTAAAGTGCATGTAGTAGCTGTAAATGCCATTGGCATGTTTGATGATCACATAGTTACCAGTTGACGGACCATAGCCCGCTTCGACAACTTCGCCTGCTTGAATCGCATAGATCGGTGTTCCTGTCCCCCCGGTAAAGTCGATGCCATTATGTTGATTTCCTGATGCCCCTGTTGGATCTGTTCGATACCCAAAACGACTCGAAATATGAACCGAATCGACTGGCATTTGCCATCCACCTGTGCTTGCTTGTTCTTTTGGCTCAGTTGCTTGCTTCACAGGTGCAGGAGTAGCTGCAGTTTTTTCTGGAGCCACCGATGTTTCTGGCGCCACTGCTGCTTCCGTCTTCGGCTGTGCTGCTGCCACTGCTGCTTGTTGAACGGCAGGATTTTCAGCAGTTTTAGCTGACTCGGCTTCTGCTGCTTGCTGGCGTTTTGCTGCTTCTTCTGCTTCTTTGCGCGCTTTTGCTTCTTGTGCTTCTTGCTCAGCCAGTTGCTTCAACGCTGCTTCTCGTTGCCGTTTTGCTTCTGCTTGGTCCGCTTCCAATCGGTCTTTTTTCTCTTCTTCGGTGTTCAATGCCAAGGCAAGGTCCGCTAGTTCAACTTCTTGATTCAATTTGACATCAGCTAATTCCGCTTGTTTTCCTTGCAATGCGTTTGACTGCTCTTCGATCACAACCAATTGTTCCTGCAACTCTTTTTCCAATTGCTGGCTCGTTGCGATATCTTCTTGCTGTTGTTCGACGATGCTATTGCTGGCATTCATGATCGTTACTGAAGCGATCGCCCGTTGAATGGCTTCTCCGATGGATTCAGCATCAACGATTTTTTGGAACAACCGATTGGAAGGTTCCGACGTTTGAATGTCACGCGCTTGATTAGCCAGTACCTCTGTGCGCTTGATGATTTTTTCTTCAAGGACTTGGATCTCTTGTGCCAAGGAATTGACTTCTTCTTCCGTCGTCGTTTTCTTTTGTAGGATTGCTTGGATTTCTCCTTCAATCGATTGAATCTCTGCCTCTGTGGAGCGTTTCAGTGATTCTAATGAGGTAGATTCATTTTTTATGTCATTGATTTTTTCATTTTGCTGCTGGATCTTCTGATCAAAGCTGTCTGCGGATACCGTCACGACAGGCAGCGTCAGCAAAACAAGTGAACTTGCAACCAAAAGTGTCTTTTTCATTTTTTCTCCTTAACTAGATGTGTCTTATCGCTTTCTCTAGCATACCGAAAGATTTCATTCTTGGGGTTGTTTTCACACAAATAACATCTGGCTGCAAGAAATTGACATCTAGCTGAAACAAAATTGTTAGAATATTTCAACGAAAAAGATTGCTTTTCTTCGTCATTTAACCTTCGTTACTTATCAAGCGGTTCGTCTCCTGACCGATTGCCTACAAAAGTGCCGCTATTTGCAGCAATCAGCAATGTACCTATGCTATACTGAATAAAAACGGAGGATCTCATGATACAACAAGTGACCCAATTTACTGATTCTGAATTAGAAACCATCGCCCAGATTTGGCTGCAAAGTAATTTGGATGCCCATGACTTTATTTCGGCTGCCCATTGGCAAGATAACTATGATTTTGTGAAAAAAGCCTTCTCTGATGCCCTTATTTACACCTATTCGGTGGATGATCAGCCCGTCGGCTTCATCGGGATGTTGGGTGATTATATCGCTGGTATTTTCGTTTTGAAAGACTATCGTGCCCACGGCATTGGCAAGCAGCTTTTACAAAAAGCACAAGCAGAACACGAGAAGCTGACTCTGAATGTCTACCAAAAAAATACAGCTGCTATTGCGTTTTATCTCAAAAACGGCTTTACCATCGTTTCTGAACAACTGGATTCTGATACCAATGAAATCGAAAACACCATGGAGTGGCATCGTTGATGCTGCTCTTTTTCCTATTTTTTTCTACCTGTTAGTTAACGAACCCTTTGGAAACTGTTTAATAAAAAAAGTATAACTGATCAAACAACATATTTCCCAGCAATACATATAGGACAAATATACAAAATTTGAATGAGCGACATTTTCCCCTTCGTGCAGTCCCATCTTCCTTTGGATTGGCACTGTCAAATGGTATAAAGCAGTGGATACTATGGTCATCGATGCAATGAAAGTAAACAGCCTCCTCCTAAATTTTAGGAGGAGGCTGTTTAGGATTGAATCGAACTTATACAGAAGATTCTGCTGGATACTCCCGCAAGCGATACCCGACACCGATTTCAGTGATCAAATATTCTGGCTGCAGCGTATTGGTTTCGATTTTTTTGCGAATGTTTGAGATATTGACTCGTAAGGTTTGTGCATCCGCTGCAAAAGGTCCCCAGACTTCACTGGTCAGCGTATCGTAAGTGACGACTTTGCCTAAATTCTTGAACATTACTGCCATGATGCGGTATTCGTTTTTGGTCAAATGGATCTCATTTTGATTCTTGTACAGGATTTTCTTCTCAAAATCGATCGTTAACTCCTTGTTTACGAGAATCGGGCTGCTGCTAAAGGCAGCTGACTCCTTGTGCCGCAATGCCGTGCGGATACGGGCAAATAATTCATTGGTACTGAAGGGCTTTGTTACATAATCATCGGCACCGAGGTCTAACGCTTGCACTTTGTCTTGTTCATCTTTGCGGGCAGAGATCACGATGATCGGTGTGTTCATGCGCTTACGAATGATTTTCAGCAGCTCCATGCCGTCAATGTCCGGTAAGCCCAGATCCAGCAAGATGAAGTCGATAGTTTCTTCCTGCAAGAGCATCAATGCCTCCATGCCCGTGCCAACTGACGTAAAGTTGTAGTGTTCTCTTTGCAAGACGACCTCCATAAAATCAACGATATTCGAATCATCTTCAATCAATAAAAAATGTCGCTGCATGCTCTTCCTCCTTACTGCTTTAAATAAATACGAAAGATGGTACTGCCAGCTTTCGTTTCGATCGCCAATTTGCCTTCATGGGCATGGATGATGGTTTTAACGATACTCAGTCCGATGCCTAGTCCATTTTTGGAATCCACCGGCACTTCGGTGTCATTAGTCAAATTCGCTTGGATTTTTTGGTATTGCCCTAGGGGGATCTCCCCTTGGTTCTCGATTTCAATGACCACTTCTTGCTCCTGAAAAACTCGCAAGAAAATCGGTGTATCGGCGGTTCCATGGCGTACGCCATTTTCAATCAAATTAAACAAGGCTTGTTCGATCAAGATTGGATCGACTTTGACAAAAATCAGCTGATCGGGCATCTTCACGATGATTTTTTGTTGCGGATAGACTTTTTTTAGGTGCGTTAAAACCGCTTCGATAATTTCTTCGATTGGTTCTTCACTGCGCTTGACCGCCATGTTAGTCAAATTGATGCGGGTCACCGACAGTAAGTTTTCGACCATGCGGATCAACCACTGGGATTCACTTTGGATATCTCCTAGCAGCTTTTGTTTCGTTTCCTTTTTGATCGCGCCTTCGGTTTCGCTCAATGTTTCGGCAATGCCAGAAATCGTCGTCAGTGGCGTCCGCAAGTCATGAGAAACCGCACGCAGTAGATTGCTGCGGACTTTTTCCCGTTCGTTTTCTAATTGGATCTGTTCTTTCTCACTCGCCAGAGAGACTTGCTCCAACACGGTAGCAATTTGGGTGATCACAAGGCGCAAGTAATTCAATTGACTATTGGCCAACTGATGCTCCTCGTTGCGTTCTACCCCAAGGGCGCCTAGTGGTTTGCCGTTTAAAACGATCGGCAAGTAAAATCCATTGGCACCAATCAGAGTATCTGTGCCGCGACCGGCTTCTTTTTGATTTTTCACGACCCAAAAAGCGACGGCTTTCTCATCCTTGCCAGTCATTTGAGACAATGTTTCTCTTGAAGAATGCAGACTTCTCAAGTGACCTTCCCTGTCATATAACGCCACTTCTCGCTGGAGTAAGCGTGCCAAATAGGTGGTCGTACTTTCATAAATGTCTTGCTCATTCCGCGTTTCCATGTATTGTTTGTTCAACTCATACAATATCTCCATTTGATGCTCTTTTTCCTTGGCATTTTCTGCCTGGGTCTTCAATCGAACCATCAAATTACTGATCATTAAGGCAACGATCAGCATGATCACTAATGTGATTGGATAGCCTGCTTTATAGACCGTCAAGGAATACAAAGGTTCGACAAAGAACCAGTTGTAAGAAAGGACACTAATGATCGATGCCATGGCACTCCATAGATAGCCACTCGTGTAACGTGCCACTAAGAGAACAAAAAAGATATAAACCAGCATCAAATTCTGATCGCCGAAATGTAAGTACTGCATGCCTTCTGTCACTATGGTAGCGAGCATGATCAGCCCAAAGGTCAAGCTGAAATCTCGACCACCGCCTTCAAATAATTGCGAAAACGTCAGCCGTGGTCGCTGCATTTTTTCTTTAAAAGGAATCAAATGGATCTCAATATCATCAAGGCGCCGAATCAAGCGGTCTTCCAAATCCTCGACAAACAATTTTTGGAACCACTTCTGAGAAACCTGTTTCCCCATGATAATGTCACTGGCACCCGTCATTTTGGCATACTCTACGATGGTCTCAAAACTGTCATCCGCTTCGATGTTGATGACTTCTGCTCCCAAACGCTCTGCCAATGGCACCTCGGTAGGTGTATCATCTAACGATCGAACTTGAATCACCGTCCATTCCGCCCCCACTCCTTGGGCTAAGCGGGCGGTCCAACGAATGCATTTCTCTGCCATTTTCGGCAAGCGATCATCAATGATCGTCAAAAGCTTGCTTTGGACTCGTTTTCGACCGCCGTTCATTTGATTGATATGATTGGAAGCTTTTTGGATCGCTAATCCACGTAAATGATCAAGTTTTTCTGGCGTAAAAAAGTTTTTTAGTGCCCGCTTGGCATTTTCATCGGCATAGATTTTGCCTTGTTCCAACCGATCAATCAGTTCGTCTGGTTCAACGTCCACCACTCGTAAGCTGGCGTGCTGGAAAAAGGTGTCGGGTACAGTTTCTCTGACTTCCACTTCCGTGACCTTTTCCACGATGTCATTCAGACTTTCGATATGCTGGACATTGATGGTCGTGTAGACGGTGATTCCTGCATGCAAAAGTTCATCAACATCTTGGTAACGTTTTTTGTTTCGCGCACCAATGGGATTGGTATGTGCTAACTCATCGATCAAGACGATATCTGGTTTTAGTTGGATCAGTCGATCGATATCCGGCTCATATAGGGTCAATTGCTTGTGCTGGTATTGCTTTAATGGTACTTGTGGTAACCCTTCAAGCAATCGATTGGTATCGGGACGTTTGTGGGGTTCGATATAGCCGATCACCACATTTTTGCCCATGAGCAAACACTCATGGGCTTCGGTTAACATCGTATAGGTTTTTCCGACACCGGCAGCAAAACCGAAAAATACCCGCAGCTTGCCACGTTTGGGGCCAAATCCGGCTTGCAGCAGCATCTCTTCTGGGATCGTCTGCTGGTTGTTTTCACTCATAGATGCTTCCCCCTATTCTTCGGGTAATTGATCGAGCTGCTGATTCAAGGTCATGATATTGACATATTCTCTCGTGGAGAACAGATCAGCTACTTTATTTCTGTTTATTATATCATGAATTGTTTGTTCATCGATGCCTCTTGTGTCAGCGATCCGCGGCAGTTGAAAAAGTGCCGCTTCGACACTGATATCAGGATCAACGCCACTACCCGAAGCGGTCACGAGATCGATCGGCACACTGGTTTGGGTTGGGTTTTCTGCCAGTAACGCCGCTGTCCGCTCAGCTACAGTCTTTTTTTGGGTCGGATCATAGGGCGACAATTGTGAAACGGTTCGATCACGGCCTTGGAAGTAACCTGCTTGGTCAAAGGGTTGTGCAAGCAGCTCAGACCCTTTAACCGCTCCGTCTTCCACGATCTGACTGCCGTTGGCTTGATGGGCAAAAAAGACTTGTCCGACACCGGTGACCAATAATGTATAGAGACCGCCAAATAGCACGGTACTAAATAGTAAAAATTTGATACTGGCAAAGAGGGTGTTCTTCATCATGTTTTCCTCCTAAATGACTCTTTGACTCTGATGGACTTCTCTTATAGTAGAACAGCTGACAAAAGCAAATCTATTAGCTTGATACAAATGAATGGTGCGATGATGCCGCCTAGGCCGTAGACGACAAGATTGTGCCGCAGCATTTGGCTGGCTGGTTTTTCTTGGTATTTGACCCCCTTTAACGCCAGAGGGATCAAGGCGATGATCACGACTGCATTGTAAATGACTGCGGACAAAATCGCCGTTAAGGGACTACCAAGATTCATGATATTCAGCGCTGCAAGTTCTGGATAAATCGCATAAAACAGGACAGGGATCACTGCGAAATATTTGGCGATATCATTCGCGATACTAAAGGTCGTCAATGCCCCACGGGTCATCAGCAGCTGTTTACCGATCTGCACCACTTGCAGTAATTTGGTTGGGCTGGAATCAAGGTCGATCATATTCCCTGCTTCTTTGGCTGCTTGCGTACCGGTATTCATCGCCATTGCCACATCGGCTTGGGCGAGTGCGGGTGCATCGTTGGTTCCATCCCCCGTCATCGCCACCAAATGCCCTTTTTCCTGATATTCGCGAATCAGGTTCATTTTGTTTTCTGGTGTTGCTTCGGCTAAGAAATCATCGACGCCCGCTTCGGCAGCAATAGCAGCTGCCGTCAAAGGGTTGTCTCCAGTGATCATGATCGTCTTGATGCCCATCTTTCGCATGTCGGCAAATTTTTCTTTGACGCCGTTTTTCACGATGTCTTTTAAATAAACGACCCCGAGTACCTGGCCATTTTTCACTACGACCAATGGGGTTCCACCAGCTTTAGCGACTTTTTCCACGATCTCGTCACATGCAGTGGGATAGGTCTGCCCTTTTGCCGTCACGTATTGCTTGATCGTATCAGCAGCTCCTTTACGGATCTCATCACCACGATAGTCGATCCCAGACATCCGTGTTTTGGCACTAAAATCGATCCAATGGACATCAGCTTGCTGAAATACCCGTTCACGAATATTGAAGGCTTCTTTGGCTAAAATTAAGATACTGCGTCCTTCTGCCGTTTCATCGGCAAAAGATGCCAACTGCGCTGCATCTGCTAACTCTTTGGCGGTGACCCCCGGTACCGGTAAGAACTCGCTGGCACGGCGGTTTCCCAGAGTAATGGTTCCTGTTTTATCCAGCAGCAAAACATCCACATCTCCTGCAGCTTCAATCGCGCGTCCACTCATGGCGATGACGTTTTCTTTGGTCAAACGGCTCATTCCAGCGATCCCAATCGAGGAAATCAAGGCGCCGATCGTGGTTGGTGCGAGACAAATCAGTAAAGCGATCACGATCACACTGGAAATCGCCGTTCCCCGACCAGATAACTGACTGCTAAAATCAGTAAAGGGAATCAATGTGATGGAAACAGCCAAGAAGATGATGGTCAGTGTCACTAAGAACAGCTGCAAGCCAATCTCATTGGGTGTTTTTTTCCGCTGTGTCCCTTCCACCATCGCAATCATCTTATCCAAAAAAGAATGACCATTTTCAGCGGTCACTTTAATGACCAAGTAATCGGAAACGACTAAGGTTCCTCCCGTGACTGCACTACGGTCGCCACCAGATTCACGAATGACAGGTGCTGATTCTCCTGTGATGGCACTTTCGTCCACCGAAGCAGCACCTTCCACGACATCCCCATCGGCAGGAATTTGTTCGCCAGAAGGAACATAAACCAAGTCGCCTTTTTTCAAATCGGAGGAACGGACTTCGATAAAAGCCTCTTTGGCGACATCTTCCAAGGACATGACTTTGTAGGTCATGATGTCTTTTTTGGCTTGCTTCAAACTATCCGCTTGTGCTTTGCCGCGCCCTTCTGCCACTGCTTCGGCAAAATTGGCAAACAATATAGTCAACCATAAGAAGACGGTCACACTGATGCTAAACCACAACGGGACCGTTTGTTCTTGAAAACATAAAATCGTTGTCAAGATCGCCCCTAGGTAAACCACAAACATCACGGGGTTTTTGATTTGTTGGCGAGGGTCCAATTTCTTAAAGGATTCGCCGACCGCCCATTGATAGATTTTTTTCATTTTTTCTCTCTCCTATTTCGTTGTAAAAAAGTCTGCGATTGGTCCTAAAGCCATCGCTGGTAAAAAGCTCAGTGCACCGATCACGATGATCACAATGATTAGCATCGTGACAAAGACTGGACTCGTGGTTGACAAGGTTCCTTCATTACGAACGGTTTTCTTTTTGGCACCCATGTTTTCTGCCAGATACAAGATGGCTGCGATGGGAACGAAACGTGAAACGAACATCAAGATACTACCCAAACTATTCAGGAAAACAGTATCTGCGGTCAAGCCGCCAAAGGCACTCCCGTTGTTGTTGCTGAAGGAAGTTGCTGCATACAATAGTTCGCTAAAGCCATGGGCGCCTTGGTTGGTTAGCCAGCTCATGATGTCAGGATGCAAGGTCATCAACATAGCCCCGAAAAGCGTCAGTAGCAATGGCGTCAAAATAACGATACTCGTCATTTTAATATCAAAAGCTTCGATTTTTTTGCCGATATATTCTGGTGTTCGTCCCACGAGTAAACCAGCGATAAAGACCGTCAATAATAGAAAAGCGATCATGCCATAAAGCCCGCTGCCGACACCGCCAAAGATGATTTCCCCCAGCTGCATCAAGAACATCGGGATCGCACCCCCGAGTGGTGTGAAACTATCCAGCATGGCATTGACTGATCCACTGGAAGCGGCGGTGGTACTCACTGCCCAGAGACTCGACCAACCGATACCGAAACGTACTTCTTTGCCTTCTAGGTTGGCATTCCCAAGCACTTGACTGAATTGCGGCCCATAAGCTTCACTGATCACTACGCCAATAAAAGCCAGGATCAAAAAGACGGTTGCGGTGATCAAGATCGTACGTCCTTGTTTCCACTCTTTGATCCAAAAGCCAAAGGCAAAAATCACAGCAGCTGGCAGCAACAAGATCGCTAAGTTTTCTAAAAAATTACTGAACATCGTTGGGTTTTCAAATGGATGGGCGGCGTTAGCGCCAAAGAAACCGCCGCCGTTGGTCCCTAATTGCTTGATGGCGATTTGACTCGCTATCGGCCCGAGCGCCATCCAAAAGGATTTCCCTTCAAATCCATTGACTTCCACGCCGCTCCTCAACGTTTGGACGACGCCTTGAGACAGGAGCAAGATTGCTAAAATCAATGAGAGTGGTAAAAGGATATAGAGCAAGGAACGGGTGATGTCTTGCCAAAAATTTCCTACTGTTCGTTTTTGTTTTTGCTGCAGCCCACGAATCAAGGCACACAGTACAGCTAGTCCTACTGCCGCAGATAAGAAATTTTGCACCGTTAATCCTAATGCTTGGGAAAGATTGGTCAGTGCTTCTTCCCCAGCGTAAGCTTGCCAGTTCGTGTTCGTCACAAAACTGACGGCTGTGTTCAATGCTAAGTCAAAGGACAAATTCTCAACGGCCGCCCCTTGCGGTAACCAGTGCTGGACCATCAATAATCCGGTCAATCCGATGATGGAAAAGACGCTGACGGCCAAGACGGAAAATAGATAGGTTTTGGCGGTCATTTCTTTTTTGCTGACCGAACCAATCACTCGATAGGTCAACCGTTCAATGGGTTGAATAAAGCGGACAAACCGCGGTGTTTTTCCTTGCATGATTTCTTTGATATACCAGCCCAAAGGAACCGCTGCTGCTAGTAAGATCAGTAAAAATAAAAAGCCTTGCACAAAATAGCTACTCATCGTTCTCCCCCCTCAAACAAGTACCAAAAGAGATAGATCATTACGATCACTCCGATTATTCCTAAAACAAGATTCATATTCTTCACTCCTTCATGACGTAAGCATACGCAAAAAGAAATAAAAATAGTGTAAATCTTCTGCTAGCATCTTTATATCTTCTTTATACGGCTGCTTATCGGACAAAAAAACCGCAATACAGCAGGTTTTAAAAAAACAAAAACAAAAACAGCGGATATCCTTCACGATATCCGCTGCTAGAGTCATTGAGACTTATTTCGTTTTTCTGCTTTTGTTCGTGTGTTTCTTACGAAAGAAGACGATCCCCGCTAGTGCCACAAGGCTCGCTCCTACAATTGAATAGCCTTGAGTGATGGCTGTACCAGTCTTTGGTAACACCCGTTTGTCCTTTGCGGTCGCTTTGCTTTGTTTACCAGGCTGTCCTGCATCCGTTGGTTTTTCTTGCCCTTTATTAGAATCATCTTTCTCTGGCTGCTGATCATTTTCCTCTGGTTCTTCTGCTTTTTCAATGACTTTGATCGTCGCTGTGGCGGTGACTGCTTCTTGTGAGTCAGTACCAAATAAGCGTGCGAAAAAGTTAGGGGTTGCTGCTTCATCGGTTACGATTGAATAGGTGACTTGATAGGTTCCGGTTTTTTTGGTATCAACCGAACCGTCCACCAACAGTTGCTCCAACGTAAGTGTCTTACCATCACGATCTGTAGCGGAGACAAAATTGTCGGCAGCTGTCCAGTTGTCACCAACATAAATCATGCTATCTTTCACAGTCACAGAGGTCTGGTCTGCCAACACGGTAATTGTGGCAGTGGCTTCGGCTTTGCCATTGCGATAAATTACTTCATATTTCCCTGGTATGGCGCTGTCGACTGTACCTATCGTTGTGATATCAGCCAGTTTTACTGCGTTGCCGTCTTTGTCTGTTGCCGACACAAAGTTATCGGCTGCTTGCCAGTCTTCACCCTCATAAATCGTACTGTCTTTGGCAACTACCGTTTCTTGGTCAGCCACCACGGTAATCATCGCAGTTGCTTTTACATTGCCATTTTGATAAACCACTGGGTACTCGTCTGCTTTGGAGGTATCGACTGTGCCACTAACCGTCACTCCTGAAAACGGTAGATTTGCTCCCGTTTTGTCTGTTGCTGAGACAAAGTTGTCGGCAGCTTCCCAATCGTCGCCGACGTATAAGGTACTGTCTTTAGCTTTAATGCTTGTTTGATCAGCTAACACGGTGATCGTCGCTTTCGCCTCAGCTTTGCCATTGCGATAAATTACTTCATATTTCCCTGGTATGGCGCTGTCGACTGTACCTATCGTTGTGATATCAGCCAGTTTTACTGCATTGCCGTCTTTATCTGTTGCCGACACAAAGTTATCGGCGACTTGCCAGTCATCACCTTCATAAATCGTACTATCTTTGGCGACTACCGTTTCTTGGTTGGCAACGACCGTAATCGTAGCAATAGCTTCCATTTTCTCATTGCTATAAGTAACTTTATACTGACCTTCTTTGCTCGTATCAACTGATCCGCTAACAATCACTCCTGAAAATGGTAGGTTTGCTCCGGTTTTGTCTGTGGCTGAGACAAAGTTGTCGATTGCTTGCCAGTCTTCCCCGACATATAAGGTGCTATCTTTGGCTTTAACTGATGTTTGCTCAGCTAACACGGTGATCGTCGCTTTCGCCTCAGCTTTGCCATTGCGATAAATTACTTCATATTTCCCTGGTATGGCGCTGTCGACTGTACCTATCGTTGTGATATCAGCCAGTTTTACTGCGTTGCCGTCTTTGTCTGTTGCCGACACAAAGTTATCGGCGACTTGCCAGTCATCGCCTTCATAAATCGTACTATCTTTGGCGACTACCGTTTCTTGGTTGGCAACGACCGTAATCGTCGCCGTTGCTTTAACATGGCCATTCTGGTAAACCACTGGATATTCGCCTACTTTGGAGGTATCGACTGACCCACTAACCGTCACTCCTGAAAATGGTAGGTTTGATCCGGTTTTGTCCGTTGCGGAAACAAAGTTGTCGGCGGCTTCCCATTCATCACCGACATATAAAGTACTGTCTTTAGCTTGAACGCTCGTTTGATCCGCTAACACGGTAATCGTGGCAGTTGCTTCGGCTTTGCCATTGCGATAGATTACTTGGTATTCTCCTGGTACTTTCGTATCCACGTCACCACTGGTGGTGACTTCTGCCAAGCTTAACGGTTGCCCCTTCTTATCCGTTGCTGAAACAAAGTTGTCCGCAAGCTCCCATGCATCTCCAACATAAAGTGTACTATCCTTGGCAACGACTGTTTCTTGATTGGCAACCACGGTGATCGTGGCGACTGCTTTTTGATTGCCATTTTGATAAACCACTAAATATTGGCCTTCTTTGGAAGTATCCACGGCTCCACTAACTGTCACATTTGAAAATGGAACGTTCGCTCCGGTTTTGTCCGTTGCCGAAACAAAGTTATCAACCGCATGCCAGTCGTCCCCGATGTATAAGGTGCTGTCTTTGGCTTTAACCGAAGTTTGGTCTGCTAAGACCGTGATCGTCGCTGTTGCTTCGGCTTTGCCATTACGATAGATTACTTGGTATTCTCCTGGTGTATCCGTATCAACTTCGCCGTTGATGGTCACTTCTGTGATTGCCACTGTGTTGCCGTCTTTATCCGTTGCCGCTAGAAAATTATCAGCTGCTGTCCATGCATCGCCCACATATAACGTGCTGTCTTTGGCTGCCACCGTTTCTTGGTTAGCCACCACAGTGATCGTCGCTGTCTCGCTCACGGTGCCATTCATGTATTTGACTTCATAAGTGCCGACTTTAGATGTGTCGACCTCACCGTTGACGGTAATTTCCGAGAAGGTCAACGCATTGCCATGCTTGTCTGTCGCTGAAACAAAGTTGTCTTCAGCATGCCATTCATCTCCCACGTAGATCGTGCTATCTTTGGCGTCGATCGTCGACAAGTCTTCTTCTGGCGTGATGCCCACAGAGAAATGATTGCCCGTTCGATTCACTTGGACTTCTTTTCCGAGTTGAAGCTCCTGGGGCACAACGTAGCCTTCTGGGACGTAAGAAACATAAAGCGTATAGGTCCCTGTATAAATATCAGCTAATTGATACTCTCCCTTCTCATCCGTTACAACAGAAATAACATCTCCAGTCAACTGATTCCAAAGCATCAATGTAACGCCTGCGATTTTCTGAGTTGGTTCTTCGGTATTATAAACATCAAGTGACGCACTAGTTTTGTAAATGATCCCGTTTGAATCACCTGCCGAAAATTGCAGGTTAGTCACCGTCGAAGTAGCCGTCCGTTTGGCTTCCGACAAGGTATCAATCGTATCAGAAACGATCGTTGCTGAAGCTGAGATTTGGCCGGCGTTTTGTGAAAGTACGTTGTAACTGATTTCGATATTTTTCGTTAAAACATAGTTTGAAAAGACAAGCTGTACGTCTCCGTCAACTTCTTTGATTTCGTAGCTATCGTCTGGCACATTTGAAACATTGATTGACCTAAGATCGATTTCACCATTGGTATTTCCCAATGATTTTAGAAGGATCGTTGGATTTGCTACTTTTTTCGAGCCATCATCGATATTTTTTGTTGTGACCTTGACCTGAGTCATGTTTTTTGTATTATTCACGGTATTTTGAGTAATCCCAATAATATCCGTCGCTGTATTGGAAACCGAAACGGTAGTTGAGCCTTGCTGATTATTTGATAGCGGCTCTTTTGCAAAACCAGGTACATAAATCGTACTCATTTCCTGCCAACCATTGGCGTACTGATAGGAAATGATGTAGCGTCGATTCGTCGTCCCAAAGTCAAAGGTGTAATAGTTGGTTGCCTCATCATGGGTGATCGTTGGATAATTCGGATCGCTTTCTTTCATGGCTTGATTATCATAATAACCACGATCCCAGTACTGTGGATAAATGCCACTGACTTGTTCATTGGAAACATCGATGATCGAAAACACAACATCCGTATTGTTCGGAACATGGGTCTCAACAGTCAAATCACTGATGGTATCTTGACGAGCGTTGACTAAAAACTGATTCTTACTGCTTTGGAGCGTGCGTTCAGAATACAGTTTTCTTCCGGTATAGACGGAGGTATGAACCGTGTCAAGTCCTGTCGCGGAAATCGTGATTGGAATTGTATCGTTAGGAATTGATTTTGTCGGTGCTAAACTATCTGGCACATAATTGAAGCCAATATCAAATTGAACAGAATAGGTAATGGGCGACGTAAAGGTGACCATCGTTCCGCCTGCTACTTCTTCAATCGTATAATCAGTTCCTAAAGTATAATAGAAGCCGACTTTTGGTACCTTTCTTAAAGAAAGATACTCGGGATGTTCAATAAACATTTGTAAATTTTCGATCGGTTGTGAGGTGCTGCCTTCGATATTGACTGAAGTGTCACTGGCATAGGCACCATTTTGATCATAATTTCCCCAAGCAGTTTCAGCGTTATTGGGATTAAGAACACTGATTGGTTCGACGTAGTTGTCTTCAACGATTTTGAATTCTTTATTAGCAATTAACGGTGTCGAGACATTGAGGATGATATCTTTCTGATCAAAGGGTACGGTTATGTTCGTGGAACCAAGAGTGAGATTGCTGTCTTTTGTGGCCGTCACAATCAGTTTGTCCCCATTATTTTCGACAGAAAAATAATCCGTAAAAGTCACATTTTGATAGAAGGCGTCTCTTGCTGTTAACTGTTTCGCCGTGATCGGCTGTCCGTTTTGACTCGAAAGAATGATTTGTTGACCTGCTTTCATCTCCGTCGGCATTTGATGAATTGATACATAGTAGTTTCCTTTAGAAAGGCCATTCATAAAACTGGCAGAAGCAACCCCCATATAATACCTAGAATCGACTTCTTTTTCATCTTTACTGGTTGCTGCCGTGAAGGAAAACCCTCTGTTTTGGGCAGCTGTTTGTTTTAGCTGTACCGAACCAAATCCGGTCGTCGGATACCCTTTTGAAAAAGAAGAAGTATAATCCGTCAACGCGGTCAAACTCATCGTGAATTGATAAGAAACACCATAGGCCTTTTGCTTGTCCATTTGTTTGACTTCAACAGCAGTATTGTAGAGACTATTTGAGGTGATTGTGTAGTCCGTCCCTTCAGTCAATGCTGTTTGTGTTTCTGGCTTGATCTTTCCTTTGATATCCACTTCATAGCTGAAGACTTTTAACGGTTGGGTCTCAATCTTTTTGAAGGACGCACCCGGCGTATCAACCAAATGCAGTGAAAGAGTTTCCGTTCCAGATAATGTCCGATCGGTATTGTAGTAAACCATTCCTTGCATCCCAAAGACATTTTTTTCTGACACATATTGAATCGGGTCAACTTCTTCATACAAATCAATGGCGTAGCTTGTCTGGTTTTGATCGCCCATCTCAATGGTTAGCTGAGGCTTGTCTTCTGAATAAAGATAACTGGTCAACTCGATCGAAAACGATGCATCATGAATGGATTGGTTAAAGGTGATCGTTAATTGATGGGCGGCACTATCTACTGCCCACGAAGCATTGATTGCTTCATTTGTTCCTTGCATATCACTAAAACCAAGGCCTTCCGGCAGGTCAAAAACAGCAGTGGTGCCGGCTAAATAGTCTTCGTCATTGATTTCAAAGTCTAATTTCAGTTTCACCGGACTATTGTTTAAAATCCGCGTTTCTTCCGTTTGACTGAACTCCTCACCAGCAATCGTCAGTAATGTGCCTTTTTCTAAAAGCTCTTGTCCATTGATGCGGGTGCTGACACGGGAACTCTTTTCGGCTCCTTTTGCCTCTTTCGATTCAGTTTCTGAAGAACTTGTTTGCGTCGAATCTGTAGTGTCTGCTGTATGCGTTGATGAAGTTGTAGCAGGCGTTTCACTTTGACTCGTTGTTGCTGCATCCGTCTTGGAGGTTGCTTCGCCGCTTTCTTCTGAAGAACGATCCGTTTGAGTAGTCTCAGTTGTTTGCGCGTCGCTTGTGTTTGTTTCATTGGCAACGCCGCTGGTTGATTCCAGCAGATGATTTGAGTTATCTAAAGTACGAATGGTCTGTTCCTGTTCCGTGGTTTCCGCAAGCGCCATGACCGGAGTGATCACTTGGGACAGACCTAAAGCGGTAACAACAATGCCATGACGAATTCGTTTATTTCTCTTTTTCATTTTTTTCCTCCATTAAATATATGTAGTTTTAACTGATTGCTTTACGGATTTTTTTTCCAACTTCTAATTCTTCCCCATTAAAAAAGCAAAGAACATTGTTTGTTCGATCAATCATTTTGATTTGTCGCGCATTAATAATGTACGATTTGAATACTTTATAATACTCAGGCAAATCTAGCTGTTTGATGACCTTTAACGAAGTTTCAATGCACTCAACTGACTTCTTTTGATGGAATACGATTCGGTTTCGCTCACCTTTGATCGTTGTTATGTAGTTGATTGCTTCTGCATCAACGATCATCAACTCTCGTTTACTAACAATTTTTAATAAGTGTTTTTTTCCCAGCAATGATCGTTTCACTTCAATTGCTTCTGTTAACAAATTTCTTAACTGCATTGCCACATCCTTTTCTTCTGTATCGATGATTCCTAAAGGACAGATAAGATTCAGTTTCTTGATTTCGATTTTGGACGCATAGGCACCATAAAAAGCAATTTGACACTTTTTGCACTGCTCCCTCAATCGCCCTGCTAATTGAAAACTTCGATCAAAGCCCATCATTTCAATGGAAAATAAAAATAAATCGTTAACATCTGTTAAGTACCCTTCAAGAAAAGAATCTAGTTCTTCCGGTGAAATGACCTCCACCATAGAATAAGGAACATGACTTTCAGTGATCATTTTTTTCATCAAATTTCCATTAAAAAAGTTGTCATCTACTATATAAACAGCGAAATTGCTCAAATTTGCAGACATCTTAATTCTCCTTTTCACATCATTTCTAATTGTATTCTTAATTAAAAATGCCTGCTTGCACTTTCAAACGAATTAGCGAAACGTTTATGCAAAAAAGGTAGTTTAAATTAAAAACAAAGTAAGAAAAGACTTTATAATTGGTCTAAACCTATTATAGTAAAGGAGTTCCCGTCGTACTGCTTTCTTAACACATTTATAAGACAGAAAGCGCAAACAACAATAAAACTTATGTTTTTTTAAGTAGTTTAACTAATTAACAATTCCAAAACTTACCGACTACTGCCCAACCTTTCTAATGATTTCCAAAAAAATAACCTTCGTTCAAATAAAATATTAATCGTTATTTATTCTTCGTTTTTTCGCAAAAAAAAGCTACCCTTCTCTTTGGGCAGTCCGGTTAAGGGTAATCAACTGTTTCCTCTGAAGATTTTCCATCAAAATAAAAGTGATCGTTCGCTGCTGCAAGATGCAATCAAAAAAAATTTTCTACTTAATTTACCATATCGAATCTTCATGGACACGACAAAAAACCATTTATTTCGAACAATAAATGGCCTGATTGCTGCTTTTATTATGCTTCTGATTTACATGCATCCCGTGAATTTTAATTGTTTTCTTTTTTTCCTTCTATATTAATACGGAATTTCTTACAAGTGCTCATGGGGTTTTATCATCTGTTTTTTTTAATGCTCGTTTTAGTTTTCGATTATGCCAAATCAGATAAGCGATGATCAAACATAAAACACCACCAATCGATAGATAGAGAAGGATCGGCGAAGCGGTTTCTTCAATACTGACATCTTGCTCGTTTCTTTCTTGCGCTTCTTGCCTTGCAACTTGGAAGGTCGGCTCTCCCTGCCATTCTTGATCGGCTGCTTTGAGGGTCGCTTTTATTTCATACTCTCCTGATAGCAGTTCCTTTCCATCCAGCGGAAGTGCGTAATTCATTAATGCATTGGGCGCTAATTGGATCTCTTTTTCTCCTTTGATGGCTGTTGCTTTTCCTTCATGAAACACTTCATAAGCAAGCGTGGCTTTACTGAGATAATCGGCTGCTGCATTTTCCACCGCTACGATGATGACATTGCGGCGGTTGATCTCTTCCAAATGGGCTTCTTCAATTCGGACCGCTGGCGGGATGTCTGACTCTTTATTTCGGAGCAATACCGCCACTTCTCTTGCTAATAGGTTTTGAACATTCCCTTGAAATTCTTCACTGCCGGTTTGCTGTACGTATAGTCCCCCTGCCAAAATCCCATCAAAGGATTTAGATGGCATCCGGACTGTCAAGGTGATTTCTTTTTGTTCATTAGGGGCTAATGAAAGTGTTTCATCACTCAAAGTAACGAGTTCTTCGATCGCGAACGGAGCAGAAGGCGTTGCTTCCTCATTTGCCCCAGAGTACTCAACGACGCCAGTCATGTTCGTGACCGCTCGATTAAACGATAGCTGTAGATTGATTGGTTGCTCGCTTTTATTGGAAACCATGACTGCTAGTTTTTCTTCTACCTTGGGCTCCAGCAACAAATCATAGTACATTAACTCTTTGTCCCGCTGTGACTCCGGCAATTTGATTTGAACATCGAAGGTATCAAGTGAATCTGCTGCCCCCGTACTACTAGTACCAATGAAAAATAAGACCGTTAGAATACTTACTACCCAATACTGAAATCCTTTGCCTCGAAGTTTGTTCTGATGCATCCTGTCAGATCCTTTCTACACAAAATAGGAAAGAAAAATCAGCTAGCATAAAAAGCAGCCGCTTAGGCAAGCTGCTTTTTTTCTGCTAACTGTTAAGCAATGACTACTAACCTATGGGGTCGTCGGAGCACTGCTGATCGTCCAAACGAGGGTCGTTTGATAGGTTGCCGATTGTTTTTCCGTATTGGCTGGGATCGAAAGGGTAAATTGTTCTAGAGGCATCGACGTTTCACCGATCCCTTCACCAGCATTGGCGGTCAAGAAAGCATATTCATTGTTGATCGCCGCAAAATCAAGCTCGCCATTGGCAATATCACTGGTTCCGGTTGGCGGCGAACTTAAGTTGTTGGTCAATGTACCCGTATCTACCGTTAATACCGCACCGTCCAACGTACTGTCTCCTGCCGTAAATTGGGTTGCTTGCCGTACTTTAATTGCCCAAGAAGAGTTCGCCTGTCCTCGGTTATCACTGACTGCAACTGCCCCTCTTTGCAGCGTGGACCCATCGCCAGGTAGTCCAGTCCCATCCGTAGTAGCCACCCACGTTTCGGCATTTTCTGTTTGGATCTCATGGGCACCAAAATCTAAATTCGTTGGTAGCTGCGTATTGGGATCACTCCCGCCTTTATCCGGGTCAAACACGATGCCACCAGAGGTATATTCTACGACACCGGTCGTATCGTCCGCTTGCACCGTGGTCACAATACTAAGGGCGGTCAATACCCCCAATGCGCCTATTACCGATTTCTTTGAAATCATTTTGCCATCCTCCTTTTTTTGATGCAAATGATCAATGTCAGACTAATGAAGAATCCACCTATTAAGGGCAGCCAAAAGTGATTGGTTTCAGCAAGCTGCGGCAGTGGTTCTTCTACGTTAGTGACCGTTTCTTGACTGGGCGGTGGTTCAATTTCTTCATCAATTGAATCACTGCTAGCTGTTTCCGTTGGTCCTTCATAAAACTCAATGTTGCCGGTCGTCGTATTGGCTACTGCTGATGGAACGAAACTGCAGAAACTGCCGATCATCAAAATCAGAAGCAGCACAAGGGAATTCTTTTTCATTCTGCTCTTCCTTTTCAAGGTGTATCGGAAACGGTCCACACGACTGTGGCGCGATACTGACCTTGAAATTTAGGTGTTTTCTCAGGTACAAATAAATTGAACTGGGAAAAATTAACGGTCAGTCCACCAGTCGATGCCGCATTTTCCAACGCCACCACATTTTTTTCGACATTTTGCTGCAGGGCAATCGTTGCATTATCAGGTAAAACCACTCGACCATCCGTAAAGGTCGAATTGACAGTGCCAAGCTGAACCCTTAATTCGGCGGCTGGCAATGTGCGTGTACCATTGACCCAATTGGTGGATTGTCTGACCTTTACTTGCCATTTTTTCTGCCGATTGCGGGTATCATTGATCCGTAAAATCCCAGTTGTAGCAGCTGCGCTTTGATCGCCGTTGGCGGTTGCCCGCCACGTCTCACTCTTTTTCGTTTGAATGGCATGTCGGCCAAAATTCAGCTGAGTCGGTAGATTCGTCCGATCCATCGTCAGTGCTTCGACCATGAAATAAATCATGGTTTGGCGACTGCTGATATTTAGCGCACTAAAGTTCAAGAGATTGATGTCCGTCGGCTTTGCTTTCAAAACAGAAGCGGAAAAATTAGCGGTCCAATTTGCAGTCAACTGACCCGGACCTGAAAGTAACGTCGGAATTTGAACATCCGTTGCTCCTAAAACAGCTGCATCCGCCAGCTGTTCTTGGACAGTTGTCAAATCATTCAACGCTGAGTTCACGGTGCTAAGCAGAGTATTGAGCAACCCTTGCAGCAATGCGCGCACGACGCCGCCAATATCGATGCCGATCACTCGGATCTGGGTATTTTGAATCGCGGTACTTAAATTCCGTAGAATTTGCGGGACATTGGTTCCTAAGACGACACCAAGGTTCGAACTCATATTGGCATATAAAGCTTCTTTCTGGGTCGTAAACTGCAACGGACTGGTAAATTCAACATTCCCAATATTTCCGACAGTCTTTAGTAAAGAAATCTGCTGATTGATCGCTGTCAAATCGATTTGAACAATCCCAAGGTTGAGATTTAGTGAACTGGTCAAGGAATCAAGCGCTGTTAAGATCGCATTCAAAAGTGGGACATTGGCAATATTGACTGTGGTCGACGTCTTGATCGATGCGGATCCATTGGCACTAATGCTAGTTCTCAATTCTGCTGGGATCGCTAATAAAGCAAATTTATCTTCCCCACTGACATTGACAGAAGCGTTCAACCCGCCGTTGCCTTTAATAGAAAAAGTCACTGGTCGATTTGTCACGCTACCTGGCCATGGAACGCTTACTGAGGTGCCACTTGTATTGGCACTCGTTAAATTGCTTAAAATCTCCACATCTAAAACATTCACTGCTGCTTCGGCTTTTATTGTCGTTGTTAAAAGATACAAATTGACGAAACTGATGCTGGTCAACAAGAAAATCAACTGAGCGATCGTCCATTTGTAAAGACGTTTTTCCCTCCTTCTGCTTTCCATACCATTTCTAACCCTTTCTTTACGAAACGATGATCATTGCTTCAAAACTATTGTTCACTAGAGATACCAGCGGAGGATGTCCACTCCGCTGGTAAAGTCATGCTATTTTTGTTGGTCTTTTTTCTTTCTTGCTTTGAAGAACAAGCCGATTCCTCCGACAACGAAGACTGCTGCTCCGATTACTGAAGCGTACCAGGTTCCTTCTGATCCCGTTTTCGGTAAGAATTTACTTCCCCACCAGCTTTGGTTGTTATTGTTGCTATTCCAGTTATTGTTTCCCCAATTGCCCCAGTTGCCCCAAGCGCCGTTGCTTCCGTCGGTACCATTCGTACCATCTGAACCATTGGTGCCATCCGTGCCATCGGTACCGTCCGTGCCGTCAGTACCATCTGAACCATCCGTGCCATTGTCACCCGTTGGTACCACGATTGGTGTTGCAGCACTGCGGTATTCTCTGCCACCTGCTGTAACGATCGCCACAACGTTAAGGGTTTCTTCTGGTGAAACATCCTCTGGATCTAATGTGATGCTAAACGCACCATTTCCATTGGTCGTTCCAGTTCCGACAACGTCACCCGCTTCATTCAAGATTTCGATCGTCGCATTGGCTGGCCCATTCCCGAAGACTGGATAGCCATCGGTAGGATTGCCAGTGATCGTGGCAACCGGTGCGTCAACCGTCAAGGCACCGACTACGGTCGTCGTCGGATCACTTAAGGTTTCGCCTTCGGCTAAGGCAAGAACCGTAACGGTTTCACCTTCCGTCGCTTCCGCGGATAACTCAACACGCCAGTCGCCATTTTGATCGGCGATCGTTGTGATCGGTCCTTCAGCCGCAAAGATGGTTAGGAATCTGCTTGTTAACGGATCACTGATGGTAACGGTGATCGTAGCACCCGGCTCACTCGTTCCGCTGATCGTTGTATCACCAGCCGTGACTGGGTCAATGGTTGGTGTATCTGTCTTGATATTTTCATCATCGACAGGTACGACGATTGGCGTCGCATTACTGCGGTAGTCATCCCCACCAGCAGTAACGATCGCCACAACCGATAAGTTTTCTTCTGGTGCGACATCCTCACTAGTCAATGTGATCGTATAGTCACCATTTTCATCGGTCGTGCCTGTTCCTACGACATCACCCGCTTCATTAAGGATTTCAATTGCTGCATTGGCAGGCCCGTTTCCGGTTACTGGATAGCCTTCTTGGGAATTACCCGTAATGGACGCTGAAGGTGCGTTGACCGTGATGCCATTAACAACGGTCGTTGCTGGTTCACTGGTGGTTTCTCCTTCACTTTGCGCCACTGCTGTTACGATTTCATCTCGAGAAACTTCTGCAACTTCCACTGACCAATTTCCTGCTTCATCTGCTTCGGTTTCAACCGCTTCTTCTCCCATTACCGTCACGGTGACCATCGATCCCGGTACAGCAGTACCAGTGATGGTCGTGTCACCAGCTGTGACTGGTTCGATGATTGGTGTGGCCGTTTGATCGATCGTATTCTCAACGGGCACTACGATTGGTGTGGCATTACTTCGGTAGTCTTTGCCGCCGGCTGTAATGATCGCAACGACGTTCAATGATTCTTCAGGAGAAACATCTTCACCAGAGAGCGTGATGGTGTAGTTGCCATTTTCATCGGTATTGCCTGATCCAACGACATCCCCCGCTTCATTCACGATTTCAATCGCCGCATTTGGTGCTGCCACCCCCGTCACTGGATAACCATCCTCTGGATTGCCAGTGATGGAAGCGGTCGGTGCTGAAACCGTGATGCCATCCACACTCACTGTGATTGGTGCACTAGGGTCTTTTTCAGGGGATTGTGCCACAACAGTGACGGTATCACCCTCCGCAACTTCAGGTACTTCGACTGTCCAATTGCCCTCTTCGTCCGTTTCAGTTGTGATCGGTTCATTTTCACCAATCGTTACCGTCACCGTCGAACCTGGTTCGGCAGTCCCGCTGATCGTCGTATCGCCAGCTTTGACTGGATCGATCGTTGGTGTTGCAGTTTGTTGCTCTTCTTGATCCAAAGGTACCACGATTGGTGTCGCATTACTGCGGTATTCTTTGCCGCCAGCTGTCAGAACTGCGACGACTGTTAGGCTTTCCGCTGGTGCAACAGCTGTTGGTTCAAGAGTGATACTGTAGTTTCCTTCCGCGTCTGCGGTTCCTGAACCGACGATTTGTCCATCGCTATTCAAGATTTGTATGGTGGCATTGGCTGGTGCCGTTCCACTTACTGGATAGCCATCCGTGCTATTGCCTGTGATGGTTGCACTAGGAGCAGTGACCGTCAACGCCCCCACACCAACTGTTACTGGAGCGCTTGGCTCTTTGTCAGGTGATTGAGCCACAACAGTGACTGCATCGCCTTCAGAAACTTCTGGTACTTCTGCTGTCCAATTGCCTTCGTCATCCGTTTCAGCCGTGATTGGTTCCGCATCTGGTACAGTGATCGTCACGGTTGAACCTGGTTCTGCGGTCCCACTGATGCTGGTATCTCCTGCCGTGATTGGATTGATCGTTGGTGCAGCTGTCTGATCCACTACCGTATCTGCTGGTACGATGACCGCTGTTGGATTACTGCGATACTCTTTCCCACCAGCTGTTACGATGGCAACGACATTTAAGGTTTCTTCTGGATCGACAGTTTCAGCAGTTAAGTCCACTGTATAGTTGCCGTCTCCATCGGCAGTGCCTGTTCCAACGACTTCATTGTCTGCGTTCAAGATCTCGATCGCTGCATTGGCTGGTGCTGTACCAGTCACTGGGTAGCCATCCGTGCTGTTGCCGCTGATGGAAGCTGTTGGTGCTGCGACAGTCACTCCTTCAACGATGACAGTGATTGGATCACTTGGGTCTTTGCCGTCACTGTCTGCGACGACTGTGATGGTATCCCCTTCAGACAATTCAGGCACATCGACACTCCAGTTGCCCTCATCATCTGTTTCGGCGGTTTCTTCTGTGCCGTCAGGTAGTGTCACAGTCACAGTTGAGCCTGGTTCTGCCGTTCCGCTAACTGTTTCATCGCCTGCTTTGATTGGATCAACCGTTGGTGCCGTTGTTTGATTTTCACCCGGTTCAGCTGGCACCATGATTGGTGTCGCTGGACTACGATAATCTGTACCACCAGCTGTGACCACCGCAACTACCGTCAAGTTCTCTTCAGGAGAGACATTTTCACTGGTCAAATCGATCGTGTAAAGCCCTGCATCATTGGTCGTACCCGTTCCAACTGTCTCGCCAGCTTCGTTCAAGATTTCGATGGTCGCATTCGCTGGTCCTGTTCCGGTCACTGGATAACCATCGGCTGCATTGCCACTGATGGACGCACTAGGAGCCACCACCGTTAATGCACCGACTGTGATCGTTGCTGGTGTACTTGGTGTTTCATTTTCTACTTCTGCTACTGCCGTAACAGTCGTCCCTTCGGAAAGCTCTGGCACATCAACTTGCCAATTGCCCTCTTCGTCAACTTCGGCTGAGATTGGGTCTTGCTCACCGACCGTCACGTTGACTATTGCTCCTGGTTCGGCTGTCCCGCTGATTTCTGTTGCGCCGGCAACTGCTGGATTGATCGTTGGTGTCGCCGTTTGATCCGCAGGTACCACGACAGCCGTTGGTTGACTACGGAAGTCATCCCCACCTGCTGAAACGATGGCAATGACACGGACCGTTTCTCCTGCTGATGCCTCTTCACTGGTCAAGGTAACGGTGTAAACACCATTCTCATTGGCCGTCCCTGTGCCAATCACTTGATCATCAGCATTTAAGATTTCGATTGCCGCATTAGCTGGTGCTGTACCAGTTACTGGATAGCCATCTGCACTATTGCCAGAAATCGTTGCCGTTGGTGCTGCCACGATCAGCCCTTGCACCGTCACTGTTACTGGTAAACTTTCTGTTTTGCCGTTTGCCAAGGCAGTAACTGTCAAGACATCATCCAGAGAAACCGTCGGCACAGTTGCCGTCCACTCACCTTCGTCATTCGCTGCCACTGTAACAGTATCGCCGTTTGGTAGTTCAACCGTTACATCTGCCCCAGGTTCAGCCGTTCCGCTAACGGTTGTAGCCCCAGCAATCACTGGTGCGACAGTCGGTGCCGCTGTTTGGTCTTCTGCGTTATCTTCTGGCACCACGATAGTAGTTGCCGGACTGCGATAGTCTTGACCGCCGGCTGATACGATAGCCACCACTCGCAAGGTTTCTGCTGGTGAAACACCTTCTGTCAAGGTGATCGTATACTCACCGTCTCCATTGGCAGTCCCACTGCCCACCACTTCATTGTCATCATTTAAGATTTCAATGGCTGCGTTGGCTGGTGCTGTCCCTGTGACTGGATAGCCGTCAGTACTGTTGCCAGTGATCGTTGCCGTTGGTGCTGCCACGTTCAAGGCACCGACACCGACACTGATTGGTGCACTTGGGTCTTTGCCTTCAGCTTCAGCAACCACTGTGACCGTGTCGCCTTCTGAAAGCTCTGGTACGGTGACCGTCCAATTGCCTTCCTCATCCGTTTCGGCAGTCACTGGATCTTCTCCAGGAATCTCCACCGTTACCGTTGAACCAGGTTCGGCAGTTCCTCCGACGGATGTATCCCCTGCTTGCACTGGCTCGATCGTTGGTGTGGTCGTCTGGTCTGCTGGTACCACGATGGAAAGCGGCGCACTGCGGTATTCATCGCCGCCAGCTGTTACCACTGCCACCACCTGAAGTGGTTCTGAAGGATCAACATCACTACTGCTCAAGGTGATGCTGTAAGCACCTTCCTCATTTGCTTCACCGCTACCAACAACCTCACCGGCTGCATTTAAGATCTCAATCGCTGCATTTGGCGTGGCCGTTCCGGTTACTGGATACCCCTCCGAACTATTGCCGCTGATCGCTGCTGTCGGTGTCGCCACACTGAGTGGATTTACGACGACCGTAGCTGCATCACTTGGTGTTTCCCCATCAAGGGTCGCTACCACAGAAACAATTTCTCCTTGAGAAACCTCGGGCACAGTTGCCGTCCAATTGCCTTCGTCATCCGCTTCGGCAGTGACTGGCTCTGCGTCACCAATCGTGACTGAGACTGTCGCGCCAGGTTCAGCCGTACCACTGATGGTCGTGTCGCCGGCTGTCACCGATTCAATCGTTGGGACTGCAGTTTGATCCAAAGGTACTGTGATTGGTGCAGCCGCACTGCGGTACTCTTGACCACCGGCTGTGACTACCGCCACCACCCGTAAGGCTTCAGCTGGAGACGCGTCATTACTCGTTAACGTGATCGTATATTGGCCTTCGTCATTGGCGGTGCCAGTACCTATGACCTCGTCATCGGCATTCAAGATTTTGATGGCTGCATTGGCTGGTGCCGTCCCCGTTACTGGGTAACCTGCGGTACTATTGCCGCTGATCGTCGCGGTTGGTGTAGCGATCGTCAACCCATTGACTCCAACACTGATCGGTGCACTTGGGTCTTTGTCTGGTGCTTGTGCGACCACTGTGACGGTTTCTCCTTCAGAAACTTCAGGAACTTCAACTGTCCAGTTCCCCTCGTCATCGGCTTCACCAGTAACAGGTTCTTCACCTGGGATCGTTACCGTCACCGTAGCGCCTGGTTCTGCGGTCCCACTGATCGTCGTATCCCCGGCATTGATTGGATCGATGGTTGGTGATGCTGTTTGTTCAAGCTCATCTGCTGGGACCGTCACCGGTGTGGCAGGACTGCGGTACTGATCTCCGCCTGCTGTAACGATCGCAACGACAGACAAGGTTTCTTCTGGTGCTGCATCGGATGGTGCGATGGTTACCGTATAGTTTCCATCCCCATCGGCTGTCCCAGTACCGATCACATCGCCTGACTCATTCAACACTTCGATCGCTGCGTTCGCTGGAGCAGTCCCCGTGATTGGATAGCCATCGGTACTATTGCCGCTGATGATCGCTGTTGGTGCTGCAACGGTGACTCCATTGACTCCAACGCTGACTGGCGCGCTTGGCTCTTTGCCTTCGGCTTCCGCAACGACTGTGACTGTATCATCACCAGAGACTGCTGGCACTTCCGCAAGCCAGTTTCCTTCGTCATCCGTTTCAGCCGTTACTGGTTCTTGACCGGTAATCGTAACAGTAACCGTCGAACCTGGATCTGCCGTTCCGCTAATCGTGGTATCACCTGCTGTGACCGGATCGATCGTTGGTGTCCCTGTTTGTTCAATGTCTGCTGGTACCGTGATTGGCGTGGCATTACTGCGGTAGTCTTGACCGCCCGCTGTCACAACTGCCACCACCTGCAAGGCTTCTTCTGGCGTCACATCAGCTGGATCTAAGATGACGGTATAAACACCCGTGTCATCCGCCGTCGTGCTACCAACGACATCTCCTGCTTCATTCAAAATCTCAATTGCCGCATTCGGCGTGGTTGTTCCACTGACCGGATAGCCATCCGTACTATTGCCTGTGATGGAAGCGCTCGGTGCACTGACAGTCACACCATCAACGGTCACGGTAATCGGTGCACTTGGCTCTTTGCCTTCTACTTCGGCAACGACTGTTACCGTATCACCTTCCGTTAATTCTGGTACCGTCGCTTCCCAATTGCCTTCGTCATCGGCTTCTGCCGTGATCGGATCGCCTTCAGGCAACGTGATCGTCACCGTTGCCCCTGGTTCAGCCGTTCCGCTGACGGTCGTATCCCCAGCTGTTACTGGGTCGATCGTTGGTGTTTCAGTTAAATTTTCGACATCATCTGCAGGAACTACAAGCGGTGTGCCTGTACTGCGATAGTCTTCACCACCAGCCGTCACGATCGCTTCCACTCGTAAGTTGTCGCCAGCTGTCACCTCTTGAGGATCAAGGGTGATCGTGAAGTTGCCATCCTCATCAGCTGTTCCGCTACCAACGACATCTCCTACTTCATTCAAAATTTCAATTGCTGCATTGGCAGTCGCTGTTCCCGTTACTGGATACCCATCTGTGCTATTTCCGGTGATCGTAGCCGTTGGCGCCGCCACGGTTAAACCGTTTACACTCACGGTGATTGGTGCACTCGGATCTTTGCCTTCAGACTCAGCTACGACGGTCACGGAATCGCCTTCTGATAATTCAGGAACCGTTGCTTCCCAGTTGCCTTCATCATCGGCTTCAGCCGTGATTGGATCGCCTTCAGGAAGCGTGATCGTTACCGTTGCCCCCGGTTCCGCTGTCCCACTAACGGTCGTATCTCCAGCACTGACTGGATCGATCGTTGGTGTTTCCGTCTGCAGGATATCTGCAGGCACCACAACAGGTGTTGGGTTGCTTCGATAGGTTTCGCCGCCAGCGGTCACAACCGCTGTCACATTCAGGGTTTCTTCCGCGTCAACATCCGCTGGATCTAACGTGACTGTATAAATACCATTCTCATTGGCGGTACCTGTTCCGACAATTTCGCCATCCGCATTGGTGATCTCAATGGCCGCATTTGGTGCTGCGGTTCCAGTCACTGGATAGCCCTCTTGACTATTTCCTGTGATCGAAGCCGTTGGTGCGTTGACTGTTAAGGCGGACACGGTGGTGCTAGCCGGTTGGCTTGGCGTTTGTCCTGCTAGTTCGGCGATAGCTGAAACCGTATCGCCCTCTGACACTTCGTCCACATCAACACGCCAATTGCCCTCTTCATCGGCTTCCGTCACGATCGGATCTGCACCGTTGACGGTCACAGTAATCGAGGCACCAGGCTCAGCAGTTCCGCTGACGCTTGTATCCCCGGCAGTCACCGGTTGAATCGTTGGTGTTCCCGTTTGTTGCTCCGCATCGTCTGCTGGAACGACGATTGGCGTATTACCACTACGGTAAGTTTGCCCACCGGCAGTGACGATTGCGGCAACATTCAAGTTTTCATTTTCTGCTACATCTGCTGGGTTCAACGTGATACTGTAGTTGCCGTTCTCATTTGCCGTACCAGAGCCAACGACTTCACCTTCGGCATTGGTGATTTCAATGGCTGCATTTGCTGCGGCTGTCCCCGTCACAGGGTACCCATCGGTACTATTTCCTGTAATCGAAGCCGTTGGTGCATTAACCACTGGTGCTGCTACCGTTGCCGTTGCAGGCTCACTCGCCGATTCCCCATCAGCTTCCGCTACTGCTGTGACTGTATCGCCTTCCACCAATTCAGGGACATCTGCCGTCCAATTGCCGTCACCATCTGCGGTTGTTGTAATAGGTGCACCGCCGTTGATCGCCAATGTGATGGCTGCGCCTGGCTCAGCTGTTCCGCTGATCGTCGTTTCCCCTGCTGTCAATGGATTGATTGTTGGTGTATCGGTTTGATCTTCTGGTGTATCTGGCGCAAACCAAATCGAGTTATTGCCGTCAGCATCCGTAAATAAATCAATGGTGATCAAATCAAGTTGAGACATCGTTCCTTCGAAGCGGGCTTCGTAAGGATTAGATGGATTCGCCACGCCGTTTTCAACCAATTGTGCATAGGTCGGACTGGTGACATTCGTTGGAATGACCACATTGGTTTGACCTAAAACAGATGCAGAAGCGATTTGATCTGCTAAATCTGTCGTTGCATTGAAGACTGTTTGTGCTGTTTCAACCGTTGCGTTTAAAGTGGCTTTAGCTGTATTAACGGTACTTTGTACCAACGTATTGATTTGACCGATCAAGGTACCGATGCCTGGAATCCCACTTGCACCATCCAAAATACTGACTTGAATCTGGGCTGCTTGTAAATTATCGAGAATTTGATTGATGCGTTGATTGATAACGATAAATAAACCATCATCCACATTGGCAATCAGGGCACGTTCGTTATCGGTTAGTCCAGCTGGAACTTCAAAATTCGCTTGGCCAAATTGTCCAAGTTGATTTAATAAGTCTAACTGGGTAGTGATTTCATCTAAGTTGACGGATATCACTTGGCTAACATCCACGATTGAAGCCGCCGTATACAACGGATTTGGCAAGCCGCCAACGATTGTTGGCGGAATATCAAGTGCATCAGCTAAATTTTGATTGACGATTCCATCCACCGTGCTGATCAAGGTATTGACTGCTGATGTGACTGTACCGATCAGTGTTTGCAAGGCTGGGAAATTCCCCAGTTGGAGTATCACATTGGTGGAAATCGATGCATTCCCTGCCGGTTGAACCAAACCAGTAAGGCCTTGAGGAACCCCAACAACCGCGACTTTATCCCCATTCAAGACATCAACCGTTACTGCATTCGATCCAGAAATCGAGAAATTGACTTGGTTCGTTGCACCAGGAGTTGCATAAGGTGCAGACGCACTCGTGCCTGAGTTATTAGACGCTGTGATATCTGAGAAAAGTTCAGCTGAAACCAAAGCAGCTTCAACCGTCGTTGGTGCCCATAACAAACTTGCTGGCACGACCACCGTACTTGTCAACAACATTCCACTGACAGTTAAATTCGCAATAATATTTTTCTTTGTTCGAACGCGTGTGTTTTTCTTTGAATCCATGAGCTTTTTATAATTAATGCCTTTCATTCATTCTCCTCCTGTTCGAAAAAAATTTAACCGACAAAAGATAAAACTGATGATCTCTGGAATCCTTCTTTCCCCCTTTAAAACCAGATGAAAATCTATTTCAACCCAACACCTAAAGGCATAGAGAGAAAACAAAAAGTAACCGATCGCAAAGCGAAGATTTTTTCGCATGCTTTCTGAAAAACCCAGTGATTTTTGTTCAAATAGTTTAGAAGCACATTAGCTCACTCTTGTGAAACTAAAAAATAAAATAACTAAACGAACACACTGTGTACCAAAATTCTAGCAAATTTATTTCTTTCCAACAAATTATAAACACGATAAATAATTAAAAAAACACTTAATTTCACCTTTCAAAACATAAAAGGTTTATTTTATAAACAAGCAGAAATTATTTATATTTATCTTATAAACAAATGTATAATGATAAAATATTGCCTTTTTTCGTCAGTTAACCTTTCTTTTTTTTATGTTTAATCAATATAATGAATACGATTTCAATTGCATGTTTATACATCTGGATAGAGAAAAATGATGATTGTGTTTTTTCATGATTTTAACCTCGTTTTTTACCTCCGCAAATAAAAAAACAAAAATAATTTAGACGTTTTTTCACTATATCACCTAAAATAACTCTTGCTAACGAAAAAAAGGAATCGAAACGCTCGCAGAAAGTTCTGTGAAAAAAGAATGAAACTATTCTATCAAAATCAACGTTGCACTATTATGAACGATTATTTCTTCAGTTGCTCTTCACTGCTTTTCATCCTCACCTAGTTATTTGGTCCTACATTTCGGACGTAAACGTTCATTCTACTCGAAGCGGTTATACTTGTTGGTAAGAAGGAAACACCGCTGCCCAATTGGCTTCTTCTAATACGACTTAAGGAGCAACAAACGATGCATTGGCTAGTAATGATTTTTCTATTGATCTGCCTCAGTTTTGTCTAAAAAAAGCGTGAGAACCGAATGTTCTCACGCTTTTCTACGATCCCCCTCTGAGGATCCTCTATCACAAAGATTACTGAACGATTTCTTCCACCAAATCAAGGAAAGTCTGAAATAAAAGACCTTTTAGATTCCTCTATTGGCTTTACTTTACTATAATGGGGATACAAGATCTCATTAATTCAACGAGAGCGGAGGCTTTCTTATGTATGGCGAAACGATCAGACAAATCCGATTGAAAAAAGGCTTCACCCAAAAAGAAGTCTATGGCACGATTATTTCAAAGTCTTATGCCATCGAGTTCAAAAAAGGCAAGCATCAAATTGCTGCCAACTTGCTGTTGCAAATTTTAGAAAATCTCTCAATGGATATCGATGAATTTCTCTATATCGCGAATGGCTATCGCCTGGATGAGCAAAACAGCTATAATCATCGGTATAATCAATATTCAAACAAACACGATCTGCCAAATTTACAAAAGCTGTTACAGGAACTACAAAAAACCACTAGTAGACTGAACAATATCCGTATTGCAGAGGTTCGCTCACGAATTCGCATGCTACAATGCTTGGCAGAACATGGGGTCTATCGACAAAGTGCTGTTTTAGAATGCGATCGCCAAACGATCACTTCTTACCTCATTGATGTTGAGAGCTGGACGTTACAAGAAATCCAACTATTTGGCAACACCATCGATCTTCTGGACAACGACCATAATTTCTTCTTTTTCAAAAAAGTATCCAAGATGCTCGAGTACTACATCGATATGGAAAAAGGTCGTGAAATTTACTGCGCCTTGCTGATCAATTTGATTGAATATACGCTAAAACACCAGCAGTACGATGCGACGGAAGTTCTCGTTGTCCAATTGAAACTTTTAGCGACAGACTACAAAGAATTTTTCCACCAAACCGTCTGCAAGTTTTTCCAAGGCGTGTTGCTCATAAGAACCGGCGATCAAAAAGCTGGTGAAACGATCACGCAAAAGATGTTGGCTATTATGCGAGAACTGGATCAAGAAGCCCTTGCCGATGATTTTGCTTTGCTATTGGATGAAGATTATCTCCGAGCATTTGCCTCCTCCGAGTGATAAAGCGGCAACTGCAGCGTTCGTTAATAAAAAAAGGAAGTGATAGCGATCATCACTTCCTTTTTCAGCTATTAGCTAACGCTACGTTCATCTGTTTCACCAAAATATTGATACATTGGTTTTTGTTTACTATTTAACAACTGATCCACCGTCACAAATTCAAAACCTTGCGCTTTCAGCGTTTGGATAATACCTGGTACAGCTTGAACGGATTTCGGATGAATATCATGAAGCAAAATAATCGATCCATCGTAGACATTGTTTTGTACGACCTTTAGAATCTTATTCGAATCTTTTAGCTTCCAATCCTCGGTATCAACACTCCATTGAATGATCGATTTTCCTGCCGCTTGGGCGCTCTGTTGATCAATCGCCCCATACGGCGGGCGCAAATTCTTAGGTAAGACTCCTGTTGCCTGATAGATTGCTTTGTCGGTCTTAGTTATTTCAGCTTTGACATCCTCCGGCGACAACGTATTTAATTGCGGATGTGAATAGGAGTGACTGGCAATTTCATGCCCTTCCTCATGGACTTTTCTCGATACTTCAGGATATCGATCCACCATTTGTCCTAATTCAAAAAACGTTGCTTTGACATCGTTGTCCTTTAAAATCTTCAAAAGATCTAATGTGGTTGTGTCGTTAGGGCCATCATCGAAAGTCAGTGCAACATATTTTTTGTTTTCGTCCAATGTCGATTGTTGCTCTTTCAATTGATCCGCGTTAACAAGTTCCGGATCAATAAACGGTGCAATCTCTTTGTACGCCAACGTGATCTCAGATACACCAGTTTGATTTTGTGGCAACTGAATCGTTATTTTTTCAGGATCATACGTAAATTTCGACTCATAGGTGATTCGATCCATCGCCAAGACCGCATCAATGACTTTATCAGGTTCCTTGGCTTGGTCTAAAATCTTTTGCTGAATGACTTGCTGGATCCCTAGCAAGCTGCCCTCGTCTGGAACCAAGTCTTTCAAGGATAATTCATTGCCGGTTTTCTCGGAAATAAAAATTGGATCGGCAACCACGCTATCCGCATCTTCAAAGCGACCAGTTTCCCGATTCCAAACATAGCTGTCCGCTTTTAAAGAATAGGTTGACACTTTCGATGCGACCGCTTGTGCTTCAATCCGAGCAACGGTGACTGTCTCTTTGTCGGTGTGTTTTTTGCATAATTTGTTCGCCATGGTCGACAATTTCTTGCTTGCATCTTTGACAGGAATCGTACTTTCTTCTTTTGGTCGGAAAATCAATTCTTTCTTGTCCCCATTAGACAATGTTTCGAGTTTTGCTGGGATTCCCTCTTTAGCTTGTTCTTCTTGGATCGATGCCAATAACTTTTCAGCAGCAGCCTCATATTTTTCCCGTGCCAAGGCTTCTTGCTGCTTCAACGTGAAAGCAATATAGCCGCCAGTGGCGATAATGACGATTGTCAGCAGCGTCATCAATGAAAAGAGATACTTGCGATGGGTTGGCTTCTTTTTAGAAACTTGACGATCGTTGATTTGCGTGCGTCTTGCCGTTCCCGTTGTTTGCTTTTGATGTGATTCGACCCTTGAAAAAGGTGCTTGTTTTTCAGACGTCGCTTCTTTATGTTGTGAATTATTTGAATAATTACTTGATTTCTTCATAAACATTCTCCCTAAAACATAATAACGTAAACAAAATGTAACATAAGCGTAATAATATTTCAACAGTGTTACAGAGATTCTTATAAACTTCTCTTTTTGTTCACCATTTTTGAGAATTGTTCTAAGAAATCTTTTATTCTGATACTAATAAAAGCAAGCCTATCAGCCATGATATCGTATTCACTCCGTTTTATTTTCGTTTAAAAATAATGAGAGATATCTTTTTGTACTTTGATGTTTTTTCTGTTTATAATTCAGCGTGTGGCAATTACTTTAAAGGATGTGTTCAAAATGAAACACAAGTCAGCAACGTATTTATTTATTCTTACATTAGTCATCGGTTTAACCTATCAAATGCTTCCCTATACACCCCTAAGCGATTCCGTTTTATCCATCATTGGTACTGTATGGAATGTGATTTTGGCATTTGGTGCAGGGTACTTTCTCTTACGAAGGACCTTTTTGGAACAATTCAAACATTTTCGTTTCATCGTTTTATTATGGGGTGTGCCTTTCGTCATTTTGACTGGCGTGTTCTTTTCCTTTATTTATGCCGCTATTTTTGGACAAACAACAACTAACTCGATCGGCGAAACCATCACTGTCCAAATGGTCTTTTTACAAGTACCCTTCATGTTGATGGGAGAAGAGTTGCTTAGTACCAATCTCTTGTTAGCTTTACAGAAAAAAGGATTCTCTTTCCTCTGGTCTTCCATCATTTGCAGTGTGCTGTTCGCTTTGTGGCATATCCCAGCGTACGGTTTTCATCCAGCACAATTATTGATCACCTTGATGCCCGCAAGATTGGCACTCAACTACGTCTGGAAAAAATCCAATAGTGTTTGGGTCAGCTGGATCTGCCATTTTCTTTATGATGGACTCGGTTTTATTTCATTCTTTCGTTAAATAATCAAAAAAAGACAGCTGAATCGTAGCTGTCTTTTTTTGATAGTCAGTAACGCCTTTCCCCAATGACTTACTTGATCGCTATTTTCGCTTTCTGAAATAAAGCCAGCTTGCTGTGGCGACGAAGCACAAACCAACTACAAATGGGAACAACGTCCCCTGCTCATCGGTTTGCGGCAATCTTTGCGCAGAATTGCTTTTTTTCGAAGTGACAGTCGCTGTTGGGTCTTTTTCTTTTTTATCAGAACTATCCACTGTTGCTACGTTTTCTTTTGTATAAACATACGTCACAGTTGCCCCCTGCTTACCGAATGTGCCTTTGGCATTTTGCGGCAGCTGACTTCCGTCTAATATGTAGCCGTCGATTGTTAGTTGATATTTTTCTGTGCTGGCATCATAAGAGTCGCCTAAGTTTCCACTGATCCTTTGTGGAGGGTGAATTTCTTTGCCTTCGGTGTCCATATACTCCACTGTTATATCCGCTGCTGGTATCGGATTTTTTTTGTAGATGTAGGTGACAGTTTGTGCTGTTTCTTCAAACACACCTTTACTATTTTCTGGTAATTGACTTTGATCTAAGGTATAGCCTTCGATTGTTACTTGGTATTTTTCTGTGCTGGCATCGTAAGACTCGCCTACGTTTCCAGTTATGATTTGAGAAGGGTGAATTTCTTTGCCTTCTGTATCCACATACTCGACCGTTATATCCGCTGCTGGTACAGAATTTTTTGTGTAGATGTATGTGACTGTTTGTGCTGTTTCGCTAAACAAACCTTTACTATTTTCTGGTAATTGACTTTGATCTAAGGTGTAGCCTTCGATTGTTAGTTGATATTTTTCTGTACTAGCATCGTAAGATTCGCCTACGTTTCCACTGATCGTTTGTGAAGAGTGAATTTCTTTGCCTTCTGTATCCACGTACTCCACTGTGACATCAGCTGCTGGTACCGGATTTTTTATATAGATATACGCAACTGTTTCCGCGGTTTCGCTAAAAATACCTTTACTATTTTCTGGCAACTGGGTTTCATCTAGAGTATAGCCTTCGATCGTTACTTTATATTGATGTGTGCTGGCATCGTATGAATCACCTATACTTCCGCTAATGGTTCGGGAGTCATGAATTTCATTGCCCTCTGTATCAACGTATTTTACTGTTATATCCGCTGCTGGTATCGGATTTTTTATGTAAATGTAGGTAACAGTTTGGGCCGTATCGCTGAATACACCGATACCATTTTCTGGTAGCTTAGTTTCGTCTAAAGTGTAGCCTTCGATTTTTAATTGATATTTTTCTACGCTGGCATCGTATGATTCACCTACATTACCGCTAATCGTTTGGCTAGCGTGGATTTCGTTGCCTTCTGTATCCACATACTCAATCGTTACATCTGCTGCTGGTACGGGATTTTTTGTATACACATAAGTGACTGTTTGCACCGTTTCACCAAATACTCCTGTGGTATTTTCTGGCAGTTGGCTTTCATCCAGTGTATAGCCGTCGATCGTTAATTGATAGTTCTCTGTACTGGCATCGTATGGATTGCCCACATTACCGCTAATCGTCTGAGAAGCGTGGATTTCGTTGCCTTCGGTATCTATATATTCGACCGTGATATCCGCTGCTGGTACGGGATTTTTTGTATACACATAAGTGACTGTTTGCACCGTTTCGCCAAATACACCGATACCATTTTCTGGTAGTTTAGTTTCGTCTAAAGTGTAGCCTTCGATTTTTAATTGATATTGTTCTGTGCTAGCATCGTATGGGTCCCCTACATTTCCACTGATCGTTTGAGAAGGATGAACTTCTTTGCCTTCTGTATCTACGTACTCGACTGTTACATCTGCTGCTGGTACGGGATTTTTTGTATACACATAGGTGACCGTCTGTGCTGTTTCTCCCAAGATACCTTTACTGTTTTCTGGTAACTTAGTTTCATCTAACGTGTAGCCATCAATTGTTAACTTATATTCTTCGTTGCTGACATCATATGGTTCACCAATCGTACCGGTCAAGGTCTGCATCTCATGGATTTCTTGCCCTTGGCCATCAAGGTATCGGACATTTACCTCTCCAATCTGCTCCAGATCGACAATGACATTGACCACATGTGTGGTATTCACGCTATAGGAGGCTTGTCGAGCCATAAAAATTGCTACATAGGAACCTGGGTTGCTTGGGTCAACATTGGTGTAGTAAGGATAGATTTGCGAGTCAGAAATGCTTTTTTCTATATTGCCGCTAAAATTTAGTTTAAACGCCTCAATGCCTAATGCTTTGGTTGAGAAATCAAACGTACTGTTTACAGGAATATGAATCGTATCGGGACTGTTTCCAAAAGCATACTCACCCGTAATTAAACGCTCGTAGAGTTCAAGTGTTTTCGTTTCCCCAGGCTGCAAGGTGATGGAATTTCCAACCGACGTGAATGCATAGTTTTGTCTTTGATTCGTGGTACCAACTTGCTTAATAAAATAGCCATCTGAAGGAAGTTGAATTGTAACCTTTCCTGAACTGTCCGTGACTAACAATGTCACTTCACCAGATGTCGAGGAGGTCAATGTGAAATAAGCTCCTTGGATCGGTTGGTTTGAATTACCATCTAACACTTGAACCGTCAGTTGCCCATTGACAACTCTTGCAGCTGAAGCATTAACAGATGAGGGGACCTTATCTACAGTGCTTACAGCAGAATCTTCTTTAATATCTGATTCAGAAATATTTTTTTCATTATCACTGTTGACTTGCGTTTGCTCGTTTTTAGCATCCACACTCGATGAGGTCATTGATGTCATCGCAGCATTATCTGCTTCCGTTGAATCATTTGTATCATTAGATGGTGTAGCTATCTTTTCGTCTTGCTCCAACTGTTGGGAATCTGAAAAACCTTCGCTTTCCGCCATTACCTGAAATGCTGGCGTTACCACCGCAGCACTTAATAGGATTATTAAAGACATAATATGTTTAAATTTCTTTTTCACAAACTTTCACCTTAACCTTCTTTTTCAAAATTTATACTTTTTTATTCAAGCTTTTTTCACGCCTGAAAATCATTATAATTTATTAAATTTTAATTTACAAACATTTTTTTATTTATAGTATTCTCCACTCCTAGCTGAAGTTTTTATGCGGACTCATGAAATGCCCTTTATCTTGTGTATACCTGATTCATTTATCATTGCACTACATCACCTCTTCAGAATTTTATAATTCAAGTACCCTTCCCTTCAAGCAAATCCAGTGCAAATCAGCGCAAAGCTTCTTTGCATCCTTGTTTTATCAACGATTTCCGTTTCCCGAAAACAGGACACTATTTTCACCTAAGATTTCCTTTCTTTTTTGAATGACTCATATAAAAATACCTCCTAATTTTCAAAAGAGATATTTTTTTCAAGTTTCCAACTCAGAACAATAGAATTAGGTATTATTTAAAAGAAAAAAACACTAAAAATAATCGAGTTGCCGTGAATATCCAATGCGAAATTCTAAGCTAAACTCATTTTATTTTCATTTTTTGAGAACGAAGAAATACACTTGTGCATTTCTTCGTTAAATGGAGCTTTACAATTGTTTCTTTGAACCGCTTTATGATAGGATAGGTCAGAAGGAGCATTGAAATGACTATAGCTGAAAAAATAAAAGAGAGTCGCTTGAAATTAGGACTCACCCAACAAGAAGTTTCCGAAAAATTATTTGTTACTAGACAAACGATCTCAAATTGGGAAAACAATCGAAGTACCCCAGACATCGACACATTGATCAAATTAAGTGATCTCTATCAAATCGATTTAGAGTCACTACTAAAACCAGAACAATTAGCAGAAGAACCAGAAATAAAGAGTGACGAAAAGAACCCAAACTTTCGCCTTCCTCTATACTTGCTTAATTTAACTGCAGTCGTCGCTTGCGTTTTCACCGACTTCTTAACACCTACAGGAACAATGACCCTATGGACAGCTGCTGCACATTTTCTGTTACTAGTTAATTTTGTCCTTTTATTCAGCTTTTTCCTCACAAAAAAAAGACCCCTCCCTGCAAAAACAATTGTCTTTGCATTAGGAAAAGGTCTGTTGATCTTAGCCATTATATTAGGTTTTACTCTTTGGTCGAATAAAGGAGCTTCCGCTGATGCGTTACATCTGATCGGCCATAATTATGGTCATTTTGTCTATTTGATGTTTAAAGCAATTGGGGTGATTTATTTGTTTGATTGGCGGAAGTTTGAGATGTAAAAATCAATCAGATGAATACATCTAAAATTTCTTACTATTTACTATTGCAAGTAACTTAATCTAAATAAAGCATTTTCGAAAGAGCTTCTTGCCATGTAGGAATTTCAAATCCCAACTCTTTTGCTTTTGAAAGATTCATCACCGAATATTGTGGTCGCTTCGCCTTTTGTGGGAACTCGGAAGAAGGAATCGGCTTGACAACTACATCTGAATCTTTTAGTATTTCGCACGCAAATTCATGCCATGAGCAGCTGTTATCATTGGAAAGATGATAAATTCCAGTCGGTGCTTGCTTTTCGATAACATAAAGCATAAATTCTGCTAATGTTCGTGTCCAAGTTGGGCGCCCATATTGATCATTGACTACTGTTAAAGTCTTATGTTCCTTAGCTAATCGCTGCATGGTATAGACAAAATTGTGTCCGTACCGTCCAAAAACCCAAGAAGTACGAATAATATAGTAATCATCCAATATTCCTTGTACAGCTCGTTCTCCTAATAATTTGGTTCTTCCGTATTCATTTTGGGGATTTACTTGATCATCGACTTGGTATTCACCAACTTGCTTTTCTCCATCAAAAACATAGTCAGTACTGATATAAACAAGTTTTGCTCCTATAGCTTTTGCAGCCAGGGCCACATTTCTTGTGCCGGTGACATTGATTAACTCATCTAATTCTTTGCCTTCTTCTTCTGCTTTATCAACTGCGGTATACGCAGCACAATGAAAGATAACCGATGGGTGGATTTCTTTTACTTTCTCCATCGTGACCGTTTCATCTGTGATATCCATCTCTTTCGCATCGGTAGACACGTAGTCAATACCTTTTTCATCAAATAGATGACGTAATTCACTGCCTAATTGGCCATTTCCTCCTGTGATTAAGTACATAAATGATCGCTTCCTTTCAAAAAAGCAGGATCTCTCCTGCTTTTGATTCCTTATTGTCCTTGTTCTGCGTAACTTTTCTCAACTTGTGCTTTTTCATCTTGCCACCAAGAAGGATTGTTTCGATACCAGTCGATCGTATCAGCTAGACCTTCTTCAAAATCCGTGAACATCGGCTGCCAACCCAATTCTTCTTTTAATTTTGAGGAATCGATGGCATACCGCAAGTCATGACCGGGGCGATCAGTCACATGATCATAGGCATCTTTTGGCTCTCCCATCAATGTTAAAATCGTTTCAATGACTGATTTGTTGTCTGCTTCTCCATCAGCACCAATCAAGTAAGTCTCGCCAATTCGACCTTTTGTTAAGATTGTCCATACTGCTGAAGAATGATCATTTGTATGGATCCAATCGCGAACATTTTTTCCTTCACCATATAATTTTGGTCGAATGCCACTCAGAATATTCGTAATTTGGCGTGGAATAAATTTTTCGATATGTTGGTAGGGACCATAATTATTGGAACAGTTAGAAAGGGTTGCCCGCAAACCGAACGAACGAACCCAAGCTTTGACTAATAAATCAGAGCCAGCCTTTGTGGAAGAATAGGGACTAGATGGGTTATAGGCTGTTTGGTCGGTAAACTTCTCCCCTGGTCCTTCCCCATGCCCTGGAAGATCTTTTCGTAACGGTAGATCGCCGTACACTTCATCGGTTGATACGTGGTGATAACGCACATCGTATTTTCGACAAGCTTCAATCAATGTATAGGTACCAATCAGATTTGTCTGAACAAAAGGAAATGGATCTTTCAATGAGTTATCATTGTGTGATTCTGCAGCATAATGAACCACCGCATCGGTTTGCTGGACCAACTGATCGACTAATGCGCTGTCAGCAATATCGCCAACCACTAACTCTACACGATCTTTTGGAAGACCCGCTAGATTTTCTTTGTTTCCAGCATAAGTTAGTTTATCTAAAACAGTGACATGGATCTCTGGGTGATGATTAACGACATAATGAACGAAATTTGACCCAATGAAGCCTGCCCCTCCGGTTACAATGATTTTTTTCATGTCCACTCGCTCCTTATATCTCGCCATAAATAAACGGGTTTTGTTCTTCAAACGCTTTTAAAGTTGGGTGATGTTGGTCTTTTTCCGAAAGAATCGCTTTTTCTTTTGCAATGGGCCAATCGATCGCCAAATCAGGATCATCAAATGCAATACCTGCATCAGCCTGAGCATCATAATAATTATCACACTTGTACAAAAAGTTTACGTTTGAAGTCAATGTCATGAACCCATGAGCAAATCCCTTAGGGACCAACAATTGTCGCTGATTACTTTCAGATAAAATATACCCTTCCCATTCTCCATAGGTTGGACTACCTTTTCTGATATCAACGATTACATCTAAAACGGCTCCCGTCACCACACGAATCAATTTGGTTTGCGCGGCAGTTCCTTTTTGGAAATGAAGTCCTCGCAAAACACCTGCTTCGACAGATAAAGAATGATTGTCCTGTACAAAGTTTTGTGTGATTCCTGCTTCTTGAAAATCGGCCTGGGAATAGCTTTCGGTGAAGAATCCGCGATGATCACCAAAGACAGCTGGCTCTATAATCAAGACATCTGTCAATTTTGTTTTTGTTACAGTTAGTTTTCCCATGTTTATGCCTCACTTGCCAGGTTCAATAAATATTGACCATATTGATTTTTTTTCAGAGGTTGTGCTAATGCGATCAATTGTTCCTGATTGATATAACCCATTCGATAAGCAATTTCTTCTAAACAAGCAACTTTAAGATTTTGTCGCTTTTCAATGGTTTCAATGAACGTGGATGCTTCTAGTAAGGACTCATGTGTACCTGTATCTAACCAAGCAAATCCCCGTCCCATCACTTCTACTGAGAGTTTTCCTTTTTCAAGATACTTTTGATTGATATCGGTGATTTCCAATTCTCCTCGTTCAGAAGGGACAATTTTTTTAGCAATCTCAACAACTTGATTATCATAGAAGTATAAACCTGTCACGGCATAGCTAGACTTTGGCATAGCAGGTTTCTCTTCAATCGAAACAGCTTGCATCGACTCATCAAATTCTACCACACCAAAACGTTCTGGATCGTTGACATGATAACCAAATACCGTGGCACCTTCTTCTTTTTGAGCAGCTTTTTGTAACATCTTAGATAAGCCACCGCCATAGTAGATATTGTCTCCTAAAATCAGGCAGACACTCTCATTTCCAATAAATTCTTCCCCAATGATGAAAGCTTGGGCAAGTCCATCTGGTGTTGGTTGAACAGCATATTCTATCTGAAGTCCTAATTCTCGTCCATTGCCAAATAATTCTTGGAAACGAGGGGTATCTTGCGGTGTAGAGATTATCATTATTTCTGTTATTCCTGCTAACATCAAAGTAGACATTGGATAGTAAATCATCGGTTTATCATAAATTGGCATTAATTGTTTCGAAGTTGCTTTAGTTAATGGATACAGACGCGTGCCGGATCCGCCAGCTAGAATGATTCCTTTCATTATACTAATTCTCCTTTTTTCCTAAATTTTGAAATATCATTTCTAATATTTTTATCTGAAACATAGATACTCATAATAAATATAAACGTTGTAAATACTGATTTCACTACCATTCTAATGAAAACGTTATTTATAAAATCAAGATTGAATAAAAAGAAGATAAACATTGTAAAGAAAAAAGAAAAATAGTAAGGAAGTTGATTTTTAAATAATTTTAGGACTGGTAATTCATCTTTTACTAAAATTACTCTAAATATGAAAACTAAAAATTCAGTCGTAACGATGGCTATTACTGACCCGATTGATCCCATAGATGATGTCAATATCACTAGCAAAGGCATACTACAAACAGCTCCAACAACTAAAGGTATTGTATACCCATTATAATCACCATTTGCCAAACTGAATTGACTACTATACACCCCACCAATTGATATAAGATATACTAATAAAGATGATACTATCATCTCTGGAATCATAGGAGAAAATTCAGTTCCAAAAAACCATGGTACAAAATCTTTAGCATTTAAGATTAGTAACAAAGTTGAAAGTAACGCTATTATTGTTGTATAGTCTAACGATTTTCGAAAAATATTTAGCATAACATTTTTGTTACCATCTTTTTTCAAGCGTGCTAATTTGGGCATAATAATAGTACTAAATGAAACTATTATTGCGATTATAATCCTCGCTATTTTTTGTGATTGCGTATAATATGCTAATGAAATCTGATCAGAAAAAGTTCCAACTATTGGCTTATCAATATTTGTGTATATTTGAACCGCAATTACTGAAATTAATAATTTTAGTGACTCGCCTAAGTAATTGGAGTTTATTCTAATCTTTATTTTCGAACTTTTATTGTAATATTTTCTTAGAGAAATAAAAAAAACAATATTAGAAATTACTGTCCCAAAACTATTAATCGCTATATATAGATAGTAATCAGTTTCATTCTTGACAAAAATAAAAATACATATAATACTAATTATTTTAATTACTGTATTTCTAGTAACAACTTTTTTTATTTCACCAATACCTATATAAAACCATGATATATCAAAAAGAAAAGATAAGAGGTACGGAAAAAACAAAAAAAATATCTTTAGGAAGTCTTCACTAACAAAGTAAAACCAAGTAATATTTAAAATCATTATAGGAATAAATGAAATGATTTGAATGATCCATTCATCATAAAAAGCTTGCTTTCTCTCATCAAAATTTTTCTGTGCGATTTCTTTTACACCTTGTTGGTTCTTACCAAAAAGTATAAGAGACCCTAAAAACAATATAATAGAAGAGTAATAACTATAATCACCTATATAATACGGTCCCAGAACCCTAGAAACATATGGTATTGTTACAATTGGAACAATCAATATAAAAACTTGATAAAGTGAATTGTAAATTATATTGGACATAAATTTCTTCATACTTTTCTTCCTCTATTAATTCTCAGATTAATTTTTAAGACATTCTCAAATAAATTCGCCTTGAATAATAAGAGTTTTAAAAAGTTTTTGTGTGAGAGCAACTTTACATCAATGAAATCATTTAGAAATAAATTAATCTTTTGTTTATTCATCTTTAACTCTTTGTTGTCTATATTTAGAATCACTTGTTTCCTATATTCCTGAAACAAATTATGAAATATAAAGTTTGTAGATAAGGCAACAAATTGATTTAAATTAGCTTTTTTTACAAAATATAATAGCTCTTCTGAATTTTTTATAATATTATCCATATCTTCTAATTTATATGAATGAACCATTGACTCACTTCGCTGCCTATAATAGTAGCATGCTTTATTATAAAAATATATTTTATTGGAATATCCAATAAATTGGTAAGCAGTAGCCCCATCCTCTTTTGTCCTTCCTTCTGGGAAAGGCTTGGTGCCAAATGTATCCAAAATATACTTTCTTGAAAATAAGACATTTCTTCCCAATGGCCCTATTTTATTGGAAAGAAGTAATCTCAAACTTGTTATCGAATCTTTTACTCCACAAAAAGTACCAAAATCTTGCAATACTTTTTTATTATCCCCCTCAAAAAGAAACATGAATTTACTAATTATTAAGTCAACTTTACTATTCTTCTCTATTATTTCATCCATTTCATAAAAAAAAGTATCCTTTACGTAATCGTCCGAATCCATAAAAAAAACATACTCTTTTTCTGCTAGTTGAAACCCCATATTTCTTGCTTTTGACACCCCAGTATTTTCTTGATGTTGCACTTTAATATTTTTTATTTGTGAATTTTTTATTATCTCAAAGGTATTATCTGTTGAACCATCATCCACAAAAATAATTTCTAAATTAGGGTAATTCCACTTAGCAATTTTATCTAATGTATATCTAATATATTTTTCTGAATTATACACTGGTATTATTACAGATATTCCAATCATAACTTACTCCTTTTAGTTAAATAAATCCTGAACTATTGAAGAATAACTTGCTTTATCATTATCGTAAACTTTATTCCTCACTTGAATAACTTTTCTATTTATATCATCATACGTTTCACGATTATTGATCTGATCACTAATATTTTGCTCTAACTCACTCAAATTTTTAGAGATCCAACCTGCAGTATAATCATCAAAAGTAAGCGAGAAGCCTCTTTCTGCGTTAACATAGTGTTCTATATCTGGAACATAATATTGAACTGGTTTATTAAAAAAAATACAATCAAAAGAAATGCTAGAGTAATCTGTTATTAAAATATCAATTTTTGATACAAGAACATTCAGATCAAATGTCGCAGGTAACATAATTGTCTCGACATCATTGCTATGCTCACTGTTAGTACTCTTATCAGCCAGATGCTTTTTTTGCATCCAAATAATATCGTTTTTTTTCAGATACTTTCTAAAATCTTTATTTTCAATGGGATTGTCAATGCTTACACTAGTTTCTCTAAATGTAGGTACGTAGAGTAAAAATTTTTTTTTAGATTCATTTATTTTTCTGAGGATTACTTCTTCATCGCTGATTAATTCTAAACATTCACAGTTGCGTGGATACGACGAAATTACGATGTTTTTTTCTGGTAAATTAAATGCATCTGAAAAAATATGTCCAATTTGTTTACTCGTAGCAAGCATAAGATAATTATTCCAACCGCCTGAAACTTTAACAAAACTATTAAAAAATGTATTAGATTTGGCGAGTGCTAAAATTTTATTGATTATTTTATTATCAAACATATACTCACTGTTATTAGCATTACGTCCAATTCCTTTCAATGGAATTCCATGCCATAATTGTATCTTTTTAGCCCCATATGATAATTCTCCCAAGATATCACCTTTGTACTGCTTGGTTTTAAATGGAACATTACATACCACATGAATTCCTGACTTCAAATGATAATAGTAGCTACTAAAGCTATGAAGTTTATATGCTTTATAACCTATATCATTTAATTCTTTTAAAATATCACTATTCCTTGTTACAAATATTACTTTTTTATCTGTGTATTTGTGCATATACTGAAATAAATATCTTGAATTGTCAGAAAAAGTTTTGCCCATCCAAGAACCAAATATAACAATATTATTTTCTCTCTTTATAAAAACATTTAATACACATACAATAAAATTCATAATAATATTTAAGCTAAACTTGTAAATATAAAACATTGAAATTATCCTACTTCCATTTGCGTTTTTCTATATTCAAAATATACAACAGCTATCAAGATGAAACCAGTTGAAGTAAATAAAAAAGGATCAAAATAGCATTTAATCAAATACAATGCAAATGAGAGTGCTAGCCAAGTAAAGTTTTTATTCGTCAGAAGACGATATATAGGCTTTATTAGAAATGACATAAAAGGGACTAATCCAATCAATCCGATTTGCCTAAGTAATTCTACATAGCTTAACTCAGACTGATTAATTAACTCATTTCTAGCATAACTAAAATAGTAGGACCTTGCTCCCATCCCAAAAATATAATTTGCCCAGGAATTATTCATAGCTAACTTGATTGATTCCAAATTTAAAGATCTAATTTCATCACCATAACTTTTTGCCCAGTTTATTCTGGTTACTCTTTCATAAAAACCCCTTCCATAAAGAATAACTATAATAATTAAACTTAAAACTAGTAAAGGTTTCATTATTCTAATTCTCTTATCAAAGAAAATATATAATAGTATCATTGCAATTCCCAGATAAATATTTGCACGAGTTCCAGACCATATCAATGCTAAGAAATGAATTAAAGCTAAACTATAATTTCTCTTAAAAAGGTAGTATGAAAAAGAAATCAGGACAAGAGGAGAAGCATTCAAAAAAATAACATAGTGAAAGATAGCAAATTGAGATACACTTATTTGAGCTTCTCCTGCATCATTTAAAAACATTAATAACGGATTAGTGTTAATTGTTAATATACCAACGCTATCTAAAATAGCACTAACAACAATTATAAACGCTATAACATTCAAAACATAGATGAAATATTTCAACAAATTGATTCCCCTATACTCACATATCGGAATCAGCAATAGATAACTAAAAATATAAAAGAACTTTACCAGCTCTATCCAATCTTGATTTTTTAATGACGACAATACAAATAACATGAAAGGAAAAATTACTATAAAGAAGGTATAAAACAGATTTTTTTTCATTGTGAGAAAACTTAATATTTTATTGATATTTATAATTAATATACAGACAAAACTTAATAACTTTAACTTCAAAGAATCAGCTGGAGTTAATAATGCAAAAAAAAGAAAAAATATGATCATATATTTATTAAAATCATTAAATCCTAGTTTCTTATTTAAAATTTTATTCATACTTACCTCTATCCTAATATTTTCCCAGTAAAAATAACAAACTAATATTCAATTTCTCTAGTAATGATTTTGTTGGTAATGGATTTAGGAAAAAAAATTTGATTCTTTGTCTAATATTTGATCTGTATTTAATAATTTCTAATAATAAATTTCTATTCTCATTTGTTAATACATCTCCAAAATTTGCATATAGTTCATTTACCCAATCCAACCTGACATTTTTTTTACCAGTCAAACCATTAGACTTAATCTTATCAATAAATGTTCTAGTTCCTCCAACAACATTATTCGTATGTTGGCGATAATTAATGTGAGGAAACTCATCATAATAAACGAATCCATCCATTCCTAAACATATCATATAAAGTAAATGATCATGAAGTAATTCTTTTGAAAAAGATTTATAATTCTCTGTATTTGTTCGAACCAAATCTCGAAGTTTCTTATTAAAAACCATTGTACATCCTATAGCATTATTTTTAATTAGGGTTCTTCCAAAACTAAAAACGCCTTTTTCAAAAGAATCTTCTCCTATGTATTTTTTGTTATTATCTACTAATCTCGTTTTCCCAAAATACAATGATGGTCTATCATTACTTGTTTCAAGCTTCTTAATAGCCGAAATTATTTTATCAGTATCCCATATATCATCTTGATCGCAAAAACAAAAATACTCAGCATCATCATCAGACAATTCAATGAGTTTCAAGAAACTCATTTTCACACCTATATTATGACAATTAATGACTTCGACATCTTCATATAATAAATCATTGTCCAAAACTTTATCAGAGCCATCATTTCTAATTATTATTTTTATCTTCAGTGAACCTTCTTGATTCTTAATGCTATTTATTAATTCATCTATATATTTTTCTCCATTATAATATGAGAGTAATACATTCACTTTTGTTTTGTTCATTTAAAAAATCCCCATCAAAATAGATATTTTAAAAAGAATGTTTATTCGAGGTATGCAGGAATCATAGGTATCATCCAAGATTAAGTCAAATTTTGATTTTAAACTATCTTTATATCTCAATAGTTTTAGAATACTTATTTTATTTTTATCATTCAAAATATCTTTGTAATTTTCCCAAACCGATTGTGCTTGTTTTAGTCGCTCATTATTATTTTTAATACTTAAAAATAAGCGTCTCCAGTGTTTCATTTCGAACTTATTTGAAAAACCAACTGTATTATTACCATGTTGTCTATAAGCCATTGTTGGCTCATTATCAATGAACAAATTCCCCGAATAGGCTTGAAGTGTTAATAATGTCCAAAAATCATGCATTCTCATATAATTTGGTGTTGACTTATCAATTTTTTCTTTTAGACTTTGATTAAATACCATTGTACATCCTGATGGAGATATTCCCATTAAAGTCTTTTCCATAGTTATTTGCCCATATTCATTTAAATTTCTTGTGAATAGTACATCTAAATTTTCATCAACAACATCATAAGTAGAGCAATATAACGAGGGCTCTTCTTGTGAAAACAAGCTTAATTTAGAGCATGCCTTATTTAACTTATCAGAGTACCAGACATCATCTTGATCAGCATATGCATAAAATTCAGTTTTGTTTGGACACTTTCTAAGAGCTGTTAAAAAGCTTACAGCCGGACCAAAGTTCTTCTGGTCTGTAATAATCTCTATCGGGTATTTATTTTGCAATTTGTTTACAATAAATAGCGTATTATCCGTCGAATTATCGTCACGTATAAAAAGGGTTACTTTACAATTGACTTGTGCAAAAATACTTTCTATTTGTTCCTCAATAAATCGTTCCCCGTTATATGTTGACATTATGACTGTTACATTATACATATCTACATTCCTTCACATATTAGAATAAATTCCAGACATTATTTTATTAACTTCTTGAATCGTATAATTTTGAGAAATCTGTTCACACTTCCTACTCATAGATACTTTTTCATCTTGACTAAGCGATACCCACTGTTGCAGTTTTTCTAATAATTCGTTTTCATCTGAGGGATCCTTTATTACAAAACCAGTGATCCCATCCTCCGTATAATCTTTTATACCACCAACATATGAAGAGATAAGCGGGACACCTGCTGCCATAGCTTCTAAACCTGCTAATCCGAGACCCTCTCTTTTCGAAATAAAGATTGACAAATTAGAAATTTCCAAGTAAGGTTCTATATTACTTTGATAGCCAGTGAAATGTACTTTTTCTTCCAGACTAAAATCCTTGACTAGCTGTTTTAAAAAAGCAAGTTCATCGCCAGTTCCACATATTATATAGTGAAAATTAAAATCAAGATTATGTAGAGCCTTTATTGCTGTAACATGGTTTTTTCTTTTACTTAACTCGCCTACAGAAATAATTACTAATGCATCGTCATCGATACCGAGTCTTTTTCTTAATTGCTCTCTTTCATTTTTTGTAGTTACTGGGTGATCAACTTTTTTAATACCTACTCCTGGAATTTTGATCGCTTTTTCCGCATGAAATTTTTGAGCTATTTCATAATCTTCATTATTTATAGTTAGCAATACATCAGTATATCTTGAAAGATACCTTTCAATTGGATAGAAGATTAGCCAATTTTTTACTGGACCTCCTTTAAAAAAATGAAATCCATGAGCAGTATAGATAACTTTAGTTTGTGTACTTCTAAATGCTAATCGTGTAATTGCTCCACCAATCGGAGAATGACAGTGTACCAAAGCATAATTGTTATTAGATAATTGTTTTAGCTTTTCATAACATTGCTTATCTTGCTTAAAAGTACCTATTCCCCTTGGAAAATCAATTTGAATGCAGTTAACTCCTTTTTCTTTTAATTTCTTTTTCAGATTCTCAACAATTGTCTCTGTAATAGTACCTGGATTTGTAAAGTTAGTAGCTACATCCACTGTAAATCCTAAATCAATAAGAATTTGGATATTGTCTAAGTTAAATTGCTCTATCATGGAAGCTACTGAAGCAACGAATAGCGCTCTTTTCATACCTGAAACTCCTTAAAATATATCTATTTTTCATAAACTAAATTTCCAAAAGCTTTATTGACAATCTTGCCTACTTTCCCCGGAAAATAACCCATTAAATAGATTAGCCAATTTAACCACGAAAACAAATAGATTTTCTTTCCATGTTCTAGCGCTAAATCCCTTACCATATAACTTGTTCTAACATATTGGTCATCTTGTGGGAAAAATATTCCTTCATCAGAATTGTCCACTCTATTCTTGATAAACTCACATAATCTAAAAATGTTTAACATAGACCTTTCGTTTTTAACATTAGGAAAAACAGGAATCCTTTTTGCAATCTTAACCAATTGCTGATAATTTCCTCTACTGTTTGGTCCATATATCATTGGCGGACGAACAAAAACTATTTTTAAATTTTTATCCTTCAGCATTTTTAAATTTTTTTCAGCCTGCCACTTGCTGTCACCATAAAAATTAGAAGGGTTAGGTTCAGTATGAGCTGTTATAATTCTTTTTCTATTTATATTTGTTTCCTCACCATAAATAATAATCGAACTCATGTAAATAAATTGTCCATTTTTTCCATTTAAATCATTTTTGTACTTTTCTGCTGTCTCAACTGCAAGATCGCAATTCACTTTATAATAAAGTTGTTTCGTTTCTTCACTGACTTTTGATACATCTGCATGAGCAATTCCAGCAACATGAAAAACAGAATCATACTGAGAGAAATCTTTTTCTTTCCATTGATCTCCATGCATATCAACTGTATCAATTTGATAATTATCGCCAAATTGCTGCATCCATTTCTCGAAGGATGTACCGATATAACTGTTCGCTCCTGTAATTAGGATTCTTTTCATTCGATTTCCTCCTTCTTCATCGTTCCAGTCCCGCCTTCAACGACACCGTCACTTTTGAAAACAGAAGTAATCGTACCAAGGAAGCATTTTATATCCATCCTTAAACTAATATTATCCGTATATTTGCCATCTAACTTGGCCTTAATTGGAATCTCAAGCTCATCTCGACCACTAATCTGAGCTAACCCAGTCAATCCTGGACGAATATCATTTGCTCCATACTTATCACGCTCTTCAATCAAGTCATATTGATTCCAGAGAGCCGGACGAGGTCCAATGACAGCCATATCACCTTTGATAATGTTGAATAATTGAGGTAATTCATCTAAACTTGTTTTTCTTAAAAATTTTCCGACCTTGGTGATATAAAAATCAGGGTCTGCTAATAGATGTGTCGGCATTTCTTTTGGTGTATCAATCTTCATTGTTCTGAATTTATAAATATTAAAATAGGTTTTATTCTTTCCAACCCGTTTTTGCTTGAAAATAATTGGTCCCTTAGAATCTAGTTTTATTGCTAAGCATAAAAGTAATAAAACTGGTGATAACACAACGATCCCCATTAACGATAAAATAAAATCAATGATTCGTTTCAATCCATCCTTATACAACAAAACCCACTCCTATTTGTTTGAAGCATTTGCAAATTTCACAATTTCATTAGCCAAAGTAGCACTTTCTTTAGGAAGTGCTTCTACAAAATAAAGTACCTCTTCCAAGGAATAACCTTTGATATTGCCAACAAAGATTTTCTCGAAGACTGCTTCATCATTCCGTTCTTTATCCAATAGTAATTCTTCGTATAATTTTTCCCCAGGTCGAATCCCAGTTTCAATAATCTCAATCTCTTCTTCGCTATAACCACTTAGACGAATCATATTCTTCGCAAGATCAACGATTTTCACCGGTTCGCCCATATCTAAAATAAAGATTTCGCCACCCTTAGCAAGTGCGCCTGACTGAATAACTAAGCGGCTAGCTTCTGGGATCGTCATGAAATAGCGAGTCATGCGAAAATCAGTCACTGTAATTGGTCCGCCTTTTGCTATTTGCTCACGGAATACTGGAATCACACTGCCTCTTGAACCTAAGACATTACCAAAACGTACAGCAGAAAATTTCGTGCAACCTTTTTCATTTAAGCCGGTAACAATCATCTCAGAGATGCGCTTTGTTGCCCCCATGACGTTTGGCGGATTATTGGCCTTATCTGTAGAGACCATTACAAAGTTTTTCACCTTCGCAGCTTTAGCAGCTTCAGCAGTATTTTTAGTTCCGTAAATATTGTTTTTGACTGCCTCTTTAGGATTGTATTCCATCAACGGTACGTGCTTATGGGCTGCTGCATGATAAACGATATCCGGTTTGACTTCGTTCATGATTTCAAACATCTTTTCACGATCTTGTATATCGGCTATAAGGGGAACGATTTCGGTAATATTGTCTTTAAAATTGATGTTCAACTCGCGGTCAATTAAGTAAATCGAGTTTTCTCCGTGTCCTAACAAAACTAGTTTTTTAGGATTGAATTGGATCACTTGGCGACAGATTTCGGAACCGATCGATCCACCAGCACCAGTCACTAATATCGTCTTTCCAGTAATTTGATCTTTGATGGAGTCGATATCCAATTTGACTTCGTCTCTGCCTAGCAAATCAACGACATCGATTTTCTTCAAACGTGATGTGCTGATTTTTCCAGAGGCGATTTCTTCCATTGATGGCATCGTGTTGACTTTGACATGCAAAGGTTCAATTAAGCTAAAAATACTCCGCAATTTTTTCCGTGACAAGGATGGAATAGCGATCGTAACCATATTGATCTCATACTTTTGAATCAAATCAGGTAAATCACTGATACAACCCAAGACTTTTTTCCCAGAAAGATAAGTGTTTCGTTTATTCGGATCATCATCGACAAATCCGATAATATTAATGTCACTTGCCGTTTTCGAACCTACAAAGCTATTATAAAGAATACGGCCGCCTTCTCCTGCACCGACGATCAGGGTATTTTTGACAACCTCATTGGACGTCCCCCTCATGTTTTTTCTTTCAATATAGATCCGCCAAATCAATCGACTAGCAATAATCAGAAAGAGCGAAAGAAAGTACGTAAAGATCACTAAGCGCACGCTATAGGTTTCATCACCGAAAAACAAGATCACGTTACAAGTAAAAGCGCTGCATGATACAGCCAAGAAGATAGCAATCATTTCTTTCAAGTTCGTGTAACGATTGATTCGAGAAAAAACACGAAACACGGAACCATAAAAAAGATAGAAACCGACAGAAAGGCTCACCGACATCAATGTAAATTCTTTTGGAATCGCCACAAAGGGTTTCATAAAATAAACTGCTGCTATATTCGCTGCTATGATCAATAAACTATCTACAACTATCAAAGTTACAATTTTTCTTCTTCTCGTTAATTCAAACAACCCAGTTGCCCCCTAAAATAACCCGAATTTCTTTTTTTTCACTTCTGTAAAAGCTGGAAAACTGATTTGATCCCCGTTTATCAAATCTTTTGCTACTTGTTTCATCAATGTTACTTTGAGCATGCCAAAATCTTGCTCAATTTGCTCATAAGCTTCTTTTAAATTAAAGGTGCGTTTTGTAACGCCATGAGCATCCGAAGCGACCATCTGAACAAGATTATGTTCAACCATTGTTTTTGCTGTTTTTTGGATTTCTTTTCCAAATACGCCGACATAACTTGGCGCAGTTAACTGTGCCAAACAGCCCATATCCAAAAAAGGGATGAGATTGTTAGGGTCTTTTCTAAAATGAGCATTCCGCTCGGGGTGGACAATGACTGGAATCTTTCCCAGCTGTAGTAAATCGAAGAATATTTGTTCTGTATACGTAGGCACTTCAATCGTAGGAAATTCTATCAAGATATACGTATCATCAAGATCTGTAAAAAGGATGTCATTTTTCTGTATATCCTCAATTAAATCTCCTGTTATCCTAACCTCTTGCCCCTCAAGAACTGTCAAGGGCAGGTTCCGTGCGTCTAATTCTTCTTGTAAAGAAGTAACGAGAGAAATGACCTCTGACTTCGGATTGCGGTATTTTCCATTGTTATGATGTGGGGTACAAAGGATATGCGTAATTCCTTGGCTAATCGCTTTTTCAGCCATAGCAATGCTCGCATTGATGTCTTCTGCACCATCATCAATTCCTGGTAAAATGTGGCAATGTAAATCAATCATTTCTCTCGTCTCCTTCAAATTAATTAATTTCCATAATAATAGTAGTAACCTGAATCTTTCGAGTGTTCGGCACCGTTATAGACCACCCCAATGATTCTTGCTTGAACCATATTCAAAAGATCTCTCGCTTTTGTTAAGGATTCTTTACGTGCAACATTTTCTCGAACCACTAAGATCGTCCCATCTGCTTTAGATGCCATGATTTGTGCATCGGTGACTGCTACAACTGGTGGCATATCAAAGATAACCACATCGTAAAGGTTTTTCGCTTCTTCCATCACTTGGTTCATTCGTGCTGACCCAAGTAGCTCAGATGGATTTGGTGGTTTTGGTCCGCTGGTTAAGACAGATAAATTATCAATCACCGTTTTTTGAGCTGCTTCAAGGACGCTCGTTGAGGTACTTAATACGGTACTCAATCCACTCGCATTGTTTAAGCTAAATGTTTTGTATACAGTAGGCTTTCGCATATCGGCATCAACTAACAATACTCGTTGTCCTGATTTTGCAAAAACAACCGCTAGATTAGCTGAAGTTGTCGATTTGCCTTCCCCTGGACCAGAAGAAGTAACAACAATGGTCTTAATTTGTTTATCTGCTGAAGATGCAAATTGAATGTTTGTACGAATCGTACGATATTGCTCTGAGATTGGCGAAGAAGGATCAATTAGCGTGATCAAGCTTACTGCATGTGTCTGTGTCCCAGTACGTTCTTGTTTTTTTGCCATCATTGTTCCCTCCTAGACCCGGCTACGACTACGGCGTGATTCTGCCGTTTTGTCGCCTTGTGGTTTCTTAATAAATGGTGCGCTTGGCTTTTTCTGAATGGTCGCAGCCAATTCTTTTGGTGACATTTGGGGTACAGTACCCAATACGGTAAAGCCTAATGTTTCGGTTACAAATTTATCATCTTTGACAGTTCGATCTAGTAGCTCCAATAAGAAGGCTAAACCGACACCGACCATGATCCCTAATACCAGACCAATGGCTAAATTTAGTTTGTTGTTAGGTGAAACTGGTGTAGTACTAGCTACCGCACTTGAAATGATTGAGATTTTATCAACATTCATAACATCTTGAGCATTTTCTTGAAAGACCAATGCTGTCGTATTGGCAATATTTTGCGCTGACACTGCATTTGTACTAGTTGCCTGAATGGAAAACATCTGTGAGTTCTGTGACTGGTTGATCGAAATGGATTCTTTCAATTGTCCGACAGTCAAGTCAAGGTTATTTTCAGACTCCAAACGATCCTTTACTTGTGTCATAACCAAGTCACTGACAATCATATCTTTATACGTATTGATCATTTGCAAGTTTGTATTCACATCGTTGGCATTGGTAGTTTCGGATTGCGGCAATGTCACAATCAACTGAGCTTGTGAACTGTATTTCGGTGTAATGACAAAGAAGGTGAATATTCCTGCTAAAGCTAAACCAGCAAACATTGAAATAAAAATAGCAGCTAAGTGTTTCCGTAGAATTGCGAATATTTCTTTTAAGCTAATTGTTTCTTCCATCTTTTCTCCACTTTCCTATTCATTCTCTAGATTTAGTTGAGCTTTCAACTCTTTTTGAACTCTTGCTAGTTCTTCGTCACTCACACGCTGATATGAGATGCCGTCTTGCATGAATCCTTCCCCTTGCAACTGATCTTGTTTGATCGTTTGAAAGGCACTGCGATAGTTAAATGCTAAGGTTCGCATGTCATCGAAACTCATATCTGTCTTCATGTTTTGCTCAACGGCATTTAAGATCGTTTGATATTGGGTGATTCCATCAAGACTCAAGACTTTCTTAACGATCCCTTCAACGATTTTACGTTGGCGTTCTTGACGTCCATAATCGCCGTTTGGATCTTCATAACGCATTCTTGAATAGGCAAGGGCTTGTTCGCCATTTAGTGATGTACGTCCGATAGCAAAATCAAAGCCATCTTGCGAAAAGGTGATTTCATTATCAACTTCAATGCCGCCAACCGCATCGACTAATTCTTTCAAACCAGCCATATTGATTGATACATAATGATCGATCGGAATATCCAAGAATTTTTCTACGGTATTCATTGCCATCGCTGGTCCACCAAAAGCATAGGCATGATTAATTTTATCTGTCGTCCCATGTCCAACGATATCAACATAGGAATCTCTTCCAATACTCACCACCGTCGTCTGATTGTCTTGTGGGCTGATGGTCGCCACCATCATGGTATCAGAACGTCCTTGTTCGACTCTTCCTAAATCACCGGTATCGATCCCCATCAGTAAAACCGAGAAGGAATCTTTTTGGGATAGGTCGACATCATTTTCACGTAGACGATCTTCTCGATCACGTTCGACTGATTGATAGGTTTCTTGAATTGAGTTTGATACATCAAAATATAATTTTGCAGCGACACCGATCATTCCGATGACTAAAACTGCAACGATTGAAAAGATGATTAAAAAGATTTTTTTTCCTTTTGACATTTGCTTTCCTCCAGTTATCTCTATTTTCTTCGATACATCTTTAAATTAGTAAACAGTGTCTGAACTTTGATCTGTCCAGGTGCCATCTCCTGCGGATGTATCCTCTGAATAACTTTCCGTTGAAGCGGGGGGTGTATACGTGCTGTATCCTGTGTACCCCATTTGGGTAGCGACTTTATCTGCCAATTCGGTGAATTTCTCTTTCAATTCTTCGTTGCGAACTTTGCTGATACTGTCGACTGCACTCAGGTATTTTTCTAAGGTGACTTCACTTGTCACCTCATCCCCATCAAGCATTTCATCAAAAGTTTCTTGTAATTTTGCAGTGCGGTCCAATTGAGTATCCGCATATTCTAAATAGGAAACAACTAACTCTTTCCATTTACTATCCTCAAAAAAGCTCAGATTTTCACGGACATTCCCGACATCCGTTTCTTTTAGATCAGCTCTAATGATGACATCATTTTCAGCACTTTGCCAATTTGAAACACCTTCAGTAAATAAGGCTTCCGTATCCGCTTGTACTTTTAATTTTGCCTCGATGTCTTTTAGCTGATCATCAAGGGCGGTTTTTTCTTGTTGGATCTCCACTGACTCACTTGGCAGTGCATCATCATCGATCCCATAATCGTCTGCAGATACTTTCACTGCAGAAAGTTTTGCGACTGTTTTAAGAACGTCTTCTTCTTTAAGATCTTTTCGCAAAAACGTTTGATCTTCGTTGCTGTAAAATTCAGCAATTTCATTTGACAACTCATTGATGCGATCTTTTTCGCTGGCAATCGCTGTCTGTGCATATTCGACTCGTTGCTGATATTGCCTTTGGTTATTTTGTCGGTAACCAATAAAACAAATTGCAACGGCGCCAATACCAACGGCTAAAACAGTCAAAGTCTTTATTAACGGCTTTCCCATGAACACACTCCCTACTTCAATTGTGCTTGTTTAAGCATTCTGCCTTCCTCTCACATAATAAAGGCAATTCTAGTTTATTATAAGAGAAATGTATCATTAAATAAAGGAAATTCCCGTTTTTTATTTATTAAGGTATATTTTTCGTCAATAAAAGACTTATATAATGCCAAACATCAGTTATTTTAAAAAACCATAAATAACGTCTACTTTACTTGACAGTTTTTTTAAACCCTCATTTTAAATAATGAATAATTCAGTTATAATCGTTGTTCTCATCACCTTTGAAGGTTGTCACATTATAGAAAAATAACCTTAAGAGATTATATTCGTTCACTTTCTCAACATCTTTTCATTATAAATAGAAAAGATAAGAAATTCAGAAAGTATTTTTATACACTTTTCTTGTTATTATAAATTAATTTGGCAAAGCTGAATTCTTTTCTTGGCGCACTTAGGGTTTCCTTTGCGGCTGCTATTTATTTACGTCAATCGTCCCTGTTAAAATTATAAGTTGTCTTTCGCAAAGTGACTTTTTTCTTCAATTCTGTTCTCCTTAATATTCAATCGCCCCCCCGAAAAACAATAATCATTTAATTTTTATTCCACCACTAAAAACTTATCGTCTCGCCCCCTCTCTGGCTATTCAATTTCCATCAATCTTCTTCGACATGCTGGGAAAAACGTGTTTCTACCTATATATATGCCGATCGTCAGTTGATTTATAGAAAATGCAAAAAATCTCGCATAGACTCAGGTATAGATTTCACCAATTGATGAAATACATGATTTGTTTTTTCTTCCCTATCTTCTTTAAGATGAATAAGTAAGATTTGCGATTTTGTTCATGAAAGGAGCCACGTCTTGAGAAATTTTCAAATAAATTTTATTACTAATACTGCAACGATTCGATGGCTGAAAATTTTGAGGGCATTCGAGAAAAATTATCAATGTTCGACTCAAGGTTTGGCAAAAATTTCAGGAAGTACCACGCGAACGATCGTTACGGATGTGACGGATCTAAAAGAGTACTTTGGCGATTGTTTATCGATCGACTCTTCTCACAAGGGGTATATTTTTTCGATCAAACATTCCGCTGTTTATTTAACGAAAAAACGTGCGCTGATTGCCAATGAGATTCTCTTCCATATCATCGAAAGTATTTTCCACAATGATCTTTATAGCTCATCTGAATGGGCTGAGAAATACCATATATCAGAAAGCACTGTTCTTCGCTATTTGCGGAAAGTGCAACCGATTTTTTCTTTCTATCGTTTGGAGATCCAAACCAATCCTATTTGCTTTATTGGTGAGGAGATCAATATTCGCAAGTTTTTCCATGATTTCTATTACGAATCGGAAATTACTGCCCATACGATTTTTCCGCCGATCGCCATCCAAAATATCACTGCTAGCGCTTTTTCTAGATGTTATCAACTTGACCAGCATGCTTGTTCATTTGGTGAATTCAATTACTACTTGTATATCACCTTTGAGCGCCATTGTGCGGGTCAAGGTATCGAGTTGCCTAAGCAAATAAAAAAAATATTTGAGCAATATAATGATTTTCGGCTATTTTCTGAAATCAACGAGGCAATGAATGAACAATACCAAAAAGAACTTCCCTATGAGGAAGTCCTTTATTTGTTCTTATTGGTGAAAACCCGTCGCTCGATCAGCAACTTGGCGATCGAACAAACCTTTTGTAAAGAGTATAATCATTGGCCTGAAATTAAGCAGCTTGCTGCAGCCTTTGTCAAGGATTGTTTGCCAGATACTCAAGATAGCGCTCGTGACCGGCTCTTAGTAGAATCCTTTTTTACGGTAGCAAAAATCAAGCAATTATTATCCCCCTTATTAAACCATATGATTTCGGATACCGTTCATTTTGTCGAAGAGGCGTATATGGATGATTACCATTTATTTAAAAACTATCTGTTGACGCAACCATTAGCCAGAGAAATTTGGGACAGTATCACACTGGAACACTTAGGAACGAGTCTTACGATGTACGTTACCTCTATTAAATCTTTGTACTGGCAAGCAAAGAAGAATGTCGCTTTTTTGTTTGAAGGCCCCTTTTATTTATGTCAATTATTAAAATGCAAATCTGTTCGTTATTTGCGCAGCTCTCGGACATTTTATTTTCCAGACTCTAATGAATTGTCGGCAGGCTATTTGGAAAAAAATCAAATTGATTTGATCGTCACCAACTATACGGAATACATTACCGAATATGCCCAAGACATTGATTATTTGCTATTCAAAACTTTTCCCGATGAGCATGACTGGGAAGCTTTAGAAGAAAAACTGAATGCCAACTTCAATCCTTGATAAATGAAAATCTTGGCTCTTTAATTTATGGGACTGAGGAATCATAACTGATTCTTCAGCCCCATTTTCATTTTAGGTATTAAAAAACATATCGTTCTCTAGTATGATTAGATCACCACAAAATAAATAACTGAGAAAACGATTGTAAGGACTTATGGGCAATTTAAATCAAAACAGAGCGTATCCGTTCGGGTCGGCACTGACACAGCGATACGCTCTCTACTTATGCCTTATTCTATTAAAAGCAAAAAAAGAAGCAGCCACTTCATTCAGTGAGCTGCTTCTTGCTAGTTGATTGATTAATCAAGAATCGTTACTTTTACTTGACGACGTCCCCATTGGATACATTGTGCTACGTTATCAAAGTGAACATCAATGATATTTCCTTTGATCGCGCCACCAGTATCAAGCGCTAGTGCTACGCCATAGCCTTCAACATTGACTAAGGTGCCTAACGGAATCACGCTTGGATCCACGGCAACTGCCATTGGATTTTTACGTAAGTCTGTACCGCTTGCTGTAAAGAAACTGGAGCCAGCTTCTTTATAAGAGTAGGCAGTTGATTCCATCATCAATGTCCGACCACTACTTGTATTGCTGTTGTTGCTATTGTTATTGTTGTTGTTATTGCTTGAGCTGCTATTTGAGCTATTGTTACTGCTTGAAGAGCTGCTCGATGATGAGGTGCTGCTTTCAGTCGTATTGCTGCTCGATGAAGCAGCCGCTTGTGATTCAGAAGCGCTTGAACGTTCGGCAGCTTGGGCTGCTTCTTTTTCTGCTTTTTCTTTCGCTGCTTGTTCTGCCGCTTCTTTGGCTGCTCGTTCTTCTGCTGCTTTTTCAGCAGCTAAGCGAGCTGTTTCAGCTTCTTTGCTTGAAGCGATTTGTGCCAAGGTTGATTCGTTTTCTTTCAATTGGGCTTGTAGATTCGCAATTTTTGAATCCAGTGTTTTGGCTTCTGATTCTAATGCGGTTTGATTTTCTTTCAATGATTGCTGTGTTGACTGTGCTTTTTCTTCTAAAGCTTCTAGCTTTTCTTTTTCAGCTGTTAATGAATCGATCTTTTCTTTTTCCAAGTTTTGTAACATCGTCATCGCATAGGCACGATTGATAAAATCTTGGATGTTTGATGATTCTAACAGTACCGTCCAGTCTCTGGTAGCCCCGCCATTGACTTGGATGTCTTTCATACGTTCCGCAACGACTGCTTCACGCTTTTCAATTGTTTCTTGTGCAGTTTTGATTTCTGCTTTGGTTGTTGCTAATGATTCTTCATTTTCAGCGATTTGAGCTTTTAGCTCTTCTACCTCACTGTATTTCGCATTCACATCAGTCAATGCAATCTGTACTTCCGTACTGATTTCCTGACTTTGCTGCATGACGGCACTTTCTTGCTCTTGCAATGATTCAAGTGACTCAGCCTGCGCAAAGATTGGAGAAACGATTCCTGCCGCAAAGACAGCGACAACGATTGTTCGTAGTTTCTTTGCCTTCAAAAAATTCCCTCACTTCTCACTATGTTTTCCAACATATCCTATTATACAAATTCTTAAGAAGAATTTTATTGCAGGACCTTTACAATTTGTTACAAATTATCGTAAAAGTGGGTGTTTTAATCGTCTTTTTCAACTGAAATGAGTCAGAAGTGGGAAGAATCAGCATTGATAAGGGTTTATTTTTTGTAACCTTACCGTAACAAACCTATTTTTTCTTACGGATCGCTTCAATAAATCGAGACAATTCCTGACTGCTTTTTATCTGATTGATTTCTAACTTTTGAAAGTTTTTTAAGAGTCTTCTTTGATGGAAATTCAATCTCGGTAGATTCTGTTTTAATACGCGCCATTCTTCTGGAAACGCTGCGAAGCGCCCTTGCCAATCGTTTTTATATAGCTCAATATTTTCAGCCAATTCTTTTTTGTGCTGTTCAAAGGCTTGATTGACCTGTTGCACCGCTTTCTGAAAGGCAACCAAGTTAGCTAGGGTATAGCCCATATCAAAAGAGAGAACCATCAATAAGAAAACTGGCAATAAGAATCCTACGCGAGCACTCAATGTTTGAACAATCTCCAGCATTTGCGGATGAACAAATCGAACAATGAGCACACAGCACACGCCCCAAAAAAGAGAAATCGGCAATGCCACCCGTCCATTGATATTTAATGGGACTTCTTTATAATCCCACCATGAGGCATGAAAAAAACGCTCAAGTAAATAACTTGTCACATATTCAAGCACGGTAACCAACAACGCTGCCGCAAAGAACAGTGGAATCACTTGCTCATGCAATGGCCGCAATAAATAGACAACGCCAAGAATCCCAAAGCCGTAGATGGGTGTGATGGGACCAACAAGGAAGCCCCGATAAACAAAGTGCTTGGCTTTTAGTGAGCAATAAATGGTTTCCCAAAGCCAACCGATAAATGAGTACAAGAAAAATAATAAAATGATCCGTTCAAATTGAACCATACCTATCCGCTCCTTTTCAAACTGTCACAATGATTTGTGCAATCGTACTTGTCATCACAATCATACCACAAATCAATCAGTCTTATTTTGAATCAGTGCAGTAGCTTATTCCCTGTTTGAACGTTCTTTTTTCGTTGCTTATTGATCACCAAAAATAATTGATGGGTGCACTTGTTCTTTCAAACTATAGCCACACAGTTCTTTGTTAAAGGTAAAATGATCTTGTTCCACATTTGCAATGATCTCATCTTCGGAAAATCCGTGAAAATCGTAGTCATTGATATAACTGCGAAGTAATACTAATTTTGCATCGATCAAGAGAACTCTTTGGATATCCATCCAAAAAGCCATGTCTTTGTTTTTCAATATTTTTTTCAATTCTGCTTCCTGTGCTAACCAGTACGCATAGACTGATGGCATTTCACCTTTAATGGTTTCAGCAGATAATCCTTCTCTCATTTTTACTAGATACTCATTTACTGATTGATAAAACAATTTCCTTCCCCCTAGTTCCATTTTTTTTAAACGTAGATCTTATGTTTCTTCTATTCCTCGCCGCTTTGAGCTATCTTTCTCTATCCGGCTGTCGCTGATGTCGCCCTACTTTTTGTATCGAAAGAAGCCATAGTATTTCGCAACAAAATTCTGACAATTATTCAAAACAAATAGATAAATAAAAAACACACTATTATTTTATAGATATAACCGACACAATTTTTAACTTCACTATTCTTTTAATGCTTCCTTTCTTTTCTAAAGCATAGCAAAAGTCGCCCCGTATTTATAATCAACTTTTGCATCAATCTAAGAAAAAAGTGAAAATAAGCGGTAACAGTCAGTTATTTCGGCTTCATTTTTTTAAATTTATTATTTAACAATCCTTTATTTTTTTCTTTTCATGCAGTAACTGAGAATATTTTATTGCGTTATTTCCTTTCCTATTATACGATTAACTAAATAATGTTGGTTATTTGAAAATAGAAAACAAAGGGGAACGTGAGAATAATGAGAAAAAGTGTTGTTTTTAGTTTATTGGGGTTCACACTTCTTTTTGCTGGCTGTACGCCAAAAGAGGAGAAACCAGCTTCAGAAAGCACGGAAAATGCAAGCGCTACAAGCTTATCTATGACTTCGTCAACAGAAGTCACGCAAGAATCGACGGGCTCTTCCAGCGAAGCGGCTTTACCGAGTTCGGAACAAACCATCACAGGCGTGAGTGGAACAAACTATACCATCGATTTGCCTAGTAATTGGCAAGAGGTACCCGATTTCACTTCATTGAATCCTGACAATGATTTCATGTTGTCAGATGCGTTAGAAACGAAATACTTAGCTGCAGTCGTTGAATCGAAACAAGATTTTGCCGATTTAGAAACTTATCTCGGATTGGTTCAAGAAAATTTGGCAACAAGCTTCGATACGACCGCCACCTTTTTACCAATTCCTGACACGAAGGCCTATTTCGTTGATTTCCCAGCGACAGTTGAAGGGCTAAATATCCACTATATTTATTATGTACTTGAAACCGACAATAATTATGTTCAGTTGTATGGTTGGACGTTAGAAAGCTTATACGACTCTTCAAAAGACGAGCTAACAGCGATCATGAACAGCTTCAAAGAAGAATAAACAAAACATCTGGAACCATTTTGGCAAATAGCCGCAAAAATGGTTCCAGATGTTTTTTCATTTTATCTACTTTATCTACGGACTACAAGACGCTGTCCTACAAGAATCAATGAGCCAGAAAGATTATTCCACTGCATCAACTGATTCACAGTCACACTGTAGCGTTGCGAAATGCCCCATAGAGTGTCTCCCGAACGTACGGTATAGGTGGTGCTGTTTGATGAGGAAGTGTTCGTTTCTTGAACATACGCTGCACTTACCCAGCCACGCCCTTCAATTCGATACCAGACGTTGTTGCCATTCACACTGGTTCCGGTCTTTTGCGCAACCGCGCGAAAAGAGGAGTTGTTTAACAAAGAACCAACAATTCTGGCACTGGTAGACGCATCAGAGCGAATATTCAATGTTGCGGTTGTACGAAACTCTTTGTTGATGCTTTGCTCAGAGCTATTACTTCCAGCGTTCACTTCTGTCACGTACGTAGCACTCACCCAGCCGCGTCCTTGAATTCGATACCACACATTGTTTCCGTTGACACTCGTTCCCGTCTTTTGAGCGACTGCTCGAAATGTCGCATTACTTGCCAAGGAGCCAACAACAGAAGCGCTAGTCGATGCATCTGAACGGATGTTCAAGGCAGCAGTTGTGCGGAACTCTTTGTTGATGCTTTGTTCGGCATTGTTGTTATTGTTGTTGTTGTTGTTACCATTATTATTGTTGTTATCATTCCCACCCGTATTCGATGAGATCTCCGTCACGTGAGCAGCACTTACCCAGCCACGTCCTTGAATTCGATACCACGTCGTATTGCCGTTCACACTGGTACCAGTTTTTTGCGCTACTGCTTCAAATGTTGCATTGGCAGCCAATGAACCAACGATCGAGGCGCTAGTGGAAGCATCCGAACGGATATTGAGTGCTGCATTTGTTCTGAATTGCTTATTGATCGCCTGCTCAGAATTGTTACTGTTGTTATCATTTGAACCGCCACCACTTGATGTATCGTACTGGGTCAAATTGTGCGTTTCAATCAAGTTGTTTAGCTTACTTGCATAAGAAGTATCGGTGGCATAACGTCCTTGCAGCCATTGAGTCGCGTCACGATAAGAATTTGTATTAGACTTCCATGCCCCATGGTAGAAGAAAACACCCGGCGAAAATGAGGTAGTTCTCAAAACGTGCGCATTGTCTTGAAAAGATTCTTTTAATGAGGGGTATTTACGAAACCTAGCAATAATCGGATAGAGATTGCCATTCCCGTCATCTTCCATGGTTTGCATCTCTACAAATTGTCCATTGTAAGATCCCTTGATACCAAACATATTATTTGCAAGAGTGGTCAGCGTGGATTGCCCCCAACCTGATTCTAAGATCGCTTGGGCAATCATGACCGAAGCGTAGAGGTCATTTGCCCCGGCAACTTCTTGTGCCATTGGTCCTACTTGCTGAATAAATGCTTGCTGATTGTTGGAACGTGCCATTGGATTATTGTAGTTGGGCATGACCTTCGTTTCAATGGCGATCCGCTCTTCTTCTGACAGAACAGGAATATCACTATCGGTTTCTGCTTCATTCTGTTCAGAAGCATCATCTGCTGGTGCATTTTCGGGTACCTCTTGGATGTCTACTCCATCCGCACTTTCAGCTTCTGATGGATCGGTACTACCTTGAGTTGCTGGTGATCCCTCGTTCACTTCTTGATCTTCTACAATGCTCACTGAATCATGCGTCGATGTGTCTTGGGTTGACTCTGCTGTTTCAACTACTTGAACACCATTTTGGGCTTCTGCTGACTCGAGTGTATCTGCTAAAACATTCATCGGCAAAATATTCACCGTACTAACAAGTGCAGCGGTTGCCGCCGCACTTTTACGGTAAAGAAGCCCTCTTTTTTGTTTCTTCGCACGATAACGAAGTTGTTTTCTTTCTTCCATTTGTCTCTCCTTAAAACTACAGCTAGCTACTTCTTACATTCTTACTGCAAAGCTAGGTGTAAAATGAGCGGTGCTGCCAACAGAAATATTTTGTCCTGGGCGTGGTGCATGAATGTATTGTCCGCCACCTAAAGCAATGGCTACATGATAGGTGCTACCTGATGAACCCCAGAATAAAAGATCTCCTGGTTGTGCTTGGCTAACGGAAATCACTGTACCGGCTGTTTCTTGTGGCACCGTCCATCCACCAATATCTCTCCCTGTTACTTGTAAAAAGACATAGCGAGTAAACCCAGAACAGTCAAAGCTGTCCGGTCCTTTGGCACCCCACACATAGGGTTTTCCGATATGCTTATAGGCTTCTGCCACGATTGCAGCACCATTTGTTGATGCTGGTGCAGAAGGTGCTGGCGGCGTCACGATCGGTGCAGGTGACGGAGCAGGCGTTGGCGCCGGTGTTGGTGTAACTGGCGTCGGTGCTGGCGTTGGTGCAGGAACTGCAGGTGCACTGTCCGCTGGCGTCTCCGGTGCTGCAGGTGTCACTGGTGTTTCTGGCTCATGAATTTCTGGTGTATCTACTGGTGTTTCCTCTGGAACCTCTGGTGTTTCAACCGGTTCAGATTCTTGCGTTTCCTCTGGTTGCGTTTCTGCTGGTGCTTCTGGCTCTTCCACTGGCGCTGGGCTCTCTGTTTCTGCGTCAGGTTCTGTGCTCTCTACTTGAACAGCTGCTTCATTCAAGGCTGCTTCTTCCGCTGCAGCTTGTTCTGCCTGCTGTTGCGCCGCTTGTTCCGCTTGGGCTTGTAAAGCAGCTACTCGGGCAGCTTCTTCACGAATTCTCGCTTGCTCCGCTTCATAGGCTTCTTTTTCCGCACGCAGCTGTTCTTTTTCTTCTTCTTTCGTTGCTTCTTCGTAGGCTAAATTACTAACTAAGACATTTAATTCTGCTTGGCTTGCTTCCAAAATACCTTTTTGTGCTTCCAGATGGCTCTGTGCTGCTTGCAATTCTGCCACTTTTTCTTGTGATTCCGCACGCTTTTGTTCAACAGCTTGTTGGTCGGCTTTTTGCTGTTCGATCACTTCATTATTCGCTCGAATGATCGTCGTCATCGCATGCAAACGACCGACTAGATCACTGACAGAGTCCGCCTCTAGTACCGCTGTTAGAAAATGGTCGCCTTTTCCATTAACTTGTGTTTCTCTGGCTTGCTTTTCAATGTTTTCTGAGCGTTTGGCAATGCGCTCTTCTAACTGACTGATTTCCTGATCCAATCCTTCGATCGCTTGCAACAAATCACTTTGCTGCGCTAAAATGATTGCTGCTTCTTGATTTAACGAATCAATTTCTGCAGACAATCCGTCAATTTCCCCTTGTACGCTTTGACGTTGCTGTCTCAACTGATCAATTTCGTTATTTTTTTGTTCGATCAATTGATCGTGATTCGTAGCAAAAACGGTCACAGGTCCGCCGAATGATGACAATACAATGCCGCACATACACACTGTTGCAAAGATTTTCTTCTTCATCTGATCCTCCAAATTCAATTTTAAAACTTTTTTTTCATTTATTTGACCATTTTCATTTTACCATAGTTCAGCAACAAACCCAATCCGTAAGCGATTTACATTTTAGTTACATAAATAAGCTCTGTTTTTTTATTACATGTTCCCCACTCCTATCCCACCGACACGCCGATTGAATCCCTATGTATCAACTGTTCAAGAAAACTTCATAGAAAAAGTCCTTTTTCTTAAGAAAAAATAAATAATGTTGTAGATTTCACTTTTATTACATTAATTTTCTGCAAAATATGCTTGATTCACAAAGTTATAAACAGACGAAAAAAGCTCCTTCCTAGTGTTTTCTAGAAAAGAGCGAGTTTTTTTGTCTGTGTTATTCACGATAAGGGAGTAGTTGTCTCATTACGGCGATTTGGTCATCAATGGTCTGTTCTGTGATGTGACCGGTCAGAGCCAAAATCCCTAATCCTTCAATCACGAACATATAGTTTTCTGCAATCACTGCCAAGTTTTCATCTTTTAATACACCTTGCTGAACGCCCACTTGAAAAATCTCATGGATCGTCCGTTTCGTCTCAGCGAGTTGAGCTTGCTGCAGTGAACTGGAGGCTTCGGTTTTATGCGTATAGTAATACTCATAGACGGCTCGCAGCATACCGTCAGAAATGCTGTGGAGTAGACGCTTGCGATGGTCGGAAAAATATTTGTTTAAAATCGTTTCAAAGGGTACTTGCTCCATGATCATCTCTCGTACATCATCAAATTTTCGTTTGGAACGCTGCTCTAACACTGCCAAAAAAATCTCATCCACCGAACGAAAGTACAAATAAATGCCGCCGCGACTAATGCCGCACTCTTCGATAATGTCCTTCATTGTCGCATCAATCAAACCTTTCTTACTAAAGACGACTTTGGCACTTTCAAGAATCAAATCACGCTTTTGTTGTTTTTTCTTTTCAGCTGTAGTCAATTCACTCTGCTGCTTCTTCGCCATTTTTTTGGCTCCTTTCATCACATTATTAATGACACTCGTGTCATTTTGTTGTATAATCAACCTAACTTAAAAATGACACGAGTGTCATTATAAAAAAGGAGTTTTTACAATGAATACAAAAAGCAAAACCTATCGCCTTGTCATTCGTGCCATTTTGACTGCTATTATTATTTTACAGACGATGGTGCCTTTCCTTGGATTTATTCCGATCGGTATCACTAGTTTGACGATCATCCATATCACGGTAATCGTCGCTGCCATCGTTTTAGGGACAAAAGACGGGATGTTCATTGGCTTAGTCTGGGGCATTTTTACCATGATCCGTGCGTTTACCTCCCCGACAACGCCCTTGGACATTGCCGTTTTCACCAACCCAATCATCTCGGTGGTCCCCCGTGTGTTGGTTGGCTTAGTGGCTGGTCTCTTATTTACGATCATTTACAAAAAGACCAAAAAAGTCGTCGCTGCTTCGATTGTTGCAGCGATCTTTGGGACCATCACAAATACAGTTTTGGTCTTAACCCTAATGGGAACCTTATATACTGGGTTAGTTGCCAATACCTATGGTGTCGATGCTTCGGCTTTATTCGTGACCCTCGGTGGAATTGCTATAACGAATGGAATCTCTGAGGTGATCACAGCTGCGATCTTAACACCCATTCTAGTAAAAGCCTTATTTGCGGCAACCAGTTTACGTCCAGAAAATCGTTAGTCCCTTCTCTTATCCTATCATTTTTTTCACGTTCTGAGTACTCTTTGCCCAAACATTAAAAGCCCCCGATTTAAGAAAGCTTCTATTGTATAGAAAGGCTTTCTTAGATTAGGGGGCTTCTTCTTTTATTGGTTAAAAAAAGGTGGACAGCAAGGCAAGGATCGCTAGACCGCCTTGGGTCAAAATAATTTTCTTGTCGCTAGTCACACTGCCATATGCAGCTACTAAGATAATGTAGATCAGCAACAAGCGACTGATTTCCAATGGTGCTGAAGCAAAGGTAATACTATACAGTAACCCCAAACCAATGAGTCCATTGTAAACCCCTTGGTTTTTGAACAAGGTCACAACGATCGGTCGTTCAAGTTCTGCTTTCGTCACGTTGAAGACCCGCGCCGTTGCTTTGGACGTAGTGGCAAATGTTTCTAAATAGAGAATATAGAAAAACTCTAAGGCAACCAGTACAATCAAAATCGTCGATAAAATCGTCATCTTTATTCTCCTTGATGAGCGACAACGATCTCGCTCGGTTTGGTTGCAAAGTCAGGCATTTGTTGGAATAATTGTTGCAGCAGCGGGTTTTGATTGTGAGCGGTGATCGCTTCTTGATTCGCCCATTTTTCGACCATGACAAACCGATTGTTCTCTTCCAATGATTCATAGAGATGATAGCCGTGGCAGCCATCCTCAGTTCTTGCCGATGCTATTAATGGGGTAACAGCGGCTAAAAAATCTGCCCGCTTTTCTTCTTTGATGTAAAACGTTGCATTGATGATTTCCATCGTTTTCCCTCCTCTTATAGAAATGTCGTAATTTGTTCTGCGTCTAACCGAACGGATTCATAGCCTAATTCTTTGGCTTTTCCGACTGAAAGGATCATGACAGGAACATAACGTTCTTTGTCTAAGCCAAAAGCTTCTGCTAATTGATCTGCTTCAAAACCGCCGATTGGGTTGGTTTCATAGCCATGCGCCCGCGCAACTAACATAAATTGCATCGCTGCTAAACTAGCGTCGATCTTCACCACATCATTCATTTGTTCTTTTGTAAGATTTTCGTAATGAGGAATGATCGCTGCTAATTGTTGGTCACGTACTTCCGCTGGCATTTTGCCTTCTGCTACTGCTTTGTTATAAATTTCTTCTCCTAGTTCATGACAAAGCATATCGCCAAAAATCAAGACCATTGCAGAAGATGTATCATTTTGTCGGACGTTGAAACGAATCAACGGTTTCAATTTTGCTTTTTGCTCATCGCTTTCCACAACGACAAAGCGCCAAGGCTGCATATTGACTGAGGAAGGTGCTGTCGTTGACTCTTGGATCATGGTCAACATTTCTTCATGAGGGATTTTGTAGGTTTCATCATAGACACGGACCGATTTTCGGCCAAAGGTAATCTCTGAAAAATTGTTATTGCTGTATTCTGTCATGGGTTTGCCTTCTTTCATGGAACTAATTTCATAAGTAATGTTAGAAGCTGTGCTTCTTCTTCTTCGGTCAAATTGATGCCTAACGACTCCTCAGAGCTGGCATGCTTTGAAGCACAACTAGCCAAATCGGCTTGTGCTTTCGGTGTCAAAGAAACAAAAATCTCGCGGTTATTGTCTTTGTTTCGTTCCCGTGTCACAAATTGTTTTTCTTCGAGAATCTTCAAATGCCGAGTGACCGCTGCACTATCGATCTTCAATTCATTCTGTACTTGATTTTGGGTACAGCGTCCTTGCTCATTCAAAAACTGCAGCAACTGATAACGGGTCAGACTAAAGCCAGTCTCTTTTTCAAAGATCGCCGTTAATTCTTGATTCACGATTTTCATCCGATACAGCAATCCGCTTAGCTCACGTAAATTCATTGCATAAACCGCTCCTTTCATCATTGACTTGTCAACTGTTGACTAGTCAAGTATAAATCATTTTCTTTTGCTTGTAAAGAGTAAGCAAAAAAGACCCGCAGCTAGGCGAACTTCATCAAGGATCGAATCAAGAATCCTTTGGCGAAGTTGCGCCATTAGGCTGCGGGTCTTCGTTACTCCGGTATTGAGAAAATACTGGAGAATTTATTTTATTTTAATTGGAAGAGTTTCTTCAAGCCCATCACAATCAGTGTAGAGATCGCTGCAGCAGCGAAGATGATCCCCCACGTGCCGGCTTGAATTGGCATCGTGTCTAATAGCTCATTCATAAACGGTACATAGACTGCTGAAAGCTGCAAACCTACGGAAAGGAGCAATGCCCCCATCAACGGTTTGTTTTTCAAGAGAGTTTTGTCTAAGCCAAAACCGCTGCTCTTACGAACGTTGAAAATATGCATCAATTGTGCTACTGCCATAAAGGTAAAGGTCGCTGTTTGTGCATAAAGCAACTCGTGATCCGTCAACATCAAGAAATTGAAGAAGCCAAACGCCACCAAACCAATCACAACACCACTTAAAATGATGCGTCCTAAGAAGCGTTTGTTGACGAGGCCATCAGCTTTCGACCGTGGCTGACGTTTCATGATATCGTCTTCTGCTGGTTCAAAGGCTAACGCCATTGCTGGCGCAATATCGATGACTAGATTTAAGAAAAGGATATGCAGCGGTTGGATCGGCATTGGCATCAAGAAGATGACACTTAAAAAGATCGTCACGATCTCAACCATATTACATGAGAATAAGAAAGAAACATATTTTTTGATGTTGTCAAAAATGATGCGTCCTTCTTTGATGGCATCGACGATTGTTCCAAAACGGTCATCCGTTAAAATCATATCGGAAGATTCTTTGGCTACTTCTGTCCCACGAATCCCCATGGCGATCCCGATATCGGCGCCGTTGAGTGCCGGCGCGTCGTTAACGCCATCGCCAGTCATAGAAACGATATCGCCTTCTTCACGCAAGGCTTCCACAAGTTGTAATTTATTTTTTGGAGAGACTCGAGCAAAGACAGCGACTTCTTCGATTTTTTCGTTAAAGCCTTCCTGCCCTGCCAATTCATCGATCTCGCGACCTGTCATGGTTTTTTCATGATCTTTTAAGCCAATTTCTTTGGCGATCATTGATGCGGTCTTCGGATGGTCCCCCGTGATCATCTTCACTCGGATCCCCGCTTCTTGGGCGACCTTCACTGCTTCTTTGACATCTGTTCGTGGCGGATCGACGATGCCCGCAAAGCCTTGGATCTTGATTTCCTGCAGTGCTGCTTTCAGCTCTGCTTTGTCCATTCCACCTTGATAATCCTCGATATAACCGACAGCGATCACCCGCTGCCCATGACTGGCTAACGTGTCATTGTATTCATGAAGCTGTTCTTTTTCTTTGGCATCAGCATCGGCTAAATCAATCAAGACATCTGGTGCCCCTTTGATAATCAATGTCCGTTGCTCTCCTTCATACACGGTCACCATGTATTTGTTGTCGGAATCAAAGGGCATTTCTGCGATTTTCTTCAGCCCGCTATCCTGCTCTTTTTGCCGATCGATACCGATTTTTTGACCTAAAACGACGAACGCACCATCCGTTGGATCACCGAGGATCTCGTATTGTCCCTCGTTTTCACGTAAAGTGGCGGTGGTACATAAAGCGCCATTTGCGATCATCCCTTGCAGCGCATCATGATTGGCTGCATCGATCTCGGAATTATCATCCGAGTCTGCCTTATAGAATTTTCCGTTGGGTTCATACCCATTTCCTGTCACTTTGAACATTTCTCCTGAACCTAAAATGATCTCAGCAACCGTCATTTGGTTTTCTGTCAGCGTCCCAGTTTTGTCACTGGCAATGATACTGGTGGCGCCAAGAGTCTCTACGGCTGATAACGATTTGACGAGTGCTTTGTGCTCGGCCATCGTCCGCATGCCTCGAGACAATGTGATCGTCGAAACGGCTGGCATTGCTTCAGGTATCGCTGCGACCGCTAAAATAATCGAGATATGGATCATTTCGACAAATGGTTGATTCGTCAAGACCCCAGCGATCAAAACTGCCACCGCAGCAAAGAGTGCTGCAATAATGATTGCTTTTCCTAGCTTGTCCAATTCGATATCTAACGGCGTTTGACGCTTTTTGTCCCCCGTCAGCATATCACTGATTTTTCCAACCTCGGTCTTCATGCCGGTTTCTGTCACTACTGCATAGGCATTTCCGCGAGTTGCCGCAGTTCCTGCGAAAACGACATTGCGGCGATCGCCTAATGGAACATCTTCTTCATAAGTTTCTCGTGCATCTTTTTCAACAGCTTCTGACTCACCGGTCAGCGCTGATTCGATGCAGGCAAAGTTGCTCGTTTCAAGTAAGCGGGCATCTGCCGCAATAGCATCCCCTTCTTCCAAAACGAGAATATCGCCTGGAACGATCTTTGCCGACTCGATCTCCATTACTTCTCCATCACGAATCACTTTTGCGGTAGTGTAAATCATGCTTTGAAGTGAATCAATTGATTTTTGTGCTCGTAATTCTGTAATGAAACCGGTCATTACAGCAATCACCACGGCAATCAATACTGCAATTCCTTCAACCGTTTCCCCCATCGCAAAAGAGAGTAACGCAGCTGCTAGCAAGAGATAAACAATCAAGTTGTTCAAGTTATGCCACAGCAATTCCCATACAGAAAGGGATTCTTGTTGCTGGATCGTGTTTTCTCCGTATTTTTCTAAGCGTTTGTCGGCTTCTTTCCCGCTTAGGCCTTGCTTGCGGTCACTTTCAAAATGTTTCAAGGTCTCTTCAGTCTTTTGCTGGTAAAATTTTTCCATCAAATTCCTCCTTTTAATTGTAAACTTCTTGCCGAGGGTTTCCACGTTTCTGAAGGGATAAATCGGTACAGATACCTTGCACAGTCATTTTTTGATTTTGAATCGGTTCAGGCAATTGCTGATTGAAGGGAATATAACCAATAAGAAAAGCAAGCGCAGATTGACTGGCTGAGGGAAAAGGTATGTGTGTTGAGCGTCGATCATTTTGCGAGCAGTGAAGTAACTTTTTTTGGTAGTCGCAAGTGATCTTTCTATGTACGTACTTTGTGAAAAAACCATTCGGCCTATTTCTAACCTATCATGGATGAAGATGTTCGCAAAGGATTTTGCTTCACAAGTAAAGTAAAAAAACAGTCGTGACAAAATTAGCACCTCAGCTTTTGGTGTCGATTTGACAGCATGCCAGTAATGGCAAACAGGCACTCGTTTCGGCGTTTTCTTAATAACCTGAGCTTTCGCTATGTTGTGATTTACAATGTTACAACTCTAGCAAAAAAATAACTTTAAAAAGAGATCGCTCACTGTCCTTACTTTATTTTAACAAAAAAACACAAACTTTTGAACAAAAAAACTGTTTACTGCTAAAAAAATAGATAAACCGCTGCATCTTTCCGCTTACAATCTAATTCCTGATCGTCAAAAAAGCCTAAAGTTAAAACAAGCCATTGATCCTTTGTGTTCATTCAACACGAGCTCACCACTACCCAAAACAAGCATTCCTGGGTTGAATTGTGAATCACCAACCGAAGAATGCTTCGTATTTATTCTACTTTAAGAGGTAATTTCCTCACTCTCGATATAGCAATAGACCCTCAGTTCAGGCAAAGCCTGCTTTATTTGCTGCTCAATGGTATCAATAAACGTGCTTGGTTCTTCATCCGGCGCTAGTTTCAAGCTAAGGTCGGCGACGATCAAAAGTTCCTCTGGGCTTAGATGGAGGGTTCGTAAATCTTTGATTTGAATGATGGCAGGGTTGGCTAAAATTTGTTTGATCGCCATTAAATCTGATGCGGATGCCCCTTCGCCAATCAAAAGGCTATAAAATTCTTTGGCTAAAAAGACAGCAGCAGCTATCAACAACAATCCACCTAAAATGCCCCCGAGGGAATCAAATACCGGATTGCCTGTCAAAGCAGTCAATGAGATTCCTGCGATGGCGATCGTCACACTACCTAAGGCAAACAAATTTTCCGTGAAGCCTAAAAGCAGATCGGAATCGCGGCTTTCTTTTAAGAAACGGACGAGGGGCTGGTTTTGCTTGTTTTGTTCTTTGACTTCTTGCCATCCCTCTTGTACAGCCGTCACTTCAATGAACAAACTGACAAATAAGATCGCTGCCACCAGCTGGAGCTGTTCCACTTCGTGGGTTGGGTCTAGTAGATCACGGCTGGCTTCAACAACCGCTAAAATCCCACCGCCTAAAAAAACTGTCATGGCAACTACGGTACTAAAAAAATAGGTCGCTCGTCCTTCACCAAACTGATGCAGTTCACTGCGTCCTCGCTGTGCTCGGTTTTCACCGATGGCTAGAAGTCCTTGATTGATGCAATCGATCAGACTATGGATACTTTCGTTCATCAAGACAGCACTGCCGCTAAAGAAGTAGCCGATGGCTTTCATGATCAACCCTAAGACGTGGGTCAGCAAAACGATTCTACGGGCTTTTTGTTCTTGCTGTTTTTCCATCATGGTTCCTCCCCCAGTGTATGACTTGCTGCAACAAGTTGTCTCTTTTCTTAAGAATAGCACTGCACTTCTGAGATGCAAACGAAAGCGGCTTGAGAGACTGAACTTGTTTTCAATCGATTTTTAAAGGTCTGAGGGTATAAAAAAAGTCAGGAATGTTCCTGACTTTTTTCTCTTGATTAGTAGCCGGTTCCGTCATCAACGACATCCGAGCCGTATCCGTCACCAGTTCCTGCACCTGTCTCGTTTCCAACACCGGTTTGTGTTTCTGTATTGGCATCTGCTTGCGAATCTGCTGGTGCTTGACCTAAGGCTTTCAGCATATCATTACGGATTTCATTGTAAGAATAGTCTTGAATATATACGATCGATTGTCCATCATAAGATTCCCCATCGTACCATTCAAAGGTATGTTTTTGAATATCGAACCCAGACAACATATTGCCCGCTAAAGATACTAAGTCTTCAAACTTAAAGTTTGTATTCACATCTTCGCTGACAGAATCTAAAATTTCTTGGTACTTGGTGACATTATTGATTTTCAAAGCTTGGTGGATCGCTGCTTCAATAACTTCTTGCTGACGGTTTCCTCGATCCACATCAGTATCCATTTTCCGGATACGGGCAAAAATCAAGGCTTGTTCACCGTTCAACAATTGACGTCCTTCTGGAATCAACGTTTCTCCCGTGTTGTCTGAAGTATATTTCTTGTTGATGTCGTAAGGCACATCAACAGTGATTCCGCCAATCGCATCGATTATTTTTTCAAAACTTGTAAAATTGATGTTTACGTAATAGTCAATTGGCAATTGCAGGTAGTTTTGGACTGTTTCAATCGTTGCGTCTTCCTCACCAATCGTGAATGCACTATTGATCTTGGCTGTAGTAGCAATTGTCCCAGTTCCTGTTCCATCATAAATATTGGTCCAAATATCTCTAGGGAGACTAACCATATCGATTTTCTTGTTTTCGCCATCATATACCATGTAAATCAAACTGTCGGTACGGGCACTGTCCAAATGTTCTGTCTTTTCACGTTCCGCGTCATTATCGACACCCATCAGCAAGATCCCAAACTTTGAATTAACATCAGAAGCTTTCAATGAGTTGTCTTCTTTACTTTTATTGGAACTGATTACAGCGGATTCTTTAAACATTTTATCCACTGAATTTTTTGCTGCATAATACGTATAGCCGGCAAATAAAACGATGCCTGCAATGGCGAAAAGAAAGATTCCTCCAATAATCACGCGTTTGTTGCGCGCTTTGTGGGCTCTTTGCTGTTTATATCTCGTCTTTCTATCCATAGTGCCTCCTTCATTTCTCCTGAATTGCTCTCCCCGATTGTACCAGAATTTTTGCGATCCGCCTATTTTTTTAAGAAGTTTTATTCTTTTTCTGTGAAGTCCTTTAAACATTCCTTAAAAATAATTCTGATGATGAAAGAAAGCTGGATAATTAGTCAACTTCTATGGATATTTTATTAAAAAACGATTTTTTTCATTCACCCTTTTTTGATGGATCAACTTCTTTTTCGACAGTAAGCTGAATAATTACACCAAATGGATCGCGAACACTTGCATAAAAAAACGCAAACGGATTTTCACTAGGTGCCTGGATCACCTGACTGCCCTTTTCCACTAGTCGTTGATAAAGCTTTTGAGCTGTTTTGGTGTCGTCTATCGTCAAACTCAAGGATAAGTGATTCCCTGCTTGAATGGGCTCCCCTTCGATCAATGGATTGTCAGCCAGCTGCAACTGGAAATCTCCGATTTGTAGGATGGAATGAGAAAGATACTGTTCTTGACCTGCAAGAATCTCCAGCGTTGGATCAAGTTTTTTTTGATATTCTTGGTTGGTGATGGCGAATAAGAGGGTCGCGTCTAATGTTTCCTGATAAAAGTGGATGGCTTCTTGGGCTTTGCCGTCTAAGGTCAAAAATAAAGCGATTTTTGGTTCGATCATTTGTTGGTTCCTCCTTTTCTTGTTACCATAAGTGTAACTGTGAATATTGCCAAAACTTGGCACCATTGGAGAAAGAAATGAAAAAATCAGAACGTTTAACTCAGGAGCTATTGTATTTACAAGGAAAAACCACTTTTCATCTAGCTGATTTGATGGAAACCTTTGCGATTTCAAAACGTACAGCCGTCCGCGATGTCCAATCGTTGGAAGAGCTGGGCTTGCCTCTCGTGGTAGAAGCCGGTCGTTATGGCGGCTATCAGATCTTAAAAAATCAACTGACCCCCTTGTACTTTGACAAAAATGAACGTTATACCCTTTTCTTTGCTTTACAGCTCTTACAAAAACTGTCCGATTCTCCTTTTGATCGGAGCTATCAAGGGCTGCGGCGAAAACTTTTGCAGTCTTTTTATCAAGGAGATACCGACTGGTTAGAAAAAATGGAGACGGCGGTTTCGTTTCAAGGGGTGCCTCAATTGACGAGTGCACCGATCCTCTCAGCGCTTTTTTCAGCAATCGTACAAGAACAGGTCATCCAATTTACCTATCAGCGTTATCAAAAAACGAACAAGACCGTACAACCCTATCAGCTGGATTTTCGTGCTGGTTACTGGTATTGTTTGGCCTTTGATTGTCAAAAGCAGGCCTTTCGCCGCTATCGCTGTGATGCAATGCAGGGACTTGCTCCGACTGAAAAAACAGGCTATACCTTGCAGCAGTTAGCTGAAAAACAGCTGCAGCAACAAGTGTTGACACAAACACTGGGCTATCACATCCGCTTTGATCTATCGGCAAAGGAACGCTTGTGGCAAGAAAAATATCCTGATATGGCAGTGGTGGAACGTCCTAGTGAGCTTTGCTTAGAAGGACACATTGCCGACAATGAGCTTGATTTTCTAGCTGACTTTCTCTTGCAATTTGGGCCAACCATCAAAGAAATCGAACCGTTAGCCCTCAAACAGGCGTATACTGAAAAAGTTCGGCGGATGCTGCAGCCATTTACAACTGACTAAGCGTCTTCACGCTGTTCGATGATGGTTGACACTCTGCCTAAAACGATTCTTACTTATAAGGAGTTTTCTACCCATGTTTCTTTTAAATAAAAAAACCTTCCAAGCGTTGGCAACCCCCTATTTGACGGAAGGAGCTGCCATCGGCTATGCAAAATGGCAGTCCTTCAATGCCATCACCAGCCGTACCCTGCTCGTCTTAGATGATCAGCAATTGACGATTTTGGCATTGAATCTTTTCTCGACAAAAGTCCTGCAGCACAAAATCGTGCCGCTTGCTGAGCTAAAAAAACAGCACAAAGATCCTGTTGTAGGGATGCTCGTCCCGATTCGCTTTACTTATAAAGGGGAAACCTACCGTTTTCAAATGCAGCGAGTGATTTTGCCCTTGGGGGATTGGCAAAAAACCTTTCTTGCCCGCTGGCAGGCGTGGTAAATAGGCAGCAACTGGCAAGTTCTAATTGTAAAAGAAAGAATTTTCATGAAATTTACACTCTTTTACAAGAAAGTTGTTGTATTTTTCTGATAATGTTTTCGGCTATTTCGTTCTATGGTAAGATGTCCCTAAAGAAATGGAGGCTGTCTATGGTATGTATGGAAAGTGAACGGTTAACGATCCGTCCGTTTCAAGAAAGTGATTTTGCCGATACCTTTGCTATTTATCAGCAAGCGGAAGTTTGCCGTTTCTTACTTCATGAGCCTTGGCAGACAGAAACGGCAGCGGCGGCTTTTGCCAAAAAATGTCAACAGCACACCTTGACGGACCAAGCAGGTCTTTCTTTGGCGGTACTACACGATCAAACGGTCATCGGCGATTTGTCGGTGTGGTCTACTGGTCAGCCGTCTTCCGTTGAAATCGGCTATGCCTTCCATCCGTCATTTGGCGGACAAGGGTTTGCTCAAGAAGCCTTGAAAGAGTTGATGGACTGGTTGTTTGCCAGTCAGAAGATCCATCGGGTACAAGCGACGCTAGATGCCCGCAATCAGGCCTCAGCCAAGCTTTGCCAACGGATTGGATTGCGCCAAGAAGCACATTTTATCCAAGACTGGTGGAACAAGGGGGAATGGACCGATAGTTTGGTTTTTGCCTGTTTAGCCAGTGAATATCCTGCTCATTCGAAATAATTTAGGAGGTTTTTTATGATAAGCTTGTTACGCTACGCCAAGGATTATCGCAAACAGATTATTCTTGGTCCGTTTTTCAAATTTTTAGAAGCGGTGTTTGAATTGGTTCTGCCTTTGCAGATGGCCGCTTTAGTCGATGAGGGCCTACGGCAAAACAATTGGTCGAAGGTCGTTGAAATGACGATCTGGATGATCGTGATGTCCGTGGTGGGGATGATCTGTGCCGTCATCTGTCAGTATTATGCTTCCGTCGCTTCTCAAGGATTCGGGACAGAATTACGCAATCGCTTGATGAAAAAAATCAACACCCTTTCCCATAGCGAACTGAACTTATTCGGTACTGATACGTTGATTACTCGAATGACCAACGACATCAATCAGATGCAGATTGCTTTGGCGATGCTGATTCGGCTGGTTGTCCGGGCGCCCTTCTTAAGTATCGGTTCTGTGATTATGGCCTTTGTCATTGATTGGCAAGCTGGCTTGATTTTCCTACTCGTTTTACCGCTCTTTTGTATCGTCTTATTCTGGATCATCGCCAAAACCGTGCCATTGTATAAGAAAGTTCAAGTCCATTTAGATGAGTTGAATGAGCTAGTTAGTCAAAATTTAAGCGGGATTCGGGTGATTCGTGCCTTTGCCCGCACAAAAACGGAAACGAAACGCTTTGATAAGGCAACTGATGATTTAAGTGAGGTCTATTTACGGGTCACAAATCTCTCTGCCTTATTGACGCCTGCCACCACCTTGATCATGAATGTCGGCATTATCGCGTTGTTTTATATCGGTGGATTCAAGGTCAATATTGGCAATTTGCAGCAAGGACAAGTATTGGCACTGGTCAATTACATGAATCAAATGCTCTTAGCTTTGATCGTGGTTTCCAACTTAGTGATCATCTTTACCCGTGCGGCAGCATCTGGTTCACGGATCAACGAAGTGTTAGCCACTGAGCCGTCGATCGGCGACGAGCTTTCAGAAGTCTTTATGGATCAGCCGAAAAACAACGTCGGAGCGATTCGCTTTGAGCACGTTGATTTCCGCTTTTCAAAAGAATACGGATTAGCCTTGAAAAACATTGATTTCCAAGTCGCGCCGGGGTCTATTTTAGGTATCACTGGACCAACCGGGAGTGGGAAATCTGCCTTGACCCAATTGATCCCCCGCTTCTACGATGTGGCAGATGGCAAAGTGATCGTTGACGGACACGATGTGCGGAAATGGCCTTTACAGCAATTACGCCAAAAAATCGCCATGGTGCCTCAAACCGCCGTGCTGTTTACGGGAACGATTCGAGAAAACTTGCAATGGGGCAAAAAAGATGCCACCGATGAAGAGTGTTGGCGAGCACTCGAAATCGCTCAAAGCCGCGACTTCGTTGAAGCCTTGCCGCAGCAACTGGATACCCCGATTTTTGAAGGGGGCAAGAACTTTTCTGGGGGACAAAAACAACGGTTAACGATTGCCAGAGCATTGATCGCTAAACCAGATATCTTGATTTTGGATGATTCTCTAAGTGCCCTTGACTATCAAACCGATCTTGATTTGCGGATGGCTTTAAAAGAAAGCATTCGTGGCACGGTCATCATTATCTCTCAACGGGTTCGCTCCATTCAAGATGCGCAGCAGATCTTAGTCTTAGACCAAGGGAATTTGGTAGGCAAAGGGACCCATGAAGAGCTGTTGGCATCTTCAAAAGAATACCAAGAAATCGTCGCATCACAGGCAGAGGAGGAAGAAGCATGAAAAAGAAATCATTCGATTGGTCGGCCTTTCGTCGCTACCTCCCTTATTTGACTGCCTATGCGAAGGAAACTTGGGCAGCAGTTGTCCTCGGGATTGCTGCTGGTGTCTCCTCAGTTTATATGACGTATCAGATTGGTCAAGCCGTCGATCAGCTGATAGGTGCTGATCAAGTGCAATTTAGCACTCTCTATCGTATTTTGCTTCTGTTTGCCGGAGTGGTTTTAGTGACTGTGGTCAGTCAATGGTTGATCCAGCGACTGGGTAACCGCGTGGCGTATTTATCTGTCGCCGATTTGCGCAAAAAAGGTTTTGCGCATCTCAATACATTGCCTTTGCGCTATTATGACCAAAACTCCCACGGCAACATCGTCAGTCGTTTTACCAATGACATGGATAATATTTCCATTGCCGTCGCTGCAGTCTTCAACCAGCTGTTTTCTGGTATTTCGGTCGTCTTGATCGCCTTAGTCGTCATGCTGCAAATGAGTGTGCCCTTAACGTTGGTCGTATTGGTTTCGACCCCGATCATCTTTTTGGTCAACTGGATCGTGGCACGAACGTCACAATCGCATTTTGCTCGGCAACAAGAAATCGTCGGCGAAATTTCTGGCTTTGTTACGGAAATGATCGGCAATCAAAAAATCGTCAAAGCCTTTGATCGAGAAACCATCAACCAAAACCGTTTTGAAACGATCAACCAAGAATTGAATGTCCGTGGGCAAAAGGCACAGTTTTCTTCTTCTTTGACCAATCCCCTTTCACGATTCGTCGATCATTTGGCGTATCTGTCAGTCGGCTTTGTCGGCGGTCTGCTTTACTTTTCTGGTACAGGTGCTGTCACGGTTGGGATGATTTCCAGCTTTACGATCTACTCCAGTCAGTTTTCGAAACCATTCATTGAATTGTCAGGAATTACGACCCAGATCCAAACGGCATTGGCTGGACTTTCAAGAACCTTTGAGCTGTTGGATCAAGAGCCAGAAACAGCCGATGATCAAGAATCTCAATCACTGGGAGAGATCAAAGGCGAGATTACCTTTGAGGAGGTGTCTTTTGCTTATGATCCTGGTCAAAAATTGATCGAAGATTTCACTTTTACTGCAAAACCTGGAGAAACCGTCGCAATCGTCGGAAAAACCGGTGCCGGTAAATCGACGTTGGTCAATTTGTTGATGCGTTTCTATGATGTCGATAAAGGCGCGATCAAGATCGATGGCACCGATATTCGTCAGTTGAAACGAGAAGAATTACGGCAAAGCTTCGGAATGGTCTTGCAAGATACATGGCTCTTTGATGCCTCTTTACGAGAAAACTTGCAATACGGAAATGACACTGCCACAGATGAAGAAATCTATGATGCCCTAAAGCATGCCTATATGTATGAATATGTGATGCGCTTACCAGAAACACTAGATACACCGATCGGTCATCAAGGCATCAAGATCTCTGACGGACAACGACAGCTATTGACGATTGCCCGCACGATGATCAGTAACCCACCAATGCTGATTTTGGATGAAGCAACCAGTTCGGTTGATACTCTGACTGAGAAAAAAATTCAAGATGCCTTTTTGAAAATGATGGAAGGCAAAACCAGCTTTGTGATCGCCCATCGGTTATCAACGATTCGAGCAGCAGACAAGATCCTTGTAATGGATGCCGGTCAAATCGTGGAGCAAGGAACCCATGAAGAATTACTGGCAGAACAAGGCTATTACTATCGCCTGTACCATGCTCAATTCCAACATTGATCAGTCATACAACAACCCCCACCACCTCAAAGAGAGCCTCTTGAGTTGGTGGGGGTTGTTTTGGTTGATTTATTGGTTCCAAACATCCGCATATTCTGGTTTGCGTTCAAATTCTTTTTTGGCAAAGGGACACAAAGGAATGATTTTCTTTTGTTCTTTGCGGGCTTTTTCCACCCCTTTTGCCACTAATTTTTCGGCGAGTCCTTGTCCCCGATAAGCAGGATCGACAAAGGTATGATCAATGATCATACGCGTTTCACCGGCTTTTGACCACGTCATTTCACCAATTTCTTTGTCACCGTCTTTTAACACAAATCGAGCATTTTCTTCTAAGATTTCCATGATTGTTCCTCCTTTAACACATACTTTAATGCACCGCTTGGACAGGTATGGATCACTTGTGCCGCTTGGGCTGCTTCCCCATTATCAGGAATCACCCAGGGACGCCGTCCAACTTCAAAAATGGCGGGATTGCCCCGCACACAATTACCGCTGTGGGTGCAGATCTCTTTGTTGTAATAAATATCGATCGCTTCACCACGATACTTCCGATATCCTGCAGCAATCAACCCTTCTTCTGTTTCATTCGCTAGTGGCTGTTCGTCCATGTTGAACACCCTCCTCTTACTGATTGTCAGAAGCAAACTGCCTGCCTCCTCCTTCATCATACGACTTCTCGAGAAAAAAATAAATCATTTGTTCTAAAATAGCCTCTCAGTTGCCGATCATTAGCCAAAAGCTTGCGGCAGCACAATAAAGCGTCCCGTCAAAACATGCTGCTTTGACGGGACGCTTTTTTCATTCGTGGGGCACTTTTGCAACAAAATGAAACCGCTGCGTGGCGTAATCCCCGGCTAAATGAGGATCGATATACAACCCGAGTTGCATCAATTCATCGCCACCGAAGCTCTCTCCCCCACTTTGATAGGTGAGGTCAGGATCAAGACCAGCCAGCTTTAAAGTAACCAATGGTGCAGAGGCTTCAGCTAAGACTCGGAAGTAAAAGACGATCGCTTCTTTTTTATCCTGAGAAACATACAGCCAGGCGGCGTCATTGCCTTCATAAGGGCTGAGCAGTCGAACAAAGCGGCCCAACTGCAGCAGGCGCCGATGTTTTTTATAAAAAGTGATTTGTTCTTTGATTTGCGTTTTTTCTTCTGCTGTCAGCTGTGTTAAATCAAGCTCATAGCCCAGCAAGCCGGACATCGCAGCATTGCCGCGAATCGCTAGATCCGTTGCCCGTTGGGTCTGATGGTTCGGGATCGCTGAGACATGCGCACCCATGGTGGATGGCGGATAGACCAGACTGGTACCGTACTGGATCTTCAAGCGGGCGATGGCGTCGGTGTTGTCGCTGGTCCAAATCTGCGGCATATAATACAAGAAACCGGCATCAAAGCGCCCGCCGCCGCCAGAACAGCCTTCAAACAGGATCGTCGGATAGGCAGTGGTCAGTTTCTCGAGGAACTCGTACAAGCCCAGCAGATAGCGATGCGCGACCTCCCCTTGCTGGGCAGGATCGAGGAGCAAGGAATAGACATCCGACAGACTGCGGTTCATGTCCCATTTGATATAGTCGATGGCAACCGTATCAAACAGTTGGGATAATTGCTGATAGAGATGGTCTCTGACATCTTGTCGAGAAAAGTCCAACACATACTGACTGCGGCTAAGCGCTGGCTTGCGATTTGGTACTTGTAACAGCCAATCGGGGTGTTGTCGGTTCAGTTCACTGTCGCCCGAAACCATTTCTGGTTCCAGCCAAAGCCCGAATTGCAGCTCTTTGTCATGGACTTTTTGGGCAAATCCTGCCAAGCCAGAAGCTAGCTTGCCTTCGTTTTCAAACCAATCGCCTAATGAGGTTTGGTCATCTTCTCGCTGACCAAACCAGCCGTCATCCAAAACAAACAGTTCGATTCCCAGCTCCTTCGCTTCATCAACGAGGGCATCCAGTTTTTCTTCATTGAAATCAAAGTACGTTGCTTCCCAGTTATTGATCAGGATCGGCCGTTCTTGCTTTTTGTATTTGCCCCGAATCAAATGCTCATCATAAAAGTCATGATAGGTGGCTGACAGCTGGTTCAAGCCAGCCTCACTATAAGCAATCACGGCTTCTGGGGCTTGAAAGCTTTCAGTTGGCGGCAATTGCCAGGCAAATTGATGGCTGTTGATCCCCATGATCACACGAGTCTGATGGTAAGGATCTTTTTCGATGATAATTTCATGGTTGCCACTATACAGCAAACTAAAACCAAAACACTCCCCAGCAAACTCCGTAGCATTAGGTTCCAGTATGACGGCAAAGGGATTTTGCTGATGGCTACTGGAACCACGCTTGCTGTCCAAACGCTTGATGCCGCGATTGATTGGTTCTCGGGTGACTTGGCGTTCTTTCGCCCATGCCCCCGGCAAGTGGATCAAATCAAAGGGACGGTTAGGAAAATCGAGCGCTTGACTCGCCAGCTGCTCGATCGTAACAGGCTGGTTTCCGTGGTTGATTACTTTACTTGAGCGGACGATCACTGCCGCATCCTCGAAAATCGTGTAAAACAGCTGCAGTTCGAGTCCCGTCACATCATCTTTTAAGGACAGAATCAGTGTTTCGATCCCGTCGACGGCACCATGGGTCTGAGGCAATCCTGCTAGGGCGGGTTTGCCTTGTTGAATCTGGTAATCACTAAAGACAAAATGGCTGACTCGGCTACCGTTAGACTGGCGAATCCTATAAGCTGCTTCTCGAAAATCTCCGAAGCCGTTGCCAGGAAATTCCATCATCAAGGTGTCTAATGAGAAAAGTCGGTCGCTGCTGTCTGGGGGATTGGGCGAAAAGGACCGATCAAGACGTGGATAACGATAGCCGCCAGAATAATGAGCGATTTTTTTTCCAAAATAAAGGTGTGCCACATTGCCCCCTTCTTCTATTTGTATGAGATAGCTGATTTGATCGTTGCTTAAATGAAAGACGTTTAATTGTTTGTCAAAAAGAATCATATCGTACCCTCTACTTTGTATTTGTTTGCTGATGTCCCGCTTATTTCACGGAGCCCAGCATCCCTTGGACAAATTGTTTTTGTAAAACGAAAAAAATGATGGCCGTCGGCAGTGTGGCGATCACGATGCCGCACATCATCATGCCATAATCAGGTGTATAAGAAGCACCCATAGCCGAAAGAACCAGTGGAACGGTCCGTTTGTCTGGTGATTGCAAGGCAACTAATGGCCACAAATAATTGTTCCAGCTGCCCATAAACGTAATGATCGCGGCAGCTGCATAAGTATTTTTAGCCGTCGGCATGTAGACTCTAAAGAAAATACTCAGTTCATTCAAGCCATCGATCCGAGCAGCTTCGACTAATTCTCTAGGGAATGCCTTGATGTTTTGGCGGAAAAAGAAAATCAAAAAGGCGGTACAGACCGAGGGCAAAATCACGACAGCGAAGGTATTGATCCCGATTGGTGTGCCGCTAAGCTTGCTGAACATCCGATATAACGGGATCATTAGAGCGGCAAAAGGTACCATCATCGACAGCAATAGAATATTAAAGATACGGTCTTTGGTTTTCGTCCGATAGATCTCAAAGCCATACCCTGCCATGGAGGAGAACAACAGTGCAAAGAAGGTCGTAATCACGGCAATCACCGCTGAGTTTCCTAATGCCCGAGTAAAATTCAAATCGGAAGAAAAAAGATTTTGGAAGTTGATGACCAACTGATCCCCAATCATGATTTTCCCGGCAACGATATCAAAGGTTTGATTGGTCATCCCTAGGATCATCCAAACAAATGGAAAAATAGAGATGAAAGCCAAAATCGCAAGAAAGACGTATTTTAAAGTGAGTGAGATTGTTTTCAATTTTCTTTTCCTCCTATTTTCGTTTGGATGATCGATAAAATCACGATTGCAATCACGATAACAAAGGAGACCGCAGCGGCATATCCAAAGTTTGGCGTGAATTTGTAACTTAAATTGTAGATGTATTGTGACAAGGTCGTCGTAGCATTGGCTGGTCCACCGCCAGTAATATTTTGAACTTCATCGAATAATTGCAGCGTACCGATCGTTGAAGTGATCGTGGTAAATAGGATGATTGGACGCAAGTTGGGAATCGTGATTTTGAAGAATTGATCCCATTTTGAAGCGCCATCGATCTCTGCCGCTTCATAAATACTTGGATCGATATTCTGCATGCCTGAGATGAAAAAGATCATATTGTAGCCGGTCCAACGCCACGTGATGGCAAAAATAATCAGTACTTTTGCCCAAAAAGGATCTGTCAACCATTGGATCGGCGCATCGATCAGATGTAGCTGCGTCAAAAAGTTATTGACTAACCCGTTTGCCGAAAAGAGACTTTTCATGATCAAGGAATAAGAAACCAAGGATGTGATACATGGTAAAAACAAGGCGGTGCGGAACAGCCCTTTAAATTTCAATTTTTTGTCATTCAATATGTTCGATACGATCAACGCCAAAAAGAGCATGATCGGAACTTGGACTAATAAGTATAAAAACGTATTGCCAAAGGCTTTTTTAAAGGTTGAGTCGCTCAACATCCGCTGATAGTTGCCAAGACCGTTAAAGGTCATCGCTGTCGGTGGTCCTGATTGGAATGATGTGAACAATGCCGAGACCATCGGGATAAAGACCAGCATCGTGATCAAAATGACGGGTAAGGTAATAAAGGCATTGCCGTTTGCAAACCAATTTTTTGTTTTGTTTTTCATTGTAATTCCCCCTTAACACAGAAACTCGCGATCGCTCACGAGTTTCTGCAAAGTTGTTCGATTAGTTTGCAATTTGTGCTTCCACTTGTGATTGTGCTTCTTCTAATACTTTATCGATGTCTTCACCGTTGATCACTCGTTGCAAGCTTTCAGTCAAGACGGATTCAATGGCATAGGTGTGATTGCCGTAGTTCACGGCTGGAATTTCTTGTGACCATTGTGAGAAATCTTGGAAGACTTTTTGACCGCCATAGAAATCAAGACCCGACGTATATTCTTCCGTTTCTTCTGCAGCATTCATGGTTGAAACTAGACCGATCTCGGTAGCTAATGTACCCATCAATTCTTTGTTTGAAGCAAAGGTATTGGCTAAAAAGTCTTTGGCATTTTCTTCGCCGTCAACCCCTTTGATCACGTACCAGCCTGCTCCGCCGATGCTGGAAGCATTGACTGAATTGCTATCGCCAGCGATGGATGGGATCGGAGCGATCGCCCATTTGCCGCTTTGATCTTCAGCGCCTTGAATTGTGCTAGAATACCACGCACCGGTTGGCGCAGACGCAACATTCCCCGATTGAACAGCATTGACCCCGCCATCCCAATCGGAAACTTGTTCAACTAAGCCTTCATTCAACAATGTTGCCAAGACATTTAGACCGGCTTTGAAGGATTCATTGTCTTTGATGGTCACGGTGGAGCCATCTTCACCGGTATACCATTCGCCTGCCGATTGCATAATGATTCGTGCCAAGCCAAGATCGCTTGGGTCTAACGACATCATAGCGTGACCCGTTTTTTCTTTGACATCTTTGGCAATGCTGATAAAATCATCCCAGGTAATATCTTGGAGATCCGCTTGCTCATAGCCTGCATCGGTCAAATAATCTGTGCGGTAAAATAGTCCTGCGACGCCACTGTCAAATGGCACCCCATAAATGACATCGTCGACTTTATTGACCGCAAATTTATAGCTGGAGAAATCCTCCTCATTCACGATATCCGTTAGATCACTAAACGCATCTGGATAAGAAGAAAGGTACCCTTGGATGCGGTAGTCTTCGATCAAGACGATATTTGGCAGTCCGTCCGTATTTCCTGATGCCAGACTAGTATTTAATTTTTGGACGATATCATCTTGCGACATCGTCACAACTTCCACATCGACATCTTGATTTTCATACACTTTTTTGGCTTCATTGACTGCCTTGATGTTGAAGGTCTCATCCCATGCCCAGACCGTGACTTTGTTTGAGGACTCGCCGGAATCCCCAGAGCTTGTGTTGCTGTTTCCGCAAGCCGCCAAAGTCAGCACTGCAGCCGCCGTTACCATCGATGCAAGTAGTTTTTTCATTTTTATCCCTCTTTCCTTTTATTTACAAGGCTAACTATACACTGATTTTGTAACCGTATTCAATGATTATGAAAGAGCTTACTAAATTTGTCCAAAAATAGAAAAAAGTTACAATACCTTTCTTTTTTGAAAGCGTTTATAATAAAGAAGAGATATAGGGGGGATACCATGACTATTTTACGCACGGTCTTAGTCGTTGATGATGAGGCAACGATCCGAGATGGATTGAAACATATGATACGTTGGGAGCAAGAAGGGTTCCGTCTCTTAGGCGATGCAGCGAACGGGCAAGAAGCATTGGCGCTGATCCATGAGCTGAATCCCGACATCGTGATTACGGATTTGAAAATGCCACAAATGGACGGCCTTCAACTCACAACGATCATTCAACAACAATATCCAGAAGTCCATTTTTTGGTCTTGAGCAGCTACGATGATTTCCAATACGTCAGTCAATCTTTTAGAAATGGTGCCGTAGATTATCTTTTAAAACCGACACTGACACCGACACTCTTGTTGAAGACGCTACACAACATCACACAAAAGCTGTCACATACAAAAGGCTCCGTGACTGAGGAGACGCAGCTGCAAGAATCGTTGAATCGCTATTTAGCAGGGTATGAAGAACCGTTGGCTCCTTTGGCGGACTACCTTGCATTAGATCAGTCGCAACAGCAAGCCCAAATTTTGACCACCAATTTTAGCGGCTTTCGTGCCAATGATCAGCTGCTGCATGCATTAACGGAATTTACTCAATCACAACCGCAGGTAAAGACGCTCTTTTTTCAAACCAGTAACAAAGATGCCGGCTTAGTGATCAGTTATCCAGAAGGAACGGATGTTTATTCCTCTTTGAAAGAAACGTTGGAACAGTTGCGTTTTACCGAGCCAGACGCCTTCTTTACTCTCAGTGTGCCCTTTCAAAAGATTGAACAGTTGCGGGACCATTTTGTGACCCTCAAAGCCAAAAGCCAAGGACAATCGTTTTTTTATAAACGTCAACGGTTGGTGCCAGAACAAGAACTCTTTTTGTACATTGAAAGTGATCGCTTTGATACGAAGAAGTTCTTACGGGCTTTGTTAGACAACAACTTTTTATTAGGAATCACCAGAATTGAGGAATATTTTAATGACATGATCTTATCCAATGTCGATCCGACATTTTTAAAACAGCAGGCCAGCAGTATTTTTTACACGTTACTGTCCCGCTTGGAAGAAGAATTTCCCACTGCTCCACGCTTTAGCCGCTTAAAAGCCGAATTTTTGCATGCCATCGGTCACGTGCAGTATTTGGAAGATTTTTCTGATTTGTTGTTGGCGACCATTGATGATATTCGTCAACAGCTGACGACCTTATCACCGCTGGATGAAGATGATCTACTCGTTGCGATCCAGCGCTTCATTCAAGACAACTACACTAAAAGTCTGTCTTTGTCTGAACTGGCTGAAACCTTTCATTTTAGTTACACCTATCTTTCGGCTTTTCTTTCTGCGAAACTGAAAATGAGCTTTTCTGAGTATGTAAAGAAAACCCGCTTGGATAAAGCCAAAGAACTACTGACACAATCTGATCTGAATCTATCTGAAATCAGTGAAGCGGTCGGGTATTCGGATATCAGCTATTTTTCTCGCATCTTTAAGAAAGAATGCCAAGTCACCCCATCGAAGTATCGGCGGTTGAATCAATTATGAAAATCAACCAATGGATTCAGAAAAATGAATTATTCAGTCGGATCTTCCTCTTTGTTGTCGTCGGGGTCATTAGTGTTTGTCTGCTAACCGTCGTCGTGATCTATGGTCGCTCGAAAGATGCCTATGTTGCTTCGTACCAGAGTTCCAATCAGCTGCTACTGGAAAAAATCCAAGAAGATTATGAGCGTCTGAACGAGAATATCCATCGAATTTTTGATATCGTCGATGAAAGCAAAGCCGTTGAAACATACTTAGAAGGCGACATGAATCAAGGCCGTACGATTTTAGAATTAAACGAGCAATTAAAAGACACCCGCTCTTTGTTTCAAGACATCCCCTCAAACTTAGTGTTGATTGGGGTCAACGGGGGTACTTTTTTTCAAAACGATGCGGTTCGCAATCAATCGGTGGATGATTTTCTCGCCAGTACCTTTATCCAGCAAATCAATGACAATGTCGCCATCAGTCAGTATTATTTCTTGGACCAAGGCTTAAGTACCTCCACCAGCGACTCCCCTGGCTTGATGTACGTGCGCAAATTGATGAAAGAAGAAACGATTTTCGGCTATGCCCTGATTTTCTTAAAGGAATCTGATTTTTCTTCAATTTATCGTCAACTCTTAGATACCAGTCTCCACTCGATCTATATCGTCAATGAACAAAATCAAATTCTTTCCACTTCTGATCCGAGCCTTTTAGGCCAGCCGTTTGAAGATCGCCTCGTCACGGTCAAAAGAGATACTAGCATCAATCAGCTGCCCCTTTATTCGTATCATTTTACTTTTTACGATGTTTTGGATGAATCGCATCTAGTACGCAATATGAATCTGATCAAGCCAGCTCTTTTGATTTCTGTCGTCAGTATTTTACTTTTTAGTCTGCTGGCATTTTGGATCATCCGCAACATCACCCAACCGATTTATCAGCTGATTGCCAAGCTGCCTGCGGTCACACAAGGCGATTTCAGCGACAAGGTTACCATCAACGGGACATACGAAACGCGAGAATTGGGGCGTGCGTATAACTTGATGCTAGAGGACTTGGAATCTTATGTCGATCATTTAATGGTTACAGAAGCCGAAAAACGCAAGTTCGAGATCCGCTCGTTGCAAATGCAGATCCAACCGCATTTTGTCTACAACACATTGACTGCCATCAAGTTTTTGATCTGGCAAAACGAACAAGAAGCCGCCACCCAAGCGATTGAAAGCTTTGTCCAATTGTTGCGGCACACCTTTAACCGCAAAGAGATCGTCCCCTTAAAGGATGAGCTAGCGATCGTGGAAGAATACCTCGTTTTAATGAACGTACGTTACGGCAATCGCATCCAGTCAACGATTTTTTCAGAAGATGGCTGCGAAGATATTCTCGTACCGAAGATGATTTTGCAACCGATTATCGAAAATGCCTACCTGCATGCCTTTCCCGAAGAGGATTCAGGATTGATCCAGATTTTTTCTCGTGTCAGTAAGGAAGGCCTGAAAATTGAGATCATCGATACGGGCATCGGGTTCAATGAAGAGCACCCAACCAGCTCCGCGAACCACTTTGAACACTATTCGGGTATTGGCTTGGACAATATTGATCAGCGTATCAAGCTGCTCTATGGGGAAAAATACGGATTGACTGTAGAATCACGCATCAACGAAGGAACCACCGTTCGCTTGCTGCTGCCGATCCAGCGGGAGGAAGCAGAATAATTTCTTTCGTTAAATAAGAAAAACGCCAACAGAACCAGGCTGCTTCCATGAGCAGTTCTGTTCCGCTGGCGTTTCTTTCCTTAATGATAATCGTTAGTTAACTGGCTTAAGCCAAGTCTTCCCCATTTGAGGCAATCACTTTTTTGTACCAATAAAAGGATTGCTTTTTGCTGCGGGCTAATGTGCCATTGCCTTCATTGTCGCGATCGACATAGATATAGCCATAGCGTTTCTTCATTTCTCCGGTTCCTGCAGAAACCAAATCGATACAGCCCCATGAAGTATAGCCCAACAGTTCCACACCGTCTTGGTCAATCGCTTCTTTCATCGCAGCGATATGCGCACGTAGATAGTCGATGCGATACACATCATTGATTTTTCCATCTTCGTTTGGCGTATCCACCGCTCCTAGACCGTTTTCGACGATGAAAAGCGGCTTTTGGTAACGATCATAGAGATCATTCATCGTGATTCGCAAACCAAGCGGATCAATCTGCCAGCCCCATTCTGACGCTTCTAAATACGGGTTTTTAATGGTCGGGAACAAGTTGCCTTCCGTTTTCTCAACACCGGAATCTTCTGAAGCAGCAACCCGAGAGGCATAGTATGAAAAGGAAATAAAATCGACGGTATGGGCTTTTAATAAAGCCGCATCTTCGGCGGTTCGTTCCAAAGTGATTCCTTTATCAGCTAGCATCTTCAAACCATAATTTGGATATTCTCCTCGCGATTGCACATCGATAAAGAAATAGTTGCCGCGATCGCTTTTTTTGCTTTCCCAGACATCTTTCGGATTGCAGCTGTAAGGATAATAACTAGCCGCAGCCAGCATACAGCCAACTTTATTTTCTGGATCGATCTCGTGGGCGATTTTTGTTGCCAACGCACTTGCGACTAACTCATGATGAGCAGCTTGGTATTTGACTTGTTCTTCATTTTCGCCTTCAGCAAAGGTCAGCCCTGCACCGAGAAACGGGGCATGCAAGATCATATTGATTTCGTTAAAGGTCAGCCAGTACTTCACCAATCCTTTGTATCGAGTAAAGATTGCCTGACAAAGATTTTCATAAAAGCTGATCATCTTGCGGTTGCGCCAGCCGCCATATTCTTTGATCAAATGGATCGGACAGTCAAAATGAGTGATCGTCACCAAGGGTTCGATTTGGTATTTCCGGCACTCTAAAAATAGTTCTTCATAAAAGCGCAAGCCTTCTTCATTAGGGGTTTCTTCGTCCCCCTTCGGAAAAATTCTTGACCAAGCAATCGATAAACGATAGGTTTTAAAGCCCATCTCCGCAAACAAGGCGATATCTTCTTTGAAATGATGGTACATATCGATCGCTTCTTTGGCTGGATAGAAATACCCTTCTTCAAAGGCAAGCATCTCACGCTTGCCGGTAATAACTGCTCGGCGGTCCTTGCCAGTCGGAATTACATCGACATTGGCAAGCCCACGCCCGCCTTGATCAAACCCGCCTTCACATTGATTGGCGGCTGTTGCACCGCCCCATAAAAAGTTTTTTGGAAATCCCATGTCTTATTCTCCTTTTTTAGCCGATCACTTTGATGATTTGATCGCCAAACGTAATCGGGCCACTGTTAGCCGTCAAAATGTCCCCCACTTCAGTACTGTTGGTGATAACAATCGGCGTGATTACTGGATAGCCTTTTTCTTTGATAAATTCAATATCAAACGTAATCAATGGATCCCCGACTGATACTTTTTGCCCTTTTTCTGCTTGATAGGCATAGCCTTCGCCATTCAATTGCACCGTATCGATCCCCACGTGGATCAACAGCTCAATGCCTTCCTCACTAGTCAAGCCAATGGCATGTTTTGAATCAAAGACTGCTGTGACAGTCCCGTTTACTGGAGCTAGCACTTCTCCGACGGTTGGCTCAATCGCTACCCCTTGTCCAAGAATCTCTTCCGAAAACATGCCGTCATTGACTGCTTGCAAGCTTTTTAGTTCCCCTTTTAAAGGTGCTTTGATCTCTGCGCCGCTGATTTGATGTGCGGGTTCTTGCGCTTTGTCTGCCGGTGTTGCTTCAGGTGCTTCTTCTGTGACAGGGTCTTTGTATAAGAATAATGTCGCAATAAATGTGATCACGATACTGATTGCCGCACCGATACAAGCATTGGTCAAATGACGTAAGGTGTCATCGCCGATATAGCTTGGCAAAGTCAACAGGCCTGGTGATCCGCCTGAGAAATTGCGGACACGCATGATCCCCATAAATAGACCACCAAATCCGCCACCGATCATTGCTGCATACAAGGGTGTTTTAAACCGCAAATTGACCCCATACAACGCCGGTTCAGTAATGCCGAATAGCCCAGTCAGACCAGCAGAAAATGCCAGTTGTTTGATCGTAGAATCTTTTGATTTAAAACCAACGCCGATAGCTGCAGCTCCCTGACTGACGTTTGAAGCCAGCATGCCAGGGTAGATCACTGTGTCATAACCTGTGGTCATCCGGTTGTTGATACCGATAGGAACCAATCCATAGTGGGTACCAGTTGCCACGAACAATGGTGTGAAGGCACCAATCAGTAATGGAACGATCCATGGGCTAACCGTTTCTAAGGCTTGGATCCCTGTAGAGATCGCTTCACTGATCATGTAGCCTAGAGGGCCTAAAGCAACTAATGCTACTGTCCCTACGACGAAGATCGTTAGCAACGGTTTGCTGAAGAATTTGATTGCTTTTGGCGAGACTTTATCGGCGATCGGTTCAACGTAAGACATGAACCAAACACTCAAGATGATTGGGATAACCGATGATGAATAACTCACTGGTGAAATCGGCAAGCCGAATAAATGGATGCCGCCGCCTACCTCATTGACTGCTGTCACCATCGCGATAAAGTTCGGATGGAGTAAAATCCCCCCCACCATCATAGCTAAGTACATATTGGCTTTGAATTTTTGTGCAGAAGAAGCAGCCAGCAAAATTGGCAAGAAGTAGAACGCCGCATCCGCCATAAAGTTTAATATTTGGTAACTTTGACTCTCTGCCGTCAAGACATTGAAGACCACTAGCAATGAAAGAACCGCTTTTAGCATCCCAGCTGCCGTGATGGCTGGTAATATTGGAGTGAAGATCCCGGTGATCGTATCGATGACTTTCGCAACACGTCCGCGATCGTCTTCTACTGTTTCTTGGTCACTAGTCAAATTGGTTTGGGCAGTGATTTCGTTGTAGACATTGCCAACATCACTACCGATGATTACTTGGTATTGCCCACCTTTATTGACCACACCCATGATCCCTGGTGTATGTTTTAAAGTACTTTCTTGGGGTTTGCTATCATCTTTCAAGTTGAAGCGCAAGCGTGTCGCACAATGGGTCAAGCTTTGGATATTTTCTTCCCCACCAACATTGGTGATGATCGTTTTTGCTAACTCTTTGTAATTCATGTCGTTCCTCCTATTTTGGTCTTTCGCTTGTTTTTTGTGTGTCAAACCATAAAAAAATACCTAAACAAACCCCTTGGGAGTTCATTTAGGTATAGCCTGCCAATCCAGTAACAATCCTAAGCACTTGTTATTCGTTTGATGTGTATAGTTAAATAGATCAATTCGTCTTCTTCTAACGGTCTACCGAATTCTTTGTTGATGTAGTCACTGATTTTCAACGCACACGCATATTCCTTCATGTAGCGGTCTTTCAACATAAAAATAAAACTGCCGGTTCCTGCATCATCGAGCTTTGTACCGCTGAATAAGCGCTGGACAAAAAATTTCAAATGGGTCACAAAGCGTTCGTAGTTCAAGGAATACTCATCAAGCTCCATTGAAAAATGATATTTGACGATGTTTAGGATATGCTGAATGATCTTCGCCATTTCCGATACTTGACTGACCTGCGCCATATCCAACTCAGCATTGACGATGTGCAGAGCAATGAAGCCGGCTTCATCTTCCGGCAGCTCGATCGCCAAGCGATTTTTAATGATCGATAACGCTTCTTTGCCAATGAGGTATTCATGGTTATAAAACCGCTTGATCTCCCATAGCAAGGCATTTTTAATTTCCATGCCGTTTTGATAGCGCTCGATAGCATAATTGATATGATCGGTCAGCGTCAGAAACAATTTTTCGCTCAACTTTTTCCCAAGGGAAACTTTTGCAAAACTGATGATCTCATTCGCTGCTTGAATATGTTCGATAGGGATAGAAGAAAGTAATTGGGTTAGTTTTGTGACATTCCACTCTTGTGTACTGAGATAGACTTTTTCAATCTTGGTATCGTCGATCGCATCGCCCGGCTTTTTCTTAAAGCCTAAGCCTTTGCCCATGACGACCAATTCTTGTTTTTCCTCATTCTCAGAAATCACAATGTTGTTATTGATCACTTTTGTTACGTTCATTTTAACGACCCTATTCTTCTTTAGATTTCTTCACACAAAAAAATAGGTATAGCCCGCCTAAAGCGGTAACAATCCTCAGAGCCAGTGTAGCATGAGAAAAATCACTCGTCAATGGGGATTTTCAACCGCTTGTTTAAAAGCAGAAAACAGCGCTGCTGCCATTTGAATCTTCGGCAGAACGCTGTTCACTGGTTTATAAATCGCTAGCTCTCTTGATGAGAGGTAAAATTAGATACGGTTTTCGTGGTCAGCAGTTTTAACTAAGTTTGCTCCCACCACACCACCGATTGACGTAAGAGCGAGTCCTAAGACCATTGCCACAAAGCCCCAAATAGACGCTTTGGCTGTTGCATCACTTGCTTCTTCCGCTTTTTGACGAGCGTCTTCCACTGCTTGGTCAATGTCTTGTTTGGCTTGTTCAAGATTTTGTTGTGCATTTTCGATTTGTTTTTGTGCTTCATCAGAAGCATCTTGTAAGCCGTTCACGATATTGTTCGTTGCTTCTTCCGCTTCTTGTTGGCTTAGATCTGTGTTTTGAGCCACTGCATTTGAGATTGCTTCTTTATCGACTGAATCACCGATCGTTGTAGCACGATCTTGTAATTTGCTTGCTAAATCATCAATGATTTTATCAGCATCATTTGGATTGGTTGCAATGTCTTTGCCGGCATCTTTGATGTCGTTCGTCGCATCAGACAATTGATTTTGCAAGTAGTCTGGTTGCAATTCAGGAACATCGGTATCTTGTAAAACATCATTGACATTCGCTTGTAATTCATCTGTATTGACGTCTTCAATGTTTCCTGTTATTTCATCGAAGGCTTTTGAAGCGACATCGCCAGCACCTGAGGCAACTGTTTCAACGCCACTGCCAACAGCAGAAGCAACGTTTCCTAAAAGTGAACCGACTACAGAAAATGCACCGATCGTTAAGTAAGAGAGCATAACCATCATCACGATCATACTAGTTGCCCATGTTAAGAAACCATGAACCAATCCAACACGTCGAGCCGCCACACCTGAAACAAAACCTGCACCGAATAATGCCAAGACAAAGGTAATGACTGTCCAAATCAATAATCCTGTACCCACACCATCTAATGGATTATTTGATGTTGGTTCCACCAAACCAAAACCGATTGCTGAGCCGATCATTGACAGTGTCATGAACAATGCGATAAATGTTACGACCCCTGCAAAGATAGAACCCCAAGACAAATTATAGCCTGCCTCCCGCTCATCTGAACCTAAATAATTTCTGAATCCTTTTTTCATCATTACATCCCCTTTTTGTTTTTTTAACCTGTATTCAGTCTAACAACTGATTGTTTTTTTATCAATCAACTCGACTTGCGCTATCTTTTTGTAAGAAAAATGAATGATTCTGAATTGTTTGACTATTTATTAAAATAAAACAAAAATTCATTCGTGTATTTTAACTAAAAAAATCTTTCCACGCTCTTTCTTCCGATTACAGGCTTGTTTCTCAAATTCTTCTCTTGATTCGCTATTTGAAGCTAACAAGGTTTCATTAGAGAAAAAAACAGCTTTTCTCAACGTGACCCAAATGAGTGGCAATCGCGAAAAACCACCTTTGCCCAAGGCAAAGGTGGTTGTCTACTTATTTTTCTTCATTTAGTCGATCTGGCATCATGTTTTCCATAAAACCCCAAACGCCGTTTTGTAATACGAGTTCCTCACGTTCGTAAGTAGAAACCGTGGTGCGGATCAACTCATCTTGACCGTCTAAGACTTTTTGTCCCCAATGTGGATCGATCAACAATGCCCGCCCCACTGCAACAAAATCTGCATGTTCTAGCAAGCCCGCGGCATCTTTCGACGTTCGGACATCCCCTACACCAATCAAAGGAACCCGCTGAGCGATTTTTTCATAGACATACGCCAACATCGATTTTTCTTGATACGCTTTTGAAATCGATTTACGGGTATAATCCGCAAGAGAAATGTGCAGATAGTCTAATCCTTTTTCTGCCAGTTGGTCCACTAAGAACAACGTATCTTCAAAGCGAATCCCTGGTTCTTCGAATTCTTCCGGTGAAAACCGATAACCGACGATAAACTCCTTCACACCTGATTGGTCTACTGTTTCCAATACTTCATCGACGAGCTTCTCAATAAAAAGATAACGGTTCTCTAGTGAGCCACCCCATTCATCGGATCGACGATTTGAGTGAGAAGAAAAGAATTGTTGAATCAAATACGTATTGGCTCCGTGGAGTTCTACGCCATCAAACCCCGCCTTGATCGCCCGTTCGGTAGCTTTTTTAAAGTTTTCAATAATCGCTAATATCTCATCCACCGTAACTTCTCGGGGAACTTGGGCATTTGGTCGTTCAGCTGCAACCGCGCTGGCGGATATGGGTTGTGTGCCTCGTAGAACTGAGTCATCCGTCATCCGACCGGCATGAAAAATCTGTAAAATGGCTTTGGTCCCATTTGTTTTGATGGTGCTGGCTAATTTGCTTAATCCAGGTAAAAAGGCATCGTCATAAGCGCCTAATTCCCCTTCCCAGCCCTTGCCATCTTCTTGGACATTGGCTGCCGCTGTGATGACTGCTCCGACTTCCCCAGAGCGTAAGCCATAGTAAGCCAACTCATCTTTCGTAATCACTCCATCAAAGAAAGACATCTTGGTCGTCATTGGTGCCATAATGATTCGATTTTTCAACTGTAATCCGCGCTTAAATGTTGCTTTGTCTGTTACATTTCGCATGGGTTTCCCACCTTTTCCATTGGATTCATCTCGCTTTGTAAATCTGACTGGCTTGGTTACCTAAGGAGATACTTAAAGCAAATCGGTGCATTTTTTTCTCTTTTACCAAAATATACATGCACATGCATTTATATTACAAAAGAATCAAGGAGAAAACAAGTGAAAACATCTTTAGTCTAGCATTTCCTCCAAGACTTTTTCAAAAACGACTTTTGAGCGCTGCAGTTTCTTTTCCCCTGATTGGGTCAAATCAATATAGATCCCCCGCTTATCCTCTTGACAAGAATGCCGTTCGATCACACCACACAGGTTGTCTTCCATGCGCATGATCATGCGTGACATCGCACTTTGACTCAAATCAAAATGGGCGATCAAATCGTTGAGGCGCATGCTATGATTGGGGGTCTTTTCTAAGTAATAAAGCACGTAATACTCATTCAAAGACAGATTGCTTTCTGCTTTGAGGGCTTGTTCCAAGCGAGCTTCGATCGCTTGATGCTGATTCGTGAAGGCTAACCATTGGCCCATCCGTTCTTTTTCCATCCTCTTCACCACCCCATTCTCCTATACCAAGGTATTTTAATCTAGATCCCTGCGTTACGCAAGCCGCCAGAAAGCTTCGCCACTATGGCTGAAACTTTATTATACAAAACTAGCCAGCTGCTGCGGACGTTAATGAATATTTTATGATAGAATTGGCGAAAAATTCAGCAAAAACTTCCTATTCTTTTTCAGTGTTCTGGATTACAATATCTTTAACATTAAAGAATATTTAAACGCTATGTCAGCAAAATTGTGCATTTCGACACAATAGTTTGCTTATTTTAGATGCTTTAGTATTCTAAGGAAAGGATGAAGTAAACAATGAAAAAAACATTTTCTTTGATTGGGACACTGACGCTCGTCAGTTTGGGGCTTTTGACAGGCTGTAACAACGAAAAAGATACCGCGCAATCAACAAGCGAGCTAAGTCAGAGTCGTGTGTCTACTGAAAGCAAACAAAGCACGACGACGCAAACGACTGAAAGCAGCTCCTTAGCGTCAAGCTCCACTTCAAAAACTTCAACCACAAGCCAGCAATCGACGGATCACTCTGACGCAACGCAAACAACAGCAAGCTCAGTATCCGCCAATGAGTTTCCATATGCCGTTGATCTTTCCCAATATGGTCCTTCACTGACTTTTTATTTCCATGGCGTCAATGTACCAGATGCTGTCACGATTCAAAACACGAGTCCTTTGATCATTTCGATCGGCGACAGCGCAAGCTATGAAGCACAAGTCGATACGATCGCAACAAAGGAGATTCGCATCTTTTCAGCAAATGACAATGGGATTCGTACAGTAAAGGTGAATACCCAGTTAACCTTTTCAAAAGAGATCACACCCAATAGCAATCCTGACTTTAACCAAAACATGTATCTATTTACAAATAAAAAGGGTGGTCTATCTTTGATCACACCGAATTATGCGGGGAATGTCAGCGATGATCAACGAGATGTGATGTTAGAAGTACTTCAATAAACGAAAAACAGGGAAACGAAGCGTGCTTCGTTTCCCTGTTTCGTTACCCGATCATCACGGTTTCATCAGGATATTTGTAGCCAGCTTCTTGTTTGTTGGCTTTTTTCATCAATGAAAAAGCAACGGTCATGATGCCGACTCGACCAATGAACATCAAAAAAATGATCAGTAGTTTGCCAAAAACCGACAAGTAAGGCGTCAACCCCATGGTCAACCCCACGGTTCCAAAAGCGGAAAAAACTTCAAAGGCAATGGTTGGCAACCCAAAGTTTGGGGTTTGCGGCATACGCTCAGTGATCGACAATAAGAAAATCGCTACGAAGCATAACGTCAAGGTAAGGAAGAACAACGTAAAGGCACGCGATACAGCAGATTCTTTGATCGTGCGACCGAACACTTCCGCTCGACTGCGCCCTTTCAATAAACTGCGGATCTTGATGATCAAGACTGCAAACGTCGTTGTCTTCAATCCCCCAGCCGTTGATCCCGAGGTCCCGCCGATATACATTAAAATCATCGTCAGCATCAAGCCTGCTTGACTCATTTGTCCGTAATCAATACTGAAAAATCCCGCGGTTCTTGGGGTGACCGCTAAGAAGAGGTATTGGAAAAAACGTTCGATGACCGAGTCACCCGTGATCAACTGTGAATTGGCTTCGGTCAAAAAGAACCCTGCCGTTCCAAAAACCACCAAAACGATCATAGCGATCCATGCCAAGCGGCTATGCAGGGACCGTTTTTTGGACGCCGTATGCAGGAGATCGAACCAAACGAGAAACCCAAGACCGCCGGCAATGATCAAGAAACTGATAATCCCCAGCACAAACGGGTCATTTTGAAACCCTACCATGCTGTTTCCGAACAAATCAAACCCAGCATTACAAAAGGCCGAGATCGCATGAAAAACACTGTACCAAAGGCCTTGCTCCCAACCAAAACGGGGCACGAATGCAAAAGCCAGCAAGATAATCCCGCTGACTTGGATCAAAAAGGCGATCCGAATCAGGTACCATGCCAAATGGATCTCTCCAGACATCCGATCCAGATTCAATGATTCCCGCAAAATCATCCTGGTACTAAGATGGACTCTTTTTCTCGCCAAGATGTAAAAGAAGACGGGAATCGACATGAAGCCGATCCCACCGATCTCAATCAACATCAGCAAGATCCCTTGGCCCCAGAGATTGTAATGGTCGGCTACTGTCAAGGTCGAAAGACCCGTCACGCAAACAGCCGATGTGGCAGTAAACAGTGCATCTAAAAAGTTGGTACCTTCACCACTTTGGGTGACAGCCGGCAGCATCAGTAAGCCAGTTCCTGCCAATATCAACAAAACGAAGACCAGTGTGACGATCTGCGGAATCAAAAAGCGTTGCGATGCCAGCTTTTTTTTCAAACGATTTCTTTTTTTCATTTTCATTTCCTTTGACCTTTTGCAAAAACCAATGGCTTGGTAATCCTAGTTTATTGCAGTTGTTTTTCACTTATCATACCATTTTATTTTGATTTATTCTTCACTTTGATCATTCTTGTTACGTTTGCTCGTTCATTTTCTTCCAGCCGCATTTTGATTCCATAAATAGCTTCTTCCAGCTCGGGAATCGTCAAATATTCTAGGGCATTGACGCGTCGGCGAGTACGTTCGATTTCCCCTGCCATCAATTGACAGGTCTTTTCGATTTCCGTTAGCTCCAACAGCTTCGGCATGGCGTCGGTAAAACGGGCGACCGCATTATCTAACGGAACATTGGAATTCAAAAAGCCATATTCGATCGGCGCTTGCATCACCGTATCGTCATAATCAAAATGCATCACTGGCACTTCCACACTCATGATATTTTTCGTGGATAACTCAAGGGAGACCTCAGTTGCTGGTAAAATAAACATTTCTTCAATGTATTTTTCATTGATCGTGGCATTGGCTAAGCGAAATGCCTTCATGGCACGCTGCAATTGTTCTTCTACTTCTTTACGCAAGTGGTCATTCTTTTTGATCAATTCAATAAATTGACGCATGAGTTCGTCTTGTTTGTCTTTTAATAATTTATGTCCGCGTTTGGCTGTCGCCAATTGTTTGCTGAGGCGCGACAGCTCCATGCGGGTTGGATTAACGGTTTTTTGCGCCATTGTTCTCCTCTCCCGGTAAGTATTCCGCCAGTAAGGCATCGCTGATCCGCTTCAGTTCGACTTTTGGCAGTATCGCCAACAAGTCCCACCCTAATTCCAAGGTTTCGATAATCGAACGGTTGGTGCGGTACCCTTGGTTCAAGTATTCATTTTCGAAGCGTTCTGCAAATTTGGCATAGGTTTTATCTACTTCCGACAATGCCGATTCTCCTAAAACGACTGCCAATTCCTTGGCTTGCTTTCCTTGAGCATACGCAGAAAACAACTGGTTCATCGTTGCGGCATGGTCTTTACGTGTCTTGCCTTCGCCGGTCCCTTTATCTTTTAACCGTGACAATGACGGCAAGACATCGATGGGCGGCTGGATGCCGTTTTTATACAAATCACGAGACAAGATGATTTGTCCTTCGGTGATATAGCCGGTCAAATCGGGAATCGGATGGGTTTTGTCATCTTCTGGCATGGTCAAGATCGGCAGCTGGGTTACTGAACCTTTCAAGCCGCGAATCCGTCCAGCACGTTCATATAACGTGGATAGATTGGTATATAGATACCCAGGATAGCCGCGACGTCCTGGCACTTCACGACGAGCAGAGGAGATCTCCCGCAAAGCTTCACAGTAGTTGGTCATATCCGTCATGATCACCAAGACATGCATGCCCTTTTCATAAGCCAAGTATTCGGCCGCCGTCAGTGCCATTCGGGGAGTAGCGATCCGCTCGATCGCTGGGTCATTGGCTAGATTCATAAAGACGACAGAATGGTCGATGGCGCCCGTTTGACGAAAATCTTCCATGAAATATTCAGCTTCTTCAAAGGTGATCCCGATGCCAGCAAACACAACAGCGAAATCATCTTCTGAATTCAACACTTGTGCTTGACGCGCAATTTGCGAAGCCAATTCTTTATGAGGCAGACCAGAACCAGAAAAAATCGGTAGCTTTTGTCCCCGAACGAGCGTATTCAAGTGGTCGATCGATGAGATCCCCGTTTGAATAAACTCATCAGGATAATCCCGCGCTGCTGGATTGATCACTTCGCCGTTGATGTCCATAAATTTTTCTGGGACGATCTCTACTCCGCCATCTTTGACCCGACCTAAGCCGTCAAAGACTCGTCCGATCATTTGCTCGGAAACGCCTAATTCCAAAGGATGTCCTAAAAAGCGGACCGCAGATTCTCGCAAATTGATCCCGCCGGTTCCTTCAAAAATTTGGACCAACGCTTTGTCTTCTTGGATCTCCAGTACTTGTCCTTGCCGCGTTTCGCCGTTTTGCATGCGGACTTCGATCAACTCTTCGTATTTGACACCGGAGACGCGATCGACGGCCATCAATGGTCCGACGACTTCTCCAATCGTTTTATATTCCTTGATCATCAGTGCGGTCTCCTTTCTGTAAAATTTCTTTCATCGTTGCTTTGATCTCTTGATGCAAAGCAGGAATTTTTGCTAATTCTGCTTCAGGCAGGTACTTCATACGTGCCACTTTGTCTCGCAATTCTTCGGTCCCTGCATAGATTTCTGAAAGATACGCACCTAGTGTCAACGCATCTTCCGCTTCTTTGTGGAGCAGCAAGATCGTTTCCAGCATTTTGAACTGCTTTTCACGAGAGGTAAACGTATCAACGTCGTCAAAAGCGTTTTGCTGCAAGAAATCTTCTCGCAAAGACTTGGTGGTTTCCAGCAATAACTGATCTTTTTCGGATAAAGCGTCGATGCCGACAAGTCGAACGATCTCTGACAACTCAGATTCTTTTTGCAGCATCCGCATGGCTTCTGTTACTTGTTTGGACCAATCTACTTGCATTTGTTGGTCCAAAAAGGCACCCAATTCGTTTTCGTATAAAGAATAGCTCTTCAACCAATCGATCGATGGAAAATGACGCTTTTGCGCTAAGGTGGCATCTAAGCCCCAAAAGACTTTAACGACCCGCAACGTATTTTGGGTAACTGGTTCTGAAATATCACCGCCTGATGGTGAAACAGCGCTGATGGCAGTGATGCTGCCTTCTTGATCAGAACCTAAGCAAATCGCTTTTCCAGAACGCTCATAATACTCTGCCAAGCGGCTGCCTAAGTAAGCCGGATACCCTTCATCCCCGGGCATTTCTTCCAGACGACCAGACATTTCCCGCAGTGCTTCTGCCCAACGTGAGGTGGAATCCGCCATGATCGCCACGGAATACCCCATGTCTCGGAAGTATTCCGCAATCGTGATCCCAGTATAAATCGACGCTTCCCGAGCGGCTACCGGCATATTGGAGGTGTTAGCGATCAACACGGTTCTCGCCATTAAAGATTCACCACTGCGAGGGTCGATCAACTCTGGGAACTCGTTCATTACATCGGTCATTTCATTGCCGCGTTCGCCGCAGCCGACATAGACGACTAGGTCGACATCCGCCCATTTGGCGATTTGGTGCTGAACGACAGTCTTCCCTGCACCAAAAGGTCCTGGAACGGCTGACGCCCCGCCTTTAGCGATTGGAAAGAAGGTGTCGATCACTCGCTGGCCAGTAATCATTGGTTCGACTGGATTCAGTTTTTGCTTTACAGGACGACTATGACGAACGGGCCATTTTTGCAGCATCGTGAAAGACCGTTCTCCTTTGGGTGTATCTAAAACATAAATCGTTTCATCGATCGTAAATTCCCCCGCATAAACAGCCTTGACTGTTCCTGAAACGCCATGAGGAACCATGATCTTGTGATTGATCAACGGTGTTTCTTGCACGGTGCCGATGACCATCCCGGTACTGACTGCCGCGCCGACTTCCACGGTCGGTACAAAAGGCCACTTTTTCTCATGATCCAACGCAGGCAATTGCACCCCACGCGTCAAGAAGTTGCTTTGGGTGACAGACATGAAGGTTTCTAAGGGACGTTGGATGCCATCAAACATTTGTGACATGATCCCAGGCGCCAATTCTACGGATAGCGGTTCACCGGTGGTTTCGACTGGTTCACCAGGTCCGATCCCGGACGTTTCTTCATAGACTTGGATCGAAGCGACGTCGCCGCGCATTTCGATGATCTCACCGACCACGCCTAAATCTCCTACATAACAGATATCTTCTAAACTTGCATGGCCCATATTTTTGGCTAACACCAATGGACCGGATACTTTAATAATTGTTCCTTTTTCCACAACATCGGCTCCTCTCTATAGTATGTTTTGCCCAACTGCTTTTTCGACATTTTCTTGAATCATTCGTTTGCCGATTCCTCGGGAACCATCGTAATCAGGAATCAAGATGACTGCAGGTGTCATTTTTTGTTGGACTTTTGCTAATTCATCGGGAATCAGCTCGGCACATTTTTCAGTCAGGTAGATGATCGTACTGTTCTTCATTAATTTTGCCAGCGCCTGCTTCACTTCTTTTTCTTCCGAGGCATAGCAGACCTGAAAGCCAAATAGTTGAAAAGGAATGACGGATTCTTTCTCGCCGATCACGCCGATTTTATGAGTCATAGTGCCGCATCCTTTCTCTGATTTGTTCTTCCGTAAAGCCGCTGCGTTTGCCTACCAGCAAGATACGCAGATTTTGCAGTTCCAAAACCTTAGCATTCAAAAATGCGAGTAAAGGCAGTGGTCCTAAAGCATCCGTTTGAGCTTGACCATAGCTTTCTGTGATCAAATTGTCTTGTAAAAGTGCCAAGCCAGCAAAGTCGATCACCTGTTCATGAATCAAAGGCCGCAACACTTCCTGATAATCACTTTCTAATAAGAAGGCTAAAAAGTCGCTATAGGACGCATCCGCAAACGCTAAAAATTCTTCTTTCGGGATACTGCCGACACTCACTAAGACTGCCTCCATAAAACTGCGCGATCGTTTTTGAAGTACACAACGAGCGGCGATCGTTAGATTGGTCAGATCGATCATCTTGATGACAGCTTCTTGTAGCTCAGGGATCTTAATTTCATCTGCCAGTCGCCGTTGTTCATGTAAATACCGGCGATCGTAAATGATATCGATGCCTTGCAGCACGGCGCCGCCTTCTAAGTACTCCCGCACCTCTTGGATCGTAGTCACGATTTTCTCAGGCAATACCTCTGAGGTTCCCGTTTTGATGGCGGTCCGACACTCATCGATCGTGTAAAAACCGTCTTCGATCAGTAGATGATCATAATCTTTTCCAGTGACTGACTCTTTGGTCAAGACTTTTAGATTATGGAAAGTAAAAGGCATCATATACAGTCGGAGGATCTCTTGATCAGGAACCAGCTCGGCCAATTCTTTGATCGTCTTTAACAATTCTTCATCGAGATAGGTTTCGAATCGTTCATAAAAATCTGGCTTCAAATAGCGTTGATAATGGGTCTGCTGCAAGACAGCTTCGACTTCAGCAAACCCTTTTGCCGCAATCATTTGCTCGACTTCTTGCGACTTTAACAACGTCATCTCTTTCAGCCGAATGATTGGATTCAATTGATGATAGTTCCTCATGGATCAACCTCCTTGTTGTATGATCTGCAACCACCGTTCTCGGGTTTCTTTCTTGTATTCATCAAGCAGTACCTGATAGGTTAAATTGTATTGAATGCCGTTGTCATCTACCAAAAAGCCCGCTTCTGTCAATGGTGCGCCTGCTTTGATTTGATACGGTAGTTTTGATTGACAAGACGTAAGCCAAGCGGCATCTAGATGGGCTGCTTGCTCAGGACCAGCGTGGAAGGTCACCGTCCCACTGATCGGCAACTGCTGCAGCACATTTTCAGCAAATGACTGCAGCTCTTCTGGCGTCCAGGCAACCATTTTTTGATACGCTTGCTCAAAAAGTTGTGTCAAGTATTCGTTTTGTTTCACCATTTGCTGCTGCTTAGCGGCACTTGCTTGGCGATTCAGGGCTTGCTGATAATGTTTTTCGGCTTGCTTTTTTGCTTGCTGGGCACGAAGCTGCAAGTCCGACTCTTTTTTCGCCCAGTCACGTGCCATCGTTTCACTGATCCTAGCACGTTCAGCGGCAGCCAAACGTTCCCGTTTTGTCTGCGCTTCTTGGTCTAGTTCAGCAATCATTTTGTCGATTGCGTCCATACCTTCGCCCCCTTTAAATCGTTCCTAAAAGTAAGAAAGAAATAACAAAACCTAAGATGGCATACATCTCAACCATTACTGAGAACATGACCCCTTTAAAGAAATGCTCTGGTTTCTTCGCTAAAATTTGAATCCCAGCTGCAGCGACCTTCCCTTGGGCCATTCCTGAGAATAAGCCAGTAAAGGCAACTGGCAGTGAGGCCATCAAATACGCCATACCAGTCACTGTCGACATTTCACCACTTAAGCTACCATAGATCATAAACGCAATAACGAATCCGTATAGCCCTTGCGTTCCGGGAAGTAATTGTAAAATCAAGGCTTGTCCAAACTTCTCCGGCTGATTCGTCGTTAAGGCTGCCGCTGCTTCACCAGTTTGGCCCACCCCTTTGGCTGAACCGATCCCAGAAAAGATCGTAGCGATCCCCATTCCGATAATTGCAAACACCATACCACCATTATTATTAATTAAGTAATCAATCATTTATTGTCTCCTCCATTTTCTTTATCAAAATCAACGTATTTCTCACTTGGCTTGAAGGTTTCAAATTGGCGCCCCCCACCAGTGAAAAATTTTCCGAAAAACTCTACATATTGTAAACGTGCGGCATGCACATATGCACTCAGTAACGATAAAAAGATGTTTAAAGCTTGTAGGACAACCAATAAGAGAATGCCTACAGAAAAACGAGCGGCTGGCGGCAAGTAGCCCACCAATAAGTTGAAAGCTGCTGCGATACTCCCACCGGAGATCCCTAATGCCATCAAGCGGCTGTAGCTGACAAAGTCGCCGATGTAACTTGTCACACCGTACAAGTCATACAACCCTAAAAAGAAGCCGCCCACTTTGGTTTTCCCTTTCAGAATCGGTACCACGATGATCAATAAGGCACTAAAGCCTGCTAAAATCAAGCCGACGGTTGTTAGTGCTGGGACATCGATCAAAAGATTGCCTGCGGCTGCCACTAAAAGACCACTCAAAAGTCCTAGCCACGCAAAGCCATCGTTGACTGCACCTAAAAGATCCTTTTTGCGGATATTTTCTTTGGCTGCTAAATAAAGGCCTGTAAACAGTTGGATCCCACCAAAAATCATGGATAGACCAAAGATCGCCATAAAATCTTCGGAGGGTGATAAAAGTTGGAAGGGCAATGTAGCGCCAAAGAAAGAGCCGTAGACTGCGCCCCAAATCATAGTTGGCACGGACAAAATCTGGAACAATTTCAGAAACCGTTTGGTCCCTTTGGGCAAACGCATGGCGTGCAGCCCGATCGTGGTCGCTACAGCCATTAATGCACCATAACCTAAGTCAGCCACCATCATACCAAAGAAAACATAGTAAAAGGGCGTCATCCATGGGGTTGGATCGATCTCATCGTATTTTGGCAGGCTGTACATCTCCGTCAACATTTCAAAGGGTTGAATAAACGAGGCGTTTTTTAGCTTCGTTGGCACTTGATTAGCAGCGATCTCCTCTGAAGTGGGTTCTTCAAACGAATAGTAAATCTCGTTGGCAAAGGATTCTTGGACCATTTCCGCCACTAACGGTTGATCCTTTTCTGCGATCCAGCCGCGCAAGAGGGCAAAGGTCTGACCAGCTGCTAAGCGCTGTTGCATCATTGCCCGATTCTCACGAGTCAAAAACAGTTCTTCCGCTTGCTGTAACAGGATCAGCCGTTGTTTGTGCTGACTGATTTCTGTAATCAGTTCTTTGCGCTGCTGGGTCAAGGAAGTCAACGCTTGTTTCGCGTTTTGCAAAACCACTTTTGGTGATTCGGATGTTAGACCGGTTTCTTTCTTCACCCCATATCGGTGAAACAATTGGAACACTTGCTCTTCGATCGCTGCTAAAAATAGGCAGCTGAAATTGACTTTTTTTGGCTCAGAATAGATCACTTCGATATGAACCTCTTCCAATTGTCGCAAGGCTTCAGCTAGATCTTCCCAGCGTGGGCCTTCGACACGCCCAGCAAAAAAACTTGTATGAGCAGGTGCTTCGATCTCCAACGGCACGTCAAGATTTTGCCATTGTGTCGCCCATTCTTCCGACTGCGTCGCTGCTTCGATCGCTTCGATCGTCTCTACCCAGCGCTCCTGCAAATTCTCGACTTCAACCAGCTCCGTTAATGCTGCGGCTTCATCGAAGCTTGTTTCAAAGTCCGACAGCCGCAAGGCATCTCGTTGCCATTCCGTGCCTTTTTTCGCATCACCATTTTGGCGAATAAAGCGGATTGCTTCTTGCAGTCGACGAATCATTGGTTGGTGAGAAGCACCTTCTGGGGTGGCTCCTGCAAAAAATTCCCGTAGCCAAGTTTCGTTCGCTTCCTGCTCAAATACGTTCTCGATTTCAACAAACTGCATCGTTTGCAGCTTCGTCAATAACCTTTCTTGGTAGTGCTTCGGGGTGATCAACGTTAATTTATTTAGTTTGGTTACTGCCATAAGTTCCGATCACTCCTTCAACGATCTGTTGAACCGCTTGCTCTTGGAAGCTTTGCATATTTTTTTGGTAACGATCTAACACTTGCTGGGTCTCTTTTGCCAGCTGCTGCTTTTGTGCTTCTAGTGACTGTTCCAACTGGTCTTCGACTGTTGCTTGTTCTTGAGCAAGGGCTTCTTCCAAAGCGGAAGCCCGCTCTTGCAATGCTTGTTGCTGCTGCGCTTCTTCCGACTGCAGTTCTTTTTTCAAAGCGAGCAATTGCTGTTCATTGGCTTCTTCTGCTTCTCGTAAACGAGTCAAAGCTTCTCTCATCGATTTCCCTCCCATAGTGATTTATATTCTCAACTGAAAAATAAACAAAAAAAGCATACCTCACGAAGAAGTATGCTGATAACAAAAAAAAGGCCAGCATTCCTCCAAGAACGTTTGCCTCACCCCTTGGCAAACCTGATCCTTGAAGCATAAAAAATGCTCAACCTTTGTCTATTTTATTTTTCAATTCCTGAACTATTATAGCAAAAAAAAATGTTCCCTTCAAGTAGAATCGTTTTTTATGAGAAAAAGACGATTTCTACTATTGTATGTTCGCTCGTAATTCCACTGCTATTGGCTGTCCGAATAACCATTACTATTCGTTCAGTCTCTTGGGGACTTTTCACCTAACATTTGTCAGGGATCGGATTGTTCTTACTAAATTGAAATCGGTCAAAATCAATTTAAGCCTTAGAATGGTCTGAATGAAGAACGTTGAGATTTTTTGAAAATGCTAGACATCATTTGATTGGTACTAAAAAGGAGATAACAATTCCAACAACCCGTTCGATCCCTGACAAATCTTAAGTGAGAAGTTCGCTTATTTCGCTTCTCTTTTTATCGATGGCAGCGGTTGGCCCTTTTCTTCACAAATGAAATAACCGCCTCGGTAAAGGCATGTATAAATCTTACCGGGCTCCATTGTTAGAGGAAGCCCATTTTTTAAATACATCGGTTTTCTTTCCATTGTGCTCACCTTGTCTTTCGTGGGATAATAAGTCAAAATAAAAAACAACAGCTATTTCTAATCTTATCTTCAAGATTACCAAAAAATAAACTAGTTTTCTAGTTTTTAATCAAAATATCGCAACTATATTGAATATTTTATAAAAAGATGGATATTTATCCGAGAGCGTGTGTAAAGAATGAACAGGAGGAAAAAAGGATGTCAGATGAACGTTGGTTTCAAATAAGAAGAAAGCGAAACATCGAATTAGGAATTTGTTTGCTCGTCGTCCTGCCGATGGTCTATGGCTTGTGGTTTCAACTGGCTTTTTTGATCCATTACATGTCGTTTTTGTTTCTGGTTGCTGTCTTTACTGCAATCTACGAAGGAATTCGTTGTATCTGGGCTTTCATTAGAAAAAAACGATCTTGAGAAAGCTTTGCTCTGCTATAATAAATGAAACGAGCAGAGAGGAGTGCTTCTATGAAACGAATCATTATGGCTTGTGACTTACAACATACCCCCAAAGCTTTACAAGAATCCGCCCTTTCTTTTGACCCCTTTATCCCGGATTCTCGAAGTGTCGCAGAACTTTTTTATTCGGCCTATCATGAAACGACGGATGACGAAGGGGAATCGATTGCTGACTGGCAAAGAGAGCTGAGAGAGACTGCTGACGGAAAATACGGTCCCTTGAGTCCAGAGCTTTCTTTTCAGTTGCAAATGGATAATTATCCTATCGGTGCCGTAGTAACCAGCACGTTTCAAGAGCTTCCCCTGCTATTATTTGTTGTTATGAGCGCAGCCTTTAAAGGCAAAGGCTTATCCAAGCTAATGATGAATGAAGTGATCCAACGAGCAAAAGCCATGGGACTCACTCACCTTTATCTGGTAGTGACGGTTGAAAATCAGCCAGCCTACAAGCTGTATGAAGCATGCGGTTTTTCCTTTGCAGGTGAAAGCTGGGCTGATCTTTCCCCTTAGCTAGGCTCGCAAGTTATCCGTGTCATTTTCTACTATTTGAAAAGGAGCTTCGAACCAATGAATGAACGACTAGCTGCTGCGATCCAACTGCGGGCTGAAAAAAAGCTGCAACAATCAAATGAACAATTGATTCAATTAGCTGCCGAAAATCCCCAAGATGCCTTTGTCCACTACCAAACGGCTTGGAGCTATGATCTTTTAGGGGAAGAACAACAGGCAATTCCTTATTATGAACAAGCAATCGCGTTAGGTTTATCAGAAAACGACTTGCCAGATGCCTACCTAGGTCTAGGCAGCACCTATCGTGCCCTCGGCAAGTATCAAAAAGCCGAAGGAGTGTTTTTACACGCGATGCAGCTGTTTCCAAAAAATCATGCTTTGCAAACCTTCTATGCCATGACACTGTTTAATCTAGCCGAGTATGAGCAAGCCGCTGAACGATTATTGACCCTGCTTGCCGAAACCTCTAGCGATCCAGACATCCAGTCTTACCGACAGGCACTTTTGTTTTATGCGGATAAACTCAATGAGACATGGGGTTAGATGTTTCCGTCGGATCAATCAACCACTCCCTTCTCGATTAAAGAAAGGGAGTATTTCTTTTTTCCTGTCCCTTAATTACTCCTTCGCTATCAGCGCTTTGCTGAATCAATAGCCATCGACTTTCCTATGATCCTTTTTCCTTCAATCAATACCAATCATCCATTATCGAAAATTTCGATAACAAAACCAATTGACGTGCACGGTCAAATTTGCTAATTTATCTATGCTTTTTTTATCAATATTTTGGAGGAATGACTATGCCCTTTATTGTCTATTTTTTTCTATCCTTATTGATTATTTATATTCCGACACCCACACTTTTGCTATTTTTTCAAAAACTTGCCTCCCAGCATGACAATCTGACGGCTTTTAGCAAACTTTTTCTATTATTGATGATCTTGCTGGATTATTACTTAAGCTATTATTGGTTGAAAAACTGCAAGGTCAAAAAAGCGCACTACCTTTATTTAGTCTTTGTCAATGTCTTCGAATGGCTGATCCACTTCTATCTTTATTCACGATTTGAAACGATCAATCTACTAGTCATTTTGTTGTTCCAAACCGTACTACTATGCTGTATGATCTTTTTTCCTGTCTCAGATAAATTTCGCTCATTCCTTTTTACCTAAAAAAGAGCATCCTTGGTTTCCACATAAAAAAATCCAGCTTCTCAATCGTTTCTTTCTAAGAACGGATTTACACGATAGCCCACCTTTGTTACGATTGATAAAAAGGATGTGTTGTGATGCCATTGATCGTCTTGATTGGCGCGCAAGCGGTAGGAAAAATGACTGTGGGGAAAGAACTGGAAAAACGATTGGATGCAAAACTATTATTCAATCACCAGACCATTGATCTATTTGCGAATTTTCTTGGCTATAGCCCAGCAGCATTTGCTTTGTCTAATCAAACGCGGATCGAACTCTTCAAAGCCTTTGTTCATAATGAAGCCAATAATACGACAAAATCAATCATCTTTACGGTCTTGATTGATTTCGATCAAGCGGGAGATTTAGCTTTTTTACAAGAGATCGCCCAGCTATTTACCGATGCCCGACAAGAGGTCTATTTTATCGAATTAGTGGCTGATATTGAGGAACGTTTAAAGCGCAATTGCCATGAGGACCGTTTAGCCGCAAAGCCGTCAAAAAGAGCGCTGGCTTTTTCTAGAAATGAGCTTTTGTCTTCGTATGAAAACTATCGCTTAGAAAGCCTGCCACAGGAATTAACTACCCTTTTCCCAACGATTCCTTCGCTGAAAATCAACAATACCCACTTGTCACCTGATGAAGTGAGTCAAAAAATTATTGCCCATTTTTCCTTGACTTAAGTGCCAAAGAAACGCCATTATCAAGCTTTGCTTCACTACGAAAATGTCTATTGACTTTGACGCTGCGTCAAGCGGTATCCTCTAATCAAGAGGAGGTGTCAAAATGAAAGTTTATGTTATGCCAATGTTTTACCAAATGAAGACAAAAGATATTGTGCAATCATCGAAATGGTTCACAGAAATCTTGGGTTTCCAGTCATTGTATCAGTTTCGCAATCAAGAAAATCAAGTGATGATGGACCACCTGCGTCTTGCTGACTACTAAGATTTGATGCTGATTGCAGCAGAAGCGTTCACTGTTGGCGATGGGGCAATTTTGAATGTAGCGATGAATGATCTTCAGAATATCGCTCAGAAAATTCCCGCAAAGTGGATCGTGGAACCTTTGATGGAAAAGCCTTGGAATGCCCTTGAAATGACCATCAAAGACCCCAACGGTTATTTGTTTACCCTAACAGAGGCAATAAGAAAAAACGAATCAGACTTTCAAACCTTGATGGACCAAGCCAAGGATTATTTTCAATAAAAGGAACCGAGTAAGAAGAATTGCTTTCTTACTCGGTTCTTTTTCTCTTTGTATTACCAGCTATCTAATACATATATTCTTATAACACAAAAGAGAATTATTGCTCATATAAAACAAATAAAAAGAACATAGTTTATTTATTTTGAATACTTTCATTGTTTTTAATTCTGTTCAAATATATAATGGTTTTATCTTAATAAAAGGAGTGACGCAATGAACGTAAAAATAATTTCAAGTGGTTTTTCTGAAAAATCCTTTGAGAATAAAGTCAACCAGTATTTAGACTTTATTCAGGATAATGGTTTAAAAATTGTTGAGATTCAGTATCGCCCAAGTTTTTACGGCTATTCTGCCATGATCATCTAAAACTGATCCTATACAATTCCTAAATCAGTGTAACGAATGATACACATCCCCCAAACGAAATTTTATCAACATCATATTTATTCACACCGACTTAAGAACATGTTACACTAAGTGAAAAGGAGGATTTCCTATGGAAAAGAAATCGCAACTTCCGTGGTACAAGCGTAAAAAATTCTACCTTCCAGTTGCCGTCGTCCTCGGCGTGATTGGGTTTCTTCCCAGTCTCGTTTCTCTTTTCGGGGTATCGATCGATGATGAATTCAATCCTGATTACTATTCTGATCCGAATGAACCAATGTTTAAGAAAAAGCAAAACTGACTGTTGCGATGCCGTATGCAGGTTTTTTGACCAACAAAAAAAGAGCAATCACTCGCTGTTGTGTTTGCTCCTTTTTTAAAAGGGATTCGGCAAACCTACGCACCTTGACAGGGTAAGCTGTTTGGGGAGAGGGCGTTTGAATGCGCGAATGAACAGTAACTTATTACGTGAAACCACTTATACTTTTTTCCTGTTAAAAAATCAATTGCTAACCAATCACAAAGGATCGATTATTTGAAGAAAGAAAAAACGTTAGCCATTAGTTCTACAACTTCCCAGGGAAAACTAAAAAAATCAAACATCCATTTCTCCTCCTTTAATTGACTTTCTTCAAGTTTACCCGCAAAATAATGCTGTAACATATTTGGACTATTTTTCCGTCCACTTTTTTTAGGAGGGATTTTTTGAAGGCCAATGACTTGTTAAAAGAGTTACGAACGGAACGAAATATCTCACAGCGAAAATTGGTTGAGAACATTTCAGAACGCAGTACACTGGCAACCTTTGAACAAAAAGGGCATCGCATCGCCTTTGATATTTTGCACCAATATTTGGACCGCTTAAATGTCACCTTAGAAGAATTTGAGTATCGCTTGGATGACAATCAAGTCAGCGAGAAAAAACAGCTATCCAAACAGTTGACCACCGCTTACTATGAAAGCAATTATTCTGAAGTACTCTCTTTGATCAACAAAGCCCAAGCACTGTATAAAACCACGAAGGATTTTTTCTATTATGTATTGTATAGTCAATTCTTTTTGATTTTAGAGAAAAAAGGCGTAGTTACCGACGAGGAAGAACGTTGCATCATCGAAGCGACCATCAAGAAATACTTGGAACGAATCGACACGTGGGGAAAGTTTGAAATCTCCTTATTTACCAATCTGCTTTTCCTTTTTTCTGACGAGTACATCTTGTATCAAATGAAACACCTGAATAAAAAAATTTTTTACAGCAATACGCTAAGTATCAATTATCAAATCTACACAAAATTGCTGACGAATGCGGCTTTCTTGTTTATCGATCGCAAAAAACCTGCCGAGTTGGCGCATGTGCTGACGTATCTAGCCGATCACCTGCCGCCGGACAATGATCGTATCCGCCTGATGATTCGTTATTTCGAAGGCATTTACGCCTTGTTCCAAGGAGATCGTACGCTGGGAATGGCCACGATTGAAAAAGCCTTGGACTATCTGCGATTTATTGGACAAGAAGCCTTTGCCAAAGAATTAGAGGTACTGGCTCATAGTATCTAAAAAAACCTGCTGCTTCCTCTCAGTAAGAGAACGACTCTCTTACACGGAGGAAACAGCAGGTTTATTTTTTCTTAAAGTAAATGCAATGCTTCTTTCCAGAGCAAAACTCGTTTGACGGAAGCATTCAAATCAGCTTCCAAATAGCGGCCATCTTCAACCGCTTGTACGACAAAGGGGATCTGTTCTTGGTAGGTAGATGAGATCACTAGATCATTTCCCGCCTGCAACGCCTGTAATGCGGCTTCATTTTGCGGAATGAACTCAGAAAGTCCTGCCATATCCAAGTCATCCGTCATGATGACCCCTTCAAAATGCAATTCATTTCGGAGCAGCTCATGCACGGGTTTTGAAATTGAGGCGGGTACAGTGTTATCGATACTATTGACAATCGTATGGGCCACCAAAATACTATCGGCACCAGCCTTGATCCCTGCGGCAAAAGGCAGAAAATCCGTTTCCCGCAGTGCAGATAGCGGGCGGTCATCGGTGACGATGGCGACATGCGAGTCACGATTGTTGCCATAGCCGGGAAAATGCTTCAAGGTTGACCCCACGTGGTGTTTCTGCAAAACATGAACCACACGTTCTACAAACGCACTCGTGCCCTGCGCATCCATGCCAATGGTTCGGTCGTAGATAAAGGACTGCGGATCAGTGGAAACATCGGCAACGGGAAACAGCCCGGCATTGATGCCATACGCTTTTAAAATTTCCGCTTTCTTTGCTGTATCTTCTTCGATCGCCGACCATCCACCTTGGGCATATAGCTGTTGTGGTGAGAGAAAACGCTGATCCGTAAGGTTCGGATTGCGGCTGATGCGAGTCACCGTGCCCCCTTCTTCATCCATACCGATCAACAGCGGAATGGCGCTGGCTGCTTGGTAATCTGAAATTTTCTGTTTCAAGCTCTCCGCCGTCTCATTTTCGGTATCACGGCCGAATAACAGATAGCCGCCAAAGTGATAGTTTTGAAGTTCTTCGATTTGATTGCTTTCAGGTACACGCACAAAAAACAATTGCCCGACCTTCTCCTCCAAACTCATCGTGGCGATTTTTTCTTCTATTGCCTCTTCTGACTGTTCTTGCGTGGAAGTGGAAACAGAAGGTGACGTGGAAACTGAGGTGGTTTCTTGGCTTGCACTGCTTTCTTCCTTTGTTTCGTCTCTCGAGCTGCTTTGCTGGATCACGGATGACTCCTCCGTTTGCTGTTTTTGCTGTTCTATCACCCACTTCATCCCTCCCATTGCTGCTAAGACTAAGAAAAGAAACAGTCCCATAGCGAGTCCTTTTTTATTCATAGGTTCACCTTCCCCTCTAAACAAGTTATTGAGAATGACTAAGCCCATCCTTAGAAAGAAAAAAGTGAACCACTGACGAAATATTCGCAGATGATTCACTTCAATGGATGTTATCGTTCTTTTTTACTCGTTAAACGAACCGTCGGATCAGCCGTTTGTATGGTACCGCACGCCCTACGATGTAAATCAACGCAGTTTGTATCGGGAACATGATGACTGCTTTTAGCAAGCGGACCGACCAGATGGCCCAGCTTGTCAAAGGAATATTCAGCATCATAGCTAACCAGATCGGAGTTAAGATCAAGGTTATCAAAATAGTATTTAACAAGACGACCGTTGCCGCTCGTTTTAATGTGACTTCTTTCCGATAGAAGAAGTAGCCATAAATCAGTCCACCAACAAAGGCATTGATGGTAAAGCCGAAAAAGTAGGCTGATTTTGGAAAAATCACCATTCCTGCGATATCAGCTAATGACGAGCCAACTGCGGTCCAAAACGGACCAAACAGCATACCCATGATCAGCTGTGGTACAAAGGAAAATGTGATTTTGATATAGGAGGTTTCAAACCCCAAGATTTGCGACAAGACCACCATCAAGGCAATCAAAAGTCCCATGACCGCAATCATGTGTGCATCGACTTTTCTTTTCATAGCGAGCATCTCCTTTTAGAGTTGCTACAAATTCATGCAGCGAATGCGAAAATAAAACCGCGAACGAATGACCGTTCTTCGTCCGAAAGGCAACATCCCATCCTTTCAGCACTTAACGCTTTATTTCCTACTCTGATTTTTATTAGGTATTACTACCCAGACACACTATAGCATACAAGCGCGGACTGCCACAATTTTTCTTGCTTATTTTCTTGTACAAACTCTGCCAATGTTCGCTTTTCTTTTTTGCGCATCAAAAAAACGCTTTTCTTATGTGAATTTTTCTGCCACCAGTAAGTGAGCAACAAACATTCTCAAAAAAAGCGTTCATTCCTGTTTATTGTTTCATTTTATGCCTTATGACAATTTATCCAATTAAATTGTCATTGATCAATACCGATTTGATGTCGCGTAATTGATGATCGATAGCAAGTTGTTCATGGGTCATCGTTGCGGTGACCTCTTTCATAGCGTGCATTTCTTCATTTAATTCGTTGATGTTCGTCACTAATTTGTTCAATGCTTCAATAATCAATTGATTGTTATCCATGGTGAAACACTCCTTTTTGTAATGGTTGAGGTCATTCTCCTTCGTTGATTGGCTGCTTCAAAGTACCAACGGCGGCAACTGCGCGTTTCGTTTTATAAAACAATTTGTATAAAACAAGAACGACGACTGGGATCAGTCCGCATAAGATGTAGATCTGCGAGTAATCAAACAGACCGTGCAAGCTTCCTAATGCATAGGGACCTACGCCTAAGCCGAGGTCCAGCCCGATGAAATAGGTGGAGAGCGCTACGCCGACACGGTGAGGATCGACCTCTTTTAGACAAACGGCTTGGCCATTCGACATGAAGGTGCCATAGCCCAAGCCGACAAAGCAACCCGCAAGCAACAACATCCAGCTGTTGCCGGTAATACTCAATAGGAAAAGACCAAGGGTCAAGAAAAGAAAGCTAGGATACATGACCGCATCTGCGCCATGGCGGTCAAATAGTTTGCCAGTCATTGGTCGTGTGAAGGTCACGGAAAGTGCATAGACGATGAAGAAAAAAGCACCGGCCGTTTCTAACCCAAGGTCACTGGCGTAGATTGACAAGAAGCCGAGAACACTGGAATAAGCCAACCCGATCAAAAAGGCAATCCCGGAAATGAAAAAGACTTTTGGTTCGACAAAGCTTTTGATGGACCATTTTTTTAGTTGTGCTCTGTGTTCTTCTGTTAATGGGATATTTTTGACTGGGAACCAGAAACACGCGATGGCTGTTGCGATTGATAAGATGGTTGCTAACCAAATAATGAAATCAAAGCCGACGGTCGGTAATAATAGCATGCCAATAAAAGGCCCGACTGCCGCTGCTAAACTGGTACTTAATCCATAGTAATTGATCCCTTCGCCATGTTTGGAAGCTGGGATATATGCTGTGACGATCGCATTAGCCGCAGTTGAGACAGCACCATAAGCAAAGCCATTGAAAAAGCGCACAGTATCTAAAATATAAATGTTGACTGAGACCAAATAAGCAGCGGTGGTAATGACATAAAACAATATCCCCCAGCGCAAAACAGCTTTACGACCAACTAATTCTAAAATTTTTCCAACATACAAGCGAGCGATCAAGGTTCCGATAATGTAGATCCCCGCTGCCAAGCCAGCTTGTGCGGTGGATGCCCCTAACTCCTGAGTGGCAAATTTCGCAGTGATGACGACAAAACAATAATACACGAGAAAGACGATAAAATTGATCAAGGTAATCGTGATAAACCCTTTGTTCCATAGTTTTTCATTTTTGGTTGACGGCGTCGAGCTGACGATTCCTTCTTGATTGGTTTCCCTGTCTGACATGTTTCTTCCATTCCTCCTGTTTGTGCTGTGATGCGTTTTACTATACCGAAACTTCCTCTACTTGAAATGCGCTTTTGCTGTTAAAAAAGAGCATTAACAAGAAACATTAACATTTGTTATTGCTTTTTCACTAGAAATGTCTTTTAATGAAGCTTGAATAGAGGATATTTCATCTTTTTTTCAGAAAATGTTGGGTTGGCATGAAGTGAAGGAGTAACGTGGGTGGAGAAACAGATATTACGTGATTATTTAGAAAAACAAGCAATACCGGTCGTTATCCGCAAGAAAAAGAGTTACTTGACGTATGAAGGCATCCCGGATCGGTACGTCTATATTTTAAAAAAAGGCATCATCAAAACTAGCGTAGTGACCCATGAAGGGCGCGAATTCAACTTGCGCTATTTGACGGATTTCGAGATCGTCTCTTTGTTTAAAGACGAATCCTCTCAAGAAGTCGAAGCCCCTTTTAATGTGCGGGTTGAATCAGAAGAAGCCGAATTATACAAAATCGTGCGGGATCAATTTTGGGCAGATGTCAATCGTGACCGTCTGCTACAGGATTATGTCAAAGAGTATTATCGGAGAAACTTGATGGATACGATGAAAAAGATGCAGCAAATGCTGATGAACGGCAAATTCGGTGCTGTCTGTACCCAAATCAATGAGCTCTATGAAACTTTTGGGGTTCAAACAACAGAGGGCGTCTTGATCGACTTTGAAGTCACCAATGAAGAGATCGCTCGCTTTTGCGGCATTACCTCTGCCAGCAGTGTCAATCGAATGATGCAAAAATTACGAGAATCTGGCGCCCTAAAGAGTGTCGATCGAAAACTTTTAGTGACAGATATCGATTTTATTCGGGAGAATATTATTTATTGATCAAAAAAGACTTTGTACGCCTTTTGGTTTCAGGCACACAAAGTCTTTTTTCGATTAAATAAACGTCACTGTTTCCGTCACTTCGATCGCTGGATCTAATGATTGGATCACGGGGCAATTTGGTGAAACGAGTTTTAGGCAACGCGTCGCTTTGTCATGGTCGGCTTCAGCGATTTTCGCATAAAACTGAATGTGGATAGCACTGACTGGTTGGGCTTTTTTGTTGTCGTCCCGGTCATAGCTGACTTCGATCTTTTCGATTTCTGCTTCAACCTTTGAATTCTCTAAGACAGATGCGTATACATAGCCGCCGCAAGCAGCTACCGCACTCACAAGCATTTGGACTGGCGAATAGCCTTTTTCCCGTGCTAACACCCAATTGCCAGTTGGGGTCGTCATTTCAAATTTGTCGCTTCCTTGATGGATCGTCAATGTTTCTACTGTCATCGTTTTTCTCTCCTCACAAAATGATCTGGTTCAACTTCGACCCATTCATACAATGGTGTCAAAGTAATCGTGCTTTGAATTTCCGTTTGTTCCATCGCACCTCTTGCTAACACAGGATCAGCGATCGGCGCTGCTGCTAATAATTTCTTCGTGTAAGGATGCAGCGGATTTTCAAACAAACGGTCGGTAGGTGCCAATTCAACTAATTTCCCTTGATACATGACGGCTGTTCGATCACTGATATGACGAATCACGGACAAGTCATGGGAAATGAATAAATAAGACAATGAAAACTCTTTTTGTAGACGCAGTAGCAATTGGATAATCTGAGCCTGAATGGAGACATCTAATGCCGAAGTCGGTTCGTCACACAAGACGAACGCCGGGCGATTGACCACCGCACGAGCGATACCGATCCGTTGCCGTTGTCCGCCGCTGAAACTGCGAGGCAGTTTATGGACATCATCACCGGTGATCCCGACGATCGCTAAGATTTCTTTGGCTTTCGCTCGAGCAGCATCTTTCGTTTCATGATACAACGGCTCCATCACCAGTTCAAGTGCCGTCATACGGGGATTCAATGATGAATACGGATCTTGGAAAATAATCTGCATTTGCTGATACGCTGCTTTGCGATCTTCTGCCGTCAATGCTGTTAGCTCTTTGCCTTCAAAGAAAATCTCCCCGCTTGTTAAGGTCTCTAAATTTAAAATACTGCGTCCTAAAGTGGTTTTCCCACTCCCAGATTCCCCCACTAGCCCCAATGTCTCGCCCCGATGGATCGTTAGACTGACATCTTCGACCGCTCGGACTTCACTGACAGTGCCGCGCCAGTTTTTACTGCGAAAGATTTTCGTCGCATGTTCTACGCGAATCAGTTCTCCCATTATTCTGTCACCTCCTGATTGCGCCAGACGCGATGTGTCTTAGATAGTTGCGTTTCTTGCAGTTCATCTACCAATGTCTCATGATAGTCAAAGACTTTTAATTCGGCATGCTTGTCGCCTAAATGGGCCGCCTGCAATAATTGTTTCGTATAAGGATGTTCCGGCTGATAAAAAATTTCTTCCGTGGTTCCTTCTTCCACGACTCGGCCTTGATACATCACTTTAATAAAGTCGCACATTCCTGCAACGACCCCAAAGTCATGGGTCACAAGGACGACGGAAAGCTGGTTCTCTCTTTGCAGGTTTTTGATCAATGCCAAAATCTGTGCTTGGATCGTCACATCTAAAGCCGTTGTCGGTTCATCTGCGATCAGCAATTTCGGTTGCGCCAACAAAGCCATGGCAATCATCACCCGCTGACGCATCCCCCCAGATAGCTCATGAGGATATTGTTTCATGCGTTGTGCTGGAAAAGGTATGCCGACTTTTTCTAACTCTTTGACGGCGATTTCTTGTGCTGCTTTTTTCGATACTTTTTGTGAGCGGCGAATCACTTCGATCAAATGATAGCCAATCGTGCGCAAAGGATTTAACGAAGTCATCGGGTCTTGAAAAATCATGGCGATCGGTAATGTTCGACGATCGGTCACTGCTGCTCCTTCAAATGTATAACTGGTATAGTGATCGGTCACTTTATCAGGCAAAAGATCCATGACGCTTTTCATGGTCATACTTTTGCCGCTGCCAGATTCGCCAACGATCCCAACGACTTTGCCCTTAGGAATTACCAGATCAAGATTTTTTACTAACGGTTTCGGACCGGTTTTGCTTTGAAATGTCACATTCAACGCTTCGATCGCTAATAACTCTGTCTTCATCGGTCACACCTCTCTCTGCAAGACATGTTTGATCATGTCGCCGATATTGTTAAAGGAATAGATGGTGAAAATAACAAAGAGCCCTGGAAGAATCGCCATGTATGGTGCCCGCTGCAAGCTGTTTTGCGCGTTTTGCAACAGACTGCCCCACGAAGCCATCGGTTGCTGTATTCCTAAGCCTAGAAAACTCAAAGCCGATTCGGTCATGATCGCTCCTGAAATACTTGCAGATGCCGCAACGATCAAGGTAGGAAGCACTGCTGGGAAAACATGCTTCACGATAATACTAAATGAAGAACGTCCGATAAATTTCCCGTAAGCGACATATTCCCGTTCTTTCGCCGCTAACGTTTCACCACGAATCAAACGAGCGATGTTCATCCAGGAGAAGCCGCCGATCACAATAATAATCGTAGTTAGTCCGGGACGTAAAAAGACGCTCAAAACGATCACTAACACCAACCAAGGAATCGATGACAATACATCGACGAGCCGCATCAGCAGGTTGTCGATCCAACCGCCAAAGTAGCCAGAAACAAGACCGACAAGAGTCCCAATAAACGTCGCTGTGATCATTGCCAAAACACCTACAAACAATGATACCCGACCGCCGTAGACGACCCGAATAAAGTAATCTCGCCCCACTTCATCGGTTCCAAATAAATGAGACCAACTCGGCGGCTGTGACATGTTGCTGACATCCGTTGCATTAGGATCGATGGGGATCAAAGGTGCAACAAGCGACAAAATAATCAATAACGTCAGGAAAACGACAGAAAAGGTATAGATGGGCGAAGCAAGCATGACTTCACTGATTTTTTTGAAACTTTTCATTACTTACTCCCTCCTTTACGGATACGTGGATCAACCACGGAGTATAATACATCCGCTAACAAATTCCCTAAGATGACCAGTGTTGCTGACAACAGCATGATGGCCATGATCACAGGATAATCGAGGCTTTTCGTCGCACTCATCAAGTAAGGGCCGACGCCCGGCCAGCCGTAGATCGTTTCTGTAATGATCGCACCGGTAACTAACATCGGCAACGCCAAGCCGATTTGGGTGACAACGGGAATCAAAATATTTCGACTAATATGACGGCTGAAAATCTGCCATTTGCTGGCATGAAATGCCCGTTGCACCATCACGTAGTCTTCTGAAACTTGTTGTGTCGCTGATGCGCGGATATACCGCGTCAAATCTGGAAAGAAGGCGACTGTCAATGTGGTATATGGCAAAATAAAATGCTGCAGAAAATCGCCAAAATCCCCTTCTTTACCGACCGTATACATGCCAATGATTGGAAACATATTTAATAAGTAACCAAATACATAAATCAAGATCATCGCAAACCAGAAGGTCGGCACAGCGATTCCTAGAGATGCCACAGCGTCAATGATCCGATCCCAAATCTTTCCTTTGTTGGCAGCAGCCAACAGGCCCAAAATGATGGCCAACAACAAGGCAGTCAAATAAGCGGGGATCACTAGGCGCATGGTATTGGGAATCCGAGTCGCAAGTTCTTGTGAAATACTACTTTGAGACACCAAAGAAAATCCAAGATTACCGGTAAGAATATTTCTGATCCAAAGAAAATATTGAACCAAAAAGGGTTGATCCAAGCCATAGCGCTGCCGCAAAAGATCGATTTGCTCTTGCGACATATTGGGTGTCGTGATGGAGTCGATCACATCATACGGTGCGATATGTATAAGTGAAAAAACGATAAAAGAGATCACAAACAGCAAAGGGATTGCTTGCAATACTCGTTTTGCAATGTATCGAAACATAACTGACCTACTTTCTTTTTCATAGAAAAAAGCTGTGATAAAAAAGATTCCTCTTTATCACAGCCAATGGATTTACTTGATTGTCAATTTAGACATATCTTCGAATGTATAGATTGGGATCAAACCTGCATCTTCTACATTACCAATTCGGTTATTGACCGCTAGGATTTTCTTGTTGTCAACGATTGGGTAAATGATCGCTTCATCAGCAATGGCCTTTTGCAAATCATCATACAATGCTTCACGTTTGTCCGTGTCTAATTCAACTGCTGCTTGGGCAAACAAATTGTCAATGGTTTCGCTATTGCTTTGGAAGTAGTTGGCACTACCGCCAGTTTCAAATAGACTGCCGTATAAGTCAGGGTCATTTCCCATGATATACCCGCCAAGGAATAAGTTGTACTTCGTTGAATCAGGTTTCTTCAACTCGGTAAAGATCGCTGTACCATCGCCACCTTCAAGTGTAACCGTTATGCCTGCTTGTTGCAATTGTTGTTGGATCAACGTAGCTTGGATCGTTTGGGCTGGATCGGTTGAGTTGAAAGCCAAATTCAATGACAAATCAGTCACACCAGCTTCTTGTAAAAGTTCTTTTGCTTTTTCAGCATTCGTCTCATATTTTTCAACATCATCAGTAACGTATGGATTGTTTGGTGGCAAGAATGAATATGGTGTTGCGTAATACTCTTCATCTAAATACGCCGCTTGATTTAATTCATCTTTGTTCAACGCATAGAAAACTGCTTGTCGAACTTTCACATCTTGCAAAGCATCTGAGTGAGTGTTCAAGCCTAGATAACCGACACGGTTTTCAGTATAAGGATAAACAGAGATCTGATCATCATCTAAATCTTCAATATCTGAAGGCAAGACAACGGCTGCATCCACTTCCCCTTTTTGCAAAGCGACTTTCGCAGTATCGGTACTTTCGATGATGCGCAACGTCACATTTTGAATCGAAGGCTTGCCGCCATAATAGTTTTCATTGGCTTCAAAAGTAAAGTACTCACCACGTTTGTATTCTTTCAGTTGATACGGACCAGTGCCGACTGGTTTTTCAGGCAGTTCACTGACAGAGAAGTCGGTAACATCTTTAAAGATATGCTCGGGAATGATGTATGTTTCGGTTGCAATATTACTGATCGCTGCCGCACTCGGTGTCGGCAACACGAATTTGACGGTGTATTCATCCACTTTTTCGATCGCGATTGGTTGGTCGTCGACCCAAAGGGAATCGGCATTGCCATTTTCTTTTTTGACTTTTTGTTCATATGTGAAAACAACGTCATCGGCGGTAAAGTCTTCGCCATCTGACCATTTCACATCTTGTTTCAAATGTACTGTCAATGAAAGGCCGTCTTCAGCTGGTTCCACTGATTCTGCCAACGCATTTTGTGTTGTTCCGTCTGCTTCCACTGTAACTAGTGGAGAATAGATCATGTTTGTCACTGTCAATCCCCAACGATCACTGGTGTTGATCGGGTTAGTGGACGATGGGTCCCCGCTGATCGCATAAGTGAATGTTGAATCATCCCCAGCTCCAGCTGCACTACTGGTTGACGTTTCTTCTGTATTTGATCCACCGCAGGCTGCTAGAACAAATCCTAGTCCAACGACGGCAACACTTGCTAAACCTTTTTTCCAATTTATCATTTTTCCATCCTACTTCCTGTTCCTATATAGTAATAGTCGTTTTTAACTTTCTATTCCCATACAGGTATACTAGATTTCTTTGTTACTTCCTCGATGATTGCTTTTACTTCATCGGTCTGATAATATCGAACGACCGTTTGGTAAACGTCATTGTCTGCTTCGTCTGCTCGCGCAGCGATCACATTATAATAAGGCTTGGAGGAATCAGCCACAGGTTCTAAGAAAATCGCATCTTCTGTAGGAACCAAACCAGCATCGACGGCCATGCCATTATTGATCAAAGAAATGTCGACATCGGTCATTGCCCGAGCAGTTTGATTGGAGTCAAGTAGCTCAAATTTCAGGGCTTTGGGATTGTCAATGACATCACTGGTTGTTGGCAGTAAACCTTTTGATTCATCCAAAGTGATCAAACCGGCGGTCTGTAAGAGTAATAGTGCACGGCTCTCATTTGAGACATCATTGGGTAAAGCCACCGTAGCACCATCTGCCAATTCGTTGACATCGGTGATTTTATCGGAATAAATACCAAGTGGGTTTAATGTCGTATAGGCAATCGTCGTGTTGGAATAACCACTTTCTTCGTTGACATTGTCCATAAAAATCTCCGTCAATGCTGCGTGAAGGTCAATTGAGCCATCCTCAAGCGCCACGATTGGCTGACGATAATCGGTGAATTTCACCAATTGCAAGTCGATATTTTCGTTTTCCTTCAATTCTTCCTGCACATGTTCCCAGGCTTCGTTTTGCTCACCCACGACACCCAATTTGACAACGGTGGCTTCCTCATCTGCTTGACTGCTGCCGCAAGCGGCGAAGCTGAACAATGCCAGCAATCCAAGAGCCCCTGTTGCCAATCCCTTTACTACGTTTCTTTTCATCCCTTTTTCCCCTTTTGTTCCCTCCTCAGATCAATCGTCCCGTTTTCTTGACGTATTGCTCAACTAGACCAATTTCACCTCTGTTTCTCAAAACAAATTGTTTTTTCAAAGGAGAAATGGCAAATGCCTGTTGCCGTCAACTGAAAACATCGGACTCACTATTCATATGTAGTGTAACTTTATCCTATACAACTAAAACTGTCAATAAAATTACTCTACAAAAGTAAGTTTTTAACTAGCTGATCTGTGGTCGGGTTATTTGAATATCTTCAGTGCATTTTCTAAGTCATCGATCAAATCTTTACGACTTTCGATCCCAATGGAGATCCGTAAAAGATCCGGCGTCAACCCATAAGATTCTCGTACCTCTTGAGGAATATCCGCGTGGGTCTGTGTCGTTGGATACGTGATGAGACTTTCCACACCACCTAGGCTTTCCGCAAAGGTAAAGACCTGTAATGCTGCTAAAAAGCCGCTGATTTTGGTTTCATCAAGCACCCGAATACTGATCATCGCGCCGGCATTCGGGTACAGCACCTCTTTGATCGCCGGATGGGCTCGTAAAAAACGGCCGACTTCCTTGGCGTTGGCTTCCTGTCGTTCAAAGCGCAACGGCAGCGTCTTTAAACTTCGGATAAATAACCACGTATCAAAGCTGCTCAAAGTCGGGCCTGAAGTATTGGCTAAATAATTCAAACGCTCCCCTACTTGCGCATCTTTGGCGATCACGACACCAGCCAAAATATCATTGTGACCAGATAAGAATTTGGTGCCTGAATGGATCACTAGATCCGCGCCTTCTTCTAATGGCAACTGCCGTAACGGCGTCAAAAAGGTATTATCCACGATCAATAGTGCCCCATGATCGTGAGCAAGCTTGGCGGTTTCAGCAATATCCGTCACGGTCATCAAAGGATTCGTTGGGGTCTCTAAAAAGACAGCCGTTACCTCGTCAGTTAATTTTTCACTTAATTCTGTTACAGTACTGAAGGTATCGAAGAATGCCCGTTGGCTTTTTTCCAATTCCGCAAAATAGCGAAAGCTGCCGCCATACAAATCACGAGAAACCAAAAAGCGACTCCCGCTGGTAAATAAGTCAAAAATCAAAGCGATCGCACTCATGCCAGAGCTGGTCACTACTGCCCGAGCTCCTTTTTCTAATTCGGCAAGACCCGCTTCTAAAATATCCCGGGTCGGATTTTTGGTCCGAGTATAATCATAGCCGGTACTTTGCCCCAATTCAGGATGTGCAAAGGTCGTGGAAAGATAAATTGGCGGACTGATCGCCCCGGTTTGCTGATCCGAATGATTGCCTAATTGGGCCAGAAAAGTTGCTGTATCAATGGTCATGTCGTTCCTCCTTTTTGATTGCCTCGATCAAACGATCAAGGGCTTTTTGAATGATCGTTGGTGTTGTCGCAAGATTCAGACGAATCATGCCCTGACCGTCTTTGGCGAACCATTCCCCATAATCGACTGCGAGACCGGCAGTATCTTGGACCACCTGCTTGGTTCGTTCTTTGGCGATGACTTGCCTCAGATCGACCCAGAGAAGATAGGTTCCTTCTAATGGCAGGAGCTCAATTTTGGGAAATGCTTCTTGCAGTTGCTGGCGGACCATTTGTTCATTGGCAGCAATCACCAAAAGCAGGTCATCTAGCCATTGATCCCCCGATTCATACGCGGCTTTCGCAGCCACCAATCCCAAACGATTGACTTCCGTCTGCTTGTATTGTCGGCACCAAGCCTGATAGGCTCTGCGCATCTCTAAATCAGGAATCCAAACATGAGAGAGTAACAATCCTGCTAAGTTGAAGGTTTTTGAGGGCGAATCCAGAACGATCAGCTTCTCAAAGCCGAACCCCTGTGCCACTGTCACGGCTGAAACAAATTGCTGCTCACCGAGTATCAGTTCACGATGGATCTCGTCGGCGATCACGACAACCTCATGTTTTTGGCAAATGGCCAATAACTGATGCAATTCTTTCTCTTGCCAGACCCGCCCTACTGGATTGTGGGGGGAGCAGAGAATAAATAGTTTCACTTTTTCTTCAATGATTTTGGCTTCAAAAGCAGCAAAATCGATTTGATAGGAATTCTTCACCTTTTGCAAGGGTGCTTCTATCAAGCGCCTTTTCGTCTCTTTGATGCTGTCAAAAAAGGGATAATAGACGGGCGGCTGGATCAAGATGCCATCGTCAGGTTCTGTGAAACAATGAAGCAAATCAACCAAAGATTGGACGACCCCTGTGGAAAACGAGAGCCATTTTTCTTCGAATTTCGTCCCCCAGTGGCGATCTTGCCAAGCTTGATAGGCTAAAAAATAGCCTGAGGGGGGAATCGCATAGCCAAAGGTTCCTTGAGCAACCAGTTGCTGCAAGGCTTCTTCCACTGCCTTTGGCGCCGCAAAATCCATATCAGCTACCCATAAAGGCAAAAGCTTTTCTCCTTGGAACCGTTGATCCACAAGATCCCATTTTAAAGAATTGGTGCCTTTTCGCTGCCTGGCATAGTGGGAGAGAAAATGCTCAATCGTCATTGATACTCACCCGACCTTCTGGCTCACTGCCAATTCGGTAACCTTCTTTCGTTGGCATGACGGACAGGTCATACGGCGTTCGCAAATAGGTTTCATTGATCCAATTGCTGAAAAACAAAGAGGCATGTCCCCGCCAACGGTTGGTGATTTTTCCCCCTAAGCGGTCATAAGCAAAGTAATTTTTGGGCAACGCGGTATCTAAGCCCCGTTCCATGTCTCGCAAGTACTCTTCATTCAAGGTCGCTGAATGGTATTCAAAATGTCCTAGCAAGAAGGCATTTTTATGATCTTCTGATACGAAGATGGAAGGCCCTGTTTCAACGCCCGCTGCCAATATTTCTAAAGGCGCTTGGGCCAGCTGGACATCATCGATGCCAGTATAGCGCGAATGCGGTGTATAAAAGACGTCGTCAAAGCCCCGAACCAGTGGATGAAAATGCGTGACTGTTTGTTCGAAGACACCGAACAATTTGCTTTGGTACAACACTTTGTCGATACCGTAATGGTAATAAAGCCCCGCTTGTGCCCCCCAGCAAATATGTAGGACTGAAGTGCAATTCGTCTGACTCCAATCCATGATTTTTTGTAGTTCTTGCCAATAGTCAATGGCTTCGAATGCCATTTTTTCAACTGGGGCTCCGGTGATGATCAAGCCATCGAATCGTTGCGGCTGGATCACTGAAAATTCTTGATAAAACTTTTCCATGTGATCGACAGAGGTGTTTTTGCTTTCGTGGTATTTCATTTTTAGTAAAGTCACCTCAATTTGCAGTGGACTTTGGGAAAGTAAACGCAACAACTGATTTTCTGTAGCGATCTTTTTCGGCATCAAATTGACGATCGCGATTTTCAAGGGACGGATCTCTTGCTTCGCCGCTTTATGCTGCAGTAAGGCAAAGACATTTTCTTTTTGCAGGACCGCTGCAGCGGGTAATTCTTTGGGAATAATGATTGGCATTGCTTCAACCCCTTACAGATAAATTTCTTGTTGAAGAGAAAGCGAACAGTTTCGGCTGTGAAAAACAAAAAAAGCCGCCCTTTTATCCTTATGGATAAAAGGGACGACTTGATGCGCGTTACCACCCTAATTCGTGCTATTCTCACAAATAACACCTCAACAGTACACTATGATACTTGGCGCTGTAACGGGCGCATGCCGTTTTGCTGGCGTGAACCAACAAAAAAACTCAGAGCTCATCTTCACTGATCACCGCATGTCTCCTTTTTCACCAACCGGAGTCTCTGTACCTTTGTTGATCTGCTACTCTTCTCTTCAACGTTATCGAAATCTTTGTTTAATTTTAAAAAATTATAATTGTTTTTTCATTTACTGTCAACGGCAAGTTGAGACTTTTTCTTAGATTTCTTCTAAATATAAGTATTGCTGACCCATTTTTTCATAGATCGCTGCTAAGTCTTCTTTGCTGACTTCGCGATCCTTATGCCCATAAGGGTCGTTGACATACATCGTATCACCATCGATGCCAGTGATCACTACCGAATGGATCAATGCAGTCACAAGGATTTCGCCATTTTGGGTATTCCATTGAAAGAAATCAGCATCGGTAGGTACTTGTAATTCTAACGTCGCGATCATCCAAACTGGTTTCCCAGATTGCAGGACTTTGACGATCTCATCAAAACTTTTGTCTCGTCCACTAACGACTTCATATTGCTCTTTTACAATACTTTCGGCGACATCAGTGATCGGTTCTACGTCAACACCCATCGCGCTATCGCCGCCATAGATGTTTCCAACAAAGCCTTCTCGCGGATCTCCATGGTGATTAAAATCCTCATAAAGTGGGACATACACTAATTCTTCTGCCAATTGATTTTTATTGGTATCAAATCCGTAAAAATTCAAGAGCATCGATAAAGCCGTTACTTCACAACCATTTCCTAACGTAACTTCATCGAATTGATTTTCTAACGGAACATCCAATTGAATAACGTCACTGTATTCAGGCTCTGGTGTTTGTTCTTCATCCGAAAGTGCTAGTGTCAATTCATCCTCTATCTTTTCAAAGGGGGACTGCCCATTCTTACTGTCATAAAAAATCAGCAGAAAGAAGAGCATCAAGACGAACATACCTAAAAGTAACCGTTTTAACTTTTTCTTCTTCATCTACTTCCTCCTCTTTTATATTATAACTTATTTCTGTTTATTATTTCACTATAATAAACGTTTTAAGAAGGAGTATTTTCTTAATCTGAATACAAAAAAATAGACCCGTTTACGCAGCGGGTCTATTCAAACTGGCGCTTATGCCGCTTTCTTCTGTTTCTGAATAAAGCGTCCTTTTGCTTTTGAAAACGAACGAATATCAAATTGTTTGCTTAAGGCACCTGCAACAAAATAAGCCAAATTGAAATCGATCAAGCTATGGATCAAGCCACCGATCCCCATCAAAACGAACAAGAAATAGTAGAAATTGCCATCGAATGCTGTCCCTGGTACATTTCCTGTGAAGTAAAAGGCGGCAACGACTGCCATTTCAACGGCAGAATGAATCAGTCCGATAATCAAGTTAAAGCTCTGAAATTTGATATTCAATAAAGAGGGTTTGCCATCTTTCAGTAAAATATCTGGGTGCTTCTGTAAATAAAAGGCACCGATGACTGCAAAAACAACATGGGACAATGCCCGTAATGCAATGATTGGTGGTAGTGTTAAGAAAAAGCCAAAGGTCGTTCCTAAAGCTACAGCGATCGCCATCGCTGGTGAAAAGAACATCGCCACAAATACGGGAACATGGCTAGCTAAGGTAAAAGATGCAGGTCCGATGACGATTTTGGGCATTACCATGGGAATGACGATCCCCATGCCGATTAACAATGCAGCGATCGTTAAATGGCGGATGGAATGATTTTTCATTTATACTCTCTCCTTAAATGTGTCATGACAGTTCTGTCTTGCTTATTCTACTGGTATTTCCACAAGGTGTCAAGACACACAAAAAAAAAAAAAAAAACGAATGTTTATTCAACATCCGTTTTTATAGAAGTTATCCTTTGCGCGCTTGCATTTCATTGCTTAATTTGGCAAATTCCGCTAACGACAGCGTTTCTCCACGACGTTTCGGATCGATCCCACTTGCTTCTAAACTGTCTGCCAACCACTGTTTGGTTTCTTCATCTTTTCCATAGCTATTTTGCAAATTGTTCCAAAGGGTTTTACGACGCAACTGAAAGGCTGCTTTCGTTAATTTAAAGAACTCTTTTTCATCGGTGACTGCGACCGCTGGTTGTGGACGGCGCGTCAATTTCAAAATAGCCGAATCAACATTCGGTTGGGGTACAAAAACGGTTTTCGGGACGATGAATGCCAGTTTTGCTTCCATGTAGTATTGCACAGCGATCGACAACGAGCCATAGGCTTTGGTCCCGGGAACTGCTGAGATTCGATCAGCCACTTCTTTTTGCATCATCACGACCATTTCATCTACTGGTACCTGAGACTCTAAAAAGTGCATCATGATAGGCGTAGTAATATAATAAGGCAGATTTGCGACAACTTTTAATGAAGCAGCCGTATCGCTGAATTCTGACCGAATGGTCGTTGATAGGTCTGCTTGCAAGACATCTTGATGAATGATCTTTACGTTTGCGTAAGGCTGCATCGTATCAGCTAATACAGGGATCAACCGATCATCGATTTCAAACGCCAACACTTGCTTGGCGTGTTTTGCCAACTGTTCGGTCAGCGCACCGATTCCAGGTCCAACCTCAATGACGTTTGTCGTTTCGTCGATGCCTGCTGTTTCTACGATTTTCCGTAAAATATTCGGTTCTGTTAAGAAGTTTTGTCCTAAACTTTTTTTAAAGGTAAAGCCATGTTTCGCTAAAATCTCTTTGGTTCTTGAGGGGGTTGCTATATCCCGTTCTTCCTTCACAATTCTTCCTCCACTGTTTTCATAGCTTCTGCCAACTCTGCATCGGTGATACGAAACATTGCCAGCCGCTTCTCTAATTGTTTGCCGTTCGTATAGCCGATGCGTAAAAGATCTCCTAGCCGCTCTCGTTTCTCTTTTGCTCCAGCGCCTGCGATCAAGCCATACGCTAATAACTGTTGGCGATCAATGGTTCCTTCACTGACTTCATTTGAAGCAATCGGGGTTACGACTTTTCGCAAGGCTTCTTTCAATGCTTCATGGCTGGCGTGTTCCACGCCCAAACTGCCTTTGCTTTTCGGTGCTGCCTGACTGCGCGGTAAAAAGGCATGCTTGGCATCCGGAACCACTTCCATAATGATTTTGCGGATCTTTTCTCCCGAAAAATCGGGATCGGTAAACACGATGACCCCTCGTGTTTCTTGGGCATGCTCGATTTGATCAAGGATCGTATCATCGATCGCTGAACCGATCGTTTCGATCGTATCTACTTCGAACACTTCTTGCAATCGACGGGTGTCGTCTTTGCCTTCGACGACAATGATTTCTTCGATTTTCGGTTTATCAGTCATTGATCCTAAACAAGCGGTGGGCATTTTTTGTCGTGTAGGCCGCAACATCAGCGACCGCTTCTTGCCGCAGCTCCGCGATTTTATCCACCACATAATGGGTATAGCCGGGTTCATTGCGTTTGCCGCGATAAGGAACAGGGGCTAAATACGGCGCGTCAGTCTCAACGAGTAGCCGATCTTGTGGTACGACTAGTGCAGCTTCTTGTACCTCCGTGGCCTTTTTGAAGGTCACGACACCACTAAAGGAAATGTACATTCCTATATCCAAGAACTTTTTCGCCCATTCTCCGTCTCCACTAAAGCTGTGCATAATACCACCGATTGTTTGGACTTTTTCATCCTTTAAGATCGCATAGGTATCTTCTAAGGCTTCACGGGTATGAATACTGATGGGCAGCTGATGTTCACGAGCGATTGCCATTTGCCGACGAAAGACCTTTTCTTGAACTTCTTTCGGATCTTCCATCCAATGGTAGTCTAAACCGATTTCACCTAAGGCAACGACTTTTGGTCGTTCCAAGCGCTCTTGCAAATAGGTTTCTACGTGTGGGGTATAAGAACCAGCTTCGGTGGGATGCCAACCGATAATGCTGTAAATGCCAGGATATTCTTTGCTTAATGCTAACGATTTTTCAATCGTTGGCTGATCGAAACCGACGACCGCCATCTCCGTTACTCCTAGTTCATGCGCACGGGCGACGGTTTCGGGAATGTCTTCGTTAAACTGTTCTGCATTCAAATGTGTATGAGAATCAAAAATCATGAAATCTCCTCCTTAGTCCTTCTATACTCTAGCATATTTTGACGGTTTAAGAAACGAATCCTCTCCGCTTTTTTCAGCAGTTTAAGAAAACTTTCAGCAAGCAAAAAAAATCCGCCCAAAGTTGGAGGACGCCGAAGCTTATTTTCTCTATACTGAGGGTAACGAAATCGTATGGAGGTGGAAATATGGAACGATCAAAAATTGATCCCGGCCGCTTTTTTTCTGGCCAAAAAGCAGCAACTAAAGGCACGTTAAAAAATCAATATCACTACTATCGGCAGCAAAATGCCCATCAAGCATTCAATAGCGATTTTCAGCGAAATTTCCAGCAAGATTTCCCCAATTTTGCTACATGGCTAAAACTGCAGCAGCAGACGCCACAAAAGAATCAAACAGCGACTTTTTCTCACTGGTTATTGGTTGGTTTCTTCGGACTTTTGACGGCAGCAAGTTTTTCGCAACAGCTCTTATTCCTACTTTTTGTCTTTGTCATAGCTGCTCTCGTCAAAGGCCCAGGCATGATCTTATGGGGCATCGTTTATTCCTTCTTAGTTAGTCTGTTTCCTCCATTGGGTATCGTTCTTTCTGGCTTGTTTTTCTTACTGACCTTGCGTCAATTAACCAAAAATGTCACTTTCGTTTTGACTGCATTGTACTTTTACGGCTATCCGTTTGTCATCACAGCCCTCCAGCACTTCACGAATTGGGACCCGCAATGGCTGTGGGTCGGGAGTATCGGTTTTGCCTTGATCAGTGGCCATTTTGTCTTACAGCAAAACTATCCCTTTGCTTCAAGTAAAAGTCTCGCATGGGCGATCATCTCTGTCCCTTATGATTGTGTCATGGCTTTGATCCCTGTCAAACACAAGGCACGCTTCAAACGATTGGTGAAAATCAAATAATTGCGATCTAGGATACAAAAGATAGGCTGTTGCAGCTTCTTTTGTATCTTTTTTAATGGAAAAATCAAGCGAAATACGATGGATATTTTTTGTTATTTTTGCTTCCGTATGATTGCTTTTTTTGTAAGAATCTACTATGCTAGAAACTAGCAAATCAAAAAAGGAGCCACGCCATGTACACCCTCATTCTTATTGCATTCCTCCTTACGGGCTTGCTAGTTTACTCCTTTATTATTGAACCGCATCTTCTCAAACAACGGCATTATCTCATAAAAAAAGACAAGCGCACCGTCTTAGATATTTCAAAAGCTTATGACCTTTACCAAGCAGAAAGCAATATCGTGATTGCCCATATCAGTGATCTCCATTTTTCTCGTTGGTTTAAACCAAGACGAATGAATCGCATCATTCGATCAACGATCCAAAACAAGCCGGATCTGATCATCATCACGGGGGATCTGATCGATAATTATAAAAAATGGCCGCATCGTTCAACCAAGCGACTGATCGAAAAGCTGAAAAAATTGCAAGCGCCTCTGGGTAAGATCGCAGTTATGGGGAACCATGACCATTTGAATGACGGTCATTACTTTGTTAAGGAAATATACCAGCATGCAGGGTTTACCTTACTTGATAATGAGTCGGTTTTTGGTTCTGATGACAAGACGTCGATGAATATTGTCGGTATCGATATAGAAAGTCCGAAAGTCAGTTTTACCTATGAAGCAACCTTAGCAGAATGGCAGCTGCTTTTGCTCCATGAACCCGATTATGTTTCTCGGATCACCAATCTGCCAAACTACGACTTGATTCTTTCTGGCCATAGCCATGGCGGGCAGATTCGCTTGCCTTTTTATTATGCGAAAACAAAGGGCGCGTTGAAATATACCGATGGGCTCTACCTTTTAGGAAATGAGACCTTATTGAGTGTTTCCAGTGGGGTCGGTATGACCAAGATTCCCGCCCGACTCGGCGTCCCGCCAGAGATCCTTTATTACCATTTAGAACCGCAACAGCAATTGAACGTTTCTTAACTGTTCATCGTTGTAATTGGGAAAAAATCAGCAAATCGTTTCAGCAAACGTTCGATTCGCTGATTTTCTTTTTGCCCCTATCGTGTTAAAATATACCAAATAAATACTTTTAAACAATTAGGAGGAACCAAAAAATGGTCATCTCAGGAACACTCTGGTTTTTGATCGCCTTCTTTGCTTATACAGCCTATGTTTACGGTCAGGGGTTGTACTTTCCTGTCATCGCATTTCTTGCTGCCTTGATGGGCTGCGGATTTTATCTCTTTGCTTTTCTCCAGCACAAAAATACGACGAAAAAACATCCTTAGCCAGAACGAGCTAAGGATGTTTTTGTATTATTGATTCAAGCCTTGATAAATCGTCTCGAGATTCCACTTCATCATGTTATAGTAGCTGTCGCCTTCTTCTCCCGGTTCTGCAATCGAATCGGTAAAGACGGTTCCGAAAATCGGAATGCCCGCATCACGAGAAACACTTTGCATTGGACGAGTATTGACGCTGCTTTCGACAAACAAGGAAGCGACGGCTGAGTTTTGCAGCTGATCCACTAAGTTTTTGATTTGCGCAGGGGTACCTTCTTCTTCGGTATTGATTTCCCAAATATAGGCAGACGGTACACCATAGGCTTTAGAGAAGTATTTGAAGGCTCCCTCACTGGTGACGATCAATTTCTTCTCTTCAGGAATCGATTGGAAGTTTTCCTTCGCTTGCTGATCCAGTTCTTCTAATGAAGCCAAGTAGCGTTCAAGGTTTTCTTCATAGAAAGAGCGATTGTCAGGGTCCTTTTCACTCAGGCGTTGAGCGATGTTACGGGCATAGATCATGCCGTTTTCTAGATTTAACCATGCATGAGGATCGGCTTTGCTGTGGTCTTCATCATCAGATAAATAAAGCACATCCACGCCATCACTGACGGCAAAGTAATCTTCATTTTCTACCTTATTGGCATTGTTCATCAATTTGGTAAACCAGCCATTGCCGCCAGTTTCTAGATTCAAGCCGTTGTAAAGGATAAGATCAGCATCGGTCGCTTTTCGAACATCTTCCACTAAAGGTTCATATTCATGGGGATCACGCCCCACTGGTACGATACTGTGAAGATCGATTCGATCACCGGCAATGTTTTCCGTAATATCAGCAATGATCGAATTGGTCGCTACTACTGAAAGTTTCCCTTCTGTTTGGGCCATCTGTCCGTTTTGCTGTGCCAAAAAGAAGCCACCGGCTACAGCTGCCGTTGCTAAAACCGCTGTCGCTGACCAGCGCTTGACTGGACTGGTCTTTTGTTTTGGTGAGAACAAGAAACCGATCACGAAAAAGGCTCCTGCGGTCAAAACGATACTTGATCCTGCGGCAATATTAAAGCTGTACCCGATAAACAAGCCGATAAATGAGGCGAGACCACCTAAAACCCCTGCGATGATCATCATATGCTTCAATTGTTTTGTATATAAATAAGCCGTTGCTGCTGGAGTGACTAATAAAGCCACGATCAAGATCGTTCCGACGCTTTGCATCGCTGTCACTGAAACCAAAGTTAATAAGAACATCAATAAGTAGTGATAGGCTTGCACTTTCATCCCAAAGGCCTTTGCCATCATCGGATCAAAAGAAGTGATCAGCAGTGGACGGAAGAAGAGGATGATCACTGCCAGCACAAGGATAGCGATAGCGATCGTCAGCCATTTGTCGCTATCTTGCACCGCTAGCACATTCCCAAACAAAATGTGAAACAAATCAGTCGAACTGTTTGCTACCCCAATTAAGATAACCCCTAAAGCTAGAAACGAACTAAAGGTGATACCGATCGCCGTATCGCTTTTGATCAGGCTGTTATTGGCGATATAGGTAATGATCATGGAGGCTAAAATCCCAAAGAAGATTGCCCCGACAAAAAAGTGAACGCCGAAGATATAAGACAAGGCTACCCCTGGTAAGACCGCATGAGAGATTGCATCCCCCATCAAGGACATCCCTCGTAAGATGATAAAACAACCAATCACCCCTGCGACGATCCCGATCGCGACTGCCGTGATCAAGGCATTTTGTAAGAAATGATAGTTACTTAAACTCGTAAAAAAGCTTGTCAACATGTTAAACGCCTCCTTTCACGATGATCGCATCACCAAATGTTTGCTTCAAATTGCTTTCGGTAAAGACTTCACTGACTGGTCCCGCAGCGATCAGGGTTTGATTGAGAAAAACCAAGTAATCAAAGTATTCGGTGATTTTCCCCAGATCATGATGAACGATAAAAATCGTCTTTCCGGCATCTCGCAAGTTACGCAACAGGCCGACGATGATCGCTTCACTGGTGGCATCGATCCCTACAAAGGGCTCATCGAGGAAGATATAGTTAGCATCTTGCACCAACGTTCGAGCAATCAAGACCCGCTGAAACTGCCCACCGGACAATTCCCCAATCTGACGCTCCGCAAAGGATTCCATTTCTACCGCTGCCAGAGCGGCTGTCACTTTCTGCCAATCGTAGGCCGACATTCTTTGGAACATGCGCATCTTAGGATACAAGCCTAAAGATACGACTTCTTTGACTGTGATCGGAAACGTGTAATCAACCGCTGTCTTTTGTTCGACATAGGCAATTTCCTTTTGAAAGTCTTTTAACGCTTTTTTGTTGACACTCATGTTCCCACTGGAAGGGATCAACTTCAACGCCGCTTTGATCAGCGTCGACTTCCCTGCCCCATTTGGTCCGATGATCCCTACGATTGCTGGTTTCTCTACTTGAAACGACAAATCCGAGATCACTTGATGATTGCCATCATAGGCTGCGGATATTTCTGAAAAAGTAATCATTATTTTCACTCCATTTCCATAGTTAAGGATAGTTTATTTATTTTTTAGGTAGACCTAACTTATTTTTATTATACAAGAAAGGATTGGTTTTGCAAGACAGTTCTCTTGATTTTTTTAAGAAACACCGCAATTTTTTGGCAATGGTTCTTGAAACCCAAGATTCTATCTCTATTTATTGAATAAAAATTGGCGACCACAAATACTGATTCCACTAATTTCTTTCTATCTTTTGATCGCAAAGCGTTTAATTTATTTTCAATAAAAGAGATCGTTCCTCGGCACCTCAGTGACGTACTTTTTTTCAATAACAGAAAAGAGACAAATCAAATCTCATTTCATACTCCCTTCATGATTAATACCAAACAAATCAAAGAATTAGTAATTCTTCTATTTCCACAAATTCACGAATCTACTCTTTTTTATGATGACCAAGAAACCCTTTCATCTCGACTAAAACGCTTTATAAATTAAACTTTTCTAATTATTATGTGATTTTTCGAACAAAACCTAAAAATAACATGACAACTATGTTAGTCTTTGATTTGGAAAAAGTTTTAGGAGGAATAAAAACAATGAAGAAAATTTTCCAAACACTATTAGTCCTAACCTCGTTAGCAACTTTGAGTGCTTGTGGCGCTGATTCACAAACAAGCAGCAGCACAAGTACTGGTTCATCTGCTAATGAAGAAACAGATGCAACTTCAGCTGCATCTGGTCAAGAATACACAGACCCTAGCGAACTTGCAGACAGCTACGATGTCGTGATTGTCGGTGCGGGTGGCGCTGGAATGGCCGCTGCGATCCAAGCAAAGGAAGCTGGCGCAAACCCAGTTATTTTAGAAAAAATGCCAATTTCTGGTGGGAATACATTGAAATCTTCTGCAGGAATGAACGCTTCAGAAACCAAATTCCAAGAAGCAGAAGGCATTGAAGATTCAAACGATCTATTCTATGAAGAAACATTAGCTGGCGGTCACAACACCAATGATGAAGAATTGTTGCGCTACTTTGTGGATCATTCAGCAGAAGCGATCGATTGGTTAGATTCCATGGGTATCACTTTAGACAACTTAACAACGACTGGCGGGATGAGTGAAAAAAGAACGCACCGTCCATCTGATGGTTCCGCGGTTGGGGAATACTTAGTTGATGGCTTGATGCGCAACATCCATGAATTGGAAATCCCAATTTTTGTAAATGCCGATGTCAAAGAAATCAATGAAGAAGATGGTCAAGTCAACGGGGTGACCGTTGAAGTAGAAGGAAACGAACAAACCATTGATGCCAAAGCAGTTGTCGTTACAACAGGCGGTTTCGGTGCCAATTTCGACATGATCACCGAGTACAAACCAGAATTGGCAGACTACGTGACAACGAACCAAGAGGGTTCGACTGGTGATGGAATCAAAATGATCGAAGCGTTAGGCGGACAAACGGTTGATTTAGAGCAAATCCAAATCCACCCAACAGTGGATCAGTCTAAATCACTGTTGATCACTGAAGCTGTCCGTGGAGAAGGCGCGATCTTGGTCAATCAAGAAGGCGAACGGTTCTTCAATGAAATGGAAACACGAGACAAAGTCTCTGAAGCGATTATTGCCCTACCTGAAAAATCGGCAACGTTAGTTTTTGATGCAGGTGTCAAAGAACGCGTAACAGCCATTGATTTTTACGAGCAACAAGGGTTAGTCAAATCCGCTGACACGATCGAAGAATTAGCAAAAGAATTGGACATGCCAGAAGCAGCGCTTGCTGAAACGATCGCTACCTGGAACAGCAGTGTGGCTGCTGGTGAAGACGAAGCCTTTGGACGCAGCACAGCAATGGACAACGATTTGTCAACAGGACCTTACTATGCCATCGCCATTGCTCCTGGTATCCACCACACGATGGGCGGCGTGAAGATCAACACGAACACAGAAGTGATCGCTACGGATAACGAGATCATTCCAGGTCTCTTTGCAGCCGGAGAAGTAACTGGTGGGTTGCATGGTGAAAACCGAATTGGCGGAAATGCAGTTGCCGATATCATCATCTTCGGACGCCAAGCAGGAACAAAAGCTGCCGAATTTGCGCAAGAAAATTAAACCATTCTCTATAAAAAAGAAGTACTAACGCTTTTCATCAGCGTTAGTACTTCTTTTTTCTCATATAATTGACACAATAGTTTTATTGATCTTATGCTGTCACTTTGATGATCTGCACCTCATAAGGCGCCAACTGAAGAAGTTGGTTTGTCGTTTTTCCTGTAAGCAAGTCGATTCCTGAAGTTGCTACCTCTACTTCTTGATTTTCTTCGGAAAAATTCATCACAAAATAATAGGTAGTCGGAGCGAGCTGCTCTTGCTGACTTTCTCTACTTTGAATCGACACGTTCGTTGAACCTTGGCGGACCCACTCATTTTGTAAGCGAAGCTGTTGTGTTACTTCTTGATAGAAGTCTTCCAAAAAGGCTTGATCCGTCCGTCCCCCAAGATAGTAGGCACTTCCTTCACCATAATCATTTACGGTCACTGCAGCTTGACCTTGATAAAAATCTGCACCGTACACCCCTAACGTTTGGGCGGTGTTTGTTTGGACAATACTACAATAATCATGAATTTGGTACTGCTGTTCCTTCATTAAAAGCAGATTTTTTTGCTTCAGATATAACGTATCGATTTCTTTCACAGACACACCAAACAGTTCTTCTAACTCTTGGGGCCATCCTCCTAAATAGGTCAAGTCCGTTTCATTCACGATCCCCGTCAAATAAGTGGAAACCAGTGTCCCGCCATTTTTCGTATACTGTTGAAATTTTTTCATAGTTTCTTTTGGTAAGAGGTAAAGCATCGGAGCGATGATCAATTGATAAGCATCAAAGTCATGATCTTTCGTGATGACATCAACCGCGATGTCATGATCCCAAAAATAGCGGTAATGCTCTTGCAACGTTTGTGGGTAGCGTTTGCTCTCTAAACCAAAACCTTGCGCATCATTGAGCGCCCAATTGTTATCCCAATCATAGATGATCGCCACTTTGGCTTTTTTGTGCAATCCTTTGATTTCTTTGATTTCTTCTAAGGCTTTCCCCACTTCTGCTACATCTTGAAAAACACGATTTTGCTCGTCGTTGTCATGGTCCACGACGGCCCCATGGAACTTCTCAGATGAGCCTCGAGATTTTCGCCATTGAAAATAAAGATTACTATCTGAACCGTGAGCAATAAATTGCATAGAAGACAAAAGATGCATCCCGGGACGTTTCGTGCGATTGACTGGATGCCAATTCACACCACTAGGGGTTGATTCCATGATCAAAAATGGTTGCTTTTTCAAGCTACGATATTGATCATTGATAAACCCAACCTTACTTGCCAAATCAGCTGTCGTTCCCCAATCATTATGCCAAGCAGGATAACAGTCCCAACTAATGACATCCACATGCTGGGCAAATTTTCCATAATCAAGACTATAAAAGGGAATCAAATCACGGGTATCTGCCATGAAATTCGTTGTGATCGGCACATCTGGAGACAAACGACGAATGTCTTTGATCTCATGTTCATAGAAATCAATAGTCTGATCGGTTACAAAACGATGCCAGTCTAGATTTAGTCCATGAACTTGCATTTCGCCGATCGGTGAAGGAGATTCGATTTGCGACCAATCGGTGATGGTATGGCTCCAGAACGGTCCCCACCAGGCCTCATTCAAGGCTGCTAGCGTTTGGTACTTCTGCTTGACCCACTGACGAAAGTTTTCTTGGCAAATAGGACAATGACAATCTCCAGAATACTCATTGGAAATATGCCACATCAATAGTGCTGGGTGATCGTGGTAGCGTTCAGCTAATTTCCGATTGATGATCGCCACTTTCTCACGATAGATTGGCGAAGAAAAGCAGTGATTGTGTCGCCCACCGTGTAACATTTTTTCCCGTTTTTCATTGGTCCGGAGAACTTCAGGGTATGCTTTAGACAACCAGGCAGGACGCGCGCCGCTTGGCGTCGCTAAAATGACGTTACTGTTTCGTTCGGCAAGCTCATCCATGATTTTGTCTAACCATTCAAATTGAAACACCCCTTCTGCTGGCTCTAAGGCACTCCAAGCAAAAATACCAAGGGAAAATGTATTAGCATGAGCTTTTTCCATTAGTTCTAAATCTTTGGCTAAGATCTCGGGATAATTTAGCCACTGGTCAGGATTATAATCCCCACCATGTAAAAAGCGTTCTTCTAAGTTATATCTTGTCATCTTCTCTTCCTATCCTTTTGTGCCGCCAGCGGTCAAACCGGTGACAAAATGTTTTTGTAATGCAATAAAGACGAGCGCGATCGGAATACTGATCAAAATGGCCCCTGCCGCAAAAGTCGTATAGCTGGCACCCATTTTATCCGTGACTAATTTGTATAACCCGATGGGTAATGTATAGTACTCAGGATTACGTAAAATCACTGAAGACAGGGCAAAGTCTCCCAGTGGTCCGGTGAAACCATTCATGGCAACCACTGCCAGCATTGGTCGAGATAATGGAATCAAAATTTGCCAGAATATTCGCGTATTGCTTGCACCATCTATCTTGGCACTCTCGTCTAAATCTAACGGAATCGAGTCAAAATATCCTTTCAATAAGTACGTGTTCATGGGAATCTGACCCCCAACGTAAATCAAGATCAGCAACCAATGACTATTGATCAAGCCGAGCATTTGCGCCAGTACAAAAATTGCGATCAAGGCAGAGAACTGCGGGATCATTTGTAGTAGTAAGAACAGCATCAATCCATTTTTACGGCCTGTAAAACGAAACCGTGAAAAGGAATAAGCCGTCATGGAGACAAAGATCAGTGACAGGAACATAGTGCATACACTGATTTTCAATGAATTCAAATACCATTGACTATAATATAGCGAGTTGTCACCAGCAAACAATTTCGTGTAGTGACTTAATGTCGGACTCGTCGGAATCAGACTCGTACTTATTAAACTGTTCCCAGGATTAAAACTAGCCCCGATCGTCCATAGTAAAGGGTAGACGATCACCACTACCGTAAAAATCAGTACAAGATATGTCAAGGATAGGCGGACAAATTTTTGTTTTTTCATACTTGCTGCCTTCATGTTATCCAACCTCCTTGAATGAATTTGTTCGGCGGAATTGCCATAAAGCAATCGCGATCACGACGATCGATAAGAGAATCGTCAATGCTGCTGCTAGTGCATATTGACTATTTTGCATCGTGAGCTTATAGATCCATGAAACCAAAATATCGGTACCACCAGCGGTCGAACCAGGAACTGCCGGTCCGCCAGAATTAAACAGATAAATGATATTGAAATTGTTGAAGTTAAACGTATATTGCGTAATCAAAATTGGTGCCATTGCATAAAGCAGTAATGGCAATGTGATTCGTCGGAATTTTTGCATAGCTGAAGCACCATCGATGGTCGCCGCCTCATACAAATCATCAGGAATGGATTGCAGCGTCCCTGTAGTCACGATAAAAATATACGGAAAGCCTAGCCAGCCTTGAATCAGTAACAAAGCTAAACGGGTCCAATTCGCACTCGTTAGCCAAGGAATCGGTGAAATCTGGAAGAAATTCAAAATCGTATTATTGATCGCACCAAAGGAATCATTGAACATTCCTGAAAATACCAAGATCGTAACAAATCCCGGAACTGCCCATGGGAGGATCAAAATCGTTCGAAAGAACTTTTTGAATCGTAGTTCTTTTTGATGCACCAGCACCGCTAAAAATATTCCGATAGAAACTTGTAACGTTGAGGCGATCAAGGTCCAGATAACTGTCCAGCCTAGAACATTGAAGAAGGTACTACGCCAAATATCGACAGTAAAAATCTTCTTAAAGGTCTCTAATCCCACCCAATCTGCTAAATTGGCAGGTGCAGAATGATAGAGATCATAGTTCGTAAAAGCTAACGCGATACTAAAGAGAATCGGAAAAATAACAGAAAACACGAGTAAGAAAAATGCTGGGCTACTCATTAAATAAGGATAGCCTTCTCTTAATAGTGCCTGGTAGCTTTCACGGATAGAGTTGACTGGTAGCTCATTGTCTCTTAATTCGCCGTTTTTATAGGCATCACGGATGTTTAAATAATAGAACAACAGACCAAAACCGATGACGATCAAGGCAACTAATCCTTCTGCTAATAAAAAGATGGAATTGTCTCTCGGCACTTCCACGCCTAATGTCACGATGCCCCAAAGTCCCATATTAAATAAATCTTTAAAGACGACAAGATACATAGCAAAAAAGAAGAAAAATAAAGCGCCTTTGATTTTTTGCCGATTATAAAATTGACCGAATCCTGGTATTATCGAGAATAGCATTGCTCGTTTTGCATACGACTGCGTGTTTTTCACATTTTCGCCCCCTGTAAGAAAAAGCCGCTGACAAACGTTTCGTTCGGCATTACTTGATTCCTAGTACTGAATCACCATCCGAAACGTTTGTCCTCGTAACGACTTTTTAGTTTTGAATTACTGCAATGGCTGATTTGATCTGATCGACTGCCTGTGGTAGAGCTGTTTTCGGTTCAGCCTTTCCAGTAGCAATTGTCTGCAATGCGGCATCCATTGGTTCCCATACTGAATTCATTTCAGTGATCCCAGGCGTTAGTTCTGCGTATTGGGACTGAGCAGCAATGGCTGCAGCACTTTCGCTTTCTTGAACTGCTGGATCATCTGCCAATGAAGCAACCGCTGGTACTTCTTGCGTTTTTTCATAACGGACTTTTGAATTTTCCTCATTGCTGATGAATTTCACGAACGCTTCAGCTAATTCAGGGTTTTGGGAATAACTGCTTACGTTGTAGCTTTTGACACCGATAAAGGAGCCCATATGTTCACCATTGCCTAATAATGGCAATTCTTTCACACCATAGTCGATGCCCGCTTCTTTATAAGGAGACAAGTTCCATGGACCAGAGACGACAGCTGCAGCTTTTCCTTCCGTAAATAAAGAGTCCAACACATTGATTCCTTGTTCACCGACCAATCCGGATGGAAAAACACCGGCATCATAAAACTGTTGGATATAGTCTGCCCCTTCGATCGCGCCTTCATTAGCTAATCCAATATCTTCAGGGTCATAGGATCCATCGGCTTTCTCGCCAAAAACATAACCACCATAACCGCTCAATACACCTTGTGCGTAATAAATTTGATCCCACAATGCCAGTAACCCATAACTGTCAGCACCTAAAACAGACTCGGAATACTCCAGCCACTCATCCGTTGTTTGTGGCAAGTCTTCTTCAGAAATTAGTTCTTTGTTATAATACAAAATTTGTGTTTCAACCGCTTTCGGTAAACCATAGACTTTGCCGTCAACGATTTGCGATTGCATTGCTGATTCCGTATACAGATCTTGTAGCGTTTGATCGACTGTTAATTCTTTCAACAACCCTTCGGTAACTGCTGTACCGATTTGATCACCAGGAATTGTGATGACATCCGCACCTGTACCAGCGGGTCCATCCAATCGTAAATCTTCAATCTGTCCACCATAGGCTTTTTCGACCACTTTGATCGTCACATCGTGTTCTTCTTCAAATTGTTTGACTGCCTCTTCAATCCCAGCTGATTTTGCTTGGTCTTCCCAGACCAATAGATCATAGTCATTATCGCTGCCACTATTTGCTGCAGTACTATCTGTCCCTTCACTTTGTGGACCGCAAGCACCTAATCCTAAAGCTGCTACACTTAAAAAAAGAACTCGAGACATTTTTTTCATCATCATTTCTCCACCTTTTCTTTATTTTGCAAACGCTATCTTCTTGTTTATAATAAATTATTTTACTTAATATGTAAATAGTTTTACTAAATTAATTTCTTAAAAGGAGTAAATAAACGGATAAAATCAAGGTTTATCACACAAATATTTTTTTCGAAATACCTCTATGTTATTAACTTCCACTATTCAGTAAATATATTTAGTAAATTCATTTACTTGGTAAAGTTGTTAGCGTATACTAGAAGAAAGAGGTGAAGAAGATTGGTTACAATAAAAAAAATTGCCGAGCAATCAGGCTTTTCACAAGCGACTGTTTCCCGATTATTGAAAGGCGACGAATCGTTGTCGATCGCAGCCGATACGCGTCAAAAAATTATTCATACCGCTTTATCACTAGGTTATGATCGCTCAAAAATAAAAACAACACTAGAAAAAATCGCCGTCCTTTTCTGGCTGACAGAACAAGAAGAGCTGCAAGATGTCTATTTTCGACAATTGCGTATCTCTTTAGAAAAATATGCGAAAATCAACAATTTGGAAATTCAACTAATCACCCATGAAGATGATGTTTTAGAAACACTGCAAGAAGTCGCCGGATTTATTGGGATTGGCTCTTTCACTGAGAATGAAACGCAGCAGTTCAAATCCGTTTGCCCCTATGGCGTCCTTTTGGAAATCAACCCCTGTCCAGAACTGTTCGATACGGTCAAACCTGATACTGATCGAATGACGCAACTGGCGATCGATCTATTTTTAACAAAAGGATACCGAAAGATCGGTTTTATTGGTGGTGCTTATCTAAATCCTGATACCCAACGTGCAGAAATGGATAGTCGCGAGGTCATCTTCCGTCAAACGTTGGCTCGTCGAGATGCGTTCGATGAGGCGTTCCTGTTTACTGGTGGCAATTTTTCCGTTGAAACCGGCTATCGTTTGGCGAAAAAAATGGTGGAATCCCTTGGTGACAATTTGCCAGAGGCGCTCTTTGTGGCTTCTGACACCGTCGCAGTTGGTGTGCTCCAAGCGTTAAATGAACGATCTATCATCATTCCTGATCGCTTGGAATTAATCAGTATCAATGACAATGAGATCGCAAAATTTGTGGCTCCCCCACTAACAACGTTTAACATCGATGTGGAGGAAATCGCCAAAACCGCGATCGATTTGCTGGTGGATCAGATCGTTCATCCTCGAGCGATCACCAAAACAGTCCTTTTAGGGGCTGAACTCATCGAGCGAAAAAGCTTTACGCAAGCTTAAAAAACGCCCCTAGAAAGTTAGAAAAAGCTAACTTTCTAGGGGCGTTTCATTGTCTAAATCGAAAAAAGCATTCTTTCGTTTTTCACCTCTCTTTCGCCACAGCATACACAAGATGCGGCATGTCCACTTGTCGATAGTGTTTAACAAAGCGATCCACCAGCTTCATTCCATTGCGCAATGCCACATTTATGGAGGCTTGATTGGACTCACGAATGATCGAATAAACAATATCGGCATTCAGCGTTCCAAACGCATAGTCTTTACAAGCCTGGGCGGCTTCTGTGGCAAACCCATGATGCCAGAAGTTCTTTTGAAACAAGTACCCAATTTCTAAAACAGCTTCTCCCTTGACGTCTTGCCACGTCAAGCCGCATTGACCGATCGCTTGCCCGGATGCTTTCTCAATCACTAGCCACAAGCCAATGTGATCGTTTTGATAGCGTTGCAGCTGTTTGTCGATCCAACCAGTGACTTCCTGCTCACTGAAGGGTCCTTCATAGGCAATCATGACTTCTGGATCTTGCAAAATCTTTTCAATCGCTGGACGATCGTCATGACTCATTTCTCGCAACAATAATCGCTCGGTTTCAATTAGTGGTTCCATAGTTGTTGCGCTCCCTTCTATTCCATTCGGTTCCTTTTCCAAAAATACCAACTCGCTGACCATGCGGTGATGGGTAAAATAATCACCGCTGCCAGACCCGTGATCAAACAAACGATCAATTCTGAGACGAACGCCTTTGAATTGATCATTTCACCAAAGGAGATCGACAAATCTTGAAACCACGCAATCAACGCCAGATTACTTCCCATAAAGGCAAACAATAAGGTATTGATCGTCGAAGACAATACGTCTGATACCACTGTCATACTACTTTTACTTAATGCCTTGATTGAGACTTGCGGGTTTGCTTGAAAAAGTTCATAGGTCGCAGTGCTGATCGCCATACTCCCATCTGCCACCGCCCCCGAAAAACTCATCAAAATGATCGCAGTCATCAATGCCTTAAAATCGATGGCTACATCAAAGGAATACATCGCCAACTCATCGAGTTCCTCTGCCGAAAACCCATGAAGATTCATTGCAGAGAGCACAAGAGGAAATAATAGTAGAAAAAGCCCTAGAAAGACCAACACACAGACAAAGGCAATTTTGGTTTTCTGATTGACGCCGTTCACGAAAAACAAGGTGATCGCCGCCACGGCTAAAAAGGCAACACAAGCCGCTGGTAAAATCGGTGCCCCTCGGTCAATCAGGACCAGTAGCGCTAGAAAGACGGCCACATTCATAAACAGACCTGTGACTTGAAACAGCCCTTCGATCCGAAAAACAGCGAAAGTCAGCAAGAGAAAAAGCAAGATCAACACAAACAAAACAGTCATTTTGCTTTCCTCCTATGCACTTCAAAACAAAGGAGCGTCAACGGTACCGATAAAACCAACGCAAAGCCGCCGCATACTGTACGCACTATTTCTAAAGAAAGATGCATCGGCAATGCTTGCGAAAGCAGCCAGCCATTGGCTAGGTAAAACAATAGCGCTGGCATACTCCCACTTAAATAGGCAAACAACAAGACATTGATCATCGAAGAAGTCGTATCTTGCGCGATGGACCGACCGATCGCTAATCGTTCCTTGCGGCTCGTCTGGGGATTGATGCGTTGGATCTCATCTAAACTGGCAATCAGCATGACGATATTGTCCATGCTGGCACCGATTGCGCCAATCAGCAGACTTCCTAGATAGACACTGCGATACGGACGGGTCAGAAACGACATTTCCTCATAGCGCAACCCATGATCTTGCAAAAGATCCATGGCGAATCGACAGAGAAAAAACGCCAAGAGAACGCTGGCTAAGGAGGCAATGATTTTGCGGCTGTCGATCGTGCGAAAGCCATAAGAAATCCCCATCGTCATAACCAACGAGACGATCGTAAAAACGATCATCAAAAAGACCAATGAAAAGGAGCTGTTGCCTTTGTGAAACCAAAGAAAAAGGAGCAGCAAGCCAGTATTCACAAAGATACTAAGCAAAGCCCGTAAGCCTTTTTTGCCACCAATTGCGACTACTGCCATCAGGAATAAGGCAAGGAAGAAAAAGAGATACCCATCCCGTTTTTGTGTTTGTACCTTCCAGCCATCCCCTTCTTTTTGCAAAAGCAGCTGTTGTCCGGTCTGATACAACGGATGAATCGCACCATTCGGCGTGTATTCTGTAGTGACTGTCCGCAGTGCCCCAGCTTCTTCTCCGTTGCGAAGGATCCCTTGAATCTGCTGCTGGTCGGCGGTGACTTGAACCGTTTGTACTTCTATGATCGGCTGTGTATAAAAGCGACTGCTTTGGGTTTGGATCAGCCAGCTCAAGACCAGCAAGCTAACAAAGGCCGCTAGATAATAATACTTTTTCAAGACCGTCTCCTTTCATTTTCAGCAAAAAAAGACTTAGACAAACCACCAGTCCTACGACCAATCACCTTGTGAGGCTGGATGACTGGTCGAAATGGTTACTGTGTTGGCGAGACTAACTGCTTTGCTAGTCGCCTGCTTTGTCAAAGTCCTTTTACTTGCTCGTTTTGCTTACACGACATTTTGCGGTGTACCTGCTTTAAAACCGCTTAAGTTCGCCACAGCGATCCCCATCAAACGACGCCGCGTTTCGACGGGTGCCCAAGCGATATGCGGTGTCAAATAGCAATTTGGCGTCTGTAATAAGGGATTGTCAGCTGCGATCGGTTCTTTTGAAACGACATCTGCCGCCAAGGCTGCGATCTGCCCGGTTTTCAGCGCTTCAGCAACTGCCGCTTCATCGATCAAGCCGCCACGGGCGGTATTGATCAGGATCGCAGAAGATTTCATTTGTGCCAATGCTGTGCGATCGATCATTTTTTCTGTCTCAGGAAACTGCGGAACATGAAGGCTGATGATATCTGCTTCTTGATACAATTCCGCCAGCGAAACTTGTTTTGCCCAATCCGCTTGTGCTGGTTTTGGTCGATGATTAAAATAGATCACCTTCAACTGAAACGCATGAGCGATCGTGGCAACTGCTTGAGCAATCGCACCATATCCAATCAGCCCAATCGTTTTGCCTGCCAATTCCATCAACGGTGTCTGCCAATAAGAAAAATCTTTGCTGGTTTGCCAGTCGCCCTGATGCACGGAACGATTATGGTGTCCCACTTGATTCGTCACTTCCAGCAGCAAAGCAAAGGTCGCTTGTGCCACTGCATTGGTACTATAGCTAGGAATATTGGTCACGGTGATTCCTTGTTCCTTCGCTGCTGCAAAATCAACGACATTGTATCCAGTTGCTAATACCCCAATGTAGGTCAATTGCGGACATGCTTTGAGCACATCAGCGGTGATCGGTGTTTTATTTGTCAAAATCGCTTCGGCATCACCGATTCGCTCAATTATTTCTTGTTTATCTGTATATGAGGTACGATCATACACCGTCACCTCTCCTAATTTTTCAAACCCTTGCCAAGCCAAATCCCCTGGATTCAACGCATAGCCATCAAGTACAACGATCTTCATTCTTTCGCCCCTCTCGCTTTTCCTTTTGCTTTTCCATAAAAAACGGGAATTCCTAGTAACGTCACGCCGATTCCCACGACTGCTAACCACGTGTCAGTGATCAAGGTCATGATCAAGATAAAACAGCCGCCTAAAATCGCAACCAAGGGAATGATTGGATAGAAGGGAACTTTATACGGACGCTTCATCTGCGGTTCTGTTTTTCGCAAACGAAAAACTCCTACAAACAATAATACACTAAAGAACCACATAACAAAAACCAGCATATCGGTCAAAAGATCAAAGGTGCCTAAAAGCATCATGATACAAGCGATCCCTAATTGTAAAAAGGCCGCCGCATAGGGTGCATTGGTGGTTTTGCTTAGGGTCGCAAAGGTCTTACTGAGAGGAATCTCATCTTCCAACGCCATCGCATATGGGACCCGCAAGCCAGTCATTGTATAGCCGTTCAATGCGCCATAAACAGAGATCAAGATACCGATCGTGACCAGTTTTCCGCCAAAACTGCCGAACAAGGCCATCGCAGTTTCTGAGGCACTGTTCAAATTACCAGCGATTTGATCGATCGGCAATGTTTTTAAAAACGCAACATTGATCAACACGTACACCAAGGTGACAAAACTCAACCCAAAGATGATGGCTTTAGGCAAATCTTTTTCGGGTCGCTTCATTTCTCCAGCGACATTGCCGACCCCCATCCAGCCATCATAAGCAAAAAGGGTTGCTAAGAGGGCACTACTGATACCAGCTGCAAGGGAGCCTTGAGTATTGGAAGAAAAATCCACCAATGAGACCGATACTTGCCCTGGTGTCATCAGGCCAGCCACGATAATCACCGCAATCGGAATCAGCTTGACTGCTAAGGTGACGGACTGGACTTGAGCTGCAGCTTTTGTTCCCAAAAGATTAATCAAGGTCACACTCGTTCCGGTCAAAATCGATAAAGGAAGCAAATAATTGCTAGGTAGATGAAATAAGTTCAAACATTGTGTTGCGAAAATAATACTTAAAGCCGCCACGTTCGCTGGAAAGTAAATGATACTTTGTGCCCAGCCTAATAAAAAGGAGGGTAATTTCCCATAAATTCTTTCGATATATCGAATAGGTCCGCCGGTCTCAGGAATCGCCGTCGCTAACTCTGCCACGGTCAAGCCGCCGCAAATCGTTAGAAAGCCGGCAAGCAGCCAAACCAACAAGGTCAATCCAGTCGATTGGGTCTGCTGGACCACAGCCGCTGCTTTGAAAAACACGCCGGCGCCAATCACCGTTCCCATTACTGTCGATAATGCCCCAAAAAAACTGATTTCTTTTTTCAATTGACTTTTCACAACATCACTTCCTTTTTAAATGAATAAGTCAAAGTATAGCGGATAGAAACTATCTTGACTAGAGGAATTTCAGAAAACAAAAAGCAAATACCATGAAAAGACGGCATTTGCTCCAAAATTTTTTTATTCTTTTGTGGATTCTTGAAAAACCAGCAACGGAAGCTGTCGTTTTTTGTGCATTTGTTGAACCAAATAAATTCCTGCCAGCAAGATGATCGGGAAAATGATCGCACCTAAAATCCCAACCTGCAGCTGTTGTCCCGTCCATTCGACGATGCTACCGACGACAGCGGGTCCGATTGAACATCCTAGATCTCCCGCTAATGCCAAATAAGCAAATAGCGCCGTCCCGCCGTTGCGAATGTATTGCGCAGAAAGACTAAAGACCCCCGGCCACATGATCCCTACGGCAAAACCGCTTAAGCCGCAGCCAAGGAACCCGATCAATGGCAATGAAGCAAAGCCGATCATCATATACGCCAGTAGGCAAAGCAAAACACTCAAAAACATAAAGCGTTTCAAATCGATTCGTTCTCCAAATTTGCCGTAAAGCAAGCGGGAGATCCCCATCATCAAGGCAAAAACCATCGGTCCTGCCAAATCGCCTAGTGTCTTACTAACACCTAAGCCCTGTTCAGCAAAGGTTGATGCCCATTGGCTGACTGCTTGTTCGCTGGCTCCAGCACAGACCATCATCACCAGAAACAGCCAAAAGCTTTTCAAGGAAAAGAGCTGCCGAGTGGTCAACCCTCGTTCTCCTTCGGCAACGATTGGCGCCAACGGGACTTTGGTAAAGAAATACAAATTGACCAACGGGATCAGCGCCCAGACGATCGCTAAAATCGGCCACTGTTGAATACCGAACACCATGAAGAACGCCGTTGAGAACAAAACGACCCCCACGTACCCCCAGCAATAAAACGAGTGCAGCATGCTCATCGTTTTTTCCTTATGTTCCGTTGGACAGGCTTCAACGATGGGACTGACTAAGACTTCCAGCAAGCCACCGCCAATGGCATACAACAAAACCGCTGCTAACAATCCGCTAAACGGGGTCGGAAACCATAAGGGAAAAACGGCTAGACCAATCAAGCCGATCGCTGCAAAAAAATGCGCCGCTACGATCGAAATACGATAGCCGATACGGTCTACAAAAAAGATTGCTGCAAAATCGACGGCTAACTGAGTCAAAAAGTTAAAACTGACCAACAAAGTTATCTGGCTGATTGGTAGCTGGTATTGGCTTTGAAAGGTCAAAAATAATAAGGGGGCAAAATTATTGATCACGGCTTGAACGATGTACCCTACAAAGCAAGCCGCAATCGTCGAACGATAACTTTTCATTTTCACTTCTCCTTTACTCGTCTTATCAGTATACCAAGTCCAATCAGTCGGGAACCATGGAGAAAACACTTTTTTTACCCAGAGAATCTTAAGGAAATCAGGATTCCTCTTTCTTCAGATGATTTCCTTAAATGGAAGCAGCAAAAAAGCTGCCCTCACAAACAGCTTTTTCCGACTTATTCTCAAGGCTAGGCGTTTTTCCTTCGGGCAGCGATGGTTTTCATGGTGGCTTCAAAGATTGGGCCAATAAAGACGATACACAAGAGAGTACCTAACCCCACACTGGCGCCTAACGCAAAACCGATCAAGACCATCGCAGCATCCAAGCCGATACGGATCGTTTTTTGGGTCAATTTGCTTCGTTTGTAGATCAAGGCCGTCAAGGCTTCTAACGCCGCTGAACCTTTGTTGGAAGAAACGTAAATGCCGGCGCCGATGCCAAATAAGATCGGTGCCGCGAAAATAGCGATCCATGGGTAGAAAGGCAAATGAATTGATACTTTGTCCATCACTGGTTCAAAGATCCCAATCAACAAGCCTAAGCCGATCCCGTTGATAAAACTGCCAATGCCTAATTCGGCACGATCAAAGACTGCAACGATCAACAAAACAACAATGTTAAAACACAAACTGGCTATCCAAAAAGGGACATCGATAAAATTCAAAATTCCTAACAAAAACGTACTGATCGTATCATATCCTTGATGGGCAGTGATCAATAAGGATATGGCTAACGCAATCAGCCCGGTACCTATCAAAACTTGTGCAAATTTTTTGGTTTCTTTCACAACATCACGCTCTCTTCTTTATTTTTCCTCTCTTAGTTTACCGTGAAAGCGTCACAATTACTATCATTTAATCACAAAAACCGGATTTTTTTTGAAGAAATCTAAATTCAATCAAGAGATTCATAATGCTGTTCATAGGTATCGCGAAACTCTTTGGGGGTCAAGCCATTTAACTTCTTAAACATCTTCGAAAAATAGTTGGTATTGTTGTAACCAATGCGATCCCCGATCTCACTGATCGTGGCTTTCGAATGAAGCAGCAGCTGTTGGGCTTGCTTGATGCGCACCAGATTGACATACTGATTAAAGCTCATTTCCGTTTCTTTCTTAAAGAGCTGCCCCAAATAAACAACACTAACGTGCAGTTCTTCTGCCGCTGATTTGACCGTCAAATCATGGGTATAACCTTCTTCAATCAGCTGGATCGTCTTTTGAACGATCTCTGAATAACGTTTTTGCGGCGGTTGTGATTTAGCCAATTCCAGCACATCATCAAAGAGTTGCCGCAAATCTGCCAATGTATTGGACTCGCGGATTCGTGCTAAAATCTGCTCATGGTTTTCTTGGGAAAGCACCGGCAGTTGCCGATAAATATCATTGAACAACAAAAAAGAAACATAGCGAACATGTTCAGGGTCTGCTTGGGTTTGTTCCAAAATAGCGAACATTTTATCTAGCTCATGTTGGATCGTTTTAACATCCCCGATGGTCAGCGCTTTGTTAAAAGATAGAAACGGTAGTTCTTCGTTTCGCTCTAATATATCCACGTGGATCGTCTGTTCTTGTAAAAACAGATCTGGATAGAAGGCTTGCAGCGATTGAACTTGCTTGATTTTCTCATAGGCTTTATACAAATTCTCCCACTCGTTGATGGTTTCGCTCATGATCAACTGCCAGTCTTTACTATTAAGTTGCTGGGCTAATGCTTTTAAGACAGCGTTGATTTGTTGTCTTGGTCCGGCTGCGGTAATGATCACTTGGTTTTCATCTAATCGCCCTGGTAAGATCAATGGCTGATCGTGTTGCTGAAAAAACGTCGTGATTTTTTGTAAGATCTCGGCAGTCCCATTGAACTGCAAAACGGTAAAGGGGGCTGCTAGCGGCACCCTCTGCTGCGCCAGCAAATGGAGGTACTCGCTTTCGTTCAATTCATCATTCAACCAAAGCAGCAGGCTTGATTCTTGATAAAGTTCTTTTTCTGCCAACAGTTTTTGCTGCTCCTCTAACTCAGCTGCAATCGCTTGAACACTGCTACGCAGTTCTTCTTTGTTAACAGGTTTGACTAGATAATTACGCACACCTAACGCCATGCCTTGTTTGACAAAGGCAAACTCTTGATAACCAGATAGAATGATCGAAAAAAATCGATTCCCAAACGCTTGCGCTTGGCGGATCATATCGATGCCGTTCATTTCTGGCATCCGAATATCCGTGATCAGCAAATCAACGGAATGTTCTTGTAGATACTCGAGGGCCTCACTAGCACTTTTCGCTGTATGCACCACCTCAAAGCCCAGCTCTTGCCAAGGCAAGATCATTTGCAGCCCTTGCAAGATCATATATTCATCATCAACGAACATTACTTTATACATCTGCCTCATGCCCCCTTTGCAAATTGTTTTCATCTAGACGGATCTTGACCGTAAACCCAGCGGCTGCTTGAGACGTAACATCCATTTGATAGGCGCCGTTGAACATCCCCCGCAACCGTTCGTGAACATTTTTGATCCCGATCGAGGTTTGGGCTCCGATCTCCTGATTTTGCAGTTCTTCATGAATCATCGCTAACTGCTGCGGATCTGCGCCTTTGCCATTGTCTTTGACTTCAATCACGATCTGATCGGCTTCTTTATAAGCTTTGATACTGATGGCGTTATCATTGCGCTGATAATCGATACCGTGAACAAAATAGTTTTCGACAAGCGGCTGCAGCGTGAACTTCGGTAATTCCAACTGTTCTAATGTCGGATCGATGGTTACATGATAGGCGATCTTATCTGGGTAGCGCATCTGAAACAAGTAGACATATTTTTCACAAAAATCGATTTCTTCTTTTAAGGTCTTCGTCTTTTCTTGCGTCGTATTGTTCCGTAGCAGTGCCGAAAAGGCATAGACGACATCTGCCAGCTCTTCTTGGTTGCGGCTCAAGGCATACATTCGAATGTATTCTAAGGTGTTATAGAGAAAATGCGGATTGATCTGGGCTTGCAATGCCCGCATGTCGGCATCCCGTTGTTTGATCTCCAGTGTGTAAATATCTTTGATGTACTCGTTGATACTGTAAGTCATTTGATTAATGGCTTCTGCGATTTCTTTCAGTTCTTGTTGGACATTGGCGGTATCGATCCGTTTGTCAAAATTCCCTTGGCTGACTTCTTTCGTCGCATAGACGATCTGCTCTACTTGCGATGTATAGCGCTTAAAGGTGCGATGAAGCACCCATAGGACCAATAATAGAATCCCAATCCCAAAACTAAAGATCCAAATGGCGCTGGAAAAAATATCCCGCCAAATCACCCTTTTTGACAACAAAACAAGGGACACTTCTCCGCTGACAGTGGTTTGTTTTTTGATATAAAAGTCTTTCGAAAGAGTGTCGTGAATGGTTCCGTGAGCAACCGCCTGATCAATTTTGGCTAAAGTTTCCTTGCTGAGGTTCGTGGCATCCTTGTACAGCCGCTGACCATTTGAGGTATACAAAAAACTGTTGATTCCATGAATTTGGTTGTCTTCTTGTCGATTGGCTAAAACATCGTCTGAACGAAAGATCACGTAGACTTGTCCTAAGGGTTGGGCATAATTACTTGGTTGGGCGATCGAACGAACAAAAAACAGACGATTTTTTAAATCAATCTGTTTGCCGCTGTGTTTTTCTCCATAAGGTGTATCCGGCGTTGCCACTAGTGTCTCATTGCTTTCATCCAATTGAATGATGATCTCTTCGATACTAGGATGATTACGAATCAAACGATAGAGAATATTGGGCAAGTATACACTCTGTCCCGTCTGGCGAAAAATATCATTACTATAGGAAAAATAATCTGGCAGTGAAAGCTGCAAATAGTTGCGTAATGATTCAAAGGCGGTATCTGAACTAGTAAATTCGCCAAGTACCGTTGAAACAACGGTATTTTGATCTTGCACGTAAGCATCCAGCTGCAAGCTTGTGCTCTCCACTAAACGTTCACTCGTAGTAAAACGATCCGCTCCGGTATAAGCGGTCAGGACCAACATAATAATGATGGAGATGATCACCAAGAGTACACTGTACAGCTGCATCAACTGATTGATCAAAAAATCGTGTTTGAACAAACGAAAACGCCACTTAGTCATGTGCCAAATCCCGATCAATGACGTTTTTTTCCTGACTGATCGCCACATGGCACCATAAAATCAGTAAGCTGAAGGTTCCAAAGAGCAAGAGCCCTTTCATCATCCAAGTAAAAACTAGAATACTAGCGATCCCAACCAGCAATTTTAGAAAGGTCGCCATATGAAGAAACAGACACACAAAGGACAATTTCAGGTTATTCCACAAGGAAATCTCATAGGACGTGTCAAAAACCACACTTAACAGGTACAGTAAAACACTCAATCCACTGACAACAACTAAAACAAAAGAGATCATCAACCAAATCAAGCCTTGGATCTGGGTAGCTAAATACAGGTTATACACTAAGAACCCTGTCAGTAGGAAGAACAGATAAAACTGCTTATTGGCCTTGACAAAGACGTTGCGCCAAATGCGCCATGCACTACGAAAGCTTTGATTCTCATAATTCAGTCCATCTTCGTGGATCAAAGTACTAATGGTATGAAACGCTGGACCGATCCCTAAGATTCCGCCACCTGCCAATGTCAATACGACGAAAAACAAATTCAACTTCACGATCGCCCAAATCAAGCGAAAGCCCTTGACCAACCCACTATTTGCTGTTTCTTCCATTTAAAATTCCTCCCTTATTTGTTCCCTATCGAAAATGTAGCATGATTTTAGCTTCCTACTCAAGCTACCTGAGAATCTTTTAATGCTATGTACGTTTTAGATGCTCCATGCTTGCTGCTTGAAGGTTAAAAAACAAAAGTAACGTTATTTTTTCATCAAAGATTTTGCTACTTACTTTAAAGAAAAAGCAGCCAGAAGCTAGACGTGGGAACCATTGGTCCTGATGCGTTTAGCCTCCGGCTTGCTTGATCTATTGATTGGTGAGCGGCGCCTGTTGCTTATTCTTGGCTTGCGCGGTACTCATCAAATTGTTTTTGCATTTCATCGCGGACCTTCTCCCAGCCAGCGGTTTTTAATTCTTCGTTTAGTTTCGGAACATTTTCTTCTGGATCGATCGTTCCGGTTGCTAAACTTGCTTTGTAACGGTTCATGACATTGGCGATATTCGTGATTTCTGTTTTCACATTATCAGTCTTGAAGTTGAACCCTAAGATTGGTGATGCTTCCGCGTTAGCAATGTTTTCATCACGCTCTTTGATCATATCGTCTGTGATGGATTCTTGTGTGTAAAGGATCATGTTGTTCCCAGTGTTCCAAGCAGCCATCCGGGTATTTGGCAAGTAGCCATCAAGGAGACGGATTTTGTTGTCTTGGCCTTCGATTTTTTCCCATGCTTCACCTTCGACACCCCAAACCAATCCATTCAACAATTCAGGATCGCTGTTCAACAAGCCCAACACTTCCACTGCTTTTTCTTTGTTTTTCGAAACATTCGCTACGACAAAGTTTGCCATTTGCGCTTGTCCGGTTGATTTTAATTGTTTCGTGATTGGACGTGAAACCAATTCATGACCTGCGGCATTGCTTAAGATCGTGTCGCCGTAATCCATTGGTCCTTGGGTTTCTTCACGCATGAACCATGTGTTGCCTTCTAATGGGTAACCAGTTGTATTGGTGGCTGCATCGGTTGGGATCAAGCCTTCGTTGTACCATTTGTGCATCAATTTCAAGTTTTCCATTTGTTCATCATCTTCGTATTGATTGATGATCTTCGTTGTATCGCCATCCAATTTGACAGCAAATGGGTAATCTTTCCCAATCACATAATCATAGTTTCCAGAAACATTAAAGGTTTGTCCGATCGCAAACGGTGCGATGTTTGGTTCTTCTTCTTTGAACTTCTTCAACACGTCTTCGGCATCTGCATAAGATTCGATCCCGCTGATATCCAAATCATATTTGTCTAAATATTGTTTATTGAAGGTCAAGACTTGTTGGGCATAAATATTGCCGTTGACTGGAAAGGCATATAATTTTCCGTCGATCGTATTGCCTTTGATATAAGATTCGTCTAATTGATCATACGCTTCTTTGGCATATTTTGGTGCTAACTCCGTCAAATCTGCATACGCGCCTTTTTGCGCATTGGCAACATAGTTTGAGGCAAAGGAAATATCGTAGTTTTCACCCGATGAAATGATGGTACTCATTTTTTGATCCCAATCACCCCAGCCGATATACTGCAGATCGATGCGAGCGTTGGTTTTTTCTTCAATGCGTTTATTGGCGATCTCCATTAATTGATCAAAGTTTTCTGGCTTGTCCCCGACTTGATACATCAATAAAGTCGTTACGCCGTCTGCATTGTTTTCTGAATCGGATGTTGCGCCGTTCGACCCACAGGCAGCCATTCCCAAAGTTGCCGCTGCGGCCATCCCAGCAAAAGCTGTTTTTTTCCACAAATTCATTTTTGTTTCCTCCCTATACTTATTTGATTATTCTTTGACGCCACCAATTGTCAGACCACCGACAAAATACCGTTGGAAGAATGGATAGGTGATCGCAATCGGTAAGGTTGCAACAACAACGATTGCCATGCGAGCAGTTTCGCTTGGCAAAGCGGCCAAACCGCCTTGGATCTGGGCAGCCATGCCGGAGCTTTTGGCTAGATAGTCCAAGTTGCTTTGAATCCGCATCAAAAGTGCTTGTAACGGCACTAAAGAGTCTTTTTGAATATACAACAATGCATTGAACCAGTCGTTCCAATAGCCAAGAGCGGCAAATAGACTGATTGTTGCGATCCCTGGAACCGCTAAGGGCAACACGATGGACAGAAAAATCTTCATTTCGCTGGCACCGTCGATCCGCGCAGATTCTATAATACTATCTGGTACCGTCTTTTTAAAGAAGGTCCGCATAACAAGGATATTAAAAGGCCCTAAGGCAAGGGGTAAGATCAATGCCCAAATCGTGTCTTTCAATTGGATCAAGTTGACCATCACTAAGTAATTGGCAACCATCCCTGGCGCAAATAACATGGTGATCAAAGCGAAGATCGTAAAGAACCGACGGAATGGAAAATTTGAGCGAGAGATGACATAGGCATATAGCGAAGTCATCGTTGCATTGACGAAGGTACCAAAAACAGTGATAAAAATAGATACGCCAAATGCTTGGAAAATTTTGCTGCTCATTTGTCCGCTAAACAGGTAGGTATATGCTGCGAACGAAAATTCTTGTGGCCAAAAGCGATAGCCGTTTTCTGCCAAAGAGGTTTCACTGGTCAATGAGATCGCGATCACAAAGAGAAACGGCAAGACACAGGAAATCGCGAACAGACCGATCACGATATTAAAAATCAGGTTGACCGTTGGGTTAAAGGAGCGGATCTCGACTTTCGTTACTTTTTTCTTCATTTATCCATCCTCCTTAGAATAATGCTGAATCTGGTTCTAGTTTACGAACAACCAAATTCGCTGTTAGTAATAATAATGCCCCAACCACTGATTGATAAAGGCCGGCAGCTGCGGTCATCCCGAAGTCGCCTGTGGCAGTCAGTCCATTATAAATGTACGTATCTAAAACGGAGGTGACTTGGTACAACGCCCCAGAGTTTCGTGGGACTTGATAGAAAAGTCCGAAGTCGGCACGGAAGATCCCACCGATGTTCAAAATCAACAAGACGGAAATCATTGGAATCAGTTGTGGCAACGTCACATTTTTAATCTGCTGCCATTTGCTGGCACCATCGACCATCGCGGCTTCGTAATACGTTTGATCGATCCCGACCACTGACGCATAATAGATGATGCTGTTGTAGCCTAAGCTCTTCCAGACATTCATAAAGACGAAAATAAACGGCCACCATTTCGGATCAGCATACCAGTTGATTCCTTCACCGCCCATACCCGTGATCCATTGGTTGATGATCCCTTTGTCTGGACTCAAAAAGGCATAGACAAAGTACGAAATAACCACCCAAGAAAGGAAGTACGGCAACAGTGACATCGTGTGATAAACTTTTACCAAACGCTTATTGCGTAGCTCACTCATTATAATGGCAAAGGCAATCGCAAAGAATAGGTTGAATGCTAAAAATACGATATTGTAGAGTAGGGTATTTCTAGTGATCAGCCAAGCATCATTGGATGCAAATAAAAATTTAAAGTTATCAAAGCCGACCCATGGGCTTTGTTTCAAACTGGCAAAAAAGCCGTCTGGTGAAATGTGGAAATCTTTGAACGCCACCACATTTGCGAATACAGGTATATAGAAAAAAAAGATAAACCAGACAACACCTGGCAAAGCCATCAATATTAACGCTTTGTATTGCCAGACATTCCTCCAAAACCCCTTTTTCTTCACATCTCATCATCTCCTTCATGCTACTAGAATAACGCTTTCATCCCTAAAAAATAAGGAACAAACTAAAGATAAAATGAAACAAATTAAAGGTCTTTGTTTATATTTTGTTTTTATTCTCTAAAAACCAGAAAAACGTCCTACCTTTTGCAAGATAGGACGCTTCATTGAGTTGTTTTTTACAAAGGATCAATCGACAAAGCCGTTTTGCTGAATCACTTTGCGGAACCACTCACCTGACTTTTTGATGGTGCGTTTTTGGGTAGCCAAATCAACGGCAATAAACCCGTAACGATTTTTGAATTCATTCAGCCAAGACCAATTATCCATGCAAGTCCACATGTGATACCCGCGGCACCGGCTGCCTTCTTGGATTGCTTGGTGAACATACCGCAAATGATCTTTGATAAAGGTGATGCGGTACTCATCTTGGATCTGACCGCTGGCATCGATAAAGCGTGTTTCATCTTCGACTCCCATGCCGTTTTCTGAAATATAACAAGGGATATTGCCGTAGTTGTCTCGTAGGTTGATCAAGGTATCATAAATGCCTCGTTCATAAATTTCCCAGCCTCGATGGGGATTGATTTTCTTTTCTGGCCAATCATAAACATCGAAGTAATCTTCTGGCATTGGAGTGTCCGCTGTTTTGGCAGAACGCTTTTGCTGCACCCGCCGCGGCTGATAATAGTTGACCCCCAAGAGATCGACCGTGTTTTCTTTAATGATCTGCAAATCTTCTGCTCTGGTTTCTGGCATGATCGCCAACTCGTTTAAGACAGTGATCAATTCTTCCGGAAAGGTGCCTTTGACCGCTGGATCTAAGAAGGAACGGTTGAAAAAGGCATCTGCCAGTTGCGCCGCTTGGCCATCTTTTTCATCATTCGGATCTTTCGGATAGGTCGGTGTCAAATTCAAGATGATGCCGATTTCGCCTGATTGCTGAGACTGACGGAAGCGTTGGATCGCTAAAGCGCTGGCGAGTGCTTCATGGTAGCCGACTTGCACCGCATGTGCCAAGTTGATTTCTGCTGGGTAATGCTGTTGATACAAATACCCCATCTCCACTGGCACGATCGGTTCATTTTGCGTGAACCAATGACGGGCTTGATCACCGAACAACTCAAAACACAAAGCGGCATAATCTGCAAATGCTGTGACAGTCTCGCGATTGAGCCAGCCGCCTTCTTTTTGCAGTGCCATCGGCATATCAAAATGATACAAATTGATGAAAGGCTCGATGCCATTTTCGATCAAAGTGGCGAAGTACTCGCGATAAAACGCCACCGCTTGTTGATTGACCGCTCCTCTTCCTTCTGGCAGCAAGCGACTCCACTGGATCGAGGTTCGAAAAGAATTAAAGCCGATCTCTTTCATCAATGCTACATCTTCTGGGTAACGCTGCAGCAGCTGGACGGTATCTTTGGGTCCCCGTTTTTGATAAAAGCGTTCTGGTTCCGTTGCGTACCAATAGTCCCAAATCGAATCCCCTTTGCCATCATCGGCCGTTCGTCCTTCAGTTTGCGGACCGCTGGCAGCGGCTCCCCACCAAAAATCTTTAGGAAAATGCAGGTTAGTCATGGGCAGTCACCTGCTCTTTGCCTAACAAGAGACAGCCGATAATGCCACTTTTGTTCGGCAAGCCCCAAGTGACGATGTAGTCTTCCACTGGTGGTGTCTCCATATAGCCTGCCATTTGTTTCAGGAAGGCTTGTTGGATTTGAGCGAGTAAATGCGGCTGATTCATGACCCCACCGCCTAAAATGATTATCTCAGGTGCTAAAGTTAACGTGATATTGACCAGCGCTTGCCCTAGATAAAAGGCCTGCAACCCCCAAATCTCGTGCGCTTGCGGCAAGTCTTGTCCTTTGATCCCCGTACGTCCTTCCAAAGAAGGCCCTGCGGCTAATCCTTCCAGACAGTCGCCGTGATACGGGCATGTACCAGCATACATATCTTCACTGTGACGTTTGACATAGATATGACCGATTTCTGGATGACCGATCCCTTCGAAAATCTTTCCTTCACGAACGACCCCGGCGCCAATGCCGGTCCCTACCGTAAAATAGACACAGCTGTCTTTGCCTTGTGCCGCTCCTTGGCGTAATTCTCCATAAGCGGCAGCATTGACATCTGTTGTCCAAGCAAATGCTGTCTCTGGGTAGCGCTTCTTCAACGCACCGAGAAAATCGAACTGCTGCCAGCCCTGTTTCGGCGTGGCTAGTATGTGGCCATAGGTCGCTTGGGTTGGATCGATCCCGATCGGACCAAAGGAACCGACCCCTAATGACACGAGATCGTAGGGATCGAAAAAGGCAAAGATCGCCGCTAACGTTTCCTCTGGCGTTGTCGTTGGGATCGACTCTTGGGCGATGATCGTCAGCTGTTCATCGGCAACGGCACAAATCATTTTTGTGCCGCCGGCTTCAATTCCTCCGTAAACCATCATTTCTCACTCCTTTACTCCAATGGTTCGAATTTCATATGGGTGTAATTTCTCATTGACGGACGATGCTTGTTCTTCCTCTAATAGGTTCAACAGACAGAGTGTCGCCTGCTCTTTTTGCACATGAAAGGCAGTGGCTTGATCCGCCAAATTATAGCCCCGCAAAACGATCTGCTGGTCTTGGCGATTGCGTTTTAAGGCGGTGATAGCTACCGTCGTTCCATGAGCTTCCATGTATTGGTTGCTGCTGGCTAGCTTGCCTTGATGCTTGTCGGTCTGGCTTGCCGTCCAAGGAACTTGGGCAGCTTGTGCTTGGCGATACGTTTCATAACGTTCTTCAGGAGCCCCATGACAGGCTACGCCATATTCAAAGGTGTGGCTGCCTAAGCATTGCGCTTCTGGTGTTGGGAAGTAGCCCCAATCGCCTAGCTCTCCCGTACAGCGCAACAAGGTCAAGCAGATCTGATCCTTCACGATTTCATATTCGTTCAAACCAAAATTAGAAACCGTCATGCCGCCTGTTTCATCATGCAAGTTGACAAAGGCGTGTTGATGCTGCGGATTCGTTGGGTTTTCCCAATGACTGGAAACCTGATTCGGCCGTTTTACGACTTCATAAATGCTGTCAGCTTCATGGAAATCCGTGATGATCCCTGTTGGGAATAAAACCCGCAGTCGGTGATCTTTGCTTTGGTTGTTGACGGTGGTTTTAAATGCCAGGCGGTTGCTGGTTCGTTCTAAGCGAATCTCCGTCTCGATCTTGAAAGCAACCAATTCTTGACTCCGCTGTGCTTTACGGAAACGGAAATCGACGACAGCTTTTTGTTCTTCTAACAAACGGTCATCTGCTGAAACAGGAATCTGTAATTCTTGTGTCAGTCGCACAATTCCCACCAGCGGATCGTTTTGTTCGATCGTCACCTGATGCGGAAATTGCGTCGATAAGATTGCTTGATCCCCTTCTGGTTGTTTGAAGATGTACTCATTGGCGATATCCCCCACATCCTCGAAAACCAGTAAATTGCGATACGTTTTTTGGGTTGCTTTGTCTGTAATCGTCAAGCTGCCGTTTTCAGTAATGACGGCTTCCAAATGTGCGTTGGCAAGTTTACGCCCTCCTTCTGAAACGATCGGTGCACTCTCTACTGGCGTAGCGGCTTTTTCCACTAGGGCAAAGGTCTGCCATGAGAATTCTGGCAACTGGTTTGCTTCTACTTGGACCGTGACAAAGCGTTTCATGAAAGGAATCCGAAAGGCATCTTTAGGCAATTCATAGTCAAAAAGGACCTCTTCTTCACTGATGATCGCAGCAACAGGTTTCCCCTGTTCATCGATCACCGAATAAGAACCTTTTGGCTTCGCCAATAATTCGTGGTAAAGCTTGCTTGGCAATCCTTCACGGAATGTTTTACGCTCAAGTTCGATCACGACTTCCACTAAACCAGAACGGGTGCTGCCAGTGGTGTTGAAGACCACAAAGGGACGACTCTCCTCAGGAAACCTGCTCGTGTCGATGGCGGCTACTAAATTGCGTAACGCTTCATCTGCCACGAACTTACCAATTTCATTGGCTTTTTCAAAGCGCGGCATCATTTCTCGGTGTACTTCGTCCACTGAACAGCCGCAGATACTGTCGTGAGGATGATTTTGCATCAGTGTTTTCCACGCATGATCCAACATATCGTGAGGATAGCTGTCGCTTGCTTCATAAGCCATAGTTGCTAATGGTTCAGCGACATTTTCTAATTGGCGGGAAACCTTTGTATTCCATTGTTTCAGATAGACTCGGGAAGAGGCGGTATTGGCTAGAGTATACCAACCATCGGTTTCTTGACTGGTCAATTCACCGGTGACAGTTCCTAGGTCATCTGGCAGATCTGCTTGCACCGCTTCAAGGTATTCGGTAAAGCTGGCGTGTTTGAATTCATACTCTGGGAAAAGCTCGTTAGCTGTACGAATCGCTGCCGAAATGTCTTTTTGGACAGGTTGATGATCGACCCCATTCATCATTAAGTAATGATTGGTGGCACCAAATTTCTCTACATCTTGCAATTTTTGCGTCCAAAAAGCTTCGGCTTCTGCTTTATCCACCGGAATCTCATTGCCATTGGAGTACCAGTTGGCAAAAAGTAGACCAAAGATTTGACTGCCATCTGGTCCTTCCCAATGCATTTCAGAATATTGGGAAGTAAATTGATCATCGGGTAAAACTTCGTTGTCAAAGCCGATTGGTTTGACGCCACGTCCAAATGCAGCACTTTCAAGATTGGCTTGCAGCATCATTTGCGGGGTTTGCCCCATATTGCCGAAAGTATCTGGGAAATACCCCAACATAACAGGGGTGCCCCACTTTTTGCTTTCTGCCATTCCAATCAGCATATTACGGGTGTTTGATTCAGCACTGATCAAAAAGTCATCTTGCAAAATATAAAACGGACCGATCTGTAATTCCCCTTGTTTGATGGCCGCTTTGACCGCTTCGCGTTTTTCAGGTCGCACTTCTAAATAGTCATCCAAGATGATCGTCTGCCCATCTAGATGGAAGCTGTGGAACTCAGGGTCATTTTCAATTAACTCTAAAAGATCATCCATCAATTCAACTAGCCGCATGTGATGCTGTTCGTAAGGCATGTACCATTCCCGATCCCAGTGGCTGTGAGAGATGATATAAACTTGTTTCTTCATTGATTTTTACTCCTCGCTGTTTGCGTCGTTGGACTGCTTTTTGTGTCACTCGAACGGTCGTGGGTCGTGCTGCTTATTTTTCCACTCGGATATCGAAATAATCCATGACCAATTCACAAAACATCATGTTCGCCCAAGAGAACCATTCTCTCGTGTATTGCGAAGGATCATCGACATCGAACCCTTCATGCATCAAATTTGTACCCGCATCTGTCGCCACTAACTGATCCAAAATTCGTTTCTTTTCTTCTTTGTCAGTGGTGGTCATGCCTTCCATTGCCATGGCGATCGGCCACACATAATTTTCTGGCGTATGAGAGCTGCCAATGCCTTTAGCGTATTTGCCTTCATAGAAATACGGATTTTCACTGCTTAACAACGTTTTACGGGTCTGAAGATAAAGGGGATCTTCCATACTGCCATACCCCAAGTAAGGGGCGGCGATCAAATTCGGCACGTTGCTGTCATCCATCAGTGTGCCATTGCCGAATCCATCCACTTCATACGCGTAGACTTCTTCGCCAGCTTGATTTTTGGTCAACCCGTATGCTTTAATCCCTGCTTCGATCTCTGCTTGCAATTTTTTCGCTTGTGCCACGATCGCTGTGTCTTCTAAAACCGTCGTAAAGATTTCTTGGATATAGCCTAAGACCACCACCGCAAACATATTGGAGGGAATCAAATAGCCGTATTTGCAGGCATCATCACTTGGTCGAAAACCTGACCAAGTCAAGCCAACGGGTTTCACCGGCGCGCCTTTGCCGTCATGAGTCAAGGTATCTTCTTTTCGCCAGGTATCCCGTTCAAAGCGATACGGGGATTCCTCATGGTTTTGTTCTGTTACAAACACCTCCAAGGCTTTTTTGATGCCTGTTACAAAATCATCATTGAACTGATCTGTTCTGCCTGTGTTTTTATATAGCAGATAGGCCAGTTGGATCGGATAACACAAAGAATCGATCTCATATTTGCGTTCCCAGATCCAATCGTTCATTTCTGTATCGTCTGTTTGGTGGCCAGCGCCATTGGCTGATTCGTTAAAGGCATTTGCGTAAGGATCGATCGTAATATAGTAGAATTGCTTCTTGACCAACCCGCTGATCATACTTGCTAAGTCTTCATCTTCTTTGGCGATCACTAAATACGGACGAACTTGCGCAGTGGAATCTCGCAGCCACATGGCTGGAATATCCCCCGTCAGTAAAAAGGTCGTGCCATCCTCATGACGCTTGACCGTCGTTAATAGTGTATTGGCAAAAGCTGCATTAAAATTTTTCGCCCAATCGGCATGCGTTTCTCCGCATAGATCCGTAATCGTTTCCATAAATATTGCTACTGAAGTTGGTATTTCTTTATAAACCATTCCATCACCTTCCCTGATTTGATATATCAATTTATGAACCTAGTATATCATGAATCATGTGAATGTCTAGCGCTTTTTCAAAATAATTAAAGGGTTTTCATTTTTATCGGTTTATGGTATGCTAACAAATATGATATATCAAAAGGGGTTTTCTTATGAAACAACCATTATATAAAAAAATTTACTCGGAGCTTCACGAAGCCATCGTTGAAGGGCGATTAGCTCCGGGCAGTCGTGTCCCTACTGAAAAAGAACTATCTGAACAATACCAAGTCAGTCGGATCACCTCTAAAAGAGCCTTGACGGAACTGGAACAAAATCAGCTGATCTATCGCGTGCAAGGCAGCGGCAGCTTTGTCCGAGAATTGAAGGAAAAAAAAGCGACTGGACGAATTTTGTTTGTCTTGCCCTTTGCCAATGATCTCTCTTTAGGAAACTTTACCGAAGGCATTTACCCCGTGATGCAAGAACACGGCTTTGAACTTTTGATGACACCAGTGGATTATTTGGAAAAAACGACGGCAGCTGAGCTGATGCAAGAATTCGACGGCCTGATCTATTACGCCAGCAATACGTTTTCTTACTATGACTTGCTGTTCGAATGTGCTGAAAAACACTTTCCTATCGTGACCTTAGATAAAAAGCTGCATGAGTTTGATTTTCCAGCGGTCATGCCAGATAACTTTCAAGGTGGACAGCTAGCTACGGAGCATTTACTTGCGTTGGGGCATCAACGGATCGCTTATATTTTTGGTGATACCCATCATCCACAATCCGTCCGTCAGCGTTATCTAGGTTACATCGATGCGCTGAAAAAAGCCCAAAGAACCTTTCGCACCAAGCTCGACGACACAGCTGCCAGTATCGCAAATGCGCTTGCCTACCTGGAAGAACATCAGGTCACGGCAGCCGTCTGTGAAAATGACTTGATCGCCATCGAATTGATGCGTGCACTGCGTCAAGCAGATTTGCACGTCCCTGCCAACATTTCCCTGGTTGGTTTCGATAATATCCAAGCCGCTGCCCTCGTTGATCCAGCACTAACGACCATCGGGCAGAATTTTGCGGAGATGGGGCGCTTGGCAGGAAACCAAGTGATTGAGAAAATCAACGCTGCGAAGGCAGCACCCCCAGTACCAACGGAGACGACCACCCATTTAGTGGCTGTTTCTTTGATCAAAAGAGAATCAACCCAATTAAAGGAGTGAACCAAGTGAACGTATCAATGATCGACACACGACACGGAACAGACAACCAATATAGTTTTTCCCATGGCAACTGCCTGCCTTATGCAGGGGTTCCTTTTGGCATGAACTACTTTGCCCCGCAAACCAGCGATCAACGAGGCAGTTGGTGGTTTCATCCAGAAGATCGAACCTTTCAGGGCTTTCGCATCACCCATCAGCCTAGCCCTTGGATGGGGGATTTCAGCCATCTGACGATGCTGCCGATAAACGGCACGCTTTCTGAAAATACCCTTTTCCATGCGCAAAGCTCGTATCGTCCGGAAGAAAGCACCTTTAATCCAGCCTTTCTTAAAATCAAGACGCAGCGGTATTTAACAACAACGACTTTGATTCCCAGTATGTATGGCGGTGTGCTGTCTATTGAAAACTGCGGGGATCAGCCGGGTCTTGGCTTGTCACTGCCGGGTGACTATGTCTTAGAACAGTTGGATGAACAGACAGTGGCTGGTCAACTGATCGTATTTTCAGGATGCGAAGACGAAAGCTTCACCTTCCATTTCGTCTATCGTTTTGAAACACCCATCACGGCGATCGAAGGTGCCTTGACAGGCAAAGAAGCCTTCGTCGTTCTCCGCTTTGATAATTGCCAAACACAGACGATCCGTTTTGCAACCTCGTTTCTCAGTCGCGAACAAGCTTGTTTGAACTTGCAGCGGGAACAGCAATGGGCTCCTGCCGATTATCTGGCTTCTGTCCAACAGCAATGGAATCATTTTTTGCAAAAAATCGAGATCGAGCATCACGATCAAGCACAAGTTTCTACTTTTTATCATAATTTTTATCGCTTATTCTTGTTTCCTCAAACCTTCTTCGAAATCGATCAAGAGTGTCGCAAAGTGCACTGGGATACCTTGGCAAAAGCGATCAAACCAGGACCACTGTACACAAACAACGGCTTTTGGGATACGTATAAAACTGTCTACCCGCTCTTTTCACTCTTGGCTGTCGAACAATTGGAAGACATGCTGGAAGGCTTTTTGAACAGTTATCGCGAAAGCGGCTTTTTACCAAAATGGCTATCACCTGATGAGCGGGGGTTGATGCCCGGGACGCTGATCGATGCCGTGATCGCTGATGCCGCAGTAAAAGGCATTCGTCCCGATTTGATGCCCGAATTTTTAGCAGCGATGAAAAAAGGTGCCACCGTCCAAAGTGAAAATCCCAATTATGGTCGGCGCGGCACGACGGACTATTTGACTTACGGGTATGTGCCATTGACGCATCATGAATCGGTCAATCACACCCTTGATTATTGTTACAGTGATTTTTGTATCTCACAAGTCGCGCAACAGCTGGGTGACGAGCAAGCAGACTATTATCAGCAGCAATCGCAAAATTACCGCAACATTTTCGATCAGGAGACCGGCTTTATGCGGGCAAAAGACCCAGATGGCGCTTTTCGTCCAGAGTTTAGTGACACACGCTGGGGCTTGGATTATGCAGAAGGCAGTGCGTGGCAAAGTAGTTTTGCTGTTTACCATGATTTCGCTGGCTTGATCACTGCACACGGCGGCAAAGCGGCCTTTGAAGCAAAACTGATCGACTTGTGCAATCAAGAACCTCGCTATACGACAGAAGGCTACGGGTTCGAGATCCATGAAATGAGTGAGATGGCCGCACTCGATTTTGGTCAGCTGGCGATCTCCAATCAGCCAAGCTTCCACTATCCGTATCTATTCAGCTATTTGGGCAAACCAGAAATGGCACAGCCCTTGATCAAGCAGTTACTGACACAGTGCTTCAATGACTCACCAAAAGGCTTTCCTGGCGATGAAGACAACGGCAGCATGGCTGGTTGGTACATCTTCAATGCCTTGGGCTTTTATCCAGTCACACCGGGGACAGGCGAATATGTCATTGGCATGCCCTTATTTGATCAAGCAACACTGCATCTTGCTTCAGGCAAAGACTTAGTGATCAAGAGCACGCCCAATGCGCCGCAACAGCTCTTCGTGGATAAAATTACATTGAACGAAGAACCCTTCGAGCGATTATTTTTCACCCACCAAGAATTGACTGCCGGTGGTACATTGAACTTCCAGCTAGGTATCGTCCCTCGTAGCAAAGAGTGGTCAGCCGATGCCTATCCTTATAGCGTCAGTCAACCACATGCATAACGAAAAAACCGCTCCTTAGCAACAGGCAGCAGTCTACTTTCAGTCAATTGAAAGTGCACGCTGTCCCTGCCAGGGAGCGATTTTTTTATTGGTTCATTTGTAGCGGTAACAGACGTTCGATAGTTTTCAGCACGCCATTTTCATCGTTTGATTTGGTCACAAACGCTGCCGCTGCCTTGACTTCCTCAAAGGCATTGCTCATGGCGAAACTAAACGTGCCAGCTGCCATCAACTCCAAATCGTTCAAGCCATCGCCGAAAACCATTGTCTCCTCGGGTGTGACGTGCAGCAATTCTTGCAAGTGTGCCACAGTCGTTCCTTTGTGGACGCCTTGATTGGTGATATCGATCCAAGCGGCTTCCGAAGCCACGATGTACGCTTCATTGGTAAATTCGCTTAACTGTTGGACATGCTCAAAACAACGTAGTTTGGGATCAAAAATAGTGAGCTTCACAAAATCTTCTGTGATAGTTTGATAATCCGCCACCGTTTTGACCACCCGATAAGAGCCACGCACTTTCTGCGCATCCGCTTCATTGGTTGTGTCAGCAATGTACGCCGCAGTCGGTGTACAAGCGATGATCACATGATCTTGCGCAATCGCAGCGAGCTTCGCAATGATCCGCCGCCCTAATTCGTTTGGCAGCAGCGATTCAAAGATGTACTCTCCTTGATGTTTGATGCGGGTCGCGCTATCCCCAAGAATCCAAACATCCGCTGCTGCTTCACCAAACAGTTCTTCCACTCGTTCACACTGTTTGCCGGTACACGCAGCAAAAGCAACACCCGCTTCTTTCATTTGTTGGCTGACTTGTTCATAATAAGGCCGATCAAAACTGCCTTGGCTGTTCAAAAATGTACCGTCTAAATCTGTGATGACTAATTTGATCATACGTTTCTCTTCCCCTCTACCTCGTGTCCTCTTCATTCCAAATCACTTAATTAACGTTATTAATTAAGTATACTTATTTTCAAGTTTTCCGTCAAGTCAGTCTTTTAAAAACTTTACATCGTTTCATCCCGTCGGTATACTTAATTAAATCACTTCATTAAGGAGAACATTTATGGCTTCTACCACCCATACCATTCGCCAGCAAAACAAACAGCTGGTTTTAAAAACTTTGTTTCAAAACGGGGCATTATTCGCCTCCGATTTAGTGAAGAAAACCGGCATCAGCATGGTCACCACTAACTCATTATTAAAAGAATTGTTAACAGAGGGGGAGATCACGAAAGGTCCGCTGGAGCAAAAAGAGCTAGGACGACCAGCAGTGACCTATCAGCTAAATCAAGACCGAGGTCATTCTCTTTTGCTTAGCTTTATCGATCACGATGGCTCCTTGGCTCTTTGGTCCATGCTGATCGATCGTAAGGGGAAGGTTTTGGCAAAACACGACCAGCCCTTTCCTGATGTTGCCCCTCACCGCTTTCAAGAATGTGTAACGAACGAGCTGGCATTATTTCCCTTTGTGGAACAGATCGCCCTCTTTTTACCAGGAAAAATCAGTAGAGGAACCGTGACTTCCAGCTGGTATGAAAAATTTAACGGTTGGCAGCTGGCAGCCCTCGTGGCAGAGGTCACTGCACTGCCCTTCTACTGTCAAAACGATGCCCATATTTTAACAATCGGCTATTGCATCGCCCAACAGATCTCCTTGCAGCAAACCATCGTTGGCATGTACAATCCCGAAAAAAGCATGCCCGGTATCACGCTCCTAGTCAATGGTGCGCTTTTAGAAGGAAAAGATGCCCTAGCGGGAGAGGCAAAATTTTTACCCGGCTACTTGGATCAAGGGGCACCGCAAGACCGCACGGCTTTGGTCCAGCGCCTGACAAGCTTACTGCCATTTTACAATGCAGCTTTTGCCCCCCACTGTATCATTTTAGCCAGCAGTGATGCAGTAAAAACCGATCTCTTAGACGCGATCCAAAAAAATCCATTGCTGCAGCAACAACCCAATCAGCCCGCTTTCCATTATATCGATGCTATCGAGGAAGCCATGGTGCTAGGCATGCACTGGCTGATTTTCCGCAAGACACCTTTTGACTTAGCCCGTTGATGACACAAAGACCATAGAATAATTGAGGTGGTGTGATATGAAAATAGCGATCATTGGTGCTGGTCCTCGTGGACTTTCACTTTCAGAACGGCTGATTGCTCATAGCAAACAAAACAAACAAGCCATCGACTTGCTGCTGTTTGATCCTTTTCTTCCTGGGGCAGTTTGGCGCACGGACCAATCGGCAGATTTGCTATTGAATTCTGTGACCAGCCAAGTCACCCTTTTCACGGATGACACATTAAGCACCGGCGGCCCCGTGGTCAAAGGACCTACCTTATACGAATGGGCAGTGACAGAAGGGAAACATTTCGCAGCCATCCATGCCCCTGAGCTCATTGCGAAATGCACAGCACTTGATTCACTTGATCCTAACGGGCATTGCTCGCGGGCGTTATATGGACTCTATCAACAGTGGTTTTATCAGCAGTTGTTAATAGAGCTACCTGAATCCATTACCGTCAACCATCTGTCAGATAGTGTCAGCTCTTTGATCCCTCTTTCCAAAAATCGCTACCAGTTGACGACGGCTCACCAAACATTCCTTGTTGATGCCGTCGTCTTAGCTACAGGCCATTCACAGGCCCAACTGTCATCAGGGGAACAACAATTGGCGGCTGCCGCAGAAAATAATGGCTGGTTTTATGCACCGCCAGCCAATGCGGCAGATACGGATCTAACGGCTGTGAAAGCCGGAGAACCTGTGATTTTACGGGGACTAGGACTTGCCTTTTACGATTACGTCACCCGCTTGACCAGTGGTCGGGGCGGAACCTTCGTCAAAGTCAATGAATCCCTCGTCTATCAACCTTCTGGTGAAGAACCGCAAATCATCGCCGGTTCTCGTCGGGGTGTCCCGTATCATCCTCGTGGCCGCAATCAAAAAACACCAACGCAGCAGCGAAAGCCCGTTTTTTTGACCCCTGAACGCCTAGCTGCTTGGCAAGCAGCCAAAACGGTTGCTGGCAAGACACTGCTCTTCTATTTAAAGAAAGAGGCAGAACTCGTCTATTATCAGACGCTGCTTTTAGAAAAACAGCGGCTTGACAAAGAGCAGCTTGACGCTTTTACCACCGCCTTTGTTGCCACGGAAGGATCTGAAGACTTGCTAAAAAAATGGCAGCTTCCTAAGAGGGAATGGTGGTCATGGCACCAACTAGCCGATCCCTTTGCTCAGAAAGAGCAGCAGTCCTTGCAAGACTTTTTCATTGCGCTATTACGTACCCAAATCCAAGATGCCGAAAAAGGCAATCTAGCGGGACCTATCAGCAGTGCCTTGGAAGTCTTCAAAGATCTGCGTGACCCGATTCGGTTTGTTCTCGATCATCAGCTAATGCCAGCAAAAGACCTGAAAACACTCTTTTGGCAGTCTTTCGTTCCCTTTAACAGCTTTTTATCGATCGGTCCGCCGGTTCAACGACTGCAGGAACTGGTCGCCTTGATGGAAGCCGGAGTGGTGACCTTACTAGGTCCTGACATGACTGTTGAGATTGAGGAGGCTTATTGTACGTATTCAAAGCGATTTCCCGACACACGCTATCACGCGACGCAACTAATTGAGGCCCGCATTCCATCGACAGCGATTCGTCGAACCAACAATTCCTTATTGCGGCAACTGCTAAACGATCGGATCATTCACCCGCACCGGTTGCCGATACCCAATGAGGTGCCTTTTGAGACGGGTGCTATCGCCATCGATCCTGAGACCAATCAGGTCCTTGGACCAGATGAACGCCCCTACACTGCCCTCTATTGTTTCGGGATTCCCACAGAAGGCATCCACTGGCTGACGGCTGCCACTGCTCAGCCAGGAACCGATGCTTGGAATTTACGGCAGGCGGACCAGATCGCCGCTGACCTCTTACACCACATCTTCTAGTCGCTTCTTTTCTATCAAACGCAAACTTCCGAGGAAACGCTTCGGAAGTTTTTTGTTTTTCTTTCGCAAATCCGCAGAAAGGATTTTTCTTTTTTTGAATATTCTTGAAATTTTCTTTAATTGTTACACGAAAATTGCGACAGTCCTAGAAAACCGTTACAATGGAAGAAACGAATGTAGGGAGGTTATCAGATGACCGCTGAATTACAAAAAATAGATGCCTTGATCGCAGAAGTGGAAAAAGTGATTTTAGGCAAACGAGATGTGATCCAATTTACCGTGGCTGCGCTGCTTGCTGGCGGACACGTTTTATTCGAAGATATCCCTGGTGTTGGGAAAACGATGTTGGTCAAATCGTTAGCCAAAGCCATTCAAAGTGACTACAAGCGGGTACAGTTTACCCCAGACCTTTTACCTAACGATGTGTTAGGTGTGTCGATTTTTAATTCCCAAAGCCACCAGTTCGAGTTTCGTCCCGGCCCGATCTTCACCTCCGTCCTCTTGGCAGATGAGATCAACCGAACCACACCAAGGACGCAAGCCTCGCTCTTAGAAGCCATGTCAGAAAATCATGTCACCATCGACAATCAAACGTACCCATTGAGTCCCCACTTTTTTGTGTTAGCTACCCAAAACCCAATCGAATATGAAGGAACGTATCCCTTGCCCGAAGCCCAATTGGATCGTTTTTTGTTCCGCCTGCATATCGGTTACCCAGATTTTCAAGATGAGCTCGCCCTCTTGACTGGAAAACGACAGCAAAGCTTGGATCAGATCCAAACCATTTTACATGCTGATGAAGTGACCGCTTTGAAAGCGATGGTGGACGACGTGTATGTCGATGAGCGGGTCGCCCGTTACGCATTGCAGCTGGTTCAAGCGAGCCGCCAGCATAATGCCATTGACCTTGGTATCAGTCCTCGTGGTGGGATCGCCTTCTTAAAAGGGGCAAAAGCGTTAGCGTTGACGGAAGGACGGACCTTTGTCACGCCGCAAGACTTGCAGCGAATTTTACCAGCAGTCTTCGGTCATCGTTTATTACTGAAAGGCGGCGTTCATGCTAGCGCGGAGACCCTTTCAGATTTGATGAAACAGATGATCCAACGGGTGCCTGTCCCTACGAGGAAATAGCGATGAAGAAAAAAAAGCTTGAACGCGTGCTGCGCCTCCTGTTGTTTAGCGCTGCCTATTTTTTGCTGCTGGCTTACTGTGTGATCTTTAATAATAATGCCGGTTGGAGCCTCTGGTTTTTACTGACTCTGTTATTGTTGCTTGACGCAGTATTCTTGCTGCCCTCCCTCAAGAAGGTCCAAATCGTTTTAGAAGAATCGATCCAAGCTGAAACACAGACAGCGATCACCTTACCGCTGCAAGTCTTCAAGTATCGCCCGACGCTGCTGCCGCTGGTCGATTTCACCTTGCAGTTTGACGATCGTTTCAAGAATAGTCATCACAGCGCCTTTTATCGAGGCAATCTGATTCGGCTCCATCTGCCTTGGACCCCAAAGGAGCGCGGCAGCTATGAAGAATTGCCCGTTCAATTGTACAGCCATGATCTCTTTGGCTTTTTTGAAAAAAGCTACGCTGCAGGTGCGAAACAATCGATTTTGATCCTACCGAAATTGAAGCTAGAAGCCGTTGCCCTATTGCCATTTTTTAAACAGCAAGTCCGCAGCCAAACCCATGGGGAACCCAATTTTTCTATTCGACAGTTCCGTCAATACCAGTTAGGGGATTCATTAAAAAATATCGATTGGAAATTATCCAGCAAACAACAGGAATTGATCTATCGCGAACGAGAATACGAAGAAGAACAAGACATCTTTCTGCTCTTTTGGGGAGAAGATCATCCTGCTTTTGAAGAGACCTTGACACTGTTTTATTCGATCCACCATTTCTCACAAAATCAACGACTTTTTCAGCCGCTCTTGATTGGTGACGGATTGACTTCTCCTTACCAAACGGATGCCGCTGCCTATGCCCAGATCCTTCCCTTCGAGAAAGTTCCTGAAGGGGTACCGCTCTTGACTGGCAGCCATCTTATCTTCATTACCCCGGTTTTCACCCCACAACTGGAAAACTACCTCAGTCAGTTGGAAGCAAAAAACAGCTGCCAAGTGTTTACCTACGCTGATTTAATGAGGCAGTTGAATGAACTTGAGGAGGTGGTAGGATGAGATTTATTAAGAAAGCACTGATTGGTCTTTTGACCTTTCTCAGTCTATCACTGGTGATCTTGCCGTTTATCGCAGTTTATGACCTTGGCAATCAGTTCACCCTGTTAACTTATGCCTTTAGTATCTGTTTGATTTTGACCGTCGTGCCGAAAGTCCGTTACAGTTTGCCTTTGCTGGCAGCCGCTTGGCTGATCGTCTTGTATCGGATCTTTCCTTATGGGACTGCCTTTTCTTTTGACTGGCTACTGCGTTTTTTGCTAGACCTGCACCGTGCCTTTCAAGAGATCCTCAGTGGTGAAGTCGGCTATATCACCGAACTGGCGGCGGTGACATTGATCGTTAGTTGGGTCTTGTTTTTAGCGATCTTACCGATTGCTTATCAACGCTTTTTCTTGATTTACGGTACCATGATCGGCTACTTGCTGACAGTCGTGATTTTTAATCAATTTGACTTGACGTGGCATTTGATTGGTATTTTTCTTTGCGCACTGGCTTCTTCCATGATCCAGCGCAGCACCTTTCGATCCAGTCAAACGATCGCCCCTTGGTTTGGTGTGATGCTATTGATTGGTGGCTTAGCCGTCACTGCTGTCTACTTGCCGCAAACGAGCGTGCGGGATCAGTTGGCAGCCCGTTCCACGCCTATACGGACAAATCTGAATCAGCTGGGTTTTTATCAATTTATTGAAGAACATGGCACCCCCACTGGTTCTCGCACGGGTTTCAGTGAAAATGATCGTCAATTAGGCGGACCACTACTTGATGATGCGACGATTTTATTTGAAGCGCAACAAGAAACCCCGCATTACTGGCGGGTGGAAAGCAAAGACTTTTATTCTGGTAAAGGCTGGATCAGTACGAGCCGCGAAGACGTTCGCTTGGAAGCAGACGATGTCACCATCGCTGACCAGAGCTATCAACAAACCTATCCTGAGAATGAACAAGTGCGGATCCAATTCCAAAACCATGGAGACTATGTGCCATTGCCCTATGGCCGCAGTAGGTTATCCCTTGAAAGCGGCGCGCGTGGCTTTCAAATCAGCGACGCTATTCAACGGGTCGATTTGATTGATTCACTACCAGACACGGCCTTGACCCTCGATTGGGACCATCCAGATTTTTCCGCAGAAAATCTTCAAAATCTGCCTTTGATCTATCCGGATTCTCCGATCGATTATATCCAATTACCCGATTCTTTGCCGCAGCGGGTACGAGATCTCGCCGCTGCGATCACCACTGACAGCAACAGTCTGTTTGACCGAGTCACCGCAATTGAAAGCTATTTGAAAGATCCGCTCGTATTCCGCTATTCCAAGACCGATGCCGTCGTGCCTGCAGAAGAGCAAGATTACGTTGATCAATTTTTATTTGAATCACAAGTCGGCTACTGCGACAATTTTTCCACGGCAATGGTCGTGCTACTACGGAGTTTAGAGATCCCTGCTCGCTGGGCTAAAGGCTTTTCTCCTGGATCCCCCGTGACAGAAAACGGCATCACTACTTATACTGTCCGTAACTTGAATGCCCACTCATGGGTGGAAGTCTACTTTGACGGATACGGTTGGGTGCCTTTTGAACCGACACCTAGTTTCCAAAATCCAGATCGTCCCGTGTTGACCGAAGAATCTACTAGCTCAGAAGAAACACCGACCGCTAGCAGCGAGACAACACCAACGAGCAGCACGGAAACAGAAAGTAGTGAAACCACGACCAGCAGTTCTGCAACAGCCTCGGTTACCAATGATGTTTGGTTGACTGAGGAGCTGAAACAAACGCTGCGCAATGGCTTCTTTGGAGGCTTAGCTCTCCTAGGACTTGGCCTGCTTTTCTATTTCCGCCATTCGTTTTTCCGTATTCGTTTATGGTTGATCTGCCGCTTTAACAAACAGCCGCTAGTTGCTGCCTATCCTTTGTTTTTAAGGCAAACGACGAAAGTTTTGTACCGTAACGAGGCGGAGCCGTTGATCGATTATGCCCAACGACTCGAAGCATTCTATCCACTGTTTCATGGTGATTTTATCCGCTTGACGCAGCAATACGAAGCCTACCTTTACAGTCAAGAACAGCCGGCTGGCCAAGAAGCCTTCTTGAAGCAAGTCGCTGCCCAAATCAGTCAGCTGAAAAAAATCAACTAAGCGGTGAGGAGAAACGACAAAAAAACGTATCGATCAAAGGATCGATACGTTTTTTGCTCTAGGCGTTTCCTTGACGTTTTTGAACGGCAATAATAATCAGCTTTGTGATTTCCATCAAAACAACTGCCACAGCAGCCATTGCGATACATAGACCGACATGTCCTAAAGTGAAGGTTGCTGGAATCGCAAAGACTTCACGGATGCCAGGAATCAAGGTAATGCTGTATAGTCCACCACAAACGACGATCGCCAACCACACCATTTTATTGGCAAAAAGGCCAGCTTGCCAAGCAGTCTCGGTATTTGAGCGTGCTGGCAATGTTTGCAATGTCCGGCTCCAGATAAGTGTTGAGAAGGCCATCGCTACACCTAACTCAGGTGATTGGCTCATCCCTAACCATTGTGCCAAAATCACGACAGCGGCAATCAAAATACCGCGATACGTTACTGAGATCAAAGTTTTTCCAGTGAAGATACCTGCATTTGGATCTCTAGGCTGACGTTGCATGATGGTTGGTTCGGCTTTTTCCATTCCCAGAGCAATTGCTGGTAATGAGTCGTTGACTAAGTTGATAAAGAGTAGCTGCAAGGCAGTAAATGGATTGTCCCAACCCATCACTAAGGCAAAGACGATCGCAATGATCGCACCTAGGTTTCCAGCAAACAAATACGAAATGGCTTTTTTGATGTTGTCAAAGACGTTTCGGCCAACTTCTACGGCACGAATGATCGAGGCAAAGTTATCATCCGTCAAGACCATCGCCGCTGCATCTTTGGCAACGTCCGTTCCGGTTCCCATTGCGATCCCGATATCCGCTTGTTTCAAGGCGGGGGCATCATTGACCCCATCTCCGGTCATGGCAGAGATCTTGCCTTTGTCTTGCCAAGCCCGCACGATACGGATTTTGTTTTCCGGCGAAACACGAGCATAAACCGTGATTTTGTCTAATTGATCCGCTAGTTCGGTTTCAGAAAGAGCATCCAATTCCGTACCAGTCAAGGCTAAGTCGCCCTCAGCTGAAATACCGATCTCTTGTGCGATCGCCACGGCTGTCGTTTTGTGGTCCCCTGTGATCATAACTGTTTTGATACCGGCAGATTTGGCATCTGCTACGGCTTGTTTGACTTCTTTACGAGGAGGATCGATCATTGCCATCAAACCAACCAAAATCAGCTCGTTTTCATCCTCAAGTGTCAATTCTCGTGATTGGATATCGGTCAATGGACGGTAAGCAAACGCCAAGACCCGTAATGCCCGTTTTGAGAATTCTTCGTTTTGATGCTGCAATTTATTTCTGATTTCATCTGTTAAAGGAACGACTTGATCATCGATCAAGACTTTGGTACTGCGGCCAAAGACGATGTCTGGACCACCTTTGGTCAACAACAAATGTTCGCCATCGATCTCATGTAAGGTGGACATCAATTTACGATCAGAATCGAAAGGCAATTCTTGCAAACGAGGAAACTGTTGACGAATCGCCCGATATGGCTGATTTAGTTTCTCACTGTAATCCAGAAAAGCAATTTCAGTAGGGTCTCCTAGCTTCGCCCCATCTTCACTGATGGCAGCATCATTGGCCAAGACACTGATCTCTACTAAGCGTTTTTCAGGCAATGTCCAGGTAGTTGGCTCATCGGGGAACGTGCCCGTTTGCCCATTTGGTAAATAGTAGTCAACAACGGTCATTTTGTTTTGGGTCAAGGTCCCTGTCTTATCTGTACAAACGATACTCGTTGAACCCAATGTTTCAACCGCCGGTAGTTTTCGAATGATGGCATGACGCTTCGCCATTTGTTTTGTTCCGATCGAAAGGACGATCGTCACGATCGATTGCAATGCTTCTGGAATCGCTGCTACGGCTACGGCTACCGCAAACATAAAGGCGTTGACTAAGTCTTCCGTCATATCACCTGTTCCGTCACCTAAGAACAACCGTGCTACTTGAACCCCTAAAATAATCAATGAAAGGACCAAGATCGCCAAGCTCAGTTTTTTACTGAAGCTGTCCAATCCTCGTTGCAATGGCGTTTTGTGTTCAACCGTACTTTCCAATAAGCCAGCCACTTGACCGATTTCCGTCACATTACCAGTCGCGGTTACGATAAACCGACCACGCCCATAAGTGACGATCGTTCCACTGAAGACCATGTTGTCACGGTCGCCGATCGGTGCGGTACGATCGATCACACCTAATTCTTTTTCCGCTGGCGTTGATTCCCCAGTCAGCATTCCTTCATCGACCTTCAAAGAACCCTCTTCAATCAATCGACCATCTGCTGGTACATAGTCCCCAGCTTCTAAAATAACGATATCGCCGACAACCAATTCTTTCGCCAGCACACTTTGTTCTTTGCCATCCCGAATGACGTTAGCATCTGGTGCTGACAAGCTTTTCAAAGCGTCTAACGATCCTTCGGCTTTTTTCGTTTGTATCACACTGACGACGGAATTCAACAAGAGTACTGCGAAGATAACGATGGACTCAACGTGTGCACCCATAACCATTTGGATGATTGCCACAATCAACAAGACGATCACCATCGCATCTTTGAAGGTATCTAAGAATAAGGCAAAGCTTGATTTCTTAGGTGCTTCCTTCAGCTGGTTCAGGCCATTTTCTAACCGCTTGGCTGCCTCTTGCTGCGTCAACCCCTCTGGACTGCTCTGGACCTCTGCCATAATTTCCGAGATTTCTTTTTGATACATTTCTTTCGCCAATTTTTTTGCCCCTTTTAATTTTATTTTCCTTAGGCACTCTGCTAGAAAAAAAGAGACCTAAGACAAGTATACGCTTGTCTTAGGTCTCACCATTTCAAATAATACCAGAAAGCTGTCGCCAGCTTACTTACTGTTGATATTATCGCAGCTTGCGCCACCGGTTACTCCCCTAAGGAATAATAATAAGAATGTATCATTATCATAACGGAAACTGTTGTGCTTGGCAACTATAAAACATCAATTTGAAAATTTTTTGAAAACATTCTTTTTGTTCCCATTCCTTTTTTTCTGTTACACTAAAGAAAAAAGAAATTTGTACGTTACAGGAGGAAAAACGATGGATCTTTTTGATACTTTTACCCGCCACAGCTCTGTCAGAGATTTTCAACCCCGGCCACTATCAAAGGAACTCAAGCAAAAATTAGTGACGGTTGCCCAAAGTGGTTCCAGTTCGAACTTTGTTCAAGCTTATTCGATCATTGAGGTCAGTGATCCTGAAAAACTGGCTGCTATCGAAAAAATTGCCGGTGCCCCAAATTACATCACTCGAACGGGGGTCTTCTATCTTTTTGTCGCCGACTTACATAAGCATCAGCAGCTGCTGACCCAAGCAGGGTTGCCGGATACCCACTTAACCACGATGGAACCGTTTATTGTGTCTGTCGTTGATACGACGATCGCTGCCCAAAATATGGTAGCATATGCTGAAGCACAAGACTTAGGAATTTGCTACATCGGCGGCATCCGCAATGATTTGCCTCGTATCGCAGAACTTGTCGGCTTACCAAAATTGACGTTTCCGTTATTCGGCTTGACGATCGGTTATCCGCAACATAGAAATGAGCCGAAAGTCCGCTTGCCTCAAGAAGCGATCGTAAGTGTCGATCAGTATCAACCGCTGACGCAGGAGCAAACAGCCCAGTACAACCAAACGACGGAAGCCTATTATGCACAGCGCAGCAGCAATCAACAGCAAACCAATTGGCAAACGAAAATGACGGAATTTTTCCGTGAACCGCGACGTCCAGATGTCGCTGCCTTTATGAAGCAACAAGGCTTCTCAGACCACTTCGGCGAATGAGGACACTAATCACCACGGGAAAATAAAAAACGATCTTTGGCAAGGAATCTTGTCAGGATCGTTTTTTTGCTTGGTGTAAAAAATCAGGTTCAGGCTGCTCTTGTATCTTTGTCGCGCTAATTAACGTGCGGCTTCTTGTGCGGCTTCGTTGACGGCAACTGCCTGCTCACATTTTTCCATTAATGCTACTAACGCTTTATCTAACACTGCTTCATTTTCGGAGGTTCGCTGACTGATTTGCGTCATAGGCTGCGCCGCAAGATCCAGCAAATAGGTAGGGATTGCTTCTTTTTCAGCAAAAGTGCCCTTGATCAGCGGCTGGTAGACAGACTCGCCACAGGGTCCGGTTTTGATAAAGGCTAGTTCGAACTGCGCCTTCCCTGACAAGCGCAACCGATAGACCCCTTCATTGGTCAGCAGTTTTTCATCGGTAAAGCGTGCCTGTAATCGTGCAAAGCGTTCATAATCCATGGTATCTGCTCCTTTTTGATTCCTTCTTTTCTCTAGTGTAGCAAATTTCTTGTTAGCAAAACATCTTTTTCATAGAGAACGCATCCCCTTTTTCCTCGTCTGGCGATTTTCCACTTTACAAGCAGAACAAATGTTCGTATAATTCAAGTGAGGTGAATGCGTATGCCAGCTGCAAAAATTGCTTATGCAAAACAAGAAACCTATGCATTTGAAAAACACTATTATGAATTGGTAAACTTTCCCACACCAGTGGCGCTTTTGTTTGATGAATTCGCACTGACGATGGAGCGCAATCAAAAATCATATATTGCGATCCCCGCGCGCTATTCCGTCTTAAAGGTTCCGCTCGTCTTTGTTTTTCGACTAGAGACTAAGGATGCGCCTGTTTATTATTATGAGCACGTACTTGCTGAAAATAAGATTATTCGCCGCTACAACCCCGAGCGTAACTATTTGCCCGGCGGAAGATAGACCAATGGTCCCCACCCCCGTTTACTGTACCAAGCGGCTGCTCTCTCCTCATGAAAATCACTGAGCAGCAGTTCGAATGTTTGTCATCAAAACAAAACCCCTCTATACTAAAAAGAAAGGGGTTTTTCACAATGACGAAAAAACCGCCGCAAACGTCTGAAGAAAAAGAAGCCGCTTCTAACAATATGGGATTGGGGATCGGTGTCGGAATGGCCTTAGGTGCTGCATTTGGGATGCTGTTTTTTGACAACCTGGCATTAGGCATGGGTTTAGGCATCGCACTAGGTGTAGCGATCGGTGCCGGCATGGATCAAAAAAGCAACAAAGACAAGAAATAGCTGAATCAAAGAGCTGTGTTTATCTGTCACAGCTTGCTGCCGAGTAAATACCCAAAAAGCCTAGGTTCTGCACTTGTTGTACAGGACCTAGGCTTTTTTGCTACTTCGAGCAATATTCTCGAAAGCAGCTGCTTCACAGTTGGTTACAGCAGATTTCTTTTCGCCATTTCCGCGCGATACAGTTCATAGACCGCATCACTTTGCTTTGCATGGCTGCGGTAAAAGAGCCCATAAGAGAAAATCGCTTGGAAATTGCTTCCTTGATTTGCTCGTGCTACAGCGTGGTACAAATTCGCCAATTGCTGATCAGACATCTTCCCGCTTTTGATTCGTTTGGCAACTGCTTTTTGGGAAAGGGTAAATAAAACCGTCGTAAATATTTGATAAACCACCCAAATCGCCAGAATAACCAAAATAAATTTCACCAAATCAGGCATCACTTTTCAACTCCTTACAAAAAGTAAATCATTCGGATGATTTGATGTCAATAATAAAATAACCCAACGAAAATAAAATATTTATTTTCTAAAGTAATAAAATAACAGTACGACAATGATTAAAACGGCTCTATAATTTATGGGACTGATGAATCAGAATTGATTCTTCAGCCCCATTTTCATTTTAGGTATTAAAAAACATATCGTTCTCTAGTATGATTAAATCACCACAAAATAAACAACTGAGAGGACGATATGCTATATGAATGATTCTATCAAAAAAATGCTGAGAATAATAGAGAAAGATTTGATGATTACAGAGGTCTCTTACGAGACCCTTCAGAAGAAAAAGACGTTGGTCGTCGATGCTGTTCTCTCGCCTACTCCTCGTGCTTGTAGAAGTTGTGGTTCTACTGTGGTAGATGGAAGCGGGAAAGCAATTATAGTGAAAAATGGAAAAAAGGAAACGATTGTCCGTTTTGAACAATACAATCAGATGCCTTTGGTTATGCGCCTAAAAAAGCAACGCTATACCTGTAAAAACTGTCGCACCCATTGGACGGCTCAAAGTTATTTTGTCCAACCCAGACATTCAATCGCAAATCATGTTAGATATAAAATTGCTTCTTTACTGACTGAAAAAGTATCTTTATCTTTTATTGCGAAAAGCTGTCAGGTATCTTTGACCACCGTTATTCGTACGTTGAAAGAGTTTAAAAGCTATTTGCCAAAGCAATCTAAGAAGATTCTCCCCAGAGTATTGATGGTTGATGAATTTCGTTCGCACGCTTCCATAGAAGATAAAATGAGCTTTATTTGTGCAGATGGCGAAACAGGAAAATTAATTGATGTTTTGCCTACGCGTAAATTACCCCGATTAACAAGCTATTTCTTAGGGTGTACCAATCCAGAAGAAGTAGAATTCTTGGTTACAGACATGAACGCTGCCTACTTCCAGCTCACCAAACGTGTTCTGCCAAATGCGAAAATAGTGATTGATCGGTTTCATATTGTCAAACACATGAATCAAGCGTTCAATGAGTTGCGTATCCGTGAAATGAATGAACTTCGTAAAGCAGGACAGAAAAGCCAGGCAGAAAAACTGAAAAAGAACTGGCGCTTTTTGCTAAAAAATCGTGCAAGCATCAACCATTATGAGTACAAAACATGGAAAAGTTTCCGAGCACCAAAATACCCATTTCTCACTGAAGCAATGATGATTGATCGATTGCTTGAGTTTTCTGCGCCCCTAAAGGAGGCGTATCCCTTTTTTCATGAATTAGTCGAAGCCTTTCGAGACAAAGACCCTGACTTATTTTTCTCCTTATTGGCAGAACTTCCTGAAACGTTAGATGACGGCTTTCGGGAGAAGCTTCAAAACCTTCTCACCTATGAAGAAGGTATCACCAACGCAATGATCTATCCTTATTCCAATGGAAAAATTGAAGCGAAGAATACCCACATAAAGACAATGAAACGAGTATCCTACGGATTTAAATCATTCGAGAACATGAGAATTAGAATCTTTTTGATCAATCAATTAATCAATGTAAGATAACAAAAAATCTGAGCCAGAATGTGGTTCATTCTGACCCAGATTTGATTTTACGCAACTCATCAGTCCTTATTGACAAAGAGCCATTAAAACAATCAGTCGTACTGCTATTCCTTTATTGCCTCTATTCATCTAAGTATCAATAAATCGACTCCGCTAAAAAAGAATAGACGGTATCAATGTCTCTTTATTTCGCCAAACGGTAGATAGCATCTGCATAGATCACCGCTGCGTTGAATAGGTCATCCAAGCTCATGAATTCATTGGCTTGGTGCATGGTGTCAACATAGCCTGGGAACATTGCGCCATAGGCAACGCCGCGTTTCAATAGACGGCCGTATGTGCCACCGCCGATGATTTGTTCAAAGCCTTTTTCGCCGGTATGTTCTTCATAAACCGCCAATAAAGTTTCTACCAATGGATCATCTGCTGGCACGTAGTGAGGTTCCATGTTGCGGTCATTGCGAGTAACGGTGGCCCCTTCCATACCGACGGTGCGTTCCACACCGATTTCAAGTCCTTCCGCAGTTACACCTTTAGGATAACGGAAGTTCAAGGCGATAAAGTTGTCTGCTTGCGTTCCTGCTTGGTTCGCTTTAAAAGCAAACAAGCCAGCATTCATAGTTAATTTACCCATTTTTTCGTCTTCGTACGCCACACCTAATTTTTCACCGTAGAAATCTTCATGGACATAGGCTGCTGCTGCATGGATGAATTGTTTTGCGCCGCCGCCAAAGGCATAGTTATCTAAGAAGACAGCTAAGAAGGTTCCCGCATTGATTCCTGATTGTGGGCTGGCACCATGGGCACCTTTACCGACTAATTCGATCGTCACTTGTTCATTTTCTGTTTCAATTGTGCCCGTCACTGGATTGGCTTCAACGTAATCGAAAAAGGCTTTTTCGATCGCTAATGCTTCTTCTGTTGATGGAGCAATGAAGCTTGCCGTTGCCGTTCCTGGTACCATATTTTCTCGCAAGCCAGCAGTGAAACTTTGTAGCGTGAAGTCTCCTTCATTGTTGCCTTGGAAATGGATCCCTAATGTCACATTTCCTTTTTCTCCATTGATGATTGGGAAATTGGCATCTGGCGAGAAGCCAAAATCAGGCTTTTCTTCATGCTCAAAGTAGTAATCCATATCTGCCCAGCCGCTTTCTTCATCAGAACCAACGACAAAACGGATTTTTTTCGATAATGGCAAGCCCAATTCTTTAATGATTTTCATCCCATAATAGGCGGCCATTGAAGGACCTTTATCATCAGAAGAACCACGAGCATAGATTTTGTTGTCATTGATGACTGGATCATAAGGATCGGTTGACCAGCCGTCACCTGCAGGAACAACATCCATGTGACCGAAGATCCCTAATGTTTCGTCTCCTTCACCAAATTCGATGTGACCAGCGTAATTATCGACGTTTTTGACTGTGAAGCCATCACGTTCGCCATAAGCTAGCATGTGTAGCAACGCATCACGAGGTCCAGGACCAAATGGCGCGTCCGCAGTCACTTTATCATCTTCTCTTTCACTTTTCACTTTCAATAGATCAATCAAGTCGTTCAGCAAATCGTCTTTGCGGGCTTCGACCTCTTTTTTCCAATCGATTGTCATAGTGTTCCCTCCATTTCTGTTCTCGCTATTTATGATAACACTCTTAAACCAAAAAAGGAAAAAAAATTGCGCCTTTTTCCATGGGTCTTTTCTATGAAATTTCTAGGAAACAGGTATAATAAATATAACTCGATTTTGATTAACGAATGGAGTCATTGCATGGAGCAACTTGATTCTGCGATTTTATCCAAAGTGATCCAACAGCGCCCGACAAAAAGCCACAAAGGTACCTTTGGCCGGGCCGTTTTAGTAGGGGGCAACCGCCAATTCGGTGGGGCGATCTTAATGGCGGCGCAAGCCTGTGTATATGGGGGAACTGGTTTGACCACTGTGATCTCCGATGGCGTCAACCGAACCGCCCTGCACGCCCGCTTGCCTGAAGCGATGTTTGTCGATTGGCAGCAAACAGAACTGATCGATACGGTCACCGAATCGGCGGACGTCCTACTGATTGGTCCCGGATTAGGAGAAGGAAAAAGCAATTTTGATCTGCTGCAGCGGATCGTTTCTGCCCAAAAAGAACACCAATGGTTGGTGATCGATGGTTCGGCGATCAATTTGGCTGCCAAATATCCGCTGATCATCCCCTTTCCTGAACAAGTCGTCTTCACGCCGCATCAGATGGAATGGCAACGGCTCAGCGGACTGGCAATTGCCGACCAGACCGAAGAAAACAATCAGCAAGCCCAACAAAAACTCGGAAGTCTGGTGGTCTTAAAAAGCCATCGCACGCAAATTTACGGTAGCAGCATCGCCCAAAATCCCCTAGGAACACCCGCAATGGCGACCGGCGGCATGGGGGATACACTGGCAGGCATGATCACCAGCTTTTTGGCACAGTTTGAAAAAACAGAGGAAACGATCCAAGCGGCTGTCTATCTCCATAGCCTGATTGGCGAAGACTTGGCAAAAGAGCACTATGTCGTGTTGCCGACACAAATCAGTGCCGCATTGCCTCAATGGATGAAAAAGCACCAAGCATCTGATCCCGAATGATTTCTTATAAACCATTCACCAAAAAAACGTCCCTTTCTGTATTTGTCGAAAGGGACGTTTTTTCCAATGGTCAGTTAATTGTTAAAATAAACCACTCGCACTTCATACGGCGCCAAGGTTGCTGTTGGAGGAACTGCTTGATTGGTCTCTAAATCAACGACTTCTTTGATCAAGTGTAGTGTCTGCTCTTTCTCAGAAAAATTCATGATGAAAAAGTACGTTCGTTCTGGACTGATCCTGCCTTGGATCGAGACTGCAGGATTGGCATGCGCGATCCTTTCCTCTGCCAAGGACAGCTCACGGACCAAAGAGGCATAAAACTGTTCGAAAAAGTCATAGTTGGTGCGAGCCGCCAGATAGTAGGCGGTGCCTGCACCAAAGGTATGTTTGGTGATCGCAGGTGTTCCTTGGTAAAAATCCGCTTGATACACCCCTAGTACCTCCGCTGTTTCGGCTTCGATGATTGCAGAATAGTCCCGTGTTTCAAAGGGCTGTCCTTGAAAAACCACTTGATTGTGTTCAGTGTCAAAAAGAGTTTCCAGCTCCAGCACGTTGATGCCTAATAACCCTCGCAACGGCTGTGGCAAGCCCCCCATATACAACAGGTCGGTTTCATTGACCATGCCGCTAAAGTAACTGGAAATCAAGGTACCACCAGCTTCCGTGTACTGGCAAAGTTTTGCCATCGTCTCCGATGACATCAAGTAAAGCATCGGAGCGATCACCAACCGATAGTCAGAAAAATCTTGCTCTGGCGTCAAAATATCGACAGCGATGTCTTGTTCCCAGAAATAACGATAATGCTCCTGCAACGTTTGCGGATACCGTCTGGTTGGTCGACCAAACCCGCCGCCTCGCTTCAATGCCCAGTTGCTTTCCCAGTCAAAAAGGATCGCCACTGCTTTTTTTCTTGTGGTTCCTTGAATCTCTTTGATTTTTTCCAAGCGCTTGCCGTAAGCCGCAACTTCTTTGAAGACCCGATTCTCCGTGGAATCATCATGTCCCACGACTGCCCCATGGAATTTTTCTGAATTGCCGCGGGATTGGCGCCATTGAAAATACAAGGTACTATCTGAGCCGTGAGCGATCTGCTGCATGGCACTCAACTGATGGACACCAGGCTTTTTCGCTTTATTAAAGGAATGCCAGTTAACAAAACTCGGCGTGCATTCCATCACTAAAAAGGGCTGTTTCTTCAAAGACCAGTACTGGTCATGCACATAGGCAGATTTCATTGCTGTCGCTGCCAAAGATTCAAAGTTGTTGTTCCAATCAGGGTAACTATCCCAGCTAACGATGTCCACATGACGAGCAAACTTGCTGTAGTCAATGCCTTCTAAAGGAATAAAATCTTGGGTAGCATGTCCTTCCGCCATAAAATTCGTCGTCACAGGAATGTCCGGTGTCAGTTGGCGAATCGGCGTACATTCATGCAAATAAAAATCGATCGTCCTATCTGTAACAAATCGTTTCCAATCAAGATCCATGCCATGCACTTTGTGTTCTCCTAGAGGCGAAGGCGGTAAAACCTGCGACCAATCGGAGTACGTACCACTCCAAAAAGAAGTCCACCAGGCATGATTCAACGTGGCTAAATCACCATATTTCTTTTGCAGCCAACTGCGCCAGTTTTCTTGACAATAGGAGCAAAAGCATTCCCCAGAGTACTCATTGGAGATATGCCACATGGCTAATGCCGGATGCTTGCCGTAACGTTTTGCCAACTGCTGATTGATTTGCGTCACCTTTTCCCGATAGATCGGTGAAGAGTAACAGTGATTGTGGCGAAACCCATGGGTATGTTTTTGCCCTTGGGCGTTGGTCCGATTGACTTCGGGATACTTTTGGCTCAGCCATTGAGGACGCCCACCGCTAGGAGTGGCCAAAATGACTTTGCCGCCGATGTCATGGATCTGATCAAACACACGATCCAACCAGTCAAACTGATAAACGCCTTCTTGCGGCTCTAAGGCACTCCAAGCAAACACCCCTAATGTGACGGTGTTGACATGGGCTTGCTGCATATAAGCAAGATCCTTTTGCAAGATTTCTGGATAAGCCAGCCATTGATCGGGGTTGTAATCCCCGCCATGCATAAACTGCTGATCAAACAATTGATTGCTCATCATTCTACTCCTTTTTTGGCTTGTAACTGGTAGACAAATGATTGAAAATCGCCAGTGACTTGCGCTGTTCCATGGTTGACGGCATTAAACTGATAAGGTTTACGCAACCCTAATTGCCTTAACAGCTGACCAGAGACAGTTTCGCCATTGACCCGATACACCTGTTGGCCATCGAGAAAGGGTGCGGGCAAAAAGTCTTCCGCCGTCGGATTGGCTTGTGCCAACACGCGAAAGAAAGCAACCAATGCTTCTTCGTTTTGCGGATCATACACTGCCCAAGTCGTTTCATTGGCATGGTCCAACTGCTGCAGCTGGTAAAAAGTGCCAAAGGTCAGCAATTGCCGCTGTTTTTTATAAAAGACGATTTGGGATTTGATCGCCTGCTTTTCGGTTTCAGACAAGTGAAAGAGATCGAGTTCATACCCCAAAGGCCCAAACATTGCGACGGTTTGCCGAAAGGCTAAAGAAGTTGCCCGGCCGACTTGGTGGTTTGGTACCGCCGACACGTGATTGCTGAAGGAGGACAACGGATACCCTAGCAACGTTCCGCTTTGGATGGCTAAACGTTCCACTGCATCACTATCATCACTAGGCCAAATCTGCGGACTGTAAAACAAGATCCCCAAATCGTATCTGCCCCCGCCGCCAGCACAGCCTTCAATCAAAAGGGTCGGAAACGCCGCTAAGATTTTTTCATATAAGCGATAAAGGCCTAAAATATAACGATGATAAAACTCCGTCTGAGAAATTCCCTGTTCCGCTAAGTAAGGAGAGTAAGCTTCCGTGATATTGCGGTTCATATCCCATTTGATGTAATCCAGCTTGGTTTCAAGGATCACTTTTTGCATCGCTTCGAAAATTGCCTCGACCACTGCTGGATTGGCAAAATCCAACACGTATTGCCCGCGCCCCACAGAGATCCGCTCATAAGGATGCTTGACTACCCACTCAGGATGCTCTTGGTACAACTGACTATCTGGCGAAACCATTTCCGGTTCAAACCAAATCCCCAGCTGCAGCTGCATGGCATGAATTTTCTCAGCAAAAGAGCCGATTCCTTTTGGAAATTTGGCAGGGTCCGCCACCCAATCGCCTAATGAACTGCGGTCGTTGTTACGTTTTCCAAACCAACCATCATCCAGCACAAAGCACTCCATCCCTAACGCCTTGCTTTCTTGGGCTAAGGTCAACAGCTTCTCTTCATTAAAATCAAAATAAGTCGCTTCCCAGTTATTAAAGACGATCGGCCGCTGCCGCTTTTGCCAATAAGGGGCAATCACATGCTTTTCGATAAATTGGGCGGATTCTTGACTCAAACCATTCAGGCCAGCAGCGGTGAAGGTGAAGAGACATTCCGGCGCTTCAAAGGTTTCTCCTTGTGAAAGCTGCCAGCTGAAATGTTCAGGATGTATCCCCAACATCAATCGAACGTTGTCCCATTCATCCATTTCTGCTTGCGCCAAAAAGTTACCAGAATAAATCAGGTTGGCACCGTAGACGTGACCAGTGTCATTGGTGGCTTGCTGTTCTTTTAAGGCGACAAAAGGATTGTGCTGATGACCAGACGCTCCTTTTAACGAGCCAACACTGATCGTCCCTTGGGTCAAAGGGACCGTCTTGATATGCCGTTCTTTCAGCCATGCGCCTGAAAGATGCAGCAGTTCAAAATCGCGATTTTTCAGCTCCAAGACACCACTCAAAAAGCGCTGGATGGTTCTAGGCTTGCTTCCCATATTGGTCAGTGTCTGCTGCCTCGTGATGGTTCCTGATCCTTTGAAGATCGTATAGGTGATCGCCATTTCCAGCTGTCGCTCTTGATCTACTAATTCAAAGACGATGCTTTGGCTTTCATCGGCAGCCGCGAAGCTGGCTGGTTGCGCCAGCTTTCGTTCTTTGCCCTCAAAACAGTGAAAAGCCACAAGTTTAAAATCAACATAAAGTGGGGTTTCTTCCTCAAAAACCGACACTACCCCTTCTCGAAAATCAGAAGTCCCATACGTTGGCAATTCTTGAAAACGGTCTGCCAAGGTAAAAAGATTGTCTGCTTCAAAAAATTTGACGGTTCCTGCCGATTTATTCTCTTTTTTCTCAAGGTACGCTTGATCAAACGGCGCCAGTGTGCCTAGAGATGGCCCAAAATAGACATGACCCAGTTGCTGATTTGGTAACACATTTATGATATAACTGATTTTTTCATTGTATAAGTGAAAGAGTTGTTCGTTCTTTATTTCTATCATTGCTATCCTCAATTTTCCCCATTTTTTTCATTTGTCCCTGCTCGTTGACAAGCTGCTTCAAGATAACGCAAGCGTTTTTTGACACCACGATTGAAAAAGAATTTGTAAAACAGCGCCGCCAACATAAAGCTGTAGGTTGTTTTCTGCTGCTCAAAACGGCTTTGTTCCGAATACGTGACTTGCAGCTTCCCTTTTCGTCCTGGAGCAAAACTATACCGTTGATCGATCACTCCTTCTTCATGGGTCGTACAAAGCCACAGCGCATCCGCGGCAATTTTTTTGACCGTCATAACGGCTGGTACCATCCGCGGAGCGGTTTTGGTTTGAATCATCGTTTCAATACGGCAACCTTCCCCGAACGGTTCTTGGGCTTGTTTGGCTAGAAAGAATTTCTCTTGTTCCGCCAATAACACACGGGAAAAGTCCGTAGGTGTGGTATTCATTTGATAACTGCAAGACAATGTATCGGTTCTCATCACAAATTCCTTTCTAAAGGATGCGCTTATTGCATTCCTTTCCGTTTCTGGGCTTATCTTTCTTCTACCCTTTGATTGATCGTCTCAGATGTCGCTTGTTCATTTAATGCCGCTTCCGCTTTTTCTTCTTTCAAGTAGCCGCGATCCATTACGATCAAGAATGGCACCCAGATCAAGGTCATTACGGCAACCGTCACTAACTGTAAGATTGCGCCGGCAACAGAACCCGTGCCTAACCAACCAGATAAGAAGACCGGGGTCGTCCAAACCACCGTTGCTCCGATTGGTCGTGGCACCAAGCCTGCGGCAATCACAAAGTAAGAGATCGTCGTACTAGCTAATGGCGCTAAGATCCATGGGACAAAAGCGATCGGGTTCAGGACGATAGGCAAACCAAAGGTCATCGGTTCAGATACGTTGAAAACAGATGGAGCGATCACCGTCTTCATTAATTTTTTCATCCGAATCGAACGAGCGATAAAGAAGGCCATTGTAATCGAGATCCCCAGCTGCATTCCTTGATTGACGAACACGCCCATAAACGTAGTGTTAATGATATGGGGCAATTGTTCAGCCCCTGCTTTGTAAGCTTCATAGTTTTCAATCGCTAACGCATTCATGATTGGATCGATCACCGCATTGACCACTAGTGTCCCGTGAATCCCAAACCACCAGAAGAATTGGGTGAACAAGACGGCGATCAGTACTGCTGGCAACGTACCGCCTAAGCCCATCAATGGTTTTTGCAAAATCTCATAAACGAAATCAACGGCATTGCCCCATGAAGTAAAGGTGAACAAGTAGCGGATCAAATTGAAAAGGAACAACGGTGCCGCACCAGGAATGATGGCGACAAATGATTCTGCGATCATTGGCGGAACCGAATCTGGCATTTTGATCGTCAGCCCAGCCGCACTGATTTTGCAATAGATCTGCGTAGCGATAATGGCCGTGATGATTCCAACAAACATTCCCTCAGCCCCTAATTTCGACAAGGGGATCACTGTACCTAACTCTTCGGATGAGCCAAAAGGCAGCAGCATCAAAAACGAAGACAGTGAGATGGCACCCGCAAATAATTTGGCTTGTCCATATTTGCCAGCCAGCTGATAGCCGATCCCAAAAACAACGAAAATAGCGGTGATACTCATGGTCGCATTTCCGATAGGACCAAAAAAGTCGTTTAGAAACGTGATGAATCCCTCTGGAAGTTTTTCCGAGAGTCCGAAAGTAGCAGGCAGATTTTGAATAATAATCATAATTGACGCAAACATTGTTGCAGGAAAAGCGACCATAAACCCATCACGAAGACTTAACAAGTATTTGTTGTTGGCAATGATCTGAGCAAAAGGCACCATCTTTTCGGCTAATTTATCAATAAACTTCATTTCGTTTTCTCCTTTATTTTTAACTGTAAACGTTTACTACAATCAGTATAGTTGTTTAGTTAATGTTTACACAACCCCTAAAATAAAAAAAGATCAGACGTCACTGATCTTTTTCGGCAATCGATTCTCTAATGATCAATTCACTGCCACAAACGACGCGAACAGGCATCGTCCGCACCCCAAGGATTTTATTTTTCGCTAATTCGACACTCATCTGCCCCATCTCTTCAGCTTTCATCTTGACGGAAGACAGTGCGGGCGTCATAAATTGCGCCATTTCGATATCATCAAAACTAACGACTGACACATCTTTAGGAATCGATAGCCCCGCTTCAGCGAGTGCCTTGTAAACCCCGACAGCCATAGGATCGCTGGCAACGACGATCGCTGTGGGGCGAGGATTCATTTGCGCGATCTGCTGACCAAAATGCAAACCAGTCTCTGGTGACCATTTCCCCTGCAGCACGGTTGTGAACTTTTCCAATTTATTGAGCAGCATCCATTGGCGGTAGTTTTCTGCTCGAATCTCTTGTTCATCGTAAACGACTTCGCCAGAAATCGTCACTCGGCTGGCAACACCACCCACAAAGGCGATATTCTCATGACCCTTCTCTTTTAACATCGTGAGGATCTGGTGGGTCTTTTGGGCAAAATCGGTTTGGATGCAATCGTAGCTGGGTGCTTCACTATAATTATCCACCAGGATAATATTGGCATTTTGCTGACTGATCTCTGCCAAAGCATCGCTGGTCATCTCTCCAATAATAATGACTGCGCCATACTTCGCCAATTGCGCCAAATCTTTTTGAGGCTCCCGCATGGAAAAGGCCCGAATCGTTTTTAAGCGCCACTTCGCCGCTTCTTTTTCGATCCCATTGCGGATCATCATAAAGTAAGGATCGTTTCTTTCCGACTCTCGATCGTGGCGGGTAATGATGGCAATCGTGTTTTGGTCGCCGACTTCACGGGAATGGGGTTGATTTTTTTCTTTTGAATAGTTCATTTGGTTGGCGATCTCAATGACTCGTTGCCGCGTGTGTTCATTGATACTGAAGGTTTCATCATTGTTAAGGATTCTAGAAACACTTGCTACCGACACCCCGGCTAATTTCGCGATATCTCTCATACTTGCCATAGCTGCACCTCATCTGTTTACTGTTTACTAAATTCACCTTCAGCATAGGCATAATTTTCGACCCTGTCAACCTTCTTTTCACAAAAAAACGGAACTCCCTAGCTTTTCACTAAAGAAGTTCCGGGATACCCGTTTGTTTTCTATTTGAACGCTTTGTCACAGAGCACGACATTGACCAAATACAAGGTGCTGATTCCTAAGACCAATAAGTAGACAGGACCAAACAGCAAAAAGGTCAAGACAAGTGTCACTGTTACTAAAAGATGCGCCAGTACTCGTTTTGGTGAACGCGCAAACTGATAAAAACTATAAAACAATGAGATGGGCTGCTGCGGATAGGTGTGAAGCAGCCTCGTTTGATAAAGTAAGACCAAGCAAAACAAGCCAAAGGTGAGCGCTAACGCGTAACTAGCGATCTGAAACAGCGGGTGCTGCAGACGGCGAAAGACAAAACTGTCCACTAAAAGCAGCAGAAAGAATAGACTGAGCAAACGATCTTGCCCTTTTCTCGTTGCCCACTGTTGATGAAACACCTGCTGAAAACGAGCTTTGCTACTTGCTTCCAAGCCATCGTTCCGCAGTTCCACCAAAGTCCCGATCAATGCTCGACTAGCAGTGGTACTGGTAATCAAAGGCAAGGAATACAACAGCCACATGCCTTGTAAAACCAGCAAATGCGGGAGCCAATTGACGCCAGTCAGCAGCCTTTGGTTTAAGCGTTGCGGGGTAACTTTTGTTCTCATCCTTTGGAACCTCCCGTCAGATCCATTCCCTCAATAAAGTAGCGTTGTGCGAGGAAGAACAGCAAGATCGTCGGCAATAGCACAAGCGTTGCTCCTGCCATCAAGTAGTTCCACTGGGTCGTTGATTGGTTTTGGAAGACTTGCAGGCCAATCTGTAGCGTGTACTTTTCTTGGTTTTGAATATACAGTAACGGCCCTAAGAAATCATTCCACGCCCCATTGAAGGAGTTGATGGCAATCGTGATCAGTGCGGGTTTCGTCAATGGGATCATTAGATGGCTCCAAATATAAAGATGATTGGCGCCATCGATCTTAGCGGCTTCAATCAATTCATTGTTGACAGACAAGTAAAACTGCCGCATCAAGAAAATGTTAAAGGCGTTCCCGAAAAACGCTGGAACGATCAGCGGCAGATAGGTGCCGACCCAGCCGATTTTGGAAAACAAAACATACTGCGGGATCATCGTCACAAAGCCAGGAATCATCATGGTAGACAAGACGAGGGCAAAGATCAGATTTTTTCCTGGAAAGGCCAATTTTGCAAACCCATAAGCAATGAAGGAATTTGATAAGACATTCCCGAAGACCACTAAGACAGTAATGAATAACGTATTTTTTGCATACTGCCAAAAAGGAAAGGCGTTGATGGTCTCCAAATAATTGCCAAGATTGATTTCTTCTGGGAAAAAGGTCGGCGGGTAACGCACGATCTCCTCCATCGGTTTCAATGACGTAAAGACCATCCACAGCAACGGAATCAGCAGCACGATCCCGATGATCGACATCACCACATAGCTGATGATTTTCTTGACTCGCTGTTGGCTTGATTTGCTTCGCGTTTTTGTCGTCATTTCCATTAGCTGCCACCTCCGGTATATTGAACCCAGCGTGGTGCCAGCTTGAGATTGATAAAGGTCAAGACTAGGACGATCAAGAACAAGATCATCGACATTGCCATCGCATAACCCATATCAAAGGCAACAAATGCTTTGTTCCACATATGCAAATTATAGAATAGCAGCGAATTCGCCGGACCGCCGGTACCATTTTTGGTCATCACGTATGCTTCTTGGAAAATTTGAAAAGAACCGATCGTTGAAGTAATCACATCATAGAAGATGATCGGCGTGATCAAAGGAATCGTAATATTTTTGAATTTCGCCCAAACCCCCGCTCCATCGATCTCAGCCGATTCGTACAGCGTCGGCGAAATATTTTGCAAAGTAGCTAGATACAAGAGCATCGCGCCCCCTGAACTCCAAATCTTCATCAAAATCAACGCTGGTTTCGTCCATTCTGGATCAAACAGCCATGCCGGACCTTTGATATTGAACCAGCTCAAGAAGGTATTGATCAATCCTGCGGAAGGAGATAATAATTGCATCCATAAGACGTAGACGGCAACCCCTGAAAGGATCGCTGGTAAGTAAAAGGTCGTTCGGAAAAAACTGATTCCGCGGATTTTTTGATTCAGTAAAGTGGCTAGAAAAACACTGAATAACGTTGTTAAGGGAACATTGAAGAGTACAAAATACGCCGTGTTATAAAGAGATTTCCAAAACAGGGTATCTTGCGTAAACATGCGGGTAAAGTTCTTAAAGCCGATAAAATTCATTTTTGAAGTCAGATTGTAATCGGTAAAGCTTCCTACGAAGGAAAACAGCATGGGCCCTAACATAAAGATCACGAACCCAAGCAAAAATGGTGCTACGAAGAAGTAGCCCCAAAGAGCTTCTTGCCGTTTACTTTTTGAACGCTTCTTTGGCATTCCTTCCACTCCATTCTATTTTTACTCATTGTTTATTCAAGAAATCACGTCCGCTTCGCAAAGCAGAAAGCAAAGCCCAGTCCGCTAACCGACTGGACTTTCCTTCTTTTTTAAAAACGCTCGTTTTGAAATTTATTTGTTTTGCTCAACGAGATCTTCCACCGCTTTTTGCGCATCTGCCAACCCTTCATCCGGTGTTTTGCTGCCCAGCATGATTTGGTCGATCTGTTCATTGACAAGACTGCTGAAATCAGGAGCTGTCAATGGTACAGGTGTGATCACCGTATTGGCAAAGTTTTCATCTGCCATTTGGTAGATCATTTGGCCGTTTTCATCTAGATTGTCGTTGTTGACCAAGTTTTCGTTGGCTGTTCGATTCGCCATGATATCAAAGCTTTTCTCACCAAATTTCTCTTGAACTTCTGGTGTCGACAAGTATTTGATAAACTCATAGGACGCTTCAGGATCTTTGGTTCCGTATGGCACTTCTAAGACGAACCCGCCACCCCATGACCAGTGACCAGAACCACTTTCTTTTTCAGGAATTTGAATGACCCCAAATTCAAAGTCATCCGGTGCATTTTCCGCTAAACTTGAGTAGTAGTTGATGTTTTGCGCACGCATCGCCACTAATCCAGAAATGAATGGATCGGCAACACCTGAACCAAATTCAGCTTCTAACCGATTGATGGTATCTTGACCATAATACTCTTGCCAGTCTAAGATCCATTCCAACGCTTCCACTTTGTTGTCTGTATCGATTTTGACGTTCTCATCCTTGTCAAACCAGCTGACGCCATCGTCGGCATTCAAGGCCCACACATCGGCGCCTAAATTCCACAATGGGTAAAAACCGATCCGCTCAAAGTCATCACCGTTTTTGACATCTAATTTACGAGCAACTGTTTCTAACTCCTCCCACGTTTGGGGCAGTTGCTCTTCACTGATACCTGCCTCTTTAAAGAGTGTCTTATTGTAGAAAATCACTTGCGTATCTGTATTGAATGGAACGGCATAGGCATCCCCTTCGTACTCCACCGTATCCCATAATTGCGGATAAAATTCATCAGAAAAGCCCTCTTCGATATACTCACTTAAATTCGTTGCTTGCTGCGCTTCTGCCCGCTGAGCAACAGAATTAATATCTTGTACAATAACATCAGGCGGATTACCAGCAGTGATCGACGACAGTGATTTTGTCCAAATATCGCCCCAAGGCTGGTAGCTGTATTTGACCTCGATTTTATCTTGTGACGCATTAAAATCATCAATAATTTCTTCAATTACTTCTTGTCTTGCACCAGACCCCCAGAAGGACCAAAAATCCAACGTCGTTTTGCCATCTGCTGACTCATTCCCCCAGGAATCAGCGGTTTCACTATTGCCACATCCTGCCGCCAGTACACCAACTGAAAAAAGCAAAGTCCCCATATAAAATAACTTTCTCATTTAACCTAACCTACTTTCATTTATTTTTAATGTACTATTTAAAAGCTATCACTACTTCTTCTTTTCAGCAAACAAAAAGCATCGTTATTCGAATAAAAAAATAACATTTTTACCGTTTCACGATAAGAAGAGCGTTTTCTTTGAAAATTTAAAAAAAGTGGGGCATCATAGAAATAGCACCTATTTTTCAACCTCTCGTTAGATCATTTGAAAAACGATGTTTATAGAAAGGGAGTGACCACATGCTAGTCATTGTCGATATGCAAAACCAAATTCTCGATGAAGCGAACGAAGCGTATGTGCCAGATAGCGCCGCTCTCGTCAAACGAATCGCGAAGCGCCTAGAACAAGCGCGGGCGAATGGGGAGTACATCTTACACACCCGCGACATCCCAATCGAAGTCAAAGGAACGCCTGATGAAGAAGCCGCTGCCCTGCAGCTTATCCCAGAACTTAAGCCTCTCGAAAATGAAAAAGTCGTCAAGAAATACTATTACAGTATTCCACCTGAAGTCTTGATCGACATCAAGAAAAATCTATTTGAACCCGAGGAAAAAAAGAAAATCGAAATCACCGGTGTTGAAACCAACATCTGTGTCCTTTCCAATACGATCGAGATCCAAAGCGCCTTTCCTGACGCTGATTTCACCATCAATAAAACATTAGTCGCCGGTAAAAATCACGAGTCGCAAGGACTCGACATCTTACGAGACTTCAATGTCCAAATCATTGATGGAACAAAATAAACCAATGACCAATAAATAACGAAAGCTCCCTGTTCAAGGAACAGGGAGCTTTTTGGCTCTACAATATTTAGTGTTGGTGGAAAATCTACGGATTTTCTACCAACACTTTTTTTGTAAAAAAAGATAGAAAAAGAGATAGCCTAACTGGTAGAATTTAGTCGTCTAAAACAAAACCAAACCAAGAAAGGATATCTCCATGGATCATTGTACTAGAAAATTGTTAGGTTTAACAGATGAAAATTTATTCTTCGAAGAAGAATGGTTAGAGACTATAGAAGAAGAGGGGTTTCGCACCAATCTTATCCATGCCAAACTTAGCTATATACCAAGCCATTGCCGTAAATGTGGCATCAAAAATGAAGGACAAATCATCAAGAATGGCTCACACAAAACAAAAGTCCAACTTTTGCCTTATCGAGCAACAAAAACAGAATTACGCTTGGTACGTACACGCTTTTACTGTAAAGAATGTCAGTCGACATTCAATGCTCAGACAAACTTGGTGGATGAAAACTGCTATCTTTCAAAAGAATTAAAGATTCAAATCGCCTTGGAGCTGGCCAAGAATACAACAAGAAAAGAAATTGCCGATCGCTATTTTGTCTCTGACGTAACCGTTCTGCGTGTCCTACACACCTGTTTAAAAACGTATCATCCTCGTTTTGATACGTTACCTTCGGTCCTTTGTTTTGATGAGTTCAAATCAATGAAGTCCTGCAGCGGAAAAATGAGTTTTGTCTTTATGAATGGGCAGACCCAACAATTGATCGGTGTATTGGAGAATCGTCGCCTTGCATTCTTAAAACCATATTTCCTTAAATTCACCCGAAAAGCACGAGCGAACGTGAAATACGTCGTGATGGATATGAATGCCCCTTATTTTGAACTTGTAAAGGCGGTCTTCCCAAACGCAAAAATCGTGACCGATCGCTTTCACATTGTCCAACAAATCACTCGTGCGTTAAACCAGTTGCGAATTAAAACAATGAACAGCTTTCAAAAAACGGAACCGACAAAGTATCGACGATTGAAGCGATTCTGGAAATTACTCCTTAAGCATGCCTATGATCTGGATAGTTCCAATTATCAATATGATCGATCCTTTCGTAGACCAATGACGCAAAAAGCGATCGTCGATGAACTTTTGAGTTATGACGAGCAATTAACAAGGGCTTACGAGACTTGTCAGCTCCTCCTCTATCACTTTAAACACAAGGACAGCCAAAGCTTTTTCGATACGATCAACAGCTTAGATCAACGCCTCCCACAATGGTTTTGTAAGAAGCTGACGTTTTTAAATAAATACAAATCAGGGATTCAATATGCTTTAAAAACCAGGTATAGTAATGGGGCATTAGAAGGAACAAACAACAAGATAAAAGTGATAAAACGAGTAGCCTACGGCTATCTAAATTTCCACAACTTTCGAGCAAGAATTTATCTCATTCAAGGCTTAATCTTCCAAGTAAAACAAAAACCAGTTAAGCACGCTGCCTAACTGGTTATGACTAAATTTTCAGTTGTATTTTTCTCTACCAACACTAAATGTCGAAGAGCCAGCTTTTTCAATTTAATTATTCATTCAATTCATTGAGCCATCTAATAGCTCGGTCGGAATTTCAATCCGAACCTCATTTTCAGTCTGACAGTTTGGACATACGAAGGTTCCTTCAATGGCTTCCTTCACTTCCCCGTAAGTATAATGAATAGCGATTTCATCTTCTGCCAATTCATTCGTTTCCAACGGTGGTACCATGGTTAATTGCCCCTCGCTGTCTTCTTGTAAATGAACGACCAGCTTCCCATCAAAGTTTTCATTGCAATTGGTGCAGGAAGCTTTTCCTCGAATCGTTAGATCCATGATCATCCCTCCTCATTTCTTGTCACTGGTTGATGCAGGTTCCAGTAGATACTCGTAACACATGCATGCTTCACTTTAATAGTGTCACGCTTTCACTTTTTTAGCAAATCATCTGTTTTTCTTTTTTTAAACCATTGATGAAGAAAAATCCTAATCAACCGTTTTGAGCGTTTTCGTTGTCAAATCGTTAAAATCCTTGCAGAATTAACTTATCTGTTACTGAAAAGTAAAAACATGTTGTTGGAAAAATTAGTGATTGTCCGAACTTATCTGAACAAACAAGGAGGAAAAATGATGCAAGCAGTAACCTGGCAAGGAAATCAAAAAATGGACGTTCGCCGTGTAGAAGATCCAACGATTTTAGAACCGACGGATGCGATCATCCGAATCACCGCAACTGCAATCTGCGGCTCTGATCTCCACCTTTACCACCATGGCGGCTCGGTTTTGGAAGAAGGCTATGTCGTTGGTCACGAACCAATGGGTATTGTCGAAGAAGTCGGCAGTCAAATACAGAAACTAAAAAAAGGCGACCGCGTCGTCATCCCTTTCAATATCGGTTGCGGTCACTGCCACTTTTGTCAAAATGAGATGGAAAGTCAATGCGACAATTCTTCAGAAGATACATTGTATGGCGGCTTATTCGGTTTTGGAAAAATGAACGGCAACCACTGGGGCGGTCAAGCCGAATTCTTGCGCGTACCGTTCGCAGATTTCACCTCGTTTATCGTACCTGAATCAACGATCCCTGATGAAAAAGTATTGTTTTTATCTGACATCTTACCTACAGCATATTGGAGCGTCCAAAATGCCGGCGTCAAAAAAGATGATACCGTGATCGTCTTAGGCTCAGGACCAGTTGGCTTGTTTGCGCAAAAATTTGCTGTGATGGCAGGCGCTAAGCGGGTGATTGCCGTGGACCCTGTTGCTCATCGCTTAGAAAAAGCCAGCAGCTACAATCAAGTCGAAACATTCCAATTGGATGATCTGGCTACTAGTGCCGATGAATTGTATGAACTGACCAAAGGTGGCGCTGATGTGATCATCGACTGTGTTGGGATGGATGGTTTAGAACCCGTCAAAGAAAAAGCCAAAAATCTAGTCAGCTTGCAAAGTGGAACAATCTCACCGATCCAGATGGCCGCCAAGGCAGTCAAAAAATTTGGTACCGTCCAAATCACTGGCGTTTACATGACACCTGCTTCTTCTTATCCATTGCAAGAATTCTTTATGCGCAACATTGATGTCAAACACGGGCAAGCACCTGTGATCCATTTGATGCCAAAAATTTATGATATGATCGCGGACGGTTTGTTTGACCCGTCACAGATCATCACCCACACGATGCCTTTAGCAGATGCTGCCAAAGCGTATGAGATTTTTGACAAAAAAGAAGACAAGAACATCAAAGTTGTCTTGAAACCTTAGCACAAATAAAGGAGCAGTGATGGCACCTATGCCAAAAATCAAACGGAGTGAACATCAATTCGATCCGGGAAAAGAAGAAGATGTGATCATCAAGGCAAGCCGCTTTCGCATCTACTTTCAAAATCGCTACATGTTGATCTCACTTACGAATGATATTTTGACGGGCTTGTTTTATATTTTCGGGAGTATCGTTTCATTAACTAGTTTGCCTGCGATATACGGAACGATCGCCTATTTGATCGGCGGAGTCTTTTTGACCATTCGCCCGCTGATTAAAATCGTTCGCCATGTCTATATTTATAATGAGCGCAATCAAGACGGCGAGAAAGAAAAAGATGTCACCATCACCGACGATGAACGTTGATGGGGCGACAACTAGAGAGGAGTTTCCTATGTTAAAAACATTTGATGGGATCGCACTGACGCTATTGATCATCGGCGGTATCAATTGGCTGCTGGTCGGCGCCTTCGAGTTTGACCTTGTCGCAGCGATCACCGGCGGCAGCACGTCGATCATTGCCCGCGTCATTTATATTCTAGTTGGGATCAGTGCATTGTATAGCCTGAAATTCTTTCCAGCTATCGCCCGCCAACAAACCCTCGACTAATTGAAAATAAAACCTGCATCTGCGGTGTCCTGACCCCAAAAAAGTTAGATTTTTGGTCTAACTTTTTGAGGTCGCATCTGTGGATGTAGTTTTTTTGTCTACAATCATTGAAAAAAAACACCAGTTGTACTACTCTTGTATTTAACCTACTATTTTCGAAAATATAAAAAGGACGTGACTCATGACCCCACCTACTAGACCCTCGCTGATACGTCGGATACTCGGTCGGATGCTTTTGCTATTGATTTTCTTATTTATTCTAGGTATTATTGGCGGAATTATTGTTTTAAATAACCTCACCATCGCGGAAAATTGGTTTGGTCTGAATGAATACCAAGTCGTTGAAACCAGGCATCAGATCATTCGTTTGTTCCCCTACTTTTGGGTAGCAGGGATCCTGCTGGTCTTTTTGATCGGTCTGATCATCGGTCTCAAAAAACACAAAAAATCGCCATTTTACTGGTTATTCTCATTGCTCTTGCTGCCAGCGATTCTCTTTTGTATTGGCGTAGTTTCCACCTTTTTACCTGTAGACCGCCAACTCTTTCGAGAAGAAACCAGTGCCAAAGAAATTATGGCGGCGCTGCCAAATCAATCTTCATTCAAGGACAAAGAGCTGCAACTGGTCAGCTATAGTTTTCACATCCGCAATGTCCCGCTAAAAAGCGGCATTTATGCAGTTGCGCGAGTGATCAATCCAAACACAGGCCTACAAGACGAGTATTGGTATTACCCAGAAAATCTGTTGACCAAATGGAAAAAAGACGACGATACGATCGAGCTTTCGATGGAAGATACCATTGCCTTTGATGCCATCGACTGGGGCGTCATTCCCAAGATCATCAAGGATTCTGAGGCGCGAGCAGCTCAGCTAGATCACTATGTTCCTGGTGTCAGCATCGTCATTTTAAACGGCTTCCAAGGTGAATGGACTTGGACCGTTGGTTTAAATGGGATTCGTAATCGAACCGAGATCAATTATGTCTATGATCTCAAAGGAAATTATCAATCCGAATGGCAATAAAACAAGCGGCACCTATCCCCGTGAATAGGTGCCGCTTTTTCATAGTTAAGCAAGCCGATTGAATTAGAAAAATAGTTGCATGCCATTGTAAATATTGATCAGCAAAACCAAAACGATCACTGTTTGAAAAACCAGTGTCACCCGCTGGGGCGAAAGGACATTGCTAGCCTTTGCCCCGATGAGTCCCCCAACAATGGCTGCCGGAATGACAAACCATAAAACCTTGAGGTCATATAGACCAAAACCTGTCGAAAAAGCGATCGTCAAAATTTTTGCCAGCTGTGAGAAAAAAATCGTACAAATGGAATAAATCGTCGCCTCTTTGATCGGCATGGCAAACAGCAGCATCAATAAAGAAACATTGATGGGTCCGCCGCCGATCCCCAGCAAACTGGCTAAAAAACCAAGGATCAAGCCGCAAGCTGTATACCAGCCGACTTTTTCCAACGCAAACCCGCGCCAGTTATATTTTGTATATAAAAAAGCAAACAATAGTGTCAGCACAGTCAAAAGGATTTGGATCAGCTGAACCATCTTGTCGTCTCGAAAGACCAGCAATAGTCGTTCAAAGGCAACATTTCCTAAGATACCACCTAACACAGCGCCGCCAGAAATCCACAAGGCAATCGACCAATTGATTTTTCGTCCACTGGCTAATTGTCTAGCTGTCGAAACGATGGACATCGTGAAGACCGCTGTCGCCGAGTAAAAAGAGATCGCAGCAACAGAATGGGCACCGATAAAATCGAAAATCGGTTTGATCAATACACCACCACCCATACCCGAAACAGCGCCTACTGCATTCGCCAAAACAATGACAATAAAATAGATAAACCCTATCACTCGCTCACTCCTTAGTATTGCGATCAACTTCGTTTTTCTTGCTCGATCGCTTTTTCTTATCAATAAATACTATCATACAATGGAGCAACCATTCATTTTCTAAGATTGCCGGTAACGGCAAACCACTCTTTCCAACCAATCGATACTGGCAAAAAGCAGATAGCCCATCAAAGCAATCAGAAGGATTCCGGAAAGCATTTGCGGGTAGTCCATTTTTGACCACGCACTTAAGATCAGATAGCCGACACCATACGTCGTGTTGTAGTTTTCGGCAAAAAAGAGGGAAGCCAACGCAATCCCGATACTGACCCGCACACTGGCAAAAAGTGCGGGCATGAGTGCGGGCAAAATAACGAAGCGCAAGACATGGCGCCATTGATTGGTATAATTTTTCATGACCTGAAAGTAAGCTGACGGAATCTTTGTGACTGCATCACGAATCGAGACGATCACTTGAATGACGATTACCGCAAAAATCAAGAGAACTTTTGAGAGATTGCCTAAGCCAAAGAAAATCATAAAGACGGGTAAAAACGCAACTTTAGGAATCGGATATAAAAAGTAAAGCAGTGGACCAAGCAGCCGATCCGTTCTTTTGGATCGCCCAATCAAGATTCCTAACGGCACCCCGACCAGCAACGCCCCACTCAACGCCGCAAACACCCGTAGCAAACTGGCACCTGCGTGGATCAGTAAGACTTCTCGTAATGCCCAAAAACGTTCAGCGGTTTCTAAAGGATTAGGCAACGAGCGATTGTTGGTCACCCAGCTTACACCCCACCAAACCACGACAAACGAACAGAAGCCCCAAACAAAAGATTTGATGGGTTTCATTGCCTCGCCTCCCTCATTTGTTCTTTCAACTGCAAGACGACTTCATAAAAAGCCAATGAGTCTCGTTCCTGCTGGCTGCCGTAAAATGGATTACTGATCGGCGTAACGCCCTGATCTTTTAGTAACAAAATCGTCTGCCCCAAAAACACTGCTTCTTCCGGATCGTGGGTGACCACAATCAAGCCGTTTTGCCAGCGCTGCTGTTGGGCAGCGATCAAGGCTTGGGCGTTTGCTTTGGTTTCTTGATCCAGCGAAGCAGTCGGCTCATCCAATAATAAAACATCGGGCTGTGTGATCAGTCCCCGCCCCATGGCGGTCCGCTGTTTTTGACCGCCGCTAAGCTGATGTGGATAGCGGTCCTGCACCTGCGTCAATCCCAACTCCGCCAAACAGCTTGTGACCCTTTTTTTACGGCTCTCACTGGGTGTTTGATTGATAAGCAGCGGCATTTCCAGCGCTTGGTAGACTGTTTGCCAAGGAAACAAATGCAGTTCTTGGAAAACGACCTCGATGTTGTCAGGGGAACAGCCTTGGTAAGTGATCGTGCCTGATTGCGGTCGCTGCAACCCTTTGATCAAGGATAAAAGCGTGCTTTTGCCAATCCCCGATTCTCCCAGCAGCACATAGGTCGTGCCTTGTTCAAAACAAAACGAAAGATCCTTAAAAATGACGGTTTCCCCATACGTAAAGGAAACGGAATCGAATCGAATACTCATCAGAGAATAAACTTCTTTCTTAAAATTATTTGTGTTGGTTTTCACATTTTATGCTATACTATTTTTTGCGTGATTGACAAGAAAGGATGGTTTATGATGTTTCAGACCCTCGTATTTCATGAAATACGTCCCGAAGCAGAACTTTATGATCAGGTGCGCCCGATCAAAGTCGCAGACGGCTATCAAGATGCCTTGCCTCTGCCCTTATTCAATAGCACTTCTCATTTTAAACAACAAATCGACTTTTTGAAAGCAGAAAATTACCATACGTTGACCCTTGCAGAAGTCAAAGATTTTTATTTCCGGCAGCAGCCGCTACCAGAAAAATCCGTGTTGCTGACCTTTGACGACTGTTATCAATCAATGAAAGAATATGCCTACCCACTGTTGAAGGAAGCTGGTTTCAAGGCCACTGCCTTTGTCGTGACCGGCTGGCTTTTTGATGCCCCTCAGCCTTACGAACCAGAAGTTTCGCGGACATTGAGCAGTGCCGAATTAGCCGAAATGAGCGATGTCTTCGAATATGCCAATCATACCGCTCATTTTCACGAACGCAAGAACCAGCAAGGGCGGTCAATGTGGGAAACACCGGCAGCCTTTGCGCAAGACTTACGAAGCTGCAATCAGCACGTGGCCATCAAGGATGTTTTTGCCTATCCCTTTGGCTTTTATGATCAGCAGACGATCGCAACACTAGAACATGAAGGCTTTGTTCTGGCATTTACAACCAAACCAGGCATCAATACGACAAAAACCAAGCCAATGGAACTCCATCGGGCAGTCATCCCGTTCTCACTACCAATGGCTGCTTTTGAACAACGATTTAGAAACGAGGAAATGAACCAATGAAAAAAACGATTTTAGCAAGTATCCTAGCACTATTCGCTGTCGGCGCTGCCGCCTGCGGCAACACTGGCGAAACAGCAAGTACCAGCAATTCCAGCACTAGCAGTACAGAAGCTGCGGTCACGGATCAAACATTGACGATCGGGGTATTACCAGCAGAATCAGCGATTCCGATCATTCTAGCAAAAGAAGAAGGCTTTTTCGAAAAGCAAGGATTGACTGTGGAACTCAAATCCTTCACTTCCCCAAATGACCGCAATGTGGCAGTGCAGGCAGGCGAGTTGGATGGTACTATCAGCGATGTCATGACAGAAGCGACCTTCAAGCAAAACGGCATCGATATGACGATCACTTCTGATATTTTGGAAAACTTCAAGATTCTCGCTTCACCGAATTCAGGGATTACTGAGATGAAAGGGTTAGCGGATAAAAAAATCACCCTTGTACCGAATTTCATTTTAGAATACATCATGGATCAATTTGCACAAGAAAATGATTTTACTTATGACATCGTGGATATCGCTTCTTTTTCTGCCCGTTCCGAAGCATTGCTCAATGACCAAGTCGATGGCGCTGTTTATACGGAACCGCAAGCCAGCATGTTGGCTGCCCAAGGGGCGATTGTTTTAGGCAGCTCTAAAGAAGCTGGCATCAAAGGCGGCACACTGCAATTTATGGACGAAGTCATCCAAAATCGCCCGCAAGACCTAACAGCATTTTATACTGCTTACAACGAAGCCATCGATTATATGAATGCTCATTCAGCAAAAGACTATGCCGACATCTTGGCAGACTATCAATTCCCAGATGCTATGAGCACTTACTTAGACAGCCAGGAAGACTATCCTTATGCCCAAGCTGTACCGCAAGAGCAATACGACGCGATCATTGCTTGGACGAAAGACAAAGGACAAATCGACCAAGCATATTCCTACAACGAGTTGACCAATTTCGATTTTTTACCCGCTGACGAATAAGAAACAACAAAAAAGACGCATTTGCGTCTTTTTTGTCTTTTCACTTCTTTTTGACACTCTTTTTTGCTCGTGGCAAGAAATTCAGGTATACTTTTGACAAATCAGCTGCCATGAAAGGATATGATTTAATGCCAACGATCGCTGTTTATGCCTACCAGAAAGAAGATACTTGGGAAGCACACTTGACTCACCAGTTAAAAATAAATGAAGAAAGGACCCAGGCTCATCAAACATTTCATAACGAACCTTTAACGATCGACGAATACTTCTTTACAGAAGATCCTGCCCCTTTTCATACGAATCAAGCCGTCAAGCAGCAATTAGCAAGCAATGGCCGCAGCTGTCTGCCACTCGTTTATGTCGACGATCAGCTATTTTGCCAAGGTCGCTTGCCAACGATCCGTGAATGGGAACAATTGACCAAATCCGGGATCACTTTGCAATTCGATGCGTAAGATCAAAAGGCGTTGAAGGATTTACCCTTGACGCTTTTGCCGTGTCGGTATTCCCAAAGTCAAATCACGTTCTTTCGACCAAGCGATGGCACCTGACAGCAAAAAGAAACTAATGACCGTCCCTTCCCTCACCGCTAGCGGTAAGCCCAAACTGATTGCTAGCAAGAGTGCCCCCGAAATACAGACTGCATCAACGCCATAACGGTACTGCTTAAATGTCCAACGACTGCGTTGCGCCAGCAAATGACACCAGTGCTCGATTGGAAATTTCAAGACCTGCAACCGTAGGACTTGCCCCGTCGCCGTTCCAGAAATTAAGATCCCACCGATCAAAGCAGCTAGTTGGCTCCAATAATTCGTCAAGTGCAGCGATGCCAAGAAGTAGTAAACAAAGCCATTGATCAAATAGCCGAAAGCCAGCAAAGCGAAAAACATAATCAAGTACTCACTGCCTTTTTGTTTGAGGGACGTCTGCCGCCGATCCAATAGCCAACAGGCAGCTAAAAAGCCCAAGTTGATGGCTGTTGTGATGGTGCCGACTTTGATTCCTGACATCGTTGCCAGCGTAACATTCAAGGCATTAAAACTACTGACCCCAACGCTTGCTTTAATGGTCAAGCTGATCCCGAATGCACTCAGCCCATAAAAAATCCCTGATCCTATCCATTGCTTTTTATTCATTTTTTCTCCCACACTTTCGTTTTTGCTTTTCTAAGTATGTGCTATACTGACTAAAAACAAATAGGAGATTTCTCCTAGTTTGGAGGAAAAAAGTGAAAAAAACCGCTTATGCCTTGGCAATAAAGCAGGTACCAATCAAAGAAAGCTGCCCCTTGCCGATTCCTGAGGAGATTTTACAACAAAGTGCCCTCTGGACCTTTGATCATCGAGAAGCGATCCAAAAAGAAACGGTGCCGATGTCGGTCTTTTTCGTCCTATTGACTGGCAAAGCCAAGATCATTCAAACGCAAGAAAACGGCAAACGTGCCTTGCTGCAGTTTCTCCATCCTGGTGATTGCATTGGCGATCTCACGTTGATTGGCGCCGAAACAGTACCGAAAGCCGTGGTTGCGATCGGTGAAACAACATGTCTGGGCATTCCGATGCAAGCAGCAGCTCACGGGCTCATGCAAGACCTGGCTTTCGTACAAACACTAGGCAAAACTATCGGTGAAAAATTGCTGCTGCGTATGGATCATTTTTCCGTCAATCAAACCTATCCCTTAGCTTGGCGCCTTGCTCATCTACTGTTGGAAGCTTCGATCGATGATCTTTTTCAAGAAAAATTGACGGAGACCGCAGAATACTTAGGCGTGAGCTATCGCCATTTGACGTATACCTTAAAAGATTTCAAAACGCAAAAACTAGTCACAAAAACTGAAGACGGCTATCGGATCGATGCGCCTGCGCTGCAGACCTTTATCCAAAACCAACAAAAGCAGTAACAAGCAAATAACGACAGCGAAATAGTTGGTATGATGCCCCCCTAAAAGCCAGAGAAAAAGCTGACTCTTGGGGGTGCAACAAGAAAAACCAACTGTTTGCTGTCGTTTTCGGATCGTTGCTTTATTTTTTCGCCAATGCCCAAGCATTGACAGTAACCGTGCCGGTTCCGCTGAGAGCGATCGCCTCGGTCCGTTTTGGATACACGCGAGAGGTCAAACAATATTGCCCGCCATTTAGGAAGATCTCAATCGAAGACGTATCGACAAAAATCTGCAGCTGCGTCAGTTCATCGACCTTGACACTGCGCTGTTTACGACCGTAGCCAGAAACGCCATGATGGATCGTGAAGACACCAGCTTCATAAGCCAAAGTCGTATCTTGCAAAAGTCCAAGCTGGAACTGCTGCAATGGGGCTTCCGCCGTAACTTGCAACTCATATGCCAATTCATCGAAAGACAAGTGCTGCGGTTTCTCTGAAAGCACAATTTTTTGGCTGACTTGCTTGTCTCGCAATTTTTGGAATTCTGGCAAAGGTTCTTGATACAACTGGTCATTTTTGACCGAAAGCTGTCTTGGCAGCGTTGCGGCATGCTGCCAGCCGCGAGGGATCGTCGGATTGCTGTATTCAGGACTGGTATCCCCTAGCCCCATCCAGCCCCACAAGATCCGACGTTTCTGCTCATCTTCAAAGGTTTGCGGGGCATAGAAGTCAAACCCATAATCAAGTTCACGAAACGCAGAAGTTTCTTTAAACGTCAGGGTCTCCCAATCCACCTCACCAATCAGATACCCTGATTGATGAATATTTTGGTAGGCATGTTCTTTGGCTGCCAAGCCTTGCGGTGAGAAGACCAACACATCTTTGCCATCTAAATGGAAGTAGTCTGGGCATTCCCACATGTAGCCTAGAGCATAGTCCTCACCGAAAAAGATTCCTCGATAGGTCCATTCATTTAAATCCGTCGATTCATAAATCAAAATTTTGCCTTCGTTTTCCAACGTACGCGCGCCTAGCAGCATATAGTAGGTGTCTTCGTGGGCAAAAACCTTTGGGTCACGAATATGATCGGTAAATCCTTCAGGGTAGTCCTCATGAGGAATCACGACTTCTTGCTTTTCGACGGTATAGCCGTCTTTGCTGATTACATGGACCGTGTTTTGTTCTCGTCCACTAAAGGTATAGTCATGATCACCAGGATGTTTGACATTCCCAGTATAGAAGAAATGGATCGCGTCATTCTCGATAAAGGCAGAACCCGAGTAGACTCCATCTTTGTCATACTCATGTTCGGGAGTAAGAAACAGCGCTTCTTCTTGAAACGTGACATAATCCGTCGACGTTTTGTGTCCCCAGTGGGGTGGTTCTCCGCCATGGGGCGTTTGCGGTACATATTGATGGTAAAAATGAACCACGCCTTTGAATTGACAAAGACCATTCGGGTCGTTCATCCATCCTGTTTCTGGCATCAAATGATAGTTCAAGCGCCACGCATCGGCACTGATTTTTTCTGCTAATTCGTTTTGTGTTTGGGCAAGCTGTGCCCAGTATTCCTTCGTTAACAATGCGGTACCTCTTTTCTCTTGCCGATGAACAGCAAGGGATTATTTATTGATTCAACTCTTTGGCTAGCGGTTTGCGCTGCAATTGGACACCAGCAAAACCGACTGCAAAGGCAATCAAAATCACGACAACGTATTTCAGCATGGCACCGAAATCTCCAGTATACAACAACAGTCCTGGTATAAAAGTGATGCCCATCCCAGTGGCAGCTAATTGGAAGACATACGTCGCAAACCCGCCGACTGCGCCCCCCAGCATGCCTGCGCCAAAAATCCGCATCGAGCGTAAGTTGACCCCAAATAGTAAAGGTTCAGTGATCCCAAATAAGGTTGGAACCGCCGCACTGATGGCATTTGAGCGTTTGACTTTGTTTTTATAAATAAATGCCGCAGCGATCGCAGCCCCGAATTGTCCCGCCATACTTGCTGTACCTAAGACTTGTAGGACGTTTTCGCCTGTCGTATTCAATAACCCTAACTCAATAATACTTAACGAATGGTGCAATCCAGTGATCACGATCACTTGCTGAACCCCTCCGTAAATGATATAACCGATGCCCAATGGCGCTTGCACCAAGTAGACGATACTGTTGATGACTGCTCTTTCAGCTACTTGCAAGATTGGTCCTAACGCAAACAAAATCAAACCTAAAGTAATGACGATCGTTAAGAATGGTGTCACGATCAAATCCATCATTTGTGGAACAAATTTACGGAACCATTTTTCTAGCTTAGAAACTAAGATCCCGACAATAATTGCTGGAAAAATCGACCCTTGATACCCAGAGATCGATAAACCGAATAAGTGCAATGGCTCTGCATCCCCGCTGGCAACTGCCCAAGCGTTCGGCAATTGCGGTGCCACCATCATTAACCCTACCACGATCCCGATGATCGGATTACCGCCGAATTTTTTCGTCGCACTATAGGCGATCAAAACAGGTAAAAAGGCAAAGGCTGTATCCGTTAACATTTCAAACATGGCTAACCAGTCAGCACTATAGGTGACCCCCAACTCGGTCAATAACCCCCGAATCCCCATCAAGAGCCCTGTCGTTACCAAAGCTGGAATCAATGGCACCAAGACATCTGACAACGTGCGGACAACTTTTTGGACGGGTGACAGATTCGAATAAACATCATCTTTGAAGCCAGCTTTTTCAGCGGAGGCGTCATTGCCCATTTCAGCGGCGAAGGCTTGATACACTTCATTGACTTTTCCTGTTCCAAAAATGAACTGATGCTGTCCCGTGTTGAAAAAATAGCCCTTGCTGCCCTCAACTGCTTCCGCTTTGTCTTTATCTACTAACTGATCGTCTTTCAAAATCAAGCGCAAACGTGTGGCACAGTGTTCAAAGTTTTTGACATTTTCTTTGCCGCCAACAGCTTCTAACACTTGGTCGATCGTTTTTTGTTCCTTCATTTTTCCCACTCCTTTGATCGTCGGTTCATTTGTGGAACCGGTTCTACATTTGTAGATTAACAGAAACCGTTTGCATTTGCAAGCAAAGAAAATAAAAAAACAGAACGCCGCAAATGGTCGTCCTGTTTTCTCTAAAAATATTTGCTTTATTTCTCCTGCTTTTCACGCTTGGCAGTCGACTGTTTGACCACTAATCGATTCGGTAATTCGATCACCTCAGGAACCTCTTCCCCTTGCGTCAGTTTTTGGATTGTTAAGACGGCATCGATGCCTAATTGGACATAGGGATATTGGGTCGTTGTGATGGTCGGATAGACATAATCCGTCGAATCATAGCCGCCAAAGCCGTTCAAGGAAAAGTCTTGCGGCACTTGATACCCTAGTTCATGGGCGGCTTTCAATACAGCAACAGCAATATTGTCGGTAGCACAGGCGATGTACGTTGCCGTTTGATCTTTCAAGAACACAAGGGCTTTTTGGTACGTTTCTCTTCTTGAAAAAGACGTTTCGATAAAGTCGACTTTGACGTTGGGCGTTTGTGCCAAGACATCAAGAAATCCTTTTTTCCGCAAGACACCTACCGCATAATCATTTTCGCTGACACCAACAAATAAATAACGTCGGTGGCCAGCGCTGACTGCATATTCTGCCATGGTTTTGCCAGCTTGATAATCTTCATGGACGATGGAATGAATGCCAGCTAACTGTTGACCTAACAATAAAACAGGCATAGGAACCTCTGCCAGCACCGCTTGCAGCTGCGGCGTGATTTTGCGCGCAAACAGGATCATCCCTGCTACTTTTTGTTTGACCAGCATTTCGATATTTTCTAATTCCCGTTCATCGCTTTGATCAGAGTTGGTGATCAGCATTTGATAGCCGTTTTCCCGTGCCGTCGTATCGATCCCTTTCAACACATCATTTGTCGAGGGTGAATTCAACCGAGGAATAATCACGCCCAGCAATTTCGTGTCTTGGGCTTTCAGCGAACGAGCAAATGTATTGGGGCGATAGCCAGTTTCAGCAATGATCTGATCAATTTTTTTGCGCTTTTCTTCACTGATATAGCCATTGTTCAGATAGCGGGAAACCGTACTTTTCGCTACTCCCGCCTTTTCAGCAATGTCCTTGATCGTTGTCATGATTTCCCACCTTCGCATTTTCTTTTATTATAACAATAACTGAAAGAAAAGCGCAGGTTTTGCGTAAAAAACAAATAGGAGGGAAAGATCAAGTATTTTTTTCATCTCCTAATGCTAAGTGCTGATAAAAATAATTGCAGACAAAGTATTGATTCAGATATCTTCTTTTTTACAAGTACTAAGATCAATAAAAAAGAGTGTCTTCAGCAGACATTAAAAACGATTGAGTTTTTCGTTTCCATACTAAGATCATACCCACACAATTCTTTAAAATAATTTTTATAGTCGCTCTCAATAATTCTTATGATGTCGTTGTCTGAAAACTCCTCATACTTAGATAAATCAACTAAAAGGCCCAATTTTGCATCAATCCCAAGAATTTGTGGAATGACCTCCCAAAAGGTTTCTTTCGAAATTGCTTCAATTAGTTGATTTAATCGTTCTACTTGTTTTTCTAAATAGTCTTCCAGCGTGTCTTTCTCTCTTGGCAAACGATCTATCTCTTTTTGAAAATAATTGATATACTCTTTTTTCGTCGCAAACAACATTTTCTTATACTCCTCTCCGCTCTTACTGATTATTCTCACATACCATAAAAGGACTACGCATCCCTTTTCATTTATTGAATACTCTATTTTGTAACTAGTTTTAGATTTGAGAAAGCAGCAAAACCTTCATGGGCTTTGCTGCTTTTTTTAATATTGACTAATGTAAGTCTTACCTGTCTTTATTTTTCTTTTTGTCAAAGATAATGATTAAGGTAATTAATAGTAGTAGTGATCCAACAATGAGCATGATTCGTTGCCCCGCCATCATTTCCCCAGTATGGGGAAGTTTTGGATCTGCAGGATCTCTTTTGTCATTTTCTGGATTCTCTTTTTCAGGCGAAGTTTGTCCACCATTATTTCCTTCTTTTTGATAGACATAAATCACTTTTTGGACGTCATTCGTAAACGTTCCAGAGGCGTTGGTTGGTATTTCCATCACGGTCCAACCAGAAATTTCTTTTGGCTTGCTTTCATATGGCATGTCGACTTTCCCAGTTAGAATCGTTGGCTTCGATAGTTGATTCCCTTCAGTATCCTCATACTTAACTATCACTGGTGCCGCATCAGAGCGATCATAAAGGTAGATCACTTCCTGTGGGTCTTCGCCAAAAATCCCATGGGCATTGCTTGGTGCCTCTGGCACATACCAACCTGGAATTTCTTTTGGTTCGCTTTCGTATGGCAGACCAACTTTTCCGCTTAAGATCGTTGGTTCTGACAGTTGATTTCCTTCGGTATCTTCATACTTGACCGTCACTGGTGCCGCATGGGAGCGATCGTAAACATAGATTACTTCCTGTGCGTCTTCGCTAAAAATTCCTTGAGCATTAGTCGGTGTTTCTGGCACATACCAACCTGGAATTTCTTTTGGTTCGCTTTCGTATGGCAGACCAACTTTTCCGCTTAAGATCGTTGGTTCTGACAGTTGATTTCCTTCGGTATCTTCATACTTGACCGTCACTGGTGCCGCATGGGAGCGATCGTAAACATAGATTACTTCCTGTGCGTCTTCGCTAAAAATTCCTTGAGCATTAGTCGGTGTTTCTGGCACATACCAGCCTGGAATTTCTTTTGGTTCGCTTTCATAGGGCAATCCAACTTTCCCGCTTAAGATCGTTGGTTCTGACAGTTGATTTCCTTCGGTATCCTCATATTTGACTGTCACCGGTGCCGCATCCGAGCGGTCGTAAACATAGATCACTTCCTGTGGGTCTTCGCTAAAAATTCCTTGAGCATTGCTTGGTGTCTCTGGTACATACCACCCAGGAATTTCTTTCGGTTCGCTTTCATAGGGCAATCCAACTTTTCCGCTTAGAATCGTTGGTTCCGACAGTTGATTCCCTTCGGTGTCTTCATACTTAACTGTTACAGGTGCCGCATCCGAGCAGTCGTAAACATAGATCACTTTCTGTGGGTCTTCGCTAAAAATTCCTTGAGCATTGCTTGGTGTCTCTGGCACATACCAACCTGGAATTTCTTTTGGTTCGCTTTCGTATGGCAGACCAACTTTTCCGCTTAAAATCGTTGATTTAGATAGTTGATTTCCTTCAGTATCCTCATACTTGACCGTCACTGGTGCCGCATCGGATCGATCGTAAACATAGATCACTTCCTGTGGGTCTTCGCTAAAAATTCCTTGAGCATTGCTTGGCGTTTCTGGCACATACCAACCTGGAATTTCTTTTGGCTTGCTCTCGTAGGGCAGACCAACTTTCCCACTTAATATCGTTGGCTCCGAGAGCTGCTTCCCTTCTGTGTCTTCATACTTAACTGTTACAGGTGCTGCATCAGAGCGATCATAAACGTAGATCACTTCCTGTGGGTCTTCGCCAAAAATCCCATGGGCATTGCTTGGTGCCTCTGGCACATACCAACCAGGGATTTCTTTTGGCTCGCTTTCGTAGGGCAGACCAACTTTCCCGCTTAAGATCGTCGGTGTCGACAGTTGATTTCCTTCGGTATCTTCATACTTGACCGTCACTGGTGCCGCATCAGATCGATCATAGACATAAATTACTTCCTGTGGGTCTTCGCCAAAAATCCCATGGGCATTGCTTGGTGCCTCTGGCACATACCAACCTGGAATTTCTTTTGGTTCGCTTTCGTAGGGCAGACCAACTTTTCCGCTTAAAATCGTTGATTTAGATAGTTGATTTCCTTCAGTATCCTCATACTTGACCGTCACTGGTGCCGCATCGGATCGATCGTAAACATAGATCACTTCCTGTGGGTCTTCGCTAAAAATTCCTTGAGCATTGCTTGGCGTTTCTGGCACATACCAACCTGGAATTTCTTTTGGCTTGCTCTCGTAGGGCAGACCAACTTTCCCACTTAATATCGTTGGCTCCGAGAGCTGCTTCCCTTCTGTGTCTTCATACTTAACTGTTACAGGTGCTGCATCAGAGCGATCATAAACGTAGATCACTTCCTGTGGGTCTTCGCCAAAAATCCCATGGGCATTGCTTGGTGCCTCTGGCACATACCAACCAGGGATTTCTTTTGGCTCGCTTTCGTAGGGCAGACCAACTTTCCCGCTTAAGATCGTCGGTGTCGACAGTTGATTTCCTTCGGTATCTTCATACTTGACCGTCACTGGTGCCGCATCAGATCGATCATAGACATAAATTACTTCCTGTGGGTCTTCGCCAAAAATCCCATGGGCATTGCTTGGTGCCTCTGGCACATACCAACCTGGAATTTCTTTTGGTTCGCTTTCGTAGGGCAGACCGACTTTCCCGCTTAAAATCGTTGGTTCTGACAATTGATTTCCTTCGGTATCTTCATACTTGACCGTCACTGGTGCTGCATCCGAACGGTCATAGACATAGACCACTTCTTGCGCTTCTTTTCCGAAAATTCCATGAGCATTGCTTGGTGTCTCAGGCACATACCAGCCTGGAATTTCTTTTGGTTCGCTTTCGTAGGGCAGACCGACTTTCCCGCTTAAAATCGTTGGTTCTGACAATTGATTTCCTTCGGTATCTTCATACTTGACCGTCACTGGTGCTGCATCCGAACGGTCATAGACATAGACCACTTCTTGCGCTTCTTTTCCGAAAATTCCATGAGCATTGCTTGGTGTCTCAGGCACATACCAGCCTGGAATTTCTTTTGGTTCGCTTTCGTAGGGCAGACCGACTTTCCCGCTTAAAATCGTTGGTTCCGAAAGCTGATTCCCTTCGTTATCTTCATATTTGACTGTTACAGGTGCCGCATCCGATCGATCATAAACATAGATCACTTCCTGTGGGGCTTTGCCAAAAATCCCATGGGCATTGCTTGGTGCCTCTGGCACATACCAACCTGGAATTTCTTTTGGTTCGCTTTCGTATGGTAGACCAACTTTCCCGCTTAGAATCGTAGGTTCTGACAATTGATTTCCTTCGGCATCTTCATATTTGACTGTTACAGGTGCTGCATCCGATCGGTCATAGACATAGACCACTTCTTGCGCTTCTTTTCCGAAAATCCCACGAGCATTACTCGGAGTTTCTGGCACATACCAGCCTGGAATTTCTTTTGGTTCACTCTCGTAGGGCAGACCAACTTTCCCGCTTAAGATCGTCGGTGTCGACAGTTGATTTCCTTCGGTATCTTCATACTTGACCGTCACTGGTGCCGCATCCGATCGATCATAGACATAAATTACTTCCTGCGCTTCTTCGCCAAAAATTCCATGAGCATTGCTTGGTGTCTCAGGCACATACCAGCCTGGAATTTCTTTTGGTTCGCTTTCGTATGGTAGACCAACTTTCCCGCTTAAGATCGTTGATTCAGATAGTTGATTTCCTTCAGTATCCTCATACTTGACCGTCACTGGTGCCGCATCCGATCGATCATAGACATAAATTACTTCCTGCGCTTCTTCGCCAAAAATTCCATGAGCATTGCTTGGTGTCTCAGGCACATACCAGCCTGGAATTTCTTTTGGTTCGCTTTCGTATGGTAGACCAACTTTCCCGCTTAAGATCGTTGATTCAGATAGTTGATTTCCTTCAGTATCCTCATACTTGACCGTCACTGGTGCCGCATCCGATCGATCATAGACATAAATTACTTCCTGCGCTTCTTCGCCAAAAATTCCATGAGCATTGCTTGGTGTCTCAGGCACATACCAGCCTGGAATTTCTTTTGGTTCGCTTTCGTATGGTAGACCAACTTTCCCGCTTAAGATCGTTGATTCAGATAGTTGATTTCCTTCAGTATCCTCATACTTGACCGTCACTGGTGCCGCATCGGATCGATCGTAAACATAGATCACTTCCTGTGACTCTTTTCCAAAAGTTCCATGAGCATTGCTTGGTGTCTCAGGCACATACCAGCCCGGGATTTCTTTTGGTTCGCTTTCATATGGCAGACCAACTTTCCCACTTAGAATCGTAGGTTCTGACAATTGATTTCCTTCGGCATCTTCATATTTGACTGTTACAGGTGCCGCATCCGATCGAGCATAGACATAAATTACTTCCTGCGCTTCTTTTCCGAAAATCCCATGAGCATTGCTGGGTGTCTCAGGCACATACCAGCCTTGTATTTCTTTTGGTTCGCTTTCATATGGCAGACCAACTTTCCCGCTTAAGATCGTCGGTTCCGATAATTGATTTCCTTCGGCATCTTCATATTTGACTGTTACAGGTGCTGCATCCGATCGAGCATAAACGTAGATCACTTCTTGAGGTTCTGCGGTAAATATTCCAAAAGCGTTACTCGGTGTTTCTGTCAAGAACCACCCTGGTATTTCCTTTGCTTCAGTTTCATAAGGAAGTCCTATCGTACCGTTTAAAATTGTCTCAGTCGACAGTGGATTCCCATCGACATCCTCATATCGAACTGTAACTGGTTGTGCTTCCTTTTTTTCCCACACATAAGTACCAGTCTTGCTTCCGTCATATTCATGAAAAAAGTTAGTTGGTGTCAGGGTTAAATGTTCGGTGGAAAGATTCCCCTCAAGGTCTTTTTCAAAGATCCAATTACCTGTATACAGTTCAGCAGGCATCACATTCTCTGGCAAAGTAGGACGGAGATTTTCTGCTAGATGTAAAAAGGTCGTCTTATCTCCTAAATGTAATCTTTTGAGTCCATTCATTCCTCTAAACATCCCACTAGCAACAGCAAATGCAGAACTAGAAGAACCAACATTTGTGGTGTCCCAATTTGATAAATCCAATTCTTCTATTTTCGGTGTTACTTCAAATAAGTTAAACATACTGGTAACGCTTGAGGTATCCCAATTTGACACATCTAAATGAAGTAAGTTTCTTGCTCCCCCAAACATACTCATCATGTTTTCTATATTTGAAGTATCCCAATTTGAAACATCAATCGTAGTCAATTTACTGACCCAATCACCGGTCAAATTATTATAGAACATATAGTCTGTTCGTTTTACTTTAGAGGTATCCCAATTCGAGACATCGATTTCTGTTAAACTAGCAGTATTTTGAAAGACCCCCTGCATTCCTTCGACTTTAGAGGTATCCCAGTTTGAGACATCCAACTTGGTCACTCTTCTAACACCATTAAACATATTATTTATATTCGTAACATTGCCTGTTTCCCAATTGGAGACATCCAGCTCGGTTAACTGATTCACATTTTGAAACATAAAGAACATACCAGTGACATTGGAGGTATCCCAATTTGAAACGTCCAATTCAGTTAAGCTGCTGTTTCCATTAAACATATAGTTCATGATTGTTCCATTAGATGTATCCCAATTTGAAACGTTCACTGAACGTAATGCGCTAGCGCTATGAAACATGTAACCAAAGTTTGTTACATTCGAGACATCGATTTTCTCTGCATTCTCGATAGTCTCCAGACTTGTTAATCGTGTATCAAGGGTATGACCAGAAAACATATAGGCTGAATTGGCTGGAAAAATGACCGTACCATTTACAACAATTCGAGTAACATTTCTATAAGTTATTCGCCAAGGGGATGTGGCTGGCGTGCCAGCTGTTCCTTCTTCTAGCACAACTGTTCGAGTTTCCTCATCCCATGTCCAAGGAACGGTTCCCCATGTTCCTCTGACTAATGAGTCTGATCGCTCATAGACATAAATGACTTCCTGTTCTTCTTCAGTAAATCTACCTGATGCATTGGCTGGTGTTTCTACAACAGACCAACCGGGAATCTCTTTTGGCTCACTTATGTATCGTTCTCCTACCTCCCCATCTAGCATGTCTGGTTCAGATAACTCATTCCCTTCGGTATCTTCATAACGTATAGTCACTGGTGCTGAGATTAATCTTTCCCAAACGTACGTTCCTGGGTTAGTACCATCATACTGATTCATAAATTCATCAGATGAAGCATAAGTTACTGGAGTTAAACCATTCTCCCCTTCATCATTGATACGCTCTATCCATCTTCCAGAGTAAGGTAGACCTGCATTGATCCTTGGCAATCTAACGTTTGAAGCAAAGACTGATTTCTCACCTAAGGTCAGCTCACGTAGAGATTGAGTTGATTCAAACATATTATTTGTATTTGCAACATTCGTTACATCCCAGCTCGAAAGATCAAGACTCGTTAACGCTCTAGCCGAACTAAACATCCTCAACATCGATGAGACATTTGACACGTCCCAGTTTGACACATCAATCGTGGTTAATGAAGTCGCTATTCCAAACATATCCGACATGTTTGTTACACTCGAAACATCCCAACGTGAAAGATCCAAGCTTGAGAGAGAGTTAACCGCATTAAACATCAAGCCCATATCAGTTACACTGGAAACATCCCAGTTTGAAAGGTCTAAGTCGGATAGGGATCTGGCTAGACCAAACATGCTACGCATATTCGTCACGCTTGATACGTCCCAACTTGCAACATCCAAACTCGTTAAAGACTCTGCTGAATTAAACATTCCTCCCATATTTTGTACATTTGATACATCCCAATTTGACACATCTAAGCTTGCTAAAGATCTGGTTTGTCCAAACATTCCATTCATGTCCGTCACATTCGATACATTCCAATTTGATACATCAATATTTTTTAGTGTAGTAACGCCATGAAACATGCGATCCATGTTTGTCACATTTGACACATCAATATTTCCTGCATGCTCAATCGTCAGCAAATCAGTTAGACGTTCTGCTGCTTGCGCTTGCGGTGATCCAAACAACCATGAAACGTCTTCTGGAAAAATAACCTTGCCATTAACAGAAATTTGAACAACATTCGTGTAGGTTTTCCAAGGTGCTGTGGCTGACGTGCCGGCTGCCCCTTCTTCTAACGCAATTGTTTTCGTTTCCTCATCCCATGTCCAAGGAACGGTTCCCCATAGACCTTCAGCCACTTCTCCTGATTCCTCTTGATTGACTTCCACCTTACTATCTAAACTAGCTTCACTGGATTCATCCTTAGAAGAGCTTTCAGATGTTTCTGCCTCTATACTGGTTTCTGTTTCGCTAGGGTCCACAGATTCAGTAGTATCTAAACTCTCTTCAGTAGGTAGCGTCGATTGTTCTGCATCTGTCAATCGACTCTCTTCAAACTGCTCCGTACTCCCCTCCGTTTCTTCAGCTGTAAAAGCTTCACCAATAGAAAGATCCGTCATTTCCTGATTATTTTTAACCCTGTCATTTTGGGAAACATCTACAACTGTATTTGCTAATACAGTGATGGGATGTCCTAATGCCATTGTAATGACCAACATAATATACCCTAACTTGCGTGTCACTTTCCTAACACTCCTATTCTTTTCGCTTCAATTTCTCAAATCATGATCATTTATTATTCAGGCAGTCACCTTCGAAATCCGTATAGTCATAAAAGGAAACTAAGTTCTAAAGAAGAGTATATAAGGTTGCTTTTGAATACAAAAATCGTATTTTTCACCCTGGGGGGAAATACAGCATAAAAAAGCCTATTCAAAAGGCTTTCCCTGCTTTCGAATAGACTAAAAATATGTTTATTATTTAATTATTTTATAAGTTCGAACATTTGAGGTTCGACTGTTCTGAATAATAGTTCCCAGTCCTGTTTATCAGGTACTGTTTTTAATAGTAACCAGTTGGTACTTAGATTATACTCTGATAGATATTCACTATAATTCGTGACAACTAGATCAATATCTTCTTGATTCAAAAAATCTTCCGTCAAAGCAGGAATCGTAATGAAAAAGATTTGATGCCGATCACCAAAATATTGAAAAATTCGAGATTTTATCATTTGACAAACATATAGATCGCCCTCTAATAAAAAAACAATTTTCTTCCTTTTGTATAACCATTGTTCCCGCAGTCTTTCTGATAGCAATGTTAAGCTAGTCGCCATATCTTCCAAAAAGTCTTCTGTTAGATCTAATTTAAATAGAAAGGAGCGCAGAAAATGGCGATTTTTCATGTATGATTCTTTACATTCAAACTTGGTTTTTTCTATAATCTCAGACATTATTTTATTTTGGACCGGAGAAATCAAGTGATTGATATATCTCGAAAGGAAAAAAGCGTCGAAAACCCAAAATAGTTCGGTTGTGTGTAATTCTGGAAAGTAGTTTTTTAGATAATTTTCCGTTAGATCAGTTAAAGAATCATTTAATTGTAACAGTTCACAAAATAGTTTATCTTGATCGACTCGATCAAAAGGACGCTTGGCAATAGTAGCTAAATATAACCAACAAAGCTCGTTTACTCCTAATTCAACTTGATAGTTCTTTTGAATTCTTTGCTGGATCAAAAGTAGATTATTGGAGTCCTTGCTATTCATTACATTTTTATAAAGCTTTGATGGTACTTTGATTGTTTTTCCTTGTCGTACTCGCTCAATAGCAATATATAGACTGTAATAAAATTCAATCGGTGAAGTACCTGTTCCAACTGATGCTTCAGTTAACTTCGATAAAAAAGTCTGATAGATTAATCCATGAATCTCTTTAGGAGGAACCAACGTGTGAGGGGTCATTTCTCCTTCATAATAAAAGTCTTTGAAAAATTTTCGGATGTTTGCTTCATCACCTTTTAAATCAATTGGAGTAAGTGATAGTTTTAAGCCGTATTCTTTAAGAACCGGCTCAATTCGTCTCAAATAGCGTCGAAAAGACGTTTCAGAAAGGTGAAAACGGTCGATCAATTCCGCTACATCCTCTAGTTCACCATAGAAAATATTCCCTAACAATTCAAACAGAATTTCATTTTGCAATAGCTTTTCTTTTTGTTCAATAAATCGTAGGGAATTCTTTTTTTCGAAAAGATAGCCATTATTGGTTGAAACAATTTTAGCACTATCAGAAAAATATTCTTTTAACTTGTTTATATCAGTTAAAATCGTCCGTTCAGAAACTTCATTTAGTTTAGCTAATTGGCCTTTGGTCGCTATTTGAGTGCGTTCAAAAAGGTTTAGTATCCGAAACCAACGAACAGTTGTCGGGTCAGCAATAAACTTCAGTTGTAAGTTTTTCATCTACACACCTCCAATTCAAATCAAAATCACTATACCTATCTTAACATTGTATATTCATTTAATCATACCTTATTTGATCTATGATATTTGAAAAAATAAGCTAAAAATATCCATTTCCTATAAACTATTTCTATTTAATGATAATTTAAAAATAATTAAAGCGAAGCCAAACAGTATATTAAACAGCTACCACAATTTTAACAAGATATTATAATGAAATAGATCAGTTGAAGAAATTGTAAAAAATAAGAATGGAAAACTGAAACAACATCTCTCAGGATATTTTATATTTCACCTTAAAGCTAAATATGGTGAAAAATTATAAGTTGAAAATCAAATCACTTTTTTATTGAGAGGTAGCGTTCTTCTCAATAGTAGTTAGAACACAACTCTGACTATTTCTGATTGAATAGAAAATCCTCAATCATACGTACTATCATATAGACATTTTAAAAATCAATGTTCACATCTATTTTCCAGTTATTCCAAATAAAAAAACAGCCAAGCCTCAAGCTTGACTGTTTTTTCATTTCATATAGGAATACAATTCCTACTCTTAAATTGTCCCTCACACATTCAAAATCCACATAAACCCAAGAAAGACAAAGAACAAGGCGTACATGATTGGTGAGACTTCTTTGCCGCGTTTGGCTGCTAACATGGTAATTGGGTAAAAGATGAAGCCCAACGCGATCCCATCGGAGATGCTGTAGGTCAACGGCATGCCTAATAGAATCAAGAAGGCTGGGATTGCGATTTCCATTTCGTGCCATTTGATCTCTCGCAGCGATTGCGCCATCAATACACCTACGACGATCAGTGCTGGTGCCGTCACTTGAGAAGTGACAACGGATAGCAATGGTGAAAAGAACAAGCCGAACAAGAAGAAAATTCCAGTCGTCACAGCAGTCAAGCCAGAACGACCGCCCACGGCGATCCCAGCGGAAGATTCCACATACGCCCCTACTGGTGAGGTCCCTAATAAAGAACCGGCGAGCATGGCGGTGGAGTCAGAAGCAAGTGCTTTGCCGACCCGCGGCATTTTGTTGTCTTTCATGAAGCCTGCTTGGTTGGCAAGCCCCACCAAGGTGCCTGCGGTATCAAAGAAAGTGACGAGTAAGAAAGTCAGTACTACGACCCACATTTGCAGGGAGTTGATGTCTCCTACATGGTTTAGCGCCACTAAGAATGTGGAAGAAATACTTGGTGCAGCAGAAACGATACTGGATGGTGCTTGGATCAAGCCAGTCAAAAGACCTAAAACAGTTGTTGCGGCCATCCCGATAAAAATTCCACCAGGAACTCTGCGAACCATCAAGACGGCAGTGATCACTAGACCAAAAATCGTCAGCCACGTCGTACCGACACTCAATGAGCCCAGTGCCACAAGGGTCGAATCGTCGGAAACGATGATCCCGCCTTCGCTCAGTCCCAAAAAGGCGATGAACAGACCGATCCCGCCAGAGATGGCGTATTTTAAATCAGCAGGGATCGCATCAATGATCAGCTCCCTTAATTTGAAGATCGTGATCACGATGAAAATCAGTGATGCCACAAACACACCCGCTAATGCTGTTTGCCATGGAACCCCCATTCCAATACAAACTGAATAAGAAAAGAAGGCGTTGATCCCTAATGCGGGTGCTGTAGCGATCGGGTATTTTGCTAAAACCCCCATCAAGATACAGCCCAATGCACTGGCTAACGCCGTTGCTGTAAAGACGGCACCTTCGTCCATCCCAGATGCCCCGAGGACCGTTGGATTGACGAATAAAATATAGGCCATTGAGATAAAGGTGGTGAAACCAGCTAAGATTTCTCGTTTGACCGTTGTTTGTAAGGTATCTAGCCCAAAAAAGGAATTGATTTGATTCTTCATTTTTACTCCTCCAGCAATCAAGCAAAGGTGTCGCCATTGCTTGATTTTTTTATAATGAAAACGACGAAATCAATCATAAACCAACTTTATCTGCAAGTAAATATTATCCGGTTAAAAAAACCAATAAAACGCTTTTTCCAACATCTTACCCTTAGTTGTTTCTAATCAACGTGTAACGACTTCTCATTCACCAATTGCTCCAGCTGTTCCTTGGTGGTGCGCTTGATGGAAAGCTTTGGCAACTCGTTCAACGCAAAGTAATCGCTGTTGGAGGTTTCACTGTTTTTGATAAAGTCCCCTGCCAGAACCTCACATTCAAAGACCAACTTATAGTATTGAAACACTTGCGGAATGTCTTGTCTTAGATTCGTATCAAAAATTGCTCGCAGCTCCTTCACCTCTACTAGCAAACCGGTTTCTTCCAGCACTTCTTTTTTGATGTTTTCCCGAGGCGTCAAGCCAATCTCTGCATAGCCACCCGGCAGTGACCATTCTTTCGTCAGGCTGTCTTCCACTAGCAAGATTTTTTCGTCTTTTTGGATCAATGCTCGTACGTCGACTTTAGGTGTAGGATACCCCTCATTTTTTTCTGTTAAAAGGGTCAACGCAGCTGCGTCTTGATCCACGACGGTACTCATCAAATGCAATGCCAACTCTTTGATTTCTTGGTATCGTTCCTTATCGTACACATCTTTGCCATAGTACAAACCTGCTTCAGCGATCGATAACAGGCGTTTGTATTGCGCAAAATAATCTTTCATCCATTCCCCGCCTTTTCCATTTCTCTGTTATGCTTCTTATTCTAGAGGAAATCGGCGGTTTTGCAAAAGAAAGTCTTCTGAGACATAAGAAACAATCCGTCTTGCTGTGACAGCTAAACTTCCCCAAAAGCTGAGTCATGAGAAATAGCTCATAAAAAAAAGCAGTTGGCATGTACCTAGAACAGGTATAACGCCCACTGCTTTGCTTATTTACTTAGCTCAATTGCGATTCTCTCGATCAACGGACGATAATCCACTTGCTTGTAATCTTCCACATTGACTTCGATAAGCTCCCCTAACTGAAAGTCATCGTAACGGCGATCGGTGATGATTTGCCGAAACGCTTCTTTGGTTATATGGTTGGTTGCAGCTTGTCTATCTTCCAGCACATCCCCGTAATGGTATCGTTCCATGATAAAACTCAAATGACGGTCATCCGCTCGATCACGTATGAAACGTCTTTCCCATAAGGTTTCAAACGAGGCAGTCAAACGTATGGTCAAGCAGTCGTAGCCATAACTTTGAGCGAGAAAAGTCAGCAAGGGCTTCTGCTTTTCACTAAAGGGGTATTCCGAGACCACCAAGCGTTTTCCTAGAGACATATACAAGCCCAATGACTGATAGTAAAAAGGCCAAACATACTGCTTTTCGATCTGGGCTTTTTCTGCCAATGAATCAAAGCCAAGGGATTCGGCATAGCACTCTTTGATTTCATCTGGCGTAAGAGCGAAAAGATCGGGAAAACGTGCCTTCAGCAGATTCAGTAAATAACTTTTTCCAGTCCCAGGGCTGCCTGCCAATAAAACAAGCATCTTTTTGCGTACCATCTATTTGCCGATCGCAGTCGGCGCTTTCGTATTCATGAAAAGGCCGATCTTGTGCTTGACGATTTCTTTGATGGCTTCATTGGATGGGATCACGTTGTGGCGCAATGATTTGTTGACTTCCGTTGCCCCAAAATTTTCTTTCGCAATCTTCGTCCAATTGACCAACAATTCAGTACCTACATTAAACTTGCGAATGCCGTTATTGATCAATTCAGGATAATCTTCTTCTTTGACGCCAGTTCCTCCATGAATGACTAGCGGCACGTCGACGACTGCATGGATCTTCTTCAATAACGCAACATTCACTTCGGTTTTGGAGCGGAATTGGCCGTGATTGGTTCCGATAGCGATGGCTAGCGCATCGACGCCAGTAGCAGCGACAAATTCTACTGCATCTTCTGGGCATGTGAAGACTTTATCGTCTTCTTCCACATGAATGCCTTCTTCTGTGCCGCCGATCGTTCCTAGTTCTCCTTCGACGGACACCCCATGGGCATGGGCGTATTCTACGACTGCGCGCGTTTTCAAAATATTCTCTTTGAAGGGCAAATGCGAACCATCATACATCACCGAGCTATAGCCGCTATCAATCGCCGCTTTGATCTCATCGAAATCTCTGGCATGGTCCAAATGCAAGACAGCGTCCACCAGCTCGTGATCGGCAATCGTTTTGACGACATTGACCAAGACATCATAGCCGATGTATTTCGCCGTATCGATACTTGTTTGAATGATGATAGGTGCCCCCATCTCTTTGGCTGCCCGCAGCATGCTTGGCAGCATTTCTAAATTATGGGTATTAAAAGCCCCCACTGTAAAATTCAATGCTTCTGCTGTTTTCGTTACTTCTTTTAATGTTGTATACATCCTTGATTCCACCTCGTCTAGTTTAATTGCCGCTGATCGTAAGTTGTTTGGCGATTTGCCGCATTTCTTCCATTTTATCCATGTAATAGTCGATCTTTGCATCGTCGCCATTTCGTGCGGCGGCGGCACGCTGAGCATTGTAAAGGGACATCAGTTTTTTGTAGCCGTCCCCGATCGATTTCTTCGCCTGCAAACTTTTTTCCAATGCGTCGATCGCTTCTTCTGTGCGAGAAAGTTTTGCCTGGGCTAAGCCTAACACTTCATACAATTTTGCCTGTTCGTCGATGTCGGTTTCTGCTTGCAACTGACTTTCTAGATTTGCAATAAGCGCTTCTGCCTCTTGGCTTTCTTCAGCGGTCAAAGGAACCGCTGGTGTTTCTGTGGGCTTTTTTTCTTTTTTGAAAAAAGAGAACATGGGTCTTCCTCCTAGCGATTAAAAGTTTTTCAATAAGGGACTGATGATCCAAGCATATAGCAAGGCTGCCGTGACGGTATCCACATCAGTTGCCGTAGCGTTAACAAAGCCCATTTGATTGAAGATCGTTACAAGTAGGGCTGGCAGTGACGTAATGAAGAAGCCGTGAAAGATCCCTCCGATGATCGCCCCTCGACGTCCACCGACCGCATTGCCGAAGATCCCAGCGGTACCGCCTGCAAAGAAGTTCGTCAGCATCCCCGGCAAGATCATCGCCAAGCCAAAGACTGGTAAAACGAACATGGCGATGACTGTCCCAATCGTTGTAGTAATGAAGCCTAAAATAACTGCGTTTGGGCTATATGGGAAGAACACCGGGCAATCGAGTGCTGGTTTTGCATCGGGCACCAATTTCATGGCGATCCCACGAAACGCCGGGACAATCTCGCCTAAGAGCAATCGCACACCGGCTAACAAAACATAGACCCCAACCACGAATTGGATGGCTTGCAAGAAGGCATACATGATATAGTTTTGATCACCAGAGAGCGTAGAAGCAAAGGTTTCTCCAGCAAACAAGACCGTCACGATATACAGTGGAACCATCACGACCATGACAGAAAGATAGGTATCTTGTAAAAATTCAAAAGAACGTGGCAGTTTGATGTCTTCGATCGATTTTTTCTTCTCGCCTCTTTCTCCAAACAGATAGGCAACGCCTGCTTCAAAGAGGTAACCGATCGTACAGAAATGTCCGAGAGCAATGTCGTCTGCCCCAGTGACTTTGCGGATGATGGGCTGAGCCATCGCTGGCATCGCTACGGCAAAGATCGCCCCAATCAACCCACCGACAAGAATCAAGACAACGCCCCGTAAACCAGCGAAATAGCCAAAGACCGTCGTCATGGTCGCCATCCATAAAATGGCTTGACCCGTCAAGAAAATATATTTCCATTTTGTAAAGCGTGCCAATAAAATATTAAAAACAAAGATGGCTAAAAATGTCAGCGCTATGTCCCGACCCAAGCCCAACTCATTCATCGCTTGCCCGTTGATGGCTTCGATGGAAGGGATTATGCCTTGCATGTCGAATCCTTCTGTGAAAATCTCGCCGAAATAGGTCAAACTACCGACGATGATGCTAGAACCAGCGCTTAAAACCTGGAAGCCCAATAGCGTCTTCAAACTTCCTGAAATGACTTGACCTGCTGACTTTTTCTGAAGCAACAGCCCTAACATCGCGATCAAAGCGATCGTGATCGATGCCTGCGTTAAAATATTATCAATGATAAAATTGATGATGCCCATTTTTTCAAACTCCCTTCGTCATGCCTCTTCCTTACAGTGCGCCTTTTTCCGTTAATACTGGGATGATTTTTTCTTCGATTTCTGGTTTTGAAACGATGTTGCGTAAATAAATGATTGCGGTTGTCGGGTCCAAAGCAAACTTTTCAAATTGCGTCCGAAAATTCTCTGCCGTAATGATGATGTCTGGTTTCATTGATACTGCTGATGAGATATCGACATGATCCAATTTCGCCTCCACTCCTAATTTCGTTAAGACATCTTCTGTTGACATCTGAGCCGCAAAGCTGCTGCCAAGACCTGCACCGCATACGAATAAGATCGATAATTTGTTCATGATTTTTTCCCCTTTTCTTGTTTTTTATGAAAATAGCAATGATTGAAAAGCTTCAATCGTGGAACAAGCCAGCAACTGCGTGACTTTTTCTTCATCATTGATCAGTTCGATCAATTCCTTCATGATGGCAAGATGAGAGTAGGAGTCCACCGCAGCCAAGCAAAAAATGATTTTGACAGGGTCCATTTCTGGGTTCCCAAATGCGACTGGCGGCGCCAAGGTGAGGACACTCACACCCAACTGCTGGGCGCCATCTTCTGGTCGGGCATGCGCAAGCGCCAAATGTTTGCCAATGACGATATAAGGACCGTATTCCTCCACCGCCGCAACCATTGCCTCGATATAGCGTTTTTCGATGATCTGTTCTTTTACTAGCGGCTGCGCCGAGCGTTCAATGGCTTCTTCCCAATTTTGAACAGGAACGTTTAATTGAATATGACTAGCGGATAAAACATCTTTTAACATTGGCTGAATCTCCCTTGCATTAATGGCTAATTGATTTTGTTCAAACAAGTGTGTCAATTTGCGATAGGCGGCAGCATCGACCGTCCCACCGCTTTCTTCAATGACTGTAAGCAATTGATTGAAGAACAGCGTGGCATTTTTTTGGTCAAAGGCGATCCGCTTGAATTGTTCATTGTTTTTTAAGAAACGGCGGATCACTTGGTGATTTTCTTCATTGATGATCGGTGGGATCAGTAATACCGGCTTTTCTCGATAATCGATCTCATAGGTTGAAAAAACCAGATCCACATCGAATTTCGTGATCAAATTGACTTCTTGTGAATTCAAGACTGCCGCAACTTCTACTTCTGGAAACTTCTCCTTGAGGCTGGCTGCCAGCAGATTGCCGGTTGCCATTCCATGGTTACAGACGACGACCGCCTTATAGATCGTAATAATCTCGTGGTTCAATGAACTTAGGGCTGTAGAAAAATGAATCACGAGAAATGTCAGTTCATCTTCTGATAGTGGTTGACCGACGATCTCTTCGATCGTGGGGGCGAATCCCTTGACGGCTTGGTAGATTTGTCCATAATTTTTGCGAACGGTCTCTTTGATCGGATTGGGTACTTGAATGCCGCTCTTGGCTCGAACGATCAGCGCTGCCATATGTTTATACAATCCCTCTAACAACTCTTCTTCCTTTTTACTAAAAGGGATCTTGGTTTGGCATTCCACAAATTGGATCAGCTGCAGCGACAAGAGTTGCGCATGCGCCCATTCGATGGAATTGGACAAATCTTTAAAATTCAGTGATTCGATGATGAAAGAAAGATAGTTGACTTCGATTTCTGGTGGCTCGATCGAAAAGGTTTCAGCGATCGCCTGAATATAGGCTGACCCTTGGAGCGGATTGCTGGAAGTAGACCAATTCATGCGAGTGATAAATTCCTTCATTCTGATGCGCATCAGCCAAATGGCGGTAAACAATAAGATTTGGCTGCTGTACAGCTCATTTTGATTTGGCGGCAACACTGCTTGCATCACTTGTTGGATCTGCTTGATTTCTTTTTGCGGCAAATAGCGATAAAGCAATTTTGTAAAGACTAAATCTGGGGTCTGTTTATCAAGTGGCAGCCTACCGATCCGCTGATTGATGATGTCAAAAATCATCGTCCGAATCGCTCGTTCCGATCCATTCAACCGCAGTCCTTTTTTTCCTAGACTAATGATCTCAATGCCATATTTATTGATGTCCGCCCGCAAACGGCGCATGTCTTCATCCATGCTGCTTTTCGATATCTGGTACGCTTCTTCTTTTTTATTCAACACCAGGATCTCTTTTGAAAATGTCAGATGCAGTAGCAGATCAAAACTCCGCTCTTCACGGGTCATATATTCCGACTGTTGTGCCTGTAATGCCTGCCAAACGATGGCTTGCTGCTTTGAGGGCATTTTCAAAAGGATGCCCTTTCCTCGAAGGGTTTGGATCGGTCCGATGTGTAAGTCAGCAAGAAACGTGTTGATCTCATTCAAATCATTGCGGATCGTCCGCCCACTCGCTGCGGTCTCTTCTGCCAGTTGCTCGATGGATAGTGGATAATCAGTCACCAACAGGCGATGCAAAACATCTACGATTCGTTTTTTCACAACTTTCTCTCCTTCTCTGATTTGAGTATATGATTTCGCTTACAACAAAAAAAGTAGATGTTTCTGCCACTTTAGTTTGCAAAAATGTAAACGCTTCTATTTCGAAATAGGAATCTTTGCTCGATTATTTCATATTTTCCTTATTTTTCCTATCCGATGGAGAAAACGTTTAGATAGAGGATCAGATACAAAAAAAGCAAGAGCAGCTGCTCTTGCTTTTCGATGATGGTGCATTCTATTGTGTTTGATCCGTCGTGTCTTCTGGCTTATTTCCCAGCGCTTGCTCCATTTGCTTTACTGCCCAATCCATTAGAAAGATCAACAGCATTGCCAGCACACTGCCAATCAATGCCCCTGAAAAACGCAATGGGATCAATTTCAGTGGCGTAAAACTAGTACCGATCGTCATTAACAGCAGGACTTGTGGGTTGGTAAAGAAATTAGCAACGGTATAATTGACTGGCATAAAAAACTCCGTCAATATGTTTAGAATGATCAAGACAACTGCGATCGCTTCAAGGGGCATATGCAAGGACATCAATAAGAAACCCAGCAGCAGCCCTACGATTCCTCCCAGTACCCTGCCGATCGTGCGATTTTTGATTTTTTCCATATGTTCCCCTGCCAATACGGCAGCAGCGGAAATCAAGATCCAATACCCGTTGCTGTCCCGCAACAGATAGGCAATGTAGGTCGCAATAAACAATATCAAAGAAAAGTGCAGTGCTTTGATGACCATTTCTGGTTGCTGAGATAATGCCAGCGAATATTTCTCGTGCAAGCTCAGTTGTTGAAAGGCCGTTTTTTCTTCTTTCAACGGTAGCTGTTCAGCTAACGAAATCACCAGTCCAGCAAGCAATGAGCCTGCGATGCCGTAAAGCAAATAGGAACTGTGGTGCAAGATTTCTCCAAGATGAGCGGCGTGAAAGTTAAAGCCGGTGGCATAAAGCATCAACACGAAGAAATAATCCGGCTTGGGGATCCGCATCACTTTTGACAACAAAAACGCAGAAAACGATAACGCACCGATGATAAAAGGCGCGCTCCAAGGAATCAGTGCTGTCCCAGCGCCTAAAATAAATGCCAGCAGCAGCGCAGCGCCGTGGGTCAAAATGGCGCGCAGATTATAAAAAAGGGACCGATGTTGAAAAGCTAAGTATGAAAAAGCCCCCATCGCCCCCACAGAACTTATCAAAGGGTCCTGAACAAGAATCCCTATAAACAAAGGAACCGCCATCGCAAACCCTGATCCTAATGGACGCAAGACTTTTCGTTTGTCTTTCATGCAATTCCTCCTATCAAAAAAATATGTACGATGATACAGCGTTTTATAAACAACGTCCTAAACTAGTATACGAAGCAAAAGATGAATATGCAAATTTTTTTCAGAAACTTTGTGAAATCCTCGCAATGATGTCCTTGATCAAATCAAACGCTCATAGAAAACCGTTTATTCATGAAAAAGCAGCAAAAAGAGAAGCATTCGCTTGGCAACTGATTGCAAGCGAATGCTTCTAGCGATTCCTTCTCTCCCTTTAGACAACCCTTATTTCACTGAAGCGCTGGTGACCGCATCTGCTGCAGGTGCGTCATGAGTACTGGCACTAGTGACCGCATCGGTCGGTTCTTGGTGCACAGAAGCACTGGAAATGGCGTCTTCATTGCCGACAAGTTTTTGACCGGTTTGTTGCAAATACCATTCGATGATTGGCTTGAAATCAAGGATGTATTCGTTGATCCCCGCATATTCGCCGTTTTCATCGTGCATCGCTTGATAATTGTGGACAATGTATTTTTCTGGCACCTGTTTCGGCACATTGACCCGAACCGCGTCGGTTGCCCCACTGCGCAGCTGTTGGATCACCCACTCAACATTTTTGAAGGATTTTTCAGGATGGCATTTTGCTAACGGATTGCCGACTTGTCCTGGCACACGTGCTGCCAGCATATTTTGGGCTTCTTCGCGCAGATTGTAATACAAGAATTGGTTGTTGCTATCGGCAAATGTCAATTCCATCGGCATCGAATCTAAGAAGTAATTGATCTGATCGACTGTCAGCAAGCCGCGATTTAGTTTGACGTAGGTATTGCCAGAAACAGCACCGACTGCTTCAGCGGCTTTTTCCAGCCATTGATCATCATACATATCCACCCCTTCCACGGTGGTTGCGATTTTCCCTGTGGCGTAGAGGTCTTCGGGCGGCAATTGTTTGGGACCCGCTAAGGCAGAAACGACTTTGATAAATTGCAAGAAGCTGTTGATCGTCGCATCTAAAAAAGCAACCGTTCGGGCATCGATCAAATCACCCGCTTCATCGAAAGCTTCTTTGGCTTTGCCCAACAAAAACTCATTCCCTGGCATCACTAAAGCATTGACTCCCGGTGCGTCCAAAATCTGGCGCAGATGCAGCTGGGCCCTTGAAGTTCCTTGATCGTAGTAAGAGGCACCCACGATCATCACTGGTTTGTTTTCCAGAGGATGGATCTTGAATGAAAGCCATTCTAGCAAGCTTTTCAGTCCTGCCGTCACGGTATGGTTGTGCTCTGGTGTAGCAATGATCACACCGTCTGCCATCAGCAATTGCCGATTCAAACGCTGGATGGCTGGGCTTTGGGTTTGATCTTCCTCTTGATTAAAGAGAGGAAAGTCTTTGATCTCTACAAGTTCTAACGTGAATTCCTTTTTGTATTGATTTTTGATAAAGTTCAGCAGCTGACGATTGGTGGAGACTTCAGCGGCTGATCCGACGATTCCGATCAATTTCATTGTCTTTACGCTCCTATCTTTTGCGATTAGATGGTTTCCCATGAAAATTCAGCAGCTTCTTTTTGATTAGCGGCATGGGCGTGCTGCAACTGGCTGGTAATTTTTACAAATAATAGAAAATCGTTGAACAGTCCTTGCAGTTTTTGGGTCTGCTCTTCATCGATCAAGTTGCCTTGCTCGTCAAACGCTTGCAGCGAATGACCTAATAGAAATTCAGAGCTAGGCATGATCCGTGCTTTTAACTCTGGAGAGTCCAGAATCTGTCTTAGATGGGCTTGGGCACGAGAAGAACCTAACGTCCCATAAGAAGCACCAGTGATCATCACTGGCTTGTCAACAAAAGGGAAAATTCCATAGGACAACCAGTTCAGGGCATTGATCAACGCTGCGGGTACGGCATGATCGTATTCTGGTGTACTGATAATCACACCGTCTGCTGCTGCGATTTTTTCGGCAAGCTGGGTTACTTGTACGGGCAACTCCTTTGATTCTGGTTTGTTGAACATTGTAAGATCTTTGATCTCGACTAGTTCGATCTCTGCCTCATTGGCAAACATTTTTTTCATAAACTGCAACAACGTACGATTGGTGGAACGAGTGGTATTGGTTCCCACGAATCCGATAAATTTCATCCTGTCTCTTCCTTTCTGGTTGGGCTATCTTAAAAGTCTTGCCTGAATGCCTTTAGAGGCAATGACTTCATTTTCTTTGGTTACGATGATTCCTTCGATTTCTGGCTGCTGCTGAATCTCTTGCAAAACAACTGGAATGGGCTTGCCAAACAAGCGCGAAGTCCAGATTTCCCCCAGTAACGATGTCGCTGCAACGATCGTGATGCTCAAATACCCACATTCGATAGGAAAGCCACTCTGAGGATCAATCAAATGATGATACGTTCCTTCAGCGGTGGTCAAGACCCGCTCATAGATCCCCGAAGTGACGACGGTTTGGTCCTTGATCGGTAAAATGCCCAAGGTGTCGGCCCGACCGCCCTTGGGGTCTCGGATCCCGATCCGCCAATGTCCGTCCGAATGATTTGGTGCAGCGCCGAAACAGACAATATTTCCGCCTAAGTTGATCAATCCATACGCTACTCCACGGGCTTGGCAAAGGGTGCGTAACTTATCAGCGATGTAGCCTTTTGCTAATGCTCCGAGGTCGATCCTCATTCCAGCTTTTTTCAAAAAAACCTTGCCTGCTGCCAATTGGATCTGTTGCGGGTCTGTTAGCGCAAGCAATTTTTTGACCTGCGTCTCTGATACGATGCGGGCATCTTCAAACCCGATACGCCATGCTTGGACCAGTGGACCGATGGCAATATTCAACTGACTGTGGGGAGCACAGCTATGATGTTTGCCGATTTCGATCAGCTGGTACAATTCTGGATCAAGCGCAAGCCCCTTTTGTCCTGCCAACTGATTCAGCTGATTCAATTCCGATTGCGGATTATTGGCACTAAAGCGATGGTCGTATACTTTCAGCTGGGTCTCCAGCTCGTCCAGTAAACTTTCTGGTTTTGTATGAGCGACTTTTAACTCAATGAACGTGCCCATCCGCTGAATCGTGCGAGCGGCTTCTCTCACTGCTGCCTTCATAGAATCCCTTCTCCTAAAAACGATGCATTTCAAATTATGTTAGTTTTTTCACAATTAAAGAATACTCTCGATATATTTTTTTGTCAACAAGATTATATATTTTTTTATATAAGAAAAATCGAAAAAAGCAGTCCCTTCGTCGAAAGGACTGCTATTTATCAAGCATTTGCGCAACAAAACTTTTTTGTCGAAAATATATTTTTATTCGATCGTTTCTTCGACCGCTTTTAAATGCGCCAGTAATTTTACATTTTTATTGATTTTGGCATATGCTCGTGCATCGTGTAACATTTCCAAAATTGTTTCTTTCGGCTGTTGTTCGCGAATGGCATTTTCGGTCAGTTGGGCTGCCGCGCGAGCCAAGTAGTAAGTCAAATGATTGTCGGAACAAATCGCCAACACATAATTCAACAAGGTATCACTAGTTTCCAAATCATCGACTTTGGCATAAAAGACGCCGCAATGAAAGACGATGTTCAACACCCGCCACGTGTCTTCGATCGTTTTGATCGGATAGGTATAAATTTTCTCAAAGACCTTCGTCACATAAAATTCAGCCTTTGCCCATTCTTCTTCTCTGGCATACACCAAACCGATCCCAGTATACGCTAAGAGATCAAACAATTCCTCCGCCGTTTCATTCATCAATAACTGATCGAATTGAAACAAGACATCGGTAATCGCAGCTTCATTAAAAATCATTTCAAAGCCTTTTAAATAATCATATTGCGCTTTTAATGCTGGTTCATCGATCAACTTCACTTCGATTTGACTTAACAATGCAGCCAACTGTTCATACTCGCTCGTGATCAAGTAGAATTCGGCTTTTGCCAATTCTTCTTTGATTTTGGTCGTTGCGACATTCATGGAAGAAAACAAGTCGACCAATGGCAAGCCGATCCGATTACACAATTTGATCAAAATTTTGAGGGACGGTGCCTGCCCGTTGTTTTCAAATTTACTCAAAGTGGCTTGCGTACAGATTCCTTCCGAAAGTTCTTGCTGCGAGAAGCCTGCCTGTTTCCTCGCCTCAATAAATCGTTCAACATTCATCGCCTTGCTCCCTCCCATTGTCGATAAGACACTTCTTTTTTTCGTAAGCCGTCCTCAACTGCTGGGTCAGCTTGTCACAGATGCTGCGTTTTTCTTAGAAAAATCACCTTTTGCGATGGCTTTGTCCGTACAATAGTGGCCTTTGCCATGGGTCTGACGGACTTCTGCCAATTTTTCTTGGATCATCTCGAGGATCACCATGAGGTTGTCTTCATTGGCAACAAAGTCCAATTGATCCCCATCAATTTGCATTTTCGGACAAACGTCAAAGTTTTCATACCATTCATCGTATCGCTGATTCAATTCTTTGTAATAGTCGTACAATGTCGGATCATTGGCAATTTGTTCATAGGAACGACCACGTTTATTGATCCGTTCGATCATCGTATTCAAGGAAACCTTGATATGAACCATTAAATCTGGATGTTTCAACGGCGCCGATTCTTCCAATTCCCGAAGCATCGTATTCAACAGGTTATCGTATTGTTCGACCTCCATCGGTGCGATTCGACCTAGATCCGCATTTAGATGAAACATCAAACTGTCCTCATAGATGGAGCGATCAATGACATTGTCATCATTCGACAAAGCTTCTCGCATCCCTAAAAAACTTTTGTTTAAGAAAAAAATCTGCAATAAAAAGGCGTATCGTTCTGGATTGGAATAAAACAATGGCAGAACATCGTTGTCCTCCACGTTTTCATAAAAAGGCTTCGACGCCATTTCCTTCGATAAAAAATCAGTCAAACTGCTTTTTCCTGCCCCGATCGTACCTGCGATTAATAACACATTCATCCATCCTTTATTAAATATAGTCACCGACAAATGCTCGGTGCGCCATCTCTTCAAAATCATACGCTCTTAGTGCCGTCAAATCAGTCAAATACGCTTGTACCGACTCCGTCAACATCAGATTGACCGCCGCGGCTTTTTCCTGAAAAGCGATCACTGGTTTATTTAGTACGTGTGCTGCGCCGATTTCAAAGGCTGTTCCCGGATCAGTGATTCCTTCATGGTAATCCAAAACGGCAACGACGACGTCGGCTCGTGTCAATTCCAGCACGTCTTTTTCAAAAATTTCTCTCGCCCATTCCGGTGTATTGGTTTCAGATGAACCTTCTTGATACAGGCGCGGCGAATAGACCGCCAAAGGCTGTGGGTTTTCAGCTAAACTGCGTTCTACCTGTTTGAGTCGTGCGACTTGTTCGTTTGAAAAAAACGGTCCAGCTAAATAGACATGCTTCATCCTGCCAAGCACTCCTTTCCTGACCCCTTCGCCGCCAATCGTTGGATCAACGACTCAACGTCAGATAGGAAAAAGAGCGTTTCCGGCAGTTCAGCCCAAGCAAAGCTGGAAGCTTCAAACATTTTTAGCAGTGGCTTCAGTCCATCCTTCAAGACTTCGTTCATCAACACACCGATTGGCTTGACTGGCAATTTCCCAAGAGTCATAAAAGAGCATATTGATGACAACTCCTCTAGTGTACCAAATCCACCAGGTAATACAAGGTAGGCATCGCTCATTTCCAGCAATTGTTGTGTTTGCTCCTCCCTCGTATCCGTATAGAACTCGGTGTATGTGCTTGATCCAGTGACGATTGACGGCAAATCTTCTGCAAAGGAACCTGATGGATAGATCCCCGTCACTGCGCCTTCTTTTTCAAAGACCCCATTAACGATCTCCCTCATCAAGCCAGCCAAAGGGGCGCAATAAATCAACTCGATGTGATTTTTTGCTAAGGCATTGCCGATGGCACGAGCGGTCTTTGCCAACTTTTCCTCATTTTCTAAACGGGTACCGCAAAATACAGTTACTCTCAAAAACAACAGCTCCTTCTTCACTACACCTGCTATTTTACACAATCTATTAAAAAAGTAAATACTACATATTGTGCTTCATTTAGATAAAAATCGATCTATTCACTATATATTGTATATATCCATTTACATCTTTTCGCTTTCCCTTAAACGTTACAAACTTTGAAAATAGCAGATAAGAAAAAACAGAATCAGCTTCCATCGATTGCCTCAGTCCTCTTTCATCCCACATAAAAAAACACGATGCAGGTAGGCTCGTGTTTTTTTATCCATCACTTTTTTTCTCTTGTCCAAGCAAAATTTAGCAAAAATCTGTATAAAAAAATTATTTTTCGTCGGTGGCTGCTTTCAGCTTTTTCAAATCCTCTTGCTCGACAAAAAAGGTCACTTCTCCTGTTTCTAAATCGACGGATGCTTTGACTTCAACCCCTCGTGGGAAAAACTTGCTGGCATCAGTCTCGATTTTCAAACGCATCGTTCCGTCTTTCAATCCAGCACCATAGGTCATCGTACGAAAGTTCTTTTTCATTCCTGCTCGCTCCTTTTTTAATAGCTCATCGACACTGCACCCATAAAGGGTACTCAGTTTCAATAAATTCAAACTGTCTGGTACCGTCTTGCCGGTTTCCCAATTTGAGATCGATGTGCGGGTCACTAAAATTTTTTTTGCTACTTCTTCTTGGCTCATTTGCTGTGTGACTCGATGGTTCTTTAGTGCTTCCCCAATCGTCATCTTGGCCTCCTTCTTCTACCTTAACGCAGACCTGCTGTGGTTTCTGCTCAAATCCATTGATATCATGGCGTTGTCAAACAGTTTTGACAGGATTTTCTTAAACGAACTCTCCGTGATAGCGGTTTTCTTTCTATCATAGATGAAAAAAGAACAAATGACTAGAAAATGATTTTTTTATCTCGACTATATTACTACAAAAAAAGTAGCACGAATAAATCGTACTACTTGAGAAAACACGATCTGTTGTTAACGGTGGATCGTCACTTCTTTTTTTACTTCCACAGTGACACGGCCATTTTTGATGACCACTAAACGTTCAGGAATATCGATCAGCACATCGGCTTTTCTCTGGGTATCTAAAAGAATCAAATCTGCGCGGTTGCCAACAGCGATCCCATAGTCTTTGATATTTAATGCTTTGGCGGTATTGGTCGTAATCATTGGCAAGACCGTCGGCAGGTCATCGGCGCCGCCTAAGTGTGCCACTGGCACAGCCAACATAGCGATTTGAATCAAATCACCGTTGCCATATGGCGTAAAGGCGTTACGAATATTGTTGCTGCCTAAGCAGATATTCACACCGGCATCACGTAATTTGCGAATCGGCGTCACGGCACGACGAACGTTGTAGGCATCGTTTCTAGCACCTAAGTGTAAGTCGGTCGCAGGCAACGGCATCACATTGATTTGGGCTTTGACCATCAAATCGATAACTTCTGCCAGCTGATCCGGTTCCATGGCGTGCAGCGCAGTCAAATGTCCTACAGATACCCGACCTTGGTAGCCTTCTGCGATGGTTTTTTCACACAGGTAGACGATCGATGTATCGTCTGCTTCGTCAGCAAAATCCTGATGCAAGTCAATGTCTTTGTCAAATTGTTTGGCGATCTCAAAGATCAAGTCGATGTGTTCATTGGCTGGCGCATCATTGTAAGGAATGCCGCCAACGACATCGGCGCCTTTTTCCATCGCTTCGATCATCATTTTATCCGTCCCTGGAGCTTTAAAAATCCCTTCTTGCGGAAAGGCAACGACCTGAATATCGATCAAGTCGCGGTATTCTTCTTTTAAGCGCATGATGGTGTCAAATCCAGTGAAGCCTTGTGCTGGATCAAATTCGGCATGGGTGCGCACAGCAGTCGTGCCATGTACGATCAGCATTTCTAATGCGCGTTTCGCCCGATCGTAAATGTCTTCTTCGGTAAAGGTCGGTTTCAGTTTTGCCGTAACTTGGATCGCTTCTTGCAATGTACCTGAATTATTGGGCTCACGATCGGCGATCAAGGCTTTGTCTAAGTGGATATGGCTTTCGATCAATCCAGGGATCACCACTTTGCCTTTCGCCTCAATCGTTGTTGCTGCTGATTCTTCAATGTTGGGTGCAACTGCGGTGATTTTTCCTTCTGAAATTGCAATGTCTACTAATACTGCATCGTCTTCAAGACGTGCTTGCTTGATCAATAAATCCATGTTTTCCTCCTATCCATCAGCCAAACACTAAGCCGATGACTAATAATAATACGGCTGCTAAACTCAACCACTTCACGTTTCCTTTGACTACAGCCAGAATCGGAATTTGGAAACCAGAAGATAAAGCTTGCATCGTAATGTTGACGAAACTCATTTGACTGCCGAGGCCAACCCCCATCGTTACAAAGCCAAGAGCTAAGACTGGGAAGCCTAATGAAACGGCAACTGGTAGCACTAATGTTAAAACGGAGCCGACATAGGCACCTGCGGGAATCCCAATCAAGACACCCGTCAAGATCGCCACGGGAACGACGATCGCTGCGGGGGCATTTTGTGCCGCACCTGCAATTACAGCAAACGTCCCAGTTTCAGCGATTACGTTGATGAAGGCTAAAAAGATCCCCACTTGGAACAAGCGGGTCAAAATATACGTGGATCCGTCCACCATCGCTTCCACCGATTGATTCATCGAAAAGTCGGTACAAACAAAAATCAACGCCAACGTGACCACCATATAAACTAGCGGTGTAAAGAGGACAAAGCCGATCAGGTCATTGATCAACGGACCAAAGATGACCGCAAAAAGCAAGAAGATCGCAGGCAGTGTCGTTTTGAACAACTCGCCATTGCTTTTGTTCTCATACTCTTGATTGGCTGATTCTTTGAAGCCCAGATGACGACGCTTGGTCCCGAAGAATGCCAATAAAATCGCCAAACCAACGAATAACAACCAAAATGGGCGCATTTGATCGACATAAGAAGCGACACTAAAGCCGCCTAGTTCAGACACGATACTAGATTCCAAAGAGGCAGGAGAAGTCGTAAAGGAGACCGCTGCTGCCAACGACATCGCTGCGATCAATTCGGGTACCACCCCAACTGCCGCAAATGCTAACGGTGCGATCACCATTGCACTCCCGCCGCCGATCCCAGACATATAAGTCGCTGCTGCCAATAAGATGACAATAAAACCAGCCACATATTCCACTTTTCCTTTGGTCCCTCTTTTGGCTAAGGTTAAGGCTGCCGTATAACTACCGGCTTTGAAGACCGCCATCGCTACAGCGGAATTGATGATTGGCACCGTAATACTTAACATCGTCGGAATAGCTTCCAACAGTTGCGAATTGGCTTCAGCTAAACTGATCCCGCCAATAATCATCGCCAATATCCCAGCAATCAAGCCAGCAATGATCATATCTACTTTTTTAAAGAGTAAAACCAGTACTAACACTAACGGAATCAGTACTAAAAATGCTTTGACTCCAGTTGGTGCAACGATCTCATTGATCGCTTCTGCCGCAAACACTGTTCTTTCTGAAAAGATAAAAAGAATGAGAGCCATAAACAGTGAGACGAACGTTCCCTTTTTTTTCATCACATTTCTCCTAACTTATATGAATCTTCATATAATAAATGTTGTGTTGCTATGGGGTGTTGCTGATTGATTTTTCCGCTGATTATTCTCTGGTGTTTCCCACCTTCTTTCCTCGAAGAAAGGAATCAAGCAAAAGACACCTGCTTTTTCGACCTTTTTCGCCACTTTTTCTTTCTCTATTATAATTCTTGTTGTTAACGCTTTCTTTGGACATTATTCTAAAATAAATCTACGTTTTTTATCCAATTGGCTAAAAGCGCAGAAAAAAGCGCGGCTTGTGGAGAAAAGAGCCTTCATTTGATCCTCTGGCCTTTTCTCGGAGCCCCGCTTTTTTGATGTATCTTCTGCCTATGATCGTTTTTCCCCTCGGTTTGTCCAGCGTTTCAGTTTATAAAAAAGCATCAGTTGCTTGCGCGCTCGCTTGATCCGCTGGTAGCGCTTGGGCTGCTTCTTGTAAAATGCTTGATGGTAGTTTTCCGCTGGCCAAAAGGGTGCAGCCATGCGGATCTCGGTCACGATGGGTTGCTGATAATAACCAGATTGTGCTAGTTCCTTTTTGGCTCGTTGCGCAAGCACTTCTTGCTCAGCAGTCGTATAGAAAATGATTGGACGATAAAAATTGCCGCGATCTTGAAATTGTCCGAAAGCATCAGTCGGGTCTGTCACTTGCCAATACAACTGTAACAAGTCCTGATAGGTGATGATTTTGGGATCAAAAATGATCTCTACTGCTTCGACATGCCCTGTTGTTCCACTTAGTACTTGATCATACGTCGGATTCGGGACTGTTCCCCCAGTATACCCCGACAAAACGGAAAGAATGCCCTGCTGGTCTTCAAAAGGCTCTACCATACACCAAAAGCAGCCGCCAGCAAAAATAGCCACTTCTTGTGCTTTTCCACCTGTTTCGGTCGGCTCCATGGAAACTTCTGCTGGTTGGGCTTTGCTTGTTTCTTCATTCATTGCCTTTTTCGGTGCTGGCTGGCTGATTGTTTGATAAAACTCGGCGACATTCGGGGTCAGATTGTTTCTCAGTGCCAAAGGACGCAACGACGTTTCTAGTTTTTCCAAAACCCGCCTGGTCTGTTGGTCTTCAAGACTATTTGACGATTCCTTTTCGTGTTTGCCTGCTTTTTGTTTGGTCGCCAGCTGAGTTTCCAGTGTATTTTTTACTTGCACCAGTTGTTCTCGTTCCCACTGTCTCGTGCCAGGATGCAAGATCAAATTATAGATTTCTGACAGCCACGCCATCGTTGTTTGCTTCATCACCATTGCCCCTTTGTCTCATGAAGGAGCGGCTCTCGCTCCTTGTTTGGTTGCACTGTACCATAGTTTCGCCGATTCGACCAATTTGATGCCCAAAAAACGTTCGAGAGAAATCCTCGAACGTTTTTGGCTTTTGTATGGGTTGGCGTATAAATCGTTCAGGCTTTTGAGAATGGCGTTGCTATCTCAAAGATTACAAAGGAGTATAAGTTTACGGACACACTGTCTATAGAATAAAAGAAAACAGCATGGTCAACATCGATTAGATGATCATGCTGTTTTTATCTACTTACTTTTTGAAATACTGTTCTAACTTTTATCAATAACTCATCAACCAAGTGCTCATGCCCTTTTTCCAAAAAAACACATGCTCTGGCTTCATAATCAATTGTCGTTAATTGATCTAGCAATACTTTTCCTGTTGTTTTCATGCCATAATCTGGATCAATACTTACGTATAACGAATAGTTTCTACTTGTACTAGAAATCGGAGCAATGGTGGCAACGTTACTATAATCTGCAATCATGTCATGACTTAAAACAATATAGGGCCTTTTTTCCGTTTGTTCATGTCCAGAACGAGGAGCTGTATCCAACAACAAAATATCACCTTGTCTAGTTTTTTTTACCACCTTTCATTCCCTACGGCTTCACCTAAACGTTGAATTTCCACCTGATTTCTCTCAGCAGTGTAATTTTCAAATAACTTTTCAATCGTTAACTCGTTTTCTGAATTTGCCGCTTCGATGATTAGTCGCTTATGCCCGTTTACTTCTTCTTGTATTATCTTCACTTTGTCATCAGTATGAATGCCAAGATACTCCATAATGTACTTTGGCAATCTAAGACCGTTACTATTGCCCCATTTTTTTATAGGTAACATTTCCATGCGCGACACCTCTTTCTATATATACATAGTATAAGATATATCACGACGGAGTATATACATAATTATCCTTTTGTCGAAGCACCTAAATTCATTTAAAAAGAATTGTTCTTAAAAGTTTACTCTGCTGTCCTAAATTAGGATCTTTCTATCCTAACTAATTGAGCTACTAAAGGAATTTTGAAATGAAGAATAGAAAAAGGATCAAAAATTATTAAGTTTCTGATCCTCAATAATATTGTACCAATATTATCTCACAACAAGAACAAAATACATAAATTAGACTCTGTCGCATTCTTAAAAATCAAAATTGTATAATATCATACTATGATTAGTTGCTTGATTCGGTGAAACCTTCTTCATTAGGCGCAACTTGCCACCCAGCACTATGAAATGCTCTTGTTATTAAGTCTTCAACAAAATTTGGATTATCTGTAGGGTAGCCGTGGTCATATAATATTTACCTAGAATAGATTAATAACATGCCACTATCTTGATTAGACCGTGCCATCAGTTGAATAGCATGTTCTAACTCGTCGACAGTGGCGCCAATATTGAAAGTAGTGTTTTGGTTTTGTGCCAAAGTCATCCGTTCATGAAAATCCGATATCAAACTTTCTGCTTGGTTATACCATTGCGGCTCCGATGTAGATGGCGCCATAGTTTCGCTTGTGCTCCTTCCTGATTGTTCGGTACTCCCAATAGACTCCATAAACGTTGGTTCCTTCATCGCCTCGACAAACCGATTTATTGGGTGCTCCGATTTTGCCAATACATAGCCAAATAAAATTACCAATGCGCAAGTTATACCAGATACAATCACAGATGAAAGAGTTGATTTTTTCATAGATTAATTTCCTATTAATAATAACTCTTGCTTCAAGAGTATCTGTGCTAACTTTTGAACCTCTTGTCGATTACATTTTCTCTCAATTTCTTTCTGACGTTTCTGATCGATTGGGCTTTTGAACTTAAGGGATCCGCATCGGTATGTTTTATATGTTAATTCTTCCATTTGATTTCCTCTTTCCTTACAATGTAAATCTTATAATAAGGCTATTTAAGAAGAAAATAAAAAAAGTCCGATATAATGGACTTCCCAACAATTTCTATATAAATATTCATTCCCCAAATAAGTTATTGACAACTATGTTTATAGTTATTATCCCTTTAATTAATATAAATCATAATTCTCTTTAAATACCTTCAGCTTCCTATTTGGGCAAATTCATCTAATTTGACCATCTAATTCAAATTAGTAAACATATTTAGAATGAAAAATAAACCATAGTATTTTAAAACTTAAATAGCTTTCTAATTTAAGTCTTAATATCTACTTTTAAATAGATGCACAATCGAAAACTACATGCCCTATATAATTATGAAACTAATTGTGAATAAAGCTCAGCTAAAGAGTCTTGATTTAAATCTCTCATTATCTGAAGCATTTTTTGTGTAAGATCTCTTCCCTCTTGCTCAGGCCCTCTTTTTATTAATAGTAACCCGCTAAAAAACTTATATACCGTTCGGTGAAAAAATTCTTTATAATCGGTTGATAGTAAATCTAGCTGTGTTAATAATACTTCTGTATAGTCATACTGCTGTCTTTTAAATGTATATTCAATTAGGTTGATCAACAAAACACAATATATTTCTCTTCCTTTTTCAAGTTTCACATAACGTTCCATCAATTTTGAAACTCTTTTAAAAAAAACTAGAATAATTTCACTATCTAAAAATTCGAGTGTATTCGTAAATAGTTGAATTTCTTGCAGAGACCAACTTTCCACATCGATCAGATAGGTTAAAATGGTATGTCTATCAGCTTCTAAAACTACTTTGGTATTATATTCCCCATACTCTTCAAAATATTCTAAGAGGCGTATCCGAGATCTGACCTCAGCAATTCTAATTCCATTTAACTTGCCGGATTTTACTTGCAGATCTTCTAAAAGATGTTTGAGTCCTTTGATATCTTGATTGTTCGCCAGTTTATTATAAATATAATTATAGTTATTCTGTTCATTTAATTGGTATCCATTAGAAATAAACATAAATTCATCAATGTCCATAGAAATATTGTCTAATATTTGCATCAGTATATTGGCTGATATTTGATGTTTTCCTTTTTCAAATTCAATAGCATATGATTTAGATATAATATTTCCATATACATCTTTCTGGCTAAATCCTTTTTTTAATCTTATTTCCCTTATAGTTTCTCCGTACATATAGTACTCCTCTCACATTCAAGATTCTCTCATCCATATCAACAAAGAAATATGTATGCTAGCATATTATTCATTAAATTTCTTTAAAATAATATTTGATCTTATTATACAATTTGTTTTCTGATCATTATAGTGACTTAACCTATAAGATGAAAGAAAAAGAGGAGTGAATGACTTGGATACATCTCATTCGCTCCTCTTTTTCTTTCGTTTAGATTAAAAACAAGAAGTCCTAATCGTGAAAAACATCTCATCTGTATCATTTAGTCTTTAATTTATTTCTTAATAGCTTAGTAGTAGTTATAGAAATTGAAATAAAGATTGATAAATATCCTAGTGGTATACAAAAGAATGCTGGCTCTACAACAAATCCTCTTGAGTCCAGATGCGACCCTACCAAGTTACTAACCATAAAGAGCACTACTGCTAATAAAAAAAAGAAAATTGAACTGCCAAATTGTTTCATTTTATATTCCTCCTGCTTTTTAATTTATTTAAATGATTGGTTCAGTTTAACAAGTAATGGATTTATTATCATCTATGAAAAAATCCGTTAAATCAATAAAAGGGCGTACAACTTCGCTAGTGGTTCTTGGTTTAATTTTTTCATAATATCTAACATATTTTCTGCAATAGCTCTTCCCTTTTCTTGATCAAGTTTTTTCATTACCAAGAGTCCCTCAAAAAAATTATAAACGGTTCTAAAAAAAAACTCTTTATAGTTGGATGATAAAAGATCCAATTGGATAAGTAATATTTCTGTATAGTCGTATTGCTTTTTCTTAAATGTATATTCCAATAAATTTATAATCAATGCGCAATATATTTCTTTCCCCTTCTCTAGATCGGCATAATATTCAAGCACACGAGAAACTCTTTTAAAAAGAATAAATATTGATTCATTGTCTAACAAATCTATCGTATTAGCGAAAAGCTTAATTTCTTGAAGTGTCCAACTTTCCCTCTCAATTAGGTAGGTTAAAATAGTCTGTCTATCTTCTTGTAAAATCACATTTGTATCATAAACACCATTGTCTCTGAAATTTCGTAAAATTCGGAGACGAGACCTTACTTCAGCTATTCTAATATCATTTAATCTACCTTCCCTACTTTTTAATGTTTTTAATAAATCTTCTAGACCTTCAATATCATGCTTGTTGGCTAACTTACTGTACGTATAATCATAATACGTTTTTTCGTTCATATTATAGTTATTAGCAATAAATAAAAATTCGTCTATTTCTATAGATAGATTCTGTAAAATTTCAAGCAATATATAAGTAGAAATTTGATGCTTTCCTTTTTCGAATTCTACTGCATATGATTTTGATATGATGTTTTCATACACTTCTTTTTGAGTTAACCCTTTTTTCAGACGAATTTTCCTTAACGTTTCTCCATACATTTATTATCCTCCTATCATAAGATTGTATTAAAAAACTTCTTACATTTCTTATTATAGTAATCTTTCTTTTTTTGGATCATCAGGTATGAAATATGAGACCGAAAAATTCGAAACAATAATTTTTTTATAACTATTACGAGTCATGTATTGAACAATAAGGTTCTTTATATAAATAGAAAAAAAGAGAACTAGCAAGTTCTTGCTAATTCTCTTATTCGTCTATATATCAATATAGGAATTAAAAAAACACTATTTGAGAAAAAAGATAACAAAGCCTAGCGAGTCATAGATAAAATGACAGATCCAACTCACCCAAACACTAGATGATTTCTTCCATACATAGTTTAGTGCTAACCTAGCCGGTGCTAGGGTGAATATTAATTGTATAGGGTGAAATCCATACGCAGGAATGTGCCAGAATGCAAAAAGAATGCTGCAGATAATTGTTGACCAGAAAAAAGAAAGGCCTTTTTTCTGAAGAGCGATTAGGATATTTGTACTTAATAGTTCTTCTCCCATCAGCATAAAGGGCACTTGAAACAAAATCATTTTTACTGAAAGTGTATCATTAATCGCATTCGGCGTAGGTTGCCCAAAAATTAATGAATAGAGGAATGAAAAAAGCATTCCAGAAAACAAAACAAGAGGTAATCCCCAGGCGAATGATTTAAAGTTGAAGTGCTTGAACTGATTTAGAAAGTCCTTTCTTAATAAATAATACCCGGCAATAAAGGCAAATACTAAATTCCAAACCGTTCCAAAAACGACATGAAGTAGCTCGGGAAAATTTATAAAAGATAAAATTTGATAAATCAAAGCAATTCCTATAGTAGTCAATAACAAGAAATTAGCTGATTGTTTTTTCATATTTACCCAACCTCCTTATTTTTATCTGATTATTATTTTAAAACTATTCAAACATGGTAGCCTTCTCGGGAAAAATAAATATACATACTAATTTTCTGTTTCATACAAAATTTTGTAAAGTTTTGTATTTTAATTATAACATATTCATATTGAATACCAGGAAGATTGAGAAAGACTGATACTATACCAAGGACAACTAATTTTCCCAGCATTATCGTGCTTGCTAAAAATGAAACATACGATCATATAGATAAATCATTATTTATATTATATGTACCTATATTTTACTTTTTTGAAGTATGAAATATCTGTCTTTTTAGGTAATTTGAACCTAAAATAACCTAAAATAGATTTTGCAACAAAATAAATAAATGGAGAATTTAGAACATGAAAAAAAGCAATTATCAAAATCTTTAATAGCCACTGGCTTACTTTGTACAATATTCGGGAGTGTTACAACATTTGCAGCCAGCACTGCACTTTATCGTGACTCCACGGCAACTACAGAAGCTATCTACCAAGGTGTTCATGCCTTATCCCGAACTTTAAGCGGCACTAAGACAGACTTGGCAACAGCGTTAGTAGATAAAGCAAAAGCAGAAGCTGATAAAATAAAAGCTGAGAATGAGAAGAAAGCTGTCGAAAATAATCTCGAAACGGCAAATAACACAATTACTGATTTAAGAACACAACTTACAAATGCCAATAACGCTGTCACAGAAGCGCAAGCCAGTGCAGCTCTTGATAAAAAAACTGCTGAAGATAAAGGAAGTGCCGTAGCAGCTGCAAAAGATGAACAACTAGGCGCACTTAAAACTGCAGTTGATAGTATCCTGTCTGAGCACAATGTGCTTCCTGACAGTAATAAAGATAGTGTAGAAGCATTAAAAGGTAGCGATGATGCAGCAAAAGCTGTCGATGACGCCAATAAGAATCAAACTGAAAAAGTGAATCAAGGTAATTCATAAATTTGTTTAGTTCTTCTAATATCAAACTGTAAATCATGAACCCTAACATTAAATAGGTTTATACAAAGTATTCTGCTCAATAGATAATAAACTTTGAGGTAAATAATAAAAAAGCAACCCGTCATAAATAAAAATGTCAGGTCAGGAAAGTAAAGTTCTGACCTGTCTTTTTATTGTAAATATATATTTAAATCGCATATTAAAATTTTATATTATCTGAATAAAATTCACTTTGAACAGTCTCCTGAAGTCATTTATTTTATAGAAGTATAAGTGAGTGAATCTTACTAATATTTGTCATTCCATCCATCCTGAATATTTCTTCATAGTAAGTTCCGCTATCTATTTCTGCCAATCTTATTATTTCAGTTTCAGATAATTTGAAAATATTGTCATCAATTAAACTAGATAAAATTTGCAACTTAGCATCGATTCGTACCAATTCTTTGATGGTTGCAAACGCATTTTTGGTAGAAATATTCTGAATCAATTTAATGAAATTTTCTTTTGTCGTTATATAGTACTCGTTAATTAATGGATAGTTATATTTTTCGAAAAAATCATCGAAAAATAAGAAATATTCGTTAGCTGATTTTATTGTCACTTGTTATCTCCTTTCAAATTTATTCTAAGAGATCCGCACAATACCTATTCGTTTATTCAAAATGTTTCCTCTTCTACTTGTCATTTTAAAAGCAGTCTGCGAATTTCCATTTATTTTACCTCTTGAATTTGGTCAAAGAAAAAAAAGTCTTTAATTTAGGACTTATAAAAGAACATATGACTTTGGAAGTTTATTGTTATTCATGGAATTGAGTTACAAAAGAGATATTAATCATCTTTATGTACACACATATTCAGAAAAATTAATTAACCATTTTGTCCTTATTATCTTTGAATACAAGTAAGAATATGATTACTAGAAACAAAAGAAGAAACAATGGGCTGTTTTAGAACAAGAATTTCAATAAATAATATAATAGCACTCACCATAATTATCATTGAGGTACTAAATTTAAGACCTTCTATGTAGAATAAGCCAAAACCTTATATGATAAGTTTTGTCAGACAGAATCAAGAAATTTTCATGAAATAATTCATTGAATTTAAATACCATTCAGTATTTACTTCCATTTTCACTGGTGTTCATGGAGATTTGTCTTTTATTTTGCCGTGGATTGACTATCTTATTCTAAGTTCTTAGACAAGATACTTGTATTTCTACGAGAAAAACCAATCACAAATCGAATTTGAGGAGAAATTTTAATCATGAAAAAACAAATCATTGCCACATCAATCATATTAGCTAGCATAACTACCGTAATCGCGACTGAGGCTCAAGCCAATGCAGACTCCATCAATGGCGTTGATGTAACAACTGATCAAACACAAAAAAAAGCCACCAGTGAAAATGGTGAAACTTGGGTTAATGATAATAATGTATGGTATAACCAAACTTCAGGGGATAACGGTATCATTACACCACCGAATACTCCCGGTCAGCAAAAACCTGAGCAGTCTTTAACGCCTGCTGAACCTAATCAAACACCGCCGATTATTAAGCAAGAAAACCCATCTGCACCATCGGTACCTACAAAAGCCGAGTATATCGCACCAGCTAAACCTATCTCTGAGCAAAAAGTATCGAATACGCCAGCTGTTCCTGCTACTCCTGTGATAAATGTCCCTGATTTGCAGCCGAATGCATCGGTTCAATTGGTTCCTGCTACTCCTGCTGTTCCTACAAAAGCCGAGTATATCGCACCGGTTAAACCTGTCTCTGAGCAAAAAGTACCGAATACGCCAGCTGTTCCTGCAACTCCTGTGATAAACGTGCCTGATTTGCAGCCGAATGCATCGGTTCAATTGGTTCCTGCTACTCCTGCTGTTCCTACAAAAGCCGAGTATATCGCACCAGTTAAACCTGTCTCTGAGCAAAAAGTACCAAATACGCCCTTTGTACCTGCTACTCCTGTGATAAATGTCCCTGATTTGCAGCCGAATGCATCGGTTCAATTGGTTCCTGCTACTCCTGCTGTTCCTACAAAAGCTGAGTATATCGCACCGGTTAAACCTGTCTCTGAGCAAAAAGTACCGAATACGCCAGCTGTTCCTGCAACTCCTGTGATAAACGTGCCTGATTTGCAGCCGAATACGCCTGTGCAATTGGTTCCTGCTACTCCTGCTGTTCCTACAAAAGCTGAGTATATCGCACCGGTTAAACCTGTCTCTGAGCAAAAAGTACCGAATACGCCAGCTGTTCCTGCTACTCCTGTGATAAACGTGCCTGATTTGCAGCCGAATACGCCTGTGCAATTGGTTCCTGCTACTCCTGCTGTTCCTACAAAAGCCGAGTATATCGCACCGGTTAAACCTGTCTCTGAGCAAAAAGTACCGAATACGCCAGCTGTTCCTGCAACTCCTGTGATAAACGTGCCTGATTTGCAGCCGAATACACCGGTTCAATTGGTTCCTGCTACTCCTGCTGTTCCTACAAAAGCCGAGTATATCGCACCAGTTAAACCTGTCTCTGAGCAAAAAGTACCGAATAAAAAATACGAGGATCCAATAAATAAACAGCTAAAAGAAGTACCTAGTATGATACCTAGCCAACCAGTAGAAATGACAATAAATGTTCCTATTAAAAAATTTCCACAAATGAATACTTTTAATTTTTCTATGCAAGCAATCAATACTTTTGCGACTACTATAATTGATAATACATTCTCTACAAATACAGAAAAGATTACTCCTGCAACTAATGTACTAGTCGAAAAACAGCCATCACTTATCGATGGAGATATCCCTAAAAATTTAAACCCTTTTGATCATAAACAGTTTATTCAAGCTAGTAGAGTACCAATTATTGAAAAACCAGTAATTATGAAATTGGAACAACTAAGTGAACAGAAAACAAGCCGACCTGTCCCTAAGACTTCTGAAGAAAAGCAAACAATTAAAACAATCCAATTCAAAACAGCGCTCATGAAATCTGAAAGTAAACAAACAGCGCAATCTTTAACAAAAAAAGAAAATCAGGTAAATAGAGAGACGATTCCCCTGCCTACTAGGTCTTCAAGGCATGACGTGAAATCCACACTCTTAAAATCTTCAAGCCTAGCAATGATGCCTAAAACAGGAGACGTCGACTCTTTTACTTTTCAAGAAAGTTTACGAATCATTGGTTTTGTTTTGGCTAGTCTAAGTCTGTTAGGTTTATCATTTAAAAGTAGAAAAGGTTACAAGAAATAAGATATAAAAAAGACTAGCTCTATATGGCTAGTCTTTTTATGCTTTATTGAAATTTGACATATAAAGTATTATTATTTGTAAACTTAAGTTAATATATTTTCATAGATCGCTAGTACTAATAATCTATGAAAATATTAATAAAATAGAGATCAAAATTTTAAGTTTCTGCCCCTCTTTTCTTAATCTATAAAAAAGGCGATATAATTTATGGGACTGATGAATCAGAATTGACTCTCCAATCTCATTTTCATTTTAAGTAGAAAAAAGATCATTCTCTAGTTTGTTTAAATCACCCCAAAACAACTAAGGACACGATATACTATATGAACGACTCCATCAAAAATACCAATATGAATAGACAAGCACTCGTTGATTACTGAGTTCTTTTATGAGTCTTTTTGAAAAAAGCACACATCGAAAGGGCGTACCATCAGTTAGGTATGCCCTTTAAGAGAAGTAGGAAATACTCATGTTACGGAAGTTCCACACAGTTATTTTTCAAAGACATTAAGTGATGTTGGCGTTTCTTCCTTTTGCAACGTCATGATGACAGGACCTTCTTTGGTGATGGCGATCGAATGTTCATATTGGGCACAATAACTGCCGTCAATGGTGCGTGCTGTCCAGCCGTTTGGGTCCATCTTCATGCGCCAAGTGCCGGTCGTGATCATCGGTTCGATGGTGATCGTCATGCCCTCTTTCAAACGAATTCCTTTGCCAGGTAACCCGAAATGAGGAAAGAATGGTTCTTCATGAATGGTTGGGCCAATGCCGTGAGCAATAAAGTCCCGCACGACACCATACCCTTTTTCTTCAGCGAAGCTTTGGATCGCATAACCAATATCGCCGACTCGGTTGCCAACCTGTGCTTGCTCGATGCCTCTCATCAAGGCTTCTTTCGTTACTTCCATCAGTGCTTGATGTTCTGGCGAAATCTCTCCTACAGCATATGTCCAACAGCTGTCAGAGATTGCTCCTTTGTAATCGACACAAAAATCGACTTTGACGACATCGCCTGATTTTAAAACATATTCTGAAGGGAAACCATGACAAATCTCTTCATTGACACTGATACACGTCGCAAATTCATACCCTTCAAACCCGATTTGCGCGGCTGTTGCCCCTGCAGCTTCTATCTGTTGATGGACAAAGGCGTTGATTTGGTTCGTGGTGATACCGGGAACGATTTTTTCCCGTAGCTGCTCGTGAATACTTGCCAAGATACGACCAGAAGTTTTCATTTGTTCGATCTCTCGTGGGGATTTTAATGTGATCAATAGATGATCTCCTTTCCTTAAATAGCCATTACCATGTTTCTTTTAATAATACACCTCATCTAGAAATAAGCCATGAGAAGGCACTGTTTCACCAGCTGCTTGTCGTACTTTATCGGCTAACACTTGATCGATCACTTCTGGCGGTAGCGTGCCATCGCCAATGGCAATCAGTGTGCCTGTCAAGATTCGGACCATTTTATGCAAAAAGCCGTTGCCTTTGAAGGTAAACCGCAATAGGTCGCCTTCTGGTGTGATAGTGATTTCATCGATTGTGCGCACCGTTGATTTTTTTGATTTTTTCAACGCAGAAAAGCCAATAAAATCATGGGTGCCGATCAACTTCTCAGCCGCTTGCTGCATTTTTTCCAAATCAAGGGGCTGCGGGCAATGAAAACTGGTATTGCGAGCAAAGACCGATGGGATCGCGTTGTTCCAAACATAATAGCTGTATTGCTTGCCTTTAGCGTGATAGCGTGCATGGAATCGTTCAGGCACTTCTTCAATCTTGTTGACAACGATGTCTTGCGGCAAATAGCGGTTAAAGAACTGCTGCATCTCTGGCAAACTCATTTGATGGGTCGTCTTGAAATTTGCCACTTGTCCTCGAGCATGCGTGCCCGCATCGGTTCTACCAGAACCCACGATCTCAATTTCTTCTCCCGTCAATAATTTGATGACCCCTTCAACTTTTTCTTGGATCGTTTTTTCAGAATCTCCTAGTCGTTGCCACCCTAAGTAGCGCTTGCCGTCGTATTCAATCGTTAGTTTGATATTTCGCATGGTTGTTGCTCCTTTTTACCGGTAGTACCGGTGGTTAATTTTTTCTATTATACTGCTTAAGATATTTACTTATGATACGGCGCCCCCGTATTGATTCGATACGCGCGATAAATCTGCTCCAATAAGATCAGTTTCATGAGTTGGTGGGGGTAGGTCATTTTGCCAAAGGAGATTTTGGCATCACTGCGAGTCATGACTTCTTGGCTTAAGCCTAGGGAGCCGCCGATGACGAAGGTCAGTTGGCTTTTTCCTTGGATGCCGAGTTGATCGATTTGTTTGGCGAAGGCTTCGCTGGTGGGATTGGTGCCTTCGATTGCTAAGGCAAAGACATATTCGGTGTCTTTGATTTTGGCTAAAATGCGCTGGCCTTCTTTTTCTTTGATTTGCAGCATTTGGGCTTCACTCAAGGTTTCTGGTGCTTTTTCATCTGGTACTTCGATAAACTCAAGCTTTGCGTATGCCCCCAATCGTTTGGCGTACTCGTTGATTCCTTGAACGAGGTACTTTTCTTTTAGTTTTCCTACCGTGACGATTTTGATTTTCATAGATTTCTCCTCGTTATCCCCTTATTTTATGAAAATGTGGACAATGCTATCCACAACCTTTTACACACTTTGACTTTCTTTGAAATCCTTCTATCTTATCTATAAAACTGCGACACTTCAACGATTTCTTCATCCACCCAACCAACCCCATCAAGTTTGTCCACACACTGTGGATAAAAAGACCTTTACTTCTCCCCAGATTTTTCTGCTATTTTTATTCAAAAATGAACGGGTCTTACGAAGAAAATTTCATCGTTTGAAACAGATTCTTACGCAACTTCTTCATATTTTTTTCAAAATCTCTTAGTAGACTAATCTCAGATAGAAGGAATATACTGATTATAACGAATTATTCATTAAGGGGGAAATAGTAATGGCAAGAAAATATGTCACACCAGGTAAGAAAACTTCTCCTGGTTTATTAAAACGATTAGGTATTGGGATTTTAGGCGGTATGGTCGGCGGATTATTGACCTTCGGCGGTCTATATCTGGCAATGGGTTCATCCTTGAGTTCAACACCAGAAACCACGACCAACAGTGGGGTCCAAGATTCTAACGGGCAAACACAAGTATCTAATGTCAAACTTGATGTGACCAGCGATGTCACTGAAGCAGTTGAAAAAGTACAAGATTCCGTCGTTTCCATCATTAATTTACAACAAAGTCAAAGCAACGATTGGAACAGCCTCTTTGGTCAGCAAGGTGGACAAAGTGAAGGCGATAGCCAAAGCGAAGACGACAGCGCCTTAGAAGCTTCTTCTGAAGGTAGTGGGGTCATCTACAAAATTGATGGCGACGATGCCTATGTCGTAACCAACAACCACGTCGTTGAGGGTCAAGATGGTTTGGAAGTTGTCTTAGCAGATGGTACAAAAGTCAAAGCTGAATTGGTAGGTACCGATTCTTACACAGACTTAGCCGTCTTAAAAATCTCTTCTGAAAAAGTTACAACTGCCGCAACATTTGGCGATTCAAGTGCCTTGAAAGTCGGCGAACCAGCAATCGCGATCGGTTCTCCTCTAGGCTCTGACTATGCAAACTCTGTGACACAAGGGATCGTGTCTTCCTTGAATCGTCAAGTAACAAGCCAAAACGAATCTGGTGGTACGATCAGTATCAATGCGATCCAAACGGATGCTGCGATCAACCCAGGGAACTCAGGTGGTCCACTGATCAACGTTGATGGTCAAGTGATTGGGATCAACTCAAGTAAAATCGCCAGCACCTCGGGCTCTGCTTCAGGCGTTAGTGTCGAAGGAATGGGCTTTGCGATCCCAAGTAACGATGTCGTTGAAATCATCAATCAACTAGAAGCAGACGGCAAAGTGGTCCGACCTGCACTAGGTATCCAAACGATCGATTTAGGTTCCATCACATCACAACAACAAGAACAAATCTTGAAAGTTCCTTCATCTGTAACTTCAGGCGTTGTGATCTACTCAGTCAACAATGCAACACCAGCAGAACAAGCAGGATTGCAACAATATGACGTTATCACGAAAATCGATGATACAGAAGTCAGCACCACAACGGATCTGCAATCTGCGTTGTACAAACACAAAGTCGGTGACACGATCACTGTAACCTTCTATCGTGGCGATGAAGAAAAAACAGCAGAAGTAAAACTTTCCGTTGATACATCGATCAACGAACAATCAACAGACAGCAGCAACTAAGCAGCCAATCACCAAAACCAATCGAAACAATCAAAAAATGAACTGCCGCAAAAACAGGAAGCGGCAGTTCATTTTTTTAGGCTTTACCGACCGGAAAAGCTTCACCTACAACGGCATCTTGAGGCAGCTCAAGGATGCCTTTTTTTATTGGGGCACCTTCTAAATGTAGTTCTTTAGCAGAACAGATCATTCCGAAGCTTTCTACGCCACGAAGCGTCCCCGGCCAAATCATCAAGCCATCCGGCATCATTGCGCCAGGTTTTGCGACAACGACTTTCAATCCTTTACGAATATTGGCAGCGCCACAGACGATTTGCAAGACTTCCCCATCTCCAACTTCTGTTTCCGTGATAGACAAATGGTCGCTGTCTGGATGTTCCACACAAGACTTCACATAGCCAACGACGATTTTTGGTTCTGTGTCTGCAGGCAGTTCTTCGCTGAATCCTGCTTCTTTGATCATGCTGTTCAATTGTTGGATTTGTTCTTTCGTCAACGTCACTTGACCACGGCCTTCGATCGTCATCACTTCTGAGATCGCAAAAAAGTTCCAGCCAACGATCGTGCCTTCTTCATTTTTGATTTGGGCAACATTGCCTTTGCGTTCGACGGTTTGTTCTAATCCTTTATCATCTGCTGTGATGGCAAGCAGTGTATCACTGACATATTCTTTGTTATAAGCAAAAATCACGTTTTTTCCTCCTTAGGTACTTACACATTCCGCCCATAATCTTAACAAATTTTTCGGCATCCGTCATGGAATTTCTTTGTTTTCCTTGAAATTCTAGTTATTTTCAAAGACAAAAAAGCCTGAAAACCAGCTACTGCTCATTTGCTAAAGACAATGCTTCATTAGCGAGCAAAATCGCTGATTCTCAGGAACTTCCTTTTGTCACTTGTTACTACCATGCGAACTAAGGAAAAGAACACGGCAGCGACAAGCTTATTTTTTCAAAAATGACCTTACGCTTTGGTTTCTTCAGGAGATACGATCAGCACGTCGCACCGGGCTTCACGGATAACGAAGCTGGCGACACTCCCCATCATGAAGCGTTCCACGGCGTTCAGCCCGGATTGCCCCACCATGATCAAATCGATGTCGTATTGATCCGGTAATTGGGTGGCAAGGGCGTCTTTGATGGAGCCGTAAGCGACGATGCCTTCTACTAGATCAAAATCCACTGATTTTGCGTAGGCTTTGCAGTCGTCGATCAGATTTTTCGCCGTGTCTTTTTCTTGTTCTAAGATGGAACTATCCAAAGGTGCATAACCCATCATGGTCGGCACTTGCTGATCGATGATCGTTGCGGCATAAACCTTCCCTTGGTTTCGACGAGCGACTTCCACTGCTTTTTTGAAGGCTGACATCGCTTGATCTGAACCGTCGATCCCTACTAAAATATTTTGATATCTTTGTGCTTCCATCTTTTTCCCCTCCTATGCTGATTGTACGCTGGTTAAAAAGGCTTCGATCTCTTCTTTGGTTTTGCGATCCTTGTTAACTAACCGTCCCAGCTCCTTGCCGTCTTCGATAACGACGAGGCTAGGAATACCAAAAATATTCCATTCAACCGCTACATCCATGTATTCATCACGGTCGACTTCGACAAATTGAAGATCTGGAAAGTCCGCTTCGATCTCAGGCAATTGCGGTTTGATGTAGCGGCAATCGCCACACCAATCGGCGGTGAAAAAGAAGACATTTTTGCCTTTCTCCACATATGTTGCTAACTCTGCTAAATCTTTTGGAATAATCAAATACTCACCACTTTCTTTTCTTTAAGTATACACCTTTCTTTCAGGGACTACCAACTGACATGCTGATCTTGCAAAGCCCTGCAGAAAAAAAGAGACAACGGGTGGCTGTCTCTTTGCTTTCGTTCGTTCTCGCTTATTGTCCTGCTAAGATCGTATCAACGGTTGAACGATCCAATCCTTTCAAGACTTGAATCACCATTTCCCGTGCCGCTTCAAAATCAGCGATACTGAATAAGGTTTGGTGAGTATGGATGTACCGTCCAGGAACACCGATGACAGAACTTGGGATCCCTTCATTTGCCATGTGTGCTGCACCAGCATCGGTACCACCTTTTGAAACAAAGTATTGGTAAGGAATGTTGTTGCTTTCTGCTGTATCCAACAAGAATTCTTTCATCCGTGGCAACATGATCATGCCTGGATCATAGATTCGCATCAAAGTCCCGGCTCCTAGATGACCAAAGGTGCCATTTTTCGTGACTGTGTCATCCGCTGGCGAGCAATCTACTGCAAAGAACAAGTCTGGTTTGAATTTCGTCACAGACGGACGAGAACCCCGTAAGCCGACTTCTTCCTGAACGTTGGCACCAGCAATCAACGTATGGCCTAATGTTTCCTCTTTCAAGGCTTCAAGTGCTTCTAATACGACCGCACAGCCGTAACGGTTGTCCCAAGCTTTCGAGATGATGTTTTTCCCATTCGCTGTTTTGATGGTTTCCACTTGTGGGACGATCGTATCGCCAGGACGTACGCCAAAGCTTTCTGCTTCTTCTTTTGATTCAAAACCAGCATCAAACAAAATATCTGTCACTTCGACATTTTTTTGACCGCTGCTTCCTCGCAACAAATGTGGCGGTACTGAAGAAGAAACGCATGGGTAATCGCCCTTCGCTGTTTTCAATGTAAACCGTTGAGCAGATACCACATAAGGGTTCCATCCACCTAAAGGAGTGACTTTGAATAAGCCGCGATCGGTGATCGTCGTCAATAAGAAACCAACTTCGTCCATGTGAGCAGCTAACATCACTCGTGGTGCATCTGCTTCTTGGTGGTGACGCAAACCGAAGATGCCGCCTAAGCCATCTTGTTGGATTTCATCTACCAATGGAGTCATCGCTTCACGCATATACGCTCGCACGTCGTGTTCAAACCCGCTGGTTCCTTGTAACTCCGTTAGTTCTTTGATGCGTTGAAATGTTTTTTCTTCCATGATCATTCGAGAAACACGTATCGGTTGTTTGCTGCCCCAAAGAAACAAAGCTGCTTTTTTTGAAAAAGCAACGCTTGCTGTTGCTGTGTTTTCCAGCAATTTTTGGGTGAAACAACGGATGTGCTCTCTTCCTCCTTATTCCTACTGATATTCTTTATTATAGCGCAAATTTCTATTGTTGGTTATTTTTCTTATAGAATATTTCTAAACTATGGTAAACTATTGTTAAGAGAACCTGTGCTTTCACCGAGATCAAAACATTCGGGAAAACTTACTTTAGGAGGGACATTAGATGGAGAATGAGCATCCATTGCATTATTTTAAAAATGGACTGACCATCGGTTTAGGTCTTGGCTTTGCAGGAGGGATTTTTTCAACGATCTGGTTGAAGAAAAGGCAAGCCATGAATGCCGATGATGTCTTAGACAATATAAAAGCGGCGTTTATCAAAGAAGGACCGATCGAAGGTTCTTGGATCAATTTCGAAAAACAACCTTTGCGCAAATTTGCGATCACTTCCCAAGGATATACTGGCGGCATCACCCGCACCGAAGACGGACAGCTTGTCACCTATGAATTTTTGGCAGATGCTCATACCGGCACCGTCTTAGATATCCAACGAGCAATCGTGGAATAATTACTGCACTTACGACCAGCTTCTTAAGAGGCTGGTCTTTTTTCTTTTTAAGCAGTGATTTTACTGAAGTAAGGTCGCAAGGTCCAATACCACGACTTCATCGATGCTGCCGCCTTTTTGGCGATACGCCCATGCCCCACTTTCAAACAAGCAGTACAGCTGCCCTTTTTCTACCACGATCTGTTCAAGGTAATGGGGAAACTTGATGCGCCGCAACGCATGTTTGCGGGTCAGCACCGTTGCATCCTTTGAAAAGACCCATAACTCAGCCGACCCTGGTCCAAAGGAACGTGCCAGCAACAAGTATTCAGTGGTAAAGGCGACACTTTGGACTTTCGTGGTGGTGACCCTTCTCTTACGCGGCTTGATGCGAGGAGATGCTTTGCGACCGCTGTCTGAAAGAACAGGCAGCGGATAATTCGCCACCACACCACCGTTTTTCAAGGCAAAGGTCCCTGAGACAAGTTCACCGCTATCGGCTGCCAAATAGGAGCTGTGAGTGATGCCTGCCAATTCGATGACTTGCTGATAAGCGATCGGCTGACTGGTTGCCAAGGAATCATCTTCCAGCAGTGTCTGCAAAGAAACACACGCCACTCGTCCCATTCCTTTCCCAGTGATGGTTAGCCACAGCACTTGCGTTGCTCGATCAAAGACTAATCCGCCGACATGGGGGCGTTTTGGCAGAACCACCGTTTTCAGATGCCGTCCGCTCGTTCTTTCTATTATATAAAGCTGTGAGTGATGTTCCTGCTGCGAACAGTACGCAGAGAGGAACAAATAGTCCTCCGAAACGGCCAACCCTTGTGGAGTCATTGCCTGACACTGATCCGCATGCTTGTACAGCCTCGTTTCTGCTTTCGCCGTTGCCGTCGTTGCAACTGCGGCAGTAGCTTTTTTTAAACCGGGAACCAAAAGGACTGCTTCCCTTTTTGCCCCGGCTGCCAGCCACGCTTTCCGCACGCTGGGATAACGCTTCAGCTGAGCTGCCAGTGCTTGATTGTGGCGCGCATGTCGGTGCTTTTTCAGCCAGTACACCACAAAAAGGCCAACCACAAACACGCCCAAAAGCAGCAAGATCTCTGTTTGTCTCATTGATTGGCCTCCTTGATGAATTCCCTCTTGTCGGCTGATTCATCAGCCGCTGATTGTTTGTCTAGCTGCAATAATGCTTAGACTACTTGTACTTCGACATCAATGTTGCCACGAGTTGCCCGAGAATACGGACAAAAATCATGGGCTTCTTCTGCGATTTTCTCTGCCTCGGCTTTTTCAACGCCTGGTAACGACACTTCTAAAATCACGCCGATTTGGTAACTGCCGTCCTCATGCTGATACAAAGACACTCTTGCTTTAACTTCGGATTCGGATTCGATGTTATGCTCTTTCAGCATATGCTGTACGGCACCGTTGAAACAAGAAGCATAGCCAGCGGCAAATAATTGTTCTGGGTTTGTGCCCTCACTGTGAAGACCCGGTTTGTCGATTTTCAGGTGAAAACTGCCATTTGGTGCTTCGACCTCTCCGACACGTCCGCCTCGATTGATCATCGCTGTTTCATATTGCTTTTTCATTGAACCTCTTCCTTTCTTTTTTTGACCTACTTCAAGTGTAACGACAATTTCCCGATATGACAAAAGGATTGCTTATGCTTCCTTAAAAACAAAAAAGGCAAACCCAGAAAATCTGGATTTGCCTGTCTATTCGAGGTAATTACTACCCGAAATAAATGAATGGAAACAATTGCTGAATGGACTAGCCGTTTGAACGTCCTAAGAAGAATGAAACAACAGCAACTACAATAACCGCACCAATAATTGATGGGACGATTGCCATTCCAGCAAGTGATGGACCCCAAGAACCTAAGATTGCTTGTCCAATAGCTGAACCTACTAAACCTGCAACGATGTTGGCGATCCAACCCATTGATCCACCTTTATTTGTGATAGCTCCGGCGATCAAACCGATAATAGCTCCTACGATTAATACCCATAACCAATGCATATTTTTCTCCTTCTTTCTTTTAAGTAGTTATTACACATATTATGTTACGCTTAATCCCCGTTTTAGACAAAAGATTTGCACTCAATTTGCAAAAAAAAATTTCAAACCTTGTTATATTAACGTTTACCAGTACTTCTTAATTATCGTTGTAAGAGCTTTAATTCGTTTTTTTTAATATTCGTGCATTTTTTGAAATCGCTTTATTTTTCATTTTGCATCTTCTTCGCTAAACTGAGGGAGAGCCACTCTCATTTTGTCAGATAATTGGCACTTTTTACTCCTCAGTGCGTTTTAGGACAGCTATCTTTTCAGCACTTCAGCTATTTTTCATTAGAGGACGTTTCGATCGTTGCCGATTGGAAATGTCTTCGCAGATTCCCATGTTTGCTTCTAGAGCTCCCAGCGAAAGCGGTACTTATTTGAAAATGACGGGAAAATACTCAGAAAAAAACGGTGTGACTGTAGAAGTTCCTGATTTGCCTTACGCGGATTTATTGAGGATTCTAGTCAGTGCCGACTGCAGCTATGCGCTTACAAAATACGATGCCATTTTTTTCTTCCTCTATCATCGCCATCACCATGCTGCCGATTGCCCGACCAATCATTATGACACTGGAGATCTTCTCCTTCCAGTAGCGATGGAATGATTATATCTGGCCCTTGATCGTCTTGAATAATCCGAAAAAATACACCTTGCAAGTGGCGAACCGCAGCTTGGTGGGCGCGGAAAATATCCATTGGACGATTTTGATTGCTGCCTTGGTAATTTACATCTTGCCTTTGCTGCTGGTCTTCCTCGCCTTTCAGCGCTGGATTCTCGACAGCAATTTGGACAGCGGGTTAAAATAAAAAAATGCCAACTGCTTCGTCGCACCATTCTCCTTTTATGGATGAACGGTGCCACAGAGCAGCGGCGCTTTTTATTTTGAAAAGTCTTTCCGTGACAAGTAAATGGCGGTTAATATCCCAACTAAAATAGCCAAACCAAAGACAATGATCGTACCGATGGCATTGTCTTTTCCTGGCAGTCCCCCGGTGTTGATCCCCCATAGCCCCGCGATCAAGGACGGCACAGCCACCACCAATGCCGCAGAATCTAAGTATTTCATCAGATGGTTTAGATTGTTGTCCATCATATCGGAGAACAAGCCACCAATGGTTTCTAACAAGTCGCGATAGATAGTGACCATTTTCATGGCAAACTTCTGTCGTAGCTTAATGTCATAAACGAGTGCTTCATTATCCAAACGATCCAAAAATTCTTTGCGATCCATCAAACGATCGACAGTATGGTTCTGATCCCGTAAGGTGTGATCCAGATAGACCATGTCTCGTTCGGTATCGGCTAAATTAAACAATTCGTTGTTTTCCGTCGTTTTACGGGCTGCTTCATCTAGTGCATCGATCTGTTTCTTCATTTCCTGCAGACCTTTGATGTAATGGGTGTAGATCATCAGCGTCGAGTAGGCAACAATATCTTCATACCGTTGAATATCTTGCTCATGCTTTTCAATCAGGCGTTTAATCAGTGTAGATTGATGAGAGACATACGTGATTAAAAGATCTTTGGTATAAATAAACGTCACCGGTTCTAAACGATCTTCGATGCGGTCTTGTGTCACTTCTGACAAATCGATCAAGGTATAAAGAATCGGATGATTTAACTTAGTGTTACGTAAGTATTCCAAACGTGAGACTTCTTCCGGTTCATTGGCGCCAATAAAAATATCTTCGGGCAGTTGATACTTATCTAACAAGTGGCGTTGTTCCTCTGGATCTGTCCCAGAAACCACCAGCCAATTGTAATCTTCCTCCGAGGATTCCCTTATTTTTCGGTCGTCCATTTTGTAATACTGAAACATGGTGACTCGCTCCTTTTCTAATTCTCTCTTAATTTAACTATCTAACGCTTCTCGCTTTTTGTCAAAGTAAATGGCTTTTCTTTTTGGAGCTTTTTTCATTTTGAACTAAGTGCATTTTATTAGACGAACCTTTCGATTCATGAGAAACTTTTTATGGGCCCAATAAAAAATTTTAGGAGGAATAGTATGTTTCGTCATCAAAAAGAACTACAGTTTGAAGCTAAACCAGAAAAACCAAATCCGTTAGTTGCGAAATACCTTCAAGAATTAATCGGTGGACAATATGGAGAGATGAGTGTTGCCATGCAATACTTATTCCAAGGATGGAGCTGCCGTGGGGAAGAAAAATACAAAGACATGTTAATGGATATCGCTACTGAAGAGCTTGGACACGTTGAAATGTTGGCAACGATGGTTGCACGTCTGCTGGAAGGTGCACCTGTGGAAGATCAGGAAGCTGCCATGAAAAAAGACCCAACGATCGGTGCGATCATTTCCGGAATGAATCCGCAACATGCCATCGTTGCCGGCTTAGGACCACGTCCTGCTGATAGCGTCGGCAATCCATGGTCAGGTGCGTATATCATTGCTAGTGGCAACTTGCTTGCTGATTTCCGTGCCAACTTAAATGCAGAATCACAAGGTCGTCTGCAAGTAGCACGCATCTATGAAATGATCGATGACCGTGGGGTCAAAGACTTACTTTCGGTCTTATTAGCGCGTGATAGCTACCACCAAAATCTTTGGGCAGCTGCCGTGAAAGAATTGGAAGAAAACGAAGGCTCGATTTTAGTGCCGACTACCTTTGACCGCAAAAACGAACGCTTAGATATCGCTTATGATTTCTATAACTTCTCAGAAGGCGACCAAAGTAAAGAAGGCTCTTGGGCGAAAGGCAAAGCCCTTGATGGTGAAGGCGAATACCAATGGCTAGACGAACCAAAGATCGAAGGAAAAGCGCCAAAACTCGATCAAGTCACACCAAAAATGTATGGCACACCGCCTGAAAAATAATTTAATCAAAAAGAGCAATTGTTTCTGAAACAGAAACCGTTGCTCTTTTTTCTTTGTCTGAGCAAGTTGGTTACGTTCCTGGCAAAAAAGCGTTAGAGTAGAATGTAAAGAAAAGGAGGAATCATTTTATGAAAGCACCTTTACTGACATTAAACGACGGCAATTTACGCCCCGCCGTGGGCATCGGTACCTATCAGATCCGCGGTGGCGAAGGGTTGAGCCAGCTGCAAGCAGCGATCGCTGACGGGTATCGATTAATCGATTCTTCAACCAATTATGACAATGAAGGCATTGTCGGCAAAGCGATCCGTCGCTCTGGTATCCCACGTTCAGAATTTTATATCACCTCAAAATTACCGGGAAAATACCATGGCTATGATGATGCCTTAACCAGCATTCAAGAATCCCTTGCTCGCATGGGACTCGACTACTTCGATGCCTTTTTGATCCACTGGCCATTACCAAAACGCGGCAAATATGTCGAAGCTTGGCAAGCCTTAGTGACCGCCCAGAAATTAGGTTTGATCCGTTCCATCGGCGTTTCCAATTTCGAGCCAGAACATTTGGATGCCATCATTGAAGCAACTGGTGTGACCCCTGCGCTAAATCAAATTGAGATCCATCCTTACTGGGTCCAAGAACGAATGGTTACAGAGAACAAAAAACGCGGCATCGTAACTGAAGCTTGGAGCCCATTAGGCCGCGGCAGCGATGCCCTGAAAGAACCACTGATCACTGAATTAGCTGAGAAATACCAAAAATCAGCTGGTCAAATCATCTTGCGCTGGCATGTGGAACGTGGCATTTTGCCCCTACCTAAATCAAGAAACCTCGCCCATCAACGAGAAAATCTTGCGATCTTCGACTTTGAACTGACTGAAGATGAAATCAATCAAATCAATCAGTTAAACAAAGCAGACGGCCGCATCGATGGTCAAGACCCAAATGAGTATGAAGAGTTTGAATAAACAATGATACCTAAAAAACATCATCTGCTGCTCCTTGATCAACGGAGTAACAGATGATGTTTTAATATCAATAATAAACGAATTTGCTTCCCTACTTACAGCTGATAATGGATCGCTTCTTGGTACTTTTCAAACAGGGACTGGTTCAATTCATCCCCGCCGTCTAGATTCGCTGAGTAAAAAATCGGCGGATAGTCGACACCGGCTTCTTTTAGTTTTTGGCAAACTTCAACGATGATCGCATTTAAGATCGTTGCGCCGACTACGGTGGATGTAGGTCCGACTTTTTGTTCTACGTCTGGAATCGTACACGCAGCATCGCCAATCTCCCCATGATTGTCGATGACGATATCCGCCGTTTCAAACAAACGCAAGCCTGATGTATGACGGCTGCTGACTGTTTTCGAATAGGTAAGGTTCGTTAATGCGATGATCTTGACCCCTTTTTCTTTGGCATGAAGCGCCATATCGATGATAACTGGGTTTCGCCCAGACACCGAATGCAAGATCAGCACATCGTCTGCTGTAAAGGGCTGTGTCGCCGCCAAGGCACTACCGTAGCCTTCTAAGCGCTCCATTTTACTAGTGAAGGTGATTGGGCTGCGATCAAGCATCAGTTCTCTTCCAAAGATCGCGTTGATCGTCATCATGCCGCCTGCTCGATAATACATCTCTTCGGCTAAGATCCCAGCGTGACTAGCGCCAAAAATGTAGATGGCTTTTTTGGTCAAGTTGGCTTGCGTCAGCAATTCAATGGCTTGCTCAATCGCTGGTGCTTCTTTTTCTTCTACAATAGACAATAGTTCTTTTGCTTTTTCAAAGTATTGAAACATTTAAAACCCTCCAAACAGCTTGCCGATCAATTCACCAAGGATGCCCCATAGAGATAAATCGTTCCCACCGAAAATCAAGATCCAGTTTTGAATCGTCGTTGAGAATAACGCTGCAGAGATCCCAACGAGTGCTACCATAACGACAGAAGCTGTGATCGTACCAATAATGGCCCCTCGCAAGCCCCCTTGTCCTTCACCGATCACCGCAGCACCGCCACATTCAAAGAAGCTGGTGATGACTAAAGGAACGATCAAAATGCCAAAGACGTTGGTGGTATTGGCAATCACCACTAAAATCGTTGAGGTGATCATCGCCACGATAAAGCCGATGATTACAGCATTTGGACGGTAGTTGAACAAGATTGGCACATCAAAAGCTGGTTTTGCTCCAGGAACGACTTTTTCTGCGATCCCTTGAAAGGCGGGAATGATTTGGTTGATCAATAGACGTACCCCATACAACATGATCAATAATCCTGCACCGAAGTTCAAGCCAGCATCAACCGCAAACATCACCAAGTTGCCCCCTTCAGGAACTAATACGGGCGCAATCAGACCGATAACGATATTCATCAAAAACATCACTAACGCGCCAGTAATCGATATTTCACGGAAAAACGATAGATTTTCTGGCACTTTCAAATCTTCCGTCGATTTTTCTTTGTTTCCGACCCGTTTTGCAACAAAGCCTGAAACCAATGACAAGATCCCCGTTGGATGACCGATCAAGAATGAATCATCGCCTGTGGCATCCCACACATATTTACGCATGATCCATGGCATGAAGGACCAGTAACAAGCAGATAGAACCGCCCCTAAGATCAACAGTGGGATTCCGGTAAGTCCGCCTTCAACGCCCCCAGCGACGATGACGAATGGGAACCACCACAACATGTGACCGGTGAGGAAAATCGTCTTCACAGGTGTAAAGCGAGCAATCAATAAATGAATGATCAGGCCGAAAAACATCGCTAAACCAACTGTTCCGCCGTATTCTGCCGTAAAGGTGATGTCAGAGAGTCCATCTGACACAGCAACGCCTAATTGTGTTTGAACCGCAGCATTGATCGGTGCGATCGTTCCCACCAACATGTTTACCCCAGCCGTCAATGCCACCATCCCGAAGGAAGCTGTTAAGGTTCCTTTGACGACTTCTGCGAAGGGCTTTCTTTGTACCAATAACCCAATCATGGCAATGATCCCCAGTAGGACTGGCGGATTTTTTAAAATATAATCCGTGACAAAATTCATGATTATCCCTCTCTTTCAGCTAAAAATTTTTCCATTTGCTGTTTGACTTCTTCTTTATCCATATACTTTTTGATTGGATAAACGGGTGCTTTCACGGATGCTTTTAACTCATTCAATAATTCATTACTCGTAAAATAGACATCTGCTGGTGTCGCTTTTGCCGTTGATAAATCAGTATTCTCGGCAGTTGCCGTCAACCCTAACTCTTTGATCACCTTATCGATCGTCATCTTCAATACCATTGAGCTTCCTACACCAAATCCACATACTGCTAAAATTTTCATATTCTTTTCCTCCTAATGGAATAATTGACAAATTTGTTCCCGATCGCCGTTTAATATCACGTTGTATTTTTCTTCATCCATAAAGATCGCCATGATCTCTTTCAAGCTTTCTAGATGGCTTTCACTATCTGCGGCGGCTAAGACAAGAAATATCCGCACCGGTTTGCCCTCAAGATCGATGGGCTGTTTCGTTACTAAAAGGCTCATACTTTGCTCCAAAACCCCTTCTCCAGGACGGGCATGCATCAGCGCAAAGTAATCCGCCAACACCATGTAAGGACCATTTTCTTCCACGCTTTGAATCATCGCTTCGATGTATTCTGACGTGATCAGCGCTTCATCGAGCAAGGGCTGACTGGCTAATTTTACGGCTGAGCGCCAATCTGCCACTGTCTCATCCGTCTGTATATGCTTCTCAGGCAAATAATCCTTCACTTTCATTCTGATTTAACCTCCAACATTTTTGATAGGAACCATTCTTTGTTTTCGATTCCTTGCATGATCAATTTCATCATTGGTTCCACCTTTTGCGTCTCATCCTCTCGGATCATCAATAAAATAATGATGTCGGCTTTTTGGTTGCCCCATTCTACTGGCTGATCCAAAAGCAGGATCGAGATGGCTGTTTTTTCGACATAATTCGGATTGCCATGAGGGATGGCAAAGCCATTATCTAAATAGGTTGATTGTAGCTGCTCTCTTTCAATGACGGATTGCTGAAACTGCGCTTTTCGTTTTTCATCACTAAAAGGGGTTTGTTCGATCAGAAAATTGATGGCTTCTGTTTTGCTGGCAAATCGCTCGAAAAAGACGGTTGGCTGGATCATCGATTGGGCTTGAAGAAGTAAACCATTTTGATCGACCACCGCCTCATTATCGATGACTAAATCGATGTAGTGATTCATGATCCGCTTCATGTCGCGATTGGTCACCATAGGCGAGATCCGCACCACAGGTTTTTGAATCCCGACAAGATCGATGGTTGAAATAATAAAATCGATCGCCGAGATGTCCATCTGCTTTAATTTTTCTACTGAAACGGTTTCGATACTGTCGATCTCAGGCAGAATGCGACGAATTTTCGCAGAGACAAACGAGCTAGTGCCGACGCCATTGGGACAGACAAAAATGATTTTGTTCATGCGGCGCATTCGCTCGATCGCTGCTTGAAAATGGATTGTGACAAATCCGATCTCATCATCAGAGATCCCCACTTGATACGCTTTCAAAAAATCATGGAGCGAGAACCAGACCACGCCATACAAGGCAGGATAGTTTTGTTTGATTTCCTGTAACAAAGGGTTGATGACTGTGGTTTGCGCTTCGATCCGCAACAGCAGTTGATACAGATGAATCGTCACATCTTCTTCCAATCGATTGTCTTGGGTCAAGTCGGTGCCTAAGCCTTCGCTGATTTTTTGAATCAAGTTGCGCACTTTCCCCCGAAAGACGAAAGGAACTTTTTCACTTTTCATAAAAAATTTCAAGCCGCTACCGACAATCAGGTAGGTTAGATATTGCACTTCTTTTGGTGAAAATTGATAAATGTGCTGTTCTTCGATTTCTTTCAGTAGCTCATAGACTAACGGATATTTGTCGAACTCCAAAAACAGTTTCCCCACTTGGCGATTTTCTTCAATCACTAAGTTTTCCGCATGACTCGCCCGTTCGATCAGCAGCACGATGGAAAGGACGATACTTTGGATATAGCTGTCGGGCATTTCCACTTGTTTTTCCACTAACGCTCGACGAAACGCCTGATTTACTTCCTGGTATTTCGCTGGTTCCACCAACAAGGAAAACGCCGCTGGTTGATCCAGCATCATTAAGCAAAAGCGTTTGAGCACCCGATGGATCTGGGATTCACTTCCTTCAAAAAATGTACCTGAATTATCAAATCTCAGACGTAAGCTTTCTTTTTGAAACAGTTCTTTTAAATAAGAAATATCTTTTGCAATACTGCTGCGGGAAACGAAATAATCCTCTGCTAACTGCTGATAGCTGAGGTGCTCGCCAGCAATCAACCGTTTAAAAATCAAAATCCTTCGTTCCGATGTCCCCGAATAATTCATTTTCATACGCTCACCCTCTACATCTATTTTATTGCTACTGTACCAAATTAGAAGGCTAATTGTTAGATTAAAGAATGATTAAAAGGAGTGTACACTTTGATTTTTAAGGATCCTGAAGGCATTTTATAACAATTTCAAGGCGCTTTTTTTCACAATCTGCCGCCTTTCTCTTATAATTAAGCTAGGATTTATATAGGAGGAGATAACATGAAATGGCGTGGGGGTAGACAAAGCAGCAATGTCGATGATCGAACGGGGCGATCATCTGGCTCAGGTGGGATGTTGGCTGCTGGTGGCGGGATCGGTACGGTGATCATCGCTGTTTTATTTTTCCTGTTTAGCGGTGGTGATTTAAATTCGTTGCCGGATGTCTTGGGTGGCAGCGGACAAGCAGCCAATTACCAGACAGAAAATGTGGGCACCAGTGAGTACACGGAAGAAAAAGAGTTTTCCGCAGTCGTGTTCGGCTATTTAGAAGATTACTGGCAAGACGTTTTTCAAGAGCGGCAAGAAACCTATCAAGACCCAACACTCGTATTATTTACGGGAAGTGTCCAGTCGGCATGCGGCTATGCCACGTCACAGGTTGGTCCGTTTTATTGCCCAGCAGATGAGAATGTGTACCTTGATCTGAGTTTTGCCAATGAGCTTTCTGATAAATATGGCGCAAGCGGCGACTTTGCAATGGCCTATGTCATCGCCCATGAAGTCGGTCATCATGTGCAAAATGAGCTGGGGATCACCCAACAATTGGACAAAATCCGCCAGCAAGTTTCAGAGAAGGAGTACAACCAGTACAGCGTTCGCTTGGAGTTGCAAGCTGACTACTTAGCTGGTACCTTTGCGAAATATTTGCAAGGCGAAACCTATCAAGGACAGCCGATTTTAGAAGCTGGCGATATTCAAGAAGCGATCACGGCTGCCAATGCCATCGGGGATGATACGCTGCAAAAAGAATACCAAGGCTATGTTGTTCCAGATAGTTTTACGCACGGCACATCGCAGCAGCGCGTGGACTGGTTTAACCGTGGCTATCATTATGGTGACTTAGCACATGGCGACACCTTCAATGTCGATAGCCTTGATTTGAGCAAGTAGCTTCAACTAAAAAATCACTCCGAAACAGCATGAACCGCCTGCTGCTTCGGAGTGATTTTAGGTTCTTGTTGCCCCTTCAAGCCTTTTGGTGAAGGGATGCTTTACGCTTTCTTAACTTTCGCAATGATTTTTTCGCAAAAACGTGCCTGCTTCGTCATACTTTTTTCACATTTCGAGACTATTATATAAGCATACCAACAAACAACCCTAACACTTTTTCATTTTTACTCCTTTGCCTGTCAGTCCCCGCTGACAGGCTCTTTTTTTGTTTTTTGATTGTTGTGCTCAGACCTGCAAGTCTTTGCGCTCGTAACGGTAAAAGGTGCCAAAGAAACACAATACACCGATCAGCAGGACCCATAGGACTGATGTGGCGCCGTTATCCATGAGTTGGACGGGTAATGCCATCCGCACAGGCGAAAGTCCTGCCAGCCATTCCAATTTATCGTAGAGTTCCCCCACGATGCCAAGCAAATACAGACCGAACACGCAGCCTAAGCCGACGCTGGCGGTTTGTTTGCTGGAACGCAAGATCGTGGATAAAAAGAAACCTAGATAGAGGAAGAAGACTAAGACACCATACTCGGCAACGAAGATTTTGCTAATTTCTTCTATAAAAGAGGACAGGTCGTCTCCTGGTAGTTTGAATAGAGCAAACGAGGCCAGACTACTGCCATAGGCAATCAGCCAAAAGCCAGTCAGCAGCAACAATCGGGCGAGGAACTTCCACCCAACGATTTCTCTGCGGCTAATAGGCTGAGCATATAAATACTCGATCGTTCCTTCTGATTCTTCAGTGATCAGACTGTTCAAGCCTAAAAGCATCCCATAAATACACGCGGCGATAAATAAGTATTGAAAGTAGTACCCGAAAAAGCCTGTCGGTGAAACCAAGCTTGAGGGTCCTGTCAGTTGGATGTTAAAGATGCCTAGTAATTCTGGGCTGAAAGAGCCCAACATCTGGTCTAAGGACGTTTTCATTTCTGGCGTGATCATTTGAGGATAGATAGCCGTAAATCCAAAAATGATTGCTGCAAAAAGGATCGTCCAGACCAGCCAGCCTTTGAAGGTATTTTTAAGGTCGATTTTCATTAAAGTCATTTTTGAGAACCTCCTTCATAGAGCAGCATAAATTGCTGTTCAAGGGTTGGGTGTTCGATCGTGAACTCTTTAATGGCAGGATTGGTTAAAAAATGTGCCAGCTGATTCATGTCCCCTTGATAGAAAAAACGCAAGGTGTGTGATTCCTGAGCAAGAACTTGTACGTTTTCCAAGCCGGCTAATGAGAGGCTCCCCTCATTCGTGAGCGTTACAACTTTGCCGAAATTTTCTTCCTCACTCAGTTCTTTCACGGTGATGATCTGTCCTTCACGAATAAAGGCGGTCCGATGGGCATAGGTCTGAATTTCATGCAAATCATGGCTAGATAGAAAAATCGTCATCCCCTGTTTGTTTCTTCTAAGGAGCTCTTCAAACAGCCGTTTTTGAATCAAGGGATCTAAGCCATTGGTCGGTTCATCTAAAATCAACATTCTCGGTTGTGCAATCAAGGCGCTCGCAAGCCCGACTTTTTTCTTGTTGCCCAAAGAAAGTTCTGCGATCGATTTGTTTGGATCAATTTGAAAAAGCTCCATCAAATTCTGAATCTCTTTTTTTGGCTGCTTGACTTGATGAAAATCTGCCGTAAATGCCAGCAATTCTGCTGTCGTCATTTTTGAATAAAACCGTACATCACTGGAAACATATCCAGTAAACGTTTTGATTTCTTTGGCAGCTTGTTGGCAATCTCGTCCAAAAATAGCCGCCTGCCCTGCATCCGGTTTAATAAAATTCAACAATACTTTGATGGTCGTTGATTTTCCCGCACCATTTGGTCCGATAAAGCCAAAAATCTCTCCTTCTGCCACTTGCAATGATACATTCTCGATGGCGTACTTCTTGTTGTATTGTTTGCTTAATCCGTTGATCGTAATGGCATCCATCCTGTCCCCTCCTTGTACTGCTTTGATGCCATCAGTGTAGCCTTATTTCGTGTTTCCGTCAATCAAAGATCTAAAAGGGTTCCGCTGGAATGTTTTACGAAAATCATCAACAGATTGACACACTTCTATTGCTTTCTCTTCCGATATTTTTCACATTTTCCCGCTATTATCAATACATACCAACAAACAACCCTAACACTTTTTCATTTTTACTCCTATCCCGCCAGTCCCCGCTGGCGGGCTCCTTTTTTTTATCGGCAAAAAAACGCAGACCTAGCAGCAACTGGCTTTAGCAAATGTAGCACTCGCTAAAGTCAATTGACTGACTGTCCTGCGTTTTTTGTCTCGATCATTTATGGGACCGGATGAATCAGAGTTGATTCATCCGTCCCACTTTCATTATTGACAATGAGTCCGTTTTTTTAAGTTTTCATGTGTTGATTTGTTAACGAAACGGATTGTAGAAGCGTCCGCCATTAAGGACCATCAAGAACAATCCAAGCGCCACGATCAAGCAAACGACAGCAATCGCCAAGAGATCTTTGCCTTGGATCGGCTTAGCTTTCAGCCAGGTACGCTGCTTATGCTTGCCAAACCTTCTTAGCTCCATGGCAGCAGAAATATGGTCGATCCGTTCCAAGCTGGAAAAAATCAAAGGAATCGCGATCGCGACATTGCCTGCCACTCGTTTGCGCAAAGGTGCTTTTTTAGAAAGCTCCACGCCCCGTGCTTGCTGCGCTTTGGCAATGGTTCGAAAATCCTCTTGAATATCAGGGATGTAACGCAAAGCCAGTGCGACTGCATAGGCGATCTTGTAGGAAATCCCGATGCGGTTGATACTGGACGCCAACTCGCTTGGATTAGTGGTAAACAGGAAAATCAACCCTGGCGGAATCGTGACAAAATATTTGATCAACAGATTCAACTCATAAAACACTTGCTCTTGGGTCAATGTATACCGACCGATCCCTTCGAAAATCACGTGGCGCGTCCCGTAGATCTCCACCCCGTATTCTGGAGCGAAAAGATAGACCGCCACCAAATTCAAAATCGAAAAGAAGATGATAAATTTTAATACAAAAGCGATATCTCGGTAGCAAATTCCAGCACTGGCAAATAGAAAGACCGAAAACAATGCCAGTCCAATAAGAAAACGCGTATCATAAGAGATCATCCCGATAACGGATAGCAGCAAAAAACAAATCAGTTTTGCGGCACCGCTTAATTGGTGGATCCACGTTTTGCGGTCAAGATAGCCGATTAGATTACTCTCCATAGTGTCCCTCCTTCTCGCTGGCAATGAAGGCGGCAGTAAAAGCGGCGGGATCTGTCAACTGGTTAAGGGTCGCCAGTATATACAAGCTAGTTTCTTTAAGGTTCGCGGCACTCACCACTTGTTTGTCTGCTAAAACAACTTCTGGCGGTGCGTCCAGCAAAATCGTTCCTTGCGTCAAAACGATCGTCCGCTGTGTATACTCCAACATCAGGTGCATATCGTGGGTGATCATAACAATCGTTAATCCCCGCAGGTTCAACTCCTGTAAAAATTGCATCATTTCGGTGTAATGGCGATAGTCTTGTCCCGCTGTCGGCTCATCCAATAAAATGAGTTCAGGATCTAAGACGAGGATCGCTGCAATGGCGGCTCGGCGTTTTTGCCCATGACTTAGTGCCGACAATGGCCATGAGCGAAACGGATAAAGACCACAAATTTTCAAGGTCTGATGAACTTTTTCTGTGATTTCAGCCTCTGGGACATTTCGGTTGCGCAAGCCTAAGGCAACTTCGTCAAACAGGAAGTTTTTTGACAGCATTTGATTGCTGTTTTGCAAAACATACCCGATTTTTTGCGCTCGTTCTTTGATGGAATCATTGCCCATGTCTGTTCCTTGCCAAAGCAACTTGCCAGAAGTCGGTGTCAAAAAGCCGGTAATCAAATGGGACAAGGTCGATTTTCCTGCGCCATTATGCCCAACCAAACTAATCATTTCTCCTTGATGGATGGTAAAATCCAGTGCCTGCAAGATTGGTTTGCCCACTTGGTAAGAAAACGATAAATTCTTCGCTTCCAACAACGGCGGCTGTTGGCTAGGAAGTGCCGATTTCGGATATTCCTTTTGAAACCTAGTCAGTTTTTCGGCAATCTCAGGTGATGCAAATGCTTCTACCGCGACCAAATCAGCAGCATCGGTCACAGGAACCCCCGCTTTTTTTAAGGCGGCTAAATACAGTGGTTCACGAATGCCGACTTGCTGCAGCATGTCCGTTTTTAATAGTTCATTCGGTGTACTGTCGGCAATGATGCGGCCTTCTTCCATCACGATGATGCGATCGACAGCGGCGGCTAACACTTCTTCTAAGCGATGTTCGATGATGATGGTAGTAAAACGCTTCTCTTGATACAGCTGGTCGATCATTTTGATGGCTTCCACACCTGTTTGCGGATCTAAGTTGGCTAGCGGCTCATCAAACAGTAGAATCGGTGTTTCATCGATCAAAACACCTGCCATTGAAACACGCTGCTTTTGGCCACCCGATAATTCCTGCGGTTTTTTTGACAAATGATCCATTAAGTCGGTCTTTTCTGCCCAAACGCGCAGCGCCTCCTGCATCACAGCTTGACTACGCTGATCGTTTTCCAAGGAAAACACGATATCTTCTGCTACGGTCAAGCCTACAAATTGGCTATCGGTGTCTTGCAGCACCGTGCCGACGCTCAAAGACAGCTCGTAGATGGAAGCTTGCCCAAAGGCATTGGTACCGATCGTCAATGCTCCGGTACTACTACCTTCGTCATTTTGCGGGATCAAACCGTTCAAACATTTTCCTAATGTACTTTTGCCAGAACCGCTAGCACCGACGATCAGTACTTTTTCTCCTTCATAGATCGTTAGATCGATGTTTTTCAAGGTCGGTTCCGCTTGTGCATCATATTGGAAAGAAAAATTCGTAAATTGAATGATTTTTTGTTTCATTTTTTAGCCTTCACACATTTCTTTGTTTAGGATTCCTTGCTCAAGCTGCCTTTTTTGGTTTTGGTTTGGGCATAGGCTTTTAGCAGGATCACTCCGATTATCCCAGTTACGACTGCGTTGGTCAATCCCGCAATGACTCCTTGCGCAAAGACTTTGTTCGCTGGTTCGCCATAGATCAAAATATCACCGATTGGGGCAATGATCACCCAGACGACCAAATTTGCGATCGATTCACCAATCAAGAAGGTCCGAATTTCTTTAGCGCCAAAGGTTCCTTGCTGGATTGGAATCCAACGAGTCAAAAGTCCGAAGAACACACCTAAGATCCCAGAGGCGGCGATCCAAGACCACCACGGACCATAAGTCGTCAAATCTCCTAGGGCATGGCCGATAAAGCCCGCTAAACCAGCAACGATTGGACCGTAGACAACGCCTAATAATGCCAAGAAAGGATAGGCTGTGGCGATATCTGTATTTGGAAAACCAGTCGGAATCGTGACGAAACGTTTTAAGACGAAAAAGACGGCAGCACCGATTCCGATAGCAACAATGTGTTTTACTGTAAATTTTGATTGATTCATTTTTCATTTCTCCTTTTTTTGAGGGTAATTTTCCAATTCGTGCCAGTCCCGATTTTATAGGTTTCAGCAAATGAAGCCAAGTTGAGCCCTAAACCAATATTCAATAGGGAATTGACATATAAGACAGGTTCATTTTCCGACACTTGCGCAAAAGAGCGTCCGAAGCGCACTTCTTCTTGATAACGCAGCGTATCTTGGTAATAAATACTGACGAGCAGCGGCTCATTGTACTGTACCTGCCATTGCTTAAAGAACGTATGGGGAATATTCGTCCACAACGAACCAAAACGAATATCAAGAATATCGATCGTGCCAGTGATCGTTTCTGCTGTTTGGCTTGGCTTTTCAATGGCAAAGACTTGGATCGCTTTTTTAGGTTCAGGTGTTCCTAGCTCATCAAAGCTGATGGCGCCACTGGCGAGACGCGCGGCGTTATACATATAAACATCCCGACCATGAAATGTATGGCTTTCGGCTGATCCTGCCAACCGCTCAGTTGCCTCATTGATCACCCGTAGTTCAGTGATTCCGATATAAGTCGCTAAATAGGTCAGTGTGCCATTATCTGGTGTCAAAACCAACTGTCCGGTCGCCAACTTGGCAACCACACTTCGTCGATCAGACCCTACGCCAGGATCGACCACTGAAACAAAGACCGTTCCTGCCGGCCAATAGGTGACGCTTTGCAGCAGACGATAGCTGGCATCATGAATGTTGTATGGCTCGATCTCATGAGTCAAATCAGCAATGACCAGCTCTGGTGCCACTTGATAAGCTACCCCGTACATCGCATTAACCGCTCCATCTTGCAAACCAAAATCGGTTTGAACCACTAATTTGTGCATTTTTCTCTCCTCCCAACAACCTTTCTCCTTTTTAACAAAACCTGCGCTTGAAACAGCTGACCGTGCAGACACAAAAAAAGCCCTTAGCCAAAGCTAAGGGCATCACCTGCGGTACCACCTTAATCTGCAAAACCTTCACAGGCTTCACCTCATTCAGTACCCGAAAACACTCGGAGACTGTCGCTTGTTAACGGGGCAACCGTATTTTCCTAATTAGTCAGAAAATCCGCTCCAAAGTCATTTTCAAATCATTCGTTGTCGTTCCTTCCCACCTACCGGAACTCTCTGCTAGACAACTTCCTTGATTCTACTTTCTTTTTCATCGCGTTTGCATTTTGTTTCATTTAAATTATCAAAGCTTGTGCCTTTTGTCAATTCTCTTTTAAGAAAAAATTCAAACAGAAGGCATAATTTGTCAAAAGATTCACGCAATTCCTGAATTTCGCTCGAAAATTCTTCATATTTTCTCGGTATGATACTTGTATACCAACAAACAACCCTAACACTTTTTCATTTTTACTCCTTCCCGCCAGTCCCCGCTGGCGGGCTCCTTTTTGTCTTCTGACTGTTTTACATGGTTTCACTTTTTCTTGGCGATTTCTTCTCAGAATTCTGTTTGATTCGTCAATTTTTTTTCACATTTTCACGCTATTATAAATGCATACCAACCAACAACCCTAACACTTTTTCATTTTTACTCCTATCCCGTCAGTCCCCGCTGGCGGGCTCCTTTTTGTCTTCTGACTGTTTTACATGGTTTCACTTTTTCTTGGCGATTTCTTCTCAGAATTCTGTTTGATTCGTCAATTTTTTTTCACATTTTCACGCTATTATAAATGCATACCAACCAACAACCCTAACACTTTTTCATTTTTACTCCTATCCCGTCAGTCCCCGCTGGCGGGCTCCTTTTTGTCTTCTGACTGTTTTACATGGTTTCACTTTTTCTTGGCGATTTCTTCTCAGAATTCTGTTTGATTCGTCAATTTTTTTTCACATTTTCACGCTATTATAAATGCATACCAACCAACAACCCTAACACTTTTTCATTTTTACTCCTATCCCGCCAGTCCCCGCTGGCGGGCTCCTTTTTGTGAGAATGGACTTGCATTTCTTCCTAGAAAGGATTATCTTTATCTTATGCGGAAGTGGCGGAATGGCAGACGCGCACGCTTCAGGCGCGTGTGAGTTTATCTCGTGTGGGTTCAACTCCCATCTTCCGCATTTAGCAGTTCAGCTTTCTGAACTGCTTTTTTTGTTGCAAAAAGCGCATGTTCATCGAATAAACATGCGCTCTTCATTCAGCTATTTTTCTCCTTATTCACTGACATAGGCGGTGCGGAAAAAGAAATGCGCGCCATAGGCTGGGAATTGGATGTCTTTTACATTTGATTTGATCAGATAATTTGAAGCACTCTGGTATAGAGGGACTTGCGCAGCATCTTGTTCCAACAAAATTTCTTCTGCCGCTTTGTAATCTTCAAAATATTGATCGGGGTCATTGGCATGAACGGTGCGAGCATCTTCCGTCAATGCCGTATATTCTTCGTTGACATAGCCGCCGTAGTTAAAGGAAGCGCCATTTTTGTATAAGATAAAGAACATATCCATGTCACTACTTCCAGCGATCCAGCCAGAAACGGAAAGCTCGTAATCACTATTTGCTCTTGATTGATTCAAGCTGGCACGTGGCTGTTTGTTGATGGAGATCGACAAGCCTGGCAAGTTTTCTTGCAGTTGGCTTTGCAAGTACTCCCCGATTTTTTGACCATTGTCATCATCTGTCACTAATAAACGCAACGTCGTACTTTCGCCAATTTCCGCTTGGGCTTTTTCCCACTCTTCCTTGGCCGCCTCTAAATCATACAAGTTGTAATCACCGCTATATGCTCGAAAATCTTCGCCAGTATTTGGATTCGTAGCTAAGCCGGTGGGGACCAGCCCGTTTAAAACTTTCGCTCCATCGTTCAACACATTAGCCACGAGACTTTCTTTGTCGATCGCCAACGCGATCGCTTTACGCACATGAACATTTGCCAAGGCATCGTTGGCCGTTTTGTTAAAGTCTAAGAAAAAGTTCGCAACATCATTTTGCGTAACTAGCTCTTCATTGTCTCCATATTGTTGAACGTAGATCCCACTGATTTTTTGCAAATCCAGGTCGCCGCTTTCAAACAATTGGATCCCAGTATTTTCTTCTTTGATGGTGGAGCCTTTGATCTCCTCCAATTGAACGACATCAGCATCATAGTATTGGTCATTTTTCACCAATGTCCACTCATCCCCAGTCTGTTGCCAATCGGTCAAGGTAAAGGGACCAGAATACAGCAAATCTTCACTTGTACGAGCATAGGTATCACCTTTTTCTTCAACAAAGGCTTGGTTTTGCGGTGCCAACCAGCCGATGGAAATCAAGGATAAAAAGGATGGCTGTGGCTGCTCCAACTGCACGATAAAGGTCGCGTCATCTGGGGTCTCCAGACCAATCGTTTCTATATCTGCATTGCCTTCACGAATGTCTTTACTATTAACTACATTATCTAACAAATAGGCGTTAGGTCCCATCGTTGCTGGATCGACTAACTTTTTCCACGCATAAGCAAAGTCAGCTGAAGTGATCGCTTCGCCATTGCTCCACTTCGCATCCTCTCGCAAGGTAAAGGTATAGGTTTTGCCATCTTCACTGATTTCGACTCCTTCTGCCAAGCCCGGAACTGGTTCACTGTTTTCATCGAAACGGTAAAGCCCTTCGAATAAATGTTGAACGATGGTAAATGTTGCTTTATCCGTCGTTTGAGTCGTATCGAGAGTCGTCAGCTCAGCCGGTAGACTCACCGCAATCGCTTGATTCGGCGCTCCGTTAGTTTCAGCCTCTGATCCCTCGGTATTTCCTGTTGTCGTGCAGCCGGAAAGGGTCAACCCAATCACTCCTGCTGCAACCAATAAACGCTTCTTCCAGATCATTTCCATTCTTCCTCCTATGTGATTGCGCAACCAACGCAAGTGTTTTTCATGACGGCAAAAAACGCATTCATCGATAAAAAGAAAAAACCTCATCCCTTTGCTTATCAATTTTGACAAACAAAGGGACGAGATTTTCGTGTTACCACCCTTTTTCGCACCATCCTCACAAATGGCACCTCAACAGTACGCTAAGATACTTGGCACGATAACGGCTGCTTTCCGTCTGATTTGCGTGAACAAATCAGATCACTCAGAGCTCATCTTCACTTTTTTTCTGCTGCCCTTTCTCACCATCCGGGTTCTCTTCTAACAGATTCCAAAGCTACTCTTCTCTTCATCGTCTTTCTTTTTATCTAAAAAACAGGTAAATGACGTTTTTTTGTCTATTTCATGATTGTTATAAAGTATACTATTGGTGTTTTTGGAAGTCAACAAGAATTGCGAATATTCAGTTTTTTATGATTTTTCTGGCAGACCTTTTTTTGCATCTTGCTTGCCTTTCATCACGTTCTTCTCTAGGATAAGAACTAGATAAGCTGTTCTCATTTGTAAAAAGGAGTGTGCCAAAATGAAATTAGCAGAAGCGTTACTTTTAAGACGGGATTTGAACAATCGTCTGTTTCAATTACGTAACGAGATCTCTAGCAGTGTGTTAGTCCAAGAAGGCGATACCTTGGATCGTAGTATCACAGAATTGTTCAAGGAATACGATGAGATCAATCAACAATATTCAGAATTAGTCGTTGCCATCAATCGGAAAAATGCGACTGCCTCTTTAGCAGATAGTGCGTTATTGCTGATGGAAGCACTAGAACAGCGAGAACAGCTGCGCCGCAAGCATGCACTGCTAACGCAAGCACTGGATGAAACCAAAGCAGCTCCCCGAATAGGTCGCAACGAAATTCGACTGGTGCGTACGATCGATACAAAAACGCTAACGGAGCAATTGAATGCGACCGCCAAGCAGCTGCGAGAATTAGATGGAAAGATCCAACAAACCAACTGGCTGGTCGATCTTTAATCAATATGGGTGGGTGTCAAAGGCGAGCACAAAGCAGGTACAGGCTGATATGTACACTATGGAACGTCTGGCAGAGACGTAAACGTAACAACCACTGCTTACGAATCACAATCGTAACAATCACATTGTATTTTTTAGCGACCACGTGCTGATTTGACTGGATGGGAAAAACCCTCTTCTTTTTTGAGAAGAGGGTTGTTTTTATCGTATCCAGTCGTACATGGAGGCGGCTCTTTTACTGCGAAGCCTGCTGCTTGTTACTCACAGCGGAAGGACGCGCCAGAAACGCTTGCCCTTTCTCACTGCTCCAAAACTCCTTCATCAATGCCGTCAATCCCTCTTTGTTTTGATTGGCTCCGAAGAAAGGGCTGCCGGGTTCTAACATGATGCCATTAGCTAAAGCACCGATAGGAAAGGGATCAAAACCGAAAGCGGCAACGATTTCGTCTGTCTGATCGAGGGCGGTTTGGTCATCACCAGCAATGGCGATGGCTTTTTTGGTAGTTCCTTGAGCAGCCGTTCTCGTCAGCAAGGATTCCTCTTGGATGTCGTGGTACCCCATATGATTGAATCCTTTGACTACTTTACTTTGGGAAAAATAGCGTTGCACACGTTCCGAAGAAGTCTGCTCGATGGATGAGTATTCTGTTTCTTTGCCATCGACTTCCCACCAATAATTCATGGCATCGATCACTAGCTTGCCAGCCAATGCTTCTGCCGGCAGCTGTTGGTACTTACTCAATGGGATTGCCAAAATGATCGTTTGAGCTTCCGCCATCACTTCAGCGGCATTTTTTGCGATCGCTCCCGGAGCCAACACAGAAACGGACAAGGCGATTTTTTCTGCTGGCTTCGTACTGGCGATCAAGACCCGATAGCCCGCCTGGGCACCAAGATTTGCGAGCGCTAAGCCTAACTTGCCTGCGCCTAAAATACCGATGGTTTTAGGCATTGCCATCACCTGCTGCCAACAATTCTTTCACCCGTGGAATCACTTTGGTTCCATACAATTCAATCGTTTTGAAACGGTCTTTTTGCAGCTGGCCGCCAGTACCGTATACCAGATCAAAGCGTTGTACTCCGACTTGCGGCATCATACGAGCGATTTTTTGCGCCACGGTTTCTGGACTGCCTACATAATAAGACCCATGTTCGACTTCAAAGTCAAAGCGCTCTTTGCTCATGGCTGGCCAGCCGCGATCAAGACCGATTTTGTCCATGCTCTTTTTGATGTAGTTCCAGCCGATTTCATAGGCTTCTTCATCGGTGTCGGCGATCACACCATGGGAGTGCATGCCGATTGGTAAAATCGGTTGCCCTAGTTGCTGCGCTGCCTTTTTATATAGGTCAACATAGGGCGCAAAACGAGCGGGTTCGCCACCGATGATCGCTAACATAACAGGAAACCCATAACGGACGGCACGAATGATCGATTCAGGGGTTCCACCGACACCCACATAGGTATCTAGTTGATGCCCCTCAATTTTTGGAAAAACGTCGGCATTTTTTAAGGATTGCGTAAACTTGCCTTCCCAAGTTAATGGTTTGCCTTTTCTCAATTCACTGAACATTGCTGTTTTTTCTTCAAATAGTTCTTCATAATCTTGCAAGTCATAGCCGAATAGAGGGAATGATTCAGTAAAAGATCCTCGTCCCAGCATGATTTGTGCGCGACCGTTCGACAACGCATCAACGGTCGCGAACCGTTCGTAGACCCGCACAGGATCATCCGAACTCAAGACGGTTACACCGGTACCTAATTTGATGGTTTTGGTAACCATTGCTAAAGCCGCTAGTACCGTATCAGGACTTGAGATCGAATATTCTTCCCGATGGTGCTCCCCTAAGGCAATGACATCGATGCCGACTTCATCGGCTAATTTTCCTTCTGCTACGATATTGCGCAACGATTCGCTGTAACTGATTCGTTCTTTCGTTGTATCATCAAAGGCTAGATCGCCAAAAGTATCTAACCCAAATTCAAGATTTCTGTGATTGATGGTCATTTTCTTTTCCTCATTTCTCATTACTGATTCTCTGTTCTCACTATAACAAGGAACAAAAAAAGTTGCGAACAATATGCTTACTTTTTGTAAGTTACCGATTTTAAAGCGAAAAAAACACTTTCCCGAACAAAAATTCAGGAAAGTGTTTGGTCTTTAAAGATAGATCCCCTTACGATGGAGATTCACTAAGCATTCTTCCAAGTATGCTTCATCATGTTCTGGATAGATCGGCGTAGTCAAAGGGACGGCTTGAACGGATGATTCCAGCGGCAGATTTTTGCCACGATACGCCGGATCGTACCATTCAGGTGCTGGCCGATAGCCTCGACGAGTCATTTCATCCAGCACTAACTGATGGTATTGAAACAATTTATAGGGTGGATGAGTAAAAACGTAATCGACGGTTGCATGCTTCTTGCCCCAGCCTAACCCTCGTAAGGCTGCTGCTTCACGATGCTGGCCTAACAGCTGCTGCCGAGGCAAAGCAAGTATCAGTGCTTCATGCCATAAGCGCATCGGTTCAGCCTCCTTTATTCTGCGTCTTGGCTGATGAAATTGTCTTGATTTTCAATAACGATCTTGCCGACCGCATGATGTGTCTCACTCAATGCGTGGGCATCGTAAATTCCTTGTGCCGTCAATGGGAAGGTTGCACCGATGACACTGTTGACTTTTTCTGCTTCGATCAGCTCTGTCAATTCTGCCAATTGTTTGCCGTTGGTTCGTAACCAAACTGCTTTGGCGAAGATGTCTTTTTCTTTTGCCAAGTCTTCGTCTTCAATACTCAAAATCGAGATCAGACGGCCCTTAGGTTTTAAGACAGTGAAACTTTTCTTCTGGGTGTCGCCCCCCATCGTATCAAAGACCAAATCGATGTCTTGCAAGACTTCTTCAAAATCTGTCGTGTGGTAATCGATGATCTCATCGGCACCAAGTTTTTGCAATAACTCATGGTTACGTGGACTAGCCGTCGTGATGACGTAAGCGCCAACTGCTTTGGCCAGTTGGATCGCATAGGTACCAACTCCGCCTGCTCCGGCATGGATCAAGACTTTTTCCCCTTCTTTTAAACGACCGTGTTCAAACAACGCTTGGTAAGCAGTCAAACCAGCTAATGGCACTGCAGCTGCTTCTGCGTAGTTTTGGTTTTCTGGTTTAATCGCTGCTAACTCAGCATCCACGATGGCATAATCAGCATACGTCCCAAAACGAGTCGTTTCAGGGCGGGCATAGATTGCATCACCAACTTTGAATTCTGTCACGTCAGCGCCTATTTCTACGATATCCCCTGCGACATCCCATCCTAAAATAATTGGGAAGTCCCATGGAAACATTTGTTTCAAATAGCCTTCTCTTAATTTCCAATCGATTGGGTTGATGGATGTTGCGGCAACTTTGACTAATAATTGATTTGCTTTTAATTCTGGTAATTGGACCGTTGCTTCTTTTAATTGGTCTTTTCCACCATAGGCTTCAATAACGACAGCACGTGTTTCCATTGATGCTTCACTCCTTACATTCATTCTTCATCAAAGAGAGGTTCCTGTTTTTCCATCCCTTGATTTCTCACTTCCCTAGCTTAGGCAAAAGGAAGAAATTTGACAAATGATATGTTTGGAAACTGCCGCAGCCACCTGGCCATTCCTCCTGCTAAGCCTTGAAAGAAACGGGTTTATTTTTTCTTCATTTTTTTATTGCCTTTTCTTTAAAAATCAATTACGCTACTCAAGAAATACGAAATTGTAAAGAAAGAAGGAATTGATGAATTGAAAAGGTTGTGGGTATTTTTTGGCGGTGTGATCGGCATCACCGCATTGCTGTTTTTCGGTGCTTCGGTGTTAACGAAAGAATCGGGGGCAGCAACGTCGTCCGACAAAAATACAGTGATTATTTACAATTGGGGCGAATATATTGACCCCGAATTGATCAAAACATTCGAAACTGAGACTGGTTACTCAGTGATTTATAATACATTTGACTCCAACGAAGCGATGGAAACAAAAATCAAACAAGGCGGCTCACGCTATGATTTGGTTTTCCCTAGCGAATCGATCATTCCGAAAATGATCGAAGAAGGACTGTTAGTGCCTTTAGATCATCAGAAATTGACGGGAACGGAAGATCTGTCGCCTTTTTTGATGGATCAAGCCTTTGATCCAAACAATACCTATTCGATCCCCTATTTTTGGGGCACGATCGGGATCATGGCAAATACTGAAGAAGTCGATGTTTCTTCGATCCATGGCTGGGGGGATTTATGGAACCCTGCATTTAAAAATGATGTATTGATGGTGGATGGTGCTCGCGAAACCTTAGGAATCGCGTTACAGACGCTCGGTCTTTCCCAAAATGAAAAAGACCCGACCAAAGTCGCCAAAGCCTTGAAGAAGCTGGAAAGTATCCGTCCCAATGTCAAAGCAGTTTTGACCGACGAGATCAAAACCTTGATGATCAACAACGATGCCCCTTTAGGAATCGGGTATTCGGGCGATGCCGCTTATGTGATGGCGGAAAATCCTGCCGTCACCTATATCGTTCCCAATGACGGCGGTGCGATTTGGACAGACAATTTTGCGATCCCGAAAACCGTTGGTAATCTTGAAGGAGCCTACGCCTTCATCAATTTTATGCTCCGCCCAGAAAATGCCGCACAAAATGCCGAATACGTAGGCTATGCCACGCCGAGTGAAACGGCCAAAGCCATGCTGCCGGCTGAACTGACTGCTGACAAAGCTTTCTACCCTGAGCCAAGTGCGATGGAACAAATGGAACATTATGAATACTTAGGAAAAGAAGCGGTTGAGCTTTACAACGACCTTTTCCTTGAATGGAAGTTGGGATTATAATTGTCACTATTACTAAAATCTGAACACATCTTTGATACCAAAACGAAAACGACTTTTGCGGGCTTTCTCCTGATAGAAGACCAGAAAATCACGGCTGTGGGTCCTCTTTCAGCGCTGCCAACACTTGCTGAAGACACCCAGGTCATTGATCTCAAAGAACAAATGATCATCCCGGGCTTTATTGATGCTCATGTTCATTTTTATCTTTCCGCATTACTCCATCAAGGGGCACTGACCCATCTTACGGGAGTGACAGAAGAAGCCGTTGCCCAGCAAGTGCCCGCGCTGCCCATCACCCATGGATGGAAAATCGGCATCGGCTGGTTCAGCAGTGATTTCGGTCAGCAAGTCTACCCAACGAAAGATTCGATCGACAACTATTGTGCCGACACGCCTGTCATGCTGATTTCCGGTGATGCCCACAGCATTTGGTTGAATAGCCAAGGGATCGCTGCTTTAGGGATCACACCTGAGAACTTGCCAACGGGGATCAGCGGGGAGGCATTGCTTGACGAAAACAGCGGACAATTAAGCGGCTGCTTTTTAGAAGCGATCGCCATTCATTATTTAGCAAAGGTCTTACAGTCATTCCAAGCTCAAAGCCCTGCTGCTTTTCTGACCTATATGAAACAGCTCAATCAATACGGCATCACGACGATCGGCGATGTTGCCTTGACAGGAGAAAGCTGGGACGATTTGGTCTACCCCAATCTTTATCGACAAACGGAAGCAGAAGCGACCTTGCGCGCTGTCTTTTATCCAGCCATGCGAGAAGACATCACACAACTAAAAGAAACTTACCGTACGTATCGCTCCGAAAAAGTACAAATGGGCGGCGTCAAACAATTTTTTGACGGCGTGACGAGTACTCACACCGCTTTTTTAAAAGCGGAATATGAAACACCGTATTTTGCTGGTGATGTCGGGATGCCGTTGATCGATGTTCAACGGATGCGCCGCTTTATATTACAAGCTAACCAGCAAGACTGGCCGATGCGCATCCATACCATCGGTGATGAAGCGATTCGACAAGCACTCCTCTTTTATCAAGAAAGTGCTGCTGCTCACCCGCTTTCTAAAGGAAAAGCCAATACCTTGGAACACTTGGAAGTGATGGATGCCGCCGATTTGCCACTAGTTCGCCAAGAACAACTGGTACTCTCCGTACAGCCTAGCCATTTATTAGTCGGTTATGAGACCCTCGATGAAGAAGTAGGACCTCAGCGTGCCAGTCAAATGTTTCCTTTTCAATCCTTTCTAGAGCAAGGTGCCACCTTGGCTTTTGGGACTGATACGCCGGTCGTGATCGACGTGCCCCCTTTAGACTCGCTGTATTATGCGGTTGCTCGGAAAGAAAAAAATGGCCAGCCAGCAGGCGGATTGATGCCACAGGAAAAAATCACCATCGCCGATGCCCTCTATGCCCACACCGCAGGCGCCGCCAAAGCCTTGAGTCGGCAAGATATCGGTCAATTAGAAGTTGGCTGTTTAGCCGATCTTTGTATTTTGTCACAAAACATCTTGCCTTTAACTGCCGAAGAATTGCTTCAAACGACCGTTGAAGCCACCGTATTTGATGGACGATTTGTTTATCGGGGCAACTAACATGAACCCCTGATATGGACCACGCGTGTTTTACGCGTGGTTTTTGTTTTGTACGCGCTGAAATTGATACGCAAAAAAACTCCAGCACTTGTACACCGCAAGTACTGGAGTATTTAATCATAAGCCGTTTCGTTCAATCACTTTTTGATACCAATAGAAACTGTCTTTTTTCTTTCTATCTAAAGTCCCTGTCCCGTCGTCATATTTATCCACAAAAATGATGCCATACCTTTTTTTCATTTCTCCTGTAGAAGCACTGACAATATCAACGGCACTCCAAATCGTGTAACCAATCAACTCGACACCATCATCGATGGCTTTCTCCATTTCAGCAATATGCTTTTCTAAATAATCGATACGGTAATCATCATGAATCTGTCCATCTTCAGCAACAGTTTCTGAAACCCCGATCCCATTTTCCACGATCATCAATGGCAGTTGGTAGCGATCATAAATATCATTCAACGCAATTCTCAATCCTACTGGATCAATCATCGCATTCCATTCCGTCTGCTCTAGATAAGGATTATTTACGCCTGAACCGCCAATCATACTGTGCCCATTTTTGGTAACTTTCTCATCTGCAGAGACACAAAGTGTTAGATAGTAACTAAACGTGTAGTAATCCACTGTTCCCTTAGCTAGGATCGCTTGATCTTCTGGTGCAAACTCGATTGCAAAGCCATGATCAGCAAAATATTTCTTTGCATAATAAGGATATTTCCCTGTGACCTGCACATCGCCACAAAATTTCGAGTGCATATTTTCTTCTTGTTTGGCTAGTAATACATCATTTGGATGGCTAGTATAAGGATAGCGTGGCATATAAGAAATCATACAGCCGATTTTCAGGTCTGGATAATGCTCATGTCCGTAAGCGACAACCTTTGCACTGGCAACAAATTGATGATGCAGGGCTTGGTAGCGTTGCTGTAGATTATCCGGCTGATTGATAAATTCAGATTCACCAACTTGCAGTCCCAGTGATAAAAAGTTTCCGATACTTAAGGTGGCCGTGTTGATTTCATTAAAAGTGATCCAATAGTTTACTTTTTCGTGATAGCGTTCAAACAACACCGCCGCATATCTCGCATAAAAGTCGATCACTTCACGACTCGCCCAACCATTGTATTCTTGGCTCAAATATGCGGGAACATCAAAATGAGCAATGGTTACAATTGGTTCAATCCCGTACTTCCGACACTCGTCAAACACGCGATCATAAAAGGCCAGGCCTTCTTCATTCGGTTCAGCGTCGTTGCCCTTGGGAAAAATCCGGGTCCAGTTGATAGACATGCGGAAAGCTTTAAATCCAGCTTCTGCAAACAATGCAATATCTTCTTGATAATGATGATAAAAATCAGTTGCTTCGTGGCTTGGATACAACAACTCTTCTTCAATTTTTGCTGTGATTTTCCGAGAAGTCGTATGGCTGCCACCGCTGATCAAGTCAGCACAAGCGAGCCCTTTTCCGCCCTCATTATAGCCGCCTTCATATTGGTTTGCCGCCGAAGCGCCGCCCCATAAAAAATGTTTTGGGAAACTCATTGCTGTCATCCTTTCTTCTTTCTAATGGTTAAAAAATGGCTAATAACTGATCGCCAGCTTTAATTTCTTGATTTTGGGCAAGTGCCACAACATCTAAGAAGTCTGCCGTATTGGTAACAGTTATCATAACGGTATCTTCATACCCTGCCTGAGCGATTTTTTCTGCATCAAAGTGCAATAATGTTTCTCCCATAGTGATTTGATCACCTTCATTGACTAGTCGTTCAAAGGCACTTCCTTGCATATTCACCGTATCAATACCGATGTGGATCAGAAGTTCAATCCCCTCGGTACTGGTAAGTCCAATCGCATGATTTCCTGGAAAAACGGCAGAAACCTGTCCCGTAAATGGGGCAATCACCTGTTGATCTTGTGGCTTAACAGCAATTCCTTTGCCTAATGCCAATGAAGCAAACGCCTGATCATTGGTTTCTGTCAATGGAACGGCAGTTCCTTTTAAAGGTGATAATACAATTTTTTCAATCGCTGATTGTTCTTTCTTCGTTTCAGAAGAAACATCAGTTGCTTTGGCTGTCACATCTTGCGCTCCAGATTTGACTGCTTGCGGCTGATTATTATTAGGAAAATCTGCATCTTTGACCATGACCCAGGTGTAAGCAAAGGCAATCGCAAAAGTAATCAATGAGCCGATCAGCGCATGAAACACACTGCTGTATGATGGAAGCGCCACAAATGAAGCAATGACTACTGGCGTATTGATTTTCATCAAACCAAAATAAAGTCCCCCAGCAGCACCCCCAAGGATCATTCCGACAATCGGTTTTTTCAGACGTAAGGTTACTCCGTACAAAGCAGGTTCAGACACACCCATCAAGGCAGTAATTGCCGATGAAAAACTCACTTGTTTAAATTCCGTATCCTTAGCTTTGATTCCAGCCGCTAAACAAATCGCTGCTTCGGCAGCCAATCCAAGCAGCATACCAGGGACGATCAAATCATCATACCCGTACGTTGCCAAAGAAGTTAATAAAATAGGGGTCAGCGTCGTGTGCATGCCCGTCATTACTAGCAATTGAGCAAAGGCACCCATAAACAAGACGGCTAACGGACCAAAATTGTTTGTTAAGTAGTTCAAAAACTGTGACACATAGTTGCCGATCGTCACACCTAATGGTCCGATTAGCAATAGAGCCAGCGGTGTGATCACGATGATGGCGATCAATGGACGTAGAATAAATTTGACACTGTTCGGTAAAATCCGATCGGCGAACCGATAGACATAAGACATAACCCAGACACTTAATAAAACTGGCAAAACGGAGGCATTGTAGCTCACATTCGGTACGAGCAATCCAAATAATGTGATTCCTCCTTCTTGGCTAAGAAGGGCCGTCAATCCTGGCATCACAAAAATCGCTCCGACGTAGCTTCCTAAGAAAGGATCAATTTTCAATCGTTTGGCCACAGAATTTCCTAAATAAACGGGAATGAAAAAGAAGGCTGCTTGCGATACTTGATACAATACGAGATACGTATCGTCAGTTGCAGCTAAAATTCCTGATAACTCCAATAGTGAAAGGACCACTTGCAGCATTCCTCCAGCTGCTATGATTGCAATCATCGGTGTAAAACAGCCTGCGATAAAGTCAAGGAGTCGTGAGATGATCGATTGATCGCTACTGCTTTGATCAGCCGTCGTTTCTGTCGTCGGTAGTTGAGCGTATACACTCGATACATCTGGCCCAATAATCACTTGGTATTGACCATTTCCCTGAACGAGTCCAGTCACTCCTTTTAACTGTTTGATTGCTTCACTGTCAGCTTTTTTGTCGTCGGCCAGCGTGAAACGCAGTCTTGTTGCACAATGGGTCACGTGCTGGATATTTTTACCACCGCCGACATTTTCATAAATTTCATTGGCTAGTTGTTTATAGTCCATTGTTTTTCTCCCTTTCTCCTTGTTCCGTCAATTTCTGGATATGGAGTGATAGATAAATTTCTTCATTTTCTGAGATGTTGATATCATACGTATTTTTGATATAAACCTTGATTTTTTCCACACAGTGAAACGCTTGCGGATACATCTTCTCAATTTGTGCATAGAGCGTCGACGCTTCATAGCTGGGAAGTGTATGATTGATCACATTTTGTGCAAAATAGTGCAGATGCGTGACAAAGCGAGAATAATGGAAACTATTCTCATCAAAATTTTGTTTGTACTCATACTTTACGATCGTCAGTACGTCTTCTATAAATTTCGCGATTTGATTGGTAACCGCCATATCCTTCTTTTGTGATTGGACATTTACAAAATGCAATGCGATGGAGATCGCTTCTTCTGTTGGTACATCGATCGTTAGTTCTTGCTCCATAAGTTGGACAGCATACACCCCAATGGCATATTCATCGGGATAAAATCGCCGAATATCCCATTGCAAAGGACTATGAAAAGTCATTTGCTGCTTGATCCGATGAACAGTGAAATCAATATGATCCAGCAAAGTCAAATAAATATAGTCGCTGACTGCTAAGCGATAATTCTGTTTGGCATAAGCCACGATTTTAGCAACGATCGCTACGTATTTCGGATCGCACTTTCCTAATTGATAGCTAAAATGTTCCAACATTGCGTGAGTATCCAATACAAAAATCTTTTCAAAATCTTGTTCTTCTACATCATCTCCTACCTTCTTATTGAAGCTGATGCCTGTAGAAAATCCGATAATTTCATTGCTGCCTTTCTTTAGTAAGACAACATTATTATTTAAAAACTTCTTTATTTTCATGATTTCCTCCACCTTAAAAACACTAAAAAACCTCATACTCCACCCTTGGTGGAATATGAGGTTTGCCTTCTTACAGTAACACGCCTCTTGGTCACAGCACTTCTGTAACCGTTATCTAATTACATCGGTATCATAGCACTTCAAAAAAAACTTGTCAATCGCTTCCTTAAATTTTTTCGCACGATCGTTAAGCCCCCGTTGAGCTTCTCACAAAAGCTATTTTTGTCAGACTGGTGTTTTAAGAACAACTTTTGCTTTTTTTATCCCCAAACCAACAACTTGCCGGCACAATAAACAACAATCTTCGTGCTTATGCAGCGCTTGAATCATCGTTTCTTTCTACAAACCATTTTTTGAGGGGAAAATGTCTCAATAACACGCAAAAACGAAAATAGATTCTCTTCTCTACTTTTGACACCTATCTTAGCTATTCCTCGATTGGTCTATTTGTTTAAATTTCAAAACAAAATCGCTCTCATTTTTTGTCCTTCTATGCTGGAAAGCAAGTAGCAGTAACTTTATACATCTAGGTTCCTTCGTCTTTCCTTTCAAATGCGCATTGGTCTATTCCACACCTCCCTTTATCCCTCAATCTTTTCTTAAGCGTTTGAACAATTTCTTAATAAAATAACTAACAAAAAATAAAGTTTTACTATATCTCTTGAATGTAAGCGGTAAATTTGTTATTATTACGAAGGATAAGGAGGTGTTTATCGATTGTATGCGATTAAAATCTTTCATGGTTATCTAACCGCCGAAGGAAAAAGAACACGGGACAAAACAATTGCATTGACCTATACTTGCAGAGAAGATGCTGAACGTTTCGCAAATAAAATCGGCGGGAGAGTTAAAAAAATTGGCTAACCAACTAGAATAAAAAAGGCTGTCAACCTCAGTAGGTGACTGCCTTTTTTTGTTATCTGATTTCTTTTAACTCTTTTCGCGGTACTAACTTTTTACATAACCGCCCCTATCCTTTCGTTGTCGAATCACGCTGTGAAGCAAGTTAGTTGGTTTTGACGCCTTGAGTCTTTATACTGAAACAAAGGCACCAGCCAATCCAAAAAAAGGAGTGACCTGTCCATGTGCGGCCGATACTTATTTGATCCATCAACTGGCGAATTGTCAGAATATTATCAAGAAGCCGCGGCGAAAGCCCGCAAGCGCCAACAGACTGTCGCTATCAATGATGTTTTCCCCTCCAATCACGTCGTAACCATCGGTGCAAATCAACAACAACAAGTTGTAGCTGGTGTGACAAGATGGGGCTTTACCGGCTTTAAAAAAGGGCATTTGATGATCAATGCGCGTTCTGAGACCGTTGAAGAGAAACCGACTTTTCGCCAGCCTTTCCAAGAGCATCGCTGTGTCTTTCCGATGTCTGGTTTCTATGAATGGAATCATGAAAAAGAAAAGTTCCTCTTTTCGCAAGATCACGTGATTTATGCTGCTGGTTTTTATCGCATCCTTCAAAAAGAGGATCAGATCGAAACCGAATCAATCATTCTAACGACTGCCGCGAACGATTCTGTTGAACCAGTCCATGATCGAATGCCTCTGTTCTTAGAAAAAGAAGCGATTGCTTCTTGGATCAATGACTTGGCTTTTGCTCGCCAACAACTCAAAGCAGAAATGCCCAAGCTGAAAACCCAATTGCTCTCTTCTTAACTGCTTGCTACTTCTTTTTCAGCAGAACAAAAACCGCCAAGTCAGCTTTGATTTGGCGGTTTTTTTCTACTTCTGCTTTTTCTTAATAAACGGTGAAGGTCTTGCCAGTCATGATTCCAAAGACTGCTTTTTGATACGCTGCAAAAACGGGTGCGTCACCAACGGGAATAAAGCCTTTGAAAGAATCGGCGAAGGTTTCCCAAGAGCCCACAAGCGCATTGGGACTGACTGCATTGATTCGTATCCCCTGACCGATCTCAAAAGCTGCCGATGCCACGAAGGCTTCTAAACCGCCGTTGACCAGTGCTGAAGGCGTGCCCATTGGGATAAATTCGTCTTTGATAATTCCAGAAGTCAGCGTGATACTGCCACCTTCATTGAGAAAATGCTGGCCAATCAACGCAAGGTTGACTTGTCCTTGCAGCTTCGAAGCCACCGACTGTTGAATATCTGCTGGCGTCAATTCCTCAAAGGGTTTAAACACTGTGCTTCCCGCAGCGGAAACAATGGCATCCACTTTCCCAGTAGCTGCAAATAGCTGGCTGACACTGGCTGCATCCGCAATTTCGACTTGATGATCGCCGCTGCTACGGCTAGCCGTGATCAGCTCCACCTCTGGTAGCTGCTGAAAGCCTTCAACTAAAAGCTGCCCAAGTGTGCCGGTATGTCCAATCAAAAGTAATTTCATTTGCTCGCCTCTTTTTTTGTTTTGTGTTTCGATTCTAACCCAACCAAGCGATTTCGACCATTCATCTGTTTTTCCTGCTTTTTAGGTCTATTCTTGCCCTTGTCCATTTGTTCCCCTACTACCTGCGTAGTGATTGGAATCACCTATCACGAAAGCAATTGACAACTTTCTCATCTTGTTCTAAGATACTACTAATTTCATACACATGCAGTGAGAAGAAGAGTACGATCCCCCCTTTCTTTCAAGAGAACTCGGAACTGGTGGAAACGAGTAAGGAAGACGATCCGAAAATGACCTTTGAGCATTCGTGGACGAACAATCCCCGACGGAGAAAGCCCGATAGCGCAATGCAGTTTATTTGATGAACTGACTGAGGTTTTTTGTTTCAGCAAAAAACAAACGAAGGTGGTACCGCGAAATGATCGTCCTTCCCAAAGACTATTCTTTGGGAAGGCTTTTTTTATAAAAAAGGAGGAAAAGTTATGAAACGAAAGATTCGATTGGGTGTGGGCTTTGGTTTATTGTCCTTAGTTTTATTTGCCGGTTGTGGCAATCAAGAAGAAGTAACGGGAAATGCCGAGGAACAGCAGACAGAAATCAGATTGGGGACGACACCAGGGCCTTACAGCGAACTGTTTCTCAAAGGAATCAAACCGATTTTAGAAGAAGCTGGCTATACTGTGACGGATATTGGCTTTACTGGGGTCTTGGAAGCGGACATTGCATTGAACGATGGCGAGATCGACTTAAACGTCGATCAGCACACCGCCTATTTAGAAAACTTCAATGAAAACACGGATGCCGATTTAGTGGGTATCACACCAATTCCTACCGTTCCAGCCGGCTTGTATCCTGGCAGAAAGGACAGTTTAACAGCGATTGAAGCAAACGATACCATCGGGATCCCCAATGATCCGTCAAATAGTGCCCGGGCCCTGTTGCTGCTACAAAAAGCCGGCTGGATCGAGCTTGACTCCGAAGTGGCGCCCATTGACGCGACTTTGAGAAACATTACTAACAATCCTTATGACCTGGACATCGTCGAGATGGATTCTGCCCAAATCCCCCGCAGCTTAGCAGATTTAGACTATGCGGTGATTCCCGGCAGCATCGTTTATAGTGCTGGAATCGCTGCAGAGGAAAGCCTATTAAGTGAAGACATTTTGCAAGAATATGAACTGGTGGCAACGGTAAAAAAAGCCAACAAAGATAGTGACTGGGCACAGGCAGTGGTGGCAGCTTATCATTCTGAAGCCTTTAAAGAACTGCTGGCAGAAGAGAATCAAACGGGTTATTGGTTTATTCCTGAAGAATTGCAATGACCGCTTCACAAGTAGCAATAAGCAGCAAATATCGTCGTATTTTTTAAAGAAGCTTCTATTACTATAGAAGGAAAAGACATGACTACTATTGATTAGTGGACCATTCCCCGTCTGAATCTTTGTAAAGGAGGTCAAAAATTGAATATTCAACAAATGCGCATCGTGCAAGCGATCGCTGACCATGGAAGTTTTCGTGAAGCAGCCAAACGGCTGTATCTTTCGCAGCCAAGTCTTTCCCAAGCCGTGAAAGAGTTGGAAACAGAATTGGAGGTCCAGCTTTTCGAGCGTACGAATCAAGGCGCCCGCTTGACTGCCGAAGGCTCGGAATTTCTAGACCATGCCCAGCCGATCTTGAGTCAAGTGGCGCAGCTGCAAACGCGTTTTTCCAGCAAGCAAGCAGCGAGTCAAACCTTCGCTATCGCAAGCCAGCACTATGATTTCACGGCTGGAATTTTCAGTGAGCTGCTGCAGGAATTTCCCGACTGCCGCCAGTTTCGCTTATTAGAAACCACGACCTTAAAGGTGATCACGGACGTGCAACAATATCGAAGTGAATTTGGGATCCTTTATTTGAATGAGCAAAACCAAGCAGGATTGGAACGACTGCTGCAAGGCGCCCAATTGTCCTTCGAGGCGTTGGGACGGTTTCGCCCCCATGTCTTTTTGCGAGCAGCTCATCCCTTGACAGAAAAAAGGCAGCTTTCCTTAAGAGATCTCGCCCCTTATCCACAAGTACGCTTTTTGCAAGAAGATGAACGCTATTCGTTCTTCTCAGAAGATTTGATCGACTTCGCTCAAAGCCCTCAAGTGGTGCATGTCAGCGATCGAGGCACGATGGTCCAGCTATTACAACAGACGGATCTTTATGGAACCGGCTCGGGGATCGTTGCCCAACCAGAACGCCAAGACTTGGCTTTTCTTCCTTTGATCGACGCGTCCGAGGGTGAGATCATCCTCATTAAAAAGAACGATCGCCCGTTATCAGTGATCGGCGAGCGTTTCTTAGCAAAATTACGGCATCATCTTACAGCTTTTCCTATTGATATATAAGCGAAGGCCTCCTCTTCCAACTCCCCATAGATGATTGGCTGCTCCTTCGCATTATATAAAAAATCCTTGAGCCACTTCCCATGCAGGAGGCTCAAGGATTTTCTTTTACGGTTAACATTGTCGGCAATCACCGCTGATTACAGCTGCTCTGCCTGCATTTGATACATTTGCTGATAGATTCCTTGCCCTTGGACAAGACTCGAATGGGTTCCCCGTTCCACGATCTTCCCTTGATCCAAGACCAAGATTTGATCTGCTTGTTTGATCGTTGACAAACGGTGAGCGATCATAAAGGTCGTCCGTCCTTTTTGCAAGATGGTCATCGCCTTTTGAATGATGGATTCTGTTTCAGTGTCCACATGGCTCGTCGCTTCATCCAGAATCAAGATTTTCGGATCAAACACCAATGCACGGGCAAAACTGATCAGCTGGCGTTCTCCACTAGAAAACTCATTGCCTTTTTCAACGACTGGATGATGGATGCCTTTTTCGTAGCGGCTCAAAAGGTAGTCAGCGCCGACTTGTTTCAAGGCATCGATAATCATCGCTTCGGTGATCGTTGGATCGTTCATTCCGATGTTGCTGGCGATCGTTCCAGTAAATAGATAGGGATCTTGCATGACGATCGCCATTGAATCTCTTAAACTATGACGATCAAAATCAGCGATCACTTGTCCATCCACAACGATTTTTCCGTGCTGCGGATCATAAAAACGGAACAACAGGTTCAAAATACTCGATTTTCCAGAACCAGTATGACCGACTAGAGCAATGGTCTCTCCTGCTGCAACGTCAAAGTTGATATCGTGCAAGATTGCTTGCTCAGGATCGTAGCCAAAGGTCACTTGTTGGAAAGAAACATCGCCATTCGTGACAGTCAGCTGCTCACTTTGTTGTTTTTCAACCGGCTGATCAGCAAACTCAAAGACCCGCTGTCCGGCTGCCAATGATTGCTGCACATTGGTGATGGTTTGGACAAGCCCTTCGATGGGATCATACAGGCGGTTGATGTAATCAATAAAGGCATACAGCAAGCCTGCTGAGATCGCCAAGCGGCCATCAAGGAAAAAGGCAGCCAAGGTCGTGATCAAAATCAAGATCGTTGAATTTCGCAACAAATTGCCTAATCCCCAAGCGATACTTGAATCGAGTAAGAGGTATTTACGTCCGGTTTTGAACCATTTCTCTACTGTCTCATTAAATTCTTTCTGCAACTGATTTTCTCGTTGGAAGGCTTGGATGATCGCCATTCCTTGGACAAATTCATTTAACTGCCCACTGATTTGTGAGATGTATTCCCGCATTGCTAAATTGTAACGAGAGGCATATTTTGTGTAAAAATGCTGCCAGATTCCTAAAATCGGGATCAGGATCAGCATCGCTGCTCCTAAGGTGCGGTTCAAAAGAAATAATGCAATAAACGCACCAATGATTTGGATAATGTTGCTTAACAAATTACTGATCACGATCACGTAGAAATTAGACCGCAAAACTTCGGTGTCATTCGTAATCCGTGCGACGACTTTACCAGCTGGGATCTGGTCAAAGTAAGAAACCGGTAATTTGTGCATATGGTCAAAAAGCTGATCCCGCATTTTTTTGACAATACTGTTGGACATTTTTCGCAATTGCAGCAAGCTGATATAACGAAAGAGAGAACCAATCAAATTGACCAGCAAATACCCAGCGAGTAATTGGATCAAAAGCATCGTGTTTAGGTTTCTGCTGTCAACCGCCGGTGTCATCACTCGGTCGATCAGCTGTTTGGCAATCAGTGGTGAAGTCAGTTCGAGCGCTGCTGCCAACAACAGCAAGATTGCGCCCACGGTAAATTGTTTTTTATAATAGCTCAAATACGTGAGCAAACGCTTAATCGTTGAGAACACTTGTATCGTCCTCCTTTAACTGTTGATGGTAATACTGTTCTTGGTACCAGCCTGGCGTTTCGATCAACTCCTGATGGGTACCACGCTGTGTGATCCGTCCGTCTTCTAAGACGATGATTTGATCCGCTTCGGTGATGGCGGACAATCGATGGGTCACGATGATGGAGGTCGGTGCCTGCTTCATCGTTTTCAAATTCGTGATGATGGCTTGTTCCGTTTTGGCATCAACTGCCGAAAGGGCATCATCCAGTAAGAGGACTTCACTGTTTCGTATAAACGCCCGTGCTAAGGACAAGCGTTGTTTTTGTCCACCAGACAGGGAAACGCCTTTCTCACCGACGACCGTTTCGAGCCCTTCTGGCATCCGCTTGATGTCTTCACTAAAGCAAGCGGCTTCCAGTGCTTCCCACAACACTTCTTCTGAAGCATCTGGCTGTCCGAATAGCAAGTTCTCGCGAATTGTTCGTGAAAACAAGGTATGTTCTTGCGGCACTTCTGCAAAGTGGTTGCGCACTGCTGTTGTTTGATAGGTCGTCAACGGCTGCTCGTTAATCAAGGGTACTTGATCAGAGTATGGATAGCGGTGACCGAATTGTCTTAGCAGCGTCGTTTTTCCGCTACCGGTCTTCCCAACGATCCCTAAGACTTCTCCACGAGTGATCGTCAAATCCAGTCCTTCTAACACATAACGAGCTGCTTGTGGGTATTGGAAATGGTATGCTTCAAAACGGATCGTATTGATGGCTTGCAGGTCGGCTTCACCAGGAGTTTCTAATTCATCACCCGTCTGCAGCACTTCATTGATCCGACGCCAGGATGCGGCACCTTGTTGCATCACATTCACAAGATCTCCTGCTGAGATCATCGGCCAAACGACCATTGTCAAGTACACTTGGAAAGAGACCATCGCACCGATGGTGATCGTTTGGTTGGCAACAAGAAACGCCCCAACACCAAAGCTCATCACAAAACTGATCGCTAAGATGATGGTAATCAGCGGCCCGAAACGGGAATCGATCTCAGAAACGATATTGTTTTTTGCTCTTGTTTCCAGTGTTTTCTTTTGAAACTGTTCAGTGGTGGCTCCTTCTAGTCCATAAGCTCGGACGACCCGAATGCCATCAATGATCTCCAACACTTCACTGTTCATCTCAGAAACAGAATTCTGCGCTTCCGTAAACGCCTTATCGACTTGCGAGCCCCATTTGAAAATGTAATAGGCTAAAAGCGGCATTGGGATCAAGGCAATCAACGTCAATAGCCAAGAAACCGTCCCAGCCATCATCGCCACGATAAAACTTAGATACAAACTAGTATTTAAGAAAACCATCAGTCCATACCCAACGGTCATCCCCATCACTTGGACATCGTCACTGGAACGAGTCATTAAATCGCCTGTTCGGAAACGATGGTAAAACGGCGCCCCCATTTTAAGAAAGTGGCTCATCAATTGTTCCCGCAATTGTTTTTGCAAATCGTAGGAACCAATAAATAAATTAAACGTCCAAACAAATTCGGCCAGATATCCTAACAAGATAGCTCCAGCAAAGAGGGTCACGTATTGGACCAGTATCGAATAATCAAAATTATCTTGGATCAGCGCATCAATGAATAAGCGCAAGATATAGATTGGTGCGACATACATCGCACTAGCAATCACCATAAAGACGAATACGAAGGTATAGCGCACCTTATGTTCTTTAAAATACGTTGTTAATTGTTTTAATACATACTTCATGTTTTATCCCTCACATTCTAAAAAAGTACACAAAAAAGCTCTGTCCCTTCGGAAAAAGGACAGAGCATAAACGTCGTTATTATAGACATTATCTGTACACTAATGGTTACCGAATGAGGGATTCACTTTATTCAATTTGGTTGTTTTTTTATCAAATACTTTTTGCATCGTAATCCCTCCTTCTCTTTTTATTTTGCTGACTACACCTAACACTTTACAGATAAGTTTCTGAGAATGCAACAACTTTTATTAATTTTCTTTAAAAAAGATTGACTTTTCTAAAAACACAGATGTGAAAACAGCCCTTTTTAACAACCTTTTTTTGAAAACGAATTCCTGTTTTACCCCAAGAGTTGCAACGATTTTGGCTAAAATAAAAAAACAGATGCCCTTCTCTTCAACAAACGCTGTTTGATCAGCACACTTGGTTGAAAAAAAGTTCCTCTGTTTTCTTACTACCTGTTTATTCTGTGACAGATGCTAGGCGATAGGATACTGTTCGTCCAAAAGGAAACACTTGCACCCCTTGCAAACGATCTGTTTTCAAATACGCCACCGCCCCTTGATATAACGGCAAAACGGCTGTATCTTCAACGATCAATTGTTTTTCCAGTTCTTTCAATAAGTCCCAACGGGCAGCTGGGTCGTTTGCTAAAGTCGTCCGTGCTTCTGCTAACCCTTGATCGTAACTTTCACTAGCATACCCAGACGTATTCAAGCCACCTGTTGAATCATAAAATTCTAAGAAGTTGATCGGGTCCGCGTAATCTGGTGTCCAAGTCCCAAAAACGAGATCAAATTCACCTTGGGATTGCAAGTCCAAACGGTTTTGTAAAGGAATCGACTTGGCATCGATGGTTAATCCTGGCAAATTGGTTTCTAACTGCCCTTGGACAAACTCGATGGTTTTCTTGGCTGCTGCTGTATCTGCTGACAACAGTTCCAAAGTGATTTCCTCTTGTCCCAACTCTTCTTTGGCTTGTGCCCAAAGCTCTTGTGCGGCTGTTAAATCGTACGGCAGTAAATCGCCATTTTCTTCACGAAAATCTTGGTCTGTTTCAGGATCTTTGGCAAAGTTGCTTGGCACAAAGCCGTTCAATGCAGTGGACCCATCACCTAAGATATTTTCGGCAAATGCCTCTTTGTCGATGGCTTGTAAAATTGCTTGACGTACTTTGACATTGCCTGTGACTTCTCGTTTTTGGTTGGCACTTAAATACCCCACCAGCGCCTTTGGCACATAGTTGGCTTGAGCTGAGTTTTGGTATTGCTGCGCGTAAGTATCCGTTAAGGTGGTGTAGTCCAGTTCTCCTGTTTCAAAAAGGCTGACACCAGTCGCCGTTTCCTTCACTACTTGCACGTCGATCTTGGTCAATTGGACATTCTCAGCATCCCAATAATCAGGATTTTTCGTTAACGTCCATGATTCGTTGGTCCCGTTCCACCCTTCGATCAAGAATGGGCCATTGCCGACAAAATTTTCCGCTGATAACCCATAATCGGCACCTTTTTCTTCAGCAAACGCTTGGTTTTTTGGCATAAAAGGTGTCCCGACCAAAATTTGATCCAGATACGAGATTGGACTTGCCAATGTCAGCTCTAACGTCTGCTGGTCCAATGCTTTTGCACCTAACTCACTCACCTCAGCGTCCCCTTGACGCACTTGACTGCCATTTTTCAACACATCCATTTGATTACTGCTACTAGAACCATTCTCTGGATTAGCAACATATTGAAAGGCGTAGACAAAATCATCCGCAGTAACAGGATCGCCATTGCTCCATTTTGCATCACGAATGGTGAAGGTATAAACCAGTCCGTCTTCTGATACCGTAGGCTCTTCAGCGGCCATCGCAAGCTCAGGATCCCCCTCTTGATCCAGACGGTATAACCCTTCTGCCACTTGTCCGATCATATCGGAACTATTGACATCCGTGTATTGTCCGCTATCAAGGGTTGATAAGGCGCCAGCGGTTGACACTTGAATTTCTTGCGCAACGGCTCCTTGCTCCTCTTGCTGTCCAGAATCCGTCGTGGGGCTCGTGGTACTGCAGGCACTTAAAACCAATACTGTGAAAGCAGTGATACCCATCATTCTCTTTTTCATTTTTCTCCTCCTTGCGTGATCCTCTTTCTTACAATACGTCAACGACATACTTGAAAACCGCTTGTTCTTGTATAAGCGCATCATAGGCAAAATCAGGATGCCATTGAACCGCCAACAAGCGCTGACCCACGTGTTCAATGCCTTCAATGATGCCATCAGGACTCCAAGCTGTCTTTTGCAATGGACGAGCCAATCGATCCACCGCTTGATGATGAAAGGAATTAACCTTTGTTTTTTGACCGTAAACACGAGCCAACATGCTTTTTTCAGCCGTCACGATGGCATGGGTCGGCACTTCTTTCGGAATCGGCGCCTGCATATGAATGATCTCACTGAAGGTACTGATGTCTTGCTGCAGCGTGCCACCGAATGCCACGTTGACCAGCTGCATTCCCCGACAAACCGCAAAAATTGGTTTCTTTTGCAGCAGCGCTTCATCGATCAGCGCTAGTTCAAACTCATCCCGTGCCAACAAGCCGCTTCCAGTTGCCTGATGGGCCTCCTGCCCATAAAACTTGGGTGAAACATCTTGTCCACCAGCTAATACCAGTTTATCGATCTGTGAAACATAGTCCTTGGCTGCAGCTGGCTCACTGATTGGCACGAGCAATGGCAGTCCGCCCGCTTGCTGGATCGCTCGCACATACCCTAATGGTGTGTAGGCGATCGGCAAATGATGCAGCACATCGCCAGCATCTTGCACTTCATTCGCAGCGATCCCTATAATTGGTTTGCCCATCGACATCCCTCCCTGATTAACGATTTTTTCAAAAAAAAGCGGTATCTAGCAGTTGAACAAGGCAAGCGCCGCACTTTTTCTCAAGATATGTTTCAACTATTCTAAACCAATCCGCACTTTTTGTGAAACACTATTTTCACTTTCGCGATCATTTATTACAATCACCATTCTATTTAACCCCCTCTTTGATAAGCAATAAAGAACACCGCTAGTCAGATATAGTTGAATTTTGCCAATGCTTTCTCTACGTAAAAAAACATGCGAGAAGCCGTTGCTTTCCGCATGTTTCGTCATTAAAATAATCGATTGTCTTTTAAAAACTCCAGCATCTGTGTTTTTAGGGGATCTTTTTCATTACGGATCGACTTTGTTTGCGTCGTTTCATCAAGTGTCGATGGCCGCTTTTTAGGAAAAGGCGCCGCTGGTTCTTCTGCCAACTCTATGATTTGGAAGCTATCCACCACCACTTCTGCCGCACAAAGTCTCTGACCTTCTGGTGTTTCATAAGGACAGCCTTGCAAGTGTCCATTGATTTTGATACTTGCCCCTTTTTGAGTATACCGTAAAAAGGTCTCTGCCTGCTTTCCATGAATGACGCAAGCAAACCATTCATGGTGCACTTCTTCACTGTTTTGCCATTGAGACACAATGACAAGATCAAAACGTACGCTTTGATCGTCCGCCGCATCAAACGCTTCTTTACTAGGCATCTCTGCGATTTTCCCAGTAAGAACCACTTTATTCATTGCCACGTTGCATCCTCGCTTTTCTCTCATTTCTTGAGTGATCTTAACTTATGCGACCTATTCTACCACATTCCAAAAAACAAGCAATCAAAGGTCGAATGGCTTAAGAAATGCTTTGAACAAAATGAACCAACTCAAAGAATTCATCTGATCCTGCCAATAATGTGCGATTTTCTGACTGAAAACTTCTCTTTGCTCCAGACAGCAAAAAACAATTGGTTCAATCCCCCTATGAACCAACTGCCTTTTGCGGATTTTTATTTAGCAAAGGAATCTTGACTACCATAGCGATCAAAATGGAGGGTTTCGCTTTCGAGGTAGTCGATGATCGCTTTGGGGATCATGACCCCTTCTTGCTGGGCTTTTTCAAAGTGTATTTGGCTGATCTCTCCAGGATAGTAGACTTGTGATTGCCCTTCTACTGGCGGGATTGCATGCAGCTCAGTCACCATCTGATCGATGCTTTGCTTGAAGGTTTCGGTGTTGGTAAAACGAGATGGATCGATCACAAGAAGGAATTGTCCTAAGCGGCGTTTTTCCGTCAAGTCCGCATACATGGAGGTGACCTGTTTACCAAAAGCCAAGCCTAGCATCGAGCCAGCTAAAATATCCACCATCATCATCAAGCCATATCCTTTAGCACCAGCGATTGGCAATAATCCTTGGACAGCATAGGGATCGGTGGTAGGCAAGCCATGCTCGTCTACTGCCCAAGTATCGGGGATCTGCTGCTTCTTCGAGCGAGCATCCAAAATTTTGCCCCACGCTTGAACCGTCGTCGCCATATCAAAAACCACCGGTGGATGATTGGCTCGTGGTGCAGCAAACGCGATTGGATTGGTGCCAAAATAGTTTTCGGTCCCACCAAAAGGCACCGCCATCGGATCCGATTGACACATGGCGATCGCTACTAAGTCGGCTTCAGCAGCCTGTTTGACGTAATACGCCATCGTCCCGCTATGGCTGGTCTGCTCGATTCCTACTGCAGCGATCCCGGCTTCTTTTGCCAGATGAATGGCGATCGCCATCGCTTCATTGCACACATAATGCCCCATGCCGTTATCTCCGTGGAAAATTCCGGTAGCGGCGCCTGTTTTTTCAAAAGACATGTTTGGTTCCAGCGTGATGCCACCTTTTACTAAACGCTCGGCATAGTAGTCCATCCGCACGGCACCATGAGAATGGATCCCGCAAGCATCCGCAAAGGTCAAATGCGCCGCTGTTTCACTGGCAGCGGCTTCTGGCAAACCAGCAGCCAATAGTTTCTTTTTCATCAATGCTTCTAATTCCAGCAGAGAACGTCTGCTCATTTCTTCCATCTTTTCTCCTCCTTAGAAAAAGAGAAGCACGCTTGGCAACGGCTTCTCTTATTGATTAAACACGCGATAATCCAGTTCATCGGCTGACTTAGCGATCAGCAGCGCTGAATAGACGTCTGAGTTCACGTTCAAAATTGTCCGCAGCATGCCAACAAACCATTCGACACCAGCAAATAGCGCAATGCTTTCGATTGGTAAACCGAGCTGGGGAACGATGATTGCCAAGGAAACTAACCCCGCTCCGGGAACAACTGCATTGGCTAAAGAAACGAAAGTCGCAGTTACAGCTACCGTCACCATTTGGATCCCGTCAAAGTTGATTTGATACATTTGGGCGATTGTCATGACGGTAATCGCCATATGCATCGCTGACCCATTGCTGTTCAAAGACATGCCCAATGGCAATACCAAATTGGTGATGCGGCTACTGAGTCCTAATTTGTTCTGGGATTCTTCCATAGCGATCGGCAGCGTGATGGCAGAGGAGGTTGTCGCCAATGCCATGACCGACATATTCTTCATATTTTTGATCAATCGTAACGGATTGATCCGACAATACACGGTCAATAAGACTAGCCACAGCCCAAGGAACGTGACGGTGGCTAGACCGTAGACGAGCAAATAGCTGCCTAATGGCAAAATGATCTGCAAGCCCAGGGAGCTGATCGTTGAAGCGATCAAAGCAAAAATACCGATTGGTGCCACGATCATCACGTAACGAATGATAGCAATGACAACCTCATTTAGATCCACGATCAGCCCATAAAGAGATGACTCAGGTTTCTTTTGCATAAAGCGATTGAGAGCAACACCAAAGAACAACCCAAAAACGATGATTTGAATAATTGACCCTTTACTCAACGCATCGAAAATATTCGTGGGAATAAAGTTGATTACAGTCTCTGATATAGAAATTTCTTGTGCTTGCAGAGGTTCGCCGGCAGCTTGTGAAAAGTCGATCCCTTTGCCTGGAGCAAAGAAGAGCGCCATCAGCACGCCCCATGCAGCAGCGAATAAGGAGGAAATCCCAAAGACAGCGATCGTTTTTCCACCCAAACGAGTGAGTTCTTTCGGGGCAATCCCCCCAACTGCTTGAATGATTTGGCCAACGATCAATAACGGGATCGCCATTTGCATCAGACGCAAGAAAAGATCGCCCAAGATTTTTAGGAATGAAGCGGCTTGCCCAAAGAACAAACCGCAAAGAATCCCTAGAAGAACGGCAATAACGATCTGCGTCACCATCGGTAGTTTTTTTGCTTTCACTTTGATCCCCTCTTTATTTTCGAAGTATGGTTCCTGTATGCTGATCCAGTTCAGCTAACTTTTCGATTGAGGTAATAATCGCGGTTCTGGCTGCATCTTCTTCAACAAAATCAATCGCAGCTTCTATTTTTGGCAACATACTGCCCGCTGCAAAATGGCCTTCCTCGATGTAGCCCTTGGCTTGTGCCACACTGATTTCCCCTAAGGCTTGCTGATTCGGCTGATTGTAATTGATGTAGATATTGTCGACACCGGTCAAAATAATCAGGCGATCGGCCTGCACATCTTTTGCTAAGACACTGGCGGTAAAGTCTTTGTCGTTGACGGCTTCCACGCCAGTAAACCCATTATCGTTGCGAACGACAGGTACGCCACCGCCACCGGCACAAATCGTGATCACACCTGCATCGACCAATGTTTTGATGGCTTCTTTTTCAACAATTTCTTGCGGTTTCGGCGATGGAACCACTTTGCGGTAACCACGCCCAGCGTCTTCTTGATACACCCCGCCATTGGCTGCCATCGCAGCATTGGCTTCCTCTTCACTATAAAAAGGTCCGACTGGTTTGGAAGGTTTCTCAAACGATGGATCTGCTGGATCGACACGAACTTGGGTGACTAATGAGATCACCGATGGATGTGCTTGTCGTGTGGCAAACTCATTGATCAAGGCATTTTGCAGCCAATAACCGATACTTCCTTGGGTCATTGCCACGCAGCTGTCTAATTTCAATTGGGGATTTTTTTCACTTTCCCCTGCTTTTTGCTGCAACAGTAAGTTGCCGACTTGTGGTCCATTGCCGTGACAAACAATGACTTTTTCCCCTTTTTCGACAAAATCGGCAATATAACGTGCTGCTTGCGCAACAACTGCTTTTTGTCCTTCATCACTAGGGTCTTTATCTAAAATAGCATTGCCGCCTAACGCGATCACATTCAAACTCATTTTATGCTCTCCTTCTGATTTTCCTTTGCTAATACGGCAAAAACACCTAATCCGATCAGCAGTAATAGACAAGACAGGTAAAACCCGACCTGCATCGATCCTAAAGAATCGGCTAAAAAGCCAGTAACATAAGGTGCTAAGATCGACCCCGACATCCCGATAAAGTTATAGGCACTCAAGGTCGTTCCTAAGGCGCCTTTTGGTGCGTTTTTCGTCACAAAGGTCACGACGATTGGATCAAGCGCCAGCTTGCCAGTCAATCCATACAAAATCAAAACAGTGATCAATAAGGTACGATCCGTTACAAAGGCAATGGCAAATACGGAAAGGGTTGCCAATGGGACCAATAAATAGACTAATTTTTTCGTCGCGCCAGTTTTATCATTCAATCGAGCAAAAATCAACGCACCTGGAATCGATGCCCATGGGACTAAGGAAGCAATAAAGCCGACACTCGCCCCTTCAAAGCCACGCTCGGCAATCAAGAATTGCGGCAGCCAAGTTATAATCACAAAGTTTGCATAAATGCTGGTAAAGCATAGAACAAAGGCTGCCACGAGATTGCGGTTTGAAAAAATCTGCTTCAAGGAAATCTTTTCTTTTGGCCCCTCTTCTTTTATTTCTTGTCCTTCATCTTCTGGACGAATCACTTTTTCTTTCAAAACAAAATAGAACAAGACACCGACAATCAAGGTCGGAAACGCCATTAGGAAGAAGGGTTGGCTCCAATGGCCCCCGTTATCCAAGACCAATTTACTAGAAAGCAAGTACCCGCCAGACGTTCCAAACGCCATCCCACTGTTGATAATGGCATTTCCGACGGTCCGTTTGTTGTCGGGAATCGCTTCGGTAGACAATGCGTATTGCGGACCGTAATAGGCACCTTGACCAATCCCTGCAATGGCACGAATCACTAAGAACAAAACGAAGCTTGTGGCTAGCCCACTGAAGTAAGTAGTCACTGCCAATAAAACAAAACCTAGGGCGATCACCAATTTGCGACCGATTTTGTCGCCGATGATGCCAAAAGGAATTTGCGCAACGGCATATGTCAAAAAGAAAATACTATTGGCAAGTCCTAGTTGTGTGTTGCTTAAATTGAATTCTTCTCCGATCACACCCATGATTGGATTGAAGATCGTCCGTGTGGCGTACATTAAAATCCAGCCGACAAAGAAAATAGCAACGACTTTTTTCCAGTAAGAATTGCTTACTTTGACCGCATCTTTCTGGTTACTGATTTCCATGATTTCTCCCCATTTCTATTCTTTTTCCTCAAGTGACAATGACTCCAACGCTAACAACAACCCAAAACTAAGATCTTTGCCTGACGAATGACCAACGGACATCAACTGCTGCACATCTTTTTCAATCACCTGTGGGTTTTGCTTTTTTAAGTCTTTAAATAATTGCAGCATCACCGAATTGACATACCCTTGACTGGCACTTTGAATATAAGCAAGGCTGACATCCGTCGTAGACAGCGGTTTTGCCAATGCTTGCGCTAACGCGTCAGCTTCCGGCTGCTGCAAGGCATAGAGCATCGCTTGATAGGCAACTAAAAGATCATCGCCGCTAGGTGTCAATCCTTTGCCGCGGCCAATCAGGTGAGCAATGATTGGTTCCCAATCTGAGACAGGCTGCCGCAATGCCGCAAACACTGCTTGGGTTTTCTCATCTTCGGGCAACCCAATCTTGGTTTCTAGTTTTTGTTGAAGCAGGATTTCTTTCAAAAACTGCAATTCCGCAGAGGTGAAGGATAGCTCCTTCACCTGCAGCGAAACCAATTCTTTTTCCTCTAATGAAAGAGAAAATGTTCCTTTTGTGCTGTAAAAGGTCAGACCATGCTCTCGGACTTGCACGCGATTGCCGACCTCGATCAAAGGCAGGACTTGCTCAAACAATGCATCTGGTAAAAAGACTCCGAAGCCAGTCAAATAGTTGCGATAGTTGTTGATATTGACCAGCTGCTGCCCGATCATCACATTGAATGAACGATCAAACACGCTATGCACCCGACCGGTACGACCGAATCGTTGCAATGGGTCTAGATAATCACTGATTTTGATTTTCTCAGTCAACATCGATCCCCAGATCCTTCGCATAAGCCGTCAAGGCATTTTCAAAACAGCCTAACGGTGCACGCACCGTCCCTGCACCGACTTGACCGACACCTGCTTCTTTATGGGCGATCCCAGTATTGATGATTGGGGTGATGCCTGTTTCAACGACTTTCCGGATGTCGATCCCCAAACAAGTCCCCTGGAAGTCCCATGTTGGGATCGAGAAGGTCGGATTATGACCGAAACAGATTTTTGCCATTTCATTGGAAGTTTCTAGCGCATCTTCAAAGCCACCAGCGCCGACAAAGCGTGTTACACCTGGTGCGGCTACCATCGCCATTGCTCCGACACCGACGGTTTCAGTAATGGCACTGTCCCCAATATCAGGATTGCCATCTGCTTCGGTAAACCCAGTAAAGTACAAACCTTTCGGCGTATTGACTGGTGCAGTATGCCATTGGTCTTCTGTTTGGGCGACACGAACCCCAAAATTGACGCCGTTTCTCGTCATGGTGGTCACGATCGTTCCTTTGGCATCGACACGGGCACCGTCAACGATGGCTTTGCCGGTTGCCATCATGATATTCAAGAAGAACTGATCGGTATCTGCTAAGAACTTGATCACTTCATATTTTTGCTTTTCATCGATTTCTGTTTGGATGATCAACGGCGCGATCTCTTTCAAGAAGTTCAATGATGCTGCAATATTTCGTTGATGGAATTCATCCCCCATTGTGATCGACCGGGCAATCAATACATTCAAATTGATGCCTTCTTCAGTTAGTTTTAATGCCTTGGCAATGGTTGGTCCTAAGACGTCTTTGATCCAATCCAAACGATCGATGACTTCTTGTGAATAAGCACCGAATCGCAAGACTTTACCGATCCCTTCGTTCAAAATACAGTAGGCTTTGTTGCCGACAAGGCGGTTTTCAACCACAAAGACAGGCATATTCCCTGAAGTGATCCCGCCCATTGGACCGACTGCCTGGACATGGTGACATGGCATAAAGCGGACTTCCCCACTTTCGAGTAGGCGGCGGGCTTCGTCTTCATCCTTCGCCCAGCGTTCAAACAAGGCAGCGCCGATACAAGATCCTTGCATCGGTCCCGTCATTTCCGACCATTGGATCGGCGGTCCTGCATGCAGCAAGGTTTTCTGACTTTCGTTTAATTCAGCGATCACTGATTTAGCCGGAACGACATCGATCAAGAATGGTTGGGCATTTTTGATTTTATCCGTCACTGCTTGGTTTTCAGCTGTGATTTTTTCGTCAAATTCTTCTAACGCGTCTAAAATACGGATCATTTTCTTGTTGCCGTTAGCACGAGGACGCCAGTTGAATTGTTCTGTTTTCCCGCCATATTGCAGGATCGATTCATTGAAGCTTTGCAAGCCAACATTGATGATCCGTGGTTTGGTGGTCAACAGCTCCATTACTTTCTCGCTGACTGTCGGCACCTCAACCTTGCTACCAGTATAGTCATTGACTGTTTTGTCTGCTTCAGAAAGAGTCGCCCCTTTTAAAGCGAGGGCTAATTGCACTGCTTGAGCATTGCTTGGTGCCACATAGACGCCAGCTGCTTTCAAACGGTTGACTGCTTCTTGGTAGTTTTGCGGATCTTTTTCAGTTCCGCAGACGGTAGCAACAAAGTACAACGCTCGATCAGCTGCTTGGGCTGTTTGCTGTGCAGCTTCGATAGCTGGTAACAAAGCTCCTACCATATCTGCATGCGCGCCGTAACCTAGCACCACATCAAATAGAATGACCCCGGTTTGCTCATCTTGCGCATAGTCTTCGATTTTTTTGATGCGCACTTCAGGATCGATCATTGGATGCGGTTTGCCTTGGGTATAGATATCATCACCAAGGTCGATCACATCGTAGCCGTGGGAATGTAAGATATAGCCTTCTTGTTTTACAAGGCCTTCTAAATTCAAGGATTCGGAGATCAGCATTCCTGCTTCGGCAGCTAATGTTCCGCCAGAATAAAGACCTTTAACCACTTTGTCGGCAGCGAGCTTGGGCACATCTGGGGTTTCCACGCGTTCAAAATAGTTCGCCTTGACTGGTTCTTCATTGGCAAGATCAACAGCAATGCGCGCTGTTTCTTCCAGAGTATGTGCCAAATAGACTTTTCCTTCATGGGCTTCTGGTTTTTCTCCTAAGAAAATCGCTACTACAGGTTTGCTGATACTTTGTAGCAATTGAACGACTTCATCCCGCACTTCTTTTGCAGGTGGTTTCGAGATCACGCAAATCACATCTGTCGGTTCATGATTTTCTAAAGCAACGATGGCATCTTTGACAGTGATCGCCCCAACTTTGTCGCTTAAGTCACGTCCGCCGGTCCCGATGGCATGAACGACACCACCGCCTAATCGGTCAATGATCGTCGTCACTTCTTGAATCCCCGTACCAGAGGCACCAACAACACCGATGTTTCCTGGTGCCACGACATTCGTGAAGGCAATCGGAATGCTAGAAATAATACCAGTCCCACAGTCAGGCCCCATCATCAATAAGCCTTTTTCATGAGCCAGCTTTTTCAAACGCACTTCATCTTCGATAGCGACATTGTCCGTAAACGAGAAAACATGCAAGTCATTTTTTAGCGCTTTTTCCATCTCGGCTGCGCCATATTCCCCAGGAATACTAAATAATGCAACATTGGCATCTGGCATTGCGCTCAAGGCTTCTTGCCATGAAGCCGCCGCTGGCGTTTCTTTGCCTTGATCTTTTGCTGAAAGATCAGCTAAAAATGAATCGATCGCTGGCATTACTTGATCCATGATCTGTTCGTTTTGGCTATCGACCACGATCATCATATCGTTGGGTGAAGCACCTTCTGCCTCTTTAGAAAGCAATCCAGTGTTATTTAATATGTCTTTGTTTGCATCCGTCCCCATCATGATTTGACTCATTTCGACATCGCCTAGATCATTGATCGTATTCGTCAGCAGCATTAAGTTAATGGAATCTTGGTAGTTATTCTTTAAGATTACTGTGTGCAGCATTTGTTCTCCTCCTTTTCTTATACTCTCATTCTAACGAGCATTGTTTGCGTTTTCATTGGATAAAGTTCTAAAAAAATGCTATACTTTTTATCCAAAAGAGAAAAAAGGAGCATTTTATGAAATTAAAAGAATTGGTTGAATTGCCGCTTTTTGAAAAAAGTAAAATCCTGACTGGCTCCATTGGTTTAACAAATTCCGTCGGTTCCGTCATGGTGCTGGAAGCGATGGACATTGAGAAGTGGAGCAAAGCCCATCAATTGATTTTGACTTCTTTTTATGCCTTCAAAGACCAATCCCCTGAGGAACTGCGTGTTTTTTTTGAAAAAATGCAGCAAATCGGTGTCAGCGGTTTAGTGATCAAAGTGGATCGCTTGATCCCTATGATTCCAGATTGGGTGATTGAGCTTAGCTTTGCTTATCAGATCCCTTTGATCAAAGTGCAGCAAGAAGTCAGCTATGAAGCCATCATGCTAGCGGTTTACGAACCATTGCTGAATCACCAAACCCAGCTGCTGCGTACCTATTACGAAGTTCGCCAGCGCTTCATGAAAGTCGAGCGCAACCACTCTTCTTTCGATCAGATCATGCAGGAGTTCTATCAATTGATCGAAAAGCCTTGTTCTTTGCGCATCCCCCATTTAGATGTGCATGTGTCCGTCGGTCAATCCTTTAAGAATTTCGTGGTGACCAAGCAAGAACCCATGAAAACCGTCGAGTTTACCAAGAACCACTACGAATATTTAGAATTATTTTCTCATGAGAACAATCAATATGTGACTGCCATCAAAGTAGAGATCATCAATCCTTACAATGATTTATGTACCTTGATCGTTTATCAGAAAGATTCGCAGATCCCTGAGGCAAAAGTCATGATTATTGAAAATGTGATCGACGTCATCTATGAACGCCTCCAAATGGCGTATTTGTTGAAGAAAGAGCGCTACAATCGCATGAACAATCTTGCCGATGCGATCTTGCAAAACACTCCTAGCAATTTGGCTGAGCTGGATCTTTTGTTAGAAGAAGCGCAACTGGATCGCTACGATTTCTACCAAGGCATTGCCTTTGCTTCCAACAGCTTTAAAGATAAGGAGCGTAAGTCCGTCGTTTTGCACAAGCTACGGGCGTTGAAAACACCCCACGTCTTTTTTGAACACCACAATTATTTGGTGATCCTCTATAATTTCCAATCGATCGCCCACCAGGTGACGAAACAGATGCTGCAGACACATTTTGATGATGCCCTGTTAGCCGATGAACATGGCTGCTTGGTGGTCAGCGAAGTCTTGCGCAAGGAACAGATCAAAGAGATCCTGCCAGAGTGTTTGGATGCGATCCGCTTCAATCGGCAGTTTTATTTGGCGCCGATCATTGCCTATAGCGACTTAGGTATCTTTAGTTCCTTTATCAAGGAGAACCAACTGGAAAAGCTGCAGCAAAGCATTCCCCCGAAGCTGTATCAACTCTCGGAAGAAAATGAAGAGCTGTTCAAAACGCTGTATACCTTTTTTATCACGAATCGCAATTACAAAAATACGGCTGAAACCTTGTTTCTTCATGCCAAAACGATTCGTTATCGGCTAAGCAAAATCGAACAGCTACTAGAGATCGATCTGACAAGTCCGATCCAATTAGTCAATTACGAGATCGGCACCTATTTATTAGAGCTTCAGAAAAGGAGTCAAGCAAAATGAAAAAAGAATGGCAATTGACCACCGGTGCTTCGGTGTCCCTTTATCCTGCTTCGGAGAAATACGTGATTTACTTTCACGGCGGCGGTTTTGTTTATGGAACCCGTCAAGACATTCCCGCATCACTGATCACACTATTTCAAGAGCAGCAATACAGCGTCCTCACAGTCGATTATTTACTGGCGCCCAATTCCTCGTTAGCGGAGATTTTGGCGCTGAACTGGCAAAATTTTCAAGAATTGCAAGCAACTGTGCTTAAAGATAATCCGTTTTGTTTCTGCGGACGCTCAGCTGGCGGTTATTTGATGCTGGCGCTGACCCAGCAATTACTGAAGGAACAACAGAGATTGCCTGAAAAACTAGTCAATTTTTATGGGTATACCGATCTTTCTTTTATTGAAAACAAACGAGTCTTGCAGCAGCCGCTCTTAAGCAAAGAGCAAGTTCCTCCTTTGGATCAAACCGAGATCGTTTGGGATGATCCGCAGTTTCAGCGCTATTTGCCTTATGTTTATTGGGTCCAACAGCAAGAACTCGCCACGATCTATGGGCTAACAGCTGAGGATCTTTCTGACTATGCCATTGATCCTGAGCTGCTTGCTCAATTTCCTCCAATTTTCAGCAGTGCCAGCAGTACCGATGAGGAAGTTCCTTTTCGTTACAGCAAAGGCTTGAAGAAAGTGCCTAAAAGCAAATTTGTCCCTGTCTATGATTTGCCCCACGACTTTTTGAAAAACGTCGAGGAGCCGCAAGTCCAAATGGTGTTTCAGCAGCTCGCCCGTTGGCTCAAACAATAATTTGATACAAGTAAAGTGAAAATAATGTTTTTTTATTTCGACGAGTGCACAGAAAAACTCTGATTGCCTTCGCTTCCTCCTTATCTCAAAAAACGTGTGGTTTAATGAAACTCTTTTAATAAAAAAAGGCTTGATACAGGCTCAATTCAAGAGAGAATGCTATACTAAAGGGGAGTATGTTATAGGAAAGAAGGATGAGGTTTTATGCATTTTGTCGGGATTTTGTGTTTGATCCTAATCACGACGACCCTCTTCTCGCATCTGGCGAGACGGATGGGCGTTCCTGCTGTTATCGGGCAGTTGTTAGCGGGGGTTTTATTAGGAGGCGCAGGACTCAATTGGGTCCATCCAGATATTCTGGTTCATGATTTTTCAGAGATTGGTGTTATTTTGCTGATGTTTTTAGCGGGATTGGAAAGTGATATTTCTTTATTGAAACGCTATTTTCGTCCAGGGATGCTCGTTGCCCTTTTGGGGATCGTGTTCCCTATGCTCTTCGGGTATGCCACGGGGGTCGGTTTTCAAAGCAGTCCCACAGAAGCGTTCTTTTTCGGGATCGTATTAGCTGCCACCTCAGTCAGTATTTCTGTCGAAGTATTGAAAGAGTTGAATGTGGTGAATACGAAAGAAGGGTCGACGATTCTTGGTGCTTCCGTCGTGGATGATATTTTGGTCGTGTTGGTTTTGAGTCTTAGCCTCTCCTTTTTAGGCGGCGAAAGCAGCCAAGCAACACCACTGCCGGTCACCTTATTGGTAGAATTGATTTATTTTGTGTTGATTTTTCTATTAGTGAAATGGATTGCTCCGTTCTTATTGGCACTTGCAGAAAAGCTATTTGCAAATTCCGCGGTGATCATCATGTCACTGATCATCTGCTTAGGAATGGCGTATCTTGCTGACCTCGTTGGGTTAAGCTCGGTCATTGGTGCCTTCTTCGCAGGGATCGCTGTCAGTCAAACGAAGGTTCGTGAGGAAGTGGAACACAGTGTCGAAGCATTAGGTTACGCCGTCTTCATTCCGGTGTTCTTTGTCAGCGTTGGCTTAGAAGTTGATTTTTCCCGCTTAAATGAGCAATTATTCTTTATTCTTGCCTTTACCGTGGTCGCGATCATGACCAAATTGGTCGGCGGCTATGTCGGGGCGAAAATCGCGAAATTCTCAAACAACAGTGCTTGGATGGTGGGAGCTGGAATGATTTCCCGAGGTGAAATGGCATTGATCATTTTGCAGATTGGTCAACAAAACCAATTGATCTCATCCGCATTGTATTCCCCTTTGGTGATCGTTGTCTTGTTGAGTACCTTGATCTCTCCCCTGATCTTAAAATACTTTACGAAAAAGATTTATTAAGCGATGTAGCAACAGCGAGGCGATACCGATGATTGCAAAAAAAAAACAGCGCGGGTTTTGTAGTGACCGCTCAACGGCCGATTGTTGATCGAACGTTGGGCGGTCGCTTCCTTTCCCGCGCTGTTTTTCTCTATACAGGTATAAAAGCGACTATGCTGCTAGTTACTAGAAACCAATGTTAATTTCCCATGATCGATTAGATACACGTCATCCGCGACGGCATCGATAAACGCTTGATCGTGAGATGTGAACAAAACGATGCCTCGATAGCTGCGAATCAATTGTTCCAAGACGGTGATTGTCGGTAGATCAATAAAGTTCGTCGGTTCATCAAGTATCAAGACATTGGCAGATTGAGTAAAGATGCGTGCGAGCTCGACCCGTGTCGCTTCCCCGCCGCTTAGCACATTGACTGGCTTCATCACGTCAATCTGGCTAAATCCCAGATTGTGTAAAATACTGCGGACCAGTGGTTCCTGATAGTCTGTTTGAGCCATCAATTCCGTCAAAAGCGGTGTGGTGCTGTTTTTTCGATAGCCCATTTGCTCGTAGACCGCAAAGACGATTTTCGGTGATACATAGATTCCCTCTCCGCCTGCGATGATTTCTTTTAGTAAAGTCGACTTTCCCGAACCGTTCGGACCCACGATAGCGATTTTCTTCCCGGCAGCAAACTGGAAACTGCTGCTGTCTAGCAAACGTTTCGCCCCTCTTTGAATGGTTACTTGCTCCCCACGAATCGGTCGTTTATTATGCAGCTCCACTGCAGGGACTACCGGAAAACGAATCACCTGCTGCCGGGCAACACCCTTCACTTCTTCCAACTGATCCAAGCGGCTTTCCATGGCTTTGACTGTTTTTTGCAATGACTTTTGCACCGTGTCTTTTTGTTTTGATGACGACAAACGGTCTGGTCGGATGTTCTGCTGCCGCTTTTTTTCAGAAATGCGACTGCTCTTGATCGCTTGTTCTTTTTTCTTTTGGATCGCTTGGGTCAACTGCTGTTTTTGTTGCTGATACTGCGCAGCCTCCCAGGCAACACGCTGTGCCGCTTGCTCTTTTTGCTGTCGGTAACTGTCATAATTGCCAGAATACTCGGTGACTTTGCCTTGATCGACTTCCCAGATTTTCGTTGCCAGCTGATTCAATAGATACCGATCATGACTGACCACGATCAGGGTGCCATAATAATACTGCAGTTCATCAATCAAGACTTGAATTCCTTGCTGGTCCAAGTGGGTCGTTGGCTCATCGAGCAAAAGTCCTAACTGATAGGAAGATAACGTTTGTGCCAACCGGTATTTGGTCTCCTCCCCGCCGCTTAGTGTCGCCAATTCATTTGTTGGGATCGAAAAACGACCGAACAGCGCCCAGTCAAGGGCCTCCGTCTTTTCAGTCACCTCAGCGATTTGCGGGAAATAGTGAAACGAATTTTCTTTTTGGATCGTTCCTGAATCAGGATCGACCACTCCCGCAATCAACTTCAGCAAGGTAGACTTGCCTTGCCCGTTTGCGCCCACGATCCCGATACGATCCGTTTGATAGGCACTCAGTTCTTCAATGTTCAGTACTTCTTTGGCCCCATAATTTTTGATTAGATTGTTTATTTTTACACTTAATTGTTCCATCAGTCTGTCCTTCCCGTCTAGGAAAACGCAAGCACAAAAAAAGGGCATAGCCTACCGCTATACCCTGATTTTAATAAGAAATTGGAAAAAAGAGGACACTCATCCCTTGAAATCACGATTGCCTAGACTTTTGAAATAGATTTAAATTAGCTATTCAAAAGGTCAATCCACAATTTCATCGATGCTGTCATGTTTTTTCCTCCTCTTTTTGTCGTAGTTGTCTGTTGAATGACAAGCGGAAAATCAGCCGCTACTGTTTACCGTTTACGGTATTTCAGGAAGCTTCTTTAGTCTATCAACGAATCAATCGTAGCACGTTTCCAAAAAAGAGTAAAGTTTCATCACAAGAATGATTGGTCTTATACGCCATCGGTGATTTTTTCTGCTAATTTGACCTGGGCTTTTTCACCATTGAAGATTGCACGATCCAGTTCTCCTTCATCATGAGCAACGATCAACGCCACCGTGACGTCAGGGTCAACATTCAAGAGGGTCCGAAACATCCCAGAAAACCAATCGATCCCTGCCAGTAAGGCGATGCTTTCATTAGGCAGTCCTAACATAGGTAAAACCGTAGCCAGTGTGACTAATCCGCCGCCTGGAACGACGATCGTTCCCAAGCATGCCAACGAGGACAACAAGACCACTTGCAAAAGATCCCCCCAGCTCAATTGGATCTGGTACGCCTGAGCAACGGTTACGATTGCCAGGGCTAAAAATAAGGAGAGCCCATTGCTATTTAAGGTCATGCCTAGAGGCATCACGAGCTTATTGATTCGATCACTGATCCCAAATCGTTCTTTGCCATCTTCGATTTGAAACGGCAATGAAACAGCAGAAGAGGTGGTCGTAAAGGAAATCACCGATAGACGCCACATATTCTTTATCAAACGAAACAAGGAAACTTTGCAATAGAGCGACGTCAAGAGAAACCAAAGAAACAAAAAGAGCAAAGATGCCGCTGCTAACGTCAATAAAAAACTGGCTAACATTCCCAACACACGAATGCCGGTATCTTCTACCAAGGAAGCAACAAGGCCGAAAATCCCGATCGGCGCCAACTTCATGATCATGCTGACCATTTTTAACAAAATATGATTAAAACTACCGATCATATCTAGAAACAGCTGATTCTTTTTTTCATGCTTGATTAAGCTCAAGGCAAGGCCAAAGAAGAGCGAAAAAAAAATCACTTGGATCATATTCTGCTCCACCATGGCTTGAATAATGTTCAGTGGAACAAAGTTCAAGATGACTTCTTCTATGCTGCTGGTACTTAATGCAGTTTCTGTACTTTGCAGCAGCGACTGGTCAAGGCCTGCGCCGGGCTTGAGGATCAAGGCGAACAAGAGACCGAAAATAGCGGCGACGAGGGTCGAACCGGTAAACCAGAGGAAGACTTTCCCGCCGATCCCACCTAATTCTTTTGGATCAAGTCCCCCCACCGCTTCAATCACCGAGCCCATGACCAACACGACCACAGACATTTGAATCAGTCGCAAGAAGAAGTCCCCGACTAGCTGCATTTGATCACCTAAACCGGGAAAGGAAACGCCCCAAAAAATCCCCAATACCGTTGCAATCATGATTTGGTTGGTCAAACTGATTTTTAAGGATCGTTTTTTCATCTGTTGTTCCTCACTTTTCTACTTTGCTGTTTTCTTAGAGTTTACAGTCAAGAATAAGAATGTACCACCGATCAACAAAATAATTGCGATATAAAAGCCCATTACTTTTGACCCTGTTGCATCCGAGATCGATCCGGTCAATGTTGGTGCGATAACGGAAGACATCATGCCGAAAAAGTTGAAGACCCCTAATGTCGTACCGACCCCAACTTTTGGTGCATTTTCCCCTAGCCAAGAAATGATGATTGGTTCAACCGCTAGTTTTCCAAGGAACCCGTACAAGATCAACGCGATCATTAAGAAAGTCGAATTTGTTGCTTGCACCGTTACTAATAACATCAACGCCGCTAATACTTCTAAAATAACGATAAAGGTAACTTTTTTATGCATGTATTTGTCTGCCAAGCGGCTAAAGAACAAGGCCCCAGGAATCGAAGCAAATGCCACCAATGAAGAAGAGAAGCCGATTGCGACTCCTTGGAAGCCTCGTTCTGTTCCTAAGAAGTTTGGTAGCCAAGTAACCGTCATATAGTAGGCATAACACGTCGCAAAATATAACACATACGTAAAGAGCATCCGCAGGGAGAACAAGGTCGAAAGGGAAACTTTTTCTTTCGGCTGATCCGTTGTTTCTTCTTCAGCTGCTGCTTGACTCTCCAAGAAAGCTACGTCTTCTTTGTTGCTGCGGATAACCAATGCGAAAGCGATCGTCATACAAACGATCAAGAAAGCGGATAAATACATCATTGTTTGCCAAGGCATATTCATCTGAATAACGATAAAGCTTGATAAGATCATCCCAAACCCTGAACCAACGGCAGAACCACTATTGACGATCGCTGTTGAGAAGCTCTTCTTTTCTTTCGGAATGTTCTGTGAGGTCAAAGAATACGCGGAACCATAAAATGATCCACAGCCGATCCCTGCTAAAAAGCTACCGGTATAGATCATGGAGATTGAAGAGGCTTGTGAAATCAGTAAAGCTGCCAGTGCAAATACCACAAATCCTGGGAGCAGAACTGTTTTCTTCCCAATCTTATCCACTAAAAAGCCGGCAGGGATCTGCATGATCACATAGCCGAAAAAGTAAAAGCTGGCGATCGATCCTAATGCTGTATCAGAAATATTGCCGCCAAGTGACTCATTGATTTGCGGATAGACCGGTGATAACGCAGCGCGATAAATCCAGATAGTGACCCAGCCTGAACACATTAAGATAATAATTTGTTTCCAGTAGGCAAGCCCACCACGTTCTTTATTGATTTCCATTTTTTTCCCTCCATCAGTTACACAAGTAAAGTTTGTGAAGCACGCCAACGAAAGCGCTTTAAGATAGTCTTAGTGTACGTTTTTTTGCCGACTATTGCATTTGTCATTTTTCACAAAACGCTTTCAGTCGTTGTGCATTTGTGCTAAAATTTTAAGTCGTTTTTTGGTAGTAATTTAACGCAGCGATGAGCGCTTTGCCGGCAGAAATTGGTGCTTGCTGGTACAATAGTGCCCCTTCTAACGCGGCTAGGACATGTAAAATATTTTCTTTGCGGCTGCTGTAGCCCATATTTCCAATCCGCCAGATTTTTCCTTTTAGATCACCAAATGAACTAGCGATCTCTACACCAAAGGAGTGAAGCATCTCTTCTCGGACAGCTTCGCCATCAACACCTTCTGGAATAAAGATGGGGGTAACTGTCGGCATTTTGGTTGCTTTTTCGCCATAAATCGAAAGCCCCATTGCCTCCAGTCCAGCGACCAACGCCCCTTCATTCGTCAAATGACGTTGATAGGCTGCATCGAGGCCTTCGTTTAGCAACATCCGTAATCCTTCATGAAGCGCATAGATCATACTCGTCGCTTCTGTGTGATGGTTGATTCGCTCTTTGTTCCAGTAGCGTTGCAATTGACTCAAATCCAAGTAATTACTCATAATGTGCCGCTTGTTTCGATCCGTTTTGCTCAAGCCTAATTCTTTTTGGTAACGGGCATTAAGGACGGCTTCGACGCGATCGTTGTAGGTCACTAATGAAAGACCAGACGGCACACTTAAACACTTCTGTGTACCGGCAATTGCCAAATCGACACACCAATCATCGACTGACAGGGCCACGCCACCATAAGTCGCCACCATGTCAACGACAAAGAAAATATCTTTTGCGCGACAATACTGCCCGATTTCTGCTAACGGCTGCATTTGCCCATTGGCAGTTTCCCCGTGGACCATCGCCACGATCTTGGGTTGAAATGCGTCGATTTCTTTGATGACCTCTGCGGGTGCAAAAGGAGCCGTCCATTCTTTTTCTACATATTTGACTTGCGCTTGGGCACGTTCACAGATTTCTCCAAGTAAGAAAGCAAAGCGCCCATAGGCGGGGATCAAGACTTTGTCCCCTGGTTCGATCAAAGCGATCAGCGCCGCTTCTAAACCAGCTCGGGAAGTCCCATCAATGGCAAATGCCTCTTTGTTTTTGGTTCCAAACGGTTGTTTGATCATTTCTTTGACCTCATCCATGATCGCCAAAAAATTCGGATCAAACTGTCCCAAAATACGATTGGTCATTGCTTGAAGAACAGCTGGATGGGCTTCTACAGGCCCAGGTGTCATGATCGTACGTTGTGCGATCGTTAACTCTTTATACATCTTTTCCCCTCATTTCTCTTTTTGATTTCACTGCCCAACGCCTTGTCAACGTTTCCAAGTTTGTTGTACAATAAAGCTAAAAAAGGACATGTTTTTGTTTGTTTTGTTCAATTCTAAAAGGAGTTTCTCTATGAAGTTAGTTGCTGAATTGCTTGCTACACCACGCTTTTCCAATTTGCGTTTGTTGACAGATCCCATTACCGCGGAAATTCCCGTCGACAGTATCGAAATCACTGAGACCCCCGATATCGCCCACTATATTCCTGAGCATACCTTTATCTTAAGCACGGCGATGGTTTATAAAGATAATCAAGGAGCACTGCTTGAACTGATCGATTCCCTCGTAGCCAAAAATGCCGCTGGATTAGGCATCAAGATCGGTCGTTTTTTGGATGTCATCGATCCTGAAGTCATCGCTTACGCCGATAGTTTAGGTTTCCCCATCGTAGAAGTACCTGCCACGATGCCGCTGGGCCGTTTGATGCACCAGCTTTTGAATTTACTATGGAACACCAAAACCGAGCAGCTGAGTTATGCCTTAGATATCCAAAAACGGTTCTCTGCTTCCTTGATGAAGGATGTCAGCATCGCTCGCTTTATCGCTGATTTTGGCCAAATGGTCAATACACCGATCATTTTGTTGAATCCTTTTAAACAAGTGATTGCCCACTCCAAGCATTTCACCCGCATGACAAAACCCGCGGAGTACTACATCCATCAATTAGGAAAAACGAAAGGGGTTTTTACTGGTGAAAAAAGTGGGGCGATCCCTATCAAAGATCTCCATGAAAAAACGTCACAAATTTCTTATTATGCCATTGAAACCTCCACTTATTTCCCGCATTATTTAGTCATTTTGAATCCTGAGGCGATTCCTTATCCTGTCTCGGATTTTGCGCTGGAACAAGCAGCATTGGTCTTGTCGTTTATGCTCTACAAAAACCAAAAAGTGCAAGAATCTTTTGAAGATTTAAAAAGTGACTTTTTAACACGGATGATCGAATACCAGCAATCTTCCAAACAGGAACAAAAAGATTGGTTAGATCTCGGAAAGACTTACGGGTTGGTCAAAGCCCGCCATTATCGTGTCATCTATGGTGCCTGTGAACCAACCAAAGAAACCAAAGACAAAGACAAATACCTAAAAGAAGAAAGTGACTTGGTCTATCAGTGGTTTAGTGAACAACTGCCTTATCGCATCAAAGATGTTTGTCTCTTTCGCTTAAAGGGCAGCAATCACTTTGCGATTTTCGTGCAGCATAAGTGTGATGCCTTAGAAGACCATTTGATTGAGACCGCCAATGCTTTGACCAATCGGTTGCCTTTTCGAATGGCCTTTGGTGTAGGGAGTGTCTGTGAAAGCATCAATGATTTAGCCAGCTCCTACATTGAAGCAAAGACTGCTTATGAAGAACGAAGAGGCCAACATGATTCTCCCATCGTCTCTTTCTACCATCAACGGGGAATGCGGAGTCTATTTGAAAAAATGAGCCCTGAAGATATCCATTATTTCTGCCGCACGATCCTCAAAGAATTGGCGTTTCCGCAAGAAGATGCCACCATCGAATTGCGCAAAACCTTACGGGCTTACTTGGATTATCAATGTGAGATCACCCGCACCGCCAAAGCCTTGTTCGTTCATCGCAATACGATCAAATACCGCATCGAACAGTGCCAAAAGCTACTAGGAAAAAACGTGCATGATCCTAGCATTAGCCTGGATCTGCGCTTAGCCCTTGAGCTGTCCGAAGAAGGCGACTAATAGGCGAATCAAGCAGTTGGATCGCTGGTGTTACCCAGCGATCCTTGTGCCTGCTTCACCTAACAATGCTAAGTCTGCTTCTTCCAATGAGCAGATGATTGCCGTCTTTCCTTGCTTGGCAAACGCAATCGCTGCTTCCATTTTCGGCCCCATACTGCCTTCTGCAAAATGCCCCGCATCAAAATATGCTTGCGCTTCACTTACGGATAAACCCGTTAATTTTTCTTGCTCCGGTGTTCCGTAATTGATATAAACGTTGCTGACGTCGGTCAGCATCATAAATACATCGGCATCCACTTGTTCTGCCAATTTTTTCCCAGTTCGGTCTTTATCGATGACTGCTTCGATCCCTTTCAAGCCTTCCGCTTGTTTTACGACTGGAATCCCACCGCCGCCACCAGCGATCACGATGGTATTTTGATTCAATAAATGAACCATTGATTCCACGCCGTGGATCGTCACAGGTTGTGGGGATGGCACGACGCGACGGTACCCACGTCCAGCATCTTCTTCCATAACCCAATGTTTTTCCTCAGCCATTGTTTTTGCTTCTTCTTCTGAGTAGAACAAGCCGATCGGCTTCGTTGGCTTTTCAAACGCGGGATCATCCGCTGCCACTTCCACTTGAGTCAATAAGGTCACGACATTGCTGGTCAGTTCTTCTTGATCGATTTTATTTTTGATGCTTTGCTCCATCAAATAACCGATAAAGCCTTGTGACTCTGCATTGCAGACATCCAGTGGAAAAGGCGGCACGACTTCTTTGGCTTCTTCATTTTGTCGTAAAATATTGCCGACTTGCGGCCCATTGCCATGCGTCACAACGATTTGATGGTCAAGTTTCTCGATTTTAGCGATCTGTTCTGCACTTAACTGGATATTTGCAAGCTGTGTCTCTACGGTCGCTGGTTGATTCGGTTTTAAAATTGCATTGCCCCCTAGAGCGATGACCACTCGTTTTGCCATATGAATTCCTCATTTCTATTGTTTTGAAATTGATTGATACTGCGAGCAAACCCTGCCAAAAAGTCAGCCCCCGAGGTATGACCGATCGCTAGTATCTCTTTGATTACTTGGTAAAAAGCCGCTGAATCGGTACACCTGGTCAAGGATAACGCCGATTGATTGAATGCGCCTGTCAACGCATGCAGAAGATAATGTTTACTGACGTCAGTCGTCAAATCATTGACTGTCAACAGCCTTCTTTGTAGATAAGCCACCAAGCGGGTATCTTCTTGCCCCATCACTCGGCGAGCCAGCAAATGACCAACTAGCATATCATCGCCTGTGGGGGTCAATCCGACACCCCGTCCGACTAAATAAGCGACTGCTTGCCGTTGTTCTTTAAATGAAGGCGTGCATAGCTGATCGATTGCGTCATAAAACGGATGATTGCTGCTGATGGTTTGTGAAACAGCTTCTTGAATCCCCGTCTTTTCCGTGACATGTTGGAGGGTTGACCAAAACAGTTCTCGATCAAATGGGGCTGTGCCAGCTGGGAAGGTGGTTGTAAACATGGCTGCCTTTTGAAAAGACAGACGATGATGCGGAAAATGGATCACCCGTTGCTGAACCAAAAGAGTGGTACCAGCAACTAAGCCTGTCGCCAACGCTGCATAATCGTCGGCAGCTAAAATCATCCCTTTGGGCACGCGAGCCGCTTGTTTGGAGACACAGATCAGCTGATCCTGACGAGGATCTTGCAGATTGAAACTATGCTGAAACACACTGTGAACGATCCAGTTGCCATTGATAAATGCGGGTTCAAATAAAGCTTGGTCGATCCATTTTGCCTGTATCATCGCTAGGTTGCTCCTTTTCACGTTTTCAGCCCCTGAGTTATTCTTCAAATCCTAATTTTTTTGCATAAGCCAAGACAGCTTTTTCAAAGCAATCCATTGGTGGTGTCACTGTCCCGGCCCCAATTTGTCCCCGTCCAGCTTGTTTGTTGGCGATCCCTGTATTGATCACCGGTAAGATCCCTGTTTCCACGACTTTCCGAGCATCGATCCCTAAACAGATCCCTTTGAAGTCCCATGTAGGAACGGGAAAATTCGGATTGGTATCAATGGAGATCTCTAACATCTCATTGCTGGTTTTCAACGCATCGTGAAATCCGCCGGAACCAACGAAGCGTGTCACAGCTGGGGCAGCAATCATCGCCATTCCCCCAACACCAAAGGTTTCCGTAATGGCACTGTCGCCCATATCTGGAGAGGCATCTTCTTCACTGAATCCTGAGAAATACAACCCTTTTGGTGTATTGACAGGACCGGTAAACCACTCGTCCCCCATACCAGAAATACGGATACCGAATTCATGCCCGTTGCGACACATTGCTGTCACAACCGTTCCTTCTTCAATCGTCCGGGCGCCATCAAGCACCGCTTTTGAAGAAGCCATCATGATATTCAAGAAAAACTGATCCGTGTCTGCTAGAAACTGAATGACTTCTGGTTTTTCTTTTTCAAATCCTTCAAGGGTAACGATCGCTGGTGCTACTTCTTTTAAGAACGCCAACGAAGCAGCGATATTCCGTTGATGGAACTCATCCCCCATGGCGATTGCTTTTGCGACTAAGACATTGATGTTCAAGCCATCGGGTTTTGTTTGTAGTGCAGCACTTAAAACTGGTGCTAACGTATTTTTCATCCAATGCAAGCGATCAATGACTTCTTGAGAATAGGCGCCAAAACGTAAAACTGCCCCAATCCCTTCGTTCATCGTACAGTACGCTCGGTTGCCGTCTGTTTTGTTTTCCACCACGAGAACCGGCATATTGGCAGAGGTGATGCCCCCCATTGGGCCAACCGCTTGCACGTGGTGACAAGGAATCAGTTGAACTTCCCCAGATGCTAATAAATGACGTACCTCTTCTTCCGTTTCGCCCCAGCCTTCAAAAAGTCCCGCTCCAACACAAGCGCCTTGAATCGGATCGATCATCTGGTCGTAGCGGATCGGTGGTCCTGCGTGCAATAGGACTTTTCCTTCACCTAATTCTGGAATGACACTGACTGCTGGAACGACATCCAACAAAAAAGGCGAACCGGCAACGATCTTGGCAATAACGGCTTGGTTTGCTTCTTCAATAGTTTCGTACACGATAACTTCCTCCTACTCTGATAGTGACACTTGTGCTAAGAAACGTAAGGCTTTTTGTAACGTTACGTTCCCACCAGCAATTGGCTGCCAGTCATATTGAACGACTTGACCGTGATGCGTCTGGATCGCTTCTGCAAAGCTACGCAACCCTACATTGATGAACGCGTCATTCGACAACAATTCGCGGCTCTTTTCAGATGGCTCTGGCAACCCATCGGCAGTTGTCACTGCTTTTGGCAACAGCTTACGACTAATCGGGGAAAAGGGATGGCCGAGCATTGCTAAAGCTTTTTTGACTGCTTGGGCATTGCTTTGACACAAAATCACGCCAGCTGCGGTTAAAATCTCTGCTTGCTCGTTGCTATCTTGGGGGTCTAAATCAGTTCCAACGATCGTAGCGATCACCGCTAACTCCCGACCAGCTGCTTGTGCTTCTTCCTTCAATGATTTGATGGTCGGTGCCAATTCACTCGCCATATCTTGATGAGAGCCGTACCCTAAAACGATATCTAACAAAATCACTGCCGTTTCAAGATCTTCCCCCGCTTGTTTCAACAGTTCGATCCGCTTTGTTGGGTCGATCATCGGATGGGGCTTGCCTTGAGTATAAATGTCATCACCTAAATCGATGATCTCATGGCCAGCTGCTTTTAAGATGTACCCTTCCTGATAGGTATCTTCTTGTTCCAGATTTAATCCTGCTTTAACAAGCATCGCTGCTTCGTACGCCAATGTTCCGCCAGAATAGTAAGCTTTGATTTTTTGTTGTTCAGGTCCGAAAGTGGCAGCTGCTGTTTCCTCTTTCACTGGCTCTAGTCCAATCTGTTCTTGACGTAGCAGCTGCACGGCTAATTGAGCCGCTTCTTCCAGCGTGTAGGCTCGGTAAAGATTTTCTTCGTGGTCCGTTGGCTCTTCCCCAAGAAAAATCGTGACTGCAGGTTTTGTTCCTCTTCTTAAAAGTGCCAACACTTCATCTCGGACACGTGGTGCAGGTGGTTTGGAGATCACCACGATCACCTCCGTATCAGGATCGTGTTCCAAGGCAAGAATGCTATCTTTCATGGTGATCCCACCGACGGCTTCTTTGAGATCTCGTCCACCGGTTCCGATGGCTTGTGTCACACCGGCACCTAATTTATGAATAATAGTGGTGACTTCTTGGATGCCAGTACCCGAAGCGCCGACAACACCGATTTTCCCTTTACGGACGGCATTGGTGAAGGCTACTGGTATCCCATTGAGAATCCCTGTGCCACAATCTGGTCCCATTAAAAGAAGTCCTTTTTCATGCGCCAGTTTCTTTAGCCGAACTTCCTCTTCCAATGAAACGTTATCACTGAAACAAAATACATGTTTGCCCGCTGCTAATGCGGTTTCAATTTCTGGTGCTGCCATAGTACCGGGAATCGATAAGACAGCGACCTTCGCATCTTTTCCAAGATCTAAGGCTTTTTCCCAAGTTTTGACGCTTTGGGTTTCCTCTCCTGCACTATTGCTTTGGTCCGATAAGAAGGCATCGATTTCTGACAGGACTGTTTCGATGATTTTTTCCTCTTCGAGGTCTAAAACGAGCACCATATCGTTGGATGTCGCATTGCTCATCTCCTCGGTATTAAGACCACCCGTCTTGAAAATGTCCTTATTGGCAGGTGTGCCCATCATGACCGAAGCGTTGTTGATCCCTGCGATCGTCAGTAGACGATTGGTCAAAAGCATTAAAACAATGGAATCTTGGTAATTGTTTTTTTGAATAATAGTGTGTAACATGGGTCTCCTCACTCTCCTGTTCCTGTCTGTGCAAAGGCATCTGACCCAGAATACTGGTCAAAATGAACCGTGTCGCTAATGAGATAGCGATAAATGTTCTTCTCGATGGGAATGCCTTCTGCCATATATTTTTCATAGGTTAGTTGATTGATCTCGCCTGGATAATAGACTTGCTGGAACTGTTCAGCAGCCGGTATGTCGTGCAGCTCTTCGATCATCGTTTCGACTGACTCTTTAAATGTGTCTAAATCTGTAAAGCGTTGCGGATCGATCAGCAAAATAAATTGCCCTAAGTCGCGACCTTTCGTCAGATCGTTGTACATAGAGGAAACATGCTTGCCAAAAGGCAGCCCAAGGAGCATTCCTGATAAGATATCCACCATCATCATCAACCCAAAGCCTTTTGGCCCTGAGATCGGCAGTAAGCCGTGGACATGATGTGGATTCGTCGTTGGCTTGCCATGAGCATCCACGGCCCATGTCGCAGGAATCTCTTTATTTTTGGAGCGAGCATCTAATATTTTGCCCCACGCTTGGACCGTCGTTGCCATATCAAAGACCACCGGTGCCCCCTGCTTTCGTGGTGCGGCAAATGCGATTGGATTGGTACCAAAATAATTTTCTTTACCGCCAAAAGGAACCACCATTGAATCTGATTGGCACATAGATAATGCAATCAAGTCAGCTTCTGCAGCTTTTTTGACATAATAGGATAGCGCCCCACTATGACTCGTTTTCCGTACACCAACCGCCGCGATCCCAGAACGTTTGGCCATCTCAATGGCATGCTTTGTCGCTTCTAATACAACGACCTGCCCTGCGCCATTTTGACCGTGAACGATCCCGCTGCTAGGCCCAGTCTCTTCAAACGTGATCTGTGGAGTGCGATTCATTCCACCTTTAGCGATCCGCTCTGCGTAATAGTCTACCCGTACAGCCCCATGAGAGTGGATCCCGCTGGCATCGGCAAAGACCAAATGCTCTGCAACGATGGCTGCGTGCGCTTCAGACAAACCAGCAGCCGATAATTTTTTTTGGATCAATTGCTGTAACTCTTGTGACTGTACAATAACCGTCTCTTCCATTTTCTAAACTCCTTTAAATTTCCGGATCGCGGTTGCAATCTTTGGAATAAATATAGGTCAATGGTTCATCACGACCGACACCATAGGCCGCTTGCTGTACATAGGCACTCATGAAAATATAGTCGCCTTTTTCCACTGGGAACCACTCATTGTCTAAGTTATACATCCCTTTACCTGACAGTAAGTACGCCCCGTGTTCTTGGTAGTGGGTCTCAATGTAGCCATGACTTGCCCCTGGTTCAAAGGAAAGGATATGGATATTCATGTCAAAACCCAACTCTTTCGGTAAGAAATCCCAAAGCAAGACGTCTTCCATCCCTTCGTATTGGATCGGTATCAACTCTGAAAGATTCCCCACTACTTTGTAGGCTTGGTGATTTTCTAACGGTTGGTAACGCTTCTTATATAAGAACACTTCTGTCGCTTCTTCTTGGAGATTTCTCATATACAGTTTTTCTCCAGCAGGCAGATAGATATAGCCTCCGTCCGTCAATGTATGGGTTTCTTTACCATCACTCACTTCCAGTTTGCCCGAGATGACATACAAGAAACTCTCGATATCTGGTCCGCCGAAGCCCAATTGGTTGGCGCCATCTTTTTTGAATGAAATGATGTAATCGACAAAAGACGCCCCTAATTTTGGTGTGCCGAGTATCGAACATTCACAGTTTTCGAAGCCTGGAATGACATTATTCACTAGCCCATCATGCGGCAAGATCGCAAAATTATTTTTTCTAATAACTGCTCGTGATTGCAGCAATCCATCTAAATAGCCCGTATTATTATTTTTGTATCCCATGTGTGTCCCTGCTTTCTATTCTTTGTATGCTAGCTCGTAAAGGGAAGCTGCTAAAACTTCTACCCCAGCTGTTAAATCTTCGATAGTCGTTGCTTCGGCTGGGTTGTGGCTAATCCCATCAATACTTGGTACAAACAGCATCGCCGTTGGAAAATGTGGTGCAATGATTTGGGAATCATGACCCGCCCCACTATGCATCACTTTGTAGCGTTTGCCGGTTTGCTTCACCGCTTGTTCCACCGTGGCAACGATCGTATCGTCCATCGGCACAGGGCGTTCATCCATCCATAGATCCATCTCCACTGTCAGGTCATGCTCTTGGGCGATCGCTTGAATGATCTGTTCTGCTTCAGCAGTAAAGGCATCCAATAGTTGCCCATCGGTATGGCGACAATCCATCGTAAACAACACTTCACCAGGAACCACGTTGACCGTATTCGGTTTTGGCTCAACTTTACCGAATGTCACTACTAATGGATCCCCAAGCTCTAAGCCACGGTCAATCACTGCGGCACACATTTTGGCAAAACCATACACAGCATCTTGACGATAGCCCATCGGTGTGGTGCCTGCATGATTGGCTTGTCCTTTTAAGACAAAGGTGTAGCGCTTTTGACCAGCGATACTATTGACGACTCCGATCTGCAAGTTTTCTTTTTCTAAAACACTGCCTTGTTCGATATGGATTTCCACGAAGGCTTTGATGTCTGATCGAACCGGTTCTTGTGGGTCGCGAAAATCAAAGCCTTGGCGTTGCATCTCTGCCACGAAGCTATTGCCTTCAAAATCTGCGATCGCTTCAACATCGGCTTTTTTGGCCTCTCCGACAAAGTTTTTACTTCCCCAAAAAACGGTTGGAAAACGACTGCCTTCTTCTTCTGCCATTGAGATGACTTCCAAGGAGCGTAAAGGTTGCCCATAGGTCTCTTTTAAATACTTGATCGCTAAAGCAGCAGCAACGACCCCGTATTGACCGTCTAATGTGCCACCGTTGACGACGGTATCGATATGTGACCCTGAAAGAATCGTTTCTTCTGGATACTGGCTGCCTTCCATTCTGCCGAAGAGATTGCCGACTGCATCATAGGACGTCGTTAAGCCAGTTTTTTTTAATTGTTTTTCTACAAATGATTGCGCTTCTTTCCATGAATCGGTATAAAGCAGTCTAGTCATTCCTCCAGTTGGATCATTCCCAATCTGAGATAATGCATCGATCATTGCCGCTACTTCTTTTTTCAACTCCATTGTTCTGCCTCCTTTAATTTATACGGTTATTGTAAGCGTGTTACTGAAGGACATCATTGTTCACTTTCGACAAAACCGTTTCTATTTTTAGTCATAACGCTGTTTTTTAAACCGCTTCCTTCTCCTATACTCTTCCTTATACTATCGAAGAAGAGAAAGGAAGAAAACAATGGTTTATCCTAAAAATGCCTTTGCGCAAACAGAAAAAATCCAATTTGACACCTACGGCACTTTGCCGTTAGAAGTGACGATCCTAAAAGCAGCGCAGCCTCGGATCAGCCTTTTGTATTTTCATGGTGGTGGCTTCCTCTATGGTCAGCGAGAAGACCTTCCGCAGGATTATGTCCACCAATTGCTGGCTGCCGGTGTTAGCCTTTATCTCTTTGATTATCCACTGGCTCCCGAAGTAGCGCTGAACGACATTTACCTTCATACAAAAAAGGCAGTGGAATGGTTTTTGACAGAGGGCTGGCACTTCAGCGGCGTTGGTGCAAATGAGTACATTCTATTCGGTCGCTCCGCCGGCGGTTTTTTAGCGACCTTACAGACCGCACGCACAAAGCATCCGGAGCAAAAAGGCTTGATCCGATTTTACGGATACCAAGAGTTGTTTTATAAAGAATTTTTGCAGCCGGCACGCTTTTACACGCAATTTCCGAAAGTCCCGCCACTCGACGCCGAAGCTATGATCGAAAGCCAACCAATCACCCACGGCACGTTAGAAAAACGATTCCCTTTGTACCTTTCCGCCCGTCAATATGGCAACTGGCAGCGTTATTTAGGCAATCGGGAACAGCTGGCAGCCTTGGCGATTCCTGCTGCCGCTTACAAAGACTTTCCTCCTTGCTTTGTCGTTCATTGCAAAAAAGATCCAGACGTTCCCTTCAGCGCCTCCGAAGCTTTCGCAGCACAAGTCCCCCGTGCCAAAACACTTTGGCTCGATTTAGATCAGCATGACTTTGATCGGACACCAAACACTGTCGCTGATGACTGCTATCGACAGATGATTTCATGGCTCCTTTTAATAATAGAGAAACAATGAGCGTAAACTTATCCGCGTTTCCTTAATAAATAAAAACAGGCGATCTTCAAAGGAGTATCCCCCTTTAAAGATCGCCTGTTATTTTATTATAGTGATTTAAAAGTATTCACAACATTTTCAACACTAAAGCCGAATTCTGCTAATACTTTGTCGCCAGGTGCTGATGCACCGAAGTGATCGATCGCGATCACTTTTCCATGACAACTGGTGTAACGTTCCCAACCAAATGGGGAAGCCGCTTCAATCGCTACCCGTTTCTTCACTGCTTTTGGCAAGACACTTTCTTTGTATTCTGAACTTTGTGCTTCAAACAAATCAAAGCTTGGTAAGGAGACCACCGATACATCGATGCCTTCTTCTGCCAATTTAGCTTGTGCTTGAACCGCAAGATTCACTTCAGAACCTGTGGCGATCAAAATCCCCGCTGGTGTTTCACCGGCTTGTTTTGAAATCACATAGCCACCTTTTGCGACATTTTCATCCGCACCAGTTTGCGTGCCTTCGATCACTGGTAGGTTTTGTCGGCTTAAGACTAAGACCGTTGGTTTATCCGTTGTTGTCATAGCCAGTTTCCAAGCAGCACGGGTTTCATTGCCGTCTGCTGGACGAATCACTTGGACATTTGGCATGCAACGGACGCTAGCTAATTGCTCGATCGGCTCGTGGGTCGGTCCATCTTCCCCAACCGCCACGGAGTCATGTGTCAAGACATAGATCACAGGTGCATGCTGGATCGCAGACAAGCGCACCGCTGGACGCAAGTAATCAACGAAGACGAAGAAGGTCCCGCCATAGATTCGCGTACCGCCATGCAATTGGATGCCGTTCATGGCTGCCGCCATCGCAAATTCTCGGACACCAAACCAAATGTTGCGGCCTTCGTATTGGCCAGGTTCAAAGTCTTTTTCTGCTGCCACCATCGTGTTGTTGGAACCAGAAAGGTCAGCCGATCCGCCCCAGAGACTAGGGACGGCTTTGGATAAGGCTTGGATCATCTCTTTGCTGGATACCCGGCTAGCTTGTGAGCTGCCAACTTCGTAGCTTGGTAATGCTGCAGCCCAATCTGCTGGCAATTCACCCGCAAAGGCTTGTTTGAATTGCGCCGCAAGTTCTGGGTAGGCTGCTTCATAGGCATGGAAAGTTTCGTTCCAAGCGGCTTCAGCTTTTTGTCCTTCATCGATCATGGTTTCTTTGAAGCGCGCGGCAACTTCGTCAGGTACGGTAAATTCTGGGTATTCCCAGCCATAAATCGCTTTGGCTGCTGAAATGCCTTTGGCACCGATCGGCGCACCATGAACGGCAGAGGTGCCTTGATTTGGCGCACCGTATCCGATCACAGTCTTGATTTCGATCAAGGTTGGTTTGTCGCTTTCAGCTTTTGCTTCGTCGATCGCTTTCGAGATCGCTTCTAAATCATTGCCGTCTTCAACGAGAATGTGTTGCCAGCCATACGCCTCAAAACGCGCACCGACATTTTCTGTAAAGGCTTTTGAGGTCGGACCATCTAGGGAAATGTCGTTTGAATCGTACAAGACGATCAGTTTATCTAATTTCATGTGACCCGCCATGGATGCAGCTTCTTGCGAAACACCTTCCATCAAATCCCCATCGCCACATAGAGCGTAGGTATAGTGATCGATGACTTGATACTTGTCGCGATTGTAGGTTGCAGCCAAGTGGGCTTCGGCCATTGCCATACCGACTGCCATGGCGATCCCTTGTCCTAAAGGTCCAGTGGTTGCTTCCACGCCGTCTGTGTGATCGACTTCTGGATGTCCTGGCGTGCGGCTATCCCATTGACGGAAGTTTTTTAGATCCTCAATGGTCACATCGTAACCAGACACATGCAACAAGCTGTACAATAACGCCGAACCGTGTCCAGCAGACAAAACAAAACGGTCACGATCCACCCACTTGCGAGAAGTCGTTGGATTGACTTTCAAGTGTTTGGTCCACAAGGCATAGGCCATGGGTGCTGCCCCCATCGGTAATCCCGGATGTCCTGAATTGGCTTTTTGTACGGCTTCGATACTTAATGTACGAAGGGTGTTCACTCCTAATTGATCGATTTTATCAAATAATTTTTTCAATTAAATTGCCTCCTTCACTTTCTTCAGCCAGCATGTTTCTATTCGCTGCCTTTTCACAATTGAAAAGAACCGGACGTCCAAAGTTTACTGGCTAATAGGCAACGAATGCTCCTCTTTTTAACAGTCCTAACTTTGGTCGTCCGATTCTTTTGCTTTCGGCTTTGCTTAGCTGCTCAAAACTTTTCCAGTCATTTCTTGATAATCTGCGACCATGATCGACCATGCTTTGGCAATGTCGTCATCTAAACTAAACAATCCACTGCGTCCGACAATATAGATGTCTGGATTGGCTTCATCGATCCGTTTGAAGGATTTCCGATTGGAGGAACCGTCCATTTCAATGACATAGTGATAGTCGTATTCTTCCCGTAATTCCCGCAGTTCAACAATTTTATCTAACGCCCCTTCAATAAAGCGTTGGCCCGCAAACCCTGGATCAACCGTCATGATCGTGACTTTATCCAAAAGATCGATATAAGGCAAAATGACCGATACTGGCGTTTCAGGATTTAAAACGATCCCGGCTTTTAATCCAGCATCATGGATTTGATCGATCAGACGAAATGCTAATCCATCCAAAACCTCAGCGTGCATGCAGATCCATTCACAGTTGATATCGATCAGCTGCTGCACCCAAAAAGCAGGTTCAGTGACCATCAAATGAGCGGACAGAGGCAACGTACTGATTTTGCGGACCTCTTGAATAAACCATGGGGATAGGGAAATATTGGGTACGTAATGACCATCCATAATATCAATATGATAGGAGTCAACTTGGTCATTCAAAAAAGTGATTTGTTCTTTAAATTTATCTAGATCCATCGTCATCAATGACGGTGAAAATTCAACTTTGTTCATAGACTTATCCTTTCTCCTCAATCAGTCTTCTACTGAGAGGAACGATTCTTCTTCCAATTGAATCGCTTTTCTTAGAAAATTTGAATATCATCTAAATCGATTTCTTCTTCTTCCACTTCTGCTTGTGCGACTACTTGTTCTTCAGTGACATTTTTCTTAATCAAAGCCAAGGTGATCCCAGTCACTACTATATTTACCAGCAAAGCTACTGCCCCAGCCCACGGACGAGTCATGGTCGGCAGCATCAGCACACCACCAAACGGTACCGTTGCATCTGCTCCTAAGACCATTGAAACAGCCCCGCCAGCAGCGCCGCCAATAGCTGTTGCGATCAGCCCTCGGACGATATCGTTCATAACGATTGGGATCACCCCTTCAACGATATTGATCACACCCATTGGTACGGCAGATTTTAACGTTTCCACTTCTACAGGCGTATAGATGTTTTTGCCGAACAGTTTTGCAATAAAGAATGCTAAACCAAAGCCGATCGGTGTTGCAGTATTGACTAATTGCAGTGCAGTGATCGGTCCATTGATCCCTTCTGCTTGCATCGTCAGAACAAAAGCAAAGACCGTTTTATTGATTGGTCCACCATAATCAACGCCGCTCAACAAGCCGATGACGGCACCAAAAACCAATAATGAAGAGGAGCCTAAGCTATTTAATGCGTTCGTTAGTAAGTTCGTAAAGGCAGTGATCGGTGTACCGATAATATAGACCATGATCAGACCACCGATCAAAGAGGTCAAAAAGGGAATGATCAATGTCGGCATCAAGCCTTTCGCCCAATTTGGTACTTTAATAAATCGTAAAATAGCAATTACAAGATATCCAGCTAAGTAGCCGCCCAAGATTCCTCCAATAAAACCTGCACCAATGGCATTGGCTGTCAAACCAATAATAAACCCTGGCGCGATCCCCGGTTTTTCGGCAATCGCATAAGAAATTCCTGTCGCAATGACCACCGGAAGCAACCCGAGTCCTGCGCCTCCCATCGTAGCTAAAGCATCCCAAATCGTAAATTCACCTGGCACCAGTTGTCCCTGACTGGTGCCGCCGAAAGCCATGCCAATGGCAATCAAGAATCCGGCACCGCAGACGATCGGAATCAAATAGGAGATGGCTGTCAACAAATGTCCTTTTAAATTCAATGCTTTGATTTTTTCCATAGTTTCCTTCCTCCTTCGGTTTGCTTAGACCGCCTGCTGTTGAACGACCTCTTTGGCTTTTTCCAACAATTTGCTTGGGGACTTGATGGCAACTTCGGTCGGCACTTGAATGATCCGTTTCCCTTCAAATCGTTCACGTCCTGCTACTTTGACGTCAACTGCTAAAATCACGACATCTGCAGCCGCAATCGCTTCAGGTGACAATTCATTTTCACGACCGATCGTTCCTTGTGTCTCCACATGGATCTCGTAACCTGCCTTTTTAGCCGCATTTTCTAACTTTTCTTGCGCAATATAAGTGTGAGCGATCCCTACTGTACATGCACATACTCCGACGATTTTCATAAATAATTCCTCCTTAAATTTTCTGTTATCCTTGAAATGCTTCAATCACTTGCTGCGGCTCTTTTGCTTTCAACAAGGCAGCCGTCACCTCGTCATTTCCTAATTTCCGAGCGAACAAAGAGAGCAGTTTCAAATGCTTTTGCGCCCCTTCCGTGTCATCACCGACGGCAAATAAGATAATTCCTTTCACTCCCTTGCCATCCAACGTTTCCCAAGGGATCTCTTGTTTTAAAACCCCGATTGCTACGCCGCTCTCCTTCACATGAGCACTTTTTCCATGGGGAATGGCAATGTAATTACCAATCCCTGTTTGACCAACTGCTTCCCGCTCATAGACATCTTTTAAAAATGCTGCCTGATCCGTCAAGTACTCATTGGTATATAAAAGCTGACTCAATTGCTGCAGGGCTTCTTCTTTAGAAGCGGCCTCCATGTTGGTTTTGATTATTTTTGGATCAATCACTGTTGAAATATCCATTCGTTTTCCTCCTCTAGTTGAGTACCTCTTGCCTTACTGAATTGACCATTCATTCCTATCAGCCGCATTGGTTGAGAAGGAAGGCTTCGATTTCTTCTTTTGATTTTTCTGCAATGAATTGCAGATTTTCTTCATAGGCGAAACATTTCATTAAGCGGATGACTGCTTGTTTCACCGCGGTTGTTTCGTTAGTCTTCATCAGGATCGCAAAAATCGTTTTTGCTTGCAGCGTTCCCTGCCAAAGGACTTCTTCACCTCTGACTAGAACGATTCCGCTTTTTTTCACCACAGCACTTTCAATGTGCGGTAGCGCAAAATCTTCAGCAATCATCGTATTGCCGCTCGCTTCTCGGGCTTGCAGTGCTTCAAATAGCAGGGTTTTGCTCTCCGTCAGCCCGATTGTTTGGCTAACACCTGCAATCTTCCTTAAAACATCGACTTTCGTCTCTCCTGCTTCTGTTGAAACTAAAGTAAGGGACAAAGGGAATTTAGTCATTTCTCACCCTCCCAATCATCACTTCAAGGCGTTTTTGGTCTTCCATCGTCAGCATGGCGCTCACGATCACAACCGGAATCGGACTATCGATCGTTAATTGAACGGTTGAGATGATCATCTCCGTATCCGGGTGTTGCTTTAAAGCCGCTTCCACATCACGAGAAGGTAGGACAGCGGTGATTGCTAACTCACGAAATTTCTTATGCACTTTTACTTTTAATAATTCGGAGGTCCCGATTCCTGTAGTACAGACGATCATTACCTTGAGTTGTTGAGGATGTTCTTCGATCGCTTGAGCAAAGTAAAGGGTGACAAAGCCGATTTCATCTTCTGTGAGCGCTGGCAAATCGTACACTTGGCAGATTTCTCTTGCAGTCTCTTCGGTAGCAAAAAACAAATCTGTATATTCTAATTTGATTTGCTCCAAAAGATTGTTTTTGACTTCGATCCCATGTCGCAACCGATTGATCATTGGTTTGATATGGCGAGCCAATTTACCGAATAACTCCTCGTCTTCAAATGACCGCTGCAGCTGAGTGCTCATTTTTTCTATAAATGCATTAGAAATTAGTTTTACTTGTTCTGACAGATCCTCTAATTCATCCGTGGCCTTTTGCATCCGTGAGGAGACGAGGTATTGATACATATAATAGCTTTCGTTTTCCGGTAATTTCGTATGCAAGTACTGTTCGCTATTGCCAATGATCTCTTTGGCGATGGTGGCTAATTCTGGGTTTTCTTGCATTTGCTGTTTCTCTTTCTCATCTAAAATATCCTCATTAAATGAATTCCCTACTTTGCGAAACCGTCGCAATAAGATATACAGGTGAGAAAAAAGATTAATGTTATAAGGATGTGGTATTACTAATCCTAGGTGATTTTCAATCAAATTCAGCTGTCGCAAAACAAACTCCGCATCATAGCGGTTGAACGCCTCATTCGTCACATGCAGATCATCCAAGCGGATATTGCGGGTTTGTTGGATATAATCCTGCAATGCACGACGGATATTTTTTTCTGCACCGTTCACCCCGATCATTTTATTTTTGCGGGAAACCGTCAGCTCAAAACGCTGCAAAGCTTCAGAAATTAATTTCTCATCACTGTTGATAACCGTTTCACTCACATAAAAAGGCTGATACAGGGAAAAAATATTCTTTCTTTTTGGGGAAATAAGCAATAGCTCCTCCATCACCTTGTTCCGGCGTTCCACTGGTGTCAGCGCATTCGGCATTTCCGCTTTCTGACTCTGGGACTTTTCTTGATGATGGAAACTTAAGCGGTAGCCTTTCCCTTTTTCTGAGAGAATCACATAGTCAATCGCGGCATCCTCATTGATTGCTTTTACGATGCGATAAATCGACTTTGTAGAAAGTCGAAGCGCTGCGGATAGTTCATCGGCCGTGACAAATTCTCTCGTATTGGAAAGAATATGGATGATTTTTCTCTTTCGTTGTTCCATAACAGTCATGTAACCGTTCTCCTTTCTACACACTTATCATAGCACTAGGAAATGTAAGCGTTCTATCATTCTTTGTCCCCTTCATGGGACAAAGATGATCAATAATAAGAATTACAATACAACGTTAAGGACAAAAAAAACAGCCATTTTTCAAAATGGCTGTAACAAAGTCAGTGTTATCATCAATGTTCATTATTCAACTGTTGGAATAAGAAAAGCTGCTAGTTCCCATGAAACGAGAAGGAAAACGCCTTTTATCCAAACCCTTCAACCGTCGTTAAGGAGCAATCCAGGTTTGAGCGCCTATACAGCAAGCGAAATAAGCACGCTCATTGAAAGGAACGATTTGAGCTTTTACATCATCGAACGATAAAGCTCAATAATCTCTTCTAAAGTCGTTTCCCGCGGGTTGCCTGGTGTGCAGACATCGTTCAAGGCATCTTTGGCGATGGCTGGGATATCTTCTTCTTTGACGCCTAATTCAGAAATGGTCGCTGGAATGCCCACATCTTTGCTTAACTGATCGATTGCTTGGCAAGCAGCATCTCGGACGTCTTCAAGTGACATCGTTTCTGCCCCTTCAATGCCTAAAACGATCGCGATCTCACGGTATTTTTCACCCGTAAAGTCTTTGTTGTATTTCATGATGGTTGGCAACAAAGACGCGCACGCTACTCCGTGAGGAATGTTGTACCAAGCGGACAATGGATGTGCCATGCCGTGGACTAAGCCCAAGCCGACGTTTGAAAAGCCCATACCGGCAATGTATTGCCCTAGTGCCATCGCTTCTCGTCCTGCTTGATCGCCATTCACGGAATCTCTCAATGAGCGCCCGATGATCTCGATTGCTTTGATGTGCAGCATGTCAGTCATTTCCCAAGCGCCTTTGGTGATGAAGCCTTCGATGGCGTGGGTCATGGCATCCATCCCCGTTGCAGCTGCCAGGCTCTTCGGCATCCCCATCATCATATCGCTGTCCACAAAGGCTACTAGAGGAATATCGTGAGGATCTACACAAACAAATTTCCGATGATTTTCTTCATCTGTAATCACATAGTTAATCGTTACTTCGGCTGCAGTCCCAGAAGTTGTCGGTACCGCTAAAATCGGCAAGCATGGATGTTTCGTGTCTGCCACGCCTTCCAAACTAATCACATCTGAAAATTCAGGATTCGTAGCAATGATTGCGATCGCTTTTGCCGTATCGATCGGTGAACCACCGCCAATCGCAATGATACAATCGGCTTGGGCTTCTTTGACAAAGGCTAAGCCGTCTTTGACATTTTGGATCGTTGGGTTGGGCACGATCCCATCATATAACGCATAGTCGACACCTGCTTCATCCAATAATTTCGTCACTTTGGTTGCTACTTCAAATTCCACCAAATCTTTGTCGGTGATCACAGCCGCTTTTTTGAACCCTCGTGCTTTGAATTCGGTCGGTACGTTCTCGATCGCTCCTTTTCCAAAATACGATGTTTCATTCAAAATCATTCTATTTGCCATTCTTCCTACCTCCATTTGTTTGTTTATTCACAATATAGTTTAAATAGAAAAGACTGAGAGCCTTTTCTATTCTTCTACCATTACTTATACCTCAAGATAGCCTGCTCGGGGAGTGACTTTGAAAGCGTCAGCCAATTTTTTCAGATTTTCATCTGTAATGGTTTGTAAGATTGGGCCTTGCGCTTTAACATAGGTGTACACTTCCGCAGCTTTCTCTGCCGTTTCAATCAAGCCAAAGACTTCATCCATATCTTTGCCAGCACCGTAGATGCCATGTTGCGGCCAAAGTACCAAACGGGTTTCTTTCATTTTAGCAGCTGTTGCTTCGCCGATCTCGTTCGTTCCTGGAACCATCCAAGGAATGATGGAAACACCTTCTGGGAAGACCACCAAGCACTCCGTACACATCTGCCACAGGGTCCTCGTGAAACTGCGTTCATCCAACTCATGGGTAAAACTCATGGCTAAAAGATGAGATGCGTGGTTATGCATGATGATTCGGTTTTCTGGATCGACCGACAAGCGTGCGATATGACTCATGAAATGACTTGGCAGTTCACTCGTTGGCACCGCACCATTTTCCAAGCCCCAAAGCAATTCCAATGTTTGCCCATCTTCTTTGACTCGGATCACACCAAGGTTTTCCGCTGGATGTGCCGCTACATTTTTAAAGTATTTTCCTGAACCTGTCACGATAAAGTACTTGCCAGCCAGTGCCGTGGCATCAAAAATCATGGGGATTTCCCGCAAGACGCTTTGCGGATCGATGAAAGGCAAGATCTCTTCTTCTGTTAATAAGTAAGAAATATTGCCGCCGTTGCGCTCATCCCACCCTAAACGGTAAAGATTTGCTGTTGTTTCCATCATTTCTTGTACAAAATTCGCTTGTAAAATATCAATCTTTTTCATCGTTCTCCTACTTTCTGGCTTTTAAGACGGTTTCTTCATAGGCTTTCACTTCTGATAGCCAATCCAGACCTGCTGGTACCCCTTGGCTTTCACAGAAGTAATTCCAAACATCTGCATACGGATAGTCTTTTAATTCTTCCGTCATGGCTAAACGAGTGGTGAAATCACCTGACAATTCGATTGCTTTTAGTTCTTCGATCGGTTCTAGCATCGCTTTTAGCAACGCTTTTTGAGTATTGCGCGTCCCGATCACCCACGCAGCGACCCGATTGATCGTCGCATCAAAGAAATCTAACCCAATGTTGGTTTTTGGCAATAAGTCATTGCGAACCAATTCGCGGCCAATCTCTTGCAATTCATCATCCATGATCACGACATGATCACTATCCCAGCGTACAGGACGGCTGACATGCAGCAAAATGCCTTTGCTAAATAGTGCCAATGAAGACAATTTATTGGAGATCACCTCGGTTGGATGGAAATGTCCAGCATCCAAACAAATCAATTTATCGCGCGTCAAGCCATAGCCCATATAAAATTCATGAGAGCCGACGGTGTAGGCTTCGGCACCAAGACCAAACAACTTGCTTTCCACGGCATCTACCGTGTATTCCGCTGGCAATTCTTCAGCAAAAATCTCATCTAATGCTGTCATCAAGCGTTCCCGTGGTGTAAAACGATCGATCGGGTTGTCTTTGTAGCCATCTGGCACCCAGAAATTATTGACACAGACTTGCCCAGTTTCTTTGCCCATATAGGCAGCGATTTGACGCGAACGTTTGCCGTGTTCGATCCAAAACTGACGAACTTCTTCATCTGGTGAAGCAAGGGTAAAGCCATCTTTGAACATGGGATGTGAGAAAAAGGTTGGATTGAAGTCTAAACCTAAGCCTTGTTCCTTCGCCCAAGCAACCCATTTTTCAAAATGCTTAGGCTCCAATTCATTTAGATCCACTGCTTCCTCGGTGTCTAAATAGATGGCGTGAAGGTTCAATTTGTGTTTTCCAGGAATCAAAGAGTAGGCTTTTTCTAAATCTTGGCGCAACTCCTCAGGGGTATGCGCAGCACCAGGATAATTCCCTGTTACAGAGATCCCACCAGATAACGCTTCATCACTCAAAAATCCTTGCACATCGTCCCCTTGCCAAACATGCATCGAGATTTTCACATCGGCTAATTTTTTCAAAACCGCATCCGTGTCGACGTCTAATTTGGCATATGCTGTCTTAGCTTCTTCATAACGCTGTTGAATCGTTGTCATTTTTTCCTTCTCCTTCTATAAAACGTTGATAGTTGCTTAAAATCTTGTGATCAAAAGGCTGTGGTTCATGAACACTGCAAGGAAATGAGTGTTTGACCGCGCGGCGTGCTTCAACCAGCGACGTGAAGATGCCAGCACTCATCATCTGCATTAAAAGATTGCCGATCGCCGTTGCTTCACTTGGGCCAGCTTCGATCGTCAGCTGCGCAGCATCAGCCGTCAGTTGATTTAAAAAGCGATTGTTGGAACCGCCCCCCACGATATGCAGTTTTTGCAGCTTGTTCGTCGTACCTGTCAGCTGTTCCAGCTTTTGCAATTCGCTGGCATAACAAAGCGCTAAGTTATCATACACACAGCGAGCCAGTTCCCCTGCGGTTTCTGGAACTTTCTGCTGGGTTTCTCGACAATACGCTTGCAGTTCAGTAATCATATTTTCTGGATTCAAAAAACGAGGATCATTGACATCGACAAACTGTTGAAAAGCAGGCGTTGCTTGCGCCAATTCCGCCAGTTCTGCATAGGAATACTGATAATCTTGCTGCCGAGCCACTTCTTGGATCAGCCACATGCCCATAATATTTTTTAAAAAGCGAATCGTGTTGTGGGCACCCCATTCGTTCGTATAATTTTCATCAAAGGCGGCAAGGGAAACATTGGGTACTTTGGTTTCGATCCCCAGCAATGACCATGTCCCGCTGCTGATGTAGCCCCACTCTGACCCTTCTCCGGGTGTACCGATGATCGCCGAAGCCGTATCATGACTAGCGACAGTGACAAAGGTCGCTTGTGGCAAATCATAGGCTGGAAACTTCTGAGTTTGCAGTGCGCCTAAAACCGTCCCAGCATCAACCAATGGTGGGAACAGTCCTTCTGTTACGCCAATCTCAGCTAATAATTCTACATCCCATGTTTGGGTATTGGCATTTAGAAGCTGCATCGTCGAGGCATTGGTTTTTTCCGTGACCATCTTGCCGGTAAAAACGTAGCCCAAATAATCTGGAATCAACAGCAGTTTGTCGGCTTTTTGCAACAGTTGCGCTTCTTCTGTGGCTAATTGAAAAATCGTGTTGAAGGGCTGCAGCTGAATGCCTGTTTTCTCATACAGTTTTTGCAAAGAATAGCGCTGGCCAAAAGCCGCGATCGCATCATTGGTGCGACTATCTCGATAAGCGACTGGGTCGCCTAAACGTTCGCCTGCTTGATCGATCAAACAGTAGTCCACTGCCCAGGTGTCGATTCCGACGAAGCAGTCATTGATACCGGCTTGTTTCACTTTTTGCAGTCCTACTAAAATCTCTTGGATCAAATAATCGATCGCCCAGCGGTCAAAGCCTTCAAGGGGACGAAAGCCGTTTTTAAAGCGATGGATCTCTTCTAAAGTGATCTGCTCATTTTCCCAACGGCTCAACATCAGACGACCGCTTGATGCGCCGATATCGATTGCGATAAATGTGTTCACTGGTCTCCACCTTTCATTATCTTGGTTAAAAATAAATCGATTACAATTTACTGATTCATTCTTGTTGCCTCAATTTTAGCTTGACAATCAACGAGTTTCATCACACAATTTTGATAAAGACTTGCACAATCTTGGTAAAAAGGAGGATCCGATGGATTACTGGGAAAAAGCCAACCACTCATGGTCAACCGATTCACTGCGTTACATCAATACTTCAACCCAAAAGCAGCGTGAACTTTTCTATTACATTCAAGAAATCGGCTATTTCAAAGCCAGCAAACCTTACTTTACAGAACGAGAGAACCTGCCTTCTTATTTGATCAAATATACATTGTCCGGTTGCGGTGAATTGCGCTACAAAGGAAAAAGCTATCAATTAAAAGCAGGTGATGTGTTTTTTATCGACTGCCTAGACTATCAGTACTACCGCACCGTTAGTCAAGAGCCCTGGGAAATGGACTGGATCCATCTATATGGCGCCAACGTCGCAGCGTTTTATGATGAATTTCTCAAAAATGGCAGTCCAGTTTTTCACACAAATCCTGCCAGCAGCCGCCAAAATCCGATCCATTTGGTCTTACAAGATTTATTGATGTTACAGCCAGAACCAAATGCGAAAACTGCCTTCCAAAGCTCTGTTTTGATCCATCAGCTACTCAATGAACTGCTCCTGCAAAAATATCATCTCGATTTTTCGGATAGTGAGATCCCGCCTTATATTTTGCAGATTCGTGACCAGCTAGAAGAGGATTTCCGTCAAGGGATCACCTTGGAATCTTTGGAGGAAAGGTACCATATCAATAAGTATCAAATCGTCAAGGAGTTTTCCAAATACATGGGCTTGCCCCCCATCGAGTACCAGATCAGCAAACGCATCTCTTACTCGAAAGACCTTTTGCGCTATTCTCGTCTTTCCATCAAAGAGATCTCATTGGCGATCGGCATCGAAAACACCGCCTATTTCAGCCGTTTATTCAAGAAAAAAGTCGGCATTTCACCTAGTGATTATCGACAAACGGAGAATGGACGGTAAAAAAGAAACATGAAATCATTCACTGATTTCATGTTTCTTTTCATTGAATCTAAGGTTTTAGTTGGCAACAATAAGTGACTCTTTTTCATTCATGATCTTCTCAAATGCTGACGCATTCGTTACCACAACTGGCGTAATGGTCGCATATCCCTCTGCTTGGATAGCTGCGAGATCGGCTTTTATCAGCGGCTGGCCCTTTTTGATTGCTTGATTTGCTTCAATAAGGGTCGTAAAGTGCCTTCCCTCTAGCTCTACTGTGTCAACACCGATATGGATCAAAAGTTCAACGCCTTGATCACTGGTCAAGCCGATCGCATGCTTTGTTGGAAATAAAGCAGTGACCACGCCATCAAAAGGGGCATAAAAGGTGTTTGATTGTGGTTTGATTGCTTTCCCTTGCCCCATCAAGCCTTCTGAAAAAACTTTGTCAGGAACCTCTGTTAAGGGAACGACTTCTCCTTGAACGACTTCTTGAAAATTGATTTTTGTATTCACTGGCTCTTTTGAATTGACTGCTTTCCTTTTTTCAGGTTCTACAATTCCCCAAAAATAGGTGATTAGAAATGCCGCAACAAGCCCTACTACCTGCGAAGCAATCCCACCATAAAATCCACCATCGATTCCTGCTGGATTGATAATCAAAGGAATACCCAACAATCCTGAACCACCAAAAGAATACTGCACTGTCTGCATAAATCCTGCAATAACACCACCTAAACTTCCACCGATGACAGCAGCGATCAACGGACGTTTATAAGGAAGTAATACTCCGTACAATGCTGGTTCACTGACACCAATCAGGGTTGTCAGACCTGTTGAGTATGCGAGTGCTTTCGTTTTATCGTTTTTCGTTCGTAGACCAACCGCCACGACAGCTCCAGCCATTGCCATTTGGTTCGCTAAGAGCAGACCCATCACAGGATCGAATCCTTGCATCGCCATGTTGTTAAGAAAAATTGGAATGAATGCCCAATGCAATCCGAACATGACCATCAAGATCCATGGTCCCCCAATCACCAGCCCGCCCAAAACCGGACTGAAGTGATAAACATTATTAACAAGCGTTGCCAGTAGACTTGATAAGTTGGATATAATTGGACCAACGACCAGCAAGGCAAGGGGGACAGAAACTAGTAACACGATAAGAGGCTGTACCATGAATCGCAAATCTTTCAACGGCCAATTCTGAACGAAGCCATTGATTTTGGCTGCCACCCAGACAGCAATGATTGCCGGAAAAACGGAAGAAGTATAGTCCATCATATTCACGGGAATCGACAAAAAGGTCAAACTACCTTCTGTCGCATACGGCAGCAAAGTAGGATAGATCAATGATGCCCCAATCAACATTCCGACATAGCTGTTTAATTTAAAATAATTTGCCGCCGAAGCACCTAATAAGATTGGCATGAAGTAAAAGAAAGCATTAGACAATGCATACAAAACGATATAGGTTCCCGAAGTTTCTGACAAAATGCCTGCTACTGATAAAATCGTCAAGATCCCTTTGATCGTTCCTGACGCAGCCATAGCGCCTAAAGCTGGCGTGAAAATCCCTGAAATCGTGGAGGTAAACTGATCAAAAAGAGATTTTTTTGTTTTTTCATGGGTAGTGTCTTCTATTAATTCGCCGACTTGTTGCAGGACCGCTTCATAGACATCGTTTACACGATTTCCTAAAACGATCTGGTACTGTCCGCCCTGTTCAACGACTGAAATCACTCCGTCAAGACTAGCAATGGTCTCCTTACTTGGGGTATCTGTATCATGCAATACAAAACGCAGACGTGTGACGCAATGGGTCACCGATTCGATATTGGCTTTTCCACCAATTTCCTTTAAAACCTCTGTTGCCAACTGCTGGTTGTTCATTTTTGCTCCTCCTCAATAAAAAGTTTGATTTCGCCAGTGATCCCCAAAGGCTCGAACAGGACAAACTGTGAAAGATAATCCCGCATACTGCGACCTAAATTATTGATCACTTCAATCTGGATGGAATTATTCGTTTCTTGAAGCAGGTCCGTCAACTCAAATGTATACGGTGTACTGATTCTTGTGCCTACACAATGACCGTTCACTGAAACAGTCACAACTTCTGAAGCATCTTTAATACTTAATAAAACCTCTCCTGCTGCTTTAGGGAAGTCCACGGTATAAGTGATTTTCCCGCTAAACCGACTGAAGTCATCACCGACTCCCAGTAAAGGCAATGACGAATATTGTTTTTGACAGGCAACTACCGCTTGCTCTTTCCCGATTCCTTCGAAAGTGACTTGCCATGGCTGATCGTTTAGATGAACTTCTTTCACTGGTTTGCTTCTATCAATACGCAATGGTTGTTCCGAGGTAGCTTCAAAAAGAATCATACTCTCTGCTGGTGCTAAATGAATCTCATAGCTGCCATTTTTATATGACACAGGTTTCAGTTTATTTTCTACTGGATCATATTGAACTAAAGGCTTCTTAGCAGGAAAAACAGCCTGAAACTGCAGCGATTCACTGTCATTTTCATTGAAAAGCATGAATATTTCATCTGTCTGCTGCTGATAATGATAGTAGCGCAAATACGGCAGAGCTTTTGATGTTTCTAAACGATCCCGTACCTTCAAGCCAACGTTATCAGTAAGTGCTGTGAGCGGTGTTACTTCCGTAAGGCGAGCGAGAAGCCGCAGTTCATGGGTAAGCAGAGTTTGTTCAAGGGCTTCTTTCACCATTTCCTCAACAAAAATAATTTGAATTCCAGATTCTGCGAGAGCTGTCAGCTTTTTGATCAATGGACCAGACATTCGCTCAGTATATGGAATGACTAGTGTTTGAAAGGCATACTCATTGATGACAAACGTTTGATCCGTAAATTGCGCATCAAGCATCATCTCAACCGAAACGATTTCAAATTCGTATTGATGTTCCATCAGTTCACGAGCAACTTTTTGAATCGGCATATAAGCGCCTGCCCACTCCGCTTCAGCATGGTACAGCACAGCAATATCCGCTTGATGTTTCCCGTCGCTAAATAGATAACTCAAACGATTCATATACGTCATCAGCTGTTTGAAGCCCTCAAATTGTGGATTATGGCCTTGCGCATAAAAGTGTGGCGGGCAATCGGCATCAGGAAAGTCATTCATTGAAAAAGCATGAGGGACAAAATGATTGACCCCTCGCACCAGCATGTGATCGGTTAGCCATTTCATCAGTTTGGTTCCTTCTGACCAACCATATGCACCGAATACTTCGCACATCGTTCGACCTTGTTTCACAGGGTCTAAGTTTCCTAAAGATGCCCCCATTTTCCCTAATGCGTAATGGAAAAATTCGCCATCCCAGCCAGTAGATGTCATGGCTTCAAAGTATCCGTCATTTTGTTGCGGCATCAATTGATGCAAAACGACATCGATCCCTGCCATCGATTGTCCTTTCATCGATTGAAAGAAGTGACCTGCCCCATAGCCTAAACGTGCATGGGCATTGTTATCCTCAATCACATGTCCGATATAGTCGACCTTATGTTCCCGACACCAGCGTCCGATCCGCTGAGAAAAGTGTTGACTATATAGCTCAGAAACCAACGACATATAATTGTAACGAATCTTAGCCGTCTGTTTTGATTCACCACGATAGAGAGCCGGCAACAGCCCTCGAAGCTCAGTTTCAGATATGGCTAGCTGGTTTGCTAACAAAGTCAACAAATCATACCGCCACGGCAATGGCATATCTACTTTTCCAAGGACTGCATCAGGACCCTTGATATTCCCAAACCGCGGTTCATCTGAGAAAAATCCTTGGATCGTTGTGCCAAATTTCTCTCCAAAGTGTTGATAATGACTTTGATAAACCGTTTCCAGCAAAACATCCGTTGCTTCTGGTACCAAAGGATTCAAGTACCCTTGTGTCGAAGCTTCCCCTCCTTCTTGTGTCGTGTAAAAGACAAAGATACTCCACTCTCCTTCAGGAATAGACCAATACAATGTCTCATCAATCATTGAGTCTGTAAGGTCGATCCACTCCTCCTCGCTGATCTGCTTAAATCCAGTTTTTTTGACCGCAACGGCGCTGATGATTTCAGCAGAAAAAAATGATTTGCCACTCTCGTTAACCGTTTCCCCTTCGGAATTCAAAATATTCGGTCGCTCTGCATTGAAACACCAATCCAACATAATTCCAGCATTCTTTTTTGGGCCTACAAAATCAAATTGTCGAAAATTCAAAAATTCTTTCTGCAAATGTCGATGATTCTTCTCAATTTCTCCTGCGGCGTAGCCTGTTGGAAAGTGCTTGTCATCCAAAATCCAAAGTGTCATTTGTCTTTTTTCACACTCTTCAATGATGATCGCCAACTCGTCCCACCATTGCGCTTTCAAAAATTCTTCATGAGGGCGTGATTCGATGCAGACAGATCGGATGCCGGCTTCGTAAATTTTATTGATGTAAGTTTGAATCGTCTCCTTCTCTTCTCCATGCATCCATAAAAACGGAAAAATATGATTATCATATTTTTCGTTCAATAAATTCGTTATCTTTTTCATACAAATTCCTCTTTCTTTCTCATTCAACTTCATTTAAAATCATAATAAATACGCTTTCAAATGTATCATAAGCAATTCTGCAGATTGAAACAATGTCATCTTCTTTGCAGATAATTATCACATTTTTAGATTTACGAAAGGAGGAGATCATAATGACAACCGAAGAAATGGAAAAAAAGCTTTTTCAGTTATCTGAGCGGGAATGCTATCACAGAGACCATCCAAACCACCTTTCTGACTATTATCAACAGCTGGAAAAAGTGATGATCAATGGCCGACAAGTTTACTTATTCGATAATCTGATGGAAGAACAAGAAAACTTTACTCTGTTAAAGCAAAGCCGCTTCAGTCCAGTTCCTTATCATAACCACAGTTTTATCGAATTAAATTATATCTACTCAGGAACATGCACCCAATTGATCGATGATCAGAAAGTTACGCTGACAAAAGGACAAATTTGTCTGATTGATACCGGAATTCCCCATTCGATTGAAATGACTGGTGAAGACGATGTTTTGATCAATCTTTTGATCAAGCGGGATTATTTCGCTCAATTGATTAGTCGAGAACAGTTTAATGAAGGGGTCGTGCTTGATTTTGTTCTGACTGCATTGTCAGACAAGCACGCGCATGACCAATATATTGTCTTTAAGAACAATAAAGATGATCGGATCCATGCTGTGATTCAAGAAATGCTGAAAGAAACTTATGAAAAAGCCATTGGTAGTAAACGAATCATCAGCAATCTAATAGCCATTCTTTTCACTTTTCTCGTACGTGAGTTCGACTATCAGACCAACAAGCAAGAAGCGGCAAAAAAAAAGCACATTCTAGCGATCTTGACCTATATCGAAGAGAACTTCCAAACGGTTACTTTGCCAAAACTCGCCACCCTTTTTAACTATTCTCCTTCCTATTTAAGTGCATTGATCAAACGAGAAACTAGTAAAAATTTGACCGAATTGATTATCGAAAAGAAATTGAATCTCGCCCACAACTTAATTGCTTCCTCCACCAAACCAATCACCCAATGTGCGGCTGAAGCAGGTTTCACCAATATCACTTTTTTCTATAAAAAATACAAACTGTATTATGGGCATACGCCAAAAAAGAAAAAATGATTCTATGTCGCTACTTGCTTAAATAAAAAAATGTGGCATAAGTTAAATATTCATGTTCTAAACAAAAAAAAGAGTGGTTACCCACTCTTTGATTTTTAAGATAAGTTCTTTATTGGTTAAACTGTTATCTGCTACTTTATTGATCACTAACTAAAATTGCTCAGGTGCAAAGTTATTTCAACCAACTCATCCCTAATACACCAACAATATAGAGCAAGCTACCAAGAGCTACAAATTGCTTTTCTCTGCCAACTTTTTGTTCCTTTAAGAGGACAATACTTCCATAAGTAGCAACAAGTAAGCTCATTTGAGAAAATGAATAGGTTACGCCTACACCTAAAGAAGACGATACAGCGAATAACGAAGTATTCGCGATAACCCATGTGCTACCAGTACCTAAATTGTGGATTATTTTGCGGAAACGCAACTGTTGCTTACTTTTCAAGGAAATTACGCTTCCCCCGAGAAACATCCCTACTGCCTGAGGCAAGAAAATCTGTGCGCCACTTATCTGAAACAGACCAGTGACTGTCACATATAGCATCAAAAAAGCTGAAGAACAACATAGATAAAGAAGTACTTGCTGTGTTAAGCCTGTTTGCTGATGAGTTGTCTTAGTTACAAGGAAAACACCTGTTAGTATGACTCCTAATGCCATGATTGAGAAAATTACAGTCGTTAAATCTGTCCATTCTTTGAGAAAGAAGCCAGATGCTAATGTAACAAATAATAATTGGGTCCCGACGGAGACGGGCATTACTTTAGAAACCTCCGCTTTCTCCAAAGCGAGAAATTGGAAGTATTGTCCGCAAGCCCAAAAAACCCCAGATAATAAACTGATGAAAAATGGCACCATGGCATAACTCACTTGATTCAAGAAACCAAATACACTACCGAAAATCAAGGCTGCGATTGTTGTTCCTAGCAGTTGTTCCTCTGATTTTCCTCCCATCAATTTAGCGACGATTGGCATTAAGCCCCATCCTAGTGCAGGCAGTGAGGCAAGCAATAAAAGTTGTACGGACATAAAAACTCCTTCTAAATATTGTAAAAAAGCGAGAACACAAAATCTTGTAGAGGAAAGCGTTACAGAAGCAATTCCTTCTCGACAAATTTTGTGTTCTTTATTCCTAGTTTTTAGTTAATAAATAGGTTGCTACTCCATAAGCGTGGATGATATGATCCGCTTCAAGCGGTTCTTCTAAGGCATTGATTCGCTGATATTCGTACCCATTAAATAATTTTTTGGGCTCAAGAGGACGTTCTTTGTTCGTTGAATTGACGAAACGGACAACGATTCCCTCAGAGTAATACGCATTATGGAGCGCACTGACTCCCACACCTGGTTCTAAGCTGCAAGACAACAAAGAAAGAGACATGTCGGTCAGAGATAATGGATCAATGCGCTTTTGAATTTTATTGTCTATACGATAAATAAAGTAATTCAAATCTTGCAATTGATAAGAAATCGATGGCTGTTCTTTAACAGTTTTCCAAGTAGCCAACAAATCTTCAGAAATAGCTGTTGATGCGACCCTTAGGGAAAAATCGAAGACCATCTCATAGTTTTCCATTTGAGCAAGAGGTGTTTCCATCATAATATGTCCCTTTTTGGTTGTATCGCCAGAAGCACGACCTGGTCGATACAACAAATCTGGTTTTCCTAGAGAGTCGGTTGTAGCTAGTACCGTTACATATAAGGAGTCATCGATATATTCATACTCTTTGCTCTGCTCGCTATAAAAAACGAGGGCGTTCTCTTGATCATAAACAACCACTTGTTTTTCAAATGGTTCAATATTGACAGGTTTTTCTGCATATTTTTCTTGCCAATTTTCCAGTGTTTGATTTCTTTTTTCAAGATAGCCAAATTGAATGGCCGCAACCGCTCTTTCTATCGGCTTGTTTAATCGAGCTTTCACTCGAATCCGATGATTTAAAAGCGTATTTTTAAAACGTAGCTTTGCGTTTACCTCACCATTTTTTGTCAGTTGGAGGGTCAATGTATAATCGAATGTTTTGGTGGCGATTCCTTTCATCCGTTCTTCGATCGTATACGGTAGCTGTAAACTTCCTTCTAAAGCCAATGTTTCTTGCTTCCCTTTGCAGCTGGCAAAACGAAGCGTGATCGGTTGATCATTCAAAATAGGCGAATAGTCATACGTATCACCGGCATTACTATCATCGATGATCGACAAGAAATCCACGATCTGTTGTTTTCCATCTGAATAAATCAGATGGCCGTCTTCAAAGGAAAGCATGTATTTTCCATTTCTAATCCATGTGTTTTGATCTAAAGACGAATCGGGAGTTGTCTCTTGCTCTTCAAATGTAAGGACTTGATAACCAAGGCCTGAAAAGGCACAGGTCACTTGAACGGTTAACAGATAATACCCCTCTTCTTCAATAAAACGGTTGCCAGCCGGAGTTTCTTCCATAATATTTTTCCTGCTTGGGATATACACTGCTTCAAGTACAGATGAATCAGCTCCAATAACCTTGATATTGTTGGTTCTGGATACGATCTTAACGAATTTCTCTCCTTGAAATGGCACTGGTGTTGGATGAAGAATCAGAAATTGGTTGGCTTGTAAAGCGAGTCCTTCACTGATTCTTTTTAAAATCAAATTTTCAATGCTCTCACAAATCTCACTGATTTCTTTTAACCGATGACTGATATCTTGTGCAACACTATCTGATACACAGCCTGCCAAACTATCATGGGCTTGACATTCAAATAACTTTTTCCAAGCTTTCATTAGCAAGCGATTGCTTAATTCGATCCCTAAATCTTTCGCAATAACTAACATTGGTTCAATTTCTAAAACTAATTTGTTTTCTAATCGAAAAATCTCACGTTTCAGATCCATTCGTACAGAACCAATCGTTTTGTGAACCCGTGCAAAAACCGGTGCACGAAACTCTCCTTGATAAACTTCCAGTTCTTTTTGACGGACGATCTCCATAAATGCTGGATAGGTGCTCAATTGATACTTGTATTTTCCAAGCTGATTGATTTTCGTTAGTTTTTCTTCTATGGCAGAAACAATGCCTAACTGATCATTTCCAGTTGGAATCAAGATTTCAGGTTCATTCGCGTAGCTCTTAATAAAATCAACACCTCTATCGAGTCTGCCATCTACATAACTGCTCGTTGGCTCCAATTGCTGCTGTGCACCATATCCTTGAGGAAAATTCACCGCATACAGTGAACCTTGCCCACTTAAACTCGTCCATTTAAAGTAAGGGGATTTGACCTGTTCCCCTAAATCGATGCCTCGCCAAAAGATAATGTTATCAAGTCCAACTTCGTTCAATATGGTTGGCATTTGAGCATTAAAACCAAATGTATCTGGCAAATAGCCGATCGGCATATAGCTGCCATATTTTTTGCTATCAAATATACCAATCATGGCATTTCGAATGATGGACTCACCAGAAGCGAAAAAGGCATCTGTTTGGGTGTACCAAGGCCCGATGAACAATTGACCATTGGCGATCAACTCTTTGACCTCAGTCAAGCGCTCAGGATAGAGTTCTAAATAATCGTCCAGAATAGACAGTTGTCCATCTAGCACGAAAGATGCAGTCGGTTGCCTCTTTAGTTCTTTTAGTACATCACTAAATAATTGGTCACTCAAAACGACACAGTCCATCGAAGTAAAATACCATTCACGATCCCAATGGGTGTGGTTTACTATGTGTACATTTGTCATAGCTATGCTGCCCACTGCTCTTCCCAAGCCGCTTCGTCAAACTCTTCCATCGTGGCATCTGTTTCTTTCCCCGCATCTTTTGAACGTAGCAAGCTTGTACAAATCGCAATGAATAATGAGCCAGTAGCAATCGATAAAACATACAGTGGCCATTTTTCTACGGTGAACCAACCATAAAAACCAGAGATTGGCGCTGTATTGACAGCTCCTAGACCTACAGCCATTGCAGAACCAATCGCTGAACCAATCATATTCACTGGGATCACTTTTAGTGGATTTTCCACCGCAAATGGGATCGCTCCTTCTGAAATACCTACTAGTCCCATAATGATCGACGATTTTCCTGCTTCTTTTAGTTCGTTATTGTATTTATTCTTTGCAAAAACAGTCGCTAATCCTAAACCAATTGGCGGAATGATAATCGCCACTTGTGCTGCAGTGTTTGGTGCATAAACGTTACTTGTCAATAAAGCCATCGCGGTTGTCACAGCTGCCTTATTTACTGGCCCTCCAAGATCAAATCCAACCATTGCCCCTACAACTGCCGCCATCACGACCGCATTTCCGCCACTCAATCCGTTCAACCATGACTCTAAGCACACATTGATAGCTGCAAATGGTGTACCGATCACATAGTTCACAAGTAGGACAGTGACTAAAGTACCTAAAACAGGAACTAAGAACACTGGAACTACCGATGCCATCGATTTTGGCAGTTTGATATGGTTTTTGATCCACAAGCAGATGTACCCAGCGATCAGCCCTGAAACAATTGCGCCTAAGAAGCCTGCGTTAATGTCTTTTACTAACATACCTCCAACAAGACCAGGGGCAATCCCTAGCTTATCGGAAATCGAATAAGCAATAAATGCCGATATTACGGGAAACATCAGTCCTAACGCAATGCCACCGAATCCATCTAAACTATGGAGTAATCGGATGATCGTATTCGCACTTTCTCCATGAGAGGCGTCCCAAATATCAACAATCCCAAATATTGATCCACCTACTCGAGAAATCGCCATGATAACTGCTCCGGCAATCACTAGAGGAATCATATAAGATATTCCTGTTAAAACATGATTTTTCATTTCACTTGCCAACTTTTTCATCTGATTTTCCTCCTCTTTATTGATCAATCAGCTTTAATGCATCTTCAATTACTTTTTCTGCGTTTTTTATAGGGGCTGCTACCGGGACTTTGAGAATCATTTTGCCATTGAAACGCTCCTCATTTCTCACTTTCGTATCAACGGCAAAAATCACGACTTCCCCAATTTGACAATCCCGCTCGTTCAATTCATTTTCGATACCTGTTGCTCCTTGTGTCTCAACCTTGATTAAATCGCCACGTTTCGCTGCTGCTTTTTTTAGCGCCTGTGCCGCCATAAAGGTATGAGCAACTCCTGTGGCACACGCCGTTACTGCAATAATTTTTCTCTTCATTCGTCTTTCCCCTTTTCTCCATTTTATTCGCTTAATAATTTCGCGATAATCTCTTTATCTGTTTCGCTTTTCAGCGCTTCTGTGATGTCTTCATCCATCAATTTCATGGCAATTTCTGATAAAATCCGTAAATGGGTGTCTCCTTGATGTTCTTCAGGAATAGCAAGCATAATCACAACCGTTACCGGTTCATCATCTAAAGATTGCCATTCTAATGGTGCCTTTAACCGAGCAAAAACGATTGCGGGTTCAGAAACTGCACGACTTTTTCCATGAGGGATAGCTATATTATTGCCTATTCCTGTGGTCGAGTGATCTTCTCTTTCCATGACTGATTGAACATACTCATTTTCGGATTGAACGATTCCTTCAATTACTAATATTTTTGCTAATTGACGGACCACTTCTTCTTTAGTGGTTGCCTCTAGACCAAGAACAATATGTTCAAAAGGTAGTAGTGTTTCTATATTCATTTTATGTTCCCCCTTGTAAATACTTTTTTAATTCATCTTTCGTCCCTTTAAGGAGGAAGGTTCGTTCATCTGATTCCATCACATTAAGCATCGTGTCATAGATTTCCTCAAGGTCTTGTACAGTTTCATCCTTGATACAGATGAAAAAGACATATTTCACCTTTGTTTCTCCCCAGTGGATCTCATTATTAAGACGTAAAAATACAATCGCTGATTTTTTCACGTATTCTGGCGTCCCATGAGGCGTTGCGAATCGTCCAAAAGAAGTAAAGGAAAGCTGTTCCCTTTTTAGGGAAGAATCAATCATTTCCTCGATCACATACCCACGAGTAACCAACTGCTCTCCAATAAATGTAATCACCTCTTGATAATTTTCAAAATGATGATCTAAAAAAATCAAGTCCTCGTGAATCAGTTTCGCAAACTGACTGAAAGAACCATTTTGCTTTTCTTCGACATTTTTTAAAAAGGTTTCTATTTTTCGCTGCTCATCTTTATTCAGTACAGGTGAAACATTGATTGTTGGAATCGAATCGATTTTTAAATCCACTGTCGATAAAATCAAGTCCTCATAAATATTGGTCTGAATCAACTCTTGAATAGAAAGAATTCTGGAAATATCGATTTGCTCATAATTTCTCCGAATGCGAGCAGCTAATAGCTGTGAAGTGCCTTTCCCACTGCTACAAACTAATAAGACACTCACTTTCTGCGGTTGTTTTTCTTCTCGCTGTTCTTTCATCACTTGGATGTGTACGGCCAGAAAAGCAACCTCATCTTCGGGGATCGAAATCGAAAACTGCCAATTTAAGGCATGAGCTAATCGAAGCGCTTCCTCAAAAGACAAAGGGAAATTCTTCTTCACATCATTTAGAAACGGGTTATGAATGACTAATCCTTTTTGAATGCGATAAATAGCTTCTTTGATATGTGATACCAATCCTAACAAAAGACTTTCATTGCGTAGGGAGATCGTCTCATGAATCAATTTTCGTATCGTTTCATCAAGCAAATCATCGGAGTCATTCTTCTTCATCAACGAATCCCCATAGATATGAAGCGAAATATAATGAACTTCCGAAACTGGCAACGACAGAGAAAACGTTTCTTCTATTGATGCGATAAATCGATAAAAAGCTCTATTCTCCATCAAAGGATGGCTTCTTTCTTCGAAAGTCAGATAATTCTTCTCTTTGACCCGATCAATCATGATGATTAGATGAAGCAATAGTGAGTGATAGGCAGCATCATTAAGCGTAATTTGTTCTTTTTTCAAATACTCTTGTAAGAGCGTATCAACTAAAGAAATTTTTGTCAGGTCAATAAAATCATTAACAAACTGAGGAATTCCTTGAATCGAATGCAAATAGCGTTGCTGCTCTTGTGTTATTTTCCAATTTCCACCCCAGAAATAGTAGATCAAATCAAATGCTAAACGACGTTTTTCTTGTTCTGACAAATTCAAAAAGGAACCCTTCCCCGGTAAAACTTCAATCGTAACGTTAAAATGACGAAAGATCTCGCTTACCTGCCCCATGTCATTTTCTAAAGTTGATTTACTGATGTAAAGTGCATCTTGCAGTTGTTGACGCGTAAAATACGTTTTTTGTTTCAGTATTTCAAAGCAAAGAAACTGAATACGATCTTTTTTGCTCGTCGGTAAGTTTGATTCCTCGTTCCCATCAAGATACTTTAGAATTTCAGCTGAATCGCCATCAAGAAATACACCTACTCTAGGTTTGCGAACAAGCCTTATTGCTGTTTCCTGCAAAAATTCATCCATTCTCTTTAGCGATTGCGAAACTGTCTTTTGCGAAAGCGACATATGCAACCCAATTTTAGCAACCGTTGTTGGTCCATTCTCTAAGAGATATCGAATAATTGCTTTTTCCCGTTCACTGATCATGAAACTTTCACCTCGTCTACATTTCTAATGGTAGCTGTTTCTCAAAAAAATGAAAACACTTACTTTTACTGCATTGATTACAGTAAATCATAGGCACTGAAAATATTGCGCCGTTTTTTTATTCATGTGTACCCTTTCGTTTAATACAGATTATTTACATATCCTTTGGTATTTTCATAGTATAGAGGATATTACTCAGTGGGAACAGAAAAAAAATACCAATGAACAAACGATACGTCTGTTTCATTGGTATTTTTACTATTGATTCTCTAATAAGGAGACGCGCTTGAGAAATTCCTTCATTTATTGCCCCAACACCTCCGCCACCGAATAAACACCAGGGGCAAAGGTCTTGCCTGTTAGCTTCTTCGTCATGGCATTAAAGGTATAGTGCTCTTCTAAGACGACGACTTCATCGTATTGCTTTAATAGCGTGCGAAATTCAGCATCGGATAAGAGGAAATTCTCTCGGCCATCGACATTAGGTGAAAACAAGTAATATTTTCCGACATAGCCAACTAAGTAGCTATCTACTGCTTCTTTGTTAGTACTGACCATCAAATATTTTTTCTCGTTTAGGTCAAAGTGATCGCCAGTAACGGCTGAAACTTGTGCTGGAATCGAAGCAGCATATTCACGATTGGTATAACGCATGCCATTATTCTCTGAAAGGATCAGCAATGTCGCAAAAAATAGCAGAATCAAGGTACTGTATTGATAGATTTTTTTCGTGGTCAAGCTGGCAAAACTACGGTAGTTTCGCCGATCGATCGCTTGTTCATGATACAAATGATCAATGCCTCTGACCATGAAAAAGGTCATTAATCCAAGTGCTAAAATCACGATACTTGAGGCATAGCGATCGAACCCTGCCAAAGACAATGCTTCATCAGTGGGCATCGAGAACAAGAACATGGCATAGATTCCTAAATAATACCCACCAATGATACCATCGATCAACAGCAGTTCTTTGAAAAATGGATTGCGTTTTTTCATGATAAATCGGACAAATAGCCAACTACCCAACAGGATGACCTGGATCAAGAGAATCCCTTGCGTGGAAACCGTCGTAACATCCGTGATCGTTTTGACAAAAATATCCGTAATTTGCTGCAGTATCTGTGAATCCTTTTCGCCAAAAATCTGTTTATAAGCGGTCACGCTGACTTCATGCTTCGATTTAGGAAAATTCGCTTTGACATGCAGGTTCCAAAGAATCGCCGGCAGGACAGATAGCCCAATGGCAGCTAATCCTACAATCATCAAGCCTAGCCGTTGCCGCCAACGAATTGATGCCTGCCATAAGCAGACTAGTAAATAGCCGCCTAAAATCAGCAGAAAAAAGACAGCACTATTTTTGACCAAATCAAGAGAGGCGCCAATCAAAAGAAAGTAGCTGATTGAAGGCAGCACTTTGCCTTTTAAAGAAAATAACCCGGAGATTCCTGCCAAAGTTAAAACGGGAAGAATGAAGTCTACCAGCAAATTATTCATTCGAATCGCAATATTAAAATAATTGAATACGGCCATGCTGGTGAATACCAAGACAAAAGCCAGCTTTCTTTTCGGATCACGAATAATCGCAAAAAAACTATACAGACTACAGAAAATAAAAATCAATTGACCAATCAGCAAGATATTCTCATGATAGCCAACGATGATTGCTGTATAAGTAACAAACAGTGAGCTGCCTAAAGGATAGGAAGTAAAACTGATGATGGCATCGGTTGCCGTTGGCAATTGTCCCTGCGTATAAAGGAATTTAACGATCGTCGCCCAATGAGAGAAGTTGTCATAGTGGGTCAAATGACTGTGAAGCAAGGTTAAAACGAACAAAGCAAAATAGCCATAAAACCACAGCATGATGGGCTCTTGTAAACCCCACCGCACCTGATGGCGCTCCTGCCAAAAACGCCAAACGCATAATAGTAAGCCAAGACCAAATAAAAACCAGGCCCCCCAGATCAACCATCCTTTGGGACCATATGCGACAAAGGAAAGAACGAGGATCGGCAAACAGCAGGCAGCGATCCAGCTAATGTATTTGGTAAAATGACAAACTCGTACAAAAAGATAGGCATAGCCAGCTAATGATAAACCAAATAGACTAAATCGCAGCAGGATCTCGATCATCGTCTGCCTCCTTTCTCAGCAAGCTGTCTACCCATTCTTGGAGGGCTACTGTGGAACGCAGCTCTGAAAGATTGCTTACTTGATATATCACTTGATTTTCTTTTGGCTGAAGCGTCGCTTTTTCAGCGTGAAGCACAAGATTACTGATCGGTAAGTTTAGATGGACCGGCATCTCGACCTCTTCTGTTTTTGCCAACGTGAACTGATCAAAACCAAATGTTGTGACCGCATAGGTTCCTTCATCAAAGTGCCATTTTTGATCAATGGTCAGTATGGGCACTCGTTGAGGCGGCAATGGCTTTTGTTTGGCTTGCAGCAGATGCTTACCGAGATTTTCAAAAAGACTGTCAAAGAAGGTCATCCACGGATCCCGCAGAACCGGCAGGCTTTGATTGAAGCCATCATAAATGATCTGCAGATAGGCTAAGTAATCTTTTTCTGTCAACTGGTTTAAAGCAACGCCATAGACCCAGCGATCTTTTCCAGAAAAGACGCGGACAATATTTCCAGTCATCTCTGCTTGGTAGCCATTACGAGTGATTTTAAAAGTCAGCGGCGCATCTGGCGGAAAATAAAGAGGAACGTCAGAAACGAAGGACAAGCCATTTTCTGAGATATTTTCTGTCATCAAAGAATAGCTGGCGTCTTGGTCGGAAACTTCAACAGGATAATGGGCTCTGAACCGTTCCGTCGTTCGATAAATCGGGCGACCGAGATAAAATAAGACCGCAAAGGTTAAGTTAAAGAAATGGGTCAGCAGCCAGAAGGTCAACACACTGCCGTAGAAAATCTCTGAGCCGAATTTGCCGTAATTAAACTTCACTAAGCCGATAATCGTCAAAGTCAACAGCAACAAATGCGGCACCACAAACAACAAGTCTTTTTTAGACTGAGTTGCTGCTTTATTAGTCACCTTGAAGCGGGTCTCTTTGATGCCAATGGCTTGCAAAAAGACAGGAATCACTAGGTAAGGTGCAAAAATCGTTTCCTGGATCTCGCCCCAACGCTGCGTTCGAATATCACTGCTCAAATCCTGCATCGCCAAATGCAAGAACGTATAGCTTGGCAGCCAAAACAGCAGCAAGACCCAAAAGTTTGTCTCTACGACCCTTACATTAAAGACGGTGTACAAAATCGGCGCGAAAATAAATAGTAGCCGTCGTAGAAACGACCACCAATACAAATAGCTGTTTAAGAAAACCATTTTTTGCGCCAAAGACAACGTCTTATTCTTAAAAAGATGGAGATTGTGGACACTTTGGACCACTCCTCTTCCCCAGCGAATCCGCTGCTTTAAGGCACTTGGGATATCAATTGGAGACAGACCGCTGGCCATTGGCTGCAGTGTTGATAAACTGCGATAACCTTGGCAATTGATCAAGGCGCCTAATTCAAAATCTTCCGTGATCGTGTCCGTCGGAAATCCGCCAGCGGCTTCGATCGCTTCTCGTGCAATCACCGTATTGGAACCTGTATAAATAGCGGTATCATGGGCGTTGTTCAAAACATTGACTTCTCTGGAAAAGAAGTCCTGCTCGTTAGGGATCGCCGCTTCTGAAAAAAGATTGTACTGAAAAAGATCCGCATTGTAAAAACTTTGCGGTGTTTGAACAAAGCCCAACGGTTTGATGGTCTGGTCATTGCGGCGTTCCTGCTGATTTGCCACAAAATATGGCACTGTTTCCAGCAAAAAATCTGAGTAAGGAATCATATCTGCATCAAAGGTCGCCACTAGCGGCGAATTGGTTTTTGATAATGCATGATTGAGATTGCCTGACTTGGCATGCTGATTGCCGATCAATCCGATATAGCCGATGCCAAATTTATCTGCCAGTGCTTTGACCTCTGGACGGTTGGTGTCATCTGACAAATAGATGTGAACTTTTTTTGGATCGGGGTATTTCATATGAACTGCCGCATTGACCGTTTTTAATAAAAGCGGCACTTCTTCATTATGAGTAGCAATCAACACATCGATCGCCGGATAGTCGGCTTCTGGCACGATCGGTTTTTCAAAAGGCTTTGCTTTGTTTTTGTTCCAAATCAACAGCAAGCCCGTAAAGTTCGATACGATCTCACTGCCCCAAAGCAGCAAACCAAACAGCAGGGCAAACCAAGACTCGTGCCATGGCAATGTATACAGCCCCCGCCATGATAAATAGATCAGCGAAAAGACAAACGCTAGAAAGTAAACGACTTTTTTCGCCCAAGGCAAACGTTTTTGTTCCACCTCAATCACTCCTTAAAGATGACATTTTTTTGCACATGGTAACTAAAGAAAAAGAGCAGGCAATCGACGCCTATTTTTAACAACACAGAATCCCCGATCGGCAGGATCAAATAGATCAGGTAGACGAGGAAAGAGGACAGCAAAATCTGTACGATCACCAATAAAAAATACTGCAGCATACTGTTCTTTGTCCGTTGACCAAAAACAAGCTCGCGATTGATGTAGTAATTGACGATCGCCGAAATCAAGCGGGCACCCAACGAAGCGATCACGATGGAGGACAGATCGATGACAGACAAGAAATGGATCAATAACGCATAGGCGATCACATCGACAAAAAAGGAGACCACAGATGAAAACAAATACTTCAAAAAGACGCTATAGATAGCGACGGAATCTGCCAAGACCCGAAAATGGGAAGAGGCATTTTCTTCAATATAGATGGTGGCGATCGGTTGCGAGAGAATCGGCCACCCCCGTTTCTGGGCTTCGATCAGCATCCGCGTTTCATATTCAAAGCGCTCACCTGAGATCGCCAACAAATCTGTCATGAATTTCCGAGGGAAAACCCTTAAGCCCGTCTGCGAATCCTCGATGGCAAGACCAGTCGCTAAACGTAGGATATTTCGGGTCAAAATGTTGCCGAACTTACTCCGCAAAGGCACTTCTTTGCCAAAGGATCGGGTCCCTAAAATAATACTGTCGGGATGGGCTTGGGCCTTTGCTAAGCAAGCCATCATATCGGTATACTCATGCTGCCCATCCGAATCAATGGTCACCATAAATTCAACAGCTGGCTGGTTTGTCAGCACTTCGGTGAGGGCGGTTTTGATGGCTGCGCCTTTTCCAAGATTCTTTGGATGGGTCAAAACCTGACAGCCAAACTGCTGTGCCAATGCTGAAAAGACAGGCTGATAAGCTGCCCCACTGCCATCATCCACGACCAAAATCGGCAGGTGCTGGTTATGCAAACGAATTTTCTCCACCAGAGCCAGCAGTTTGTGGTCCGGTTCTAGCGAAGGAATCATGATTAAACTATTTTCCATATGCGCCCCTCATTTAAGGTAGTATTTTTGAAAACAAAAAAAAGAAAAGAAGCCACCCCCATCAGTAAAGACAGAGTTGGTCGCGACCGCTGCGTTTGGCTCGATACAATGCTTGATCCGCACGTTCTTGCGTTTGCTGTAGCAACTCACCCCTTTGCCGTTGTGCGATCCCAATCGACAACGTGATGCTGACCGAATCACCGGCATCCAAGATGATTTCTTGGTAACGGATGCGCTTTTGAATTTTTTCAAGGAGATAAGCAGCAGCCTGTGCGTCTCCTTGAATCAAGATTGCAAACTCTTCCCCACCGATGCGATAGACCGGATTGCTCGCCGTACAGTAGGTCGAAAAAATACGAGCGATTTCTTGCAAAATCACATCCCCGGCACGGTGTCCGTAACGGTCATTGTAATTTTTGAAATGATCGATATCGATCAAAGCGATCGATAAGTCCACATCGGTCGTATCTAGGCGTTGGCGGTCATCTTGAAACTTACGGAAGTTATTCAACTGCGTAAGATCATCGATTTTGACCAATGCCAAAATGCGCTGCATATCATTTACTATCGAGTAAAGGAAAAACGCCAACGTATAGGCGAGAATGCCATAAACTATATAAATTAGGGTCGTTTTTTGAATATCACCCGTCAAATAAAAACCAAAAAGAAAGGAGATAGCGATCAAGTAGGTTATTGATAGGAACAACTCTTGTTTGTCAGTAAATCGCCGTTTGGCCCAGGCATGCAGAAATGTCAGTGTCACCATCAAAAAAAACGTAAGATATAAGTTCAGCCAAGAAGATTTTGATACTTCAAACAAGAAACGCCCTAACGCTAGATTGACCATCGTCGGTACGGTCACCTTCCACCCCAGATATTTCATGGAAAAAGCGTAAAGTAAAAAGCGCAGGTCAAATCGCGTTTCGTATACGACGTAAGAGAAATTCATCATCAGCATCCCCACCACGGTTTCACAAGCAATCGCCGCTGCGATCTGTTTCGCTTTGAATGTCCCTTGACCTACGAAGCCATCACTGATTTTGAATAACAAATAAATATTGATGATAATTGCGCCTAAATTTGCGAGTGTATTGACAACCAGCGTATTTGCCATTTCCTGTGCTTCCTTTCTAAAAAAAAGAACCCTTACTTGCTGATTCGACGGGACAATTCCAGAGACATTTCATTGGAAAAGCGGACAAAGCATCAAGTAAGGATCACTATTTATTATTGACAGTTTTTATCACTCTTGATTTAGAATAATTTACCAGAAATTATACATAGTTTCAATCTTTTTGTTGATATGCGAAGATTCTCAAGATAAATAAAATAATCAAAATGTATATTTTGTAAATAAATAACATTATTTCTTTATTATTACTAACTTTTTGTGCATAAAGATTTAATTCTTTGTGAATTTGTGTAAATTATTTTTCCATTATTTTTTTACGTCTCAGGCAAGGTGCACACCCGATTTCGGCCACTTTGTTTTGCGAGATAGAGTGCTTGATCGGCTCTTTCGACGGCTGCCAAGATATCCCCATGACAAACGGTGCTCGCTTCAACGCCGCAAGACAAAGACATCGTCCCTTTTTCAAAATTAGCCACAGGAAACATACTGCTGGAAATGGTTTGACACAGTGTCGTCATTGCAGCTACGGTCCGTTCTTTGACATCCCCTTCGATCACGAGACAGAACTCTTCGCCGCCATAACGATAAAAGGAATAGGTCTCGGCAAAATGCGCCTCTAAAAAAGTAGTCGTCCGTGAGGCAAAGGTTCTCAACAACTCATTTCCGGCGATATGACCATAACGGTCGTTGACCTTTTTGAAGTGATCGAGATCAATCATGGCGATCGTCACAGTCTTTTTCTGTGAAACGGCTTGAAGCAGATCCTGGTTATAGGTCCCATAGTTGAAGCAGCCGGTCAACGCATCGATCTTACTATTCGCCAGCTCTGCCAGTACTTGGTATTCTTGCCCCTCAATCAATCGATGCAACCACATAAAACTTCCTAGCAGCACGAAAGAACCAACAAATACTGCCAGCATCGCTTCCCAGTCATAGGTCGTCGTATGATGGACTAGCATCGAAAAACGCGGTGAGAGCAGGCAGGTCAAAAAATACATCATATAAAATTGCTGTTGCGGACGGATCAGCTTGACTTTTGATAAAAGAAAATCAAGGACAAAGATCCCCACTCCGAATAATGGAAGATAAAAAGCTTTACCCACATCAGAAAAACCGACAAACCACAAATAAAAGACGACCATACACGGCGTTATCAAAATCAAGATCTTGCCACGATCACCATAGAAAAAATGACTCGCAATAAAAGCAGTTGTGTATTGATAACAGATAAACCCAACTGAATTCATTGAAAAAGAAAGAATAAAATACAAATGCGTAAACGTCAGAATACCAATAATAAAATACTTAAATGGACGAGAAACCAATATTTTTTGCACACTTCGTACAAAAACATCTGCGGTCACCAGTAAACTGGCAATCATCAGCGGCAAACCAAACGCCAAAAGCACGCCTCGTTCTAACATTCCATCACAATCGCTCTCCTTTAGACCATAAATATCCTTGTTGCAAATGCACCCCCATCTCAAGCAACTGGACCATTTTTTCGCGGTTCTCGATCCCTTCAACGATCAGCTCAAGCTGATATTTTTGGGCAACCTTCAGCCAACAAGCCAAAAAGCTGAAGCCAATCTCCTCATCAAGCTGAATAAACGGTAACAACGAAAATTTCAAACAATCAACGCTGGCAAGATTGGCAAAGACCAACGAGAGGGTATTTTGTCCGCAACCGATATCATCGACCGCAATCACATAACCATAAGCTTTAATTTTTGCAATGGCTACAGACAAATCAAATGACTCTTGCTGTATGCGTACGGGGTGTTCCGTCAATTCAATCTGCAACTGCGCCTTATAAACAGCCATCGTTTCAAAAAAGGACCACGTAGACTGCCACAGCAGCTGTTGTGGATGTATATTGACACTAAAGCGGGTTTCCGGCTTTTTTTTGCATAAACGCCGCAATTCCTTGGCATACCATCTCATCAATTGCTGATTGCCACTTTCAGTTTGAATCATTGTGCTGAATTCTTGCTGTGGAAATCGGTTGTTCTTCTCGCTACGTAGCAAGACTTCATAGCCATTCACCTCTTGCTGACTTAGCGATTTTACCTGCATGATTGGTTGACACAACAGATAAAGGCGGTCTGTGTTCTCCCAAGTCGTTTCATTTCCCATCTTCGTTAAGCCCCCATCTAGTAAAGTTATCACTTCCGAAAATCGGTAATATTCCTGTCATCGCTCGTTTCTCATGCTATAAAATGGTTCTCTCAAAGGAACTGATTTGCCTAAGTATACCAAACAGAACCAAAAATGCCCAAATATTTTAAATTCTCTGAAAGAAATTTCTGTGAAAGAATCGACTGTGATTTTCCGTTCCACTCCATGCCTGTTTCATAGAAATGCCCCAAAGCAACCATTGCTTTTTTCAATTTCGTAGAAACTAGCTTGTTGAAAGTGGCTTCTTCCATATCAGTCTCCTGTTTCTTTAAGTACTTATAAAAAACACGATTCTTTTTAAATAACAAAAAAACAGCAAGAGTGCTTGCTGTTTTTTTCTACGTATCTCTTTGACTGGGGTAGCTGGATTCGAACCAACGCATGACGGAGTCAAAGTCCGTTGCCTTACCGCTTGGCTATACCCCAATAATGGTGGAGGAGAGTGGATTCGAACCACTGAACCCTAAGGAACGGATTTACAGTCCGTCGCGTTTAGCCACTTCGCTACTCCTCCAAAAGGTTTTTCTCAAACCTGACAATAGTTATAATACCGAAAAAGATAACAAATTGCAAGAGCAAAAAGTAAATTTTTCTAGAAATTATTCATGTAAATTCCATTGACGAATAATCATCTCGATGGCAGCTTCTAAGCTTCTGCTCGAACCTAGATCTTCATCCCCTAAAAAGCTTTGAAATTCTTTTGGTCCAGTTGTTAAAATCTCACCAATGCGTTTTTTTCCGATGAATAATTCATTGACGGTATAGTCTTTGCCATGAATGGCTTTTGTTGTTTCTTCAATACGTACTTCGATATCTTTATTTTTCTTAGACATGGTTGCACCTCTTTCTTTACAGCACCTTCCTATTTTAACAGAAAAGCAGCAAAAGAAAAAGAAAATCTCTTCTAGAAGTAAAAAAAGTAGCCAATCTTTACGATCAGCTACTTTTCCTTAGATCACTTCTGGTTCGTCAAGACAGCACTCGTCACGGTATAGCCTGCATCACTTAAAATTTTCTCGATTGCTGCGACTTGCCGTGATTCTACTTGGATCTCAACAACTGTTTTTAGTGCCATCCGATTTACCACAATCGTCAAAATACTCATTTGATGATCGGCAAGGAGTTTCGTCACGTCTGCTAAAACCCCCACATGATCATCCGTGATCTCGATCGATACTCGGGTTCCGCCATCGTGGTAGCCAGTGATTTTCAAAAAGGCATCGAAAATATCATTGTTGGTAATGATTCCCACTAGGTCATCATCATCCATGACTGGTAAAACCCCCACGTTCTCACTACGCATGACGGAAATGGCGTCCTCTAATAGTGCATCTGGTTCAATCGTAGTCACTTTTTTCAACATGATATCAGCGACTGTCGTTTTATTTAAGAGATAGTTCATTTCATAAACACTTAAACTTGTCGCTTTTGAGGGGGTTGCTTCAGCGATCGTTCCTTCCGTGATCAACCCTACTAATTTGCCATCATCAACGACAGGTAGACGATGGATATCGTGCTGCTTCATCACATCTATTGCATCAAAGATCGGTGTTTGTGAATCGACGGTGATGACCGTCTTCGTCATAAAATCACTTACGCTCATTATTTAACCTCCTAGATACGCTTTTCTTACTTCATCGCTTGCTAGTAATTCTTCTCCGGTACCTTCTAAAACGATTTTCCCGGTTTCTAATACATAGCCGCGATCAGCAATCGATAAAGCCATTTTCGCATTTTGTTCGATCAGCAGCACAGTCGTTCCTTGCTGCTTGATTTCTTGAATGATGGAAAAAATTTCTTTGATAAAAATTGGCGCCAAGCCCATCGATGGCTCATCCAGCAAAAGCAAGCGCGGTTTTGACATCAATGCCCGCCCCATTGCCAACATCTGCTGCTCACCGCCAGATAATGTCGACGCATCTTGCGAGAGGCGTTCTTTCAATACAGGAAACTTGCGGTAAACTTGTTCATAGTCTTCTTTGACACCACTGTCTTTACGCAAGAAGGCGCCCATCTCTAAGTTTTCTTGAACCGTCAAACCGGAAAAGACGTGCCGCCCTTCTGGCACCTGCGACAAGCCGTTTGCGACGATTTTTTGCGGTGCTTCTTTCTCAATTTGCTTTCCTTCAAAAGTGACGGAGCCTTTTGAAGGACGGATCAATCCAGAAATCGTCCGTAAAATCGTGGTTTTTCCGGCACCATTGGCACCAATCAGCGAAACGATCTCTCCTTGATTGACGTGGAAGGAAACATCATGAACTGCTTGGATCATGCCGTAGTGAACACTTAAATTTTGAATTTCCAGCATCAGATTTCCCCTCCTAGATAGGCTTCGATTACCCGTGGATTGTTTTTGATCTCTTCTGGTTCACCGTGGGCGATGACTTGCCCGTATTCCAGTACATAGATCCGTTCGCACACTTCCATGACCAAACTCATATCATGCTCGATCAAGAGGATCGTCAATTGAAAATCTTTTTGGATCTTATAGATCAGCTTTGTCAGTTCTGTTGTTTCCTGAGGATTCATCCCCGCTGCCGGCTCGTCAAGAAACAAAATTTTTGGCTCTGTAGCCAATGCGCGTACGATCTCTAAACGGCGTTGCTCGCCATAAGGCAAATTTTTCGCTAACGTTTGGCTTTTGCCATCCATATCAAAGATCCGTAACAGCTCTAAGGCTTTTTTCTTCATGGATTCTTCGTTTTTGTAATACTTTGGCAAACGCAAGATGCTCGTCAGTAGTCCTTCTTTATGCTTACTGTTCATAGCGATCAAGACGTTATCCATTACGGTCAAGTTTTTAAACAAGCGAATATTTTGGAAGGTTCTTGAAAGGCCTAAATCCGCGATTTTATAAGGCTTCACGCCATTTAAACGTTTTGGCTTACCTTGGGTCTCAAAAAGCACTTCGCCTTCACTAGGCTCATAAACACCTGTCAGGAGGTTAAAGAGCGTTGTCTTGCCGGCACCGTTTGGTCCAATCAACCCGACCAGCTCATTGGTATCTAGATGGAGGTCTACATGAGAAACAGCAGCTAAACCACCGAAGTTTTTCGTTAAGCTTTTAACTTCTAATAGAGGCATCGTTGTCATCCCCCTTTTTTCTAAATTTGTCCAACAGTCCTTTTACGGAGAATTCCCAGGTCCCTAAAAGTCCGCTTGGTTTAAAGATCATGATGATGATCAAAGCCAATGCATAAATGATCATGCGCAAATCAGAGAAGCCTTGCAAGTACATGTTTAAGATTCCTAGCACTACTGCCGAAACAACCGCTCCTGTGGTACTCCCAAGCCCTCCAAAAACGACGATGATCAACACATCGATCGATTTCATAAAACCGTAATCTCGTGGAAAAACCGACTGCTGATAGCTGGCATAAAGGGTACCAGCAATGCTTGCCATCACTGCCCCCATCACAAACGCAATTACCTTGTATTTCGTTGTGTTGACCCCCATCGATTCTGCAGCGATCTCATCTTCCCGAATCGCTAAAGTCGCTCTGCCTGGTCCGCTATGGATAAAGTTTGAAACGACAAGAATCGATAGAACGGCAAAGAGAAAGACGATCTGCCAATTACTGAATTGGGGCAATCCGAAAATTCCAGCAGGACCATTGGTCAAGCCTCGTAGGTTCACCAACAAGATCCGAATGATCTCTGCCACACCTAGGGTAGCGATCGCTAGATAGTCGCCTTTTAAACGGAGGGTCGGAATCCCAACCACTAATGCGACTGCACCTGAAACCAGCATCCCCACTAGTAAACCAGTTAAAAAGCCGCCAAAGGTTGGATTGCTTGCCGACAGGATCGCGCCAGCATAAGCACCGATTGCCATAAACCCAGCATGTCCTAAGGAGAATTGCCCTGAAAAGCCGATGATTAGATTCAAACTGACTGCCAAGATGATATTGATTCCGATATTGACGATGATCGCATCAGAGAACAAATTAATCATTCCGCCATTGTAGGCTGCAAATAATCCAAAATAAAGAATAGCTGCCAGAGCGAGCCAGATTAAGTTGTAACGTAAATTCTTTTTCATTTCTGCCACCTACACTTTCTCTTTGATATTTTTGCCGAGGATCCCAGCTGGACGAACCAACAATATAATTATTAAAATGACATACACTAAAGCATCCTTGTAATCAGAAAAACCAAGCGCTGTCGCTGCTGTCTCCACTAAACCGATCACAAAGCCGCCTAAAGCTGCACCAGGAATGATCCCGATCCCGCCGAGAACCGCCGCAACAAAAGACTTCAGACCAGGAACGACCCCCATTGATGGATCAATGGAATTATAATACAAACCGATCAGCATCCCGCCAGCTGCAGCTAAAGCCGAGCCTAAGGCAAAGGTAAAGGAAATCGTTCGATTAACATTGATCCCCATCAAACGCGCTGCATCTGCATCAACACTTACTGCACGCATCGCTTTTCCCATACGGGTCTTTTTCACGATCAATTGCAAGAGAATCATTAAGGTAACCGAAACAGCCAAAATCAATAACTGGACATTACTTACTTGAACAAACCCGATGGAATAGGTTTTTCGTTCGATTGCTTGCGGAAACGGGCGCACGTTGGCAGAAAAGAAAAAGATCATGACATTTTGCAAAAAATAAGAAACCCCGATTGCCGTAATCAATGCCGAAATTCGCGTGGAATTTCTCAAAGGACGATAGGCTAAAAATTCAATCGTTACCCCAAGTGCTGCACTGGCGATCATCGAAATGAATAACGCTGGGAAAAAGCCCAATTGCCATTGATTGATCAAAAAGTAACCGATAAAACTACCAATCATATAAACTTCTCCGTGGGCGAAGTTGATCAGCTTGATGATGCCATACACCATCGTATAACCCAACGCTAACAAGGCGTAGATACTGCCTAGAAACAAGCCGTTGATCAATTGTTGGATCATCATTTCCATATACTCACTTCCAATATCATTTATTATGGTTCTTCTCATTAGAGAAAAGAAACTGAGACAAACACATCAGGTCTGTCCCAGTTTTCACTGCCAAACAACTACAGGTTTTTAAGGTTCCACAGTGTCTGCTGAGGTTTCCTTCCCGTCAGTCAATCCTAAAACAACTGCTGATTTCTCAGGGTTATGATTTTCATCCATTGTGATTTCACCTGTCACGCCGACAAAGTCTTTCAGTTCAGACAAACCAGCTGCAATTGCCAATGAATCTGCTGAGTTTTGATCTTCGATTGCTTGTTTGATCATGTAAACTGCATCATAGGCTAACGCATTAAAAGCAGAAGGTTCTTTGCCATACTTTTCATTGAAAGCTGCCACAAACGGCTCAACTTTGTCGTTTGCTGGTGCTTTGGTAGAGAAGTGACCGGTATAGTAAACATTGCTGACATTTTCTGCACCAGCTGTTTGAACCATTTTTTCATCACCGAATCCATCGGCACCAATGATTGCTTGATCAATTCCTAATTCTCGCGCTTGCTTGATGATCAAACCAGCTTCTGTGTAGTAGCCTGGAATGAACAAGACATCGAAGTCGACATCTTTGATTCTTGTAAGAACTGCTTGGAAATCTTTGTCGCCTTCAGTAAAGTTATCTTCTAAGACAATTTCGCCTGGGTAACTTTCTTTAAATGCTTCCGTCAATCCAATTGCGTAATCACTTGAGTTGTCTCCCAAGATCACGGCTTTTGATGCATCCAAATTTTCAGCCGCATATTTCGCTAAGATCGTTCCTTGGAAGCTATCTTGGAAACAAGAACGGAAGGCAAATTCTTGCACTTTCCCACTAGTATAAGTAATCGCATCGTCAGTACCTGAAGGTGTAACCATTGGTACTTGTGCTCTGGTCACGTTAGGCAAAGCCGCTTTCGTAGCACCAGAAGTTGCTGGACCAATGATGGCTACAACTTTATCATTTGTAGCTAAGTTGGCTGCTACCGTTGCAGCTTCATTGTTATCTGATTTGTTATCTTTCGAAATAATTTCAATTTGTTTTCCAAGAATACCGCCGGCAGCATTGATTTCTTCTACTGCTAAGTCGATTCCTTCTTTTTCAGCCGTCCCATAAGCAGCTACGGCTCCTGACAACTCTAAGTTGGTTCCGATCTTGATGGTATCTCCCTCTTGTTTATTGCCACCTTCAGCAGCCCCGCTGCCATCCGTTGATCCACCTGTTGGTCCAGCGCTACATGCTGTCAACAAAAACAAACTCGCAAACAAAAACGCAAATTTCTTTTTCATAATTTTCCTCTCCTTCACTTCCCCTGAATATGTTATCCAATATACTGAAAAATCTGGAAAATGTCAACGAATTATCAGAATATTTCACCTATTCAGAATTTATTTTTTTTACTAGGAAAAAATGGTGTTTTTAAAACACTGTTCCATCAATAATGGAATCGCTTTTCATTTTTTTGAACAAAAAGAAAAGCAAGCAAAGTTTTTTTTCCTTTGCTTACTTTTTGATCGTTTCGAATTGCTTCATTTTTTGTCAAAAGGACGTTTGAAAACATTACATCAAGATGTTAGCGGCTATTTCGTGGATACAATGCTTGAAAATTGGCTGCCGCCCCAACTAGATTGGCATCGTTGCGATAGTCACATAGCTTGATCAGTGGGACAAAATCATTTAAAGCTTGATCTGCCAACATTTTTTTCAACCGTTGATTCACTTCTTCTAACAAGCCATTTTTGGCACTGACACCGCCACCGATAATGATCACTTCAGGATCAAAAGCAAATTGAATACTGAATAGTCCTTGCGCTAAATAGCGGTAAAATTTATTGACTTCCTCGATCGCAATGGCATCCCCATCTTCTGCACGTTGAAAGACCTCTTCGCCGGTAATTGTGGTTCGATCTACACCAATTCGATCACAATAACGCCAAGCCATCTGAACCGCTGTCCCTAGTTGCGAAAATGTTTTGCCTTGATCTAAAATCATCAACCCAAATTCACCGCCGTATAAATGTGCCCCACGGACTAGCTCACCATTTTGAAACAGGGTACCGCCAACGCCTGTTCCGATCACAACGAAAGCTGCTTGCTGATACTCTTTGCCCGCTCCTTGATAGAATTCAGCCATCCCAGCGCAATTAGCATCATTTTCGATGGTTACTGGTACCCCAAACACTCCTTCGAGTTCAGAGTAGATGTCAAACCCATGGATATAAGGAATCGCACTGATACCGTCGATTCGACGTTCTTGGGCATTGACTGCACCTGGAGCACTGATCCCGACCCCTTCGATCTCTTCGTTTACGCTTGCTCTTACTTGCTGCAACTGGGCTTTCATTTCTTGCCACGTGCTTGGTGTAGTAAATTTGCCTTTACTCACCAAAGAATCCTGTGCCCAGACGCCATATTTTACTGCTGAACCACCCATATCAAAGACTAAAATCGCCATTTTTTTCCCTCAATCCTTTATTATTCTGATACTATCTATTTTACCGTAAGTCCCCACTTGAAGAAAGCGATTTCCGAGAACAATAAAAAAAACAGCCTAAAATCGCCATAGACTGTCTCTATGGGATTAGAGCTGCTTTTCCAAAATAACTTGATCGATCAACTGCTGCCCATTTTCGAAAATCGGTTCAGCATAGTGAGTGGTGAAATAATTTTCCATCCGGTCTTTTTCAACATAGCCTTGCGTTTGGTACAAAGTCAGGGCTGCAGAGGGCAGACTACCAGTTTTGATCACTACAATCGGCCGTTTTGCCCCAAGGTGTTGACTGAGGATCGCTTCTTCGGCAGCTTGCAGCAATTGACGACCAATGCCCATTCCTTGCTTTTCTGGAGAAACGGCCACATTCATAATCTCCCAGTTGTTGCCTTGATTTTGATAAACTAGCACACCAATCATTTCTCCAGCTTCTTCATAAACAAGTGTTTGGCTATTATATAGATAGCTTTCTACGACTGCTTTTTCAGGATCTGCATCCAGCAGCAACGCCCAAGGATACGCTTCATTAGAGTCGATTGGACGAATCATGGCTTTTTGGCTCCTTTTTTACATTTTTGTTGATTCCTTTTAACTTTTCCGATAACGGTACGTTGGTTTGACTTTGTCTTGCGTATTTCGTTTTAAAGTAAACGTCTGGGGTACGTAATCTATACCGCCTTTTACAAAGGGATGGCAGCGTAAGATACGAGCTACCCCCATCAAACCTCCTTTGGCTGCGCCATGGACTTGGATCGCTTGGATCATGTATCCTGAGCAAGTCGGATAATAACGACAGCTAGGAGGAAATAATGGGGAAATAAAACGTTGATAGAAACGAACAAAGCCAATCAAAAGTTTACTCATTTCTTGCCAACCTTTCTTTTTATGATCACGATTCAGTGAAGACAGATAGAAAAAACTAGGACTCAGCACGAGGCATAAGTCCTAGTTTGGGGTTACTTCATAAACTCAAAGATATGATTCCAAAGACTTGGAGAGAAGACTTTAAAAGGACTACCGTCGCCAATCACCCCATAGCCAATCATCGTTCCGGCTAAGAACAATAAAATAGCTAATAATATGACGATTAGAATTTTTATCAAGCTAGTTAGAATGTAACGGTTCAACTTCACTTTATTCTCTCCTACTCCTACTATGCGTTTACTGGTACGGTTTCTTCAACTGCTTCAGAAACTCGTTCCACAGAAGCACCTAATTGCTGCAATTTTTCATGGAATTTGTAATAGCCACGATCCAAATATTTTAGATTACGGACACGTGTCCGACCAGTTGAACGTAGACCTAATAAAATTAACGCTGCTGCTGCACGTAAATCCGTTGCATAGACCAGCGCACCTTGCAATTCATGGCCGCCTTCGATCACTGCTACGTTGCCGTCTATTTTGACATGAGCATTCATCCGACGCATTTCTTCTAAATGTTGGAAACGGTTCTCAAATACAGTTTCGTTCACAACACTCGTTCCAGCTGCTAAAAGTTGAATAGCAGACATTTGCGCTTGCATGTCCGTAGGAAAACCTGGATGAGGCATTGTTTTCACATCTGTTGCCTTCAATTGTTCAGGTCCAACGACACGAATCCCTTCAGCTACTTCAGTCACTTCTGCGCCCATTTCGATCAATTTTGAGATCAATGGACGATTGTGTTCTGAGATCGCATCTTTAATAATGATGTCTCCTTGGGTCATCGCTGCTGCAACCATAAAGGTTCCTGCTTCGATACGGTCTTGGACGATCGAATGTTCCACCGCATGAAGGTGATCGACCCCTTCGATACGCATCGTTTCGGTTCCTGCACCAAAGACTTTGGCACCCATTTTGTTTAAAATGTTTGCTAAATCGACGATTTCAGGTTCACGAGCGACGTTTTCAATGATGGTGATACCTTTAGCTTTTACGGCAGCCATCATGATATTTTGCGTTGCGCCGACACTTGGGAAATCCAAGTAAATGCTATTGCCTTTTAACTCATCGGCGATCGCTTCTATGTATCCATCTTTTTGGATGATTTGAGCGCCTAGTGCTTGAAATCCCTTCAAATGCAAATCAATTGGTCGTTTGCCGATTGCACAGCCGCCAGGCATTGCCACTTTGGCATGACCATTACGGGCTAACAAAGGCCCCATGACTACGATTGAAGCGCGCATTTGGCTTACATACTCATAAGGTGCTTCGATCGCTAACTCTTGTGATGCATCGATCGTCATCGTATTGTTTTCTTCTTCAAAATCGATTGCGACATTTAAATGCCGAATCACTTCTTTCATTGTTAATACATCGGAAAGGATCGGTACATTTGTTAATGTCGTTGTTCCTTCTTCCGCTAATAAGCTTGCCGCTAAGATAGGTAGAACAGCATTTTTTGCCCCTTCGATCTTCACTGTTCCAGTTAATCGATTACCACCTTGAACGATCATCTCTTCCATTTATGTTCCCTCCAAATAATGCAGTGACTCACACAAATCTTGCCAATTATAGCATAATATTCGGTGTTTTTGCATATATTAATGAAATTCTTAAAAACCTGTTAAAAATAAATTACGACATAACGCAATCAACTCAAGGAAAAAAGTACTGGCGGTGTAGCCTAATGCAATCGCAAGAAACACCATGACCATTCGTATCTGAGTCGTTCGTAAGGCTTTAAAAAAAGCATCGATCCGCACAGATTGCAATGCCCAAAATGCTAAATAGATGAACGCTAAATGACTCACGATTCGAATGATTGCATCAATTCCATACACTTGCATACTTCCTGCTCCTTTTTCATAATTGAACATTCCTATCATACCACAAAGATGTCAAGATAAAAAATAATCTTTCTTGAAACCTTCATGAAAAGACTTTAAAAAGTTTTTAAAACGTTTTCTCAAATAAAAAAAACAAAGGCAAGATGCCCTTGTTTTTTTAGGAATGTTTTGACACGTTGATTCGATTAATGGCGCGGTGCAAAGCAACCGTTGCGCGACGAAGCTGGTCGATATCTTCGACTTGTTTGGCCTCTTCGATTTGACGTTCTGCACGTTGTTTTGCTCTTTCTGCCCGTGAAACGTCGATATCACGATCACGTTCCGCACTATCGGCTACGATGGAGACAACATTGTCCCGCACTTCAAGGATACCGCCATTGACGGCGACCCAGTCGACGTGAGTATCTGAATCGATCCGTTTGACCCGGACTTCATCAATCGTCAAAGGAACGATGATTGGGGCATGATGCGGCAAAATACCGATCTCACCATCTGTCGTACGTGCAACCACGATTTTCGCGTGATGATCGTAAACCAAACCAGCAGGTGTCACCACATTGACTGTTAAAAATTGATCCATGAGGTTCCCCTCTTTCTTCAAGGCTGGTTAATTAATAGCCAATTTTTTTCGCTTTTTCAATGACGTCTTCAATTCGTCCTACACTACGGAAGGCTTCTTCTGGAAGATCATCATATTTTCCTTCAAGAATCTCAGCAAAGCCTTTGATCGTTTCTTCAACTGGTACATAAGAACCAGGTTGTCCAGTAAACTGTTCCGCTACGTGGAAGTTTTGCGACAAGAAGAATTGGATCCGACGCGCACGAGCCACTAACGTTTTTTCTTCATCAGACAACTCATCCATCCCTAAGATAGCGATGATGTCTTGTAGTTCGCGATAACGTTGCAACGCATGCTGTACTTCAGTCGCTACTTCATAGTGTTTTTCACCAACGATTTCAGGTGCTAACGCACTAGAAGAAGAAGCTAGCGGATCAACAGCTGGATAGATCCCTTGTTCAGTCAATTTACGTTCCAAGTTGGTTGTTGCATCCAAATGGGCAAAAGCAGTCGCTGGTGCCGGGTCCGTGTAGTCATCGGCAGGAACATAGATTGCTTGAATAGAAGTAACCGATCCTTTTTTTGTTGAAGTGATCCGTTCTTGCAATTGTCCCATTTCGGTTGCTAGTGTCGGTTGATATCCAACGGCAGAAGGCATCCGACCTAGTAAGGCAGATACTTCAGAACCAGCTTGAGTAAATCGGAAGATATTATCGATAAACAAGAGCACGTCTTGTCCTTCTACATCGCGGAAGTACTCCGCTAAGGTCAACCCAGTCAAGGCAACCCGCATCCGGGCACCTGGTGGTTCGTTCATTTGTCCAAACACCATGGCTGTTTTTTCGATAACGCCAGATTCTTTCATTTCATTATAAAGGTCGTTTCCTTCACGTGTCCGTTCACCAACACCTGTGAAGACAGAGATCCCCCCATGCTCTTGGGCAATGTTGTGGATCAGTTCTTGGATCAAGACAGTTTTACCAACACCGGCACCACCGAAAAGACCAACTTTCCCCCCTTTTAAATAAGGGGCTAATAAGTCGATAACTTTGATCCCAGTCTCAAGGATCTCGGTACTTGTTGACAATTCATCAAAGTCAGGAGCTTTTTTGTGGATCCCACTGCGGGGTGCTTCTTCAGGAAACGGTGCTTCTAAATCGATGGTGTCCCCTAAGACATTAAACACCCGTCCTAAGGTTTCTGTCCCAACTGGAACAGAAATGGAGGCGCCTGTATCGATTACTTCCATTCCTCGTTGTAAGCCATCTGTTGATTCCATGGCAATCGTACGGATAACGCCGTCGCCAAGTTCTAAGGCAGCTTCTAACACAACTTTTGTTTTCTGCTCATCTTTTTTGTAAACAATCAACGCATTGTTGATATCTGGTAATGATTGGTCTAGAGAGAATTCCACGTCAACAACGGGACCAATGACTTGAACAATCTTGCCTGAACTCATTCGTATTCCTCCATTCGTTCTTGAAACTATTCTAACGCGGATGCCCCCGCCACAATTTCAGTAATTTCTTGGGTGATCGCTCCTTGGCGCGCTCGGTTATAAGAGATCGTCAAGTCCCCAATAATATTTTTGGCATTATCTGTTGCTGTTTTCATCGCTGTCATTCCGGCAGCATGCTCGGCTGTTTTTGCGTCAACAATCGCACCATAAATCAAGCTTTCAGCGTATTGAGGCAGTAATTGATTCAAAATTGCTTCTCTGGAAGGTTCAAACAAGTATTCTTGTTCATAACTTTCGGCTTCTTCAGGATCTAGATCGGAAATCGGCAACATTTTCTCCACACGAAATTGGCTAGTCAATGAGTTGATGTGATGGTTATAACACACATATAATTCATCGAAGACTTCGTTTTGGTACATCGTTGTCGCCAATGTTACGATTTTACGCACCTCGTCAAAGCTTGGTTGATCCGAAAGGTTTCTTAGCTCGTACGCCAAATTGATGCCCCGTGCTTTGAAAAAGTCAGCGCCAGTTGCACCAATGGCAATCATGACATACTCTTCTTCTTTTGCATGGTCTTCATCCAGCATGGTCATCATTTGCTTCAAGATGGAACTATTGTAGCCGCCCACTAGACCGCCATCAGAAGTGATGACGATGTAGCCTGTGCGTTTGACCGGACGACTAACCAACATACTGTTATAGTTCACACCATCTTTAGGACCAGAACCTGCAAGATCGGAAAGCTGCTGCGCAGTTAAATGCGTCACGATTTCACGTACTTTGTTGGCATACACTTGAAACTGTTTCGAATGAGCTTCAGATTTTGTTAATTTTGCAGCTGAAACCATTTGCATGGCCTTTGTGATTTGGCTGGTTTTTTTTGTTGAGGCAATTCGTTGCTTGATTTCATTTAATGAAGCAGCCATTTTCTCTCACCTCTTTTTATGCGTTTTGCATTGTCGATATTTTATCTTGGGGTGTCACCCGAGAACCGTTGGATGCCATGAAAATATCTTTGAATGCTTTAATGGTGTCATCTAACAAGCTTTCTTCTGGCAAGTCTTTCGTTGTCCGAATGGTTTCAAAAATCGTCGCTGCATTTGCTTCGATATATTCAAATAATTCTGCTTCAAAGTCCAATAGTTTATTGACTGGTACACTATCAATGAATCCATGCGTCAAGGCATAAAGAATCACGACTTGTTTTTCTACTGCCAGTGGTTCATGCAGTTTTTGCTTCAAGATTTCAACGGTTCGACGACCGCGGTTTAATTTGGCTTGTGTTGCAGCATCTAGATCAGACCCAAACTGCGTAAAGGCCTCTAGTTCGCGATAGCTAGCCAAGTCCAAACGCAAGGTACCGGCAACTTTTTTCATTGCTTTGATCTGCGCAGACCCCCCAACCCGTGAAACGGATAATCCAGCCGCTACGGCAGGACGAACACCAGAATAGAAAAGGTCGTTTTCTAAGAAAATTTGTCCATCTGTGATAGAAATCACGTTGGTTGGGATATAGGCTGAAATATCCCCTGCTTGTGTTTCAACAAACGGCAATGCCGTCATCGATCCACCACCTAGTTCATCACTTAATTTCGCTGCACGTTCCAATAAACGAGAATGCAAGTAGAAGACATCCCCTGGGTATGCTTCACGACCTGGCGGACGACGTAGAAGTAGAGAAAGTTCACGATAAGCGACCGCTTGTTTTGATAAGTCATCAAAGACGATCAAAACATGTTTGCCGTTATACATGAATTCTTCCCCCATCGCAGCCCCCGCATAAGGTGCGATATAAAGCAGTGGTGCTGGTTGTGAAGCACCTGCTGAGACCACGATCGTGTAATCAAGCGCACCGTAACGACGCAATGTTTCCACTTGTGCACGAACAGTTGAATCTTTTTGGCCAATTGCGACATAAATACAGATCATGTCTTGCCCTTTTTGGTTGATGATCGCATCAATAGCGATCGTTGTTTTTCCGGTTTTCCGGTCACCGATGACTAATTCCCGTTGGCCACGACCGATTGGTACTAAAGCATCAATAGCTTTCAACCCTGTTTGCATTGGTTCCGAAACGGATTTCCGTTGCATAACACCTGGTGCAGCTGCTTCGACTGGGCGTGATTTATCTGTTTCGATCGGACCTAAACCATCGATTGGTTGCCCTAATGGATTTACTACCCGGCCAATTAATGCATCGCCGACAGGAACTTCCATGATTTTACCAGTTCGTTTTACTTTGTCCCCTTCACGAATGGTTTCAAAATCACCTAGGATGATGATTCCGACATCGTTTGACTCTAAGTTTTGTGCCATCCCATAAGAACCGTTTGAAAACTCAAGCAGTTCTCCACTCATGGCATTTTCTAAACCGTGGGCGCGGGCGATCCCGTCCCCAACATATGTGACAGTACCGATTTCTTCTACAGAAAGTTCGTTCTGATAATTTTTAATTTGCTCTTTGATCAAGGCACTAATTTCTTCTGCTTTGATGGCCATCCGATTCACCTCTTATCTCTTGTTTATCTGCCGATTTTTTGTCGCAGATAATCCAGTTGGCTCTTAATACTACCGTCGATCACTTGATGATTTGCTTCAACGATGACACCGCCTAAAATCGTTGGATCGATCGTTTCTTTCAATTGTGCCTGCTTGTACCCAAGCTTATCGGCGATTTGCTTTTCGATTTTGCTTTTTTGTTCTGCTGACAAAGCAACAGCCGTTGTGATCGTTCCGAGAACAAGACCTTGATATTCATCGTAAAGACGTTCGTATTCATCAATGATCAGCAATAAATCATCCATGCGATCATATTCGTAAACGATCTCCAAGAAATTTCTGACTAAACCTTCAAAGCCCTTCAGCAATTGATCGACTAATTGTCTTTTCTCATGAAGATCCAAACGGTTATCGGTCACGATTTGGCCGAATGTTGGAATTTCCTGATAAATCTGACGCAAGGTCAATAATTCTTGGTAAACTTCTGTCAAGCGCTGTTCTTCCATCGCCAATTCGAACAACGCTTTTCCATAACGTTTTCCCACTGTGAATTTATCGAGTTTCATTAACTGAACCCAATCCTTCGATATATTGATTGATTAGGGATTCATGATTTTCGGGAGTCAATTCGCGGCCTAAGATTTTTTCTGCGATTTGAAGCGAAAGTTCTGCAACATCATCTTTCACTTCTTTTAACGCAGTTTCTTTTTCAAGGGTGATATCTGAGTTTGCTTTTTCTTTCAAACGAGCCACTTCTTCTTTGGTCTCGCTCAAAATATTTTGCCGACTCAATTCCCCGCTATCTTTGGCGCTCTTGATGATCTCCGCAGCTTCAGAATGAGAACGTGCCAATTTTTCTTGGCGTTCTTTTTCTAATTTTGCTGCATTCAAGCGTGATTGTTCCGCTGAATCCAAATCATTGGCGATTTTATCTTCCCGTTTTTGCATCATGCTGCTGATGGCATCCCATGCAAAATGTTTCAATAAGAATAGCAAAAGAAGAATTGACCCGCTGACAACGATAATATTGCCAAGCATTGGATTTTGAACTTCCGCTATAACCAACTGATTTAGCATAACGATTCTTCCTTTCTGAAAGTCATTGTTTCATTAGAAAAAAGCAAAAACGAGTGCAATTGTTCGTTTCTGCCTTTTCGTGCTCGTCTTATCGGAAGACTAATAACAGCGCGATAACTACCCCTAGAATCGGTACAGCTTCGACTAACGCTACCCCGATAAACATTGTTGAACGTAGTTGACCTGACATTTCAGGTTGGCGTGCCATTGATTCGATTGTTTTTGCGATTACTTGTCCGTTACCATACCCTGCACCAATTGCTGCTCCGATAATTGCTAATCCTGCTCCAATAAAGTTCATTCTTTTTTCCTCCTAATTGTATGTCGATTCGATTAATGTTCTGCCACGATTTTGTGGCTCATAAATACCATGGTCAATGTAACAAATACATAAGCTTGGATCGCTCCAATAAAGAGCGAGAAGCCAATCCAGATCATTTCTAGCGGCATCACGATCGGCAATGACCACCAACCAAGACTAATAAACATGTTGGCAATCAATCCTAATAACACTTCACCAGCGAATATATTTCCATATAAACGCAAGCCTAACGTGATGACATTCGTAAATTCTTCGATGATTTTTAGCGGCAATAAAAAGCCCACCGGTTTTAGATACGAATTGATCAAGTAATTTTTGAAGCCCAACGACTTGATCCCAAAGAAATGTGTCAAGGAAATAACCATAAGTGCAAGTGTCAATGTAACAAACGGGTCTGCTGTCGGACTTTTCCATAAGGTAATGTCATCTGTCGTCACGATTTTTGTGACTAAGCCGATCTCATTTGCCACAAACACAAAAAGAAACATTGTTACACCGAGCAAATGAAAGTTGTTCACTTGAGATCCTGGTAGATTGTCCGCCACGATGCCACGAACAAAGTCAATGACCCATTCAATGAAGTTCTGCTTCCCTTTCGGTTTCATTTGCAGGTTACGTGTACAAATAAAGACCACCAAAAAAACAATAATACAAGAAATGATTGTCATCATAGCTACAGTTCCATCAAACCATATAGGACCGATATGAAACATAAGCGATTTATCTTCCAATCTTTCTCACCTCTTTTCCTGTCATCTCCAGAAAAAAATCTGGTGTTACAATGCGTTTCCTCTCATAACAATCGGTATCATACCACCACGAATGGAAAATTTCAAAGCATTTTCAAGAAAATTAGACAAAAAACTCACAATGCCAAAAATCCTAAATTAATTGAAAAATTCTCGTGTCGCTATGTGGAAGAAAAAGCCTGTTATATCAACAGCTTTCCCTTAAATGCTACCAAATTTAGCGTGATTTTCAAAGCAATAACCTCTATCGGATTCTAAAAGAAGTTCTTAGAAAATTAGAAATTTCTAAGAACTCGGTCAATTTGTCTTTCTTGATCTTTGCGTTTCAAGGATTCCCGCTTGTCATATTCGCGTTTTCCTTTCGCTAAACCAATCAAAACTTTGGCATAACCATCCTTGATATACACCTTTAATGGCACAATCGTCATACCGGTATTTTTTGTTTCGCCAATCAGACGAGCGATCTGCTTTTTGTGTAGCAACAGTTTTCTCGTCCGCAATGGATCGTGATTAAAAATGTTTCCTTGCTCGTAAGGACTGATATGCACATTGACTAAGAATGCCTCACCGTTACGAATGCGTACAAAGCCGTCTTTCAAATTGATCCGGCTGTTACGGATCGCTTTGATCTCTGTTCCCTGTAAGACGATCCCCGCTTCGATCGTATCGAGGATCGTGTAATCATGGCGGGCCTTTTTGTTTTGGGCGATTAATTTCCCTTCTCCTTTAGGCACGGGCCATCCCTCCAATTATTTTTTCTTGATTCCTTTGTAAAAAGGTTTTTTCTTTTTCACTTTGCCAGCTTTTTTCGGCTTGCCTTTGCCTGATTGCTCAAAGCGTTTCCCTTGGTTTTTCTCAGGGTTTCGTTGTTTTTTTCCACGGCGGCTAGCTTCATTTTTTTGATTGTTGTTACGTTTGTTGGCTTTTGGTGCTTGCAGTTTTTCAACTTCTTCTGCTGCTACCAGTTCGAAATCGATCTCTCTTGTTTCTGGATCAGCCTTTACGACTTTGATGCGAACTTTCTGACCAATTTTAAAGGTCAGGCCTGTCCGTTCACCCACAAGTGCCAGATGGTTTTCCAAATAATGGAAGTAATCTTGCTTCAGATTATTGATATGGATCAACCCTTCAATCGTGTTAGGCAGTTCAATAAACAAGCCAAACTTAACGACGGAACTGATGATACCGTCAAACTCTTCTCCTACTTTATCGGCCATATACTCAGCTTTTTTAAGCGCATCGACTTCTCTTTCTGCATCGACTGCTCGTCGTTCCATCTGGGAGCTGTGCATGGCGATGTCAGGCAAGATTTCCGCCCATTTGTTTTGGTTGGCTTCAGAGACATCTTCACTGTAAGAACGAATCAAGCGGTGTACGATCAAGTCGGGGTAACGACGGATCGGTGATGTAAAGTGGGTATAATCTTCCGCTGCCAAACCATAGTGGCCGACGTTTTCTTCTGAATACTTCGCTTGCTGCATACTTCTTAGCAGCATTGTATTGACAACCATTGCCTCTGGCTTATCTGCGACATCTTCAACCACTTTTTGCAATTGTTTTGGTGAGATCGAGCCATTGGTCTGTTTGACTACGATCCCTAAAGCAGATGCAAAATCAAAGAAGCGGCGCATTTTCTCTTCTTTTGGTTCCTCATGGATCCGGTAAATAAATGGTAAATGCTTCTGATTGAAATGACGCGCCACGGTTTCATTGGCTGCCAACATGAATGATTCGATCAATCGTTCGCCGACGCCCCGTGCTCGTAGAACGATTTCTTGCGGGTGTCCTTCTCCATCGACCAAGACTTTTGCTTCTCGGTCTTCAAAAGAAACTGCCCCACGTTTGATGCGCATCGCTTCTAACACGTGATGCAAGGCGGCCATATCATGGAACATCGGTACTAATTCCGCATATTCTTTGGTGGTTTCTGGATCATTGTCTTCAATGATTTGATTGACTGCTTGATACGTCATACGGGCACTTGTTTGAATAATACTTTGGAAAATATTGTAATCTGTGACGATCCCCTCTTGGTTGATCCACATTTCACAGCTCATAGTCAACCTTGGGACATTCGGATTCAACGAACAGATCCCGTTTGATAAACGCTGTGGGATCATCGGAATCACACGATCCGTAAGATAGACACTCGTTCCCCGATCAAACGCTTCTTTATCCAATGCGCTGTTTTCGGTCACATAATAAGAAACATCGGCGATATGCACGCCCAAATAGAAGCTACCGTCAGGCAATGCTTTTACGGTCACCGCATCATCCAAATCTTTGGCATCCGCTCCATCGATTGTTACAATCTGTTGATCTCGTAAATCCCGCCGTTCCGGAAAGTCGGCAGGATCGATCGTATCTGGTACTGCATCTGCCGCTGCTAAGGTTTCTTCCTCGAATTTTGTTGGAATCCCGTTCGCCACGACGATCGATAATATATCCATTCCAGGATCGTTTTTATGTCCTACAACTTTCGTGATCAACCCCTCTAAGCTTTTCGAATAACCTTTTTCTGGGTAATGGCTGATTTCAACGATCACAATGCTCCCATCTACAGGTCGAATCCCTTGAGCACCAATAAACACCTTTAATTCACTTAGTTTTTTATCTTTAGGCTGAACAACGCCATATAGATCCGACTCTTCGATCTCTTTTTCATCAAATAATGTAAACTCGCCGACCAACTGACTGATGGCCCGTTGTTTGATCTCAACGACTTTCCCCTCTGCACCACGATCTGAGAAAGGATCCGCAACGTGCACGATGTCCACAGCAACGGTATCGCCGTCCATGGCATAGCCTGTTGCTTCTTTAGGGATATAAATATCGTCTTCTTCTTCATCCAAAGTGACAAAGCCGAAGCCCCGCTCGTTGGCACGGAAGGTTCCTTCCACAAACACTCGTTTCATGGGTAATTTCACTTTGCCTTTTTTGTTAAAAATCACGCTGCCTTCTCGTTCCATCGCCGCTACTGTCTGAACAAGATTCTTAAAGTCTGAACTTTTTTGAAGTCCTAGACCTTCAGCAATTTCTTCCATTGAAAAACTTTTTTTGCGGCTTTCTTCGAGAAACTGAATGATTTTTGTTTTAATCGTTTCTGTCATAACTCACTCTTTCCAAGCAAGTGTTTCTAAGAAAGCAAACACATCCTGCTCTAATTTTTTCCGTTCTGGTCCAACGGTCACCACATGACCGCTTTCGGGATACCATTGAAGCGTATAGGGAACATGGGACAGTGCCCCTGCTGTTTTGAAAACCGTCTGTGGATCGATCATTTGATCCTTTCCTGCTTGTGCTAGAAAGACTGGGCGCTCGATTTTCCCTAAATGCCCAGCTGTGGTTTGTCCGACTGTTTCGATTCCTTGCAGTTGCTCTCTGACCTTACGAGGGACTTCTGCCAATATTTCTTTTTGGGTCGCCTCGTCTAAATCAGCATAGGGTATGACCATTTCAGCATACTTTTCAAAATTGACTGGCACTTCATTCTTGGTTTCAAATAATGGCGAACAAAACAGTCCGCCCCCCATCAATGTTGGATCTTGTGTCAAACGATCCATCGCTAAAATCCCGCCCATCGAAAGTCCAAGAACGGCAACTTCTTCATAGCCTTTTTCTCTTACATAAGTAACTGCATCTGCAGCATCCTGCTGCCAAACAGCCATCCCTTGATTTAAGATATCATCTGGATTGGGCGTACCATGTCCAGTAAACATCGGAGTATAAACCGTGTAGTCTTTTTGTTCTAACGAACGACAAAGCATACGCACATCGTTAGGACTACCTGAATAGGCATGGAACAAAATGACTGCTCGCTTGCCGTGTTCAGCAAAAACCGGTTTTGGTTGATTAAATGTTTTCATGTTTCCTTTCACCTCACGTCCAATTCTACCATAGTTAAGAAGAATACTTCGACAAATGCGATCAAAATCTTCCCCTTAAAAAGAAAAAAACCTCTCTTTACGAGAGGTTCGCTAGCAAAATGATTAGTTTGATGAAAGAAAAGCCAAAATAAAGAGCAAGACCATCCAAACAAACCCTAAAATGGCCGTTGAGCGCTGCATCACTGCTTCAAATCCACGGGCTTTTTGCTTACCAAACAATTGATCCGCACCGCCAGTAAAGGCACTAGCTGCACTATTTTGCTTGCTAGGCTGCATCATGATCGTAATGACCATTAAAATCGAAATAACAATTACAGCAGTTAATAAGATATTATACACGTTAGCTCCTCCTTGCTTGCTAAAGTCGTCCTTTCTATTTTAGCATTTTCCGCTAGAAATTACTACTCCCTTTTTGTCATTGCTCGTTGCGTGACGGTTTAAAAAAAAGACTGTCCTTTCTGACAGCCTTTTTCTCATAGATCGCTTTCGTTCAAATCAGCGAACGAGTACGTCATCATATTCTGGTTTTTCTTTGAACTCTTTGACCGCAAAGGAGCAGACAGGCATAATTTTTTTCTCTTCCCGTCGTGCTTTTTCAACAACTGCTTTGAGCAATTTTTGCGCCAATTGCTGTCCACGATAATCAGGGTTGACGAAGGTGTGATCAACTTCAAGTACATCATCTGGTGTTTCTTGCCATGTAATCTCACCAATTTCTGTTTCTCCATCATATAAAGCAAAACGCTTATTTTCTTCTTTTATTTCCATTGTTTTCGCCCTTTCTATCAGACAATGTCTGTTTTTTGTTTGATCTTCTCAATAAATTGCAAAACGGTTGGCCAATATTCTGGGGCATCTTTAACTGCCTGTAAATGTCCCATATTGGGAAAAAGGACTTTTTGTTTCGGACCAGCCGTTGCTTCCATTAAAGTATTGATTTCTTTTTCAGAAAGAAACGTATCCTTTTCTCCTTGTAAAAACAGCACAGGTAAATGGTTGCTGCCGACTTGTCGGGTCACTGAGATTTGTAGGAAGGGGTAGCCGACTAAGTGTTTACTGTAACGATTGGCTAATCGCAAAAAGCGCTTGACGGGTAACCGAGAAAATTGTGGTAGACTTGCCCGAATGGCACTATAAACGGACGTATAACTGCTGTCTGAGATCAAACCCGCAACTTGCACCGGCATGACTTCTCCACTGGCCAGCAGCAAAGTCGCCGCTCCCATCCCTAAACCATAGAGGAAGATTTGGGTTTGTGGGTCTTTTTCCAAAATCTTATCGATCCACAAAAGCAGATCCATCCGATCTAGCCACCCTAAGCCGATCTCTTTGCCTTCACTACGGCCATGTCCACGCAAATCAGGAACTAAAACATTGTAACCCGCAGCCCAGAATTTCTCGGCCGCATCTTGACAGTCTGCTTGCCCATCACTGCGATACCCATGCAAGCAGATCACCCACGTTTTAGCACACTGATCAAAGACTTCTGCTCTCAGGATCAGATCATCGGTGGTCGTTACCGTACATTCCGAACCTTGTGACCAAAAAGCCGAACTGCTTTTCGCGATCCGCTCTTTGTATGGAATCCCCAGTTTCTTTCTGCCTTCTTTTTCATACCATTCATTGTTACGCATAATAATTGCCGAAACAAAATAGCGTACGCCCTTTTTCATCACAGACGTGCGATATACATAGTACACCAAAAAAATAAAAATTAGCAGTAGTAGCAATAGCCAAACCATAGGATCCCCCCTTCATTTTAGTTTACCATTTACACCGGTTTTCAGCCAAAGTTTTGTCGCAAGTCTTAAATAAGTCCTATACTTTTTTAAGAAAAAATCTTTGTACTGACTTCTAGCGAAGGAGCAGTACAAAGATTTGTTTGGTTAAATATGTTTCTGTTTATAGAATAGGAAGGCGATCATGGTGAGTAAAATACTTCCAAGAACACTTAGTTCATAAGAGGATTCCTCATTTGTCTTTGGCAATCGTTTTTCATTATCTGTCTGTGATGACTCTGTCTGGTTCTTTTTGTCATCCAGCTTTTGCTCGGCGTTTCCGGCTATTTTTTTCGGTTTATCAGACTTGTCAGAAGGTGTTGGTACTTTGGGACCGCTAGGATCATTCGGTGTCTCAGGCGTTTTTGGTTCGACATAAGTATTGATCAAATCATAGTCATGGACTTCTGACTTGTATCCTTTGACAGCCACTTCTTGAATGCTATAGGTGTACGCTTGACCTTTTTCATCATATTTTGGCAGATCTTCAAAACGATAGGTCCAGTTGCCTTCTTTATCTGCTTTTACGGTTTGCTTGTCGATTTCTTTACCGTTTTGCATTAATTCGACAGTGATGCTTTCAGGGCGGGTATTGAACTTGTTATCATAGTCTTTCCATGTCTTTGTTCCAGCTACGTCTGTTGTATCGGTGTTATGGTACGTGTTTACTAAATCATAGCCGTTGACTTTAGTGGTGTAACCTGGCACTTTTTCTTCTTGGATCGTGTACGTGTACACTTTTCCTTCGGCATCATACTTAGGCAAATTTTCAAAGCGATAGGTCCAGTTCCCTTGGTTATCTGCTTTTACGACCTGCTTGGCAATTTTTTTATCATTTTGCATCAGCTTCACAGTGATACTCTCTGGACGGGTGTGGAACTTGTTGCCATAGTCATTCCACGTCTTCGTTCCCGATACTACCGTTGTTTCAGTATTGCGATAGGTGTTGACTAGGTCATAGCCGTTGATTTCAGTAGTGTAACCTGAAACTTTTTCTTCTTGGATCGTGTACGTGTATGCTTGACCTTTTTCATCATACTTAGGCAAATTTTCAAAGCGATAGGTCCAGTTCCCTTGGTTATCTGCTTTTACGACCTGCTTGGCAATTTCTTTATCATTTTGCATCAGCTTGACAGTGATGCTTTCTGGTCTTGTTTCGAATTTGTTGTCATAGTCATTCCATGTCTTTGTTCCGGCTACGTCTGTCGTTTCAGTATTGCGGTACGTGTTGACTAGGTCATAGCCGTTGATTTCACTGGTGTAACCTGGCACTTTTTCTTCTTGGATCGTGTAGGTGTAAGCTTTACCTTCGGCATCGTACTTAGGCAGATTCTCAAAGTGATAAGTCCAGTCGCCTTGGTTATCCGCTTTTACGACCTGCTTGGCAATTTCTTTATCATTTTGCATCAGCTTGACAGTGATGCTTTCTGGTCTTGTTTCGAATTTGTTGTCATAGTCATTCCATGTCTTTGTTCCGGCTACGTCTGTCGTTTCAGTATTGCGGTACGTGTTGACTAGGTCATAGCCGTTGATTTCACTGGTGTAACCTGGCACTTTTTCTTCTTGGATCGTGTAGGTGTAAGCTTTACCTTCGGCATCGTACTTAGGCAGATTCTCAAAGTGATAAGTCCAGTCGCCTTGGTTATCCGCTTTTACGACTTGCTTGTCGATTTCTTTATCATTTTGCATCAGCTTGACAGTGATGCTTTCTGGTCTTGTTTCGAATTTGTTATCGTAGTCATTCCATGTCTTTGTTCCAGCTACGTCTGTCGTTTCAGTATTGCGGTACGTGTTGACTAGGTCATAACCGTTGATTTCACTGGTGTAACCTGAAACTTTTTCTTCTTGGATCGTGTACGTGTACACTTTTCCTTCGGCATCATACTTAGGCAGATTCTCGAAGTGATAAGTCCAGTCGCCTTGGTTATCTGCTTTTATGACTTGCTTGTCGATTTCTTTATCATTTTGCATTAAGTCGACAGTGATGCTTTCAGGGCGGGTATTGAACTTGTTGCCATAGTCATCCCATGTCTTTGTTCCAGCTACGTCTGTCGTTTCAGTATTGCGATAGGTGTTGACTAGGTCATAGCCGTTGATTTCAGTGGTGTAACCTGAAACTTTTTCTTCTTGGATCGTGTAGGTGTATGCTTGACCTTTTTCATCATACTTAGGCAGATTCTCGAAGTGATAAGTCCAGTCGCCTTGGTTATCTGCTTTTACGACTTGCTTGTCGATTTCTTTATCATTTTGCATCAGCTTGACAGTGATGCTTTCTGGTCTTGTTTCGAATTTGTTATCGTAGTCATTCCATGTCTTTGTTCCGGCTACTTCTGTCGTTTCAGTATTGCGGTACGTGTTGACCAGGTCATAACCGTTTACTTTAGTAGAATACCCTTCAACAGGTGTTTCTTGGATTGTGTATTCATAAGTCTGACCAGATTCGTCAGTTTTCGGTAGATCAGTAAATTCATAATGTCAGTCCCCCTCTTTACTTTGGGTAACCGTTTTTGTTTGGAATACTTCACCGTTTTGCAATAATTGAACCATAATGCTTGTCGGACGGGTATTGAATTTGTTGTCATAATCATCCCACGTTTTGGTCCCGCTGATTGTCGTTGTATCAAAAGAAAGTAATTGATTCATGGCAGCTAGTTTAATAGTCGGCACGATTGTTTCATTTGCTTGCAGATCCCAGCGATGGGTTTCTGCGTTGACCAGCACTGTATCAGCAATGATACTGCCGTCAACATTTTGATGGACATCGACTGTATCACCAACAGCCAAGATGGTTCCTTGGAATGGACTATTAATCGAAATCGTTTGGCCCTCTGATTGGCCAACAAAATTCCATAAGATAACAGCATCATCAAACTCTTCTGTTTCATGGCTATTACGAGACGTACCATCCGTATATTCTAGTTTGATTTGGGACTTAACATTAACGGTGCTGGCTCCCTCAGTGTCCACATTGATGATTACAGGCGTATTTCCTCTTGTTAGCCCTTTAATGGTGATTGGCGTATCTTTTTCTAATTCCGTTTTTGAAAGAGAAACAACAACCTTTTGATCTTCTTTCGCAATTGTATCTTCTGAAAAAGAAATGGGTTTTTTATCAATCAGATAGCCGTCTGGCGCTTCCGTTTCCACAAAGGAATATTCTCCCTCTGGAAGACCAGCTTCGATCACCTGCCCATCATCATTTGTGACTTCTTCATCGACTTCCTTATGCGTCTTGTTGTTTTGAAGTTCGTAAACACCATCATCAAGTGGATTTCCTTGTTCGTCTGTCAAGGTCAAAACAACCGCTTGTGTCTCATCTTCGGCATCGGCTGTATTGATGACCCGCTGATTATTATCAGTGAAATCCTTGGTTACACCGGGTGTCTGCGGATAAGCTCCCAGTCTTTCTGACGTCGCCTGTAACGTTGAAAATGCCTGTTCAAAGTCTATATAAGGCTCACTCACGGATTGATCTTGAAAAACTTCGGAAGTCTTCAAGTGATCCATTCTCTGACCATTTACAAAAACGGCAGGTTGCTGATTTTGATCTGCTAAATCTACTGTGACTGATGGGCCAAAAACAACTTTGTTTTTTCTACTATCACTTCCTGATACAAAAGAAGAGTTTGCGATGGAATTGACCTTTTGAATATAATTGATTTCTGTTGGCAAAGAACCATCCTGAATACTGGTCCCAAAATTGACATTTCCGTTTAATTCACCAACGGCCAAATTTCCGTTCGTGTGTGTATTTAGCGTCGCATGGTTAGCAAAAATATGAAAATATTGCGCTTCTCCTAGAAGTGCGTCATCAACTTCAGGAACATCATTTTTAAAAATGCCCCCACTTGAAAGTTGTGAAGCTGCTGACGCACTTGCTTGGGTATCAGGCGTTGATTCTATGGTTTTTGATGCAGTATTTGACGCCGTTTGTTGTTGTGACTCGCTGCTTGTTGATACAACCTTTTTTTCAGAAGCCTCTGTTTGATCCTGAGTATCAGAAAGTACGGCTTCTGTACTCGTTGCTTCTGTGGATTCATTTTCAGGTAGAACAACTGCTACATCTGTTGTGTTGATGATGTCTTCTTTCACTTGTCCATTTTTTTCATCTGTTTGAAGAAAGGCGGATTTGATTGTCAATGTTTGAAGACTTTTTGTTTGAAACGTTAGCGTCATTTGGCTAAAAGAACTGCTAGCGGTTTCTTCCATCAGCTGCTGTCTTTGCGGATCATATGTAAATGGCGTGCCGCTGCTTTGAATCGAGTTCGGCAGAACCGTTTGTTCCCCTTCACTCAAGCTGAATGCCAGTTGATTTGCTGCTTGTTGATTCTTTTCTACTTGGATCGTCCAAGTGATCTCCCCTGTGGTAGGATCTGGTAATGATGTCACTTGCGCTATGCCCTTTTCGTTTTGAAATAGGATTGTTTTGGGATTCTCCTCGGTGTCCGCATTGGCTGTGATGACTGATAATAAAGGCGCCAAATAGGATAAAATAAGTAAGGACAGCATGAACATTGGGTAAGCTATTTTTTTCACATAAGTACGCATTTCTCTTCCTCCAAACAACAAATTTTACTCAGGTGATTATCCTAATCGGAAAAAAGAGAAAATGCAAAATGACCCAAATTTTGATTCTGTGAGAAAAATGAGAGCAAAAGCCAAAAAATGGTTCCTGCTCTCAAGGGAATTTGTGAAAATGAAATAGGATTTCTTTAGTTTGAAAAACATTAGAATATTTTTTTCATGATAAATACTCAAAATCCAGAAAGAATCTTTTGTTTGTGATAAAAGCTCTTTCCTTCAAAACGCTTAAACACCAGGAGTGATTAGCTACTTGCTAAAATTTCACTTGTCAAAAAAAAATAATTGTAAACTGAAAATGAAAATTTTCATAAACAATCATATTATTTTCATTTTTGGTTACAAAAATTTTAGCAGATTCTTTAAAATCTTACTGTTATTTTCCCTCTATTTATAAGTTCTCTTAACTTTTACTGTACAAAGAAACGTCTCTATCATTTTTGGGACTGATGACTCATAATTGATTCTTCAGTCCCAAGTGTGATTTTTGTACAACATATCAATCCTTATTGACGACAAGACTTTATTGCAAAGTCCGATGTTCTGATCTAGTACAAAAGACTGACCATTGGAAAAAGGGAAAGGTTATTGCAATCCGCTCGAAATTCACGTTTCCTTCTCCAAATTGACTATTCTTTGTCGTTGCTGATCAAGAAATCAAGCAATTCCGACTGTTCCGCAAAGATTGCTTCTACAGATAAGCTTCTATGATGACTCTTTTGCTTGGTAGCTTCTGGTAGCTCAGAATCAATTTGGTTAGTTGAAGATTCGAGGGACATCTCAACTGGTAAAGGTTCTGCATTCACTTTCGACTCTAAACCGTCTGGCTTCATTGGAAATGGACTATTATCCTCAAAGTGATCTATCGAAGCATTCAGTTGACTTTTCCAAAATAACTCTCCGAAAAGATACACGCCAAGAGCATTTTTATTGTTAAACACTTTACAAGATAACCCCATCTTGGTGAGTGTCTGATTTACTGTGTTTTCGTTGATCGTTTCTGAAGGAATATCTCTGATTAGAATTGTATCAGCATATTGAATATCTTGATCACTGTTTACATAATCAATCAATTGATCTGTCAAAGCAGTCGTCTCTTTTTTAACGATCTCAGTTAAATCTATTGTCTGACCTCCATTGATCGTCACGACAAATGGATTGTTTTTCTTAGCTGTGACAAGCATATCGTAAACGACGCCATGATCCAGCGCAAAGATAGGTGCGGGAGGATCCCCCTCATTTTCTTGATAAGCTTGTACCACGTTGCCTGCCAATTCAAACAAGCCGTCTGTGACTTTTGAACTTTTGATCAGTTCCCCATTTTCGTAGCTATCACAAGTGAGTGAATGATCATTGATTTCAATCACATAGGTCAACCCAGCCAGAATTTCTTCCACACCTAACATCAAATGAATATCATTTCGTTTGCTTTCAAAAATTGCGCCCAGAGATTTTGGGATCAGCTTTACTCGCTCGATGCGAATCCGATAGTGCGTGCCATCAACAACTGTCTCGAATTCATCTGCCAGTTGTCTCTCAATGTCAGCAAGCCGCTCAAAATTTTCTGTTGCTACGCCAAGGCATAATGAACAGCTAAAGTAATCCTCTGCAATTTCAGTAAAAAGTGAGGGTCTTTTCGCTACTAAATAAGAGAGTATCGTTTTGATATATGTCTTAAATTTTTGGTCTCCCAGGGTTGCCAACGGATTGCCAAATGTTTGATAGGCTTCTGATCGTCGACTATACAACTTGTCGAGCCCCCAAGTGATTTCTTTCTCGCTGCCCCCGAGAAGTATTCGTTTCCCTACTTTGTTTTTTAGGTAGATCGGTTCATTATTCTTTCCTAAAAGATATTGTAGATTATTTTTTTTGACTTCTGAATAAACAGAACTTCTGACATCTTGATAACCGTAGCCAACAACGCCTACTCGAAATTCATCAATGTCTAATGCAATGATTTTGTTCACACTAATCCCCCTAACTTCCCTATTTATCATGACTTACAGCTTCCCTAATAACACTATTGCTATTTCATCCTCTATTTTCCTGCCTCTTCTTGGATAAAGAATGCATTGGACAGTTCCTGAATTTTACTCATTTGTTCGTTGACTTCTGCTTCTAAAAGCAACAAGTCGCTGAAAATTACTTTTGTATTACGTATATGCCGTAAAAGCTCATTGGTTTTGACCAGCTGCAAGTCAATTTTTTTGCATAACTCTCTCAATTCTTCTTGGCTATTCTTTAAGACAATAAAATCGCGATAACCAATGGCTGACTGTCGTTTTTCTGAAATCATTTGTTGTAATCGCGCAATTTTACTATCCCGTTGTTCGATCGCTTGTTTCAAATCAGTCAACATCTGATCTAGTTCGCTGATTTGAATGATTGCGGATAACTTCTTTGTACTCATCGATTGTTTCATGCTTGACTTGCTCCTTTGCCTAGGAGTATTTTCACTTCTGAATCCATCAGTGCCGTTCTAGTAAATATTCCTGATTGCAGTAAACAACTAAATGAAAGAACATTATTTTTTATCCGCAGCAGCTCTTCATCTGTTAACTCACTTAATTGATGATCAATGTCTTCAATTGCGTTGATAGTAATGCCAAGCTCCAGTTTCTGTACCATCTCTGCTATAGCTGCTTCTTTCCATACAATGACAGGGATTCCTAACGAGAGATACAACGAGATTTTGTGCGGTGCATTATACTTCGTATATTGTTGGTAGTCACCACCATCAGGCAACTTATCATCCCACGCAAGTCCGAAACCATTTTTCTCCATCCTACGAACCAATTCTTCTTGCTCAAAAACACCACAATAATGAACATTCGGACCAAAATGACTGTCGTTTTTATCGCCGTATACAAGAATTTCCGTGCGATTGGGCCACTGCTGTAGAAAACGGGTTTTTGCCAAATTTCCTGCAAAGACAACTCGTTTTTCTGGTCTTTCATGACTGACACTAACTTCTTGATGCTGATAGTCGAAAAATGGTTTTTGGATCATTCTCCGTGTCACGCCTCTTTCGACTAAGGCTGTCTGCATAGCTTGGCTATGAACGATCAATACTGTTGCTTCATTGAAAAGAGCAGATTCATCAAAATCGACTTTCCCACGCAACATCTCAGCGTCATGGATGAATAAACTCGTGTAAATCCCTCTTTGTTTCATTCTTTGTAAGAACATTCGGTCAAAATGGGCTCCGTTATAACTTGGATATTGATAGACCACGATATCTTCATAAGCGACACCAGCTGTAATGCCATCAATCCTTGACATAAGTGCATAATCATCTTCATTCTCATCGATATAACGATAAATATATAAAGGTTGATAATCCATCCCATTGGCAATGTGAAAAACATCTACTTTCGCTTTTTTGACTGAATCTGCTGCATTCGATTCAATGATCGTCGTCACCCACCGATTCACGCTTGTCCCATCTCCTTTTCCATCATTGCCCGCACAAACATCACTTCATCTTTCGGTAAGCACCATTCTGCACCCTTCAAATTTTTAGAAAACAGTTGTACAGCAGGATCTTCTTGTGCAGTATTCCTTGTAAGCAGCAAATATTTGACTAGTTTTAGAACTGTCTGATTATAGACATCAATATGCCAATGTTCCTCCATTAAACGACTTGCATGTTGAAGTAATTGAACCGCATCATCACAGCGTTGGATGTCTACCAAACATTCTGATAAATCTAATACGGCGCCTACCAAGACTGGCCGCAGTTCCGTAAAATCAGTCGAATTTATTTTCTTTAAAAGGCAGCTCTCTAACAAAAAAATTTGTTTTTCTAAAGATGAAGCGTGCAAGCCATAGCGCTGTTTGATGCGTAATGTAGCTAAATATAAAAGGCTGTCAAATAATGTATAAAAATCAGTTCCCAGAAAAAATGTTTCAAGCATTTCTAAACTTGCATCCGGAACTTTCTGGTTCATACAACCAAATACGAGGTCAGAATAGGCCAACATAAGTTTAAACATCGTATTATCCTCAGTAGAGGAGCGAAATTTTTCTAACTCTTTTCTGACTTTCATAAAGGTAACAAACATGTCCTCTTTCGTTGATAAAGAGCTATAAATCAATACACTTAATAGATGAAGTTGTTCATCTGTTGACATTGCAAACATGTCTAACAATTCGGTATCAGATATGCTCAACATTTTCTTGATGCCAACAACCAATTCGAAGGGCAAGTCGATCTCATATTGTACCCATCTATAGTACCGTGAGCGAGATAACCCAATCTTTCTTTCAAAAGATTTCACAGATAGTCCTTTACATTTGCGTATCTCTTCTAATTTCTCGCGATCAATATTGACAGCAACGACTGATGTATCAGGTATCTTTAAGTCTGGGTTGATCGTGCTAATTAATCGACAAACGCTTAGTAATCTAGTTTCCATATTTTTCAAATCCTTTTTTCTAAAATGCAGGACCTATTTTTATTCTTACTTCTGTAATGCTTCCAATAAAGAATAAACCAACGATCCAAGGATCACGATCGACATAACTAAGGAAAGCACGATGGTGATCGCTTTGCCCTTTTTCTTTTCTTCTGAGTGATTTCTTACGTTTTCTCGTTCTTCTTGAAATCCCGCTTGAATCGTTTTTTCTAGCTGATTATTCGCCAACGAAATCACCTCTTCCCAGTTTATTTTCGGCAAACAACTATGAAGAAAACTGGTTTATCTACTGGTTCTGATCGTGTGCCAGTTGTAGTGATTCACTCAGTTCTGAAACATTTTCTACTGGTTCATTTTCGTTTGTAGCTATCTCATTCACTACCTCTGCTACTTCCACTGCCCGAAGCTCATCAATCAGCTCTTGACTCAATTGATTCACATCGTTATCTTGTCTTTCGACGGTTGAGGTTAACCGTTCAATGATCTGCTCGGTTTCATTCAAAAAATAGGTTCGAAGCATTTGCTTTTCAACCTCATAAGCAGAAAAGAGCTTCTCATAAATCATTTGTAATTTATTTTGCTCCTCCTGTTGCTGCTCAAAAGATGCATTGAATTGTTTTTTTAATGTTTGGATCACATTTAGATCGATATCGTTTTCTGACTTGTTCATCATTGCTTTCATTTCTTGATTGATTTGAATCAGCTGATCAATCAATGCGTTTTGATGAGCAAAAAGTTTCTTTGCTTCCTCTTGTTCCTTCTCAAAAGTGAGCATGGACCCGCTGTTCTCTTTTATTAACAACATAATTTGCTCATACAATTCAGTGGTTTTCATTTTTTTCATTTTGTCTTCATCCTTTCAACACAACTTTGTCCAAGCATACATTTTTGTTTGCCAACAACTGATAATTCTTTTGATCGACTTCTACCTTATGAATATAAGGAACGCGGTCATCTAAAATACTCATTAAGTTCCCTTTGATATTCCCTTTGCCATCAAGCGGCGATTCTTCCAGATAAAGTGTATTTGTCGAGTTGGATTTTGCTAGAGAAAATAATTCTAACCCCATATATGAAATGCCAACTGTATCATTTTCTGTTAACCGAAAAGCTAACTGATCACGAATGAAATCAAGTGTTGTGTTAAATTTTTGAGTTACCTTGAATGTTTCTGTATCACGAATCGTGACTAAATTGATGGTGCCTTGATAAAAATAGTAATTCAGAATACTTTGTTGCTGATCATTGAAAAAAGCAATCTCTTGAACCTGGTCATTGCAGTAATAAATAGTTGAGAATAATTTCCCATCTGCGGCATATTCTTCAATGAAATCTGTCGTGCCATCAGGATAAAAGTAGCGAACTTCTTTGACATGTCTTCTAGTCATAGGATACAAGCTCACTTTACCTACTTCATCTCCATCAGTGATCAAGGAAATGGTCCGGTCCTCGTTCATATAAACTTCTGTAGAGTAAGCTGTTGGTACTTGGTTAAAAAACAGAAAGGCTTCTGGATCGTGACTGCGCTGTGTCACTTGATCTAAAATATTTATTCCCTGCAATGCTTCTTTTTGGAGCATCGCTTGAAAATTTGGACTCGGTGAGATGGACAACACTTGACTTCCTTCTTTGATTCGTGATTTTTGTGCCATCCAAATTCGGTCATTTGGTCGGATCACGGTGACTAATTCATAATGCATCGATCAACTCACTCCATTTCTCTGCAATTATCGCGTCTTGAAACATTCGTACAGACTTGCGGGTATTGGCTTTAAGTTGGTTCAGATCAGAAGCAGTCAACTGACGAATGCCATCTGTTAGTTGCTGAATAGTATAAGCTTCATCAGTTCTAGAAAAATCTTTCAAATAACCATTGACTCCTTCTTTGATCAACTCCATGGCCCCAAAACGAGCCTTGAAGGTTACAATTGGCAATCCTGCATTTAAAGCTTCAATATAAGTCAATCCGAAACCTTCTGAAAAAGAACCAGAGATAAATGCATCATAATCAGGATATACTTCATTGATTGCATGAGAATGCCCTTTTAACCGAATGTACTCTTCTGCATTCAACTCCTTGATCACTGCTTTTAACTTACCTTCTTCTCCCCCTTGACCATAGATGTCTAAAGAGATCGTTGGATGTTCTTTTTTTGCTGCAGCAATTGCCCGCATCACAAGATCAATGTGCTTTTCGGATGCCAAACGAGAGACTGTCACAAACTTTTCTGCCTGTTGTTTGCCTAATTCAAATGAATCTTCTGTCACATCGCGAATCCCTCCCACCGGGATCGTCACAATTTTTTTGGACTCGTTTGGGAAATCGATCAACAAATCTTGCCTTTGCAATTCTGTCGCAACAACGATATGAGCGACTTGTTCCAAATGCGTCAAAGCAAATTCATAGTAATTGTTCCAAAGAGGTGCGCTAGCTACGTCACGATCAGATAAATGATCGGCATGAACGATCTCAATCAATTTGATTTCCGGAGGACAATGATCATATAAAGCAGCCTCGCTTTCCTCCCCCCGATCAATGATGATACTTTTGGTTTCTGGGAATTCTTCTATCAGTTGTTTAAAGAAAAATCGCTGCAATAAGACTTCATTTCTAAAGAAACGATGTTTGCCTTTGAAAGCAAACAAATGAATATTCGTCATTACTCTTCCTCGATGCGAATCATTTCGATAACTGTACATGATTTTTCTTTGATTCGTTCGATAGTCAAAAATCTCTACCCGATAATCCGAAACTAGCAGTAAGCCTTCCTTTTTTGGACTAGGAGATTTTTCCATATGCTCAACGATTTTTAATCCTGATGACGTGATGGTTTCTTTGATTCTATGTGTGTTCGTAGCATCTACTAAGAGATCTTGTTGTGCAGTAAAAACTGCTTTAGCCCCTTGCCTTAAATAATCACCTTCTAGTGCAAAATATTCCCACATGGAGATGACTTTATCATCTGGTATTTTCCAAGCCGCCATGGCTTCATGGATATTCTTCACTAGCTCCATAAAAATATACTTATAGGGAATATTTTTTCTATCAAAACAAGCAGCACGATAGAACTGTGCATGTTCCACACCAGAATTACCAATCCCCATTGCTTTATTTACAAAAAAATTCATGATGTCCCCCTCTTTATTAGGTTGATTTTTTCCTGTTTTCTTTTACATTCTCTAAAACTTTTAGTGCCCTTTGATTAAGTGCGATCTTTTTTTGCAGACGATCCATAAGCTCGGGTGCTTCGGCTTCTTCATTTGGCTTTGCAAATAATAAAGCTAATACAGAAAAATCTTCGTGGTAACAAGACTCCAGCAAAGAAAAATTTTGTCCCATTTTAAGGTTGATTTTTTCGGGACTGTCGCTTCGCTGATAGATTTGTTCAAGCAATACTTCCAAATACGATGATGCAGCCTTAGTATCCGGTTCAACAAACAATCCTACTTCAAAATCTGAAAGTGAATATTCTTTGACATAGCTGTTCTGTTTTTCAAATACGACCGATAAGGCAGCATGTTTCTCAACCAACGGTGTAACCGCAACAACGCTGGTTGCTATGTTTGAGCCTTGGTTTGCTCCAGTGGTTGCATTTATAGGAACCACTTCAAATGCTTGATTCTCCTTAGTGGATAAAACCAATTCCTTAAAATGAATCTCTTGATGCTTTTTGTTTACCATATGAATCTGATAATCAGTGGCACCTTGCGGAAAGAGAAAACATTCTTGGTTTGTTTCGAAGACTAGTTTTTCAAGGAAAAACCCATCCTTATCAAAAAATTCCACCAATAGCTGTACTGCTTCCTTACGATCGAATGCAGCATGAAGTGTTAACTCGTACTTGTATCCAGGCAGTAACATTGGTAGCATTGGTGATTTCCGACTAATATGAAATTCTGTTTTCGAATACCAAGATTTAATACTGACGCCTGGAGGCATCAAAGGAGAAGAGTACAAGACATCCCCAGAGGGCATATAAGCTATTTTTGCGCCATAATTATAATTGTCATTAAAGTCGATCCCCCACTTGATACGATATAAACTATTCATCGACTCCCTCATTCCCTATAATATTTTCTTGATATCGCGGTGAAATGTATACACGAGAATATTTTTGTATTGTTTCAAAAACCAATTATTGATGGCAGGACTATTATCGTTATGTCGGCCGATCATGCCTTTATACAGAACACGAGTCATGGGGAAATTATTTTTTAAAAATTCAAACAACATTGGAAATGCCTCCATGTCGTAATCGTCTTGTTTCATATAGGCGATCGCAAAGGTTGTCTCCCGATAATCGCCACTTTTGAATTTGCTCCAGAACCGTTCATTCAATTGACTGCTCGCTTCTTTTGAAACAACCCCAATATTGTATAGCAACATATCCAATGAGGTTGGAAATCCAGTTGGTCGATTGATGCGTTCATTTAGAGCAATGGAACCAAGATTCGTCAACGGTTTTCCCACGATGACACTGTTTGGGCTTAAATCGCTAGCAAAATACAGCGCCCCAAACGTGCCCATCGATAATCCGGATAAAATGAGGTCTGACTTTTCAAATCCTAGCAGTGCTAGTTTCCCTAAGATGATCGCTACGATTTCTTGTTCGAATTTCTGGCTGCCTAGATAGAAATTCCCACCTTCTAAACGAGGGTCACCAATCAGCAGAAACGGACAACCCATACTTCCCATCATCCCACGCCCTTCAAATCCTTCCGCTGAACGATAGCCAGAAAAATAAACCGCCAATGGAGGTTTTAAATCTCCCGGATTAAAGTAATAGATCACTTCTCCCCCCAGATTCTCTTCATCCCGAATCCGACCACCTCCTGGAATCATGACACTTTCATCCGCCATTGCTCTTCGCAGGTGCATCTGCCCGATCGTAAATTGCCCTCGATTTCCTTTGGCATACAACGAAACATTGATGTATGAATTTTGATCTAATTTGAAGTAAACCGGCTCCCCATTTATGATTTGATCGTGAAGGATCTCAATCACTTGGATGACTTGATTCGTGTTTTCTTTAATGAAAAAGAGTTTGATTTTTAGTGTCACTTCTCCTTGAACATCTGCGATCTCCGGATAAAAACAGGTGCGTTCATTTTTAGGAATCAGGTTAGTCATTTTCCAAGTAATTATTTGCTGATCGTCTGATGTCAGGTGTGCCTTTACCTGACAGGCTGCATGTCCTTCTTTAACGATCTGCAACGGGACAGTTTTATTAAATTTCATGTGATCCATAGATAGCTTATATCCTTGTTGCTTTGCTGAGAATTGCTCATTGATCGTACGAAAAACATTTTCTAGCTGCTTTTTATCAAAAGGATTCGCTGCTTTTAATGTGAATAGCGCTTGAACTTCTGAAGATAGCCGCCCATTTTCTTCGTAAAATATTTGGTAGGCTGGCAATTGTTTTAAATATTCCAAATTTTCAAGAATCGCGGCATTTTCCTCTAGAAGAAAAATTGCCCGATGGTATTTGGTATTATATTTGTCTTTCTTAAACAGCTGTAGCTCCTGCTCATCTTTTCTGAAATCATAGGCCAACGGAAGCCACTGATAGGCAAACAAAGGAGAAAGCTGCTTTTGCCCCTCAGAAGAAACAGCTGCAACATGAAATACCTGAATCTGTTTAGACGACACCCTCTAGCAACTCCCTCCATTGTTTAATAATATTTTCCTCACTAAAACGCTCAATATAACTAATATTTTCCACTAATGCTTGGTTCCAATTATTTAAATCGTCCATGTAAAAAGCGATTGCTGCATCTAATTCTCTAATTTGACCAATGATTTGCCCATTCTTTTGGTCATCCACATAATCGGTTTTCTTCCTAACAAGCTGAGGAATCCCTGCACTAACAGCTAGTGCTTGTTTCTGGACATCAACTTCAGCAGACAAATCAATATACAACCGTGTTTCATTGAAATCCTGACGAATCGTGGTGAGATGAGAATCCAAACGAAAGTGAATCCTAAAATTGACATCAACTGCCTCTACTAGATTTCGCCAATTTTTGCTTTCTCGGATCTCTTCAATCGCCTCTTCATCCGTTTTAAATAACTTTTTCGCCTTTTTTGCTTCAAAATATTTTAATACCTTTTGATACTCCTCAGATTCACTATCGACACCGAAGTGAGTATCAACCAGTTCTTTTTGTGCTTCTCGTAAAACGACTTCGCTTTGGAATGTCGTCGTTTCGATAATTAAGTCATAACGATCATTCTGAATAACTTTTTGCAGTAATAGATGATGGATTCTCCGAACGTCTTCGTTAAGCTCACCGGCGTTCCAATAAAGAACCAGCTGGGGAATGGAGTTGCTATTGCCCAGCTGAAAAGAAGTTGTGTAAATAGGTATGCGCTGTATCCGAGATAGGTCATTGACACCGGACTGTTTCATTAAAGAGAAAAGCGCTGTTTGATTACTAGTCGAATCCGTAATGATTTTATTTTCGCCAGCCCATAATGCTGCTTTTTCATCTGATGCACAAGTTGAAAGTCTGTGGGCATCAGAAACGATCTGGATCACTCTTTTTCGTTCCTCGTTCGTTTTGACCAATCGTAGACTCCGCTCATTTGTCAAACAAATTGTTTGATCTTCTGGCTCAAGATTCAGTTGAAATTGATTCATCATCTCTAAAAGAAGTTCATCCATGCTTTGATACTGACTTTTATTTAGCCCAATTCTTTGAGGATTTATCAGCTCAATGTGTGGATTTTCTCTAAAGTATTCCACACATTTTTCCCTTCCTGATTCGTTATAGTAAATCTTCTTTACTTGTTCTCCTTTGTCATTCTGGAACGATTTTGCAGAAATAAATCCCCGATCATCGAAGAAGAGAATTTGTCGATAAGGTTCCGTCATTATAGACATCTGTTCTGCAAAACCAAATGAATTGAACCGAATTTCACCAAATGGTTGATTTTCCTTAATCAGCGTGATCCCAAACGGTGTATAGACCTTCTCCACATTCTGAGCAAGAGGCAAGTCATCGACATCTAAGGGAAATCCATTGGTTTTTTGAATGTCTTGCAAGCGATCATAAAGCGAAGTCATTTGCGCTACTTCTAATTCATATGCATGCATCTGATAACGTAAAAACGGTATATGCTCCAATAACAATAAGTGATACGGTTCTCGATTGTTCTTGAAAAGCTGAATGATATTCATCATATAATCACTTTCTAAATTGCCACTACTGGTCGTCCAATCAGGGATAAAATAATTCAAAAAATTGCCTCCTAACATCCTCTAAAAAATCCGGTAAGTATGTCTGGAAAAGAGGAACCGTATTTCATTTGTGATAGTTTCTAAAATGATGATCAACATAAAAATACTTCCGAAATAAAAAGCTAAGTTGGAAATGATTTGATTTTGCAATCCTATCAATAAGGGAATCATTGAAACGATCACAAGATAACTGTTGCCAAGTAATGCAACGGTTGATAAACGCTTCAATATATATCGCTCTGTCTGTTTACCAGGAGCAACATTTAAAATGTAATCTCCCGTCTCTTTTAGATTTTTGGCTATATCGTATGGTCGAACATTTATAAAACTAAATCCGTAACCTAAAACATAGAGAATCAGACCATAAGTGAAAACACCCCGCACATTATTAAAGGAAAAGTAAGTCGTAATAAAATTTGAAAAGCCTGTGTCTCCCCACTTTTCGTTCAATAGTAAAAGCTGCGGCATTGAAAAGACAGTTACTGCAAACATGAAAGGCATTGCCCCGGCAGGTAAAAGTCGAATAGGAATATACGAATTGTTAAAGCGACTGTCGATACCTGTCCGTTCAATATTGATACGGTATTCTGCATTGTAAAGGAAGAGTGTGAGATAAATAAAAACTAAGGTCACCATAACTAACCCGATAAGAAAGTTTTGACTTAAATGAACGGATTCTGTTTGTCCCGAAATTAACATAGCTGGGATATTCATCAGTAAACCTGGAACAATAAACAGACTTTGACCTCCAATTCCTTTATCAATGTTGATATCAGCTAGCCATGCAACGAACAATCCCCCAGCCGTCAAAAGAAGAACTGCTCCTAAAAACAACAGGACAATAGAGCCTCCAATTGCTTTTTGATCAATCATTGAGGAACGAAATTTTAAAACCAGTGCGCAACTTTGAAGGATAGCAAATAAAAGAGTCAAACTGCGTTGAATATACCCAATTCGTTTGGTGGAAAGATTTCCGATACTTTCTGTATCAATCATGCTGATCGTTGTCCAGATGATCAGGGCAGTCATATACGGGCCCATCCCTAAAGAAAAAAGCGTTGGAACAGTAAAATTCCCACCGGTTGATGTCGCTAAAAATTTCAGAATCAAACTAGTTGATTCCTCTGGTATCTTTTCTGAAATAAAAAAAGGAACCTGGATATGCTTACCTATCTCAACAATGAACAAAAGGAAAAAGCTCGCGATTATTCTTCGAATGAGTTCTTTTTGATTCTTCATTTTCATCTCCAATTTTCTTACTTTTTTTTAATCTGCAAGGTTTAACAAAATAGTAACAGGTTTAAAATTGCCTTTTGTACTTGTTTTTTGTTGAAATGAAAAAAAAAAAGGAAAAGGTGAGGTTGGTCATTGTGGTATCATCGTTTTAAATTCAAATAAGTAAAAACTACTCACTTTAAATAGTCATCAGAGAAATACAAGGATTGGAAAAAAAAAGGGAGAATTTCCTGAGAAATAGCCCCCAAAAGAAGGTCGTTACTATGAAAAAACTAATTGAAGTCATCATACCTCTCGTTTTGCTCTTAGGAGGTATCTTTTTTTTGAAAGAAAATTTAACAGTCAACGAAACACCGACTGCAGAATCTAGGGTCCCTGACAATGAACCGACGCCTAAGTTAAACCTAAAAGCTGTCGTTTTGCGGACTGATGACTCTTTGGAAGCAGTTGATCAAGAGTCCATCTATCATGGTGAATTTCCCTACTATAATATGGATAGCACCAAAACCTATACGTTTTCACTTCACTTCGTAACAAGTTCTGGTGAAGCGCTACTGGATCAAAACAAAGAACCACTTATTGCATCAAGAAAGATGAAACTAGTTACTCAGAAGGGAAAAATCGTCTTTTTTTTAGAAGCCAATGATTTGATGAGGGAATATCTTTTTGAACTAGACGACGTCATGATTCGTGCTAAATTAGAAAGCATTGCTGATTAAGCTTAAGCCACAAGCAATTTAAGTTTTTGAAAGGAGGAACAACAAAAATGAAAGATAAAAAGTTTCGCAAGTATATTCGGTTGGCGAGAAAAGTTCAAAGTCTTGCAGAAAACTATCGGCAATTATCAGATCAAGAATTGCAAATGCAAACCATTCATTTTCGACAACAACTCGAACAGGGTAAAAAACTGGAGAGTTTACTCCCGCAAGCCTATGCTGTCGTTGTCGAAGCAGACCGTCGTGTCTTAGGAATGGAGCCTTATTTTGTTCAAATTCTTGGCGCAATTGCTCTTTTTTACGGCAATGTTGCTGAAATGAAAACCGGAGAAGGAAAAACATTGACCGCAACCATGCCGATGTATTTACATGGTCTGGGAGGCAAAGGCAATTTCTTGATTACTTCTAATACGTATTTAGCCTTGCGAGATATTGAAGAAACGGGAAAAGTCTATCGTTTTCTAGGACTATCCGTGGCTGCAGGTGTTCCTGAACATGAAGATGAAGGAGAAGAAATCGATAAAGAGGTGGTCTATGCAGCAGACATCGTCTATACGACGCATAGCGCACTGGGATTTGACTATTTATTTGACAACTTGGCTGTTTCTCCAGACGAACAATATGTCACCCACTTCAATTATGTACTGATAGATGAAATCGATGCAATATTACTTGATATGGCGCAAACGCCATTGATCATTTCAGGAGCACCCAAAGTTCAGTCAAATTTTTTTACGCTATCTGATTGGTTTGTGAAAAGCTTGATTGAAGGTAAAGACTTTATGAGAAGTGAAAACAAACGTCACGCTTGGTTTACAGAAGCAGGCATAAAAAAAGCCGAAGACTACTTAGGTATTGAAACTATTCTTTCAGAAAAATGGAAAAGTCTTTACCGTCATTTAGTCATTGCCTTACGGGCCAATTATCTCTTACACTTAAACAAAGACTATGTTGTGGAGGACAACGAGATTCTTTTGCTTGATGAAGCAAATGGACGTAAGCTGATTGGAACAAAACTACAAGCTGGCCTTCATCAAGCAATCGAAGCGAAAGAAGGCGTAGAGATTACTACAGAGAGCCGCTCCATGGGCTCCATTACCTACCAAAACCTATTCCGAAAATTTAAAATTTTGTCCGGAATGACTGGTACTGCCAAAACAGACGCCGACGAATTTCGAGAAACGTATGATATTGACGTAATCGAAATTCCGACAAATAAACCCATTCGCCGAAAAGATCATCAGGATCTGGTCTATGTGACCAATCAGTCGAAAATCATGGCTTCTTTAGAAGCAGTAAGAAATGCTTTGACGCAAGAACGCCCCGTATTGATTGAGACAGGATCAGTCTCAATGTCGACGTTATACTCCCTGATTCTCTTAAAGAATCGAATCCCTCATAATCTTTTAAACGCTACAACAGCGACCAAGGAATCCTGGATCATCTCAGAAGCTGGTAAAAAAGGTGCCGTAACTGTGGCTACTTCAATGGCTGGGCGTGGTACAGATATTAAACTGGAAGAAGACGCACGGGAAAATGGTGGTCTATTAGTAGTAGGAACTGAGCGGATGACCAGTGACCGAATTGACAATCAGCTTCGGGGCCGCTCTGGACGTCAAGGAGATCCGGGTGACAGTATTTTCTATGTATCTATGGAAGACAAAATCGTGGTTGAAAGTGCACCCAAATGGGCCGCCGACGAACGAGAATTATTAACTGAACAAGAAGAATTATCCAGTGATCTCACGCCCTTAAAAAAGAAAAAATACAATAAACTAATCAATCAGTCACAAAGCAATCGCAAAAATCAAGAAATTGCCGGACGTCAAACGACGCTAGAATTTGACTCAATTATTACCATTCAAAGAGACAAAATGTACAGCATGAGAAACAGCATTATGAAAGGTACCCCTGTCGAGTTAGAAAACATCATTAATCAATGCATAGAAGAAACAATCAATCAATTCACCACTAAAAAAGAGAACCTAAATCAACAAGCGATCCTTGATTTTATCTTTAATAATTTGGACTATAATTTTGATGTTTTTGAAATCGAGAAACTAGATAAATTTAATAAGCGAACGGTCAAAAAATTTTTATTGGATCTGATTTCAGAGCGTTTGATTCACATTCAACAATTTATGCCAGATAGTTTCCAACAACTGTTTTTCAAGCGAATCATTCTTTTAAAAGCCTTAGATACTCTTTGGATCGAACAATCAGACAACCTGCAACAATTGAAAACAGTCATCAATGGGCGAAACTGGGGACAACATCGCCCCATCTATGAATTTCAAGTAGAAGCACATCGTTCTTTTACTGAAATGCGTGAAGCCATTTATCTAGAAGCAGTCAGAAATTTATTATTATCCGAGTTGGTAAAAACAGAAGATGGTTCATTCGATGTTGAATTTCCATAGCCAACCATAGCCAATAAAAAAGCATCACAGTTAGTTTGCCTAACTGTGATGCTTTTTTATTTAATAGAAGTATTTTTATCATTTTAGAAGAGCTAGGAAATTTATCCTAGCTCTTCACAAAACAAAACTAACGAGTTACTCTGTTTCACGCTTTGCTTCATCTTTTTTCTTTTTCATTAAAGCAATAGCAGCTAACAGCGTGGCAATTCCAGCAAGAGACATTTGAATACCACTTGCATCAGATTCGCCAGTCTTAGGAAGAGTAGAACCAGTTGCACCGGTCGTATGACTCCCTACTTCTGTGTTGCCAATTGGCGTTATTGTATTTCCATTTACTCCATTGTTCTGATCAGAACTTGATGGTGTTGAAGTAGAGCCGCTGTTAGACTCACTTGCCGAAAGTGAATGATCTTGGCTAGTTGATTGTGATTGCAGCTCTGATAGACTCTCAGACAAGCTATTACTGTGATATTCACTGACGATATCAGAGTTGATATCACTTGTACTTGTGCTTAGCGAAGCAGAGTCACTCACGCTGGTACTATCGCTGATTGATTCACTAGCGCTCATGGAGACTGAATCTCGATCAGAGGCACTAAAGCTTTCACTCTGACTAGCCGAGTTGCTAGCACTCAGACTGTCGCTTGTTGACCCTGAATCACTTGATTCGGCGCTAAGTGATACTGAATCACGTTCACTATCACTGATGCTGGTGCTTTCGCTTGCAGATTCACTTACACTTGTACTGTCACTGATAGAAGTCGAATCACTTACACTTGCACTATTTGACATTGAATCACGTTCACTATCGCTGATGCTGGTGCTTTCGCTTGCTGATTCACTCACACTTAGGCTTTCGCTTGCTGAAGTCGAATCACTTACACTTGCACTATCAGACATTGAACCACGTTCACTATCGCTGATGCTGGTGCTTTCGCTAACAGATTCACTCACACTTAGGCTTTCGCTTGTTGAAGACGAAGCACTTACACTTGCACTATCAGACATTGAACCACGTTCACTGTCACTAATGCTGGTACTTTCGCTAACAGATTCACTCACACTTTTACTGTCACTGGTTGAAGTCGAATCACTTACACTTGCACTATCAGACATTGAACCACGTTCACTGTCACTAATGCTAGTACTTTCACTAGCTGATTCGCTCATACTTGTACTGTCACTTTGACTGATTGATGTGCTCTCACTTGCAAAAATCGACTCACTTGTACTGAAGCTGCGGCTTTCTTCCGTAGAAATACTTGCGCTTTCAGACTCAGAATCACGAATGCTAGAACTGTTGCTTGTACTTTCAGAAGCGGAGGCTTGATCGCTCGTACTCATAGATTGACTCAAACTTGTACTGTCACTTGAACTAACCGATTCGGAATCTCGGACACTTTCACTTGTACTAATGCTTTCGCTAATGGAGGTTGATTCGCTAGGTGTAACTTCCGTACTATTCCGCTCGCTTTCGCTAGTACTGATGCTGACGCTAACTGATTCACTGGTGCTAGAGCTTTGTGAATCACTTGTCGAAGCACTCACACTTTGAGATTCAATCACTTCTTGTTTTTCGCTAAGCGATGTGCTGATTGATGCCGATTCGCTTAGACTTGTACTAGTAGATTGTGAAATGCTGGTGCTCTCACTAGCACTTGCTGAGACAGAATCATTTGTACTTGTACTGTCACTGGTTGAAAGGCTAGAACTGTTCGATCTTGAATATAGATCGCTTAAGCTATCACTTGCACTATCGCTATTGCTGAGTGATGTGCTTGCACTATCACTCGTACTGAAACTACGTGATTCGCTGGCACTTTCAGATCTAGATAGTAAATCACTTAGACTCGCGCTTAAACTTAAGCTGTTACTTACGCTCGTGCTACCGCTATAGCTTAGGCTATCACTTCTAGATTCACTTGCACTCTCTGATCTAGAAAGTAAATCACTTACACTCGTACTAGAACTTAAGCTGTCACTAGTTGATGTGCTCATGCTATTGCTTACACTATCACTCCGTGATTCGCTCGCACTGCTAGATTGAGAGTTCATTTCACTTAAACTTAAGCTAGAGCTGTTGCTGCCACTCAACGAAGTACTTGTGCTTTGGCTCAAGCTATTGCTCCGTGATTCACTGGCACTGGTTGAACGAGATAGTAATTCGCTCAAGCTAGTACTGCTACTTTCACTCGTACTAATTGATGTGCTGCTACTATAGCTTAGGCTATCACTCCGTGACTCGCTGGCACTGACTGATTGAGATAATTGTTCACTTAGACTTGTACTTGAACTCAAACTCGTGCTAGCTGAAGTACTTTGACTGAAACTATTACTTAGGCTATTACTTAAACTAATACCTTCGGAAAGTGAGTCACTTGTCAATTGGCTCAAACTATTACTCAAACTGTAGCTGTCGCTCGCACTAGTTGACGATGAATCACTTAATGAACTGCTAGTACTTGTGCTGAGACTTAGACTCGCAGAAGTACTACTACTGTAGCTTTGACTTTCACTTGCTAGTGATCTGCTTTCTGAAAGACTATCGCTATTGCTCAAGCTAGCACTGATTGACGATGAGTCGCTCATTGATGTACTGATACTCAAGCTTTCACTCATACTTTCAGAAGCACTATTACTAATACTTGTACTATCGCTAGTACTTGTACTTATGCTTGCTGAGGTGCTGCTACTGTAGCTAGTACTGTCACTAGTACTTAGACTAATACTTGCTGAGGTACTGCTGCTAAAGCTTTCACTCATACTTGAACGTGAATCACTAATTGACGTACTCAAACTATTCGATTCACTATTACTGCTACTTGTACTAATTGAAGCAGAGTCACTAACCGAAGTACTGACACTAGTACTCATGCTCAAGCTGGCTGAAGTACTGCTGCTATAGCTTTGACTTTCACTAGTCCGTGAATCGCTCACAGACGTACTAATGCTTGTTGATTCACTATTACTTGTACTTGTGCTACCGCTGTAGCTTGCAGAGTCGCTTGCACTTTGTGACATTAAACCACTAGTACTCAATGATGATGAATCACTTAGTGAAGTACTAATACTTGCTGACTCACTGTTACTAATGCTTGTACTTACTGATAATGAGTCACTCAATGACGTACTCGTACTTGTTGACTCACTGTTGCTTACACTTGTGCTGCCACTAAAGCTTGTAGAATCGCTCGCACTTAATGACAACGAAGTACTTGTGCTTAGAGATAACGAGTCACTGATCGACGTACTTGCACTTGTTGATTCACTAGTACTTACGCTTGTGCTACCACTAAAGCTTGTAGAATCGCTCGCACTTTGTGATACTGAGCTACTTGTGCTCAATGACGAAGAGTCACTGATGGACGTACTCAAGCTTGTTGATTCACTGTTACTGATGCTTGTACTTACAGACATTGAATCGCTAATTGAGGCACTTGTACTTGTCGAATCACTATCACTCACACTGGTACTTAACGATGATGAATCACTGATCGACGTGCTTGTACTTGTCGAGTCACTGTTGCTTACACTTGTACTTAACGATGATGAATCACTGATCGACGTACTTGCACTTGTGGAGTCGCTATTGCTTACACTTGTGCTACCACTAAAGCTTGCAGAATCACTCGCACTTAAGGATGCCGAAATACTTGTACTCAATGATGATGAACCACTGATTGATGCGCTCAGACTTGCTGATTCACTGTTACTGATACTTGTACTTAGCGATGATGAATCACTTAATGACGTACTTACGCTTGTGGACTCGCTACTGCTAACACTTGTGCTACCACTGTAACTTGCAGAATCACTCGCACTTAGTGATGCCGAAACACTTGTACTCAATGATGATGAATCACTGACTGATGTGCTCAGGCTTGCTGATTCACTGTTACTAATGCTTGTACTTACAGACAATGAATCGCTGATCGACGTGCTTGTACTTGTCGAGTCACTGTTGCTTACACTTGTACTACCACTAAAGCTTGCTGAATCACTCGCACTTAGAGATGTCGAAATGCTTGTGCTCAATGATGATGAATCACTGATCGACGTGCTTGTACTTATGGACTCACTGTTGCTTACACTTGTGCTGCCACTGAAGCTTGCTGAATCACTCGCACTTAGAGATGTCGAAACACTTGTACTCAATGATGATGAATCACTGATTGATGTGCTTATACTTGCTGATTCACTGTTACTAATACTTGTACTTACTGATAATGAATCGCTAATCGACGTGCTCGTACTTGTGGAATCACTGTTGCTTAGACTTGTGCTGCCACTAAAGCTTGTAGAATCGCTCGCACTTAATGATGTCGAAATGCTTGCACTTTGTGATGATGAGTCACTGATCGATGTGCTCAGGCTTGTCGACTCACTAACGCTTGTAGATGATGATTCGCTCACTGACGTACTTGAGCTTGTGGACTCACTGTTGCTTACGCTTGTGCTGCCACTGTAACTTGCGGAATCACTCGCACTTAGGGATGCTGAAATACTTGTACTCAATGATAGTGAATCACTGATCGACGTACTTGTACTTGTTGACTCACTATTACTTACACTTGTGCTACCACTAAAGCTTGCTGAATCACTCGCACTTAGAGATGTCGAAACACTTGTACTCAATGATGATGAATCACTGTTCGATGTGCTGTTGCTTGTTGATTCACTAATGCTTGTAGATGTTGATTCGCTCGATGACGTACTTGCGCTTGTGGAATCACTGTTACTTACACTTGTACTGCCGCTAAAGCTTGCTGAATCACTCGCACTTAGAGATGTCGAAATACTTGTGCTCAATGATGATGAATCACTGATTGATGTGCTTATACTTGCTGATTCACTGTTACTGATGCTTGTACTCACTGATAATGAATCACTGATCGACGTACTTGTACTTGTTGACTCACTATTACTTACACTTGTGCTACCACTAAAGCTTGCTGAATCACTCGCACTTAGAGATGTCGAAACACTTGTACTCAATGATGAGGAATCACTGTTCGATGTGCTGTTGCTTGTTGATTCACTAATGCTTGTAGATGTTGATTCGCTCGATGACGTACTTGCGCTTGTGGAATCACTGTTACTTACACTTGTACTGCCGCTAAAGCTTGCTGAATCACTCGCACTTAGAGATGTCGAAATACTTGTGCTCAATGATGATGAATCACTGATTGATGTGCTTATACTTGCTGATTCACTGTTACTGATGCTTGTACTCACTGATAATGAATCGCTAATCGACGTGCTTGTACTTGTGGACTCACTATTACTTACACTTGTGCTACCACTAAAACTTGCTGAATCACTCGCACTTAGGGATGCTGAAATACTTGTACTCAATGATAGTGAATCACTGATCGACGTACTTGTACTTGTCGACTCACTGTTGCTTACACTTGTGCTGCCACTAAAGCTTGCAGAATCACTCGCACTTAGAGATGTCGAAATACTTGTGCTCAATGATGATGAATCACTGACTGATGTGCTCAGGCTTGCTGATTCGCTGTTACTAATACTTGTACTTACTGATAATGAATCGCTAATCGACGTGCTCGTACTTGTGGAATCACTGTTGCTTACACTTGTGCTACCACTAAAGCTTGTAGAATCGCTCGCACTTAGGGATGCTGAAATACTTGTACTCAATGATGATGAATCACTGATTGATGTGCTTGTACTTGTCGACTCACTGTTGCTTACACTTGTGCTACCACTGAAGCTTGCAGAATCACTCGCGCTTAGAGATGTCGAAACACTTGTACTCAATGATGATGAATCACTGACTGATGTGCTCAGGCTTGCTGATTCACTGTTACTAATGCTTATACTTACAGACAATGAATCGCTGATCGACGTGCTTGTACTTGTGGAATCACTGTTGCTTACACTTGTGCTTCCACTAAAGCTTGCAGATTCACTCGCACTTAGAGATGTCGAAATGCTTGTGCTCAATGATGATGAATCACTGACTGATGTGCTTGTACTTGCTGATTCGCTGTTACTGATGCTTGTACTTACTGATAATGAATCGCTAATCGACGTGCTCGTACTTGTGGACTCACTATTACTTACACTTGTGCTACCACTAAAGCTTGCTGATTCACTCGCACTTAGAGATGTCGAAACACTTGTACTCAATGATAATGAATCACTGATTGATGTGCTCAAGCTTGTTGACTCACTAACGCTTGTAGATGTTGATTCGCTCACTGACGTACTTGCGCTTGTCGACTCACTGTTGCTTACGCTTGTGCTACCACTAAAGCTTGCTGATTCACTCGCACTTAGGGATGTCGAAATGCTTGTGCTCAATGATGATGAATCACTGACTGATGTGCTCAGGCTTGCTGATTCACTGTTACTGATGCTTGTACTTACTGATAATGAATCGCTGATCGACGTGCTCGTACTTGTGGACTCACTGTTGCTTACACTTGTGCTGCCGCTAAAGCTTGCTGATTCACTCGCACTTAGGGAAGAAGAAACACTTGTACTCAATGATGATGAATCACTGATCGATGTGCTTAGGCTTGTTGACTCACTAATACTTGTAGATGTTGATTCACTATTTGACGTACTTGTACTTGTCGAATCACTGTTACTTACACTTGTACTGCCGCTAAAGCTTGCTGATTCACTAGCACTTAGAGATGTCGAAATACTTGTGCTCAATGATGATGAATCACTGACTGATGTGCTCAGGCTTGCTGATTCGCTGTTACTGATACTTGTACTTACTGATAACGAATCGCTGATCGATGTGCTGGTGCTTGTTGACTCACTAATGCTTGCAGATGTTGATTCACTGCTTGACGTACTTGCGCTTGTGGAATCACTGTTGCTTACACTTGTACTACCACTGAAGCTTGCTGATTCACTCGCACTTAGGGAAGATGAAACACTTGTACTCAATGATGATGAATCACTAATTGATGTGCTCAAGCTTGTCGACTCACTGATACTTGTAGATGTTGATTCACTATTTGACGTACTTGTACTTGTCGAATCACTGTTACTTACACTTGTACTACCACTGTAACTTGCAGAATCACTCGCACTTAAGGATGTCGAAATGCTTGTACTCAATGATGCAGAATCGCTGATTGACGTACTTTCACTTGCTGATTCGCTGTTACTGATACTTGTACTTACTGATAACGAATCGCTGATCGACGTGCTGGTGCTTGTTGACTCACTAATGCTTGCAGATGTTGATTCACTGCTTGACGTACTTGCGCTTGTGGAATCACTGTTGCTTACACTTGTACTACCACTGAAGCTTGCTGATTCACTCGCACTTAGGGAAGATGAAACACTTGTACTCAATGATGATGAATCACTAATTGATGTGCTTAGGCTTGTTGACTCACTAATACTTGTAGATGTTGATTCACTATTTGACGTACTTGTACTTGTCGAATCACTGTTACTTACACTTGTACTGCCGCTAAAGCTTGCTGATTCACTCGCACTTAGAGATGTCGAAATACTTGTGCTCAATGATGATGAATCACTGACTGATGTGCTCAGGCTTGCTGATTCGCTGTTACTGATACTTGTACTTACTGATAACGAATCGCTGATCGATGTGCTGGTGCTTGTTGACTCACTAATGCTTGCAGATGTTGATTCACTGCTTGACATACTTGTACTTGTCGAATCACTGTTGCTTACACTTGTACTACCACTGTAACTTGCAGAATCACTCGCGCTTAGGGAAGATGAAACACTTGTACTCAATGATGATGAATCACTAATTGATGTGCTTAGGCTTGTTGACTCACTAATACTTGTAGATGTTGATTCACTATTTGACGTACTTGTACTTGTCGAATCACTGTTACTTACACTTGTACTGCCGCTAAAGCTTGCTGATTCACTCGCACTTAGAGATGTCGAAATACTTGTGCTCAATGATGATGAATCACTGACTGATGTGCTCAGGCTTGCTGATTCGCTGTTACTGATACTTGTACTTACTGATAACGAATCGCTGATCGATGTGCTGGTGCTTGTTGACTCACTAATGCTTGCAGATGTTGATTCACTGCTTGACATACTTGTACTTGTCGAATCACTGTTGCTTACACTTGTACTACCACTGTAACTTGCAGAATCACTCGCACTTAGGGAAGATGAAACACTTGTACTCAATGATGATGAATCACTAATTGATGTGCTTAGGCTTGTTGACTCACTAATACTTGTAGATGTTGATTCACTATTTGACGTACTTGTACTTGTCGAATCACTGTTACTTACACTTGTACTGCCGCTAAAGCTTGCTGAATCACTCGCACTTAGGGATGTCGAAACACTTGTGCTCAATGATGATGAATCACTGATCGAGGTGCTCAGGCTTGTTGACTCACTAATACTTACTGAAAGTGAATTACTTGCAGATATACTTTCGCTTGCCGAATCGCTATTACTTACGCTCGTACTGCCGCTATAACTTGCAGAGTCACTTGCACTTAATGATGTCGAAATGCTGGCGCTCAATGAGGATGAATCACTAAGCGAGGTACTCAAACTCATTGACTCACTGTTACTTAATGATAATGAATCGCTAACTGATGTGCTGGTACTGATTGACTCGCTAATACTTACAGATGTTGAAGCACTAGCTGACGTACTTACACTTGTGGAATCACTGTTACTTACACTTGTGCTGCCACTGAAGCTTGCTGATTCGCTAGTAGACTCACTATTGCTTTCACTAATGCTCAATGACATCGACATACTAATTGAATTTGAGATCGAGTCTGATTCCGATAAACTTTCTGATAAACTCATGCTAGCACTCAATGAATCAGAAATAGATTCGCTGAAACTAATGCTCTCACTAAGCGAAGAAGAATCAGATTCACTAATTGCGACAGATAATGATTCTGATGCTGAAATACTTTCTGATACTGAATCACTCTCTGACAATGATAGTGAAGTGGATTCACTGAGTGATTGCGAGAGTGAAACTGATACTGACTCAGATAAAGATAAACTTTCAGAATCACTTGTACTGTTGCTCAATGATCCAGAAACAGAGGCACTAAAGCTAGAACTATCACTTTCTGAATCTGACTCAGAAACACTAGCTGATATGGATAACGATTCTGATGCTGAAAGACTTTCTGACATTGAATCACTATCCGACAATGAAATCGATGTTGAAATACTTTCAGATAGGGATTCTGATAAAGATTCTGAATCACTAAGCGAAATTGAAAGAGACATTGATTCACTTTCTGAGATAGAGGTCGATGACGAGCCACTCTCTGAGTCCGACACTGAAATAGATTCACTTGTTGAAAGAGACGCTGATTCTGAGTCACTCAATGAGATCGAAACCGATTCTGAATCACTTAAAGAAGTTGAAGTAGAGATTGATGTTGATAATGATTCAGATGTCGAATCATTCATATCAGATTCACTTTCTGAAATAGACGATGACAATGAGTCACTCTCTGATTCTGAAACTGAAACAGACTCACTCATTGATGTAGACATTGTTTCTGAATCACTAACAGAGATCGATTCTGATAAAGAGTCACTTTCTGAAATCGATTGAGAAAGAGAAACACTTTCTGATTCTGAAGTAGAAGTAATAATGGATTCTGATAATGATTCACTTCCCGAAACAGACTCTGAAGTAGACAAAGATACCGGATCTTGTTCATAATTGACCGTGAACATCTGAGGTGAAGAATCCATTTGAGATGCTCCATTGCTGGTGGTATCAAAAGTTTGATTGGCAGCCATAGCTTCCGCTAATGTATTGTAGACTACTCCATCTGGTCCTGTAACCGTATAAATATATCCATTTCTCTCTAAATCTGCATCTGTTACACCAAGAGTGATACTTTCGTTTGAAACGCCAGAAGTACCATATTTTCCAACAGTGACTGTTCCCGGGATTTGCTCAAATGCTTCCCCTGTAGCAGGATCTGATTCCGGTTGATTATTTCCAACGACACCGACTTCTTGATAAGACGGATAGAGAGTGATCGTAATAAACTGTTGATCACTATCTGTCGTACTACCATTATTGCTAGTATTATCAAAAACAAATGTCCCTGTTTGATCTGCATAATAACCGGTTTGAGTGAGGTAATCCGCAATTAAATCCTCATAACTTATTTCTTGGCCGGTCGTCCCATTGATGGCAACTGTGCCAGTTTGGTTTTGTAATGGACGACCATCTGAATTAACAAATGTTACATTGACTGTTTGTGTATCTGCTACAACGTAAATAGTGGTTAGACTCGCACCTGTTCCTACTGTAGTAGATCCAGGCTGTACATTGCCATTTAATACTGTACCTGTTGCATAATAGTAACCAGGAGGTAAATTCGTCGAAGTATAGTAACTATTGGTCCAATCAATAACATTCCCGTAGTTTGCAGGAACTCTATCTGTTCCTGAAGCTTCGGTACCAGCATTCATGTACTCAGAAGAAATCACTTGACCTGTCTTAACGTCAACATATTGGTACTGAACCGAATTATTAGCAACACCGTATACATAAATATTATAGGTATAATTGGTGTTTTCCATCGGAACGATCGCAACTGTCGCTTGTCCATAACTATCCCCATTATCGGCATTAGTCGTACTATCTCCGCCACTTTGGCCATCGTTTTTCGCAGAACTAGCGACTTGAGTACCAATTGCCCACATATAATTATCAGGCATTAGATCATTGGCATACTCCAACGTTTGCAAATCAAGATACTCACCAATGTAATTAACGTCTGGATCAATTGGCATATCAACAGTTTTGATAATATTGCCATACTGATCAACATAGTTTACAGTTACAGTTCCTGGTGCAATAGCAACAGTCGCTAATTCACGGGTAGAAGTATCTACAATATTAGATGTAGTAACATTTCCAGCCGTATCTTTAATGGTGGTTGTCGTACCTGAAATAGTCATCTCTACGAATTTTAAGTTACGGTTTCCTTCTGGAGCAGCGGTTTGGCTACTGCTGCCTTGCCATGTACTAATCTGAGAATTATTCATGACAAATGTTCCCGAACCTGTAATCAATCGGCCAGCCGAAACAGCTCCTGAAGAAGTTAAACGTGCTAAGTGCAATGCTCGCGGTGAAATAAAGCGAATGGTTGCGCCAGAATCAACGTTTACAACAGTATTGGCATTCCATTGTTGCAAATCAAGTACCGTTCCTGCATTAAATGTAACAACCGCTCTATTTGTGACATTCAGCGAGTTAGAACCTACTGTACGCGTAGCCGTCATTTGTAAATTTTGTCCAAAAGTTGCAGTTCGGTCATTTGATTGACTTCCTGAATAACGAGAAAAATCAAGGAGCATTTGGAAGCCGTCTTGTTTCCAGGTTACGTCATCTCCAACAGTGATTGAGTTAAATCCATAATAGACAAGGGGATAGTTGTTACTATTATAGGTACTAAGTTCGTTCCCAATAATTGTCGCTCCATCACCTACTTTAAAGGTATGGTTGAATCCTGTATCACTCGCATTGTTCCCTCGGATGGCCATATAGTAAAACATGGAATAACCAGTGGTACCAGCTGTTCGATTCAACTCTACATGGGATCCGTTAGCGATAGCTACTTCCCCAATTTGCATCAATTCTTGTTTTACATTGGCAACGATTTTGCCTGATAAAGTCACTTGACTATCCTCAGCATCCAGTAGTCGTCGTGGTTGATAAGCAGTATCTGTTCCGCTAACACCATCTCGTCCTTCGAGAGTGACATTATCGATATTGAAGTACCAGTATCCATAACCACCTGTTGCCGACCTTGAATCGATCACAGCGTCCGCTGTACCTGTCCCACTGTCTCCTGAGTTGGTGCCTGACTGCCAATGAATCAAGTTAATATTTGTGATCGTAAAAATAGAACCGCGAACCGTAGAACTTGCCCCTACATTAAACGCTGCTCCTGCCATATTGACTGTAAAACCATTCCCGTCAATAATCACACTCGTTTCGCGCCAACCCAAATCACGAGTTGCCACATTGGTAGCCGCTGTAATATTGGCGGTTACCTCGATATAGGTAATCGAAGAATTTCCATATGCTGCTTTTAAGGTAGCCCAGTCAGTAACTGCGGCATAAGTGCCATTAGCAATAGCGGTTTGCTTATATAAATCTTTATTCTTCACTTGGTCTGGCACATCAACTGTTACCCCAGAAGGTGAATTGGTTTTATTTCCATCATTGATTGCCTGCTCAAATTCTTCTCGACCCATATCCGGATCTGCAGAAACATTGATTTTAATGATCTGCCCCGATTGGGTGGTAATTGCAAAACTTGCAATCAAATTATTGGCACTAGCATATTGTTGCGCTGCCCGTATCAAAGATGTACTTGGTGAATTGCCATCTTTGACTACTATCTCTAATGAATTCGTTGTAGTGTCAACCGACGCTTGTACTTTCTTCGGCACTAATTGATCAAAGAGCTCTTGTGCTTTTTGCGATTCTACTTTATTTTTTTCGGAGACTGTTTGTTTTGGTGGGTTCTTTTGACTTACTGACGTTGAATGAGAGACGCTGGTAGATCGTGACATCGATAGACTAGTCGATTCTGATGCACTTGACGACAACGAACCACTTTCTGAAATAGAGGTACTTTCTGAGATACTCAAACTCTCTGATTCAGACACACTCTCCTCCTCGGAAAGGCTCATTGATTCAGAAGTGCTTTGGGATTCTTCAATAGTGGTAACATTGTTTTCAATTTCTGAATCACTCACACTCTGTGATTCGGTTAAACTAGTTGACTCTGTTGCACTTTGTGACTGGGTAATACTTTCGGATTCAGAAAAACTATCCGATGGCTGTGTGCTTTCAGATTGAGAAGTAGCTTCACTTTCTTGTGTCGATGAAGCCGGTATTTTGGTCGTCGTTTTATTTGCCAAGACATTCTCGGCATTTGCTTCTTTACTTGCATCTAATGGCGGTGTGATTTCTGAAGCATGTGCCACGATTGGCGCGATACTCAATCCAGCAATGCCAGTAAAAGAAGTGATCGTTGCATAGACCCAATGTTTTCCGCTTTTATACATCTTGTAGCGTTCACTTTTATTGGAGCGTAACAACTTTCGATAATTATTCTTTTTACTCATTACGTTTATTTTTCTCCCCTTTCGTAAAAATGTTTTATAAACTTCCCCAAGTCCTATTTATTTAGAAGATAGGATAACTAATTATTTCATAGCTAGTAAAAAAGTTACGTTTTGTCCCAGAATCGGGACAAAAAAAAGCAACCTCTCCAATAGAAGAGGTTACTCCACTTGAAATTCCTGTTGGACAAGCTTTAAAGCAGCTGCGATCGTATCGTCCATATCATAATAGCGATAGCTGGCTAGGCGCCCACCAAACAAACAATTTTTTTGCTGTTGCGCTAATTTTTCATATTTGCGATACAATGCATTATTGCTTTGATCGTTAACTGGGTAGTAAGGAATATCTCCTTTCTTCCACTCTTTCGGGTATTCTTTAGTGATAACTGTTCTTTTTGACACCACTGGACAAAAATGTTTATGCTCAATGATTCGCGTATAGGGCGTTTGACTGTCTGTAAAGTTCATGACGGCTGTTCCTTGGTAATTATCCGTGTTATAGACTTCAGTTTCAAAATGTAAAGACCGATAGGCCAACTCGCCATAACAATAATCGAAATATTGATCAATCATTCCAGTATAAACAATGTTCTTAGAAGAGGCTTCATGTCGTGTGCGATCTGCAAAAAAATCAATCTCTAAAGAAACATCAATCAGTGGATGTGTAAGCATTTTTTGAATCATTTGTGTATAACCCAATTTAGGTATTCCTTGAAAAATATCCGTAAAATAATTGTTGTTAAAGGTATACCGGATCGGCAGCCTTTTGATAATAAAAGAAGGAAGAAGATCACATTCTCGTCCCCACTGTTTTTCAGTGTAGCCTTTGATCAGCTTATGATAGATGTCTGGTCCGACTAAAGAAAGAGCCTGTTCTTCTAAATTTCGTGGTCTTTTTATTCTTGTCTTTTCAATTTGAGTCATTATTTTGGTACGAGCTTCAGCAGGATTTTTGGTTCCCCACAGTTGGTAAAATGTGTTCATATTAAAAGGAAGATTATATAGCTCGCCTTGATAGTTTGCAATAGGAGCATGAATGTAGGGATAGAATTCAGTAAACTGATTGATATAGTCCCAAATTTTTTTACTCGATGTATGAAAAATATGCGCACCATATTTATGTACGTCGATTCCTGCTTGTTTTTCTGTATAACAATTACCGCCAATATGTGTCCGTTTTTCCAACATTTTCACTGTATGTCCCCGTTTCGCTGCTTCATGAGCAAAAACTGAGCCAAAAAGACCTGTACCAACGATCAAATAATCATAAGCCATTTTTTTCTCCTAAAAACTATTTTCTTTTATTATAGGATTTTGATAAGTCAGAACTATAATTTCTTTTTTTTGAAAAAGAAAATAAAGAAGAAATGACTACCTTCTGTTATCTTAAATGATTGGTCATTGTCTGCACTGAATTAATCGAGGCAACAAAAAAGCTCTGAAATCGCAGCAGCTGACTGTTAAATCAACCGCTGCTCTTTCAGAGCAAAGCAATAATCGAAAGATTATTTATTTTTTAAGTTGTAGAAAGCTTGCAAGCCTTTGTATTCAGCAACTTCACCAAGTTGGTCTTCGATACGTAGTAATTGGTTGTATTTTGCAATACGGTCAGTACGTGAAAGAGAACCAGTTTTGATTTGGCCAGCGTTTGTTGCAACAGCGATATCAGAGATTGTTGAATCTTCTGTTTCACCTGAACGGTGAGAAACTACTGCAGTGTAACCAGCTTCTTTCGCCATTTCGATAGCATTGAATGTTTCCGTCAATGTACCGATTTGGTTAACTTTGATAAGGATTGAGTTACCGATACCGTTTTTGATTCCTTTTTCAAGGATTTCAGTATTTGTAACAAACAAGTCATCCCCTACTAATTGAACTTTGTCGCCTAAGCGTTCAGTTAATAGTTTCCAACCATCCCAATCGTTTTCATCCATACCGTCTTCGATAGTGATGATTGGGTATTTGTTAACTAATTCTTCTAAGTAGTCAACTTGTTCAGCAGCAGTACGTTTTACGCCGTTTTCGCCTTCAAATTTAGAGTAGTCGTAAACACCGTTTTCGTAGAATTCTGATGATGCACAGTCAAATCCTAGGTATACATCTTTACCTGGTTCTAAACCAGCAGCTTTGATTGCTTCTAAGATTGTTTCAACACCGTCTTCAGTTCCTTCAAAACGAGGAGCGAAACCACCTTCGTCACCTACTGAAGTTTCTAAACCACGTTTAGACAAGATTGATTTCAAAGCGTGGAATACTTCAGTACCCCAACGTAAGCCTTCTTTGAATGTAGGTGCGCCTACAGGCAAGATCATGAATTCTTGGAAAGCGATTGGTGCGTCAGAGTGAGAACCACCGTTGATGATGTTCATCATAGGAGTTGGCAATACTTTTGTATTGAATCCGCCTAAGTAGTGGTATAAAGGTACTTCTAGGTAATCAGCAGCTGCACGAGCAACAGCGATAGAAACACCAAGAATCGCGTTTGCGCCTAATTTGCCTTTGTTAGGAGTTCCGTCTAAAGCGATCATTGCTTTATCGATAGCCATTTGGTCACGTACATCGTAGCCGATGATAGCTTCTGCAATGATGTTATTTACATTGTCAACTGCTTTCGTTACACCTTTACCGCCATAACGAGCTTTGTCGCCATCACGTAATTCAACTGCTTCGTGTTCACCTGTTGAAGCTCCTGAAGGAACCATTCCGCGGCCGAAAGCACCTGATTCTGTGTAGACTTCTACTTCGATAGTTGGGTTACCACGTGAGTCTAAGACTTCGCGTGCGTAAACATCAGTAATAATTGACATGTTTTGTCTCTCCTTTGAGTTTGTTTTATCTTAAGGGGAATGCCCCTTGCGAACAACTTAATTGTAGTGAAAAAATGACGATTCTGCAAATGTTATTTTCATGAAAATGAAATTATTTTACAGCATCTAATAATGCTAGGAATGAATCAGCTTGCAAGCTTGCGCCGCCAACTAATGCTCCGTCAACATTTTCTTTTGCCATGTATTCAGCAATGTTTTCAGGCTTTACAGAGCCGCCGTATTGAATACGTACGCTGTCTGAAACTTCTTTGCCGTATAATTTTTCAACGGTTTTGCGGACAACGCCACAAATTTCGTCTGCGATGTTTGCATCCGCAGATTTACCAGTACCGATCGCCCAGATTGGTTCGTAAGCAATCACAAGATTACTTACTTGACCGTCTGTTAAACCGTCTAAGCCAGCAGTGATTTGTCCTTCGATCCACTCCGCTGTTTTGCCAGCTTCATAGGTTTCTAAAGATTCACCACAGCATAGGATTGGGATCATGCCGTTTGCAAAGATTGCTTTGGCTTTTTTGTTGATGTCTTCATCTGTCTCATGGAAGTATTCACGACGTTCTGAATGACCAATGATGACATAGTCAACACCTAGATCTGCTAAAGCTGCTGGTGAAGTTTCGCCAGTAAAGGCACCTTCATTTTCCCAGTAGCTGTTTTGAGCAGCAATTTTTAATTCTGTTCCTTCAGCAGCATTCACTAATGTTTCTAAGAATAAAGCTGGCGAACCGATCACAGAGTCAACTGTCTCGTTGCTAGGAATTTTTGTTTTGACTGCTTCAGCAAATTCTTTTGCTTCTTTCGCAGTTTTATTCATTTTCCAGTTTCCGGCAATAATTGGTTTGCGCATGTTCTGGCACTCCTTTTCGTTATCAAGCGTGCAAAGGAGATTCTTTGCACGGCTTGTCATTGATTATTTATCGTTGATCGCAGCTAGGCCAGGAAGTGTTTTTCCTTCTAGCAATTCAAGGCTGGCACCGCCACCTGTTGAGATGTGGGTAAATTTGTCAGCAAACCCTAATTGTTCTGCTGCAGCTGCAGAGTCACCGCCACCGATGATCGTTGTTGCATCTTCAAGGTTGGCAATTGCTTCACAAACACCGATCGTACCGTTTGCGAAGTTAGACATTTCAAACACACCCATAGGTCCGTTCCAAACGACTGTTTTTGCGCCTTTTAATGTTTCAGCAAACAAAGCGATGGTTTCAGGTCCGATATCTAAGCCCATTTGTCCTTCAGGAACATCACCAGTATGTTCTTCTGTTGGGACATCATTTGAAAACTCAGCAGCAGTGATTGAATCAACTGGTAATACTAATTTATCGCCAGCTTTTTCGATCAATTCTTTTGCTAATTCTACTTTATCTGCTTCCACAAGAGAATTACCGATTTCCATGCCTTTTGCTTTGTAGAACGTATACGTCATTCCGCCGCCGATCAAGATTTTGTCTGCTTTAGGAATCAAGTTTTCGATTACGCCGATTTTGTCAGATACTTTTGCTCCACCAAGAATCGCGATCATTGGACGTTTTGGTTCTTCGACTGCTTCACCGATGAATTTGATTTCTTTTTCCATTAAGAAACCAGCAACTGTTGGGATACCTGTTGAAGCGATCCCTACGTTTGAAGCGTGTGCGCGGTGTGCGGTACCAAAGGCATCATTTACAAAAACATCGCCTAAAGAAGCCCAGTATTTACCTAGTTCAGGATCGTTTTTGCTTTCTTTTTTGCCATCGATGTCTTCGAAACGAGTGTTTTCAAAAACAACGACATCGCCATCTTGCATGTTGTTGATCGCTGCTTCTAATTTTTCGCCGCGGGTTTCATCAACGAAAGTTACTTCTTTTCCTAACAATTCGCCTAGACGTTTCGCAACTGGCGCTAAAGATTTTCCAGCTTTATCTGCTTCTTCTTTCACACGACCTAAGTGTGAGAAAAGAATTGCTTTTCCGCCGTTTTCGATCACATAATTGATTGTTGGTAATGCTGCTTTGATCCGTGTATCATCTCCGATCACTCCATCTTTCAATGGAACGTTGAAGTCCACACGTACAAGAACTTTTTTATCTTTTAAATCGATATCTTGAACTGTCATTTTAGCCATGAACAGATTCCTCCTAGCATAATTGTTAAAAAAAGCGGAGAAGCGCGATGCTTCCCCGCTTTCTCTTGCGATGGTTTAAATTAAAGTCGTTCGCAACTCTTATAGGTTAGCGAAGTATTCTAAAGTACGTACTAATTGTGCAGTGTATGACATTTCATTGTCGTACCAAGCAACAGTTTTAACTAATTGTTTGTCGCCAACAGTCATAACTTTTGTTTGAGTTGCATCAAATAATGAACCGTAAGTCATACCAACGATATCAGAAGAAACGATTTCGTCTGTGTTGTAACCGTAAGATTCGTTTGAAGCTTCTTTCATTGCTGCATTGATTTCATCAACAGTTACTTCTTTGTCAAGAACAGTAACTAATTCAGTTAATGAACCAGTTGCAACAGGAACACGTTGAGCAGCACCATCTAATTTGCCGTTCAATTCTGGGATTACTAAGCCGATCGCTTTAGCAGCACCAGTTGAGTTAGGCACGATGTTTGCAGCAGCAGCACGGGCACGGCGGAAGTCACCTTTAGGGTGTGGTCCGTCTAGAGTCATTTGGTCACCTGTGTAAGCGTGGATTGTAGTCATTAATCCTTCAATCACACCAAATTTGTCGTTCAATGTTTTCGCCATAGGAGCTAAACAGTTTGTTGTACATGAAGCACCAGAGATAACTGTTTCTTCACCTGTTAAAGTTTCATGGTTTGTGTTGTAAACGATTGTTGGAACATCGTTTCCACCAGGAGCTGAGATAACTACACGTTTTGCACCAGCTGTTAAATGTTTTTCAGCAGCTGCTTTAGAAGTGAAGAATCCAGTACATTCTAACACGATTTCAACACCTAGTTCGCCCCAAGGCAATTCTTCAGGGTTGCGGTTAGCTAAAACTTTGATTTCGTTTCCGTTCACATTGAATGAACCTTCGTGAACTTCAACTGTACCGTTGAAACGTCCTTGTGTTGTATCATATTTTAACAAGTGAGCTAACATTTTAGCGTCTGTTAAGTCATTGATAGCCACAACTTCGATTCCTTCTACTTCTTGGATACGACGAAATGCTAAGCGTCCGATACGTCCAAATCCATTAATACCTACTTTAACTGTCATTTAAGATTTCCTCCTTATGAAAATCATAAAAATATTTATTTTAAAGGGTTGCCCCTTTTAAAATCTCATTTGCGCAAGCTTCATCGGTGATGAGCCAGGTTTGTTTTGGTGCATTTTTCATGTATGCATTGACCGCTTTGGCTTTTGATTGTCCGCCAGCGACCGCAAAAATGATTGGGACTTTTTGTAAATCTTTTAATTGAAGTCCGATTCGAGGAACTTTGTAAACGACCTCGCCTGCTTCGTTAAAGAAATACCCAAAGGATTCTGCAACTGCATTTTTTTGTTTCAACATCAGAATTTCTTGTTCTGACATTTTTCTTCGAGCCGCCATATGCAACGCCCGTCCAATACTATGAATAACACAATTTGCTTGACTTATCAAGTTTAAGACATCAACGATGGCGGGTTCTTTCAAGAGAAACTCGTAGGTGTTCATGCTTAATTGTTCTGGTACAAACAAGGAGCGATAATCGCCATTTGTCTGCATTGCCATCACCGAGCTGACAGAGTTTGCTTGCACGTTGACTGATTCTCCGATACCACCACGGGCTGGAACAAACAAGTTATGACGTTTGGCGGTTTCCAAATTACCCAATTCCTCGGCAACTTTCGCCATTGTCGTCCCTCCCATTACTGCAATGGTGTTTTTGCCTTCTGGCAATAAGAGATCCAACGATTCATTCAGCAATTGGCCAAATTCAGCAATAACTTTCGGTTGTCGATCACCATCGCCGCTCGCAATCAAACAACGTTCGATGCCAAAGGTCTCTGATAATCGTTTCTCGATTTGGTGCATTCCGAACAGCTGATCCATCAGTGCACCAATCTTCGTGTACACTTCTTCTCCGTAGGCGGTCAATTGCATGCCGCTTTTTGAAGAGTCGATCAGTTTCAGCTTTTTAAGGATATCTGTTTCCGTCCTCAACACGCGTTCCGTCATTGATAAACTTTCCGAAAGTGTCCGGCGGCCAACGGGCTGCATCCAATAAATATTTCTTAAGATACGGTAACGTTCCTGGAGTACAGCGAGAATATCCGGGGTGATTGCCTCAATCAATTTTAATTCATCGAGCATTTTATATCCTCCCGTTGGACAATTTTCGTCCTACAATGACTTAAAATGACCCATCGATTGCAAAAAAAATTTAAATCTGTTTCCTACACCAATAATAGTAGCACTTATCGCCTTGATACGCAACTATTTCAGTCACAAAATCTTGCTTTTCATAAAATCGTCATAATTTGAAAAAGAGGAAAGGATCGATAAAAAAAGGAAAGGCTTTGCTGCCTTCCCTACTCATCGTTAATAGTAAGTTTTGCTTTACTCGAATCGTTTCCGCTTGGAAGAACCAGGGATATTCATGGCTTCACGATACTTTGCCACCGTTCGTCTAGAAATATCGATGCCTTGGGCTTTGAGGGCATCTGTCAACTTTTGGTCTGACAATGGTTTGTTTTTATTTTCTTCATCGATCAGTGCTTTTAGCTGCTGTTTGATCGATGCCGTCGTCAGGTCATCACCGCTTTCTTGCGTCGAAACTTTCTGTCCAAAGAATAGTTTTAATTCAAACACCCCAAAGGAGGTCTCCAAGTATTTCCCATTGACTGCCCGGCTGACCGTTGATTCATGAATTCCTAATTCTTCGGCAACTTCTCTTAAAACCAATGGCTTTAATGGTCGATCTGGTTGAGTGAAAAACTCCTTTTGCCGCGCAACGATCTGCACCCCGACACGATAGATGGTATCCCCTCGTTGCAGCAAGGTCTTCTTTAACCACTCGAACTCTTGGGCTTTATTGTCTAAATAACTTAAGACTTCTGGATCACCGCTTTGCTTCAATTGGTCAAAGTACTGCTGCTGAAAGCGAACCTCTGGTAAGGCGCGTTTGTTCGATTTCACGATCGGTTGTCCTTTTTCAACCGTCACTCGCAGGTCAGGAACGATGTAAAGCCCATCGGTCGACCCAAACGCCGCCCCTGGTGTGGGGGTCAATGTTTGAACATAATCAAAGACCTTTTGAATCTCAGTTAATGGAATCTGCAGCGCTTTGCTGATTTTGTCCCACTTGCGCTCTGCCATTTCCGTGAAGAATTCTTCTAAAATGAGATAAGCCATTGGCGGCGCATAGTCATCTCTTTCCGTTTGCAGCATCAAACACTCTCTTAGATCACGAGCACCGACTCCTGCCGGATCCAGTTGCTGGATCAAGGTTAAAGCATCAAGCATTTGGATCGGCGTCCCCCCGACAAGCTTCCCAGCTTCTTCCAAATCAATCGTCAAAAAGCCGTTTAAATCAATGTACTCGACTAAAAATAAAACGATCGTCCGCAAAAAGGTGTCGCGGTAATTTAAATGGACTTGATCAATGAGGTGTTCGAATAAAGACGTGTGCTGATCAGGGATCTGGCTTAAGTAATCCATTATTTGTTCTGACGAGCCGCTGCTCTTGCTTAGTGTGATGGGCGAATCATATTCCCCCAGATCAATCAACGGATTTTCTAATGCCTGGTTATCTATGAAGGACAATAATTCGTCTGCGGAAAATTGCAGCACTTGGATCGATTGCTGTAATTTCTGCGTCATAGCAAGCTTTTGCGTCTGTTTTTGTTGTTGTGAAAATTGCTGTTGAAATTTCATCATTCTACCTCTTGTTTTTTTCACTGAAATTGGTTAAACTAATATTTGTGCTTCGCGCCTTTAGTGTAGTGGATATCACGTAAGATTCCGGTTCTTGAGACGGGGGTTCGATTCCCTCAAGGCGCGTTTTTTCTTTTCGTTACAAGTATACTCGATTCAAATCAATAATTCAAAAGCACTTAGGGACCGCTGATGCGGTTCCTTTTTTATTTGTATCTATGTAAGAAGGCGAACTCGTCCTTCAACGATTAAAAGCTGCTTGCAGCCATAAGGCGAAAAAAAGAAGAGGATTACTCCTCTTCTTCCTCTTCATCCGCAAAATCATCTTCATCATCGTCATCGATAATGGTGAGATCTTCCTCAATGCTGTCAGGTAATTCTTCTTCATCATCGGTGCTATTGTCGGCGCCGATTTCTTGCAAGTCTGAATTGTATGCCGAGATTTCTTCATCCTCGTCATCATCATCATCAAAGAGATCATCTTCTTCGTCATCTGACAAATCAGTATCCTCAGGATCATCATCGTTATAATCGATTGCATCTTCATCATCGTTGATAAAGGCATTGACTTTTTTACGTTTGCGACGACGTGGTGTATCTTCATCCTCGTCTTCGATGCCATGGTTGACTTCTTCATCGATCGAATCAATGGCGTACCATGAACGTAAGCCCCAACGATTGTCGCCTAAAGAAATAAAACTACCGTCGATATTCAAGTCTGTATAAAACTGCGCCAATGAATCACGAATCTCGCTGTCTGAAGTTTCAAGATAGTTTTGAATTTGGTTGACCAAATCAGAAAAATCCATCACGTCACCGCGCTGCTCTAAAATCGCATGGGCAACTTCAATCATCGACAATTCGTTTTTATTTACACCTTCAAATACATTAATTTCCAAACGGGACACGTCCTTTCACAGTCTACTCCTAATCATACAAAATTACGTCTCAAATTGCAATTTTTTCTTTCAATTTCCCTTTGATTAAGCGGTAAATTCTAAAGACAGTTTGTATTCGCCGACTTTGTCAGCAGCCATGAACAAGTCATAATCGATATCGATCTTTCCCGAGTATGGACGGTCTTTCAAGCTAACGTGCAAGTGATTGGTGAAGGTGTGGAACATCATCAAGCCATACGGGGTTTGATAACTCGTCTCTAAACGTTCCTTATAAGAAAATTTCAAGCGCATGCGCATTTCCCCTGAGCGAATCAATTGAATCAATCCGTCTGGCATAATTTTCATCGTAACGGGAATGTCGGTGCCGTCTGGCTGGATCTCTTTGTAACGGAGATATAAGGTATCACCGATCTTGACTGCTTGTCCTTGCAGATCAAACAGAAAGTTCTCTGTTTCCCCTGCTTGACGTACATTGGTTGTTAAATGAATCGAGATTGGGATTCCTTTTGATAATTCTTGCATGTACGTGTGCCTCCTTTGAAGATTTCAGTTTCATTCTTGCTTTTTTTCATTCGTTTGTCAATCATTTCAGTTGATTCTCCTTGGTCTATTTCTTCATTGAAAATAAAAAAGCGAAAACAAAAGCAAGTTTTCATTCTTTTCTCCAAGTAATTTTCCAAGAATCGTATATAATAAGGATAACAGGTATTTTTAAAGGAGTTTAACCGATTTGACTATCTATATAATGGATCAAACCTTACCACGTATCCACAATCCTTATGAGCCGTTTGCTTTCACCGATGTTGCCACCGAAGCTGCTGGCAAACTTGAACAAGTTTATTGTCATTTTTGGCTGTTGTCCGATACGATGATTTTAGGAATGAAAGATACCCGGCTGCCTTTTTTGACAGATGGTCTGCAGGTTTTGAAAGAAGCTGGCTATGCCTCGATCATCCGCAACTCAGGGGGGCTTGGTGTAATTAATGATGCCGGTATTTTGAATGTCTCCCTCATCTTCCCTAAACATTTGGCTGCCACCACAGATGCAGCCTATGAAATGATGGCGACATTGCTGCAAACCGCCTTTCCTGAGCGGACAATTTTGGCTTATGAAATTGCTGACTCGTATTGCCCAGGCACCTATGACCTGAGTATTGATGGGAAAAAAATTGCTGGTACAGCACAACGACGAATCAAAGACGGCGTGGCTGTCATGATGTATCTGAGTGTCAACGGCGACCAACCAGCCCGCGGCTCTCTCGTTCGTCGTTTTTACCAAGCAGGTTTGAAAGAGCGCTTTGGTACAGATGGCTATCCAGTCGTCAATCCTGCGAGCATGACCACTTTAGAAGCGGCCCTCGGCCGTAAGTTTACCACACACGAGGTGACTGACCGCTTGCAAAAAGCCCTGCTTCCCTTGATCACAGACCAATCCCTATATCCGCTTGAATCACTGGATCAATGGCTGACAGAAAATAACCTTAGCGAACAAATGCAGCAACGCTTAGCTGGCATGGAAAAGCGAAACCAACCAATAAAGGAGTTTAGCGATGAGCCTACCATATAAATATCAAACCTTAGCGATAGAAAAAGTATTTCGTGATCCTGTTCATAACTATGTCCATGTACAGCACCAAGTGATTTTAGATTTGATCAATTCCAAAGAAGTGCAGCGTTTGCGGCGCATCAAACAGCTGGGAACTGCTTCCTTTACCTTTCACGGAGCAGAACATAGCCGCTTTTCTCACTCCTTGGGCGTTTATGAAATCAGCCGTCGCATTTGCGATATTTTCCAACGCAATTATTCCCTTGAAAAAGTCGGACCAAACGGCTGGGATGATAAAGAGCGTTTAGTGACCTTGTGTGCAGCATTGCTTCATGATGTGGGCCACGGACCATACTCCCACACCTTTGAGCACATTTTCCATACAGACCATGAAGCCATCACAGTGGCGATCATTACTTCTCCTGAAACGGAAGTTCATCAGATATTGAACCGAGTGGAAGCTGGATTTCCTGAGAAAGTCGCAAGTGTTATCACTAAAACTTATCCAAATCCTCAAGTCGTTCAAATGATTTCTAGTCAAATCGATGCTGATCGGATGGACTACTTGCTGCGCGATGCTTATTTTACCGGCACTGAATACGGCACGTTTGATCTGACCCGAATTTTACGAGTGATTCGTCCGTACGAAGGCGGTATTGCTTTTTCTATGAATGGCATGCACGCTGTGGAGGACTACATCGTCAGTCGTTACCAGATGTATGTGCAAGTTTATTTCCATGCGAGTTCTCGAGGGATGGAAGTGATCTTAGCCCATTTGCTGGATCGAGCTGCAGAACTGTATCAAGTGGATTCAGAATTGTTTCAAGGCCATTCGCAGCTGCTTCTCCCATTTTTAAAACAAGAATTCACCTTAGATGAATACTTGAAACTCGACGATGGCGTTCTGAATACCTACTTTACCCAATGGACGGAAGAAAATGATCCGATCCTCAGCGATTTGGCCAAGCGGTTCTTAAATCGTAAACCGTTGAAATCCGCCCGCTTTGACGATGAGACGCAGTTGCCGATGATTGAAGAAATGCAGGGACTGGTGGAAAAAGTCGGCTTCAATCCCCGCTATTATACTGCCATCAATTCAAGCTTCGATCTGCCTTATGATTTTTATCGGCCGACTTCAGGCAAACATCGGACACAAATCGAATTACAGGAAAAAGATGGTTCCCTTGTGGAATTATCCCAAGCCAGTCAGCTAGTTGCAGCTTTAGCGGGACAAACCCAAGGTGACCAACGCTTTTATTTTCCAAAAGAAATGATTGACCCCAACATCCAAAATCACTATGATTTATTTGGAGAGACGTATCAAGAGTTTGCCAAGCACATTCGCAATGGTGCTTTGATCAAACCAAGCCACTAGGAGGAACTTATGAGTATCAAATTGATCGCCATCGATATCGATGGTACCCTGTTGAACAACGACCGCAAGATCACCCCAGCCGTTTACAAGGCATTGAAAGACGCTGAAAAGCAAGGTGTACGCATCGTTTTGTGTACGGGACGCCCTTTAACTGGTGTCCAAGATTTATTAAAGGAACTAGACTTATTTACGGACAATGATTTCGTTATTACTTATAATGGCTCTTTGGTTCAAAAAACCAAAAACCAAGAGATCATCTCTGAATTCGGCTTGTCCCAAGATGACTATCTCTTTGTTGAGATGACTGCGAGAAAATTAGGGGTTCATCTTCATGTAGAAACCGAAGATACCATGTATACCGCTAACCGCGATATCAGTCCTTATACGATTTATGAAGCCTTCTTAGTCAACATGCCATTGAAATATCGGACACCAGAAGAAATGACTGCTGACTTGAATATCATCAAAATGATGATGATCGATGATCCCGAAATACTTGATCAGATCATCCCACAATTGCCGAGCAGTTTGACGGACAATTACAATGTGGTCAAAAGTGCTCCTTACTTCTTGGAAGTTCTAAATAAACAAGCCCATAAAGGGGCTGCTGTCAAAAAATTGGCGGAGCACTTAGGCATCAAACAAGAAGAAGTCATGGCGATCGGCGATAACGAAAATGATTTAACCATGGTGGAATACGCTGGTATCGGTGTGGCGATGGCCAATGCCACTGAAAACGTGAAAAATGCCGCAGATGTCCTAACTGCATCAAACGAAGAAGACGGTGTGGCAGAAGTAATCAACAAGTATGTTTTAGCAAATAACTAAGTGTAAAAGGCAGGTTTCCTTTTTATCGGAAGCCTGCCTTTTTTATTTTGCCAACCATTGTTCAACTGCCCATTTATGGCTGCCGCGTTTCAATCGCTGAATCGCTTCTTCTGGCGTATGCCATGACAACTGATTGGTTTCTTCTGTCGGTTCACAGACTTTTTTCCATTTGGTCATTAAATAGAAATAGCCGGGATGATGGTAAAATGTATCGCGATGGCGTGAATAGAAGTATTCAACTGCCTCCCCTAAATAGGCAGCGATCTCCCCTTCAAATCCAAGTTCTTCTATTAATTCTCGCTGGATCGCTTCTTCTTTGGTCTCATTTGGTTCAATTTCACCGCCTGGTAAAAAATAGGCGCCATTGGGTGCTTGTACCAAGATCACTTCATTTTTTTCATTTGGAAGAACGACATACGCGCCATATCTTGATTTGTATGGTTTCCCCGCTTCTTTTTCCCCGAACACAATTTCCTTTTCTGGCATGATTCCCTCCACCAACACTTTCTTTCCATTTTACCCTATGCCAATAGTCTGGACAAGCTGGAAATAACGCTCTGTTGTCTTTTATTCGTTATAAAATGAGAAAATATGTTATCATACAACTATCAAGATCGAAAGGATGATTTACCCATGAAAATGGCTCACACTTGTGTCCGCGTCAAAGACTTAACGGCTTCTCTAGATTTTTATCAAACTGCCTTTGGTTTTGAAGAATCTCGCCGTCGTGATTTTCCTGAACATCAATTTACTTTGGTTTACTTAACATTGCCTGGAGATGACTACGAGCTAGAGTTGACATATAACTATGACCATCCTGGCTATGAGTTAGGCGACGGCTATGGCCACATCGCCATCAGTACCGATGATCTAGAAGCGCTTCATGAGAAGCACCAAGCTGCCGGATTTGACGTCACTGACTTGAAAGGACTACCAGGGACTTCTCCATCTTACTATTTTGTGAAAGATCCTGATGGTTATAAAATCGAAGTTATTCGCGAAAAATAAAGCGAAGATGCTCGAAAAAAGGACCTCGTGTCCTTTTTTCTTTTCGTTCCATTTACTTATAGAAAGGTTTGATCAAATGAAACCCATTATCGGCATCGCTGCTAATGAACGGCCAATGATTGAAGAAGCAGAACATTGGTTGTCCTATACACCCAAAAATTTTGTCACCCATATCCAACAAGCCCAAGGCATTCCCCTAATATTACCAATGGGTGTCGTGGAAGATGCTGCGACTTACATCAGCAAAATCGATAAACTCTTGTTAGCCGGTGGTCATGATGTCTCCCCTGATCATTATGGCGAAGATCCTCATCCTTTGATTCAAGGCATTCATCCTGATCGTGATGTCTTTGAATTGGCATTGATCAAAGAAGCAGTGGCTCAAAACAAACCCATCTTTGGAATCTGCCGCGGCATGCAGTTACTAAATGTCGCATTTGGTGGGAGTTTGTACCAAGATCTCTCTTTGATCGATCACCCAACGATCAAACACGTGCAATTACCAACGTTCTTTCAATTCCCTACACATCGGGTGGAAATCAAGGCAGACAGTCGTTTGGCTGCTCTTTTAGGCACAACCTATCAAGTCAATTCTTTTCATCACCAAGCAGTCAAAACAGTTGCAGATGATTTCAATGTGACCGCCACCGCTCCTGATGGTGTTGTTGAAGCCATTGAATCCACCGCCTATGGCGCACCGATCTTAGGCATTCAGTGGCATCCTGAGCTAGCCGCTCACAAGCTGCCTTCTGAGCAATCGATCTTCGACTTTTTTGTGCAGGAATTCTAAAGGCCTGCACCTTGTTTTCTAGATTCTAGCCAATAAAAAACGCCCGATCACAAAAAGGATCGGGCGTTTTGTTTATTTCTCATTTTTCATTAACACCAGTGATTGTTTCAACGTTGCCAAGATGCCATTGTCGTTATAGATCAAGACATTTGATTTGTACATTTTTGCAGAAACCAGCATCAGGACGATTGTGGTAACAGCAAGGATCCCTACTGAAATCAACGCTCCGCCAATCCCCACTGTATCATTAGCAAGCCGTACTGGCATAATATACGAGGACAAGAATGGGATATAAGAAGTTACTCGTAAAACAACGTTATGCGGATCCATACCGCCTAGTACGATTCCTAGCATATACCCGCCCAACGAAAGATACGTCACTGGAATAATGGCTTTCGCCGTATCTTCTGCTTTGTTCACTAACGACCCGCAAAGGGCTGACAAGACAGAATAGATCAAGATTCCTAAGAAGACGAAAACGATCGCAAACACGAGGAAAGGACCAAAAATGCCATCTGATGAAAAACTTGCCAATAAGTCTTTTACCATGGAGTTGTCCTTGATCCAGAAATAACTCCCGCCAAAAATCGCAACATACGCAACTAGCTGGGTCGCTGCAACCATGATCACCCCAGTTAATTTGGCGTAGTAATGGGTTTGTGCACGCGTACTAGACAAAATGACTTCCATAATGCGCGTTCCTTTTTCAGAAGCAATTTCTTGCGCAATGATTTGTGCGTAAGTGATGATAAAGAAAAAGAGAACGATTGTTGCGATGGTACTAACTGCTGCTTGCATCGCGGTATTATCTTCTCCATAGGTCATTTCGCCACCTTCACTGAAGGAAACTTTTTGCCGGTCAAGCGGTGCAACTTCACTAAGAACTGCCACTTGCTCAGCAGTCAAACCAAGCTCGCTAGCTCGAAAGGATGACTGCAAGCCCGTCAATAATTGTTGGATCGTCAGCTCTAAAGCTTGCCCCATTGAGGACTCGCTTAATAATTCCCCTTGCAGCGTATCCCCTGAAGCAGTAATAACTAACAAGGCATCAGCATCTTTGTCAGCCAACTGTTGTTGTCCTTGTTCTTCGCTTTCCACAACTTCAAATTCATAATCATCGCTACTTTGCTCCACAAAGGTCTGCGCAATGGCTGGTTCATTCGCATAAACGACAATTTTATCCACACTGCTCATACCATCGGCAAAGTAACTAATCAGATAAAATCCGCCCATTGCAATGAATGGAACCAATATCATAATCAAAAACGAAATTGATTTGATATTTTTCTTATAAACATCTAATGCGATTACCCAAAACTTATTCATTTGTTTTTCCTGCCTTCCGCTTAAAGATTTCTTCTAACGTTGGCGGTTGTTGATTGAACATAGGGATATAACCATCCGCCGTCGCTAAATCAAATAAGGTTTTTCCTACTGCAGGATCAGCGATCGTAATATCATAGCTGCCGTCTTCTCTGGCAATGACTTCCTCAACACCTGCCACTGCCAAAAGCTGTTCTTTCATCAAATTAGACTCCAAATAAACTTTCGTTCGTCCAAAGGATTCACGAATTTCATGGACCTTTCCGTTTAAGACAGTTTGACCATCCCTTAGCATAATCAAGTGGTCACAGATTTTTTCTACGTTATCCATATTATGACTGGAGAAGATGACACAAGAGCCATTTTTTTTCAGTTCAATGATCCCGTTTTTCAACAGTTCCGCGTTGACTGGGTCTAAGCCACTAAACGGTTCATCTAGAATCACTAATTTTGGTTCATGGATCAACGTTGAAATTAGCTGAACTTTTTGCTGATTTCCTTTTGATAAAGATTTGACTTTATCAGTTTTCTTGCCTTTGACTTTAAACTTGTCCATCCAATAGTCGATTTTGGGTACGATATCTTCTTTCTTTTTGCCACGTAAACGCGCGAAGTAGATCAATTGATCTTCAATCGTGACTTTTGGATACAAGCCGCGTTCTTCTGGCAGATAGCCAATAAGATTGTATTCTTTTTCACTAATTTTGTGACCATCCCATAATACTTCTCCTTGATCGGCTTTCAAAAAATCCAAGATCAATCGGAATGTCGTCGTTTTTCCTGCTCCGTTTTGACCAATTAATCCCATAATCTGACCATCATTGATGGTAAAAGACAATTGATCGACTGCTGTATAATCCCCAAATGTTTTTACTAGCTGTTTTGCTTCTAACACATGCTCACCTTCCCTGTCTAATAAAATATGTCACTAAAGAAAAAACCGATAATGGCACCAACGATTGCTCCTGCAACCATCAAGATGATAGAGTCGCGGATCACCCGTTGGCGTTTCGCCAGTTTCTCTGGTTCATTGTAATAACTTGCTCGATTTTTGTATAAAAATTTCATCAAAATCGTGGTCAATCCTACCCCTATCGGAATAAATACTAGCCCAGTAATCAATCCTAGCCCAAAGGACCAAAAGGGATTTGTACGAATATTGAAATAACGAATGGAAAAATAAATCACTGCTAAAATTGCTAAACTGACCACTGAAAACAGAATCGATTTTTTCATCAAATAGCGCGTCTCATTATCGATTCGTTCTTGATAGCTTTCTTGATCGCTGAAAATCGCTGGTGTATCCGGAGATGCTTTAAAATAAAAATACCGATCTTTATAATTGCTGATATAAATCCAGCCCCCAGCTTGATACATCGCTAGGTAATCAACGATCTCAGAAGGATCTCCTTCGAAAAAGTCCACTGCATATTTGGTCGTTTCCGATTTTCCTTTGATAAACTTCAAAAACCCTAACCGATTCATCTTCACAAAATGCCAGCCCATTGACGCTTGTTTTTGTAAACGAACCATTTCCTTTTCCGGATAATAGGCGACTCCAAGAGAAAGAAGATATTTCTTATTGATGCCCATCTTGTTCCCCTCCTAACGCTTCGAAGACCTGTTCTCCGATTTGATAAAATAGTTTGCGTCGCTGAATATCTTTCTCCAGAACCTGTCTTCCTTCTGGTGTAATCTGATAGATTTTTTTTCGATCGACGCTTTCTTCTAAATCGATCCACCCCTTTTTCGTCAGCTTTTTCAAAATCGTATACATCGTCGCGGGGCCAATCTCAAATGTTCCTTGGCTTAGCTCATGGATTTGTTTCATAATGACATACCCATGTTTTGGCTTTAAAAGCGCTAATAAAATCAAATAGGTTGAATCTGTCAATGCCTCATCCATTTGATTCCTCCATCCCACTAACTATATCACTTAATGATATATTATCGAATGATATAGCCAGCGTCAATCTTTTTTTTTGGAAAATAAAAGCCGTCTCCGTTGACGGAAACGACTTTTGATCATTAGTTAGCAATTTTGACGGGCGTATTATAAGGCATGTTATAGTAAAACCATTTGGCATCCGGCACTGCTAATCGAATACAGCCATGAGAAGCCCGAGTGCCTAATTTTCGTCCTTCAACGGAACTAAAAGCATTGGTGGACCAAGCGATACTCGTTGGGATCGTATGGAATAAATAGACCCCATGGTCTTTAAAGGAACGGTAGTAGGCGGCTCCTGAAAAAGCTAAGCCTTTTTCTGCTTGGATGCGAAAATTCCCTAAAGGTGTTGGTGTATTGAAGGCACCGGTCGAGCAAAGCATCGTATAAATCACTTTATTCCCTGATTTGATATAAACCCGCTGTTTGCTGATGGATACTTCAATATTTAAGTTTTGAACGTTTAATGAAGGATATTTTCCTCCAGTAGTATACATCCAAAAGTTACTATTTACATTTGTGGTTTGATTTTCCTTGACCCAACCGATTCGACCGGCTGGCGAAACGAGATACAGGTAGTTGCCATCACTCGTTTTTGCTAGTTTGGTCGCTTGTGCCATATACCCTTTGTAGGCACTCTTTTTCCCAAGTTTCGTACTATTTGGATCAGCTTTTTCAAAGAAATTGCCATCCCCATTCTTGACGACCACGTAGCGGCTAATGTTGCTTTGAGAGGTGATCGTATGGGCATTAGTCACCCCACTTGCATTGATGTAACCCAGCCACTTGTTATTGAGATAAAGTGAATAGTAGGTGGAGCCGTTGAAATGTTGATATTTCCCAGTAACTTGAATATTCTTGTTCATATAATCAGCGCTGCTGCCTTTTTTCTTCGCAAAAGCTAAATCTTGCCATAAGGTATAATTCTTACTTTTTAGGCGGACTGTGCGTTTTTCACTTTGCCAAGTACCGCCTTGATTGTTGGCAACCGTTGCTGCATCGGCATTTAAGTAGCCGATCCATTTTCCGTTAGCATCATAAAGGGACAAGTAGACACCGCCATTGACATGGTTATATCTTCCTTTTGCAAGATAGGTTTTTCCCGCTAATTTCGTTGTAGTATTTTTCTTACTCGACCAACGGAAATTCCCCCAAATCGTGTAATTTTTCTTGGTCAATGTCACATATTTTCCGTAGGATTGATAGGCACCTTGTGCATCCGTCGTTAGCTTAACACCCGAGGCATTGATATAGCCTAGCCATTTATTGTTATTTGTATAAAGGGAATAGTACGTCGACCCATTCAAGTGACGATATTTCCCAGTAACTTTGACTGTTTTGCCATTTAAAGCGGCTGTCGTTCCTTTCTTCGCTGTCCAATTAAAATTTTGCCATAGCGTATAATTCCCGCTGATGATCGTGGCATATTTTGATTCAGACTGCCATGCACCACCAGGAGTTGTCGCTAACTTAACACCGGCGGCTTTTATCCAACCGATGAGAACATTTTTATTTGAATACAATGCGTAATAGGCTACGTTATTATTCGTCGTGAATATTTCTTTGATTTCAAAGGTTTGACCATTAATGCTTGAAGAGGTGCTCGTTTTTTTATCTAAAAACACATCTTGCCAAATCGGTTCTTTCGCACTTGTGATGGTTGCATATTTCTTCTCGGTTTTGAAGGTTCCGCCGGCAACTTTCACTGCTGCTTCTGCTACGACACCGATAACCTTTTGATCGTCGCGAATTTCAAGATAGGTCTGCTTATCGGTATCTTGATACCGTTTGACACTACGGTATACCTTGCCAGCTAATTCATCGATCGTTCCTTGTTCGATCAATTGGCCATTTTCTAAACGGTAAAGGATTTTGTGTGTTTCTGGATCCGTTGCTACGACCGGCTTGATTTTTACATATTGGTTTTTATCTGCAACTGGTTCAACATCAATGTTCCCAAGTTCTGGTTCTTCCGAAGTTTCTTCCGTCGATTGAGTAGATGAGTCTTGGGTGGCCTCGGTCTGACTGGTCTCAGTCGTAGCCGTGCCAGTACTTGACGTTGTTTCTGATGAAGAGGTAGACGTTGATGAGGACTCTGTTGTCGAACTTGACTCTATACTTTCAGTGCTGGCCTCTTGAGATGATGCTGCGCTTTCTTCTGAGAAACTTTCTGACGTAGTCTCTTGCGCAGCGAAAGAAGCTGTTGTCGAATCTCCTTCATTTGCTGCATAGACTTGTGTGATCGTTCCTACGATGGGTGCGACCAGTACCCCAACAATCGCAACGCCTTGAAATAACCCGCGTTTCAACTTTTTCATTTTTATTCCCCCTTTAATCCTATTTTGGTATCACTTTCTTACTATATAAACGAGATATTTTTTAGTGCCACTCCCCACTTTAAGTATACCACTGCCGAAAGAAATATCTAAAAAAAACCTCCCAAAAACAAAAAAGCAATAGCCTCTTTCGGCTATTGCTTCAAAAACACTTATTCTATTACATATGTTCCGCAACTAAAGCTTTCAATTGATCTTTTGTATGCACCCCAATTGCTTTATCAACGACTTGACCGTCTTTTTTCAACAACAAAGTAGGAATAGACATGATCCCGAATGAAGCAGGTGTTTCAGGATTTTCATCCACATCCATTTTCACGATCTTCAATTCGTCTTCCTCATATTCATTCGCTAATTGTTCCAAGATCGGTGCTTGCATACGACAAGGGCCACACCAAGTTGCCCAAAAATCAATAAGGACTAAGCCTTTATCGGTTTCTTCTGAAAAAGTTTTATCGGTTATTTCTTTTGCCATCGTACTTCCCCTCCATTTTTAAAACTAAAAAAAGTATACCACGTATCGGAAGTTTTTTAAAATCGTCTGCTTACAAAAGGTAAGGGTTCTTAACGTTTAGTTAAACTTCACAATGGTCGCTCCATTGCCCCCTTGATTTGCTGGCGCAAATTCAAAACTTTTCACCGAGCGATGATTTTTTAGGTAGTCAGTGATCCCTTGACGCAATGCGCCAGTTCCTTTACCGTGAACGATCGTCACCTGCGGATAGCCTGCCAAAATTGCTGCATCCAAATACTGATCCACTTCATTGAGGGCTTCTTCGTACCGCTTGCCGCGTAAATCCAACTGATTGACCACTGGACTGCTGTCAGCAGAACGAATCGTATTAACGATACGCTGTGTAGGCTCCTTCACTGGCGCTGCTGGTTGGAGATCTGTTTCTGGCAAATTCATTTTCAGAATGCCGATTTGGACTTGCCACTGATTTTTACCGGCTTTTTTCAACAGTACCCCACGCTGCCCATAAGAAGTTACGAGTACCTCGTCTCCTTCTTTCAGCGTCTTGGCTGCTTTGGCTTTTTGCAGAACCTTGTTTTTTTGCAGATGTTCTTCTTGCTGCAGTCCTGATAGCTTGGTGCGCGCGTCGATCAGTTCGTGTTCTTTGACCTTCGTTTGACCGCCGGCTAACTGCATTTTACGAATATCGGCAATGATTTTTTCAGATTCCTCTTTAGCCTCTTCTACGATTTGATTGGCTTTTTGACGGGCTTTTGCCAATTCTTTTTCGCGTTCTTCAAAGAAATAACTGTAAGCTGCTTCTAATTCTTGGTGCAAGCGGGCTGCTTCTTTTACATGATGACGAACTTCCAGATACTCGGTTTCCGTCATTTTTCTTCGATTTTCTAAATCAGCGATCATTTCATTCAGGTCTTGGCTTTCTCCGTCCATGATCTCTTTGGCTTGATCAATGATCGTCTCTGGCAAGCCAAGTCTTTTCGAAATCTCAAACGCATTGCTTCGCCCCGGAACCCCGATCAACAAGCGATAGGTCGGACTTAAGGTATCGACATCAAACTCCATAGAGGCGTTGATCGTATTGGATCGGTTATAGCCATAAACTTTCAATTCTGGATAATGGGTCGTCGCCATGACATAAGCCGACTTAGCCCCAAGTTCGTCCAAAATCGCAATTGCTAGTGCTGCCCCTTCTTGGGGATCGGTCCCAGCACCTAGTTCATCAAAAAGCACCAGACTTGTTTCGTCGACTTTTTTCAACACATCAACGATCGTTGTCATATGTGAAGAAAAGGTCGATAGACTTTGCTCAATGGATTGTTCATCACCAATGTCCGCAAAAATCTCATTGAAGATCCCCATTTGGCTTTCTTCTTCTGCCAAGATTGGTAAGCCGGCTTGGCCCATGATCTGCAATAGCCCTAATGTTTTTAAGGTGATGGTTTTCCCGCCGGTATTCGGCCCAGTAATGACAACAGCTTGATAGTCTTTTCCAATCGTAATATCGTTAGGAACGACTTTTTCTTGATCGATCAATGGATGACGTGCTTGTTTAAAAAAGACATGGTTATCTTGATTGATCGGTGGTACGATTGCCTTCATCTCTTTCCCAAAACGAGCCTTGGCATTCATGAAATCCATAATTCCGATCACATATGCATTATGGAGGATCTCTCTTTGGTACGGAGCTAACTCTGCTGATAATTCCGCCAAAATACGAGTGATTTCGTCCCGTTCCGCAATTTGATGCTGACGCAAGCGGTTATTTTGTTCCACTACTTGTTTCGGTTCGATAAACAAGGTTTGACCAGATGAACTTTGGTCGTGAACCACGCCGCCGAAAACACCTCGGTATTCTTGTTTGACTGGAATCACATAACGCTCATTTCGCATGGTTACGATCGTATCACTTAGATACTTTGCATTGCCACCTCGGACGATGCCATCCAATGTCTCACGGATCGTCCGTTCTGCTCGTCGGATCGATTGACGAATTCCCCGAAGTGCTGGAGAGGCATCGTCTGTGACTCGGCCATCCTCATCGATAGCTTCTTTCAAGCGACGATTCAAGGTTGGTAAAGAAACCAGCTGTTCTTCCCAGTGATACAAGCGGGAAAATTCAATCTCACTTTCAGACAAATCAGCAAAAAAGCGTTTCAATTCCTGCGTAGTTGATAAGACGCGGGCAACTTGTGCCAATTCAACGCCGTTTAAATCTGCGCCGATTTCGATCCGTTTCATTTGGGGACGAATATTCTCAATTTTTGGTACAGGGATTCCGCCTCTTAAACGCTGGATCTTGATCGCGTCTTCTGTTTCTGCTAGCCAAGAGGAAATGACTTGCGCATCACTTGATGGCACAAGCTTTGCTAAGGCTTCTTTTCCTTGGGCTGTTACGATATACTGACCGATTTGACTCTTTACTTGTTCAAATCCTAAAACATCAAGGATCTTAGTATTCATTCTTTTCTCACCTGCTTTGTTTTAACTTTTTGTTCCTAAGAAAAAGGCAGAATGGCTCTGCAACCATCTGCCTGCTTTTTACCCAATCACATCTGTGATCCACAATCGATAGAAGTAATCTGAGAGAATCGGTGACCGATCAACGATGAAATTCGCAGTTCCGCTCGTTTCAAACAGATTTTGAATCGTGGCAAACGGGATCATTGAGAGAATCATGAAAAACATATACAAATTGATATACATCAAGATGACATTCAAAACACCCGCAACTGCCCAGTCATAGCCGCCTAAAAAACGTAGGCGTTTGTAACGCAAACTGTCTGCAAAAATCACTAATAGTTTGGTGATCAGCCAACCAGCAAAGAGTACCATCACAAAAGCAATGGCCGCATAATAGGCTTTGTCTAAATCTAAAGCCAGTTCCATATCGTAGTATTTTAACTTTGAATCCGCCGTTACTGACATATAAGGAACATAGAGCTCAATTTTTTTCGCAATTTCTTGGTAATTCGCAACTGCAAAGAAAAAAGAGAGCAAATAGCCCAAAACTGAGACCAATTGTAAACTGGTTCCGCGCCGCGCGCCGCCGTAAAAGGCTGCCAACAACAAAACCAAGACAAATAATCCAATCATTTAGGAATCCTTTCTACGCCGCACTACCCATGGGCTGTCTTTTCTTGAATTTTTCGTTTCCTTTGTTCATTTAAGATCTGTTGTGCTTCCACATGATTATGGATCTCCACATCACTGCGACCTGTCTCATCGAGAACTTTCCGTGCTTCGGATTCGATTGCTTCGATCCGCTTGATGCGATTCTCAAGCTCCGTTGCTTTAATGGCTTGTCCCCGCAACTCGTCCACTTTTTTTTGTAGGACCAAAAGCTGTTCTTGTTTTTTCAGCTGGTCGGAAACAGCGTTGATCGCTAATAAGATCGACGCTTGTTCTTGATCGGTTTGTGGCGATAATTGCATGATCTCAAGCAGTTGGTCATTGACCAATCTTGTCACCATATCCATGTGTTCTTTGCTTTCGCGTCCAATAATCGTGTAACTTTGATTCGCGATAACTGCTTTATAGCGTTTCTTTTGCTCCGTCATAGGAATATTCCTCCCATTGCTTACATTCTGCTCTATTCTATCACTTATTGAACATGTGTCGCAAACTCTTAACTATTATACGTGATTTTCTTATGAATTTCCATGCCAATCGTTTGTTTGCTGATCGTCTTAGTAAAAAAGAATAAGAAGTATGGTAAAATCTTAAAGTATCCTTTTGTCTACCTAAGAAAAGACAAAAAAACAGGAGGAATCAAATGAGTACGATCGTTATCAAAGTACCAACTTCAACTATCAAAAAGATGCAGCAATTTTACCAACGAGAACTGCTGGCTAAGAAAGTTCCTTATACAGTGTTTGTCGCCAAAAAAGGGCCAACGACGATCACTGCTTATACGTCTGGAAAAGTCATGTTTCAAGGAGCGACTGCTGAAAAAGAAGCTTCCTTATGGGGCGATACGGCAAGTGCTGTACCGGATAAGAAAAAAGCGACTGTTTCAACCACTGCGTTGCCAGCAGGATTTAGCGAAAAAAGCGTCGTCGGCAGTGACGAGGTCGGCAACGGCAGTTATTTCGGTCCTTTGGTGGTCTGTGCCGTCTATGCCAAAAAAGAGCAATTGCCACAGCTGAAAGCCTTAGGTGTCAAGGACTCAAAAATGCTGACAGATCCAGAGATCCGTAAGATGGCGCTGAAAATCAAAGAATTGGTTCCTTACCAATTGCTCACTGTTACACCCAGCAAATACAACGTGATCCAACCAAAATACAACACGGTCCGAATGAAAGTTGCTTTGCATAATCAAGCCATTCGTTTGCTTTTGCAAAAGATTGCTCCTGAGACACCAGATGCCATTTTGATCGATCAGTTCACAAGCGAAAAAAATTATCGCACTTATTTAAAGTCGGAACAAGCAGCGGTTACCGAAAATCTCTATTTTGCGACGAAAGGTGAACAATATCATCTAGCAGTAGCGGCAGCCTCTATTTTATGTCGTACAGTCTTTTTGGATGAATTAGATGCAGCCTCTAAAGAAGTCGGTTTGCGCTTGCCTTCTGGCGCCCACGCAGCTGCTGACCAAGTTGCCGCAAAATTACTGCAGCAAGGTGGCATAGCACTATTGGGCAAATATGCCAAACTGCATTTTGCGAATACCGAAAAAGCACAGAAACTCGCTAAACTGTGAGTTCTCGTATTTTCAAAAAAACTGCCACTGCTTCTGATAAAGGAAGCAGTGGCAGTTTTTGTCCTCAGTACCAGTTGAATGCTGCGAATCAAAGCCCTAAGCCCGCTGCTTCGATTCCCATCGTGATCAACCCAGCCAAATAGTTTTCTGAAAACCGATCTGAAAAGTGTAACTTTGGTAAGACGCCATAATGAAACACTGCTGCCAGCTGCTTTTCCAAAAAAGAGCGCGGCACAAGCGCCTGCCACTCAGAGGGCAAAAACAAAATGACTTGATGCGGGTCCGTGACTGCCACGATCGCTTGAAGAGTGGCAGTCACTTGCTCTTGGATCGCCTCTGTTGCCAAAGGGTAAGAAACTTTGTAAAGATGCGGCAAATGCTTGATTTCGCCACTTAAATGGTTGGCTCCTTTAAAGAGCTGTTGGTCGATGACCAGTCCCGCACCTGGCGGATAATTTTTCGGAAAATAAATGCCAGCCACGATTTTTTTCTCTTCTTTGAAATGGAATACCGCTGCATTCACGTCATTCTCAATAAGCGTTTTTACCGCGATCTCCTTTTCAATCAATTCCCCTAGCGCCATGTCCTTAAATGCTGGAGCATCCATGATCTTCAGTCTTCCAGCAATTTCCACACCAGGAATTCCCACGACTGCCAAGCTGATTTTCGGGTATTCCTGTTTTATCTGACGAATCACTTGCAAGAACTGCGGCAATCGGCCCTCTGCTGACTGCTCATGATGCAAAATGTTCCCGACGAGATCGACGACTGAAAAACGAATCACGATCTGCTGGTCTTCTTCGATAAACTGAATGATCAACAACAGTGTCCGTTGCGCATTGTACTGGTAAGCCGCAGCTTGACGTCCTCCCGTTCGTTGCGGTTGATCCGTCGTCAAAAGCAACTGCTTTTCTATCAATTCAGGAAGCAGCTTGTTGATCGTTACCACGCTTAATTGAGAGGCATCTGCCAGTTGGCGCTTGGTCATAGGCGCTTGCTGCTGTTTTAGCAAATCCAGCAATACTGCCTGATTATGTAATTTAATGGTCGTTGGCTGATAAGCTTTCATTTTTCTCCCCCTCAACGCTCCTATTTTAACAGATAAAAAGCTGGGAATACACCTTTATTAATTTTGTTAACAAAGGTATAATAGAAGCAACTTATTAAACAAAGTTTACTAAGTTCAAAAAGGAACGAAGAAAGAACGACGCATGTTGCTTATTAAAGGAGTTGTCAATAATGAAAATTGAACACATCGCACTATATGTCAATGATTTAGAAAAAATGAGAACATTTTATGAAACCTACTTTCAGGCGGTCAGCAACCAAAAATATCATAATCCGAAAACAGGCTTTCAGTCCTATTTTTTGACCTTTGATTCTGGAAGTCGGTTAGAATTAACGACCAAGAAATTTTTAAGCCCTCGTGTCAGTGAGAGCTTAGGCTACACTCACCTTGCGATTGCAGTAGGTGATCAAGCTGACGTTGATCGATACGCTCAACGGTTTGTTGAAGATGGCTACCCTCTTTTAAATGGTCCTCGTACGACAGGCGATGGCTATTATGAAGCAGTTGTCCAAGACCCCGAAGGCAATTTGATTGAATTAACCACCGACGATTTACCGTCTTAGAAAGGATTTTGCAATGAAAGAAGATTTTGATTATCAAGCGATGTTGGCTGGTCAACTGTATCAAGCTGCCGGTATTCTCCCTGAGAATGGCTCAGTGGAGGGGAAAAAACGTGCCCAGGAAATCAACCTTTTACCAGTCGATGACCGAGAAGGAATCATCGCCAAAGAAAAAGCACTCTTTGGCAAATTTGGGCAGCATTGCTTTGTCCAACCACCCCTTTTTGTCGACTATGGTCGCCATGTTGAGATTGGTGATCACTTTTATGCCAATATGGATTGCATTTTTTTAGATGTCAATAAGATTCTGATTGGTGATCATGTGATGGTGGGACCACGGGTCAGCTTCTACACAGCCGGCCATCCGATCGATTCTGTGGTCCGCAGTCAAGATTTGGAATTTGGCCTACCGATCACCGTCGAAGATTACGTTTGGATCGGAGGCAATAGTACGATTTTACCAGGTGTCACGATCGGCAAACATGCCATCGTCGCTGCTGGTTCCGTCGTCACAAAAGATGTGCCGCCGAATACGATCGTCGGCGGCAATCCAGCCCGTCTGATCCGTGAGATTCAGCCGACTGACAAAGAGCATTGGGAAACGGCCGCCCAGCTTTATTATCAAAAACGAGCAGACTGGCAGAAGCAGCAAAAATAACGAAACAAAAGGAGACGCCATGATTTTTACAGACTATCACGTTCATAGTGATTACAGCGATGATTCTTGGTATTTGATGGAAGATGTAGTCAAAGACGCCATTAACCTAGGCTTAGCAGAAATCTGCTTTACCGATCATGTGGATTATGGGGTCAAAGAAGACTGGCAAGCGACGGATGCGTACCTCGTCGGAGCCAATAAAGTCGTAAAAAATGTCTACTACGACTTGTATTTTACCGAACTGGCACGCTTAAAGGAAACATACAGTGACCAAATCAAGCTAAAAACTGGGCTGGAATTTGGGATGCAAATGCACACGATCCCACAATTTACCCGTCTTTATCATTCGCATCCCTTTGACTTCATTTTACTTTCCGTTCATCAGGTAGACGATCAAGAATTTTGGACTGGAGAATTTCAAAAAGGACGCAGCCAACAGGAATGCTACGAGCGCTATTATGATGAAATGTATCAGGTAGTCACGACATATAAAGAGTATTCTGTCTTAGCCCATATGGATTTGATTCGTCGTTATTTAGATAAAGAGAAGGACGCTTTTAAACAAACGAAAGAACAAATCGCAGAGATCTTGAAAGTCGTGATCAAAGATGGCAAAGGCATTGAACTGAATACCTCTTCCCACCGTTACGGAATCAATGGGTATACGCCATCGATCGAGATCCTCAAGCTTTATCGTGACTTGGGGGGAAGCGTGCTAACCATCGGCAGCGACAGTCATAAACCAGAGCAGCTCGGGTTTCAAATCAAAGAGGGACAAGATCTTTTACGATCATTAGGATTTACTGAACTCTGTACGTTTGAACAGATGCAGCCGATTTTTCATCGTTTTGCTTAACCTGCACAAAAGCTCCGTCTTTTGCAAAAATTATCCCCTCGTCTTTCGTCATGAATCTAAGTATTTTAAACAACAAAAAGAACGACCGCTTCAATCTGCGGTCGTTCTTTTTTAGAAATTAGTTCGTCCAAGCAGCAACTTCTTCTGGGTGATTGGCTACCCAATCTTTGGCTGCATCTTCGGCTGACGTTCCGTCATTGATTGCTAACATGACTTCTTCCATGTCTTCTTGTGTCCAGTTGAAACGATCAAGTACTTCGTAGACTTCTGGCATGTCATCTGCTAATCCTTGGCGTACAACAGTGTTGATGCTTTCTGCTTTACCCATTGTTCCTTCAGGATCATCCAGATATTTCAGATCATATTTCGCAAACATCCAATGTGGAGACCAACCAGTAATAACGATCTCATCTTGGTTCTTGATGGCTTGGCCCAATGCCACTGTCATCGCTCCTGAAGAAGAGGTAGCGACATTCCAATCTGAAAGGTTGTCATACGTCGCAACCGTATTTTCCGCTGCATTTACGACACCAGCGCCTGGTTCGATACCAGTGATGGTTTTGCCAGCTTCGTCAGAAAGGTCTGCGATGGAATCTACATCCATATAGCTTGGTACAACGATCCCCAGTTTTGCCCCTTCTAAGTTAGGACCCAAGTTCTCGACTTGGTCTTGGTACTGTTCATACTGGGATTGATGCGTAGATGGCAGCCAAGCAGCAACCATCCCGTCAACTTCCCCTTTTGCCACCGATTCCCACATGATGGCATTATCCAAAGGTGTCGTATTGACTTCGTAGCCCATTTGCGACAAAACTTCTGCCACCACATGGGTAGATGCAACTTCCGTATCCCATTCGACATACGCCAAGTTCACCGTGCCTTTGCTGTCAGAAACATTTCCAAAGGCAAACGATGCGCCAATTAAAGCAACGACTGCCGCTGCAGCAATCCCGCCAAAAAGACGTTTTTGTTTGCGACTTGTCTTGCTGGCTGCTTTTTGATGTGCCGAACGATTCAAATTCTGGGTAAAGCGATCCATGATGATCGCCAAAATAACTAAGGATACCCCACTGACAAATCCGTTACCGACTTGTGCTCGTTGCAAGGCGGACAAGACGCCGCGCCCTAACCCAGGAGCACCGATCATTGACGCGATCACGACCATTGATAATGCCAGCATCGTCGTTTGGTTGACCCCAGCCAAAATAGTACTTTTGGCTAGTGGCAATTCTAATTTGATCAGTTTTTGCCAGCCAGTCCCCCCGAAGGAATCAGAGGCTTCTACCAATTCACGTGAAATTTGGCGAATCCCTAAGTTCGTCATCCGAACGGTTGGTGGTAGAGCAAAGATCACTGAGGCGAAGACCCCTGGAACCATCCCGATCCCAAAGAAAGCAACCGCAGGAATCAAATAAACGAAACCAGGCATCGTTTGCATAAAGTCTAAGATCGGCGTCACGATACTTTGCGCTTTTTCGCTTTTCGCCATTAAGATCCCTAGTGGAATCCCAATGATGATCGAAACCAAACTTGACAACAAGACCAACGTGACGGTGTTCATCAAGTCTGTCCATAACCCTTGGTTATAGATGAACAGCAACCCGACAAAAGTAAAAGCTGGCAAGCCAAATTTTTTGCGTGAAACGAAAAAGGCAGCAGCCGTCAATAAGACGATCATTAATAACGGTGGTACAAACAGTAATACATTTGTAATAGCGTCCATGATAAATTGTCCGAAAGACTGTAAGGCTGAAAACAATCCACTGAAAGTTCCTGTTAGCCAATCAGTAAAGTTTTCGACCCAATCAGCTACCGGAATCGTATGTTGTAAGAAATTATCCATTTGTCACTACCCCTTCCTCTGCTTGAACGGCTGAATCGGTCTCAGCCAACGCTTCAATCACGCTTCCGCGGATCACGACTCCGATCAAACGATCGTTTTCTACCACGGCTAAAGGTGTAGGCGAATCATAGATCAAATTGAAGATATCCGTTACCAGCATATCTTTATCGATCTTTTTAACATTTTTATCAATAACTTCCTTCAAGGTCAGATTGTTTTTCCGTGCCTCACGAGCAGACTCGGCTGTCAAGCTTCCTTTTAGGTGACGACGTTTGTCGACGGCTAACAGCATGCTGACTTCTTCTTTCCGCATCCGGTTCAATGCTACGCTTGGTCCATCGATCTCGATGTTCGTCGTCAATGCTGGAACCATGATGTTTTGCGCAGTCAAGACTTTGGAACGATCGACATCTTCCACGAAATCACGCACATATTGGTTGGCAGGATTCGTCAAAATATCTTCTCCTGTACCGATCTGCATGATCTGACCATCTTTCATTAAAGCGATCCGGTCACCGATCCGCAAGGCCTCGTTCAAATCATGGGTGATAAAGATAATCGTTTTTTGAACATTGGCTTGCAATTCTAAAAGTTCATCTTGCATTTCACGGCGAATCAGCGGATCTAATGCTGAAAAGGCCTCATCCATCAAGAGGATCTCTGGATCATTGGCTAACGCACGGGCAAGTCCCACACGCTGTTGCATCCCTCCAGACAGCTGGTCAGGGTATTGGTCTTTAAAAGAAAGCAATCCTGAGTTTTCTAACGCTTTTTCCGCTTTCGCTGTTCGTTCTTCTTTCGAGACCCCACGGACTTCTAGTCCGTATTCTGTGTTCTCTAAAATTGTCCGATGAGGGAAAAGGCCAAAGCTTTGGAAAACCATGTTGATTTTGTGACGGCGAACTTCTCGTAGTTCCTCTTTACTCATTTTGGCAACATCCACGCCATCTATGTAAATATCTCCGCCAGACGGCTCGATCAATCGATTCAATAGTCGAATCAATGTTGACTTCCCGCTTCCAGAAAGGCCCATGATGACGAAAATCTCGCCTTCGTTGACTTCAAAGTTCACATCATAGACCCCGACGGTGGCACCCGTTTTTTCTAAAATCTCGTTTTTGCTGCGTTGTTCTTTGACCATGGCAAGAGCTTGCTGCTTTTTCTTACCGAAGATTTTGGTTAAGTGTTCCACTTTAACTTTACTCAAATGATTAATACTCCTTTTTCTGAAAAATTTCACGAAAGTGACCATACTATCTTAACAAGATGTGGTCACTTTGTCAAAAAAAATTTCCCAATGCTTTTTCTTTTGCAAAAAAAGCATGGGAATCAGGAAAAAGAATTACGCTGAATGGTCCGTTGGATAGAAGAAATTGGTCATGCGCTGCAACGCCAGTTCATTTCCGACAAAATAAATCGTATTGCCTGCACTGAATTTCGCATAAGGTCCTGGTGACAACAACAATTCTTCGGTTGTTTGGATTGCGATGATCGTCGCCCCTGTGGCTTGCCAAATATTCAATTCATTGATACTTTTTTCCAAATGCTGCGCTTGTTCCGTCAACTGAAGTTCAAAGGGCACAAACGGACTCATATGGTGTACCTTTTTGGTCTGCTGCACTAACGTGTTCAACAAGTCAGAAAAATTATCCAGCTCTTGCTGCTGCCGCTCCACACTGTCTAAAATGTCTTGTCTGATTTCTTGGATCGACTGCACATCTTGGTATTGTTCAACAAAGGCCTGTGCTTTTTCCTTTGAAGCAATATAGGCGCCGCTGCCATGACGGACATCCATGATTTCTAAATCAACTAATACATTGATCGCTTTGCGGGCTGTTTCAGGAGAGACATTGAAATTGCTGGCTAACGTTGAGCGCGCATGGATCTTTTGCCCAACTTGGTAGCGATTTTCAACGATTCGTTCCGCGATCGCCACGGCAATCTGCTGATAACGAGGCAAAGCGACCTTCTTTTTATCTTGAAACTTATTCGTCATGATGAACTTCCTTTACTTTTTTTTCATCATAACAAGAAACATTGTTGGTGGCAACTATTCACTGGTTCGCGAATTTTTGATCAAGCGGGCACGGATGACCGCTGTTTCTTGCTGTATCTGCTTCTGTAGATCTTGCAGCAGTATTTCATTTGTCTCATCAAGATCAATCAAGGTATAGGCGACTCCGGCTTTTCTCTCACTCGCCAAATTATCGATATCTACGCCTGCTTCAGAAATGATCCGCAATAGCGGGGCAAAAGCACCAGGCTTGTCGTGATAAAACAGCGCCAAGCGATACGGTGCCAAAAAAGGCAACTCTGCATGAGGAAAATTGACCGATTCTTGAATCGTCCCAGCGCGCAAATAGGCATGCATGCGATCAAAAACTACGTGATCCCCCTTTTCCAAGGCATTGGTAGTACTGCCGCCGATATGCGGATAACACAACACTTTCTGTTGTCCGATCAAGCCGGCACTAGGAAAGTCGGTGATGTATTGTTTGAGCTGATTTTTGGCTAGTGCTTCTAAGACGGCTGCTTCTTCCACGATCTCCCCGCGCCCAAAATTCATCAACACTGCATTTTTTTTCATCTGCTGAATCGTTTGTCGATTCAGCATGCCTTTGGTTTCCTGACTTAAAGGGAGCAAAACCACTACAAAATCTGATTCGGCCAACAGTACGTGCAAGTCACTGACTTGTTCGTAATCGTGTGCCGCTTTTTTCGTACGGGCATAGCCGAGGACTTCCATCCCTAGCTGATGACAGGCTTTTGCCACCCGTTCACCGATCTCTCCTAAGCCTAAAATACCGATGGTTTTTCCAGCTAATTCTTCGCCGATCACTTCTTTTCGCCGTTCTTCAGCTACCTTCAACACATCTTCTGCTTCAATTTGACCTGACGTTACCTCTTCTTGCAAATCGGCTACCGTCTGGATGGCTTTGAATAAGGGGCGAACGCTGAGAAACAAATTGGAGAGCACCAATTCTTTGACTGCATTGGCATTGACACCGGGACTATTGAAGACTACTGTGCCATTTTGAGTACACCGTGCCAAATCGATCGTATTGGTGCCTGTTCCTGAGCGAGCGATCACAGCTAATTCTGGTGTGATCAATTCGTTAGGAACCGTTGAACTGCGTACAAACAGCGCCTCTGGGGCCGCTTGATTTTTTAACGAGTATCCTTTTTTGATTGCTCGCTTACCTATCGTTTCGGTCATCTTATCTAACTGATAAATCGTCTCCATAAAGCAGACCTCCTTTTGTCTTTAGTGCGTATTAGTCAAATAGTACAAAAAAGTGCGGTAAAATGATAGCAATACGCAAGAGAGGATGATTACTATGCACCTATCGATCACAAATTTTCCAGATGAACAGCCGATCGTTGGCAAAGACTCGCAGCTTCAAGACACAACTTTAGGAGACTATGTCGAAATTGGCGAAGCCAATCACATTGATCATTCTTCCATCGGCAATTATACCTATACGGGGCAATATTGCTTTATTCAGAACAGTCAATTAGGACGTTTTATCAGTATCGCAGCGATGGTCCGCATCGGCCCCACCAATCATCCCTATGAACGCCCTAGTCAGCATCTTTTTGCCTATAATGGCGAAGGCTATGGATTTGCGCCAAAGGACGAGTCCTTCTTAGAAAAACGCAAAGCAAAAACGACCGTCATTGGCAATGATGTCTGGATCGGCCACGGTGCCGTGATCCAATCTGGTTTGACCGTCGGTGATGGTGCCGTGATCGCCTCAAACGCAGTCGTAACCAAAGATGTGCCGCCTTATGCGATCGTCGGCGGGGTTCCAGCAAAAGTGATCAAATACCGCTTTGATCCAGAAACGATCACTGCTTTACAAGAAATCGCTTGGTGGAATTGGAGTCGTGCAGAATTAGAAGCACGCTATCTGGATTTCCGGCTCCCAATCGAAGATTTTATAGTAAAATACACCCGTTGATTATGCGCTTTTTCCGCTTAGTACGAGGAATGAATGATAACACATCACAGTCATTCATTCTTCGAAAGTCTTTGAGGGAAGGATTTTTTAGAAATAAATAAAAAACACTGAAAATCTATTGTATCGAGAAATTCCTGTGCTAAAATGGAGAAATCAAATGAAGTTTTTCACGAACTTTTAAAGGAGTGTTCTATTTGACCATTTTAGACTATCGTCCATTAAATCTTTACACCAATTACCGAGAAGCTGCCGAGGCATTTCCTGACACAACCATCATCCACGATGAAGTGCTACCAGCATTTCCTGAACTTGGCTATCGTAGTGCCTACCGTTCGAGTCATGAAATGATTTTAAAACGTGCTTACCAACTTGCTGCACTAGGCGTGCAAGCCGGCGATAAAATCATCCTTTATAAATCTTCAAAATTCGATACCTATTTATTAGCAACGGCTGCTTCTTACCTTGGCGCAGTGCCTGCTATGATCTCTTACCATTTCCCTGCTGAAACCATCGAAGTGTTTGTGGATCGCTTAGAAGATCCATTCATCTTATTTGATGAAGAAACCGAAGGCCGCGTCGCACAAGTGAAAAATAGCAGTACTGACAAACAGATTGCTGTTCGTCATCTGCTGCAACAACCAGCGGAACCAGTGGCCCAAACTGAGTTACCAGTGGATCAAATTTCTTATATGACCCACACTTCTGGAACAACGGGTATTCCAAAATTGATTTGTCATTCGGCAAACTCCATGGGCTGGCGGACAAAATGGCAAAAAACGATCTTCACCAAGATTGATCGCACCAAGGCAGACTCTGATTTAATTGCGTTCCATATCTCACCGGTGCACTCCCGCTTCAATATCGGCATCTCATCCTTGATGGCGATGGGCTTTCCGATGATGCCATTAGCCAATGCCAACGGCGCTCATGTCGTAAGCATGTTAAAAGAATATCCACCAATCGCTTTGGAAACTCATCCAAACAATTTTGTCCAATGGAGCTTTGTGGCAAAAGAACAACCAGATGCTTTCGCCAATATTCGCTATTACCATTCAACCTTTGATGCCATCAACAACCAAACAATGGCCACTTTTTTAAATACTTCAGCAACAAAAGAAGCAATCTTTTTGCAAGTCTATGGTCAAAGTGAATGCGGGCCAATGATCCTAAAAGCACATACCTTAGAAAGCATCGCTACCAACGATGCCCGTGATATGGGTGTTGGTCTAGAGGACTTAACGAGAGCACGGATCGCCGATGCAGAGGGCAACGAGCTGCCAGCCAATACCGATGGGCACATCCATTTCCTTTCAAAAGGACGCGCGTTGACCTATTATAAAGAAGATCAGCGTTTTGCTGACAATGTCTATGGCGCTTGGTGGGACAGTGGTGACTACGGCATGATGGATGATCAGGGACATCTTTACTTAAAAGACCGTCAAGTGGACTTGATCAAAAATATTGAAAGCAATCTTGCTTTGGAAGACCTTTTGCTGGATCATTTAGACTTCCTTGCCGAAGTTGTGATCGTTCGCGACAAAGAGAACTCACCACAACCTATCATTGCTTTAGCGCCAAATCGTGAAATGGATTGGGATGCTTGGTGGAAAATGGTGGAAGATCTCCCTCACCTCAATCAGCCAATTTTACGCGACTACGAAGATATCCCACGAACAGCAACCATGAAAGTTCAACGACTACAAATTGAAAAAGAATTCAAAAACGCAGACTAAAACAAAAGAAACGGCCAGCAGATTTCCCTGCTGGCCGTTTCTTTTGCTTTCGCTGTGTTTTTTTTCGCTGCGGTTATTCTTTCGCTGACCGTTTTCTTGAGTAGATACGTTCTTTAGATTGCCCATATTGACTTAGCTTTGTTTCAGCTAATGTGATACCAAAGCCCTTTCCATCAGGTACCAGCAGCTTTCCTTCATGCAAAGTTGCAGGCTGTGTAATGACATCATCATAAAAGTAACGGTCAGAAGCGGAAAGGTCCCCGGGAAAATGGAAAATATCTTGACTCGCAAATTGCAAATTCATGGCTCGTCCTACACCAGACTCAAACATGCCGCCTAACCAAACGAGTAGTCCATGGGTTTGACATCGATCAAGGATTCGCAAAGCTTCGGTGATCCCACCGACACGAGGGATTTTCAGGTTGATCGCACGGCAGCTGTCCAGTGCTGCGACTGTATCGACGTCTTCTGCCGTTCGAATATCTTCATCCAAACATAGAGGCGTCTTCATCTGTCGCTGTAGCTGACTGTGCCCCACCAGATCTCGTACCTTAAGGGGTTGCTCGATCATCACCAAGCCTAAGTCATCAAGTGCCAAAATGCGTTCAGGCTCATTTTGATAGGCCCCGTTCGCATCTGCCATCAAAAGCAATTCTGGAAAGGCTTGTCGAATCGCTCGCAAGGGTGCCACATCTTGCCCCGGCTTGATTTTTAACTTGATTCGTTGATACCCTTGGGCGACATAAGCGGCAACAAGAGCCATTAGTTTTTCGACAGAGTCGTGTATGCCGATACTAACGCCAACAGCGACACTCGGTCGGGTCGCGGTATACAGCTCTTTCACACTTTGATGCGTTTGCTTGCCATATAGATCCCAAATTGCTGTTTCCAAAGCCGATTTTGCCATGTAGTTTCCTTGGACCGTTTGAAACAATTGCCAAACTTCTTGCGGATGCTCGATCTCCTGGTCAATCAATAATGGGATCAGTGCTGTTTCAATCACTTGTCGAGCAGAAAAGAGGGTTTCTTCAATGTAATCTGGCTGCTCAAAAGCGACCAATTCACCGATGCCCACCGTTCCCTCCTCTGCAGTCACCAAATAAAGATCAAAGGCTTTTTCTGTTAATTGTCCGTAACTTGTCACAAAGGATTGTTTGAGGGGCAAGCGACAGGCGATGCGTTCAATTTTCTCAATCTTCATTGCGTTCTCTCCTTGTCAATCAGCTGACTGTGGCCTCGATCCTTTTACAAACCATTGATCGATTTCATGACGAACCTGTGTCGGCTGTTCTAAATGGATACAATGTCCAGCATTAGCAACGACTTTGATGGTCATCTCTGGTTGCAGCTGCTTCATTTGGTGGGCGATTTTCCGAAACTTTAAATCTTTTTCCCCCGCTAAATAAAGAATTTCACAAGCTAGCTGCGGAAGTGCCGACCAACAGCTTGGCTGTTTGCCAGTACCACCGTAAACCAAGCTTACTGCCAAGCCAAATTTATTTTGCTGCAAGCGTCCTTGCCGTACAGCAGCCTGCTGCACTAAGGGCAGCTCCTTTTGACTAGCAAACAACGGCAGTTCTTGCCAGTAATCGACAAAATCGACCAAAGGCTCCCTTAGTAAGCGCAATCCTAAGCAGCGATCGTGCCGCTGACGAGCGAGTCGTTCTCCTGGATCAGCCAACCCGGGGGAACCACTCTCAAGCAAAAGATGGGTCACTGCAGCTGGTTCCTTGACTGCCCAGACAAGTGCGATTCGTGCCCCCATCGAGTAGCCATAAAGACCATAGCGTTCAATCCCTAACTTCGCTAAAAGCTGTGCGAGATCCTCCACCAGTAAAGGAAGTTCATAACGCATGGGATGGACATAAATCGATGACCGTCCATGTCCAATCAAGTCGACAGCCAATACATTATAAGAACCTTCCTCTACAAAAACCGGTCGAAAACTTTCCGAAGAACCCGTGAAGCCATGCAATGCCACAAGGGTTGGTAAGGCTGGTCGGTAAGGTTGCAACCACTGATAAAAATAACTGACACCATTTATCGTGTCCCTCATTGCTGCGCTCCCGCCTCGCTAAACTGCTGTTGCAGTGCTTGCCAAGTATCAACCGGATCTTTTTGCTCACCCTTCACTTCGATTATTTGAAAGCACGGCTGTTGGCTTGTTTCCGTTAAAATCGTTTGAAACTCTAGCAAAGAGGTCGGTGTGTGCCAATCTGCCTCATATAAGGCCGCCACTTTTTGAAACTCAAGGTCTAACGGCGTGCCAAAGAGCGGGACAAAGTCGTTTGGTTCTAAGGTGTTTTGTGACAAAAAGGAAAAGATCCCACCACCGTTATTATTCAGTAAAATGATCGTTATTGGCAATTGATACTGACGCAGTAGTTGTAGGCCGTTCATATCATGGTACAACGCTAAATCACCAATCAACAAGTAGGTAGACTTTTGACTGGCGGAAGCAATCCCAGCTACGGTCGAGACAAGGCCGTCGATCCCATTGACGCCCCGATTTCCATACACTCGATAAGTGGAGGAAGTTTTGCTGCCGTAGCGATCAAAGAAACGGATCGCATTGCTGTTTGCCAAAAGAATTTGCGCTTCTTCAGGTAGACATTGTTGGAGCATGCGCACAGCGCTGCTCTCATCCCATTGTTTCAACTGCGGACTTGCAGCAATCACCTGATCTGCCCGCGCTTGAAGTGCTTGCCATTGTTGTTGCCACGCCGTATGTTTGACGATCGGCAACTGGGTGATGGCCGCCACGAAAGTGCTGATCGCTGCTTCGATCAAATAGTTTGCCCGATGCAGCTGATCTTGCCACTGCCCCGATGGATCAACAAAGAGCCACGTCGTCGTATCCGCTGCTTTGTTCAACCATAATAGGACATTTTTAGTGACTGGTAAGCGACCAAAACGCACGACCACTTCTGGTTGGAAGGCAGAAGTCAATTGCGGGAAAACAAGATCGGCTTGACTGATAAATGTTCCTACTTTGGTACCGGCTGTCGCCAGATTGGTCAATGGATCGCCGACAATCGGCCAGCCTAATTTCTCTGAAAAAGCCAGCAACTGCTGCGCTTCTTCGATCGTAAGGCTTTCTCCAGCAATCAGAATACCTTTTTTATCAAAGTAAGGGGCTAGCTGGGTGATCATCTCTGCTGACAGCTCTTGTTGTGGTGCCAGATAGCTCACGTCTTGCTGAATACTGCATTGGCGACTAAAGTCAGGCAACAGCGGCTCCCGTAATGGAAAGTTGATTTGGACCGGGCCTTTCGGCTGTTTTTGCGCTTCGATCGTGCAAGTTGTAGCTTGCCAAAAACTATAACGCAACAAAGCAGGATCGTTTTCTGGCACCGTCATCTCTACCATCTTTTTGACGTGAGAGGCATACAAATTCTGTTGGTCCATTGCTTGTGGCGCCCCAACGCCCCGCAGTTCTGGCGGGCGATCAGCCGTTAAGACGATCAATGGCAAGTTGGTGGCCTCTGCTTCACAAATTGCTGGATAATAATTGGCTGCTGCAGTTCCAGAGGTACACAGTAAGATCGTCGGTTGGAGATCAACTTTGGACATCCCTAAAGCAAAAAAAGCAGCCGAACGTTCATCGACAGCCACCATACAGGTGATCTCAGGATCACGATGCAATAGTAGCGCCAATGGCGTTGAGCGTGAACCGGGACTAATAACCGCTCGCTTCGCACCCGCTGCTTTTAGTCCTTGGATTGCCGCTAATAAATAGTCTGTCATGACTGTCTGGTTATTCATCTCCTAAGATCCCTCTCCTCATCGGTTGAAATTTTAACCGTGTTTCTTGACGTTCGGATTCCGCATCTGAATCGGCAACGATCCCACAGCCTGCATACAGCGTTGCTTGATTGCCGCTAAAGAATCCTGAGCGGATGGCCACTGCAAACTCGCCAATATCTTCTTGAATACCCAACCAACCGATCGGTCCACCGTACATCCCTCTGCTGGCTGGTTCATGGGTACGAATCCAAGAGACGGCTGCTTCTTTCGGTTCTCCCCCCAATGCTGGGGTCGGGTGTAGTTTTTGCACGGCGCTCAGAAAGTTGACTCCTGCTTTTCTTTGCCCTGCTAAAGGAACAAACAAATGCTGAATGTCACGATTTTTGATGACGGAGCGGGCTTCTGATTGAAAACCGTCAGCTAACAAAGTAGCCAATGCCGTTTCCAAGCGATCGACAACTACTTGATGTTCATGGGTATTTTTTGCGTCCGCTAAGAGGGCTTGTGCCAGTGCCTCATCTTCTTCTTTGGTTTGGCCTCTTGGCGCGGAACCTGCGATACTTACCGTTTCAAACTGATCGACAGTTGCTTTTAGCAAGCGTTCTGGCGTCGCACCAGCAAAAACATGGCCCCCATGTTCGATGGCAAAAAGATAGGTATTCGGCTGCTGTTGCGCCAACCGTTGCAACACCCCAGCACTAATGATCGACTGCTTCGTTTCTATCTTCATTCTCCTGGCCAGAACCACTTTTTTCAACGGTGTTTCAGTCGAGCGAATGGCTGCCACTGTCTCTTCGACCGCTTGCAGCCATTGGGGCACCTCTAGTTCCTCTTGTGCCTGAAAAGCAGGCGTTTCTGCTACAAGACTCTTGTCCGGGTTGGCATTCAACCAGCTTGCGACTTTTTCCTGTAAGGCAGCGACTTTTTGTTGTCGTTGTTCCTCGGAAGAAGCGGCTACTGTATAAACGACGCCACACTGATCATCAGTTTTGCTGACCAGTATTTCTGGCAACGCAAAGAGACCGGCACCTAGCTCAGCCCAATCCTGACTGACTTCTGCCTGTTCATCAAAAGCAAAACCACCAACCAACTGCGCCTGCAAAGGTGCCTCTGGTTGATAATGGGCTTGCTTTAAGAGAGAGCGGACTTCTGAAAAGTCTGCAAGTTTGGGTTGCGAAAAAGTGGCTAACCAACCCAACCCTACCAGACTAGTCGTTTCATCAGGGGTACGCCAGAAATAGCGTTCCCCTTGATATTCTTGTGCCGCTGCATAAAGAGCCAGTAAGTCACACCTTTTTAAAGGCTGATACTCACTCAAATAGGTTTTCCCGGCAGCGATCGCTGCTTCATAATTACTTGATGATTTGCTGTTCAATGTAGTTCACTCTTTCTTCACTCAGCAATAGCCGTTTTAAAAGTTTGCCGCTTGCTGTGCGCGGCATTTCTCGCACGTGATAAAAACGGCGCGGAAATTTATAATGGGCGATCTGCCCTTCTAATGTATCCAACAAGGCTTGGAGTCGGACGGACTCATTTAACGTTAAATAAGCCGCGACAGATTGTCCCCACTCCTCGTCTGGTTCCCCCACCACAGCTGCCTCTTTGACCGCTGGATGCTGCAACAAGGCTTGCTCCACTTCTGCAGGATAGATGTTTTCTCCACCAGATATGATCAGTTCGCTTGCACGACTGACTACATACAAAAAGCCCTCTTGATCAAGATACCCTAGATCTCCTGTGGCAAACCAGCCCTCTTGATCCCACTGCTGTGGACTGCGATCGTTTAAGTAACGGGTCGTGATCGCCGGTCCTTGCAGTTGGATCTCTCCGATCGACTGGGTACTTTCAGCAGTCTGATGATCTGCCATTTTCGCATCAACCGCAATTCGTAAATGGACACCTTGCAGGGGAACCCCTGAGGAGCCGATTTTTTCTGAAGCTTTTTCTGGCGGCAATGCCACCACTTGTGAACAGGTTTCTGTCATCCCATAGGATTGGATCACAGAAAGCTGTTTTTGCTGGCATTTTTCCAATACACTTTTGGCAATCGGACCGCCGCCTAGCAGTACATAACGCAACGAATCAAAGCCTTGTTGGGGCACCAACGGCAGCAAATCTGTCAACATTTTCGCCACCAAAGAAACGATCGTCCCTTTTCCTGCCTCAAGATCTTTCGCCATTTCTCCAGCATCAAAGCGCTCATACAAACGAACACTCATTCCAAGTCGCAAGGAACGCAAGAGAATTGATAATCCACTGATATGATACAGCGGAACTGCACAAAGCCAACAATCCTCACTAGTGATCGTTAAGTTCTTTTGAGTCGCTTCGGCACTTGCTAGATGATTCCTAAAGGTTTGCGGCACACCCTTGGGATTGCCCGTCGTACCGGATGTATACATAATCGAAGCTACTTGTTCTGCTTGATAGATTGCTTTATTAGGAACAAACGAAGGATCAAAAGAACTGGCAAGAGCCTTCGCCTGTTCCATCGCTTGTCCAAAGGTCAGGCTGCGAACACCCGGGACCGCTGCCTGATCCGCCGTGATCACCCAGTCGCAGTGGGCATCTTGTAATTGGAAGGTGATTTCAGCGGCTGTCAATCGCGTATTCAACAGCTGGACTTCGATCCCCAACTCCCACAATGCAAGGATCGTAAAGACCATTTCAGGGGAGTTATTGCTAAAAAGGGCTACCCGGTTTGGCAGAACAACGAATTGGGCTTGATAATAAGCAGCATAAGCATAAACCTCTTTTTGCAAGGCAGCAAACGACCAGCTTTTTTCATGCCAATAAAAAGCTGGTCGTTCTGGATGAAGTTGTGCTTGCCTTTGCAGCCAACTCCCAGTCATTATGGGAATTTAGGGAATTGGTCGAAGTCTGGTTGACGTTTTTCTTTAAACGCGTCACGACCTTCTTTGGCTTCATCCATCGTGTAATACAATAAGGTCGCATCGCCGGCCAATTGCTGAATGCCAGCTAATCCGTCCGTATCGGCATTCATTGATGCTTTGATCATACGTAACGCCAACGGGCTCTTTTGCAGCATCGTTTCGGCCCATTCCATCGTTTCATCTTCTACTCGATCAAGAGGAACGACTGTATTGATCCAGTTCATCGCCAATGCTTCTTCGGCAGTATATTGTTTTGTCATGAACCAAACTTCCTTGGCTTTTTTATGTCCGATCGTCCGTGCAAGATAGCCCGAACCATAGCCACCATCAAAACTACCGACATTTGGTCCTGTTTGACCAAATTTAGCATTGTCAGCGGCAATCGTTAAATCACAAACTAATTGTAAAACATTCCCGCCGCCGATCGACCAGCCTTTGACCATGGCGATCACCGGTTTTGGCAACGTGCGGATCAAGCGTTGCAGATCCAATACGTTTAAGCGAGGAACCTGATCTTCCCCAACATAGCCACCGTGACCACGGACTTTTTGGTCTCCGCCTGAACAAAAGGCTTTGTCGCCGGCGCCTGTCAAAATAATCACGCCGATGCCTGGTTCATCGCGACTGATTGAAAACGCATCAATCATTTCAAACACCGTTTTTGGTGTAAACGCATTGTGGACTTCTGGGCGGTTGATCGTGATTTTCGCCACTTTTCCATGTTGTTCAAATAAAATTTCATCGTACTCTTTTAAGGTTTTCCATTCTCTCATTACTTGTTCCTCCTCAATTCACATAGCTCTATTATACACATATCTAGTCGCTTTTCGTTAGAAATTGCTTTGGTTAAGGGAATTTCTTAAGACTTCTCCCCCTGTTGCCGACTTTCTGAGAACTTCGGCTATTTCTAACAAAACTCGTGCTATAATCATGGTAACTTTCTTAGAAAAAGGAGCTAAAAATGAACTTACTAGAAGCTTTAGAAATCGAAGTAGAAGCAGCAACAGCCGATTTTGTTCGTTTACGGATGCCAATCAAAGAACAGCACAAACAGCCTTTTGGTCTCGTTCACGGTGGCATTAACGGCGTTTTGATCGAGACTGCCTGCAGCATCGGCGCCAATCAAGCTTTGGCTCAAGAAGAAGCCTTCGCCGCCGGCGTTGACCTACAAGTCAACCATCTAGCCGCCGCTCAAGAAGGAACCCTGATCGTAGAAGCTAGTCCTGATCGTATCGGCGCTCGTATCCAAACTTGGCAAGCCACTATTTGGTTAGCTAGCGGGTTAAAAACAGCCGTTGGTCGCTGTACCTTGACGACAGTGCGCAAATAATTCTTTTCGCTCCTGTGTTGTAAACACGGGAGCATTTTTGGCCTGCTTTGAAGAAAGATGCCATCAGTTAACCCCTTATCAAAGATATTCTTTCATTATAAAGATATTGATAATATGAGCGTAGTTTTTTCAAAAGGTACGTTGTTTTTTTACAGAATAGGGGTCTTTCGTTATAATGTAGCTAAGAAAGCGAGGCTTATTATGAAAAATAACCGATTGATCCACTTTTTAGGCGGCAAAACAAGCTATTATGTCTTAGGACTGATTATCTTGTCGGCAGTTGCTGTCTTTTTGCTAAATCAGATTTCTTTTTTATTTACACCCTTTTCAGCCATACTTACAGCTATTATCCCACCCTTTTTATTTGGGCTGATCCTTTACTATCTGTTTAACCCGGTGGTCGATAAATTGGAATCGAAAAAAATTCCCCGCAGTGTTTCGATTGCTGGGATCTATCTTTTGATTCTTTTGTTGATCGTCTTTGCTGGTTTCCAGCTTTACCCGATTTTGGAGCAGCAAACCACCGATCTGATCAACAGCTTACCAAGTTTGGTCAGTGACTTTGAGAAAAACGCGACCGCCTTTTTAGAAAATACCCCGTTTCAAGATGAGATGGCACAAATTACAGACACATTGCAAAATATCACCAACAACATCATGAGTTTTATTGGGGACTATTGGGAAACTGGTGCTGCTGGGCTCAGCAGCTTGTTTTCAACGATTTCGACCTTGTTCATCGCTTTGTTTACGGGACCGATCATTGCCTTTTTCTTATTGCGCAACCCCAACAAGTTTTATTTTTCAGTTCTCTCGTTAGTGCCACCACGTTTTCGCAAAGACTTTAATGAAATCGTCAAGATCTCTGACATACAAGTCGGTGCCTTTTTGAAAGGACAAATCATTTCTTCCTTGATTTTAGGGGCGATCTATTGGGTCGTTTTCCTATTGATTGGCTTAGAGTATGCCAGTATTCTGGCGATCGCCGCTGGTCTGCTTTGCATCATCCCCTATATTGGTCCTTTTATCGTCTTTTTTCCGGGACTTTTCATTGCCGCACAAGACTCCACCGGGATGTTGATTAAATTTTTGATTGCTTGGTTTGCTGTACAGTTGCTTCATGGGGATTTAGTCGTGCCCCGTGTGATGGGTGACCGATTGAAAATTCATCCTATTACGATTCTGGTTGTTTTATTAGTGATGGGTGATTTGATGGGGATCGTTGGGGTGATTTTCGGGATCCCAATTTATTGTCTGCTAAAAGTTCTTGTCGTTTACGTGTTCCGCAAATTCAAGCAGCGCTATAACCGCTATTACGGTCAAGAGGGCAAATACTTCCACAGTGCCTTCACTAGCAAAGATTACCTAGGTGACGAAGACAAAGACACCAAGAAAAAAGCCTAAAAAACTGCCGCGATCGTTGGTTCGCGGCAGTTTTTTTCTATTTTATTTCATCTCATGTTCCAAAAAGAAATGATAGAGCGCCCCTAATAAATTGGCGTCATTTTGAAATTTGCAGGCTTGGATTTCCGGCTTCGTCAAAGTCTGCTGCAAAATCGGTAAACTAGCTAGCAGTTGCTGATACTGACGGTCGATTTCTTCCACCACGATCGCTTGGGCACTGATGCCCCCGCCAATCACGAAGCGCTCTAAGTCGATCACGGCTTGAACATTGAGCATGACACACGCGATTTCTCGGCAATACGCTGTAAACAGCGCCCAGACCTGTGGTTGTTTCTGATTGATGGCGTCAAAAACTGCTTCACCATCCGCAAGATCAGCTAAGCCTAGCAGTTGGGCGCTGCGACGAATCATGGCGACCGCTGAACCGCTAAAACCTGCCAATTGCTGCAGGGTCAATCCCTGATTGACTGGTTGCTCAGCGTTTTCTTGAGTGTCACTTCTCTTAGTGGCATTTAGTAGAAAACTTAATTCCCCGGCTTGAAAATGTGCACCTTGGATCAGTTTTCCCTCAACGATTACGCCACCGCCCAAACCAGTACCTAATGTTATGGCAGCTCCGTTTTGAATCCCTTTAAGGTTTCCTAGCCACCATTCAGCTAATGCGGCTGCTTTGCCATCGTTGGTCACAGCAAGCGGCATTTGATACTTTGCCAGCAGCTGTTTTAAGGAGACCCCATCTAAAAAAGGCAATGCCCCGCCAAACGAGATTGTCCCTGTCTCTGGGTTGACTTTTCCTGGAGTACTAACAGCAATGCCCCGAATGCTCCCATGAACGTCTTCAACGATCGTTTCAATCCCTGTCAGAAATTCCGTAAGATTTTTCGGCGTATCCATCCGGCCTCGTGTCAGAATATTCCCCGAGCGATCAATGACAGCCGATTTGATTTTCGTGCCGCCGATGTCGATGCTTAAATAGTTTTTATTCACTGAATCCCACCCTCTGCTTCTACTGCCCATCGCAGGACGGTTTTGGCTTTATCTGGTGAAACTTTTCGCGGATCAGACAAATAGATTTCTCGATGCTGGAACGTGTCCATCGTTGGACGGATCACTAACTGCTCTTGTTTTAACAGCTCTTTCATTTTCGCAAATGTTTCCGCTTCAGTGTCAAAAGAACCTGTATGCATCGCTTGCAGACACAATCCTTCTTCATAGCGCTCAAAGATGAGCTTTTCTAGATTTGGATTGTCTTTCTTCTCTTTGACGGCCAAGAGCTGTTCTTGAAACAGTGTTTCCGTGACTGGTTCTGGTTGGCGAATCATGATTTTGTAGATCAATTCTTCTTTGTTGATGGCACCCTCTGGCTTTGTCAGAGAGGTCCACACGCCTTCCAAAGGAAAGACCGTGTATTCAAAGGGTTCATTGCCAAAAGCCCCTTTTTTCAATCCCATCCTGAGTGAATAAGAAATCGTATATAAAGCGGCGATCTCTTCGCTAAATTCAGGACGATTCGGATTGCCGCTGCTGCTCAAACTAATAAATTGATACGTTGGCACCTCGATCACTGTTGGTTTTTTGGGAAGATAAAGCTCTTTTTCTAGTTTGCGCCATTCATACTTCATAAAAGACCCTCCTCGATTTGCTTTTCTTTATTTTACCATGAAAAAGAAGGACCATTGCAAAAACAGTTATCCCTTCAACTGCAAAGGGACAACTGTTTTTTTCTTATAGGGATAATGTAGCTACTTGCTGTTACCCCAACTGCTCGTCTTATGCGGCTTCTTGTTCTTCTTTCAGCAATTTTGTGTCATAAAACTTCGCAAATGGAAAATAGATCAAGAAAGAAACAACTGCACAAACAATGGCAACGACGCCTGCACGCCAGTCTCCACCGGTGCCAATAAAGCCACCAAGTCCAACGGGTGTTGGGAAAGGAATATTGGCGATCATGGGACGAATCAATTCCATCCTTGTGGCAAAATACGCGATCGTGGCGGATGCCATCGGTGCTAACAAGAAAGGAATTGCTAAATAAGGATTATAGATGATCGGCACCCCGAAAATAATCGGTTCATTGATATTGAAAATCGACGGGACGATGGCAGCTCTCCCTAATACTTTCATCTGTTTCGATTTAGCAATGTAGATCATAAATAAGGTAAAACCAAGGGTTGCTCCCGAACCACCTAATGTCACGTACCCGTTGGTAAATTGGCCTGCTAATGGGAAACTCGCCCCTTCAACATTGGCAGCTAAATTAGCTAACATGATCGGGGTGATCAGTGGACTAATGATATTGAATCCATGAATCCCTACCAACCACAAGGCATGCGCGAGGAAGTAAATCACCATGATTCCCAACCAACTATCCGTAAGGTGGGTAACAAACCCAAACGGAATTGCCACTAGTTGAAAAATATCCGTCCCAAAAACAACTAAAATCCCATTGATGGTCAGAACCACAACTGCCACTACAAAGGCTGGTATCAGTGCTGTAAAACTACGAGCCACACCTTCAGGCACTTCTTCGGGCATTTTGATGACCCAGTTGTTTTTTACACAGAGACGATACAGCTGAACGGCAACGACCGCCATCACGATCCCAGTGAAAATACCAACAGTTCCTAAACGTGCGACCCCATCGGCACCAATCAACCAACCATTGATCAGCCCTTCTTCCATATCATTCATCCGTGTCATTTTTCCGCCGTCAAAAACAAGCTGAGGAATCGACATCAATGTAGCAAAAACACCTAACAACGCCCCATTGATCGGCGTCAGGTCGAGATTCTCCTCGACTTGAATGATCTTGGAATACTCATAGCCCAGAACGATACAAAAATATAATGCCAATAACCCCATGGTCGTACTATTTGCTAACATATACAAATCACTGAAATTCAAAAAAGTCGCTTCAAAAAAGTCAGCTAAAAACGGAAACGTGATCGGTAAAATGTTGAATACTAAAAACATTGAGCCTACGATCGTAAAAGGAATCGACGCCATCCCTGCCACCATGATGCTACGAACGATTTTGTATTGGGAAATCTTTCCCATCGGACCCATTACTGCTTTTTCCAAAAGTTGAAATAGTTTATTGTTCGATTCTGTCAATTCAATCACCCTTTCTTTCTATCTCTTCAAATTCACGTATCCATTGCCATTGTCGATCTTTATTACGAAAAATTTTCTTCAGTTTTCTGATACCACTCCAAGCAAAGACGCCACTTATCCAGAGAACTATGCGAACATACTCCGTACTTTGCGAGGTGAAATAGGGGAAAATAACTTCTGTCACTCCAAAAAAAGTCAATAAAAAAAGAATGGCCATTGTCCCCATTTGAAGGCGTAAATACCAAGTAGTAAAAAAGAGTTGCTTGCGGACGATGGTTGCGTGGTGTCCATATAAGCGGATAAACTCACTGATCGCTCCCATTGAAAAAAGCAACAGGCTCAGTGGAACCACACGCAGCCATTGCCCTGCCAAAGAAGCAGCTAACAGCCAATATAGGTTAAAAAAGAAAGAGAATGCCACTAAGTACCGCAAAAACAACAGACGTTGAAAATAGAGATTTTTCTTCGTCAGTTTTTGCGATGCATCTCTTTGCGCGACTTTTGCTTGCTTACTCGCCATCTGCACTCCTGCATTGGATCGCTTCTTCAAGGCGATTCATCTTTTGATAAATCCTTAGCATTTCTAGTGCAACCTCTCTGAGGGTCATGGTTGTCATCAAATGATCTTGTGCATGGATCAACAAGATATCGCAGGTAAATGAGGTCCCTGAAGCATATTCTTGCAGCATTTTTGACTGGATGCGGTGGGCTTTGACTAATGAATCATTGGCTGTGTCCAACAACTCTTGCGCTTCTTGACAACTACTGATTCGCATCTGTTCAAAGGCTTGATGAATCATCGTGCGGGCATCACCGCTTGCTAAAATAAGTTCAAAGGATATTTCTTGTATTTTTTCACTATCCATAGCCTGCCTCCATTTATTTCGTACTTTTTTCTAATGCAATGCTTTCTTTGACTAACTGTGCTAATTTCTCGATTCCGATTGGGATCGGAATATACGCTTGCGGGGGAATATTCACGATTGGTTTGCCGTATTTATCGGCGCTTTTCTTTAAATTGGCAAAATGCATTTTCGTTTGCGGGCTAACTAGATATAAATCATACTCATCCTTAGCGATCGTAGCGATCCCCTCTGAAGCAGAGATGGCATCGATCCTCACTGACCAACCTTCTGTGGTTAAAAAGCTTGTTCCTTTTTTGGCGATCAACGATGAAGACATGCCTGCTGCACAAATTATCAATACTTTTTTCATTTCCCTTCCTCCTTCTATGAAGCGCTTCCATTCGTTGTATCTGTTCCTTTCTTCTCCCCTCCTTCGTGCTATAAAAAATCCTTGAGAACGATTCACTATCCGCTGATTCTTACAGGTAGTAATCCTTCTTCACATAAATAGTATTACATATCGAGTACTTTGTAAATGCAATAAAACTCTATTAGTGATATAAAACATTAATTTCTTTCTGCTTCTATCGTGTCATAGTAGAATAATTTTGTGGAGGGGATTTCATGTTTAAAGATCGTTTAAGACAGTTGCGGAAAACGCGATCTGGTTTAACACAAGCAAAAATGGCAAAATATTTAGGAATCGCCAAAACAACCTATGCTTCGTATGAGCAAGGCAATCGGATGCCCGATATTGAGATCCAAAAAGAACTTGCTGATTACTTCAATGTCAGTCTCGATTATTTACATGGACGTCCGAATGATTTGGAAGCCCTCTCTATGAAACAGATTCGTGTGGCTTCAAGAATCAATGAGGACTTTACTGAATATCAACTATCTGAAATCATTACCTTTATCGAATTTATAAAAAACCGCCCAGAGTAAACGCGATACTATTCTGCCTTTTTTCTCTGGCTAACTTGTGGTGCTGCTTCATTACCTAAAGAAAAAACTGCTGTCAATGTCTCACAAGGAAACATTGACAGCAGTTGAAGAGCCTCGGCTCTTTTTTTTATTGTCTTACAGTATCATTAGTAGCAAAGCGTTTTGAAAAATGTTGTTCTAATCGCTTTTGCCCGGCTTCAATCAAAATGCACAACAGCCAATAGATGATGGCAACTAGCACGTACATGGACATGTAATCAAAAGTTCGTCCGCCAACGATCTTGGCTTTTTGAAAAATATCAGGAATCGTGATCATTGCTGCCAAGGAGGTTCCTTTCAACAAATCCATTGCCACATTACTCAATGCCGGTACAGATATACGAAAAGCTTGCGGCAAAATAATCAGACGCATCGTTTTCGTAAATGATAACCCTAACGCATAGGCAGCATCAAATTGCCCACGATCCACTCCAGCAATTGATCCTCGGTAGATTTCCCCGATAAATGCGCTGCTGGTCAATGTAAAACAGATGATCGCAGCACTAAGCGCCGACAATTGATAGGGCAAGCCAAAATACAGTAGGAACAACAAGACCAACGCTGGGACGCCTCTTAGAAATGAGAGATAGCCCCGCACGAACCCTCTAATGATGGGGTTTTCCAGCATCCCTAAGAAGGTGAGCATGATCCCTAAGAGGTTGCCACCTAGAAAAGAAACGACAGCAATGCCGACCGTATAGGACAAGCCCGACAGCAAATAGGGCAATGAGTCCCACATCAACGGCAAATCAAGGGTTGGAATATACATTAGTCTGTTTCAACCGTTTGGATCGCTTGATCAGATTTTACTGAAATATCGGTTTGAAAATACGTTTCTGCAAGTTCTTTTAAACGGCCGTCTTCTTTCATTTCTGCTAAAACAGCATCCACTTTTTCCTGCAATGCTTTATGATCCTTCACAAATAAGAAGCCCGTTTCATTCGGATTAAAGTAGACATCTTCTAAAATTTTTACAGGGATATCTGGCAAAGCAGCAACCGCCATTTTTTGCAAATAGTAATCATTCAAGATCACATCCGTTCGACCATTCGCAACATCTGTCAAATACTGATCATTCGTTGCGTTGTCGTAAGTCACTAATTCTGCCCCATAAGATTCGGCTAAGCGCATGTAGCTGGTATTCGGTTCACCAGCAGCTTTTTTGCCATCCAAATCTTCTAAAGAAGCAATCCCTGAGTCATCACTTTTACGCACGATCATACTATCGAACGAGTATTTGATAGGCGTTGAGAGACTGAATTTTTCCGCCCGTTCATCCGTCAAACCAAAATCGTTGGCAGCAAAATCGGCTTCTCCACGTGTTAAAGAAGAAACTTGTCCATCGACATTGTACTCTTTAAATGTGATCTCTACGCCTAATCGTTTGGCGACTTCTTTTGCCACATCGACATCATAGCCCACTAATTCATTTTCATCGTTATAGTAAGACGATGGATACAAGGTTCCCGAAGTAGCAACAACCAATGTTTTGGCTTCTTCCACCTTGCTTAGACTGGTGTCTTCTTCCGTTGGTTTGCTGCAGGCACTTAACAGGACCCCCGTAAATAAACCTAAAAAGCCAACCATTGCAACGATTTTCCCTTTTCTAACTTGTTTCATAATATCCTCCTCTTAGTTTCCTTGTTTTGGCAACAGAAATCGTTGCTGTGTTTCAAATAAATAGCCGACTTGGAAAAGCAGATCTTCTCTGCCTTTAGACGCCATAAATTGGATCCCTAGCGGCAACCCTTCCTCGCTAAGAGCAGTTGGCAAGCTGATGGCTGGCTGCCCCGTTAAATTGGCTAATTGAGTGTAAGGTGTCAGAGTATAGCTCTTGGCAAACATTTCTTCGATCAACTCACCCGCAGCACTTTTTCCAAGCGATTCGATCTCATGCAGTCTTTGGCGAATGCTATCGCTTTGTAAGTCTTCCTCGATCAAAGGGGCTGGAAAAGCCGTCGTCGGTGTTAAAAAGAGATCATAGGTCGAAAAGACTTCTTCCATTTTTTCTGCCAGCTGATCCCACCACTGCAAGGCAAGAACGTAATCGGCGGCAGGCAGTTTTTTGCCATATTGGTAAAGTGCCCAGGTCATCAATTCCATCTCTTCACGTCTGACTGGTTCTTGACGAGCAGCATCGATCTCAGCAAACATCGCAGCTGTTTCGCCACCATTCATGGCGTAATAAGTGGTCATCATTTGCTGACCATCCACTGGATAGCCCACTTCAACGACTTCATGCCCCTGCTCTTCTAAAAATGCGGCTGCACTTCGGACTGCTTGGATGGCAGTTTCAGACACTTGGCCACCGGTCGGCGATGCGGTAGTAAAAGCAACCTTCAACCGCGGTTTTTGACTCGCTTGTTGATGATGCCATTCTACTTGCGGTGCCTGATAAGGGGCTGCCGGCTGTGACGTCCGCAACGCATAAAACAACTGTTCCGTATCACGCATAGAAAGCGTCAACGCAAAGTTGATGGAAGCGCCTTGCCAGCTGCGCCACTCACTAGGACCCACTGGCATCGTGCCACGGGTTGGCTTCAAACCGATTAATCCGCTAAAGGAAGCTGGAATGCGGATCGATCCGCCGCCATCACTGGCACCTGCAATCGGAAACATCCCCGAAGCCACTGCCGCTGCCGCACCACCACTGGAACCACCAGCTGAATAGGCAGGATTCCACGGATTACGTGTAGGCCCATACAATGTTGGATCAGTGATATTTTTGAATCCAAATTCTGGTGCATTGGTTTGCCCTAACGGCACAAAGCCCGCCTCTTCTAAACGAGAGACAAAATGAGCCGTGCGGATGGCTCGTGCTTTTGCAAACAGTTTGGCTCCTGACGTTGCTGGCCACCCTGCTTTGGTTTGGCCGAGTATTTTTAGCGGCATGGGTTGTCCACCAAAAACCGTTTTTTGAAGATGCTGCTCGTAATGCTGGATCGCTGCTTGCGGATCAAATGTTACAAGCGCATTCAAAAGCGAATTTTGTTGATTGACTTTTTCTTCGATCATCGCCACCCGCTCGGCAAAGCTGATTTGACCTTGCCGCAATTGTTCCGCCCAATAGGTCGCATCTTGCATGCTTGTCCCTCCTTTTTCTCAATAACCTCAAACAATTATCTAAACTGTAACACATGGGAAATTCTTCTTTATATAGACTACAATATACCAAACACTAGGAAATCTTTCAACAAAAATAGAACAGTTTTTAAACCTGTATCACATCGTTATCAAACGTTCCAATCTTTTTACTACTGGCTGTCCACCAACGCTTTCTCTTAGCTGCCCGAATCATAACCTAACAAAAACGGCACATCGCCAAACGATGTGCCGTTTTGATTTACTTGTATTTTTCTTCCAGCTTGCTCATCCAAAGACCTAACCAAGCCCCCAAGACAAACAAGATAATTCCGATGACGGCCGTTACCCAAGTAAAGCCGCTATAGTTTGCCACCGGAGGAATCACGATCAAACCCGTTGAGGCAATAACGATCCCTAAAATGAAGTGATAGACTTTTGAATGATAATGCGTCAATAGCCACTCCATCAATTTCGAAAACAACAGCATCACTGCCAAGCCGCCAATGGCGATCGGTAGAAAGACACCCATGATGTCAAAGCTCTTAAAGCCTTTCAACATCGGATCATAAAGGCCCAGAACGAGCAAAAGGTTTGAAGGACTCAAGCCGGGAACCAAAACACCTAACGCGATCAGACCGCCGGCGATCACAAAACCTATGAAATTGGCAGGGATCTTTCCTAAGATATCGCCCATAAAATAGAGGAACAAGAAGCCGATGACCATACTGCCGAAGAACCAAATCAAATCACCGGTTGTTCGTTTGCTTTTTAAAGTAGATTCTTTGGCAAGTGCAGGTAATGTCCCAATAATTGCCCCCGCAAAGCCCCACAAAACGATGATTTGATAATTTTGCAGCAACCACTCTAATGGCTTCGATAAAAGACCGATCCCTACGATTCCCCCGATCCCTACTGGTAGGAAAAAGAGGAAATTCTCTTTAAAATTCTTCGTCAGATGTGCCATAAAGCGCAGCATCCGCTCATAAATGCCTAAGATGGCTGCCAATACGCCACCTGAAACACCAGGCAAGATAAAGCCCAAGGCAATCACCACGCCTTTAAGAAAACGTGACAAAATACTTTCGTTTCTCTGTTTTTCCATTTACAATTGCTCTCCTTAGCGATGGTTTTCACCAATCGTTCTTTTTTCATCAATCCCTTTAACTATACTTGATTGCCAAAAAAATGGAAAGTAATTTCTAATTCCTCATACAAGGCGGCACTTAAAGTTCTTTCAGCATCAAGAAATCCGTCTGCTCATCATCCCCCATAAAAAAGGAATGACTGCCAACTCTTTCAAAGCCCATCGTATGATAAAAAGCCAACGCATTGTCGTTAAATTCCCAAACGCCTAACCAGATCGACTTTTTCTGCAGCGCTTTGGCGGTCTCTTGGGCAAAAAGCAGCAGTGTTTTGCCATAGCCCATCCGCTTATGTTCTTTTTTGATATAGATCCGTTCAATTTCCAACCCCTCTGGGGCGATCGCTTCCGTCTGTGCCTCCCCCCAGTTAAGTTTGATATACCCTACGGTTTGATCATTTTCTTGCAAAAAATAAAACGCCGATTGCGGATTTTCTAACTCTCGGGTCAGTTTCGGCAGATTGTAGGCTTCTTCTAGATAGATGCGGGTATTTTCCTCCGTATTGAAAGGAGCAAATGTATCGTAATAGGTGGATACGCTGATTTCTCCCAATTCTTCTAAATCTGCCAAAGTACATCGTTTGATAGCCATCAAAACGCCTCCTTTTTTATCAAGCTATTCTATCACATCTCCATTATCCCTTGCAAAAGCAAAAAGGGCGGACAGCTTTCCCCACTGTCCGTCCTTTCATAGACTTACTCTTTTATAACCAAGAGCCAGAAAACTGATGGATCACCATCGTACTCGGATCTTCCTCGACCTCACCCGTGATATAGCTTTTTGGTGAAAACGTCATTTGCGGGAAGATCTCTACGCCCTTAACGGTTTGTCGTTGATTATTCAATTCTAATCCGTGGTTTTGCAGCAGTTCCGTCACTCGGATCACATTGGTGACGACATCTTCCGTTTTTTCTGCCCGGACAAATTTTCGGTCATCGTAATCGTGGTACCATTCTTCCATAAAGGGATGGTGCGGAACCGCTCCAATGATCCCAGTAGAAATCTTGGTTTCGATCTCAAAGCCCATAAATGCCTCCAGTGTCAAGAGCTCATCTAAAGGTTTGACCACCTCGATATCAGTATCCATATAAATACCGCCTTCTGTCACTAACGCATACAAACGAACCACATCTGACACAAATGCCCATTCTTCTTGGTCATAGGCCTCTTTTAGATAAGGACCGAATTTTGAAAGGTCGATCGTTGATTCATCCCAACGTTTGATCTCATAATCCGGACAATATTTTTTCCAGGTATCCATGTATTTCTTTTCTTGTTCACCTAATGGATTGCCGCCAAACCAGCAATAATGAATAATTTTTGGAATCATCAATCTCTCTCCTTTAGTTTATTGGTCTCTTTTAAGTGTAGCGGATTTTGCAATTGTTTCAAAATCATATACACTTTTTACGGCGAAAAGAACTGTTGGCTCTGCTCTTCAGGATCAGAAAGGATCATTGAAAAAAGCACCTGAGTCAACGACTCGAGTGCTTTTTGAGGGATTGCTTATAAATAATGATTGTCCCGTAAGACGGCTTTTTTGATATCTGCCACCGTTTGCGTCCCCGCAAGCTGCATGACCATCTCCAATTCTTTTTTGAAGAAATCAAAGACTTGTTGAACACCAGTGGCACCACCTAGAGCCAACCCATAGATCACTGGTCGACCGATCGCCACTAGATCTGCTCCGCAAGCAATCGCTTTAAAGACATGCTGTCCTCGCCGTACCCCGCTATCGAAGACGATCGGCGCCCGACCTGCCACTGCTTCAGCCACGATCTGCAAGGAATCAAAGGAAGCTGGACCACCATCCAATTGGCGTCCCCCGTGATTTGAGACCCAAATCCCTTGTGCACCTGCCCCTAAAGCTCGTTCCACATCTTCTTCTGATTGCACCCCTTTGACATAAACTGGCAAGTCAGATTCTTTGGCGATAAAAGCGACGTCCTGGGGACTTAATTTTTGTTTTGAGGAGCCGTAAACGGCATCCATCGTTTGTCCGATCCCTGATTGATAAGCCTGAACGATCGGCATTGCCAACGGAAAGGTGAAGCCATTGCGGCGATCCGTTTCTCGATTGCCCCCCACGGTTGCATCTGCGGTCAAAACGATCGCTTTGGCGCCATTGCGTTTTGCCATCGCCAAGATGTCTTTGTTAATACCATCGTCTTTACTCATATAAAACTGGAACCACTGCGGCGCTTCTTGACCTCCAGCCGCTCGGATTTCTTCCAACGTACAAGAGGCATACGAACTCGCCGTATAGATCGTGCCAAAACGTGACACACCTTTGGCTGACGCTTGTTCTGCCGCAACATTTGCTAAGCCGTGGGCAGCCACAGGTGCCATAATGATTGGCGCTGACAACGTGTCACCGCCAAAGGACAACGTTGTGTCCGGTAATTCAATGTCCTTTAAGACATGAGGAATGATCAATTTGTGATTGAAGGCGCGTTCATTTTCTTGATAGGTAAAAATATCCCCCGCACCACTGCTGATATAGCCATACCCACCTTTAGGAATCACTTCCTCTGCCGCGATCTCCAAATCGCGCATATTGATAAAATCGATTGCTCCTTCTGCGGTACTTGCTTGATAAATTTTTTCCATGCCTTTCCCTACTCTCCAATAAGATAACGTTTACATTTTCATCCTACCCCTGATTGCAGGATCACGCAACTCATTCGCTCACTCCTGTCAAATAGGCTTACTTTACTTTTCCACTCAAGACAGCCCTCCATTTGAACTAGCTGAATTATTGTTTTGTTCGTTTAACATATTCTGCCAATAACAACGGCTGAATCGTTGGATATGTCCAACTGACAGGCGGCTTTACCCTTACATAGATTGCTTCGATCTCTGAGGTCAACTCATCCTCCAACTCCGTGATCTGGGCTTCGAACACCAAGCCGTAATCGGTCTCCCCGTCTTTTTCTACCCCATAGATAAATAACGGCTCTAGAGTAAAGTGCTTGGCGCCTGTTTCTTCTTTTAATTCACGGGCAGCACACTCTGTGATGCTTTCTCCTAGTTCTCGCTTGCCTCCAGGGATCTCCAAGGTGTCTCGTTCTTTGTGTTTGACATAGACGAACTTTTCTTGGTACTTGCTGATGATCACGGCAAAAACTAGCTGCTCTTCTGCGATCTTTTCAAGATCGAATATCGTTACGTTACTCATTTTTCTCATTCCTTTCAAAAAAGCAGACATGTTTCTAAAATAAACAGTCGTTAAATCAAAAAAAGTGCTGATCCCTTATGGAAAGGTCAGCACTTGCAACTTATTACTCTTCTTCTTCCGCCATGAAGTTAAGTTCATTGACGATAATTGAAGATAGTTGACATTTCAATGATTTTTGAATAGAGCTAATCATTTTATTGATGATAATTCATCTTGATTTACTTTCTTATCGTATTCAAAAACGTATTCAAGTGGCGTGCTTTTGATAGGAAAATCATAAAACTTTTTTATCCGGAACTTTGTAAAGTAAAATTATAACTCACCATTTTTTTCTCTAAATTATTCACTTAGCAACGAAACCATATTATCTATTAAACAGAAAAATCTCCCGTATAGGGAGATTACTGGTGCACTGATTATCGGGTTCATTACACAAAACCTTTGCGGATCCCAAACCATAGGTAGAGGACAATCAATATCAACCTAGCTGATATTTCATATTTATCATAATCCACAAATCTACTAGTGTCAACAATTATAATTCATATATGATAGGATTTGATTTTATCTTATCGAATACTGAAAGATCATCAATCACATAAGCTGTAACGAATGTTGCCTTCGAATCATTAATTTTCCTTATCACTACTACATAGCCATCAGGCGTTATAAGTGAAGCTCTATGACTGAAATCATGTCTTTTTCTCTTACTGTCCCAACCAGCATAAATCGTAACATTGGGATCCTTCAAAACTTCTTCAATCCAGTCAATCCGTTCAGCTCTTTCTAGTGAAAACAACGACTTATCTTTTGTTCGCCGATTACTATTTTTATAAAAAGCATGATCAAAACGCTCTGGATAAAAACGAACAGGTAATCCTTGGTGAGTCAGGATTGTCGAAGTGCAATATTTCTTTTCATAATGCATCCGATATTCATCCATAGTCTGTAGTTTCTTTAGTGGTCTATAGAATGCCATACAATCACCTCAACATTATCTTAAACACATTGAATTTTCTCTCCGAACCATATGTTGGTTGGATTGCATGATCTAAGTACTCTTCAATCAGTTCAATCAGTTCATTTTTTGCATCGCTAGAATAATCTGCATTATAATATTCGTTAAATACATAGCCTACGGCACCTATCAATAAATCAGCATACTGAACAAATACAGATTCTTTAGAATCAATGGATAAAACAGAGCTTACCTTTGCAAAGCTCGCATAATTTAAAATTCGTTCTAAATCTGGAATTCTTGAGCTCATTTTATTTTGTTTATTATCAAGATAAATTCTATAGGTTTCGTCCCAATCAAACCATTTGTAGAGCATAAAATAGTAAAATTTATAAAATCCTAATTCACCGTCTGACTGATGATATTTTTCTAAATCAACTGCGCTAGAATCCACAACAATACATCGGAATCGAATATGTTTATTTTGAAAAAAATAATCAATTAGTTCCTTGTAAAATTCAATTTTAGAAGGACTCACCTTATTCCATTTAAATTCACCGTGCACATTGTAAGTTTTTTTTAGATATTTTATTTTATTTTTTATTTTTTTTCGTTCACTAGACGGGAACCAAATACCGCCAATAACCATATATTGATCGACTGATTCATCACCAAATATAGTTTCTGGGCGACTTTCGTCACAATAGACCTCTATCATAGTTAGACCCCTCCTTCATTTTCTATTCATCCTTAAGCTACAATAATTCCCGAGTATATTCAATAAGCTAGTATACAACAGACTAACTGTAACATCCAAGTATACCCTAACGTTACACATATCAATCATTATTATACCAGTATTTCTTCGTGACACATAAGGGTGTACCATAATAATTTTAAACGAAATGACTACAAGTAGTCATTGAAGCAAATCTTCATAAGACACCTGCAGAACATCCCTAATAGCTCTCAATTGATCCAACTTAATGTGTTGGCGGCCGCCTTCGATCTTAACCAATGTTTCCCTAGTTATAGCGATTTTCTTGAGCTGTAGGTCTCTAATCAGCTCGGTTTGACCAATTCCTTTTTCTAATCGGATTCGTCTAATATTGCTACCGATTACATTTTCTCTATCATTAATTCTTTCCTCTTTCAAGAATAGCACACCTTTTGGACTAAAATTAGTCCTTTTTCTTATTAATATTAAAGATTTGGTATGCTACAATGGGACTATTATTAGTCCACATACGATTTTAAGGAGGAATTTTTTTGAAGAAATTTGCAATCATTCTAACCTACGCTTTACTCATCGGAACTATAAGCGGGTGTAACACTTCTGACACAAGTTCTACAAGTACAGAAACTAGTACAACAACCTCAGAAAAAAATTACCCAATACATTTTTTTCCGGTTCCAGATGGATTTGAAGCTTATTATCATGATAAAAAACTAGATGTTCCTTTATCAGAAACTGAATCTACTGAAAAGATTTTGCCAATTGAAATTGAAAGAAATCAAGATGATATTAAACTAAAAGCTGATCTTCCCTTACTGAACAGCACACAAATTGATAGACATGAAAATATCAAAGTTAATATTGAAAAAGGAGCGTTAGCACAACTTTATACTAAAAAAGTTGAACAATTTTTTGAGGCTGGTGCCAATAAAGACTTTTCAAAAATAAGCGATTATTCGGATAATTTTTTTAATGAAACCCAAGATGAAATCACGAACTCAACTTTTATGGCTGAAGATATGTACAATATGACGTTAAAAAAAATAAAAGCTTACGACCATCCATTAAATCTGACACTAAATAATGGATTACTCTCTTTTGTATTAGCAGGTTACGTTGACTATGAATATTCACCAGATTATTTGGAGACACCTCTTCAACACGAGAACAATGATATTAATTTTAGATTTGTCTACGAGTCAAAAAGTAAAACATGGTTAGTTGATCAATTAAGCACTATAAACACATGCTTCCATGAATTACCTAAACCTGAAAATGAAGCTGATATGGTCATTAAAATCTTCTAAAAAAAGAAGCGTTGAAAAAATTAAATTTTCTTCAACGCTTCTTTTATTGATTCAATTTGCAATATTACTTGAATGTATAATCTGATTTCTAAATAGTCAAAAAACTTCTTGTGGCAGATAATAGAATGAAAATAATGATTCTATATGGCTATAATACGTATTCATCATGATAGTTCTTATTCACTACAAACTAAAACAAGCTTCACTATACTCAAGTAGTAAACATTGGTTAGAATAGATTTACAAAAGGACACCGATGGAACTTCAAATCACTCTACATAGATTTAGGCACACCCACTGTAGCTTATTGTTTGAAAGTGGGGCTTTAATAAAAGAAGTACAAAAACGTTTAGGTTTTAAAAATATTAAATCTACTATGAATATCTATGCTAACGTCACACCACAATTCGTTAAGAAAACTGGGAATAAAAAATTCGAGGTACTACAATATCAACGTTTCGAGCAAAGATTTAATTCTTAACAAACTGACTCTTCCAGCAGAAAGTTATCTTTTCTTAGTGGCTCTAACAGGTGCTCAACGTTGATATAACAGTATTTATTTTTATAATGAATAATTCTGTATCTCGCTAATTTTTGACAATTGTAGTTAGTTTTAATTAAAAAGCACGGATATTTTTTAAAATTTTTAATAACAAGTTTTCTATTGCGAGATATAATAAATACTTGATATTCTCCATTTATTATAGGTTTTATCGATCATAATATCCATGTTTGTTGTCTTGCTCAAAATAGATGTACTGATTACCTTCTTTGACAAAATAATAATGGGAATCATGGTATTGATTTAGTCCAATCTTATCATAATAACAAAACCAAACAATTGTGTATTCATTTTTCAAACAAAACTCATCGATAAAATCCTTTTTTACTAATAGTACTCTCTCTCCACCAATAAATCTTCCATCAAAACAAACACATTCATTCTTATCATTTTTCCATTTATAGTCTGAATCCATTTTCAACTGTCCAAAATCTACCAAAATTTTGCTTGGCATTAGTAAAGAAAGAGACTCATTAGTTTTATCCTCATCTAGTGAAGTATATTGATCAGCTTTTTCCCACCCATAGCAATGACTTGAATGTATATATACTTTTTTATCGTACTCACTTCTCTCTTTTTCCCAGTTAATATATGCTTCATGCCAATAATATTCTCTTAAAAAAATATTGTAAGTAGTTGGTGAAGAGACATTACCAATATCATTCATGGCTTCTTGATGAAGTTTTTTTAATTCAGATTTTTTAACAAATACTGCTCTTCCCATTATTGTTAGATTTTCAGTTTTATCCTGTGTAAAACCTTGAGAACCATCCTTTTGTCTTCTATCATCATTATAAAACGACAAAGCATAGTATTCTTCAGATTCAAATTCTGTTGATATATAATAACGAAGCATTTTTACATCTATATTTTCTTTCATCCAAATATCAGTTAAATAATCGGGTAAAGAAAAATCAAATATTCTTTTTTTGGATAATGGAGGTGTTTCATCTGTTACTGATACGTCTATGTTTCGTATATACGAGTCACTAACAGTCCATTTTTTTTGATAATCCCTTTCTATATTTATTATATGGTCATTTTCGTCCAGCTCCTCTTCATATTCATATAATCCTGAAAAATCTTTATTTGTAATTGCAGAAATCCACAACTCATCCTTGTGTTTTATATATTGATTATATTCATCATCAAAAGTGACTTTAAGATTATAAGGAATAAAATTATCTGAGATATTTGCTAATATCTCATAAAAAGCAATCCACTGATATTTTTTCCCAATTCGTTCTTCTTTATTTGAAAATCTATCAAAGTAACGACCATCCAGAGTATCAAATTCAGAAAACAACTCCGGAGAATAGCCAAGATCTAAGCATAATTTAACAACGATATTACTCAAATCTTGTATATCAAATTGTTCTTCCCAAGGAGAAAGAGCTGATTGAAAAGTGTATCTACCAAAATCGCCATACATTCCATTAGCTCTTCCAAAATTTGTCATCATTGAACGTGTGATACTGCTAAAACCAGAATGTTTTTCATATATTTTTTTTAACTCTAAAATATGTTCATCAGTCACTTCTTCGTATTCCCAAATACCTTCATATTTGGGAAATACTTTAGATAAATCTACTTTTTCGTTTAATGCATTATGATGGATAGCATAATTAATTATTTGGCGCCCATAATCCCTCGCTAACACATTGGGAATCAAATCTTCAACATCGAAAAATGAATCATAAACCTGTTTTGATACTTCTTCGATTTTCTTAGGATCATTTAAATTAATTGTTGCTCCGTATATAGCAGCCATAGCACGCTCTACAACGTATCGATCTTTTACATTTACAAAGCTCGAAATGAAAAACTTTATCAATTCTGAATCAAAATTTAATATTTTAACAATTGCAAGAGTTGCCTGATCCCTGTAATATCTATTAGTACTTGAAAGTATCCATCCTAATTGAAGTAATATTAACTCAGCATCTTTTTTATTTGTATATTCGTAAAATTCTCTATACCATTTTGTAAACTGACCAACAAAAGTTCTATAATACTTTGATATATTCATGGTCCAAACTAAATCAATTTCTTGCTGATTTTTTTTCAATAAAAAATTGTGCAACCATCTAGAATTGATAGGAGAATTGTGATTTATTGATAACTGAAATTGAGATGTTACAAAATACATCATTAACTCATTTATCATAGATACATCAGTTTCAATAAATTTTACCAGTTCAAATGAAATTGCACTTGAATTTCTATAAGGAAAACTATCAAAAATAATTTCAAACATTAAATAACTCATTCCTAATTTAGGAAAATACGAAAATATTTCTTTTTTTTCATGATTTGCAATGAGGGTGGAAAGCATAATCAATACTCCATAATTATTGCGTAAGGCTAAATCATCTTTAAAATATGAAGCTAATTCTGGAACGCTTTCCAAATCTTCAATTTTTTTAGTTCTTATATATTTTTGATAAATATAATCTGCAATAAAAAAATCACTGAATTTTTCAAATTGGAAATCTAAAAAGATTTTTTCTTCGCCTGCTTCAATAACTTGTAGTAGTCCCTCATTAATTAATTCCTTAAGTAAAATACCGGGACTATCAATAGCTAGTTTATGTCCAACAGTTATTAATTTGTCGTACACGGTGTTATATTCTAGCATTGACCATTTACTTTCAATTTTTAATTCTGAAATAGACAGTATTAATTCATTTAATATACCTCTTTTAGGATCGAAGTTCATTCGGTCTTTTGCAGATAGATTCAACTCTAACTTATTTAGATAATGTTTCATAATGGTTTCTATTGAAAAATTTGAAGTAAATTGCTTTATATTTGAATCTATGAGCAACTGGCATACCATTTTTAAAAACAACGGATTATTATATTCCTCATTAAAAGAGGGTACGGTAGGATACGCCAGTTTATAGTATTGGCAAAATGCTTTAATTGAATCATTAACCGTCCCTTCCAGACCAGTATGCTTCAACTTACTAAAATTTAATTTATTAAAATCTTCTGGAAGAATAGTCATTTCATATTCAGTTCTAATAGATAAAACAATCCCTATATTTGGGTATTCTTGAATTTCTTTTATGAAGCCTATTAGACGCTCTTTCCACAAAGTTAAACCTGCGCCTTCATTTAAAGCATCTATAAAAATTATTGATCGGTTTCCAGTCTCTACGCTTTTTCTCTCAAGCTCCTCCAAAACCGACTTGAAAGAAGAATTAGGAATTCTTAAAGATTCCATAATTTGACTGACAGGATCAGCATTTTTATAAAAATAAGACCCTAAGAATAAAAAAGTTGAATGCCCTCTTCCAGTAAATTTCTTAGCATAATCAGCTAACAAATGACTTTTCCCAATTCCTGCTTTCCCCGTAACTAATAAATAAGGTTGGCCTATTAGTTCTACATTAGATGTTGCTAAAAATTCAATTAGGCCGGTTAAATTTCTGCTAAGGGGCTCAATATAATGACGTAGTATAGATTTTTCTTCATTACTCAATTCGTCAATCCAATAAACATCAGGAAGTGCCATTAATTCAAGCTTTTTTTTCAGATCAAAAAAATTTGTGGAAAAAGTTATTTCTGTTTTTATTAAATCAAGAAATTCTAAAGAAATTATATTATTCAATTCACTTATTGAAGTGTATTTTTCATTATTGCTTAATCTACAATACAAGGTTGAATATCCAGTAGAAACTTGCATTCTAAGCCTGTTTATTTCTATGAGAAACTCATCTGATTTTCCTAAGCATTCTAAAGACCATTTGTTCTGAGTTTCAATGTTAAAATCAGAGGTATATCTCCCACCTAGATTGTTAATAGAACGGTTTAATGAGTGCGTCAAAAAGTCTGTAGTCAAATGTATTTCTTTTTCATAATAATCGAGAGAAAATTTCTTATCTAATAAAGAGCTGATTGTACTCAACTGCGCTTTTGAATCTAAAGACATATTGGAAAACATTTGCTTATATAAAGAATCTAATAAGTCGTTAAAATAACGAAACAAAATATCTTCATTAGTAAAAATAGATCTTGAGTATTTCGAGTTCTGTTCATTCATGTGACTCATTGCTCGAGTAACCAAGTTCGATATAAAAGCTTCCTTATCGGATATAACTTCTTCTGAATATCTTTCATATACATACTGATAAATTTCACATCTTGTGTTATTCTTCATCAAAAAGTCCTGAAAGCTTTTTCTATCAATTTCAGAATCTACGAATTGTGACTGAAAGGTCGAAATAGACCCAATTATTTTTTTATATTCTTTTTTCTCCAAAATACTATCAATGCCTTTAGAAATTTTTCGTTCTAAAAGAATCCCCGTTACAGTTGTAGTTAACCATGATAACACCATTTTTCGTCCCCCAGTACAATGTTACAAAACAAATGATATTTACTACTTTAAATAACTACTTTATTATACCAATATTTCCATGTGACATGTGACTTCAATACTTTAAATCCAATTGACTACAAGTAATTTTGAACCTGTTACTTCTTTCAGTACTTTAAGCACATTTTTTTGAAATTTATTGGAATAATAGTATAGAAAATGAACACTGTTCTTTTTCTATACATACATTATGATGTACTCATAATAAATGCAAGCGTTTGAGGAATAATTAACCCTTCCAACACTTGCTCTAGTGCTTATTTATTTTGACTTAAACTAATAATTTTATTTCTAAATAGTCGAAAAACTTCTTGTGGTTGATAATAGTCTGTATCTATTTCAAATATTTCCGAAAACAATTCAAGAAATTTTTCTACTGAAATGATAATGTTACTATCTTCTTCTTGGCTATTTTTTTTTATTTCTGCTTCTAATTCAAATAAATCTAGTGACGAACTAAAATCATAAACTAAGTCATATTGAATAAAAAAATCAAGAAAAATTTGCTCAAACTCTTCCTTATTTATCACTAATGTTTCAAACGGAACAACTTTATTTACATCAGACATTCTCCCAATTTCCTCACTTTCATTTTAAATCGTCCATTGTTGCGGACGTGTCAGATTCTCTCTATCATTTTTCAGTGCATAGATTACTTGTAATACACGGCCATGTTTTGTAAACTTTTTTAGTTAGTCGAATATTTTTTAAATGTGCGTTTCATATCATACGGTTGATAGATTTTCTCCTATTTTTTTAATCTTTTATCACAACTTTTATCGTTTTTTCTTCTGAAAAAAATCTTGCTTACATCATTACATAGTTTCCAAAAAGATACATTACTAGTAGAAACAACAAGATTCCTTTATTTCCCGCTGAAATGGGAAGAATATTTTAAATATTTTTTCTCCTTTAACTTACACTATAAAGTATCTTAATCACACGATATGCTAGCCACTAAATTCATTATATTTGATTCCTTTTTTAAGATAATGTAGCATTTTTTTATCCAATAACGCAATTGTTTTCAAGGATAAATTTCTTAAGATGGTACATTTCAAAATGGTATTTAAACTATAAAACAAAAAAGAAAGAAAAGAGCATAAGGGAAAACTGATAGCACCTTCCTAAAGGAAGGTGGCTAAGTTGGCTGTGCCAACTGGTTTTCTTTCAAAATCACTTCATATTTTTTTGCTATCACAAAAAAATCCATTTTCGACCTATTTTCGGTCATAATATAGTACCTACTTTTGGTCATAGTTTCGTCCATAGTTTTGGTCATAGTGACTAAGGCTTTTACGCACAAAAAAAGAGTGGCAAAATAAAGCTTGCCATTCTCTTTTCTATTCACAAAATTGGTTTAAATTTGCTTTCTTTAACACTTCATTTATATCATAGCAATTATAATGTTTACACTACATCATTCCTAATTTTAACGGTTGTTCCTCTTTATATTTTTTAAGTTCTACATTTTTTTGAGTTTAATTGCTTTTCTCTTTTCTTTATATTCCGCTCCAACTTTCTCTTTAATAGTGACAATAGAATTACATATTTTTGCTAAACTTCCTTAAAAAAAATGGATCTCAATTACTCAAATTTGCTTGCAGACTTCTCTAAGTGCTTTGTTTTTTTTCATAATTACTTGATTTCATTTCCATTTTCTTCTATTGAAAATTTATTATTTTTATTAGTCGTACGCATAGAACTGATTTCATTTTTTTATCTATTTGATTATCTAGCGTTTGAAATTCTAAATTTTGATTGGCTTCATCAATATCTTTTTATATTACTTTATTTTATTCACAATATTTATTTTCTTGTTTACATTGGTCACAGTTTCATTCGTCACTTCGGTGATATTTTTTCAATTTACAAATAAAAAGAGTTGAACCTAGTGTATAACGGTTCAACTCTTTTGCAAGTTTCATGGGGCATACTATCACTTTTAATCTGACAGATGTAAACCTCTCTTTATTTTTTTGTTACTCCAATTTTAAACAATAGCTCCTTTATATGTTGTCAATATTGCTCTACATATTCTAACTCTTTTACCCATTCTTTCACTGAAGTGGAAGAGAATAACAGCTTAATCCCCAATAATTCTTTATCATAAATCCATGTGAAATACAATTTTAAAAAAACATTTAATTCATGGATTTTCTCTTAACTTTTTTCTAGATAACAATATTTCAGGTTGTTTTTTATCTCATGTTTTATCTTCAATTCTTCTTGAATCATCAGTTCAATATAATTAGTGACCGTGATTTTTTCATTTGTTGCGTTCTTTACTGATTCACATAATTCGTCAAGCTCTAAGAAATCATGCGTACTAATCTGCAGAATTAATTGCATGACAATCACCTCTTTATTTTTTTAATAGACTATCGAAAAGTGGATTAGGATCATTAAATGTATCTCTGAACAACTCGTTATCTTCATAAGTGAATCTTCGTCTTGGTTTTGATCCCTTATCATTTTCACGGATTTCACTATCAATAATCACTGTTTCATGATTTGAATCAAATTTTTTCGCTGACTTTCTTTCTTCAACAATATTGATTTTTTGTGTTTTTTCTTTCATTTCTCCACTATCTTTTTGAACGTTCTCCCGAACATCTACTGTTTTGAACCCTTGACTACTTGTAGAACTTTGTACATTTTCTCGGACATCTACTGTTTTTGGTTGACTTGTACTGCTACTTTGCAGATTTTCTCGAACATCAATTGTCTTAGTACCTTGACCATTTGAAGAACTTTGTAAATTCTCTCTTACATCAACATTCCGTCCGACATGACCATTCAATGAACCTTGAATATTTTCTCGAACATCTACTGATCGGCCACCTTGACTACTTGTAGAATTTTGTAGATTTTCTTTGACTAATTTTTCTAATCCTGTATTTGAATTTTTAGCTTCTTGGATTATTTCTTTGGTCAACGCTTCTTTTTCGTCCATATTAGCGCCTGTACGCCCTTCTACACGTTTCCTTAACATTTCCTCACGATTTATTGCTTCAGGCGTGTATTTCGCTTCCTGACGCTTCTGATTAATTAATTCTTCAGCAGACTTAGCTTGACCGTGCATAGCATTTTTACGTTCTTCAATATCTTGTTGGACTTTTTGCTGAATTGCACTTACAGGATTATTATTCGATTCAGCATTATTTTTCATTGCTTCACGCATACGTTCAGAACTAGACATAATTCTATCGGCATTTTCAACCCTAGCACCATCTTTTCTATCCGAAAGACGTGTTGGCATGGAATCAGCATATTTTCCAGTTTCATCTTCTTTATTTTTAGCTAACATAGGTTTGCTATTTTTATTAATAGCGGACACGGTACCATCATCTAAACCTTCTTTGAACTTATTCTTGGTATCATTAGCCATATTACGCATACTCTTAAATGGTTTTGTTGCTCTTTCACTAGCCATTGTAGCTCCATCTGAAGCTAAACCTGATATTCCACGTTCATCGGCATATCCCAAAAATCTTCCAGTTTTGCCAGCTTTTTTTGATAAACTTTCGCCGAAATTCTTTTCAGGTTTTCGATCTTCTCCTTCCCTGCTGTATGATCCATTTCCGTTTCCACTTCCTTTCGCTCGATTAAATCCATTTGATCCTTTTCTAAACAGCATAGCGCCCATGCCAAATGCTGAAGCAAGCTGGCCATAGCCTTCTTTTAAACCAATATCCACGCCAAAGTAACGCATGACTGTTCCACTACCCTTTATTAGAACGAACACGGCACAGATATAAGCAATTGTTTTTATAAAAATATTCGTTGAGATACCTTCGCCAGCGTTTAGATAATTTATGAACATTGCAAACATAGACAATCCAAATCCCTGAAAACCGACAGTCAAATAACACTGTAGAATATCTGACAAAACTTGTTTTGAACGCTGTCCTGTCTCAATATCTGATGCAAAAACAAGAACCCCTAACACACGCTTAAATGCCAGTTCTAGTATTGCTGTAATAATGACAAACGCGCTAAACACGTATGCGATTGCCAACGCTGTCAACCCAATCGAAATTCCCCAAAGATTTGCTTGATAGCGATAATAGCCTGATTTCAAGCTATCAGAAAATGTTGATAAAAAGTTATCAGAAAACTTTGTGGCAACAAATTCATTATTAGAATTTTCAACTAATTCATAGCGAAGATTATCCGCAACTGGATTTTCTTTTTCCAATTTATCAATCACTTTATCCGTCAACACTTGTGTGAGATCCGTCTGTTGAAAATTTTTTCGTGTTAACTTATTCCGATCCTCCGTTTTATCAATGCTTGAGTACTGATCTGTTTTATTAATATATGCCAAATCTGTTACTCCTTGTTTTATCAATGACCAAGCGACTCCGTCATCTGAATTTGTAATCGTAGTAGCATCATTGTAAAGTATTTTGGAAAATTGAATACCGCTAGAAATCATCGTTGGCATTAAAAGAATTAATGCAATCGACATTACAACATTCATTCCAACAGATTTTAGATCAACCGTTCCTTTACCTGTAATCATTTTATAACCAATAATCACTAGTGAAAGTATCATTAAGCCAACAACAATGGTACTTAAAACTGATTGATAGACTTTATTCAATCCGGTACTTTCTACAAAGCTAAACAAATCTAAAACCTTGGGAATCATATTTTGAATACTATCGACAACAGCGAACGTTGCTTTTATAACAGACCATCCTATCCATAATCCAAACTGACTGTAAAAATTTCCGTTATATTTTTTTAGATAATTCTGATAGAGTGGATTAGTTAAAAAATCAGTTTGACTCTCAGTATCATCAAACCAGCTGAAAATACTTGCGTGAGTAACATCACACTTAAAAAGAATCATAGCTATTAGAACAAGAAAAATAACCGCCAACCAATTTATTTTTCTATTAGCAATCTTTTTTTTAAATATTTTCATCGTTACCTCCCTCAGCCCATTTTCTGAGACTCTCAGAGAGTTTCTGAGCTGTTTTTCTGTCAATTATGATATGAGTTACACATTTATCATTTTCAGATCTTAAATCGAGAACTACTGTGTTGAAGCAGATACTCTCGATTAGTTCGAGAGTATCAGTGTTTTGATCAAGACACAAAATCTGATCTATTAGACGATTTTTAATCATGTTTTTTCTCATTCTAACCAATTATGCATAGAGATTTTAGGTAACTCTTTAATTCCGAGTGCTTTATTGAATTGATCTGTAGTCTCTATATTTTCTAAAAGCTGATTTTTATATCTAATTTGAAGTCCATGTAGAAAAAATTTTGTGTAATCGAATAGTCCTTCATCTGTTTTCGCTTGAAAAACGCATGCTTTATGTTGTGTTGTAATGCATTGAGCGTTAATATACTGGATATTTTCATATAAAAATTCAATGATTTTTCTGATATCTTTTATATCTACATTAGTGTTTTTCAAATAGTGATACACTTGAAATAATTTTCGACCATCTTCGCTATTTGCTTCATAAAGAACACTAATCTTACTGTAAATTATCTTTATATTAATATCCTCTTCTTTTATGGTGGGAGTAGTCTTTGATGTGTTCTGTGAAGTAGTCTTTGTATACGTATATACGAATTTGTACATACCTCTACCTTTTTTTAAAGAGACATATCTCTTTTTTTTGATCCCCCTCTGACGAATTTTCGACACATACTCCTTTTTTTCGCAATCTAAAGAAGGAAAAGTAATTTCTATCAATTTATGTACATTTAAAACAATGTACATAACATTTGATAATGTAACTGCTCTCTGCTCATAGTAAATATTTCTAAAAACTCTTTTAATAATCCCCTTTTTCTCTAAGTACACAATTGCATCTTTTATAGCTCTTTCTGATAACCCTGTTTTTTTGCTTAATTGCTTATATGATTTTTGCAAAATATCTTCAATAAATTTCTTTTTATATCCAATTAACTGGCCCTCATCGTTAAAAATTTTTTTGGGTCTGTACCAGTAAGTAATTTCTGCTAAGATAACTATTGCATTCAGATAGGGCTTCTCAACACCTTTTTTCGTTTTTTTTCTTAATTGGCCGTACCACGAATGTGGAATTACATTTCCATCTAAATTTATTTCTCTAAGTTTGTCGACTACAACATTTCCAGAGGACAACATTTTTTCACCTGCTTTTTTGATATAATATCTATAAATAAAGTTTTCTCAGAACTTTATTGTCGAGTGTTCCCCCAGTCTGCAAACTTTCGGGAGCACTCTTTTTTATTTTTTTTTAACATTTTTAATACCCTTTTCTGCATGTACACATTATATTGAATCGAATTGGATTGAAGATAAATCTCGATTTTTTTTAATCAACTTTGCTACTTCATCATCACTCATATAATCACTTCCTTTTTTCATATCAAAAGCACGCCACGCAACTTTTTTTATACTTCATATTCTTTGATAAATCTTGCTAATTCTTCTTTTCTAATAAACTGACAATCATTGATAATACTGACTTTCAATCCTTTTTCACGTATAAATTTCTTTAATGTACTTCTGCTCACACTTAAATATTCACATGCTTCTCCCAGCCTAAAAAATTCTTTGTTAAAAGAAGTTTCAATTCTGATCTGATCTACCGCCTCTTTTGCAACATGATAAAAGTAATTTCTTAGTTCATGATCAAGATTTGGAGGTAGAATCACCTGTATTTCTTTTTGAACCATTAAAAATCTCCCCTTCACAACTACTTGTATTTCCGACATCATTGTTAAAAAAAATAATTTTAACTACATCATTTATTTTAAAAAGAACTTTAGATGAGGGTAGCACCTTACCACTTTCAATTTCTGCATAATAACTTCTAGAAATTCCAATCAACCTAGCCATTTGGTTTTGTGTATACCCAAGACGTTTTCTTTCTACATATAAACGTTTCAGGTACTTCTTCCTAGATTTCATTTTAGCACCAACTTTCCATCTTGTATTTCCGACATTTTTTACACTTTTACTTTACCATGGCTATTAAATACCGTCAACAATTATTTCTTGTATTTCCGACACTTTTTATTTAATATGTATATGGAGGTGATTTTTTGGATATTGGTAGAAACATTAAAATTGCACGTAAACAAAAAAAAATGACGCAAAATGATTTAGCAATCAAAGCTAACATCTCTCGCTCTTATCTTGCCGATGTAGAAGGAAATCGATATAACCCTAGTATTGAAACTTTAGACTCCATAGCACGAGCATTAGACGTTCAAATAGGAACATTATTGAGCGATAGTTCAAAAAAGAATTTTTCAATAAAAAATGCTATATTGACCGAGACAACTGGACAATATGATATTAGATTTTTTAATGGATTTCAATATGATCTCATATCTTTACAACTTAATGTCAAATACTTAGAAAACATCACTCTCTTTATTATTGAAGCATTTGAGGGTAATGAAAACCAAGTTCTTGAGTACCTTGGAACATTTTATGATGAACTATTTATTTCTAAACTTGCTTTAGAAATTGTAAATAATTTTGTTGCTCAGATTAAATTACTTTCAAATAATGAAAAGGCTATTCTTATTTGGAAAGGCCTAATATTTTCTAATGAAGCAGATTTTCAAAAAGAACTTTTTAATTTTAAAGGCAAGTATTATATTACTTAAAAATCTTTTTCCTATCAAAAGCACGCCACGCAACTGATAGGAGGAAAAGCAATGGCAATAATTAAACAATATGAAAAGAAAGACGGAGCCAAAGCATGGATGTTTCAAACCTACCTTGGAATCAATCCATTAACTGGTAAAGAAGTCCGTACTACACGTAGAAATTTTAAAACAAAAAAAGAAGCTCAAATCGAGCTTAATAGACTACTTGTAGACTTTGAAGATAACGGACTTAAACAAGACACGAACGAGACTTTTCAAGAAATCTATGAACTTTGGTATGAAAGTTATAAAACCACTGTAAAGGAAGTCACTCAATTAAAAATTGAGATCAAGTTCAATAAATGGATTCTTCCAAAATATGGTAAATTCAGGATCAAAGAAATCACTGTAAAACACGTTCAGAAAATATTGAATCAATGGGCGAAAATGACGGATCAATATAAAGTCCTACATTCTACCGTAAGCCGTATTTTCAAATACGCAATGACTTTGGGGCTAATTACTAAAAACCCCTGTGAACTTGTAATCATGCCCAATAGAAATGTTGAAAAAAAGAAAGATACTGTCAAAATTTATTCACGGAATCAACTAGAAATTCTCTTCCAATACTTGGAATCAAAAAGAAGTACCTATAGAGCAGATTACGATAAAACGCTACTTCGCTTTCTGTTTTTTAGTGGTTGTCGAATTAGTGAGGCTTTAGCTTTGAACTGGTCAGATATTGACTTTGATTCAAACACCGTAACTATAAACAAAACCTTAAGCCAAACAAAATATGGGTACAAAATTTCAAGTCCAAAAACGAAAAATAGTTATGGTTCTCTATCTTTAGACAATAAAACTATTAATTGGCTAAAGAAATGGCAAATCAATCAAAAAAGATATATGTTAACCCTTGGTATTACTGATCCAACAATGATTTTTTGTGGAATATACAAGGAAATCATTACTAAACACGCTATTTATTCTCGTATGATCACAATCTGCAAGAATTCCGGTATTCCATTTCTAGGAAACCATGTAACCAGACACACTCATGCTAGTATGCTGTTAGAGTCAGGAGTCTCCATGAAGGAAGTTCAAGAACGCCTTAGACACTCATCAATCAAATTAACAATGGATACTTATGCTCATCTAACTAAAGAAACCAAAGAAAAAACCGTTGAAAAGCTTGCAGAACACCTAAATTTCTAGCGGAACGTATTCAATCTCGTATTCAAAACAAAACACAAAAAAGCTGAACCCTTATTCGCTAAGGGTTCAGCCATCATTTTAAGACTATTCTTCTTCTTCCGCCATGAATGTGTTGAAGACTTCTTCAATCATATCCCATTCTGCTTCTGTTTCGATCTGTTCTAATTCACCTTCAGAACCGTCTTCGTTTTCAATATAAGCGTATGCTTGTAATTCAACGTCTTCTTCTTCTGGTACGCCTGCTGGATAAAGCAAGACGTAGTTGCGGCCGAATTCTTCCGTACCGTCAACCGTTAATAGAATTTCGTATAATGTTTCATTTCCTTGATCATCGATTAAAGTAATGTGTTCATGTCCTTCATGATCGTGATCGTGGTTATGATCGTGTGTATGTTCTGACATTTATTTTCCTCTTTTCTGTAAATTAAAACAGCTGTTTCCCAGCACCATCTAAATAATTCTGCAAAATCATGACTGCTGCTAATTTATCAATCACTTTTTTTCGTTTGGCACGCGATGTATTCGCCTGTTCTACCAGCATTCGTTCTGCTTGAACGGTCGTCAGACGTTCGTCTTGGTAAACGACCGGCAAACCGAATTGCTGTTCGATCGCTGCGCCGTAAGCCATAGAAGCTTCCGCTCTAGGTCCGATCGTATTATTCATATTTTTAGGTAGTCCTACCACAAAACGTGAGACTTCATATTCTTTCACCAATTCAGCAAGTCGATCATAACCGAAATTGCCTTCATCTTCATTGATGCGAATGATCTCGATCCCTTGTGCTGTCCAGCCCATTGGGTCACTGACCGCCACGCCGACTGTCCGCGAACCAACATCCAATCCCATGATTCTCATTATAGGTTGATCCCGTGATTGCCTAAATAATAACGGATCAGAACTTCCATGATCTCATCCCGTTCGTGACGACGAATCAAATTCCGGGCATCCCGATAACGAGGAATGTAAGCCGGGTCGCCAGAAAGGAGATAACCGACGATTTGATTGATCGGATTGTATCCTTTTTCCTCTAATGCTCGGTAGACGATAGCTAATGTTTCGCTGACTTCTTTTTTACGGCTATCATCAAAATCAAAGCGAACTGTTTCATCTGTAAAACCCATTTCACGACACCTCTCTTTTGTATAGATTTTAGCATATGTTCCTACTATATTGTACTAAACGTTTGATAAAACTACAAACATATGCTTAGATTTTCTCCATTATAACAAAGGTTTATGATGTTTTTATGAACTTTCTTAAAAAAAGCTAGAAAGCGCGATAGACATACTGGTTTTCTGGTGCTTCAATCGTCTTCTCTTGGTCTGCTACCACCATCGGCAAGTCCCGTTTGAAGGGTTGATAGTACTTCGATTGGATCGTCCCTTCCACGTGGAGCCACTGGTTATTTTCTGCCGTTGTTTGTTGTGGTAATTCCACTCGCAAGCCAAAAACGCCTGAATCAGCCACACAATGGATAATGCCAAAACGAAACAAAAAGATTTCATTGGCATCATCTTGATCTGCATGGTACACAAATCCATCATAGGTGATTTTCTTGCCAATAAATTCGCTCGGGTACGTATAGATCAACTCCATGACTTCCAAGTAATTTTCTTCCGTTATCGCAATCGTCTCATCTTTGGCGTAACGTGCCAAGGCTGCATCCATCTGAGTGTCATAATCTTCTTTGTTAAAATAAAGACTTGTATCGGGTTTCAGATATTGGGTCGTCATTTCTGGATCCCCCACAGATTCTTCACTTAGGGGGAAATTAAACCCTTTTGCTTCAACGATCGTCGTATCCAAGCTAACGGTGGGGAAAAAGAGACCCACGATGATCGGTAAGGCTAATAGAAAATACGCAATCACTCGTTGGTGTTTTTTCTCTAATCCATGCTGGTGCTCATCGTCATGATGATGCTCGGGCTCTTGTTTGACCCAAAAATACAGCTGGACCAAAGCCAATAATAAAGAAATGATCATGGATAAAATAGCGAGATAGCGATAATGAATGTTGATAAACTGATTGAGTTTACCCGTCACTTGCAAATACATCATCAATTCAAAATAGCCTGATAAGATCAAAAAACGAACCATTCTTTACACCACCCATGCATAAATTGAAACGACGATTGCGACTAAACCAACTAAAGAAGCGATAAAACGCCCCGAAAAGTACCGCTTCATCATCAACAGGTTTTTAATATCTACCATTGGACCAAAAACCAGGAAACCGACGACTGGTCCAGTGCCGAATAAACTCAACAACGAAGAGCCGATAAAGGCATCTGCTTCGGAACATAGGGATAACGTTAATGCTAACAGCAGCATGACGAAGACCGCTAACAGCTTCGTGGAGCCTAATGTCAGCATCAAACCAGTTGGCAGATAGGTCTGCATCGCTGAGGCGATCAACGCACCAATGATCAAATAACGCCCAGTATCGAAAAACTCATCCAAACTATGCTGCAGCAAATGACGAATCTGCCGAAGGAACGGATGACTGGTCTTTTCTGTTTGATGGTGGGCGTGATCATGCCCATGATGGTGTGGGTGGGCTGCCTGCTCATTCCCGCCACTTAATTGATTGGCAAGCCGTGTTTTTAAGACCTCTTGTTTGTTAAAATACGCCAGCCAGATCCCCACGACCATTGCGACCAATAAGCTGCCCAGTACACGCAAAAAGGCGAACTTCGCGGAATTTCCAAAGGCAATGAATGTCGAAAAAATCACGATAGGATTGATGATCGGTGCAGTCAGCATAAAGGCAAACGCCGTATACACTGGAACCTCTTTTTTTACGAACTGATTAACGATCGGTACGATCCCACATTCGCAGGAAGGAAAAAAGACCCCCAGACCACAACCAACTGTGATCGATGCCAATTTGTTTTTTGGTAAGAGTCTCGTGACTCTTTCTGGCGTCAAGAAGACTTGTAAGGCACCTGAGATCAAGCAGCCCAATAGGACAAACGGCAAGGCTTCAATGACGATAGATAAAAAAATAACACTCATTTGCAGGACAGAATTCGGTAATGCCTGAAACATAACTTTAACCTTCTTTATCAATAAATTCGAAACGCTGGAATTACTATACGTTTTTTCCTTTTTTTATACAACGTTTTTTTTAAAGCAGCCTATTTTTTTAATCGTTGCTTTAGATTTCCCTTATCTTTGAATCCTTCTTACTCACCTAAGCGATCAGCTGCTAGCAGATATTTTGACTTTTCCTCAAGAACAGCGTACATTTTCCATGGAGGAATGACTTATGCAAAAAAATCAACCGATCCAAGAGCAGCTCGCCCAACAACCGTTGGCACTACTCTATCTCTCTCAACCGAATTGCAGTATTTGTGTTGCAGACAAACCACGCATCCAAAAACTGGCACAAACCCAGCAACTCCCCCTAATTACCATCAACACGCTGGCAGAGCCAGAAGCAGCCAGTTTATTTTCGGTCTTGACGGTTCCCGTCGTCCTCTTGTTCGCGAATGGGAAAGAAGTGCATCGTGAAGCCCGCATCATCGATTTCACACGTTTGACTCAACAAATCTTGCGGTATCAAGAAGCGCTCACAAGCGTTGAAGAGCAAGATTCCTACGAATCACTTTTTGACCAGTTAGACGAGTAAGATCAATGGCGAAAAGCAAAAAACAGCTTTCAGATCGTTGTATATACTACGATCTGGCAGCTGTTTTGTTGGTTCCTATTTATGTGATGCGATTATTCGCTTAGTGATGGTTCTTCTACTGGTTCTTCATGTGACAAGACGTTGCCTGAATGCAAGAAATAAATCAATGTTTGCAATTCATTGGTTAAGTCAACGTTTTGAATCAGCACGCCTTTTGGTGCAGTGATCCGTGCAGGTGTAAAGTTCAAGATTCCTTTAATGCCAGCTTTCACAAGCTCATTCACTAAATCTTGTGAATGTTGTGCGGGAACCGTCAAAATAGCCACATCGATCTGCTGGATCTTCACTTGTTCCTTCATGTCATCCATTGGATAGACCGGCACACCATCTACGATTCGACCAACTAGATCTTCGTTGACATCAAATGCAGCACTGATCCGAATGCTGTTGCTTTGGTGAAATTTGTATTTCAACAAGGCGCTCCCCAAGTTTCCGACACCGACTAAAGCTACATTCGTCATGTGGTCTTCGTTCAATGTCTTCGCAAAGAACTGCATCAAGCTTTCAACGTCATAGCCATAGCCGCGTTTTCCTAATTCACCAAAGTAGGAAAAGTCGCGGCGGATCGTCGCACTATCAACTTGAACAGCTTCACTTAGTTCGGTCGAAGAAACTTTTAATTTGCCAGCTTGGTGCAAAATACGCAAGTAACGATAATATAAAGGCAATCGCTTCGCTGTTGCCTTTGGAATTTGATGATCTTTCAAAGAATACTCCCCCATTGTGAAAAATTCACTTGTGATGAAGCTATCATAACAAATACATTGTTCAAAAATCAATTTGAATGCTCATAATTTGAAATATAAATTTTATAATGGTAAAATCAAACTTTTTCCCAATCGCTGTTTTTCATAAAATATGATAGACTTGTAGTATTGCAACCTTGATACAGACAAGTTTCTTAAAGATAGGAATGACATACACATGATTTTATTACAAGCCAACCAAATCGCCCGTCTTTTCGGAGCCGAGGTTTTATTTGAAAATATCCAATTAGAGATTGCCAGCAATTCCCGAATCGCGCTTGTTGGGCGCAACGGTGCTGGTAAATCAACGCTACTGAAAATTATTGCTGGACTCGAAAGTCCTGATAAAGGAACGATCGCTAAAAACAAGACCGCTACGATGGGCTACTTAGCTCAAGATACCGGACTTGATAGTCAGGCCACCGTTTGGGAAGAAATGCTAGGAGCTTTTGCAACGGTTCGACAGATGGAGCAGCGCATGCGTACCTTAGAGATCGCCATCTCCGAAGCAGATCCTGCTGCTGACTCTGGCAATCTCCTGAAGGAATACGATCAATTGCAACATGAATTTGCAGAAAAAAACGGCTATGGCTATGAAAATGAAATTCGCTCCGTCTTGCACGGTTTTCAGTTTGATCCTTCTTTTTACACACAGCCGATCGATACCCTTTCCGGTGGTCAAAAAACCCGCTTGGCATTAGCAAAAATGCTGCTGCAAAAACCTGATATCTTGATCCTCGATGAGCCGACCAACCATTTAGACATCGAAACGTTATCTTGGTTGGAAAACTATCTACAAGGATATGCCGGTGCGTTGCTGATCGTTTCCCATGACCGTTACTTCTTAGACAAAGTTGTCAACGAAGTCTACGAACTGAGTCGGCAAAAAATGCGCCACTACAAAGGCAATTACAGCCGCTATTTGACCCTGAAAGCTGAACAGCTGCAAAGCGAATGGAAAGCCTTTGAAAAGCAGCAAGAAGAAATCAATAAACTGGAAGACTTTGTTGCCCGCAACCTTGTCCGTGCCTCTACCACCAAACGCGCGCAAAGTCGCCGTAAGCAATTGGAGAAAATGGACCGGTTGGATCGCCCGCAAGGAGATGAAAAATCCGCCCACTTCCTTTTTTCCATTGAAAAACCTTCAGGAAATGTTGTAATGCAAGTAGAAAATGCCGCTATCGGTTATTCTGAAGAAGAAGTCTTATCGGCGCCCATCGACTTAGATGTTCGTCGCAAAGATGCGATCGCTTTAGTGGGGCCGAATGGGATCGGCAAGTCAACCTTACTGAAATCGCTGATTCATAAAATCCCCTTTATTCAAGGAAAGGTGCATTTTGGCGCCAATGTCTCAATCGGGTACTATGACCAAACTCAATCCGATCTGCACTCAACCAAAACGATCCTCCATGAGCTTTGGGATGACCACAGTACCACACCTGAAGTCGATATTCGCAATATATTAGGCAGCTTCTTATTTTCGGGAGAAGATGTTGAAAAGCCGATCACGCTGTTAAGTGGTGGCGAAAAAGCCCGTGTCGCTTTGGCAAAATTAGCCATGGATCATGACAATTTCTTGATTTTGGATGAACCAACCAATCACTTAGACATCGACAGCAAAGAAGTCTTAGAAAATGCCCTGATCGATTATGAAGGCACGTTGTTCTTCGTATCTCACGACCGCTACTTTATCAATCGAATCGCCACCAAGGTCGTGGAACTGTCTGAAAATGGCAGCAAGCTCTATCTAGGCGATTACGATTATTATTTAGAAAAGAAACAAGAAGAAGCTGAAATCGCAGCGATGCTGGAAGCAAAAACAACCGAAACCACCATTTCAGCAGGCAAACAAAACTTTGTCCAAAGCAAAGAACAGCAAAAAGCCGTTAGAACCTTACAGCGAAAAGTCGCCCAAATCGAAGAAGAGCTTGCCAAGATAGAAGAAACGATCCAGCAACTGGAACAAGACATGACCGCACCAGAAGCGTTGAATGATCATGTAAAATTGACCGCGTTGAATCAAGCGTTAGAACAAGCCCGCACTGAACAAGAAGCCCTATTAGAAGCATGGGAAAATACTAGCTTAGAACTAGAGGCATTTGAAAGTTGATCGTGGAATCGGTCTGTAGGCCGATGACAAGCTCCCCCTCCTTTGTTTTACTTAAAAGAACAGGATGAATACGTACGATTCGTAAAACAAGGAGGGAAAAATGCAAAAACAGACAGATGTTTATCGAAAGCGTCGGCCAATGATTGTTTTAGCAGGATTGGTGTTGATTTGGATAGGGTTCAATCGAATCTCTCATCACGTGTTGTACGGAGAGTTGTACGAACACGTGCACACCGTCGTTGCCTATGATGAGAGTTATGACGACGAATATATTTACTCTCAAGCTATTTTTAGTGAAGATATCAATGCTTACTTAGGGGAAATGGACATCACAACACCGATTTTCCTGCAGACAAACGAAGAATGGGCCGATAGATCCTATGGCAATGACGGCAGCCAAACCTTAGCAGAAAACGGCTGTGCGATCGCTTCTCTTGCGATGGTTCAATCCTATCTTGAAGGCTATCACATTACGCCACCGGAAGTCCTTGATTGGGCAGGAGATCATTATTACGTTGACGGCCAAGGAACGGACTGGCGGATTTTTTCTGACTTTGCCGATGCAAACGGCTACAACTATTATGATCTTAGTACTGACCTAGCTAGCGTTGAAGCCTACTTGCAACAAAATCATCCCGTCATCGTTTCTATGACCCCAGGGGAATTTACAGATGGCGGCCATATCATGGTCTTAGGTGGAATGATGGGCGATCAAGTGTTTGTCTTAGATCCCAATGATGATCCGGAAAAATCCCACTACGCTACTTACTACACACTAGATGAAATCGCTGATCAAAGCTTGCGCTTTTGGACCTTCAGCTGATTGTTCGAAAAAAGTCCCATTGGGGGCTTTTTTCTTTGTCGTCCCGAAAGCAGCAACTGGATCTTACTTTTTTAATAAAAAAACCCTTTTTTCTCCCCTTGGGAATCCGCTTTCTATTATAATGGAAGAAAGAAAGGTGTGAAGTCTATGAAAATCGGTATCCCCAAAGAAATCAAGAACAATGAAAATCGTGTGGCATTGCCGCCCTCCGGAGTCTATGAGTTAGTCCAAGACGGACACGAAGTCTTCGTTGAACAAGGCGCTGGTGCAGGATCAACCTTTTCTGATCAAGCGTATCAGGAAGTCGGCGCTACGATTGCTACCGTTGAAGAGGTTTGGGCCTCTGAATTGGTTATGAAAGTCAAAGAACCTTTACCAGAAGAATACCCCTTTTTGCATGAGGGACTGGTTTTATTCACCTATTTCCACGTAGCCGCCAATCAACAGCTTGCTCAAGCGTTGATCGACAGCAAAGTGATCGCTGTTGCTTATGAGAACGTCCAGCTGGCGAACGGCACCCTGCCTTTACTGTCTCCCATGAGTGAGATCGCTGGAAGAATGTCTGTTCAAATTGGCGCGCAATTTCTCGAAAAAATTTATGGCGGAAAAGGGATCCTGCTTTCGGGTGTTCCCGGCGTCCGTCAAGGTCGGGTAACGATCATTGGTGGTGGCGTTGCCGGCGAGAATGCCGCGAGAGTCGCCGTAGGTCTAGGCGCACAAGTGACAATTTTAGACGTTTCAATCCCACGCTTACAAGAGCTGGATCGACAATTTTCTGGTCAAGTCCAAACTTTGTATTCCAATCGTTTGAATATCGAGCGAACGATCCAATCCGCAGACTTGGTGGTAGGAGCCGTTTTATTGCCAGGACAAAAAGCCCCGTGCTTAGTGACCCGCGACATGGTGAAACAGATGCCTGAAAAATCCGTGATCGTCGATATTGCCATTGACCAAGGCGGAATTTTCGAGACCGAAGACAAAGTCACCACCCACGACGAGCCAACCTATATCCGGGAAGAAGTCATTCACTATGCAGTGGCGAATATGCCGGGTGCTGTGCCGCAAACGGCAACCATCGCATTGAGCATTGCCACATTACCGTATGCCCAGCAGCTAGCGAAAGACCCTTTAGCAGCGTTGCGAGAAAACGAGGCACTTGCCAAAGGGGTCATCGCCTATGAGGGCGCATTTACTTCAAAAGAAGCCGCTCATGATCTGTCATTGCCTTTTACCGATCTATCGGAGTTGATTTGAGCCACTCTCCCACAATAAAACCAGCAGCCGCACAAGTAATTCGCGGCTGCTGGTTTGCTTTCTATGAGAATTTCCTTTTTTGGGTAGCATGGGCTTTGGAAGTATGCTATATTCATACTTAAAAAAAATTCGACCTAGACAGGAGGAACACTGTGCTTACTCAACAACAAATCCAAGCATTTCCCAAAGTAGAACTTCATTGCCATCTCGACGGTTCCATTCGTCCAGAAACATTGATCGCCATCGCCAATCAGCAAGAGCTTCCCATCGCTCAAGACATCGAAGCTGTGAAAGCACAGATGCAAGCCCCCAAAGATTGTCATGACCTGAGGGATTATCTTAGCTGCTTTGATTTCGTTCGGCCGTATTTGCAAACACAAGAAGCTTTAGCAGCTGCTGCCTATGACGTGATGGAACAAGCCGCTCAAGATGGGGTCGCTTATATTGAGATCCGCTTTGCCCCCAGCTTATCGATGGACAAAGGACTCACTTGCAGCCAGACCATCCAAGCCGTGATCGAAGGCATCGCACGAGCAGAAAAACGCTACCCAATCAAAGGCAATGTTTTGGTCATTGGGATGCGTCAAGAAGACCTATCAGCTATTACGGAGATTTTTGATGAAGCGATCGCTCTTACCGATGAAAAAGTAGTCGGTATTGATCTAGCAGGTCCAGAAGAAGACGGGTACGTCCCTGATTTAGCTGCCAGCTATCAAGTGTTCCTCAAGAACCAAAGTGTCCAGCTGACCTTACATGCAGGCGAATGCGGCTGTGTGCAAAACATTTATCAAGCCATCGAAAGCGGTGCGCAGCGGATTGGCCACGGCATCGCCTTAAAAGGAGATCACACTGCTCAAGCGTTTGTTCGAGAACAAAAGCGCTGTATCGAAGGCTGTCCTACCAGCAATGTTCATACTCGTGCGATTCCCACATACTCGGCATACCCATTAAGAGAATGGCTGGAAGCCAAGGTCCCTTTTTGTTTGAACACCGATAACCGAACGGTCTCAAATACGACATTGACCAATGAATACCTGCAAATGGCTCATCATTGCGACATGTCCGAATCAGAGATGCGCTTCATAAACGAAACTGCCGCTCAGCATTCCTTTGCGGAAGCTGCCGACAAAGCGGTACTCTTGAAAAAAATTCAAGAATGGCAATTCTAATAAACATGGACGCTAGTGATCCCCACTGGCGTCCATGTTTATTTCCAAAACAATCAACTTTCTTTCCTTCACGCAAAGAAGAGCCGATCGATCCTTGTTAATCCTAAGGCATCGATTTCTAAAAGAGCTCTTTCGTAAATTTCTGTATTTGTGAAAGCCGCACTCTCGTGGGCATCGATCCCAATAATACAAGAGCAGCCGACTTCCTTAGCGATCTTCCAAAATTCAGGATGCGGATAGCCACCATTCGTATAGCCCGCCAAATTATACTCCAATGGCAGCTGATACTCTTTGGCTTTTTCGCATAAACGGTAAGCAACTTCTTCGCAATGGGAATCGAAGGTTTTATAGCCCCGCATAAACACATCTGGGTGTGCCATATAAGCAAAAATTTCTGATTCGATCCCTTGTAAAGAAACACGGAGATAATCTTTGATCGCTTTTACCGAATCCCCGGGTGTATGGTCGTAATAGTGATTGCTTTCGATTTCAGGAAAGTGATTGCCAAAAATCAAATAGTCGATCGACAGCCTTTCTTTCTCTGCAACCAGCCAAGGGATCATTGTTTCAAAATATTCACACTCTAATCCTAATTTCACATCGATTTGTCCTTGGTATTTTTCCTGTAAGCTTTTCACCGATGAAACGTAATCTTCCAATTGCGCAACATCCATCCGCATGGGCGAGACATCCCCATCCTCAAAGGGCCAAGGGCAATGATCAGCGAAGCCAATTTCCTTAAAGCCAGCTTGGATGGCTTTGATCACATAGTCTTCATCAGAATCCCGTGCATGTTTGCATCGAGTTGTGTGGGTATGATAGTTTGCTTTCCACATGGTTATTCACTCCTTCATATTACATTTAGGTTGATTTGTTTTTGTGATCGCATTTTAGGTACACTCTTCTTGAGGCGTTATCCTTCAAGCCGTTCGCTATTTTACAGAATCTTTTGTAAGCGGAACCATTTTTTCGAAAAAATAGTACTAGCTATCAACACCTATCACTTAGCAACTTCATCAGTCTGGATTTATTCCAGTCCATTTCATTATAGAATTGCGGCTATCCCAAGACAATCAAAAGAAAGCTGCAAACGGTTGCTTCTTTTCCCATCACTTCCATTGAGTCGTTTCTCTTGGGACAAATGAATTTTTCAAGAGGACGTGTCTTGGTGCGGTTTTGTCTCCTTGTACCTCTTGAAAAAGTAGCTGGGTCGTCCAATCCACCATCTCCTCTAAAGGTCGTGCGATGGACGAAAGCAAAGGGCTAGTACAAAGACAAACATTGGTGTTTTCATAACCAATCACCTGAATCGCTTCACCAATCTTTTTATCCAGTGAATGAAGGGAACGTAAAGCACAGGCTGCCAAAAAATCGCTTGCCGCAAAAATGCCATCGATAGAAGGCCATTGATGAAAAAGTTGATCAAAGGATGTTTGCGTGACATTTACAAAATCGAGTACGACCTCGTGAACAAGAATCTCTGGGTATTGGTCCATCACTTGATAAAAACCAGCCGATTTTTCTTGAACGGAATGTAATGTCTTTGGCCCATTAATGAAGAGGATCTCGCGACAACGATTTTGGATTAAGATCTGTGCTGCCAACTGTCCACCTGAGGTATTATCCGCAGAAACGGAGGATACTTCATCGCTAAGGACTCTACCCACACTCACTAGAGGTAATTTGAGAACCTTTTGCAACAACGGACCTTGCGTACAAAGGTTGGTACATAAGATCAACCCATCAATATTATTTGCGAGAAACAAGTTCAAAAAATAGGCTTCTCTTTCAGGATTTCCTTGTGTGGTACCAATCATCAAACTATAGCCTTTCTCAATCAGTTGCGACTCGATTCGGGTAATAAATTGATTATAAAAATCATTTTTCAAATCATAGATCAGCAAGCCGATCATCTTTGAAGAATTGTAATAAAAGGACCGTGCTAATTCATTTGGTACATAATCAAGTGCTTGAATTGCTTCTAGCACAACCCGCTTTGTTTCTTCATTCACGTATTTTTTATTGTTGATCACTCGTGAGACGGTAGTCACGGATACATTGGCAAGTTTTGCCACATCTTGCATGTTTGCCATTGGTCCCTCCTTTCTCTCTTTTTCATGTCTCGTAATTGTTAAATCCTTTTCCATTTGATCTATTATCCGAATGCAACACTCTAAAATACTTTCTTTTTATTCTATAATAACAAACCTTGCATCATATTTTCTGTTTTTATGAAAATAAAAAAGCTGTTTAGATGAAATCTCACCATAAACAACTTTTCTATGCTCGATAAAAGTTTGCATTAATGTCAGCGTCTTTGAAGAAAACAAGAAAATCACTCCCGTGTTCTCTTAAACAATCATTTACAAAAGCACCCAGCTAATTTTTTAAATCTAAGCCTTCAATCAACGCCACCGCACGATCGATCCCAGCGTCTTTTGTTTCTTCTAACACCACGTAACAGTATGGCTTGTGTTTGATCAGAAGCTGTAAAATTTCTGGATACCGTATTTGTCCTTCACCTAACGGGACAGGGATCACTTCTTCTCTCGAGAGTTGAAAATCCTTTAGGTGCAAGCAGACGATTTTCTCGCCAAAAAGAGTAAACGCTTCTTCTACCAATGCAACTTGATCAGCAGCCGTTTTTGCGGTGATCAAATTCGTTGGATCGTAAATGATCCCTAGATAATCAGAAGGAACACGTTCAATCAGCTCGGCGATGCGCTGATTCGAATACAACGGATGATTCATTCCTGCTTCGATCCCTAACATGGTTTTATGTTTTTCTCCTACTCGAACGAGTCGCTGGATCACATGGATCAAGTCTTCAAAAACCTCATCCGAAAAATTCTCTTCGCTATATCCCAGCGCGGCAATGACTGAGCCTGTTTCTGAAGCCACCATGCTGGCACCAAAATAACGGGCATGGAATAAGTAGCGCTCAAATTTCTGTAAGATTTTCTCTCGTTCCTCTGGTTCGGGATGAATCAAGTTACTATAACAACTTAACAAAGCGATTTGAACGCCTTGTTCTTGGAATTCATTCTTGAAGAAGGTCCCCATACCTGGACTCATTTTTTCAGGAGCACTTAGGTCTGGAAAAGACGCATTCAAGGCAAACTGAACGTTTCTTATTTTCTTTGCTCCTACCGCTTGTGCTAGCTGCTTGGGTGTATATTCTCCTGAGAGGTCATGCCCTCGGATGGCTAAATGAATCATCTGACTCCTCGCTTTCTACTGTTTTTTCCCATTCAATAATCAAATTTTCATAAGGTTCTAGCCTATGGTTCCCCCGCGCCAGCGCTTCACCTGATAAGCGTTCGAAACCGGGGAGATGTAAGGTAAAGTCAGCTGTCGTCATCCCTAAGTTACTGATCCAGAGTTGGACATGGGTCGCTGACTCTCGGCGATACTTCATCACACCTTCCGAACATTTGATCAACAGGCGCTCTGATTCATAAGGGAAAAGTTCTTTGTGACAAAACGACTGCCATATCAAACTGTCTGTTAAATTGCTAGGTAGCGCACCTAAATAGATGATCTCTCCTTGAGCCAGTTGTTTCTTAGCTAGTAGCGTTTGGTCATTCCCTCGTCCGATCGTTTCCCAATCTTCTGGGCAATGAAAAACTGTGACCAAATGATCCAAAGGTTCTTTTAGGCCGTCATAGGTTAGCTGATAAGTCAGTCCTTTCACCGTAAATTGCTGGATTTCGTCAAACCCGAGCCATTCTCCTAAACGATCTAAGCCATTTGTCGCTGGCCACGCCAGCTCTTTGGTCCGATCCCCCGTCATCGGGCCTAAAATCAGCTTACCTCCTGCTTCAGTAAAGGCGGCAAATTTTTTCAGCAAGGTCGGACTGATCCAACGAACAAATGGGGCAAGAACAACATCATACTCTTCTAACGGACTATTTTCTTGAATGATTTCTACACGAATCCCTTGGCGAATCAGACTGCCGTAAAATTCGGTAAACAGGCTGCGATAATCATAAACACCTCCATGATCGATCGTGTAAAAGCGTTTCGAGTAATCCGAGTAGATGATGGCTATTTTTGACGATACATACTTCGTTTCCGCTAAAAGTGGTGCGATCTGTTGTCTTAGTTCGCCAATCCGAACTACCTCTTCATACCCACAATCTGGCTCTCCCCAAGCAGTTAACACGGCACTATGGGGTTGCTCCACACCATAGCGATGTCCACGAAAATGCCAAAAGCAGAAGGATTTCAAATGACCAGCATAGCCAATGAACGCTTCACTTGTGACAAACCCATGAGGACGAGGTGCCGCATAATTTTCAATATGACCAGCATTGGCAGTACAAGTTTCTAACAATAACAGTTCCTTGTTGCGCGGTTTGACATTCCGCCAACGATCCAAGTTCATGGTATACGCTGGATAGTTGTCTGCCGGTGCATACGTATCAAAACCAGCAATATCTAAATCAGCAAATAGCTCATCATTTTGCAAGTTAAACCCAAAAGCGGAGTTATGGGTAATGGGTAACGCGGTCTCCATTCGGATAAAATGACAAAGATCATGCGCAAACTCATTCAACATATCAGTGGTAAAGCGACGAAAGGCATTCATCAGGGAAGAATTATGCAAAAACGGGGTCGTTAGTGGCAAGACGACATCCTCAAATGCGTCATACCACTCACTCCATACCTTCGTGCCCCAACACTCGTTGAGGTTGGTCACGGATTGATAGCTATCTTTTAAATACGTATGCCAACGCGTTTGGCACGTCGTACAATAACATAGATCGACATGACATTTAAATTCATTGTCCAATTGCAACATAACAACATTTTCATGTTTTTCGGCAATCTCAGCGATTTTTCTCGTCAACCGATAGGCATAACGGCGAAAGTCCTCGTTGTTTGTACAGACATGCTGTCTTGAGCCGTGATGCATCTTCGTTCCATCTTGATTAGTGATTAATGCTTCTGGGTACTGTTTTGTAAACCAGCGGGGTGGGGTCGGCGTTGGAATACATAAGCAAACATCGATGCCATTTGCTTGGTACTGTTCTAGCGCACGTTCCAACAACGAAAAATCATATTCTCCAGGTTGAGGCTCCAAGTCACGCCAAATGAATTCCCCAATTCTAGCAAAATTCATGCCCAACGTTTTCATCGTTTGACTATCACTTTGCATGATTTCTTCCGACCAGACTTCTGGATACATGCAGGCGCCGTAATAAATATCAGGAAACAGTGGTTGCTCATGGAAAAACGCCTGTAAACGAATCGCTACATAGCGAGCGATCATATGCGCCCCGACCTTTGAAAAGTGGGTATCATCTGCGAGACCTGCAGGATAATTGGGGTGTTCATCCGGTGCTAACCAAACAAAGAGTGCTTTGGAAGCTTCTAGTCCTAGTGTGTCATAATAATGATAGGTATAGCGATTTAAATCAAACAAATCCACTTCTTCCGTTCGACTAAGTTCTCTTAAGACCGATAAAAACGCTGACAACGTATGCGCCAGTCGTCCCTCTTCTCCTACACGCCGTTCAACAGGTGTACACAGGATCGGGATTCCTGTTTTTTCTTTGATTTGACGGATCATGTCTGTCAAATGAGCAATGTACGCCTCCATCGTGACATGATTTTTCTCTTTTTGGTCATTATGTCCAAATTGCAGTAGGACGACTGTATTCGGTTCGACTTCTTGCAGGAGTTGCTCAAACAACCCTTCTTCGATAAAGGAACGAGTCGTACTGCCGTTTTTCGCAAAATTGTGTACGTCTACTTCTGGGGACAGATAGCTTGGTAAAGCTTGTCCCCAGCCCATCATTGGCTGTTGATCAAGGGGATAATCCGCCACGGTTGAATCTCCGCCTAGAACGATTTTCATTTCTTTTCTTCCTCCATCTATTTACTATCAGATTTCCAACAGCTTCGACAAGTCCACTGGTTTTCTTGCTGAACATAAGCTGCATTAGAAATCGCTTTCTTTTCTATTATACAAAACATTCGCTGACGAAAACATGGAAAAATCAGAGCAAAAGCTGCGAAAATACGAGCTTTTCCGCAGCAACCAACAGTGATCAGCTCTGACCTTTTCGATATTGTCCTGGGGTCATTCCCGTGCACTTTTTAAATAAACGATTGAAGTAACTGGGATTATACCCAAGGTTTTCTGCAATTTCATTGATTTGGTGATCAGTTTCGAGCAACTGCCGTTTTGCTTCTACGATGCGAACATTGGTTAAATAATCAATAAAGTTGACCTGCTTGGCACGCTTGAACTCCTTACTCAAAAAGATTGGGTCTACTTCGAAACGATCCGCAACGTATTCTAACGAAATTTGTTCATTGCGAAAATCAGATTGGATGTACTCAGCTACTTTTTGGATCATTTCACTATAAGAATTAGCGACATTTTCTTGCCAGAGGATGGAGACGGGTTTTAAGAAATGATGGTACAAAAAGGCTTGGATCTGATTGATGGCTAAAAGTCGTTCGATTCGCTCTAACACAACCGTTTTCGATACATAATCCGTTCGTGAGACACCATTTTCATTTAAAAGGTAATCGACTTGATCGTACAGTCGATTGACCACATAGATCACCGCAGCCTGTTGATTGTTTTCTGCCACGACCTGTTCCAAAAACCGCTGGAGACTTCGTTGCAATTCTTCATGATAGCCACTTTTCAGCGCTGTTAAAATCAAATTTTCTTGCGAAAGAGAATACTTCGGCAGCGGGCGCATTTTCTCTCCTTGAAGCACTTGATTTTCGGGAATCAACCGTTGCAGATGGATTTGCTTTTTGAGACGTTGGGCAACTTCAGGCAACTTGCGAATCTCAGTTTCTTGTTGCGAACTAACGATGGTGACATAACGGCAGACGATCAAATTGATTTGCTTGGTGACCATCGTGAAGTAATCTGTCAGTTGCTGCTCTTGATTGACCACAAAAACCAAAATCCGCCCTTCATTTGACGAAACGATGGTTGATTCTGGGAAAAACATGGCTGTGACATCCGTTATAATGTTTTCTAGCGCAAACAAAATGTGGGTTTCATCTTGTGAATTTGCTTGATTGCTTAATAGATCATTGAGTTGAAAATAAAACAGGCGATACCCTTGGTCACTTAAGCGCCAGTTTTTTTGCTGCAGTAATTGTTGCGATTCTTCCTCTGACAAATAGCCATAATACCCTTCCATCAAATGTTGGATCACTTGCCGCTTCAGCGAATCTTGAAAGCGTTCCGCCTGATTTTGTAGCAATCCTTTTTCCCGACTTAATTGTTGCCAACGGTCCACCAAAAACTCCAGATCGTTTTCTTTTTTCCATTGGGTATTACCAAAGAGCTGATCCATCGTTTTTTCAAAAGGTTGGTATTGTTTTTTTGCCAAAAAGAGACTCATGACTGCCACACAAGCAATAAAAAGAATACTTACGACGATCAGCACTCTAGCCAAATGAGTGACTGGCTCGGTAATCAATGCTAAGGGAACGACGGTATAAAACGTCCATATTTGGTTGAGTCGCGTACTGTTTACGGCGATCATGCTATAATCATTGCCATTGATCGATTCGACCCAGGTTCCTTGATGCTCCTCACTCAGCGGTTGGATAACATTCGCTAAGTTCTGATCGCCAATAAAACGAAAACTCTCATGATTAAAGGAAATCGCTGCGAGTCCATTTTCAATTTGAGTATCATAAAAATACTTTAACAATGATTGCTCGTCGATCGTTGCAACTAAAAAAATTTTAGGCTGATCTTCGCCTTGGCTATCAATGTTTTGTACAAAAATCAATTCATCCTCTTCTTCAATGATCTTCCACTGATACTGCCTACCATTATCGATCCGATAGCGTGCAAATGCTGTTTTGGTTTGCTCGAGCGTTAATTCATACGTGCCGCCACTTTCAATCCCAAAGGGCGCCTCTCCGAGCGAATAAATACCGATTCGATTGACATAATTGGAGCTATTGGTTAAGTAAAACAATTCTTCCGACAGCTGGATCAACGTCTGATAATTCGTCGTTTCCAATAAATCTTCTTGGTAGCGCCTTTGAAACGATTGCCCCCAAACGCTTAAAGTCACTTCCAGCTGCGAGAACTGTTGGTTGATGTTACTAACGATTCCTTCGACTTGGCGATTGTTTAGTTCTTGATACGATCGTTGTAATGGTCCGATCAAATAGGCATGCAAAAAGATTGCAACGGCTAATAGCGGCACGACGATCCATAGACTGGCTAGCTGCAGTTTTCGATGAAAACCGCCTGTTTTAAAGTACTTCATTCCCAAACACCCTTGTAATAGATTTTATGTAACAAATTGTCATGCGAAAAAACGCATGACAACCTATCCACAACTATTGAAGTGTATCATCCTTTGACGGATCCAATCAGCATTCCTTTGGCAAAATGTTTTTGCAAAAACGGATAGAAGATCAAAATTGGTAAAGTCGCCACAATGATGACTGCAAATTTGATTCCTTGTTCAGGCGGCACATAGTTGGGGTCCATACTTGCTAACGCATTGGCACCACTGGAGGCCATCGTGATCTGTCTTAACAATAACTGAATCGGCCATTTTGCTGAATCGTTGATATAGAGCAATCCACTCATGAAGTCGTTCCAGATACCAACGGCGTAAAAAAGGGTGAAGGTCGCGATCACTGGTTTTGATAAAGGCAAAATGATTTTCCATAAGATCCCTAGTTCCGTACAGCCGTCCATCTTGGCGGATTCTTCCAATTCGATCGGCATTTCTTGAAAGAAATTTTTAATGATCATTAAGTTGAACGGGTTGATCGCGATTGGCAAAATCAATGCCCAATAAGAATTGATCAGTCCTAAATTTTTAACCACGATAAACGTTGGGATCATCCCACCTGAAAAGAGCATCGCAAAAATCACGAGATTCAACAAGGTGTTCCGTCCTTTTAGATGCTTGCGTGATAAAGGATAGGCAAAGGTGAAGGTACAGAAAAGTTGCACCAGCGTACCAACGATGGTAACGCCGACCGTTACAAGCAAACTACGGATAAAGGTGTTGGTTGAAAAAATAAAACGATAGGAGTCGAGACTGATCTCGTTTGGCCATAAGAAAAACGAGCGAGTGGTCAATTCTAACTCCGTAGCAAATGAACCGGCGATCACATAAATAAAAGGAATCACCATGAATAACCCAATCAATGCCAAAAATAGCGCATTAAAAATATCAAATATTTTCCCTGCTTTCGTATTGTGTAAAGTAGCCATCTTTTTCCTCCTTAGTATAAGCCGCTTTCGCCAAAGCGTTTCGCTAATTTATTGGTACAAAGTACGAGGATGATCCCAACGATCGATTTAAATAATCCGACGGCTGTTGAATAACTGTAAGCGCCATTGGTAATCCCCATCATATACACATACGTGTCAAAAACATCTGCTACTGTCCGGTTCAATTGATTGGTCATCAAGAAAATCTGATCAAACCCAGTAGACAAAATTGACCCGATCCGCATAATCAGCATAATGATGATCGTCGAACGAATCGCAGGCAAAGTAATGTGCCACACACGACGGAAACGTCCTGCACCATCCATGATCGCGGCTTCGTATTGTTCCTGATCCACACCTGATAAGGCAGCTAAATAAATAATAGTCCCCCAACCGATCTCTTTCCAAATCGATTGCATCACGATCATGGGGCGGAACCATTGCGGGTCTGAGAGAAAGTCGATTTCAACGCCTGTCAACGAAGCGATAAATTGAGTGATCGCTCCATGATCGATGTTGAATAAGATATGCCAAAGACTAACGACGATCGTCCATGAAAGAAAATGTGGTACATAGACGAAGGTTTGAATGGTCCGCTGAAACAGCTTGTTGCGCAATTCATTCAGTAACAGTGCCAAAAAGATGGGTGCTGGAAACGAAAAGAAGATGTTTAAAAAGGCAATCATCAACGTGTTCCACAAGATCCGAAAGAAATCAGGATTATTGAAGAAATCCATAAAATTTTGTGTTCCGACCCATGGACTATCTGCGATTCCTAAAAAAGGCACATAATCTTTGAAAGCAATGATCAACCCATACATCGGTGCATAACGAAATACTGCAAAATAGATGATCCCGGGAATCGTCAAAATATAGAGCCATTTATTTTGTTTAAAATGGTTGAGAAAACTCCCCCATTGCTCTTTCGTTTTCGGCACTTTTTTTATTGTTGTTTCCATTCATTCTCCTCCTCTAATTCCGCTCCAATCAGTGCTAAACAACAAATCGTATTTAGCCCCCACTGTGACAACACATTGGTCGATACCCACGGCATTTCTTTTATTTTTTTCCACGTTGTCGCTGCTTCAATGGTCGCTTCGATCGGCAATGGAACACCCGATTTGTCATTATCAAGCAATAACTGCCAAGCCCTTTGGCTGATTGCTTGATCGTTACGCACTCGCCCAGCAAAGGCCATCATCGTCGACGCAAACATTGGCCAGGCAAAATGAGGTTCCGTCAGTACCTCGTTTGACTCTTCTGCTTTTATTTCAGGACTCAAGCTATAAAACCAGCCAAACTCCCCTAACATCTCTGTCCACTCGGGGTCTTCCAGCACTTGAGCAAGTTCTAACCAAACTTGCGGCGCCCCAAAGGAGATGACCATGTGATAGCCGCCAAAATTCCCTGTTCCCATATAAGATAAGGTTTTGTCTTGTGGATCAAATAACACTGTGGGACCAGACAATAGGCGCTGGGGCATGGCTTTGATGCAGGTGATGCCCGTGCGAATTTTTTCAAGGTACACAGGATCATTCGCCCGTTCCCACTGGGTAAACCAGTTCGAGACTAGCGCAGCCCAATCTGGTCCGATGCGAATCGGTATCCGCTTCGTTTCTCGTTCATAAAACTCGCGCATCGGTGGTAACGCATCAAAAGCATAGGTTTCATTGTCTTTGACTTGTTCCATAATCTCTCCAATGCGTTCATCCGCTGTCAAATAGTAGTAGTAGCGATGGAGACACGCCATTGAAATTCGAACTTCTTTGGCTTGGCACCCCCAATGAACGACATTATGCCTTGACCCTAATCCTTTGTATTCCCCAGCATGATACTGATCGACTTCTGAAGTATGTCTCGTCATGCTTTCAGCCAGATAGTAGACGCTTGGATCACCAGTCCGTAAAAAATCTAACCAAAGCCACATGTTAGGGACCAATTCAGTGTTTTGCCAAGCGTACCCACCAAGATCGTAGCGCCATTGGTGTCGAAACTGATCATAGGTATGCATGACATCACCATAGTTCCAATAGCCATACCAACCTCTTTGTTGGACTTCTGCTAAATAGAATTGACGCATCTTAGCCAATTGTTGCTCCAGCAACTGTTTCGTTTTCGTTGATTCGTCTGGTAAACTGATCCTGCCAAAAACCTTCGTCTCTTGATAACGCTCTGGCAATGAAACGATCTGGGCAGGTTCTTGGTTTTCTTGAGCTAAGCCCAGCAACACTTCTTCTGACGGGGCTTCTTCATATAGATCCAACCAACAACGCGTCGTATTTGCTACGCCAACTGCCGTCGAACGAATCTCTTCCATTCCTTCGTATCCGCTAAGCATATGATCACGTTTGGAATAGTGCTGAAAATCCATTGACTTGGCATTCGGTGACCACTGCCACATCGTGATTTGGGTTTCTTTTTGGGTGATGCCTGTCACCTCGATCGCAGATGGTGCTTTTTCCCAAAATTTCTCCATGCTGCAAGCAACGCCGCCGGTTTCTCCCCCAGCGTAAAAGGTACCTGAATAATGCTCGCCATCCCCAATGGGCAACCAACAGTACCCAGCTTCGGTCTGTTTTTCTAATTCAAATGACCGATGATTGATTTGATTGACCCGAAAATTGTCCCAAATAGCATTTTCCACCGCATGAGACAGCATCGGCTCGTCCGCTGGGGTCAATGAAACGAGCTGTCCACTGGCTTGTTGTTGATAGGGAATGTTTTGCTGATAGTGTCGCCGTGAAAGTAACAATTGTGCCGCTTCATGATACACAGCATCTGCAATAAATTTGACTTGTCGATTCCAATTTTCACCTGTCAACGCATAATCAAATGCTACCCCCATGCCTTCATAAGCAAGTGGTTTGATGATAATGACCGTATGAATGATTTCCAATTTGCTGATTTCGCGAAAGATACGGAACCGTAAAATAAACTCTTGCACCACTTCTTGATTGATCTCAATGACGCCCGATACTTTGATAACGGCTTTTTCTGAACCATTTTCTTCCAACATCAAGTCCGTTACTTTGGACTGCACCTTTTTGTTTTGGTATTGCAGGATTGCGTGAAGATCTTGCAATTTTTTCTGCCCATTGACCGCTACCCAGTCCAATACATTTTTCCCTTCCCCATGTTTCGGGAAGAAGCCTTTGATCGTACCGTTGTCAAAATAAATACCGTTGTAAGCTTCCCTAGCAATCGCCTGTTTCTTCTGGACACGCTGTTTTCTTTGAAAAAGTAACTGCGTCGTTTCTGCCACCAGACCACTGTGTCCTGTCCATTTCACACTGCCATCTGGCCAGTAAGCCAGTACTTTCGTTTGCAGCGGCTCCTCCCCCAGCAAAAACAGTTCCTCACTTAGAACCTCAGGTTGTAAAGCTCCTTTTTCCCATGGATACCCAAAACTCAGCCCACGTTTTCCCTTAGGTTTATTTTTGAGCCATTTCAATGCCATGCTCGATTTCCTCCTCTTCCCTCTCTGCAGGTTGACCTGCATCGTTTTGTTGCTTTAGCTTTTGTTCATTTTCATCAAATAATTTCAAGTAAATCCCCATTGTGCCAATGATCCACATCCCAATACTTAAAAATGGCAGGAGACCGGGGAGAAAAAAGCTGATCGTACTACAAATCCCAAACCAAAGGACGCCTAAAAAGGTGCCAATAGGTTGAAAGAAAAGAAAGCGTAGTGAAGCGCCTAGGTACTTCTTCGTTGGGAGCACATAATATTCGTACATGCTAAGCAATGTATTAATCACAGCGATCGCGACGCATTGGCTAACGATCAATAGGATCAAGCCTGTTTGAGTCAATGCCGCTAAAAATCCTTGCTGGATCACTACCATGGGGCACAAATAAAAGAGAATGATCGGTAAGCCCAAGCGATTCGATCGCCAAAAGTTCCTGCGGTAATACCGAAAGAACGTTTGAAAAAAAGGCGGCGATTCCTGTTTAAGGGTTTTCTTTGCTACGTGGAATCCTGCTTGTACGCTAGGCGCCAGTCCAAAGATGATCCCACCTACTAGCGCACCTATAATAACGGTTACATTTATCAGCAAACAATAAAAGACAAAATCTGCTGCTTGATATGCTTTCTGCCATTTCATCACTGTTCCTCCTCTAAGGAATATACCTTCAAGTCTTTATAGCAGGCCTTCATTGGCGCCATTTGCCGAAATCCGATCGCTCCTTTGGTTAATACGGGACCAAAATGTTCCTCATTAAGGTACCTTAACACCAATAAGTCGTTGATCCAAAAGGTAATCGTTGCACCTACCTTATCGATTCTTAGGTGATAAAACCCTCGGGCATCTGCTACACTCGGAAGTGGATCTGCGCCTTGGGCGACCAGATGAAACCCATGGCTTTTGCGCAAATTACACGTTTCAAACGCCCGTTCCTCCTCATACTTTCTTCGAAAATAAGAAAGGTGGTAAGCATTGATCCCTCCAGAATGATACTCGGGATATGCCCCGGTTCGTTTGGGTACTCCAGAATCGAAGATCGAGCCACCCTTGCGATTGGCTGCTGCAAAAAAGAGCATACATAAGCCTGGTTCAGCCAGTGGTTGAAACTGCCAGGTGATTCGTAGGTCCGCTGGAAATTGTTGAGGCAGCCATAAAACAAAATGTGGTTGTTTGTTTGATTCTTCAGAATACGTATTTGCCAGAATCATCCCGTCTTGGAAAGTAATTTTGGGCTCTCCTTCAGCAATAAAGTGTTGAATATCTGCTGCTTGATTCAGCGGATTTTCATAGATCAATTTCGCTAACATTTCTTCTCCTTTTATGCGTATATGAGCTGCTTTTCTCTTTTCATAGTAAACTTGACCTACATTTCTAACAATTGACTTTTTTTGAATTCTTTGATATCAAGCGTTAGATTAGGGTTTTCATTTGCTTGTTTCCATTTTTTCTTTTCTGATTTCTCACTACCTGTCTCGTCTCACTTGACTATTACTCCATTTTATTAGCTGAAAAAAATTATTGAAAAAGAAAAAGGTTGAGAGCAAGATCCACTCAACCTTCTTCGACTGTCGTTATTGTGCTTGATGAAGGGCATTCGTTTCTTCCATCAGCTGCGTGCCTCCTTGATTCTTCCAAAGTTCGATCGCAGCTTCCCAACCCGCTTCATCGATTTGTCCTGCGATAAATTGAACCCGCGCATCACTAATGATCTGATCAAGCTGTGCCCCTTTTGTTACATACGTATCTGTATTATAGGAGGCTGCTGGGTTAAAGACAGCGTGCTCTAAATCAGCTTCCATCAATGACAATCGTTTTTCATAGCTTTCAGTAGCCGCTTCTGTATCAGGCTTAGCAATATAGTACAGGGTATCTTCCGTTACATTCATCCCAATTTGTGAGTACCCTTTAACCGCATTGGCTAACGCTTCAGCTTCTGATCCTTCTAGTGCGACGGACATTCCATCCACTACTTCAAAATTGATTCCTTCGATTCCGTTGTTCAGCAATACCTGTGCTTCTTTATCATTTAATTTATCAAGGAACGTCAACACCTCTTTTAGATGTTCCTCTGTCTGGACACTCGACTTAGGAATCACCAAGAAACCAGAATAGCCATCTGTCGGTAACGCATTCATCGTACCGCTATTATCTTTTAAATTCCCTGTAAAGACGACGAGGTCTTCTTCTCCAGCTTGCAATAATTTATTACTGATTTGTGCTGCTCGTGAATACGTATCAATAATGATCCCACCACGTCCATTGATAAACGGCTCATCCCATTTATCTGCTGCCATGGTTGCAAAATCACGATTGACATAGCCTTGTTCCACCATATCTTTAACAAATTGCATTGATTCTAGGTATTCTGGTTGCATAAAGGATGGCTCTAAAGTGCCGTCTATTTCTTTCCAAGCATTTCCTGCCCCAAACCAAGTAGCTAACACATCGTAAGGACTATTTGAATTGATCGAGCCAGGCCATTGGGGAATAATCAAACCAAACGTATCATTTTCACCATTCCCATCGGGATCGTTCTCAGTAAATGCTTTGGCAATCTCATAAAGATCATCGATCGTTTCTGGTACCTCTAAGTTTAAGTTTTCTAACCAATCTTTTCGGATGATCACCGCCGTCCGCATCGCATCACGTTTCCGATAAATTCCGTACACTTTGCCATTCACAGAAGAATTACGCAAAACATCCTCGTTAGACTGAGAGAGATTAGGATAATCAGCTAAATAGTCGGTCAAATCCCAAAAAGCCCCATTTTCTGCTGACTTGATAAATCCTCCTGATTTTCCTTGAATGACCATCACTTCTGGAATATCATCTGAAGCTAACGTAATATTCATTTTATCCTCATAGGATGTATTGGGTGCCCAGGTAATATCAATGTTTTTGCCAGTGTAAGCTTCTAATTGTTTCAAAATCTCGTTGTCACTTGCAGGTGGTTCAGTTTCAATGTACGGCGATAAAATCGAAATCGTATCATAATCTGTTGTGGAACCTGCTTCCTCCTTCCCACATGCCGACAAAAAGGCGACTGATAGTAACCCCAAACCAAGAATCGTACTTAATTTTTTCACTACTTTTCCTCCTTAGATTTTGTTGTTGAGCTCGATTAAATAAACCGCTTTCAATACCAAAAGCATAACGAAAAGCAGGATTTCCAGCAATTGACATTTTTTGTTAATCGTTGATATATGGCTGGGTAGGGAGTTTTGCTCTACATTTGCAGGTATCGTAAATTATAGGAAAAAAGAATAAATAGTTCTTCGTGTTCTTAGTTCGCTCAATCAATTTAATTATCGCAGTTTTTCTGATTCCTATCATTCTTAAATTCTCGTTGTAGAAAAAGTAGCCTAAGTACTGATGTTCTTATTCGTGAGAGATTTGGAAACATCTTATCATGAAAAAAAGACCAACTCATTGGTCTTTTTTGATAATTCATCAGTTTTGTAGTACTAAGTGGATCACCACTCATTCATATCCGACAGAAAGAGTACTACCGCTCATACACATCATTTTGATCCAAGGTTGGCGCTAACGCAGTGACGATCGTTTCCACCATCTTTAAGTTTTCGACCCCTGCAATCTTGCCGAACTCGTCGGCATGGATGGAAAGATTTTTCATTGTTAGATTGCGGATCGGTTCTGCTGGGCTGGCCTCGATGAAGAAAGCACGCACGCTTTGTTGTCCTATTTTGGTAGCTTGCACGTTTTCAATAGTAATGTCGCAGACCTTTGCTGGACCTACTGGAATAGCAGGTTGTGCCATCAATTTGTGCCAATAGTCGGGAATCTCTTCCGCATAATCAGCTGGCAGTTCTGGATAACTATAATCTGGGTACCAATTTGTTTGTAAGAGAAAAGGAAAGCCAACATCCTTCATCGTTAAATCCGAAGCAGTGACCTTGCGTATAAATCCACCTCGATTGTTAGCGGATTTGATCCGAAACCCTGCGCCAGTTTGCTCAAAGACGACTTTTTGGATTTTGATCTCTTCGATCCCACCTGAAGTTTCACTGCCAATGGCAATTCCTGAACCGTACCCTAACTGACAGTCTTTGATCGTGATTTTCCGACAGCTTCTTTGCTGGGCTAAGGCTTCTGCCCCACGTCCCGCCTTGATCGAGATATTGTCATCGTTGCAGGAAATGTAGGCATTTTGAATGGTGACTTCTTCACAGGAATCAATATCGATGCCATCAGTACTAGGCCCTTTTCCATTGTCTATCGTGATGCCGTCGATCAATATGTGGTGAGAATACGTGATTTGTGTATTCCAAAAACCCGACTGTACCGACGAAATATCTTTGATGGTTACTTGCTGACTTTCATAAACAAGGATATTTCGTGGACGCTTGCAATCATAATCTGCTGCCCAGCGTAAGCCTTTCTTTGCATAATCCGCCATCATCCCGCTGGCTTCATCTGTTCCCCAAAACGTTTGCCACCATGTTTCTCCACGACCATCAAGTTTCCCTTTTCCCGAGATCATGACATTTTCTGCGTGAAAAACATTGATCATCGCTGCAGGCCACTTCATATTGATCCCTGCGACCCGATTATCTACTTCGGGATAATCGGCCAGTTCTTGACTACCATACAGAATCGTATCCTCTGAGACAATCAAGTGCACATTGCTTTTTAAAAACAATGCGCCGATTTGATAGGCGCCGGGTGGTGTAATCACTGTTCCCTGCACAGTTGATGCTTGGTCAATTTCTCGTTGCAATAATTGCGTGATGTCTTCCATTCTTGCTTACCTCCTACGCTTTTGTTTTACGCTACAAATAGGTTTATCGATATCCATGACTTTTAAAAATTTGCGCATCGCCAACCTTTTTTCATCTATCATTTATTTGGATAGAACTAAGTGCTTCTTACTGGCGCTGTCCATCAAGTAAAGCGTTCCTCTTGGCACATCTCGTTGTCTTTTCCCATGTGCTTTCTGGCGTCCTTTTTTCCTACATTCTTTACTATAGTCCCCTTAGCGGCAAAAGAAAGTCCTTTTTGATTTCTGAGGATCGTCTTTTTTTGTAACGTCCTTTCTTGTTAGAAAAATGCGCCTTTTTGTCTACAAAAGCAAAAAGGCGCAACCTGTCAAGGAAGGAAATAAGGTGCTTAACTAACTTTTTCTCATTGGGAAAACCAACGCAGATCATTTCCAAAAGCTTGTTCTACGTGCGTTTCTTTTGCCCCACCATGGATAGTTCGACTGTTTCTTGGCAACTTATTGCGTCACTTATGGCCGCTCGCTCAATGATCGCTGCCTCTTTAAAGCTGACCTCCTGACACTGTTCAAAAATCATTTTCTTTTGCCCTTTAGCTGATTCAAAGGCAACTGACTCAAAAGTAACGCGTTGGATCGGTGAAACCTGCTGTGTTTGTTCATCGACAAACCCTTTTAGCTCGACCAAAGGGTTCTGCCCTACGATACGGGTATTCTTGACCAAAATATCCGAAATGATCGGTAACTGTTGTGCTGCCTGACCATCGGCATTGTAAGCAACAGGATGAGCCATGAAACGATCCAACAGGCAATCGGTGATCGTCACTTGACGAATATAGCCACCACGATCATTCTGCGCTTTCAATTCTAGTCCATAAAGCGTATTGGTCAGTTGACAATCTCGAAAAGCGATATTTTCAACACCACCAGATTGCTCACTACCAATCGCGATGCCATGTCCCCCTCGAATAGCCAAATCAAACAGCCGAATATTTTTCGCTGGTCTATTGATCTGATTTCCTTCTGGATTTTTGCCAGATTTGATTGCGATACAATCATCGCCCGTATCAAAAACGGTGTCAAAAATCAGCAAATTTTGCGAAGAATCTGGGTCCCAACCATCGCCATTGTCGATGCCTTTGGACTGAATAGTCACCCCATGGGTCACAACGGTGTCACAGTAAATCATATGAACAGTCCAGCATGGTGGATCAATCAACGTCAGCTCTGTCAAATGGATGTTTTTGGCCTGCATCATACAGATCAAACGTCCCCTTACTCGTCTTCCAGGTTTTCCATCAGAAACATATTCTGGATACTGTTCACGGTCTGCATAAGGGTTTCGCATCGCTAGTCCTAATGGATTCCCGCCACCAATGATCGTTCCTTTGCCACAAAGACGGACATTTTCACAAACGATACGCCCTCGATCGCCCCGATCGATATACCCAATGTTGATCAATGAACGAAAACAAAACAATTCCCAGCCTTCATAACGGCTTAATGGCAACCCCTCTTGATTCACGCTTCCTAAATAATCGTGAGGGGCAACCCGATACGTTTCTATGTCGAGGCTTGCTTGCAATGTGCCATCTCCCTGAAAAATCATATTGCTTTTTAGCTCCAACGCACCAGAAAGGATCACTGCCCCTGTTGGGATCCAGACAGTGCCATTGCTAGGGCAATCGTTGATCGCTTGCTGGAGAATGGCGGTACTATCTTCTTTGCCTGCGCTATCAGCATGGTAGGGTGCTTGCGTAACATCTAACAAAACACTTTTTTTCTTTGTACGAAAGGTCGTCGTGACTGCGGTATTTGTAAGCAGGCACCCCTGATGATCGAGGCAGATGATCGTTACTTGATACGTTTGATCGGCAGATAAGTTTGTCAACGTCCAATGCGTCTTGTTTGTTGGTCTGGTTTGGATCAAATCGTTGTCTAAAAACAATTGATAACCAAAAATAGCTTGGGCGTGCAGCGGCTTCTCCCAAATAAGGGTCGCTTGATGAGCGCCGATCGTGCTTGGTACCACATGAAAATCAATTACTTGAAATGGTTGCATCGGTTTGTCCTTTCTTCAACGAATTCATTCAATAGAAAAAAGATATTCCAAAACAGCGAATATCTTTTTCCACACTTATTTAAGACCAGTCGTGCTGATGCCTTCAACAATGTATTTTTGGAAAATAAAGAAGATGATCAACACAGGCAGCAAGGAGACGACAGACATCGCGAACATCGCTCCCCAATTGGAGGTGCTGCTAGCATCTAGGAACTGCTTTAAGGCAATCGATACCGTGTAGTTTTGCGGACGTGTAAGGTACAGCATCGGTCCGATCAGTTCTTCCCATTTCCAATAGAAAGAGAAGATCGCAGCGTTTGCCAAGGAAGGCTTCATCAACGGTAGAATCACACGGAAGAAAATACCGACCCGTCCACAGCCGTCCATTTTTGCTGCTTCATCTAAATCTGTCGGGATCGCAGAGACAAATTGAACCATCATGAAAATAAAGAAAGCTTGTCCGAAGTATGAAGGAACGGTTACCGGACGAATCGAGTTAAGCCAGCCTAATTGATTGAACCAAAGATACTGAGGCACCATGATGATCTCTTGCGGCAGCATCATCGTGACCAAGATACAAGCAAACCAAAAGCCTTTTCCTTTGAAAGGAATTCGACCAAATCCATAAGAAATGACAGCCGAAGAACAGACCGCCCCTACCATTGAAATCAACGCGATTTGCAACGAGTTGAAAATATAGCGAATGAAGGGAATCCCTGCGATCCCTTCAAACCCCTTGGTAAAATTTTCTAACGTCCAGCTTCGGGGGATCAACTCCGTTGCCGTTCGAAAAATGTCACTACTAGGTTTAAAGGCACTAAACAGCAGCCAGAAAATCGGATAAAGCATCAGTAATGCAGCAACTAAGATCACGGCATCAAAGAAATAATTTTGTTTTTGTTCACGCATCAATCAAACCTCCTCGTTTTCTTTAAACACCCAAAATTTCGATGTTGCGAACAACAGAATCGTAATCAACCCAACGATGACCAGTAAAATCCACGCTAAGGCTGAAGCATAGCCCATTTTGAAATCGGTAAAGGCTCGTTGATACATGTACAAGGAATAGACTAACGTGCCGTTACGGGGTGAACCCGTCCCATTCGAAATGATAAACGCAGGTGTAAAGGTCAAAAAGGCCATGATCGTTTGATAGATCAGATTGAAAAAGATGATTGGCGTCAGGACTGGAACCGTGATATTGAAAAACTGTCTGATTTTTCCTGCCCCATCAATTTCTGCCGCTTCGTAATAATCTTTCGGAATATTTTTCAAACCGGATAAGAAAATCAACATCGACGAGCCAAATTGCCACGCTGCTAATAAAATCAAGGTCATCAACGCTAAGCCAGGACTTTTAAAGAAGTAGATCGGGTCTAAGCCGATCGCCGCTAGCACGCCATTGATCAACCCTGAATCGCCAAAAAGATTCCGCCACATGATCGAGACCGCCACGCTCCCACCTAAAATCGAAGGGATATAAAATAATACCCGATAAGCGCCGCTTAATTTCGATGGGCGGTTGATCAGCATCGCCACTGCTAATGCGACGATCAGCCGTAAAGGGACTGCCAACACAACATATTTCAGCGTAACAGTCAGTGACTGAACAAACTTGGGATCATTCGTAAAAATCGTCTTAAAGTTATTCCAGCCAACAAATTGCGCCTCTGTCAATAAATCATAGTCATGAAAAGACATAAAAAGAGAAATCCCCATCGGGACGATAATAAAAGCAAAAAAGCCAATGATGAAGGGTGAGATAAATAAGTAGCCTGTAACCATATTCTGTTTTGATTCTGGTAATCGATTAAACCAGCTTTTGAGTTTCCCAGGCTCTTTTGCCGTGGGTGATTTTGATTGTAGTTCCATAATTTTCACTTCCTACCTCCTATAGTTGATTACGCTTACAAGTTGATTTTAACGAAGTGCTTCTTAAGAATGAATAGAAAAAAAAGCACAGAAATGTGAAAAACTAGAGGACCTATATTTTTTTCCTCCAGTGCTTCTCCTAAAAAAACGCCTTTACTGAAAAAGTCAGTAAAGGCGCCGCATCTATGCTTATTGATAGTTTTCTGCAAAAATTTCTTCGCAGCGTTGCGTAAAGGCATCATAAGTTTCTTCTGGTGTCATCGTGCCATAAGTGATCTCTGCGTACAGCTCTTTAAAGTACGTGTTGATTTCAGCAAACCCAATTGGTGGGATTGGGGATGGATCACCGACGATGTCTGCAATATCATCTAAGAAATCAGATGACTCTTGCTCTTCTGGTGTCATGTCGGCATAAAGCAATTCTTTGATGGCATCATTGGAAGGAATTCCCCGCTCAGTACCGATGATCTTATTGGCTTCTTCACTATTCACTAAAAAGTCAACAAACTTCGCAGCTGCTTCTTTTGATTCAGAAGCATTCGCGATCGAATAAAAGAACCCTGGTCGATACGCCATCGCCCCGTTTTCTGAGTCGAATGGACGAGCCAAGTTGATTTCGACATCTTCTGCGGCGGAGGCTTTATAAGTCAAGTATTGATTGGACCAAGTCATCATATAGGCTGCTTTTCCTTGTGAAAACGGATATTGATCCATACTGTTGGCATTGCTAGTCACTTCTGCGGTTGGCATTGCTTTGGCTTCCGTAAGATCCGCGATAGCCCCCATAAATTCAACCCAGTTTTCTTTGGTAAAACCGATCTCTGGTTTGCCGTCCGCATCGTATTTGTATAGATCTTCACCTTTAGTGCGTAAAAAATATTGCAAAATCGTACTGTTGTCATTGTTATCATTCCAACCGTAATCACCTGTTGCTTCAGCGATCGCTGCCGTACTTTCTATAAGGTCATCGAAGGTATAATTGCTAAAGTCGATCCCAGTGCCCCCTTGTTCTACCAATGATGGATTGTAGAGCATCGCCATAGTATTGACAGAAGTTGGTATGCCAAAAATGTTTCCATCTAACTCGCCAGTTGCTAAAATCGATTCTTTGATATCATCGGTTTGAATCTCATTGCCGATAAATTCCGACATATCTGCTAATTGATTTTTCGTTCCATATTGCGCAATGTACTGCACATCCATCTGGATCACATCAGGTAATTCTCCAGAAGCCGCTTTTGTTGCTAGTTTTTTCCAATGGTCATCCCAAGAACCATATTCATATTCAACTTTGATGTCAGGATTTTGTTTCTCAAATTCTTTGATTGATTCGATATACTTCTCGTGTCTGACTTCTGAGCCCCACCAGGTAAAGGAAATCGTCGTTTTCCCATCTGCATCAGCTTCTGAGCTTCCGCTACTATTGCCGTTGTTGCCACAAGCTGCTAAGGTCGCACCAAGAAACAACAAGCTCGCTGCTTTAAAAAAAGTTTTCTTCATTCTTCTACACTCCTTTTTGTTTGCGCTTACAAGCTGATTGTAATGGAAATCCTCGTTAATAAAAATGAAAAAACAAGAGCAAATATGTGAAAAACTAGACTGTCGTTTTTGCTGAAGGCTAAGCCTTCACGGGCAATAGCTAGAAAAAAATAGAAAAACAGATGAAAAATGTAAAAAAACAGACATGCTCTATTTTTTCCAATATACTATGCTATACTAGCGTTGAAAAGGCTTTCTTTTCAAAAAACAAGGTAGGTGGAAACAATGAAAAAAATACAAACCGGACTGTTTCGTCTTTTTACGGTAACAGCTTATTTTGCTAAATTAAACCTTTTATGGCTTTTCTTTACCCTTTTAGGATTGGGGATCTTTGGCTTCGGTCCTGCCACCGCTGTCACGATCAAATGTTTACATGATTTTCGTAAAACTGGCCATGACTATTCGGTTGTTGCCTTCTGGCAAGCCTACAAGCAAGCCTTTCGCACCTTTTCCCTTTTTGGCATTGGACTATTAAGTACAGTACTCCTGTTATTGTTTAACTTACGGATCACTCATTTTTTCCCGACTGAAATGGCTTGGCTGCGCCCTGTCTATTTACTTTTAACGATTCTCCTCCTTTACACTGCATTCATCAGCTTTATGACCTATGCCAAAGCCGAACAACACGCTTGGAAACAGACCTTGTACGTCAGTATCTTTCTAGTCTTTCGCTACCCACTGCAAGGCCTTGCCTTGTTGTTTACCTGGTATTTATTGTTTCTCTTATTGACTGCCAAAACCTCTTTGTTACTCGTCTTTGGACTGGTGATTTTCTTGTTCTTCGCTGAATTTTTTCATGGTCAGATGATTGAAAAAACCAAACAATTGCAAGCAAAGCGAGGCAGTGTCCATGAAGTCCCAGAAGCTGATCAATCACTTTAAAAAGCAGCCTTTTGAGCGACAGTTACATTTTGTCTTTTTTGCGACGGTGGCAATTATCGTCTCATTGGCTGTTCTCCTGACCTTAGTTTGGCGACAAGTCTACATGGCGCAGCTGAAAGAAGCCGCGTATAAAGATGTCTCGATCATTTCAACAAATATCGCCAAGCGTTTAACTGCCGTCGAAACCCTCTCTTTTCGCATTATCGATAGTGCACCGATCCAAAATGGCCTACAAAGGATCTTGGCACAAGATTCCTTGCAATCCTTAGAGGCGATCGACCAAAAGAATGCCTTAAGTGCAGAAATCAACGCCCTCGTACGCAATGAATCAACGATTCAAAACGTCTATCTCTTTACCCCAACGAACGAAAACATGATCAACTTTCTAGCCGAGACCGACCATATCTTTAATGGCCAAACCATCAAAGATATGATCGAGACTTTGCCCGATAAGCCTGCCAAAGGGAGTTGGTTTTTTGCAAAAGACCTTTCTCAAGGCGTCTACCTGCGAAAAATCTATTCAACAGCCGATCTTTCTTTAACCTATATTGGTACGGTGATATTTCTAGTGAATACGTCCTTCTTTCGTAACGAGATCGAAAGTCTTCCCATTGTCTCCGAACAAAACCAATTTTTCATGGCGTATCAGAACCAATTTTATAGTACCGCAAATGACGAGCAAACCCTCGCTGCGGATCAAAATACCTTGCAGCAAAAAATGGAAACCTTCCAGCGATCGATCGGCTCCATGACGTTTGATAATCGCCAGTACTACTACGCAATGGATCGGAAGACGATGCCGAATATGACCTTCATTTATTTGCTGCCTGAAAATCAAGTCTTAGCTGATCTTTATAAACTACAAGGCCTTTCCATCGCTGTGAGTTTGCCTTTTTTATGTTTGATTATTGTTGTGATTCGGAAAATAAGCAATCAGCTGACCCGCCCTTTAGCTGACTTAGCTTCGCAAATGGCAGTTCTGCGGAAAACGAAAAAACTGGCCTCTTTAAAGACCCTCGCTGTCCCAGAAAATAGTCAAGAAGAGATCATGGTCCTTTATGAAAGCTACAATACGATGATCGATGAATTAAATGCCTTGATCAAGGACAATTATGAAATGCGTATATTGTCCCAAGAAATCGAATTTAAAGGATTGCAAGCGCAATTAGATCCACATTTTCTATACAATACGTTAGACTCGATCAACTGGATCGCCATTGAAAATCAGCAGTGGCAGATCTCAGAGATGGTCACCTCCCTTGCCTATTTGTTTCGAAAAAAAATCGATACCAAGTCTGACTTCACAACGCTACAAGATGAATTAGATATCGTGCACGCCTATATCAATATTCAAAACGTTCGCTTCGGGAAACGGATCGAGTATATCGAAGTAATTTTGGTGAATGACTTGTCCTTTAAGATTCCTAAGTTACTGATTCAACCATTGATTGAAAATGTCTTTAAATACGCCGTCAATGATATGAAGGAGACGTGTCGCCTCGTCCTTACGATTGAACAACAAGCAACCTTTCTCCAAGTCAGTGTCTCTGACAATGGCCCTGGTTTTAAAGCCAACTTCTCGATTGAAAAAGAAGGCGGCATCGGATTGACCAATATTCAAAAACGATTGCAACTGCATTATGGTGATCAAGCGTCCTTAGCCATCGTCTCCTCGATTCCCTTCAAAAAGACGACGGTGCGCTTTGTGATCCCCTTAAAAGGAGTGAGTGAAACATGAAAAATATCCTCGTTGTTGACGATGAACCCTTGATAGCAAATGGTGTGGCTAACCTCGTTGCTTCTTTTGATTTCCCATTAGTGGTCAAAGGAATTTACACAGACAGTGAAGAAGCCTTGGCATTTTGTCAGCAAAACACCATCGACATCGTGATTACCGACATCAATATGCCTAAAGTCAATGGACTTGCCTTGATCAAAAAATTAAAAGCCATCAATCCTGCGATTCAAATCATTATTTTGACAGGCTTTGGCAGCTTCTCCTTTGCCAAAGAAGCGATGGCTTTAGGGGTCAAATTTTTCCTTGAAAAACCTGTTTTTCCGAGCAAGCTTTCAGAAGCGTTGGCTGAGACGATCGAACGTTCTGAACGTCGTCAAATGGAATCTACCCTCTATTTAAAACAACAAATTGAACAATACATCAATAGCTGCGGAGAAGAACCGCTGCCTGAATCGTTCGTTTTTCCATTTTGTATGTACTTATTTGATTCGAAATTCTATCACGCCATCGCCAAGCGGATCGAAAGCTATGAGAACCATCACGAGTTGGTGATCGGTCATCAAAACAAAGTTGGCTATATCCTGAACTTCAGTACGGAAAATACCTTTAATCTCTTTTTTAAAACGAAGGTACAGGCTGCGCATCTAGGAAAAGGGATCGCCATCAATTGCTGGGTCGAAACCCCCGAAAAATTTTTACTCAGTTATCATTTAGGCAAGCGGAACTTGGATAAGGAGTTTTATTTTGATACCTTTGAAGTCATCCAAGAAGCCCAAATCTCACAAGAAAATGTCTATGAAAATAGTCTCTATATGGAATACCGTGAAAAACTTTTGGCATTGATCGACAAAGGCGAACTGACTTTAGCCCAAGTTCTTACGGAAAACTTTTTTTCTACCTGTCGCATGGAGCTTTACCCTGTCCAACTATTGCGGCTGCAGGTCAACGATTTGTTATCGGCAATTTTTGAAAACCATCGCATCAAAAAAGACATCTACTTTGATGACTATTCCCCAAAGATCATGCTCTTGAATAATTGGCACGAACTCCAGTTTATGCTGCTTCACTGTATCGATTTGATGCGGGGCAGCTTAGACGATAGCGAGAACATGCAGCTGTCCCAAAAAGTCAACCTGATCATCGAAGAATATTATGACCATGAAGCATTGTCATTGAAATGGATCGCCGCCCATCTTTTGTACTTAAATCCTGAATACTTAGGAAAAACCTATTACAAAGAAACCGGGATTCGCTTCAATCAAAAATTAGCCGAATACCGAATCCAAAAAGCACAAGAACTGCTGAAGAAAAACTACAAAGTCTACGAAGTGGCAGCGATGACGGGCTTTAGTAATGCCCCCGAATATTTTGTTCAAACGTTTAAAAAGATTACCGGTATGACACCAAAGAAATTTTTGAAGCAGCAAGAAAAAGCACTTCTCTCTTAACGTTTCTTCTATCCGAAATGACTGTGTTGCTATTTCAACAAAAGAGGTAGTCCGCTCACATTCGTGAGCGAACTACCTCTTTGACTAACCAGTAATTGATGTCAAACAATTGATGCGACCGTGTTCGTTTTAAGAAATAAACATTTTTGTCTAGCTTACAGCGTAAAGACTTCCTTTAACTCCTGTGTCACTGGCGAATCATCCGGATTTGTTTCCATAAGTTCTGCCATGTACTGCCACCATTTTTGGTTGATCTCGGTTGCCGCTAACTGCTGCCAGCGGGTTTCATCTTCAATCTCAAGGTAGCCAAACAACGCAAGGCTTTCTGGATCTAAGAAAATCTGGTAGCTTTTCGCCCCGTGTGCTATGAGCTGCTCTTTTAGTTCTGGCCATAGTTCGCGATGCCGTTTTTCATATTCTGCTTCATAACCAGGATGTAGCTTCATCCGAATCGCTTTTTTGATCATCTTTGTCTGCTCCTCTCTTTATTACGTAAGGTGTTCTGCTTAACAAAATGAAACCAATAGTTCAGTAAATGCTAAAACTGTCAGTGATTGCCCGTAAGGCATTGCTGTAATCGCGATGTTTTTGTAGTACGCCAAGTCTTCTCCCATTCCAGTACCGATGGAAACATTTTGGACTTCTCCATCTTCTGCGACTTGTTCGATCAAACCGGCTAACGCTTTATAGGCAACATCTTCCCAAGCTTTGTCAATGTAACGCTTATGAACGGCTTTTAAAATCCCATAGGCAAAACCAGCCGTCGCAGAAGCCTCCACATACGAGCTAGGATCATCTAACAAGGTGTGCCACAAACCACTTTCATCTTGCATTTCTTGCAAGGCAGCTAGTTGGTCTAAGAGGGTATTGATCAAGAAGCCTCGTAACGCATCTCCTTCTTGCAAGTCGAGAATGTCAATGATCTCAGGAATCGCAATGGTGATCCAGCAGTTGCCTCTTGCCCAAAGCGCTTGCGCATAATTGTGGCGTTCTTCAAAGGTCCAGCCGTGGAACCAAAGACCAGTTTTTTTATCAACTAAGTATTTGATATGGATCATAAATTGTTGTTTTGCTTCTTCGATATAGGCCGGACGATTCAGCAACATGCCAATTTTCGCCAAAGGCAAAGCGGTCATCATCAAGGTATCGTCCCAAAGCTGCTTGCGATTTTCTGGTCCATAGGTCGCATGCTGCAGACCATTTTCATCGGTTCGCGGCATATCATGCATGACCCATTCCGCCCATTGTTCAAGGTACGGCAAGTAACGAGAATCTTTGGTGTCTTCATAAAGATACGCCATTGCCAAAAGCGGCGCCATCGTGTTGACATTTTTAGGTGGCGCGCCTTCTAACATCCGCTGCTCAAACCATTCTTCCACAACTTGGAGCGCTTTGGGATTTTTGGTGATTTGGTAGTTTTTATAAATGCCGTATAGTCCCACCCCTTGCGGCCAGTTCCAAATCCCCCAGCTTTTATCATCAACGATCAAGCCGTCAAAGTCTAATAGAAATTCGCCATTATCATCCTTGATCGTCGTTAAATTTTCGATCATGCGATCAATTTTTTCTTCTACAACACGTTTTTCCACAAATAACTGTTCTAAAATCACCATTGGGTTCATCCTCTCATTTCTCTTTGATAGATTGATCGTAACACGCTTACATTTACACAAAAATAGCAGTTATTGACACTTTACTATCTATTCTTGTATGATAAAAACAAACGAGTACGAAAGGAGCCAATCATGGAGAAGCAAAGTGCGGATACGATGATCAACGATCGTTTTGAGGCCTTTCATATCAAAGACATCGTAGAAGAAAACAATACCCTTTATCATTACCATAGTTTTTATGAGATTCACTGTACCTTAAAAGGATCAGCGGTCTTCTTTATCGATGGCGGAGAATTCCCTCTAGAACCTGGTACGATCATCTTGATTCCTCCAAACGTCTTGCATCGAATCGTTCATCAAACTTCTGATTTTTTCGAGCGAACCTACCTGTATATCAATCCTAGTTATCTCGCTGCCCTCTCCACTACCCAAACAGATCTCACTGCCTGTTTTCGTAGCAACGGCGGCATCAACAGTCGTATTTTATCGATCGATGCCGACCAACTAGACCAGCTATTGCGTCCTTTACGCAAAAAAACGGATAGCAATTATGGCACCGACTTACTTTATCAAAATCATTTGATTGCGTTTTTGATTTCCATCAATACGATTGCCTATCAGGAAAAAGAACCGCTATTTTTATCCGACTCACTCTATAAAAATAAAGACATTTTGGCTGCTATTACCTATATCAATCAGCATTTGACCGCTGATCTCTCCTTAGAGACCGTCGCCAAAGCCCTTTTCATGAGCCCATACTCGCTTTCAAGGACCTTCAAAAAAGAAACTGGCGTCGCCTTTCATGCCTATGTGGTAAAGAAACGACTCTTAAAGAGCAAAGAAATTTTACGTAAAACCAGAAGCGCCACCGCCACGTTCGAAGCTTGCGGCTTCAACTCCTATACCCATTTTTTACGCTGCTTTAAACAAGAATTTCAGCTGACACCAAAAGAATTTTTACAAGAAGAAGCCCAAAATCAGTTTGTCCGTTTTACGCATTTTGCAGGGAAAAAATAGCAAGCCGTTGCAAAGCGCCAATCATTGGCTCGTGAAAAAAGAGTTGCTGCTTCCCTTTCCTGATGTTAGATGACACAATACAAAAAGAATGACACGAGGAAATGTGTCATTCTTTTTGTATGCTATAAAACTTCCCCATTTGAAGCGATCACTTTTTTATACCACTCAAAGGATTTTTTCTTGGTTCGTTTCAAGGTGCCGTTGCCTTGATCGTCTCGATCCACGTAGATAAAGCCGTAGCGTTTACTCATTTGACCGGTGCTGGCTGCTACAAGATCAATACAACCCCAAGTAGTATAACCAAGTAGTTCCACGCCATCGATCGTCACTGCATCTTTGAAGGCTTGAATATGTTTTTTTAAATAGTCGATCCGATAATCGTCTGCGACAAACCCATTCTCATCAGGGGTATCGATCGCCCCTAACCCATTTTCTACGATAAACAACGGTTTTTGATAGCGATCATACAATTGATTCAATGAATTTCTCAGTCCTAACGGATCAATCTGCCACCCCCACTCAGTCGATGATAGATGTTCATTTTTAATTGATGGAAAGAGATTCCCTGTCGCTTGCGCATAGTCTTCTGGGTGGGCACTGACCGTTCGCGAACAGTAATAAGAAAAACTGACAAAATCAACAGGAGAAGCCGCTAAAATCGCCTCGTCCTCAGGTGTTATTTTGATTGTTAAGCCTTCGCGCTCAAATTTTTTCAAGGCATAATTGGGGTATTTGCCTCGGGCTTGCACATCGATAAAGAAATAGCCTTCGCGATCACGATCGATTGCTTCTTGGTAATCTTCAGGTCGGCAAGTATAAGGATAATGACTGCCACCAGCCAGCATACAACCAACTTGATTGGTCGGATCGATTTCATGAGCCTTTTGGGTTGCTAAGGCACTGGCGACTAACTGATGATGCGCTGCTTGGTATTTGATTTCTTGACGATTGTCCCCTTCTTTAAAGACGATCCCGCCACCTACAAAGGGCTGATGCAGCAAAATATTGATTTCATTGATCGTCAGCCAATATTTGACCAACCCGCGATAGCGTTGGAAGACGGTTTCCGCATAAGTCACATAGAAATCAATGAGTCGGCGATTTTTCCAGCCACCAAATTCCTTGATCAAATGCAGCGGAACATCGAAGTGGGCAATCGTGACTAATGGCTCGATTTGATGTTTTCTCAATTCTTTGAAGATTTTCTCATAAAAAAGCAGTCCTTCTTCGTTGGGCGCTTCGTCATTGCCATTCGGAAAAATCCGTGACCAAGAAAGTGACATCCGATACACGTTAAACCCCATTTCGGCAAAAAGGGCAATATCTTCCATATAATGGTGGTACATATCAATGGCCGTTTGGGCTGGATAAAAAGAATCTTCCTGCCATTCCAACATTTCCAGTTCACCCGCAGCGACCTTTGCGCGATCAGGACCAGTTGGTAAGAGGTCGACATTTGATAAGCCACGTCCTCCTGCTAATACACCACCTTCTGCTTGATTGGCAGCCGTTGCACCGCCCCATAAAAAATCATCTGATAATCCCATGTTATTTCCTCCTAAACTTTGACTACAAGTACTTCCTCTTCTTTAGCTACCAAACCTTCTTTCACACGTTCGACTGCGGTATATTGTGGTGTATTGGTAACGATGATCGGTACTTGTGTGACATATCCTGCAGCTTTTATCTGCGGTACATCAAACGTCAGCAATCGCTGCCCTTTTGTAACTTTTTGCTCTGCTTCTACTAAAGCATCAAAATACTGACCATTTAGTTCCACTGTGTCTAAACCGACATGGATCAACAATTCGATTCCGGTGTCTGAAACCAAGCCAATCGCGTGTTTGGTAGGAAAAACAGCAGCGACTTTTCCATCAAAAGGCGCAATGACTTCACCGATGGGTTCATCGACCGCAAATCCTTTTCCGAGTGCTTCAGAAGCAAATGCGTCATCTTTGACTTGATTCAACGGAATCACGATTCCCGGTACAGGATTGATCAAGCCGGTATCTTCTAGTACTACTGCTTTCATCTCCGGAACATCAATTGTCACTTTTGTTTCATATTTGAAACTTAAGACATAGGTAACGGCCCCACTCACCACAGCTGCAATCACCAATGCGATAATGATGTTCCAAAAATAGCGCATCGTATCATCACCGATATATAGTAAGATTGCTGGGAGACCAGACGAACCGGTCGCAAAGCGATGCGTATTGGTCAAGCCAGCATACAAACCACCAGAAGCCCCACCAATCATTGCCGCAACCAACGGATATTTTTTGGGCAAATTGATGCCATATAAAGCGGGTTCGGTAATCCCCATGTAGGCAGTGATTGCCCCTGATACCGCCAACTGCTTAGTTTTTTTCTCTTTCGTACGCAATGCGACAACTGCTACTGCGGTTGCTTGAGCAATGTTTGAGACCAATGCCCCTGGACCAAAAATACTGTCATACCCAAGTTCTGCCATTTGCATCACCCCTAAAGGAGCAATCCCATTGTGCAATCCAAACATCACCATGATTGGCAAAAAGCCCCCAATCAAAACCGCTGGAACCCAGCTAGCATGGACACTTAAGAAGGTAAAGAAAGTTGCCAAATAACCACCCAAGATACTACCGATCGGTCCAAATAGCGAGAAGGCTAATGTACCCATTATCAAGAATGTTAGCATCGGAACAAAAACCAGCTCCACTGATTTTGGAATCACTTTGTTCAAAAACTTTTCGACATACGATTGGAAAAAAATCACGATCAGGATCGGAATGACTGATCCCGTATAATTTGCTAATGTAAAAGGAATAACCCCAAAAAAGTGAACGGGTTCGCCTGCTGTGACCAAGGCACCCCAATTAGGATGCATCATCATAGCAGCCACTGAAGCCGCTAAAATCGGATTGCATCGCAATTTTTGTGCCACAGTGAAGGCCAGGATCATTGGTAAGAAGAAGAAAACACCATCTGCAAAAAGATTCAGCATGTAATAGGTTTGCGAATCAGCCGTGATCACATCAAAAACGATCAATAAAGCCAAAACTGCCTTAACCATTCCGGCACCGGACAGTGCGGGAATAATTGGTTGAAACGTTCCTGCCACAAAATCGATCACTGCAGCTGCTGGTCCTTTTTTCTCCCCAGGTTCCGACGCCCCTGATGATTGAAGCGAAACCAATTTTGTGACTTCTTCATAGACATCTTTGACATGTGTTCCGATCACGACTTGATGTACCCCTGCGTTATTGATGTATTTGGCAACCCCATCGAGCGCCTCTAGTTCTCCTTGATCTATACGCTTTTCTTCATTGACTTTAAAGCGCAATCGGGTTTGACAGTGATAGGCATCCGTGATATTTTCTTGTCCCCCCAGATACTGGACGATTTTTTTTGCTAATGATTGATAATTTTCACTCATACATTCCACCCCTAAATAAATTTCAAAGAAAATCTATGTTGTATGTGCTTACCGGTATAACATACTGTTCTTTCTGCCAGCAATGTACCATTTATAGAGAGCGTTTCCAATATATTTTCCTAAAGACGAAATGGATTTCATCTTTTCATTAAAAACCGCTCTTTTTTCGAAATCCATTCCATTAAAAGACCAAACATCGCCTTGACGAAGCCACTAGAAACAATGATCTAATTTACTAGATGATTGTGTTACTTTTGATTTATCGCGATCATAATAGGCTTTTTCAACGTAATGGACCCACCAACCGAAAAAGAGCGCCCCGATGATCCCGCAACAACGGATCAAACCACTGCTTCTTCCCCCAACCATTGAAGCAATCCTTACTGAATCAACGATTTGGTCTAGCCTGTTATGAACGGCTATTCTGGGTTGGATTTATAAAAAACAGGCGAAGGGAACGAAGAAACATGACAAACGCGAAACAAGCAATACCCCCAAAAACGATTTTCTTTCATGAAGAAGCTTTTCAAAAAACAGATCAAACGATCATTCGCTGGTTAGGAAACTCCGGTATTCTTCTAAACAGCCGTGGTACATGTATCATGGTCGATCCGGTCTTAGAAGGATTTGACCTGCCGTTACTGATCGATCTGCCAATCAAACCGGCGGCAGTCCCTCACTTAGATGCGGTATTGATCACCCATTCAGATAATGATCACTACGGCATTCCGACGATTGAAAAATTAGTCCCGGTTACCGATAGCTTCCATGGACCCAAATATGTTGCCGAACTTATGCAAGAGCACTTTCAAGTTGCTGCCCAAGGTCACGAAATCTATGATTCATTCACCGTTAAAAATTTGGAGATTTCTTTAACAAAGGCGTATCACCTTTGGCAAAATGAGACGACAAAATTTGACCGTGTCTTCCAAATTGAGGACTATTGCGGCTTTTGGATCGATACTCCGGATGGTTCCTTGTGGATTCCTGGCGATTCTCGTCTCTTACCAGAACAATTAGAGATGCCTCAACCAGATGCGATCTTATTTGACTTTAACGACAACGCTTGGCATATCGGCTTTGAGAACGCCGTGAAACTGGCAAATACCTATCCTCATGCTGAATTGATCCTCTCCCATTGGGGAACAGTGGATGCTCCGCATATCGATGCTTTTAATGGGGACCCTGAAGCTTTGTACGATCGGATCGTCAATCCGAAACGGATTCGTCTAGTTGCTGCCGGTGAGCCGATCGAATTGAAATCAACCACTTCCAACAATTTAGAATAGGGAAAAAGGACCACACCGTTTTTGGTGTGGTCCTTTTATTCTTCTGCCATCTCTTTAAACGTCGTTCTTCGACTCGTTTCTAAATAACGAGCGTTGCTGATTTTCATTTGGATATTCTCCTGATAATCGAGGGAAAAAATCTGAGCAAACAAAACCGTCAAAAGGAATTGAATCGATTCTTCTGTGGAAAAATTTCCGATTTTAGAATATAGTTTTTCTCGGCTAGCAATCGTCAAGACGATTGTCGAATAGTCCCGCAAATAGTTGTCCCCACCACTCGTAAGACTGATAATTGGCACACCATTTTTCAGCAATGTTTTCACATTTTTCATAGGATAGGTCTCTGAATTATTTCCAGAATAAGAGATAAGAATGGCACAATCCTTCGGGGTCAGCGTTTGGGAAATCAAGCCCGCTTCGTCCGTATCCGCAACAAAGGCTTTTTTATGAATCGTGTTTAAGTTGCGTTTAAACAGCTGCCCGAAATACGAATTTGGACTACGCCCATAGATGACAACGTTTTGAGCGCCATTGATGAGTCGAGCGGCTTGATTCAGGTCTTTTACCGTCATAAGTGCCGCTGTTTCTTTAATCGTCTGCATGCGTAAGTTCGCCAAGTTTTCAATGATTTCTAATGTGTCTGCCGCCTCACCAAAAGGGATATTCACATCGATCGTTGCTGAGCCATCATCAAAGTGTGCCAGTTCATGCACGAAGGCATACACAAATTCTTTCCAACCGGAAAAGCCAAAATATTTTGCAAAACGGACTAACGTCGGCTTTGAGGTATGGGTCAGTTTTGCGATTTCTTCCATAGTATACTCACTGACTTTTTCCCGATTGCCTAGTAAAAAATCACCGATCGTCCTTCTTGCATCATTTTGTTTAAACGCTGCTTCTTCAATTTTTTGAAAAAGATACATCTGGTTCTCCCTTCTGATTGCTGCTGTTAGTTTTACACGTCCCATTCATTCACGTTTCTTTCTATCTAAAAGCACTGAAAGTGATGAATTGAAGACAGAAAAGCGTGGAGCACGCCAGCGTATGCCTACCCTCGTTCAAAATACAAAAAGAATTTATTTCCCAAAAGGGCGATCATACCAATCAGACATAGCATGCCCCCTGATAAGATCATCTGCATCCCTGCTGTTTCATTGCCGCTGACTAGTATCAGCAAGCGTGATGCATAGGGTGCGAGCGTGACCCCTAAATTGTAAGCAACGATCGAGACGATCGTGCCAAACTTAGCTTCTGCTTCACCACCAGTCGTCAGCAAGTGGGTGAAAAAAGGCATGATGCTGCGAAAGGCAAAGCCTAATAATAAAGAACAACCCAAGAGTAGCCCCACTGTCTGCAATGGATAAGTCAAATAGATGCTGCTTCCTGCAAGCAATGCCGCAATGGGCAGCAACCAGCGATGTAGGCGACTGTATATCAAGCCAAAGGCATTGCCGGCGATAAATGCTCCCGTCGCAATGGCGGCGATCATGTTACTGCCTTCAGTGGCGTCCCCGATTCCTTTTTCCAATAACAATGGTGTGATCTGTAAATTGTAATTAATAAATAAGACAACGATTAGAAACAAGAGCACACCCAGAACGAATGATCGCTGTTTCCGTTCTTTTGAAACCGTGACGTTCGCCAATAACGTCTCATTAGTCACAGCCTGTGTTTCGTTTGGAATAAACAGCTGGACAAAGAAGAGACTGATCAGGGCAAAGCCATAAACCAAGAAGGACATTTCCCAACTGATTTTCACTAGCTGCCCAACCAGCAAAGTCATAAAGATACCACCTAAACCACCGACGGCACTTTCTAATCCAAGAGCTTTGGCTTTCTTTTGCGGCTCATTTTGAAACAGCAAACTAATCATTTGAATCGCCAAACGATTGAATAAGCCGATCCCGAAGCCAAGAATCCCTCGAGAAAGAAACAAGACGGGAAAGCTCCCCTGATACCATGCCGGCAGCGTGCCAAAAACCGCCACAATGACCAAGCCGGTGACCATCGTGTATTTTTTGCCGATCCTTTTTTCGATCATGCTGGTAGTAAAAATCCCCAGTAAAAGAAACAATGATGGAATCGTGGTCAGTAACCCAATGTAGACCGCATCAACTTCTGGAAAGCTTGCCGCAATCGCTGGGACATTGGCAGAAATCGCCGGTGCCGAATAGACAACCATTGCCACCGACAGCAGTGCCAACAACTTCATAGAAAAAAATTTCATAAATACCCCTTTCCTTAAAAACACCTTTTCTTCCTTGTCTCTGAACCCAATAGTCCAAGATGACAAAGTGATCCTTTCACTACCTTATTATTCGCTAGATTGTCCTCGTTGACCAATGCTTAACGCGCTTGGGCTTTATGCTTGAAAAGCATTGGTCTTCTGTATTCTACTAGGTTTCTATGGCGATTGCTGGAACTCATTTATGTTTGTCTAAAAAAAGAAACCTTGCAGTATGTTTTCTGCAAGGTTTCCTTCTTTTCATAAATCGACTGTAACTACTCAGAATGCTTTAGTGAATTGATTGCTTTAACTGTTCCATAACGTCTTTCGTAATTGTCTCAACGGTGATACCAAGTTCAGATAAAACGTCCGCTGCCCGGTAATTATCATAAAATTTCTTTTCTAAGCCATAGTTTTTGACGACAATCTCACGATCACCCAGGTAGCTGGCAATCATTTGTCCATAGCCACCCTCTCGTATGCCATCTTCCAACGTGACAACGAGTTTGTGCGATCGTGCCACAGCATCCAACAACTCTTTGTCGACCCCTGAAATAAACTTAGGATTGATCACCGTTGGCGTAATTCCATGTTGCATTTTCAATTGTTCTGCGATCTCTTCCGCTAGCGCATAAAAGTTCCCAACACCGACGATGGCTACCTGCGTGCCAGCTTGAGTCACTTCATTTTTTTGATCACTGTAGTCAGTAGAGACTGTCACTGCCATTTCGTTGACAGGTCCAACCGGTACCCGGATCGCAACTGGTGAGCTGGTTTGTTCCAGCGACCAATCCAACATTGCCAGATATTCTTCTTTAGAGGTTGGCGCAAGATAAATAAGGTTGGGAATATGTGCCAAAAATGGAATATCAAAAATTCCCAAATGGCTCTCGTCATTCATGCCGTAAATCGATGCACCATATACCAGAATCGTTCCAGGCAGATGATTTAAGGCCAAATCATGGGAAATTTGATCAAAACTACGTTGCATAAAGGTAGAAAAAACGGCCCAGACAGGTTTTGCTCCATTTTTTGCTAACCCAGCAACCATCGATACCGCATGTTCTTCTGCAATACCTACATCTACAAATTGTTTGCCTGCTTTTTCTCTTTGTTCCGGAGAAAAAAGCAGCATCGGTGTACCAGCGTTTACTGCCACGACTTTAGGATCTGACGCCATTTTTTCTAATAAATAATCCGTCGTTAAGCTATTGTACGTTACTTGATTGCCGCCAATAGAAATATATTCGCCGGTTTCTAAATGAAAGGGACCGCCTGCATGAAACTTTTCACGATTTTCTTCCGCAAACTTGAAGCCTTTGCCTTTGATCGTATGAATGTGTAATAAAACAGGATGATCAACATCTTTCACTTTTTCAAATAAAGCGATCAGTGCAGCGAGGTCATTTCCTTCATCTAAATAGTGGTACTCAAAACCAATCGCTTTGAACAGATTGTCTGCTACTTGCCCCTTTGTTTCCCGCAATGCCCGCAAATTCTGATACATCCCCCCATGGTTTTCTGCGATCGATTGGTCATTGTCATTGAGGATCACGATGGTATTGGTGCCTAATTCCACGATATTGTTCAAGCCTTCAAACGCTAACCCGCCTGATAGAGAACCATCACCAATCACGGCAACGACGTTATACGTTTCATTTTTTAGGTCACGGGCTTTCGCCACACCATTTGCCAACGAAACTGAGGTGGAGGTATGACCGACCGTAAAGAGATCGTGCTCGCTTTCTTTCGGATTCGTGTAACCAGAAACCGCACCATACTGCGCAGCATCAAGAAAGGCATGGGCGCGTCCCGTCAACATTTTATGGATATAGGTCTGATGGGACACATCAAAAATCAGCTTATCTGTGGGGGAATCAAAGACTTTATGCAACGCAATCGTCATCTCAACCATCCCCAGATTGGGGCCATTGTGCCCCCCATGGTGACTGATTTTTTCCAATAAAGCAGTTCGTGCTTCTACTACCAGTTCTTGAAGTTGCCCACTGGTCAATTCTTTTAACTCTTTGGGGCTTTTGATTTTTTCTAATAACATGTACGTACCTCCTGTAGAAATGTTTGAATGGTTCGTGTGTTTACTCACAAGGAAAAAGACACGAAATCGAAATGAGTGGATCGTTCTCTAGAATGAAAAACGTGGCCATCGGAGCTAGACGCTCTTTTTAGAATTCCTGTCAAACCGAGAAATAGCAAGTTATCCTAAAGGGAAATCGTGATTTTTCTGAGTTTCAACAATCGCTGCTCATTTCTTCTATCTAAAAAGATACCACCTAGAGTTGACTTTAGGTCAAGCACTTTTTGTGAATTTATTCTATTTTGATCCTATCTTTACTGCGTGCCCGCCATAATGATACAAAAAAAAGATAAGAAGCGCTTGCTTCTTATCTCGGATTTTACTTGTTCAATGGTCATTCTTAAGAAACCTAAATTTTTTCATTGACCACTTATTCTTCTTTCTCTAAGCCAACAAGCACTCGCTGTTTACGGTTCGATTCTTCTGCAACAAAGTTTAAAACTGTTTTCAATTCGCTAGGCGTTGCCTTTTTCTGTAAGATCGAGAAGTTTCGATGATATTTTATCATGATTGTTTCTACTTTTTCTTTCTCAGTCATTGAGCTTCTCCTCCAATTCTTCCTTTGTGTATGTTAATGGCAAAGCGAACGATACATTGTCAACTGCCATCAACGTATGAGAATGGCGATTTTGAAAATCTTTTATAAAAATATTAACGGTCACATTTTCTTTATACAATTCCTTCATTTTAATCAAGTTATATCTTGATTGAAAAAAAGCATTTATAAAATGTTCTTTAGGAACAAAGCGTCCTTCTATTTTTTCACGTTGCTTCGTATAATTCCAAGCAATAAAAGGATCTTGATAGATATAATAGATAAGCACATCATAATTCTTTTTTAAGCATCGCGCAATATTTTGATCAGCTTTTTTAGTGGGTGAAACAAGAATCATTTATTGCGAGAAGTAAGATGGCAAAAATTTCTGTTAATGAACTATACGCAAAAAAACAGACTACATTTGTCATGCAGTCTGCTTTTCCAACTTTTTCTTAATTTAGTGTTTGTCCCACTGTTTTCCGAAAGATTGTTGTTGTGATTCGACATGTCCTCGATGGCCATATACAGGTATTTGATTCAATTGGTTTTCAATTACTTGAAACTCGGTATCTGTAAGCTGTACATCCCAAGCAGCTAGATTTTCCAAAATCCTGACTCGATTTTTTGATCCAGGAATCGGCACTGCATTCGGGTACTTGTGAAGCATCCACGCCAATGAAATTTGGGCATTTGTCGCCTGCTTTGCTTGAGCGACTTCTGCTAGCATATTTAAAATCGGTTGATTGGCTACGAGGTTTTCTTTAGCCAGCTGAGGGACGAATTTGCGAACATCATCCCCTTCAAAGGATGTATCTGGTGTGACTTTTCCAGATAAAAACCCACTAGCGATTGGTGAAAAAGGAACGACGGCGATCTCGTTCTCAAGACAATAGGGGAAAATCTCTCGCTCACAATCACGCTCAACCATTGAATAGAGATTTTGCACAGCACCAACGGGGGTAATCCCATGTGCTTTAGCAAGTGTCTCCACGGAAACTTGCGAGAGTCCCCATTCTCTGATCATACCTTCTTTGATCAATCGTCCCATCACATCAGCTATTTCTTCTAAAGAAAGCTGTTCATTGATTCGATGAAGATAATAAAGATCAACATAATCGGTGCGCAATTTTTCCATTGAAGCAATCAAATGGTTACGGATGGCTGTGTAAAGAGTTGTGCTTTCATTCACTTCTTTTTCGTCGAGATGATACTTGGTGGCAAGAACAACTTTGTTTCGAAAAGGCGACAGTGCTTTACCCACCAACTCCTCATTATGTCCAGAATAAAACATTTCTTTTCCATAAGCTTCTGCTGTATCAAAAAATGTACAGCCAAATTCGTAAGCTTTGTGAATAGATGCAATACTCTCTTTTTCTTCTGGCACCTTTCCATATCCGTGAGAAAACCCCATACACCCCATTCCGATTGGCGAAACTGCTAAACTTCTGATTTTTCTATTCTTCATATTACAATTCCCTCCTTCATCGATACCTTATGCACTCGTTAAGCTAGCTAAACTTTAGCATCTTCGAGTCACTCGAAGTCAAGGAGTTTCTAACAATCATTTTTCTTCCACCTTTTGTCTTTTTGAGGCTCTCAAATAGGAAGCTACTTTTCTCCACAAAATTATCTGTGCTATAATACGCGATATAAAAAGAAAATGATCTACAACAGTTTTTACTAATACGTTCAAACGACTTGCTTTACTACAGCAAATTATGAAAGGCGTGACCAACATTTACTCTATCAAAGAAGCAGCCACGATCACTGAATTGTCTGAACACACGATTCGCTATTATACCGATATGGGTTTGGTTCCTAGTTTGATCAGGGACAAAAACAACAGACGGGTTTTTAATCAGACTTCCATCAATTGGTTAACTGGTATCAAGAATTTGCGCGAAACAGGCATGTCTTTAGAAGCCATTAAGCATTATATTTCGCTTTGCCTCCTTGGCGATTCGACGATCAAAGAAAGAGCCGACATCATTCAATCGCAAAAAGAAAAAGCGCTCGTTAAACTTACAGAAGCGCAAAAACGAGTCGCTTATTTAGAAAAGAAAATCAATACCTATCAAGAGCTCATCAACCAGAAAACAGCTTCTAACGATCCATTGAATCCGGCAACTTGGGAGGAGGAAGCAGTATTGCGGAATAGAACTTGAATGAAGATATTTTACCAATGATTTGGATCAATAGACACTTAATTTTTTGATGATTATATTCGTATAGTGCTGAAATAGACTATTCATTACTAAAAAACTGCCATTAAACAGGATTCATTCCCTGCTTAATGGCAGTTTGCTTATTTCCGATACATCTTCAATTCCAAGAACAAATCGTTATAGATGCCAAGATACTCAGCACCTAAGTTTTCATAGACTTCGAGGTGTTCCATCAATTCATCGGATGGATAGAACTGTTCGTCTTCGGTGATCTCGTCAGGCAGTAATGCCATGGCTTCTTGGTTTGGTGTGGAATAGCCGATGTATTCTGCGTTTTGTGCAGCGTTCTCGGGTTCTAGCATAAAGTTCAAGAAGGCGTAAGCACCGGCTTCGTTTTGTGAGGTCTTAGGAATGACCATATTATCGAACCACAGGTTGGAACCTTCCGAAGGGATCACGTAATGAATGTGCTCGTTTTCGTACATCATGTCGGCTGCTTCCCCAGAAAATGTGACCGCAACCGATGCTTCTTCATTGGCCATGTACATCTTGATTTCATCTGCGACGATGGCTTTGATATTTGGGGTCATGGTCCGCAGCTTATTGAATGCCTCTTGCAGTTGATCATCGTCTTTGCTGTTAAGAGAATAGCCTAAGCTGTCCAAACCTAATCCCATTACTTCACGCGCGCCATCGATCAGCATGATGCTGTTTGCTAATTCGGGTTTCCAAAGATCGTCCCATTGGGTGATCTCACCTTCATCAAAGAATTTATCGTTATAGACGATCCCCAGTGTTCCCCAGAAATAAGGGATGGAATATTGATTGCCTGGATCAAAACTCAGGTCTAAAAAGCGAGGGTCGATATTGTCTAGCCCTTTGATTTTGCTGTGATCCAATGGTTTTAAAAGATTTTGTTCCATCATTTTCTCAATCATGTATTCACTCGGTATGGCGATGTCATAGGACGTACCGCCTTGTTGGATCTTCGTGAACATCGCTTCATTTGAGTCAAAGGTTTCATAATTGACTTTGTAGCCTGTCTCTTCTTCAAACTTACTGATCAAATCAGGGTCGATGTAGTCGCCCCAGTTGTAGATGTTGACGACCTCAGCGCCTGCCATACCAGAGGAGCGTTCCAATTGACGGACACCAAAGAGCAAGATCAGGACGATCGCAACAATACCGATAATCAGAGATTGTAGTCGTTTCATCGCAGATTTGCCACCTCCACACGGCGGTTTTTACGCAACTTTTTCGCGCCGTTTTCTTTACTGATAAAGTAATAGCCTACCACCAGGATCATGGAGAATAAGAAGACAAGTGTGCTTAATGCATTGATTTCTAAACTGATTCCTTGACGTGCTCTAGAATAGATCTCTACCGATAAGGTACTAAAGCCATTGCCTGTCACAAAGAATGTCACGGCAAAATCATCGAGTGAATAAGTAAAGGCCATGAAATAGCCGGCGATGATGCCCGGTGTCAAGAAAGGCAAAATGATATTTTTGATGACTTGAAAATTATTAGCGCCTAAATCACGGGCAGCATCGATCATTGAATCGTTCATCTCTTGCAATTTCGGCAAGACCATCAAGACCACGATCGGGATACTAAAGGCGATATGCGAAAGCAATACGCTGAAAAAGCCTAAGCTAAACCCACGGAACAAGTTGCCGATCATCGTGAAGAAAATCAAGAAGCTAGCACCAATGATGACATCTGGTGAAACCAACAAAATATTATTCAAACTCAACAATGCTGTTCTTGTTCGGCGTTTGCGGGTATAGTAGATGCCCATCGCACCAAATGTGCCGATGATCGTTGCCAGTAATGCTGATAAAAATGCCAGCATAAAGGTGTTCAACACGATGATCATCAAGCGGGTATCTTGAAAGACGGATTGGTAATGTTCAAAAGTGAAACCCATAAAAGCATTCATGGTGCCTCCTTCATTGAAGGAATAGAAAATCAAATAAAAGATCGGCACGTACAAAAGAATAAAGACGACGATCAGATAAAGATTCGACCAGCGAAATTTTTTCATTTACGTTGCCCTCCTTTTTTCTTTTCTCCCGTAAACAGCATCACGAGGAACATAGCGATGATCAAAATGACGCCGATGGTCGAACCCATGCCCCAGTTTTGGGTAACGAGAAAGTGCTGCTCGATCGCCGTACCAAGCGTGATTACGCGATTGCCCCCAATCAAACGGGTCAACATGAAGAGGGAGAGCGACGGAATGAAGACGGCTTGGACGCCGCTTTTTACACCGTTTAACGACAGAGGGAAAATCACTCGTCGAAACGTATCATAGCTGTTTGCCCCTAAATCGCGACTGGCACTGATCAAAGAGGGATTCATTTCTTCTAAGGCATTAAAAATCGGCATGATCATAAAGGGCAGTTCGATATAGACGGCAACCGTCAAAAAGCTAAAGTCGGTAAACAAAATCTGCTTTGGTCCAACACCCATGATTTCTAGAAAATTGTTGACACTACCGTGAATGCCGAAGATGCCAATAAACGCGTAGGCTTTTAACAATAAGTTGACCCACGTTGGTAAGATGATCAACAGCAGCCACAAATCTTTGTGACGCAGCTTAGTTAAGAAATAGGCTGTCGGGTAGCTGATCACTAAGGTAATCAAGGTGATCAAAAAGGCATACCAAACCGAGTTTAAGGTCATGATCAAATATTTGCCAGAACCTAAGTAGCTTTGATAATTGACCAGCGAAAAGTTGCCGTTCATATCAAAAAAGGATTGGTAGATGATCAATAAGACTGGTGCAATAACAAATAGCAATAACCAAAAGACATAGGGTATCGCATAAAAACGACGCATTTTCGTCATTTGCTTTCCCTCCTAATCTTCGTAGCTCTCTAAACGAGCATCAAAATCTTCTTCGGACTCATTGAAACGCATGACGTGGATGTCTTCTGGTTCAAAGGAAAGCCCGATCTTGCTTCCTTCAGTGGCTTTTCTTGTAGAGTGAACCATCCATTCGTTGCCTTGTTCGTCGTAACAAATGATTTCGTAATGCACGCCTCGGAACAATTGCGTGTCTACTTCAACGACCAGCTTGCCTTTTTCCGCCGTCGTCAAATTCAAATCTTCCGGACGGATCACGATCTCAACGGCTTCATTCGGCCGCATCCCGCCATCGACACATTCAAATTGCTTGCCGACAAACTCCACTAAGTTGTCTTCGATCATCGTGCCTGTGACGATGTTGCTTTCACCGACAAAATCCGCCACGAAATGGTTGATTGGTTCATCGTAGATATCCACTGGTGTTCCGCTTTGGACGATCTTCCCTTTGTTCATGACGAAAATCTCATCACTCATGGCCAACGCTTCTTCTTGGTCATGGGTGACAAAAATAAAGGTGATGCCTAGTCGCTGCTGCAATTCCCGCAGCTCGTATTGCATGTCAGTTCGCAATTTCAAGTCCAATGCGGACAATGGTTCATCAAGAAGCAATACTTTGGGTTCATTGACGATCGCTCGTGCGATTGCGACCCGTTGGCGTTGACCTCCTGACATTTCGCTGATTTCACGATTCTCATAACCAGGAAGTTGTACTAACCGTAACGCTTCTAAGACTTTTTTATTCACTTCATCTTTTGGTAATTTTTTGATTCGCAGACCAAATGCCACATTTTCAAAAACGTTCATATGTGGGAATAAGGCATAATCTTGAAAGACAGTATTCACTTGCCGTTGATTGGCAGGAACGTCATTAATTCTTTGTCCATCAAAATAAACGTCGCCTTCTGTTGCGTCCGAAAAACCCGCAATGATGCGTAAAATAGTTGTTTTTCCACAACCTGAAGGACCTAACAATGTATAAAAGCGACCTTCTTCAATATCAAAACTCACTTTTTTCAAAACTGTTTCATCATCATCAAATCGTTTCACCACATTGTTGAATGAAATTATTGTTTTTCCCACACTCTTTCCTCCTGTACTATAAATAAGAATCCGTCACGACTACGAGCACACGGCTTTTTTTGCCGGCGATATTTTTTAATTGATGCGGCTCAGTCGCCTGATAATAGATCGATTGGCCTTTACGAGCCTTGTACTGCGTTTCTCCTAACGACAACGCCACACTGCCCTCTAAGACATAGATAAATGTTTCTGCTAACGATGGTTCAAAGGTCTTGTATTCGCCGGCTTTATCAAAAGTCAGCAAGACTGGCTCCATTTCTTTTTCATTGGAATCGGGAATCAGCCATTTCAATTCATAGCCATTTTCTTCATCATAATAAAGCGTACTGTCTTCTTCGCGATAAACCACTTGATGCTGCGCATTTTCTTCTCGGAAAAATTCCTCTGGTGTCACGCCTAAAACTTCTAAGATCGTAAAAAAAGTTTCCATAGAAGGCGAACTCAAATCACGTTCCAACTGTGAGATATAGCCTTTCGTCAAATCGGTCCGCTCGCCTAATTCTTCTTGGGTCAAATTCTTTTGAACGCGCAAATTGCGCAGCTTCTCGCCAATCTCCATGTTCATTCCCCCTTTTATTGACACAACTGCAAGTAAAAAAGTTTGCTATAAGTAAACTTCATGTTTAATTTCACTTTTTCTAGTATACAAATAATTGCAAAAAACACAAGCCTTTTTTCTTCATTTCTTTGAATTCTTTTCTTCCTAATCAAAAAAAGGAGTGATGCTAAATGCTTGTGCTATAAAGGAAACGATTGGCGGTCCCGTCATTTTCGCTTTTCACAGGTTTAAAAGAACATCTTCTATTTTAACGAAGAAAAGGTAGATTTAATAATGATCTATTTTTACTGATTTTTTGATAAGAAGCCCTGCCTTTTCTTGCTTCACTGGTTAAAAAAATAAAACTTATGGTATTATGAGTACAAACCATCAAAGGAGTGTCTGAAATGACGAATTTCTCTACCTTTCGTGTCATGAATGAACCAAATTTTACTGCTTCACTCACAACTGCAACCCTTGACGAGCTGCCAGCAGGCGATGTGCTTGTCCGTGTTGATTACTCAGATGTTAATTACAAAGATGCCTTGGCAGCAAAAGAAAATGGCGGCGTGATCCGCACGTATCCGATGACGCCGGGAATCGATTTAGCAGGGGAAGTCGTGGACAGTCAGTCTGCTGATTTTGCCCCAGGCGATCAAGTTTTAGTGACTGGTTATGGCTTAGGGGTTTCTCACCCAGGCGGTTACAGTCAATTTCAACGGGTCCCAGCCGAGTGGCTCGTGAAACGTTCTGCTGGTTTTTCAGCGAAAGACAGTATGACCTATGGCACTGCTGGGTTTACAGCAGCTTTAGCGGTGCAAGAATTAGAGCAGCTGCACTTAGCAAAAGACGCTGCGATTTTGGTGACAGGTGCGAGCGGTGGCGTTGGCAGTGTCAGCATTGCTTTATTGAAAAAACTGGGCTATACAAATATAGTGGCGCTATCTCGGAAAACCGATGCGCAATGGTTGTTGGACCTAGGCGCAGCGAAAATCGTCCGTCCGGATGAAGTGGTACCCGAAAAGGTCAAACCATTAGCAAAACAATCGTTTGCAGCGGTCATCGATACTGTTGGCGGTCCATTGCTTGCGGCAGTGCTTCCGCAAATCGCTTATGGGGGCGGTGCCTTCTTATGCGGCAATGCTGGTGGGATCAAAATCGAAACGACTGTCTTACCCTTTATTTTGCGTGGGATTCGTGTAATTGGGATCGATTCAGTCAATGTTTCCCATGAGATCCGCACGGCATTATGGGAGAAATTAGCGGGTGAGTGGAATGTGATCGATCAGCTTTACACGAAAGCCATCACTTTGGAAGACTTACCAGAAACGTTGGCAGCTTTATTAGCTGGCACGCACCAAGGACGGACGATCGTTGAGGTGTCACAAGGGCAATGAGAATTTTGATTACGGCTGGCGGTACTTCCGAAAAAATCGATGATGTCCGTGCAATCACGAATCATTCCACGGGTTCACTTGGTCAAGCGATTGCCAAGGAATGGCTGCGGTACCCTGAGGTGACCATCGATTACGTTACGACGAAAACTGCCAAGCAACCGCCTACCGATCCACGAGTTACCTGTCATTTCATTGAAGGGACCACGGACTTGTTGGGGCAATTGACCGATTTATTGACGACCCATTCGTATGCTGCCGTGATCCACAGTATGGCAGTTAGTGATTTTACCCCTGCTGCTCATTTTTCAGAAGCAGCCTTTTATGAAGCAATCAACGATGCCCTACCGACTTATGACAACCAGGTCACTCCGGCATTGATGGCACACGTGCTCGCACAATCTGAAGCAACGGCAGGCAAAGTTTCTTCCAATACGGATCATTTGTTTTTAGTGTTGAAGAAAACCCCGAAAGTGATCCAAACCATCAAAGCATTACAGCCGACAACCTTATTAGTCGGATTCAAATTATTAGTAGCCGTAGCGGAAGACGAGTTGTTCGCGGTCGCACGAAAAAGTTTGCTGGCTAGCCAAGCGGATTATGTGTTGGCCAACGACTTGACGCAAATTTCAGGAAACCAGCATGTTGGCCACCTTTTGACACAAGAAGGACAAATCGGGACTGGTCGCACAAAAGCTGAGATCGCAACCTTGATCGTTGACACATTACGCAATGACCTGCGTGCTTAGCTAGATGTTTTTTTAGAAAAGGAGAAAGAATCATGAAACAAAAACACGTTCTGCTTGGCGTCAGCGGCAGTATCTCTGCATACAAAGCAGCCGACCTGACCAATGAATTAACCAAAAAGGGCTATGCAGTGGATGTCTTAATGACTCAAAATAGCACACAATTTATTACGCCTTTGACTCTACAGTCATTATCCAAACGCCCGATCCATGTAGATGTTATGCAAGAACGTCAACCAGATCGGATCAATCATATTGAACTAGCCAAACAAGCCGATCTTTTCTTGCTCGCCCCAGCCAGTGCCAACAGTATTGGCAAGCTGGCGCATGGGATAGCCGATGATTTGATCTCAACAGTTGCCTTAGCGTTGCCGTTATCCGTGCCCCGCTTGATTGCGCCAGCCATGAATACCGTCATGTACGAAAACCCGATTGTTCAAAGAAATTTGGGGATTTTGAAAGAAGTCGGCTTCCAAGAGATTGAACCCCGTGAAGCGTTACTGGCTTGCGGTGATTTCGGCAGAGGCGCATTAGCAGCAACAGAAACGATTCTTGAAAAAGCATTGACTGCTTTGGAAGTACGGAGTGTCTAACAATGAAAAAAATATCAACTTTTGAACTTGTCTTAACAGCTTTCTTTTTAGGAATCTTGATTCTTTTAGCATCGGTTCCCTTTCTTGGGTTTATTCCCTTAGGACCAATCAATGCGACAACGATGCACATTCCTGTGATCATCGCTTCCATTGTATTAGGCCCTCGGATCGGCGGCTTTTTAGGCGGCGCCTTTGGGATCATCAGTATGGTGCGTTCGACCTGGATCATCACCCCGCTTTCTTTTGTCTTCTCCCCTTTCGTACCGATTTATGGGAGTGATCAAGGAAGTTGGAAAGCGATCCTCGTAGCGCTGATTCCCCGTATTTTGATTGGTGTCGTTCCTTACTTTGTTTATAAAGGCTGTCAAAAAATCTGGAAAAACAAACAGCAAAGTCTTTCGCTACTGATTGCTGGTGTTGCCGGAGGTTTGACGAATACGATTCTGGTAATGAACTTGATCTACTTCTTGTTCCAGCAAGAATATGCGGAGGTTGTGGGAAAAGCCGGCAATGCTGTTTACGCAGCGATTTTGGGTGTGATCTTCGCCCAAGGCGTGCCTGAAGCCATTGTAGCGGGAATCGCCACGATGGCAGTTGGAACCGTTCTTTTGCGCTTAGTCATGAACCGCAAAAAAAATCGAATCTAAAAAATAGCGACCGCCTAAAGTTAGCTTTTTGGCTAACTTAGGCGGTCGCTTCCCTTTTGAGTGACTCATAAACTTTGTGTCATCTGGAGTGCTTCGACAAGCTCTTGATACTGCTCTTGGGTCAAATACTCTTCATAAAATGTCAGATAATCATCGATATCTGCTTGGGTCAAATAAGGCAGCTCTTGCTTGATTTGCAGTAGCAGTTCCTCGAACTCCTCATCCGTCAGCATATAAGAAGACCAATCATCGGCTTCATCATAGCTATCCCAGTACTCATCATCATAATCATTCTCATACCCATCGTCATAGCTGTCATCCCAGCCATAATCATAGGGAGAAAACAATTCTTCTGGGTCAATCAATTCTTCCGCTGTGGGGATCGCAACGGCAGTATCACTTTTCTTTCCTGTAAAAGTCACCGTAGCTCCGATAGTCGTTTGCAGCTCATCCGCTTGCACGAAGTGAAAAGCCATTTTCTGCTGATTTGTTTTCGTATTGACGGTCATAGCTAAGTCAAACTGCTCGACTTCTTCCAGCATCGTTTCTAATTCGGCGACTTGCTTTTGATCGGCACCGTGTTCTTGGGCATAGGTTGCATAATCTGCCAATTCTTCTTTGGTAAACGTATGGCTGATCGTATCTCCATCTCTTTTGAAAGCATCCGGTTCGAAGGTTTTCAAATAGTCTGCAAACGTCTCATTATGAAAAAGACTGTTCATGGTAAAGAGGTTTTCAGGCGCTTTTTCTGCTTCGGTCGTCCCCTCGCCGTCCTCTGCAAAAGTTCCTTCGCCAAAGTAAGAATCTAAGGTTTCTTGATCGATGCGCAGGTATTTGCCTTCATATTCCGCAGCGTCTGGTTTTGTCCCATAACTGTCACTACCAAATGCGCTGATATACCCTTGCAGTGTTTCATAGATTTCAGCTGACACATACGCTTCTTGTTTTTCTGGATCGACGATCAGCTTGATCGGCAGCTCCTGCCCCCCAAAAGCGACTGCCAGATTGAGTAAAATCGCTTTGGTTTCTTTGTCTTGCACGAAGTCCCCTTTAAATGACGAGCCAACTAACTGTGACATCAACATAGAGGCATACCTATCGGCTTCTTGACCGTATTCGCTGCTGCTGCCTATCTCAAAGGTATCGATCGTCGCTTGGAATTCACCAGCATTCGCTGCTTGCTGATTCGTCAACTGTTCGGCAAACTGTTCTTGCGGTAATTTCGTACAACCGCCGAAAAGAAAGGCGAACCCAACAAACAAAATGACGCTTCCCCACTTTTTCATCCTGCTCACTCCTTTTCTTTTATTGTACCGAAGACTGCGAAAGCTTACAATCCTAAGCTCTTTTTTATCAGCTCTCATGAAAAAAAGATTGCCCCGCGGGACAATCTTTTCGCTAATCTATTCTTCGCCGATGATTCGGACTTCTGTTTCTAAGGTGACATCAAAGGTTTCTTTGATGACTTGTTGGATATGAGCGATCAGTTCAACGTAATCCGTTGCAGTGGCTTGATCGACATTCACGATAAAGCCCGCATGTTTTTCCGAAATTTGGGCTCCGCCCCATTTCAATCCTTGTAAGCCTGCATCTTGGATCAGCTTGCCGGTAAAATGACCGACTGGACGTTTAAAGACACTCCCACAAGAGGGGTATTCTAGCGGTTGCTTCAATTGCCGCAATTCTGTCAGTTCATCCATCCGCTTTTTAATTTGCTCTTGATCGCCTTTTGCTAGATCAAAGCGACTGCTCAAAATGATCATCTTTTGCTCTTGCAATTTGCTATGACGATAAGCAAATTCCATTTCTTCCTTGGTATAAGTCACGATTTGACCATTAGCCAGCAAAACGTCGCAGGACGCAAAGACATCTTGGATTTCGCCATCATAGGCGCCAGCATTCATAAAGACGGCACCGCCGACACTGCCAGGAATCCCGCAGGCAAATTCAAAACCAGTCAACGATTCATGCAAAGCGACATAGGTGGTATCGATCAACTTTGCTCCAGCATCGACGATCAAAGAAGTGCCGTCCACCACGATTTGGTTCATTTCTGATAGCATGATCACCACGCCACGAATACCACCGTCACGGACGATCAAGTTGCTGGCATTTCCTAAGACGATCCAAGGAATCGCTTGTTCTCGGCAATAATCAAGCAGCTGTTTGGCTTCATCTGCTGTTTTGGGAAAAGCCAAAATGTCTGCCGGTCCACCAGTTTTTGTATACGTATAGTTCAATAAGGGTTCATCTTTTAATAAGGCAATTTCAGGGAATTGCGCAATCATCAAGTCTTTATTCACGAGAAGGTTTCCTTTCACAATAAACATCTCACTTATTTTAGCATGTTCAAGGAAAAGTTGCTACCTCTGGTGAATCAAAGAAAAGCTTAATAATCAAATGACCTGATTAATAAAGAGTCAGCTTCAAAAAAAGTGTTTTGTTATTTCAGATAATCGTTCTTTCATCTCCGTAGTGACTTTATCGACTACTTCTAAGTGGCTGCGATGCAAGAAGTCCACACTGCAAATATGCTGACAAAGAATCGTCCCTTGAACTTTACTTTATTGTGTTTCGGTAACTGTTTGAAACGCATTCGATCGAGCAAATTTTTCTTCTACATATTTTTTGAGCTACTGAGTGGCATCACTAAGATGTTATTGAAACTCTTGTTATAATAATCATTACTAACCACTACACACGGTCTTTTTTTGCCATTTCATTTCCTTTGGTGGGATTTAAGTCAATAAAAGAATATCTCCTTGCCTTACCATTCAATGTTCTTCTCACCTAAATCTTTTTCAAAAAACATCTCACCTGTGTCAAATTTTCCCATTTCTTCTATGATCGCTAATTCTTGTTTCCAAAAAGCTTCAAAAGAAGGTGCTGCTTTTTCGCCTCTTACCTTGATCACACCTTCTGGGGTAAATTCAAAAATTACCCAGTGATTCTCTTTTAAGCCTAGTATTTGCCGCACACTTTTTGGAATAGTTATTTGATTTTTCGAAGTCATTTTCGCTGAAACTTGCGCTTTGATCGTCATGAAACTGCCCCCTTTTCAAAATGACTGTATCATAAAATGGAAGTAAACGTAAGAAGCCATCGTTCCTTTTCCGTACTACAAACGAATTTTCTCTAGCATCCAAATTTAATCCTCATTCTTCCTCCTTGTTTTCCTCATTCCGCTCACTTGCTTTGCGCTTCTGGCTTTTTTAGGTAAAATGGGAGGCGTAGTGGAAAACAAGGAGGAGTCTCAATGAAATTTATTTCTTGGAATGTGAATGGTTTACGGGCCATCGTTAAAAAAAATTTTTCTGAAGTGTTTGATGCCCTCGATGCTGATTTCTTTTGTTTACAAGAAACAAAGCTGCAAGAAGGTCAGATCGAATTGGATTTACCAGGCTATCATCAATACTGGAATTATGCGGAGAAGAAAGGCTATTCTGGCACAGCAATTTTCGCAAAAGAACCTGCACTATCGGTCCGTTATGGATTAGGAATCGAAGAACATGATACGGAAGGTCGCGTCATCACGCTGGAGTATCCTGAATTTTTCTTGATTACTTGCTACACACCGAATTCCCAAAATGAATTGCGCCGCTTGGATTATCGCATGACCTGGGAAGATGCCTTTTTGGCTTACTTGACTGAATTGAAACAACAAAAGCCAGTGATTCTCTGTGGTGATTTGAATGTTGCCCATAAAAATATCGATATCAAAAACTGGAAAACCAATCAAAAAAGTGCTGGGTTTACACCTGAAGAACGGGAAAAGTTTTCGACTCTTTTGGCTGCTGGCTTTACCGATACGTTCCGCTATTTCTATCCAGATGCAGAAGGTATTTATTCTTGGTGGAGCTACCGTTTCAACGCTCGCAAAAACAATGCTGGCTGGCGCATCGATTACTTTGTCGTTTCGGATGACTTAAATGAGCGCTTGCTAGACGCCAAGATCCATACAGATATCATCGGCAGTGACCATTGTCCGGTGGAGCTAGATCTCAAATAACCGTAAGAAAACTTCAGTTTTTCTTAACGTTTGTTCGCTTTTCATTCTTTGATTTTGTGCTAGAATGGCAATGAGGTGAGTCTGATGAATTTTATCGCAATGGACTTTGAAACAGCAAATTATCAAAAGCATAGTGCCTGTTCCCTTGCACTAGTCATGGTACAAGATAGCAAAATCGTTGGCGAATATTACACATTGATCCAACCGGAAACGGAATTTTTTTGGAAAAACATTCAAATTCATGGCATCCGTCCAGAAGATGTACAAGAAGCGCCTAAGTTTCCTGACGTATGGAAACAAATCCAACAATATTATCAACTGAACAGTTTGATCGTTGCGCATAACGCTGGTTTTGATACTGGGGTTTTGGCGGGATGTCTTGATTATTATGGGTTGTCACAACCAAATTATCTTTCCTTATGTACGGTGCGAACGAGCCGCAAGCTGTATCCAGAATTTACGAACCACAAATTAAACACGGTTTGTGAGCAATTACAGATTCCTTTACTAAACCACCATGATGCACTAGAAGATAGTCGGGCATGTGCCCAAATCTTATTGCGTCAAGAAGAAGAATTTGGTATCGATCCATTAAAAAAATTGGTTTTAGTCAAATAAATAAGAACGTGCGTCCTAAAGTCAGCATTGCGCTAGCCTTTAGGACGCACGTTTTCATTTAAGGAAGGATTCATTTTAGGTCAGATCGATCCAATAATGACAGATTACAGCGCCATCTTCAGGATCAATGACTTTTTCTGTCAATTTACCACCGTTGTTTTCAATGACTTTGGCGGAGGCGCGATTGGCTTCTTCACAGGTTACTAACACGTTGTTCAAGCCAAATTGTTTGGCCTTTACCAATGACTGTGCCAGCATTGCCGAGCCGATGCCTTGCTTTCGATGGTCTGGGTGCACCGAATACCCGATGTGTCCGCCAATTTGGCGCAAATATGCATTAAGTGTCAGACGCAGATTCAAGAGACCGACCACTTTTTGATCTTGGATAGCCAGATAGGTACGGGCGGGAACGAATCCTTCTGGTACCGTTTCTGCTGTTTTAAAATCTGCCAATCCCCCTAGCCAGTCTTTGGCTGTGGGACTTTCTACAAGTCCTGCCCCACCATGGATGACTTCTTGATTCTTCTCGAAGGCTTGCCGATACGCTTCGATTTGATCGCAGTCTGCGATCGTCGGTTCCCGAAACTCCATTTCCTTCACTCCTTTTTTATGATTCAAAAAGACGTGCCATCATCAAAACGTCAACTTTTTGCCCCTCGCGGGTTTGCACCGCTTCTTTCATACAGCCTTCTGTTAAAAAACCAAATTTTTGATACAGATGGATCGCCCGTAGATTTCTCGCTTGGACGGTCAACTCGATGCGGGTCAATTCGCCAACTTCTACTACCCAGTCCAGTAATTCTTCAATCAGGAGCGAACCTAAGCCCAAGCCCCAATAGTCTTTTAAAATCGAGATACCGATCTCTCCGACATGGGCTAATTGCCACTCTTCATTGCCTTTGACTGATGCCATGGCGATCAATTGTTCTTGATCAAATGCCAACAACAGCAAATAGTCCTCCCGTTCATAGATAGCATCCAACTGTTCTGCCAATAAGGCTTCTGGCAACGCCAAGCCGCTCTCGTCCATTAAGAGAAAATCCGTTTCTTCTCCTAGCTGTTGGCTGACTGCTAACACAGCTTTGGCATCAGCACCCGTGGCTTCTTTGATCTGTAATTGGATCTCACTCATGGGCTGCCTGCCATTTTGTTGTGATCCGTTGCAAAAAGGCGGTTGCTTTGGTGCCATATGCATGACATTTCACAAGACGTTTTTGTTCATCTGTATCATCTTTTTCCAAAATCAGTTCTAAATAATCCTCTGGCAGGGAGGCTTCTAAGAGATTGCCCCACTCGATCACACACAAGCCATCCCCTTCGAAATAATCATCCAGTCCTAAATCATCTGCACCGTATTCCACCCGATAGACATCCATATGGTACAGCGGTAGCCGCCCATTGGTATATTCACGAATGATCGTATAGGTCGGACTTTTGATCAGTTGCTCGATTCCTAGCCCCAAGGCGATGCCTTTCGTCAATGTTGTTTTGCCAGCACCTAAATCGCCCGTCAATACCAGATTATCCCCTGGCTCGGCTGCCTCTCCAATGATTTTTGCAAATGCTGCGGTTGCTTCTAAGTCGTTAATGGTAAACATAGTCCCCATCCTTTGATCAATCTAATTTACTAGTTGCTAGTATAGCTTGTTTTTCAAGGAATTGTAAAGAAGGAGCTTAGGGAAAATTTCCCGACGATCACTGGATCGTTGCTTTTGCGCACACTTCCTCCTTTGCTGCCCTCAACTTTCCAAAAGCAAAACAAAAAACTGACCCTCAACGGATCAGTTTTTCATCAGTGCAGCGATTGGCTGCTTATTTTTCCATTAATGTTTGTGCCGCAGTAATGATTGATAATTTGTAGACATCTTCTTCATTTGAACCACGAGACAAATCAGAGATTGGTTTGTTCAACCCTTGTAAGATTGGTCCAATCGCTTCAAAGTTACCGAAACGTTGGGCGATCTTGTAGCCAATGTTTCCTGATTGTAAATCTGGGAAAACAAAGACGGTTGCTTTACCAGCTACTTCAGATTCAGGAGCTTTCAATTGCGCAACTGCTGAGATATACGCAGCATCGAATTGCAATTCTCCATCGATTTGGTATTCTGGTGCCAATTCTTTGGCGATTTTTGTTGCTTCAACGACTTTATCTACTTCTGGTGCTTTCGCAGAACCTTTCGTTGAGAAGCTTAACATAGCAACCTTTGGATCGATTTCAAATAATTCAGCGGTTTTCGCTGAGTCAACAGCGATTTCTGCTAATTCTTGTGCATTTGGGTTTACATTGATGGCACAGTCTGAGAACAAGTATTTTTCTTGGTCACGACCACGAACCATTAAGAAAGCACCACTTGTACGGCTCACACCTGGTTTTGTTTTGATGATTTGTAAAGCGGGTCTTACTGTATCACCCGTAGAATGGATCGCTCCTGAAACCATTCCTTCAGTAATGCCCATGTAAGTCAACATTGTACCGAAATAGTTGACATCTTTTAAGATTTCTTCTGCTTGTTCTTTCGTTGCTTTGCCGTTGCGGCGTTCCACAAAAGCTTCAACCATTTCATCCCAACGATCATAATTTTCAGGATCTAAAATTTCAAAGTTTGATACGTTGATTCCGCGAGCTTCTGCTGCTTTTTCGATTTCAACCGGGTTACCGATCAAAACGGGTTCAATCAATTCTTCTGAACGTAAACGGCTAGCAGCACCTAGGATACGAGGATCTGTTGCTTCTGGAAAAACGATTTTGATATGACGACGCACGATTTTAAATTTTAAACTTTCGAATAATTCCACGGGTAAAGACCTCCAGTTTTTTTATACCCTTCCATTGTACAATAACTATGAAAAAAAGAACAGATAAAAATCCTGTATTAGTCGATTATTTTAAATATCGTTACCTTTTTCACAAATCCACTCATTCTAAATAACACAGTTTTACAACTGTGTTATTTTTTCTGGCAACGCCCAGGAAATTGGTTCTTCCCCTAATGCCAGCAACGCTTGATTGATCTTAGAAAAAGGTTTTGAACCAAAGAATCCTCGATGTGCCGACAACGGACTTGGATGAGGCGCTGTTATAATAATATGCTTGCTGGTATCTAACAAAGCGGCTTTCTTTTGGGCGGGTTTGCCCCAAAGTACAAAAATGACCGGTTCTTCTCGTTGATTCAATTTTTCGATAATCGTATCTGTCAGCTGCTCCCAGCCACGTCCATGATGTGAATAGGCTTGCCCTTCACGTACCGTCAATACGGTATTCAACAATAAGACCCCTTGTTGCGCCCATGGCACAAGATAGCCATGGGACACAGGTGGAATCCCTAAGTCATCGGCTAATTCCTTGTAAATATTGCGTAAGGAAGGCGGTATTTTGACCCCCGGCTGCACGGAAAACGACAGTCCGTGGGCTTGGTGCGGGCCATGATAAGGATCTTGACCTAAGATGACAACTTTTACGTCATGGTATGGCGTCAGTTTAAGTGCTTCATAAATATGATCCATCGCTGGATGGATCGTTTGCTGGGCATATTCTTGTTTCAAGAAAGCCCGTAGTTGTTGGTAATAGGGTTGCTCAAATGATTCTTGCAATTGTTCTTGCCAATCATTGTCCAATAGTCGTTTCATGGCGAATCTCCTTTGTTTTCTTCTAGGATAACAAATCCCTCCCCTTAGAAACAAGAATTACTCTTCGAAAGAAAAAAAATCCGTGATTTATGGTACACTATTTGTAGAAACGATTAAGAAAGGACGCTGACAATGATCAAATTAATTGCTTCTGATATGGATGGTACGCTTTTAAATGCCAGTATGCAGATTTCAGAAGAAAATATCCAAGCAATCAAATATGCCCAATCCAAAGGAATCGAATTTATGGTCGCAACTGGCCGTAACCGTAAAGAGGCATTGCCGCCGCTGCAAGAAGCCGGGATCGACTGTGCCATGATCACCTTGAATGGGGCCCAAGTCTATGACGAAGCGGGTAATTCATTATTTACTGTGCCGATCAGCCATGAACAAACTCGTTCGTTGATCGACCTACTAAAAGAAAACGACATCTATTTTGAGGTCTCAACGAGCAATGGGATCTACTCGGAAAGTCAGACACGTCGGATCGAAAATTTTGCGATCCATACGGCAGAAGCAATGCCCCATCTCACTCATAAGATGGCGATTGCTATGACAGCAGCCCGTTTAGAATTTTTACCGATCAATTATGTCGATGATTTCAGTGAGTTGTTTTCGATCGAAGAATTAGAATTTTTGAAAGTGATCTGCTTCCACCAAGACGGTGCCCGGGTATTGGGTCCTATCACGAAAATCATCGATGGGTACGGCGATCTAGTGGTGACTTCTTCTGGACAAAACAATATTGAGATCAACCACCGAAACGCGCAAAAAGGAATCGCAGTGGCACATGTCGCCAAAGATCGGATGATCTCACTGGCGGAAGTGATGACGATCGGTGACAACTTAAATGATGTAAGTATGCTGCAACTGGCAGGCGTTAGTTTTGCAATGGGAAATGGCGAGTTAGAGGTAAAAGAAGTCGCGAAGTATTTGACGGACACCAATATTGAGGCTGGTGTCGGCAAAGCAATCGTTCGGGCAATTGATGAAAATCTTTAAACCACGCAGCTTTTTGGGGATACATGAGGAGGCGTAAGTATGTCAGAATTTTTCATCCAAGATAGGCAACTTAGCAGAGTCACACGAACCATTGTCAAAGATGAAACAGGCAAATCACTATTTTTGATGGTGGGACGTTGGGGAACCAAGGGCGATGCCCTCTCCCTTTACCGTTTAAATGGGCAAATGGTCGCTAGTATCAAACAAATCAGCTTTACTTTTGGTACACGCTTTGAGATCTACAAAGACTTTGAGAAAGTCGGTACACTGCAAAAAATCTTTAACTGGCCAGGTGATTTCTACTATATCCAGCAGCTTCACTGGGCGGTCCACGGCGATATCTATAATCATCGCTATGGGATCCATCATTTCAATAAAAAGATTATGGAGATGGACAAAGCGACCTTGTTGACGGGGGATTATTATGTACTGGATGTTGTCGATGACCGGGATGCGCCGGTCTGCATCTGTATTGCGGCCGTCATGGATTACTGGCTGTACAATCGGCACCGCAAAAAAGACCATCCTCTTGAGCTTCGACTAACAAATGGAACCAGCTGAAAAATCAGCTGGTTCTTTTTTGCATATGGTCGTAAAGATGGCCACTGATCTCTCTTTGGGCCACGACTTCAAATCCGTGCTTTTCATAGAGCCGCTTCGCATGGGGATTTGCTCGGTCAACACTCAAGCCGATCACCTCATAACCATCTCTAGAAGCAATTTTCGGCAATGCTTCTAACAAGGCTGAGCCGACGCCTTTACCCCGAAATTTCTCAGCCACACAGATGGTATCTAAGTACCATTCATTTGGTAAAGTCTCTTCATCGATAAACAGCTTCATGTCTTTACTCAAACCGTACTGTTCCAGCACTTTATCTAGAGGCTGATCGATCGTCGCCTCTTCTTTGTCTGGATATCCAAAGGCGACGCCAGCAACTTCTCCGTCGATCTCATTGACTAGCGCACGGCGAAAGCCGTAACGATAATCGGGTTCTAGCATGGCATCTGCCAAGATCTCTAAGGTCTTGGCTTCTCCGATCTCTTTGACAAACGGCAATTCCATGTCCTTTAAAATGACTAAAACGAGTTCAGCCATGACAAAACGATCTTCTTCTTTTGCAAATCTTATCACGTTTTTTCCTCCTTGCTTCTATACATAGAATAACAATTCTCTCAAGAAAAACCAAGTTGAATCGACAAAGGATCAACACAAAGTCTTCCTTGTTTATTCATGTAATTCCAACGGCAAGCCGTCTGGATCTTGGAAAAAGGTCATCTTCTTATTGGTGAAGGTATCAAAACGAATCGGTTCGCACACAATCCCTTTAGTGGCTAACTCCGCTACGACTGCTTCAATATTTTCCACCGCAAAGGCCAAATGTCGCAAGCCGGCTGCTTCGGGAAAACTTGGTCTTGCTGGTGGGTTTTCCACCACAAACAGTTCTATTTCTGATTCCCCAAAGCGCAAGTCGATTTTTACATCTTTCTTTTCTGGACGCGCATGTTCACGAATCACTTCAAAGCCTAATTTTTCTACATAAAACTCTTTGGTCTGTTGGTAATTACTAGCGATGATCGCCACATGATGCATTTTTGAAAACATTATTGCCACTCCTTTGTATTGGACTCCTCTCTCAGTTTAAAGCCTTTGGCTGCATTTTACTAGAAAAGACTGCCGAAGTTCTCCTCTTTTCATAAATGGTTTCTGTTATACTAGAAAGCGGAAGGTGATGAAAAAATGAAACTACTTTATATTTCAATCTCTGGAAATACCCGTGCATTCGTCAACCGCTTGTTGGCCTATGCAGATCAGCAAGACACACCGCGCACTTGGGAAGCCAAAGAAATTCATGACAATAGTGTCTTTGAACAAGAAGACGAACCTTATGTGGTTTTTGTCCCTACCTATTTAGAAGGTGGAAACGGCGTCGATAACGGCGATCAGGAGATCCTTACAGAAACCATGCGGGAATACATTGACTATGAAAACAACGCCGCTCTTTGCTTAGGCGTGATCGGCAGCGGCAACAAAAACTTTAATTATCAATATTGCTTGACCGCAAAGCAATATGCGGAACAATTTTCGATTCCGTTCTTAGCGGATTTCGAGCTGCGAGGCACGACCCAAGATATTGAACGTATCTATGCTTGTTTAAAAGAAATCGATCCTGCCCACAGCAACACTTAGCTTTAGCCAGCATTCATTAGCCATTAGGAGGACTTTTGCATATGGAACCACAAACGATGGTCATTTTGATCATACTCGCCAGCATTCTCATCTTGACCGCACTAGATATCTGGAATCGATACAAAGTACGTCGTTACGTTCGGCTTGCTTGGGGAAAACTTCCCCGTCAGCCCCGCTTTGATAAAGAAGCGAGTTTGAAAAAAGCTTGGCTGACTGAGAAGAAGTTTCACGATTTTGATAGCGAGGTCGATGACATCACTTGGTATGACTTGGATGGCTTTTCGTTGTTTGAGTCCATTAATCTGACGTTTTCCAGTGTTGGTTCAGAAGCGTTGTACCAGCAATTACGCAATTTCCACTTCAAGCCGGACAAACAGCTGACCAAATTGATCGACTTTTTTGCTGCTGACAGTGCCGCACGCGAACAATCCCAATATACGTTTGCTCGTTTAGGAAAACAAGATGATAATTTTTCGAAAGCCTACTTGGCCAATGAAGCGGCGCAATCGATCGGTTCTCTGCCGTTCTTTGTCTTTTTAGGTGTGCTGCCATTAGTCGGCATCTTGCTGCTCCTGCTGGGGATTGTCCAAGGCCTCCTGTTGACGTTGATTAGTGTCGTTTTCAATACGATCTATTACTCCATCAAAAAAGCCAAGCTGGAAACAGAACTGAACAGCATGCGCTATTTGGTTCAAACGATTGCCTGTGGCAGTCAGATCGCTAAAATCAACACGCCCCTCCAAGATGAGCTCAAACAATCCTTGGCACCATTAAAGAAGATCACTCGTTTCGCTTTCTCGTTTCGTGCCAAAAACGGCAGCGAAGGAGACATGTTGTTTGAATACATCAATATCATTTTTATGCTGCCGTTTATTTCCTATCAAACGGTCACCACTACTCTGGCCAAACACCAACAAGCAGCCATGGATCTGTGGAATTTGCTGGGAAAATTGGAAGTCGCAGCCGCCATTTTAAATTTTCGCACGTATATGCCCATCACTTGCCTACCGACCTTCCAAACAAGCGGAGGTGTAGAAGCAACGGGTACGTATCATCCCCTTCTGAGTGAAGCAGTCATGAATGATGTCACTTGGACCCACAATACCCTTGTAACTGGCTCTAATGCCTCAGGCAAATCGACATATGTCAAAAGTGTCGCCATCAACTGTATTTTGGCACAAACGATCCAGACAGCAGTAGCTGAAACCTTTACGATGGTTCCTGGTCACGTCGTTACCTCGATGGCTGTCGAAGATGATCTATTTGAAGGCGACAGCTATTTCGTGGCGGAGATCAAATCCATCAAACGCCTGCTAGATACCGTTGCCACGAAACAGCGCTGCTACTGTTTTGTTGATGAGATTTTAAAAGGAACCAATACGGTGGAACGAATCGCTTCTTCTGCTAGCATCATCCATTGGTTGCGAGCCTACCCATCATTAGCCTTTGTCGCTACCCATGATATTGAGCTGACTGAAATTTTGAAAAATGATTGCCGCAACATTCATTTTTCTGAACAAGTCACGGAAGATGACGGCATCTCCTTTGATTACAAGGTCAAATCCGGTCCTGCCTTGAGCCGCAACGCGATCGCCCTCTTAAAAGTCATGGGCTACCCTGAAACGATCGTTCAAGACGCCTATGCCGCCGCCAATAATTTTGATCAAAACCGCAAATGGCAGGAATTATAACTTCACACACACAAAAGCGCCTTATCCCAGTGTCAGTCACAGGATAGGGCGCTATTTTATGTTTTATTTAGTCAAACAAACCAGTCGTTAAACTGTATTGCTCTCCTTGTAGCACATCGTATTGGATCAAACTATAGGCATCATAGATTTCTTGGGCTTCTTGATCCAACGCAAGAGTCGTCTGCCATTGTCCCTCTTGATAATATTGACCCAGTTCAAAAGCCGGCAACTCATCTTGCAAGGCCAACAACAACTGGTAAAATCCGCTGGTTGGTTGATCACTGGCTTCTAATAGGTTCGGTGCAAAATAAAAAGGACTTGTTACTGGTACATCTTCTGGTGCAAAATTCCCTTGCGAATCAACCATCAAAAACTCGGTTTCATGCAGGGCAGCCGTTTCATTTTGATCCTTGATTTCATCGGCATAAATGCCTGGTAAATGATCGCCCCAAAAGACGACCAACGTTCGCCGATCCAGCTGCTCTAATTCAGCCACAAAGTTTTTCAACGCTGTACTGCTATAAGAGATATCCTGTAGGTAGTTTTCCAAGGAAGCCATATTGCCCGGACCGCTCGCTTGGTAATTCAGCGTATCGTATTTGCCAGCATAGGGCATATGGGTCTGCATCGTCACTAAATGGACAAATTGCGGTTGCTGATCGTTTTCCAACAATGCCAGCACTTCTTTGTAGGCCGCCTCATCAGAGATGTAAGGATTATTTTCGATTTTGTCGGTATAGGTCATCGTATCTTGATCGATAAACTGTTCAAACCCCATCACCCCATAGACATCCTTGCGTTTGTACATTGATGTATCGTAAGGATGGATCGCCGTTGCCGTATACCCTGATTGTTCCAAGAAAGAAACCAAGGATGGCAGTTGCGTCAATTTCGGCACTAGCATCGTGTAAGGCGTTGTCATTTGCGGATTCAATAGGCCCATGGCAAAACCAGTCAACGCTTCAAATTCGATGTTTGCCGTACCGCCCCCATAATTTTGCGAAAGCATTTTTCCACTGATGGTTTGATCGGCGACGTGGTAATAGTCTTTCAACGGATCGCCGGTGATCGACAAGCCATTTAAATGGCTCGGGTCGGAAAAGCTCTCACTCATCACATAAACGATATTTGGTGCTTCACTTTCACGGTCTTGGTTTTTCTCCGCCGCCTGTGCATTGTAGGTATCCGCAATCGCTTGGATCGCTTCTTTTGAATACCCCTCAGGCTTCGTCATGGCATCTACCCGCAAGTTGTACAAAAACCCACCGATAAATCCCGTATTGTAATAGTTCATTTTTTGTGAATACGGAATCCAGAGCGCCGTCTGATTGTAGGCTTTGCGTAGAAGGTTGTTGCTGTCGTTGAAGTGTGAAACATAGACTAAGCCCAGCGAGCATACGACCAGCACTGCCCCTCGCATTACTTGTAAACGCCGGTTTAATTTGCGGCTGCGATAGATACTCCAGCCGATCGCCCCGATCGCCGCCAGAGCAAAGAGGATGGCTAAGAAAAACGCGCCATTGCCGATCATGGTTCGTAGAAGGTCGAATTGAGTGACCATCTTTAAATCATCAGGATAGATTGGTTCTTGGCGATAGACCATCTTCGTATGGTTGGCGTACCCTAAGATTCCGATGACGACACTATAAAAGATGCCCCCGATCAGTACTGAACCTGCCAAACTGGCAAACACCCCATACACCAGCAGTAGCACCCCACAAGCCAAGAAAAACTTTGCTGTATGCCACGAAAAGGCAAATTTCAAGGCTAATTCAACGGAAAGATTGTTTTGACACCATTGCAAATATAAATTACTGAAAATGATCAACAGGACGATGGCGATGCCTTTTAATGCGATCTTCAGATAAGGATGGCTATTTATTTTCACGAAGGAACATTCCTCCTTTTCTACACGTTCTAGGTACCCTCGTATTTTATGCTTTCAAGACAAGAAAGTAAAGCCAGGGCAAGAAGCTTTTGTTATTTTTAAAGAAAGCAACCCTCATAAAAAAAGAGTCTAAGGTTTCTTGCCCCCTAGACTCTTCTTTCTATCTGAATGGAACGGAATCACTGGTTTCGTTTATTTCCAAAAATCATCAAAAATCGTGACTGGCAAGTGGCGTTTGTGTTGCGTTTTGTTCCACCAGTTTTCAATGGTTTGTTGGGCTTCAGCCGCAATTTCCTTGCCTTCTAAATAGTCATCGATGTCGTTGTAGGTCACTCCTAAAGCTGCTTCATCTGCCACTAAAGGTTTGCCATCTTCCAAGTCCGCAGTTGGGACTTTTGTATACAACGCTTCTGGCGCGCCTAAGTATTGCAAGAGTTGACGACCTTGGCGTTTGTTCAAACGAAACAGTGGTAAGATATCGGCACCGCCATCGCCGTATTTCGTAAAGAAGCCGGTGATATTTTCCGCAGCATGATCTGTTCCCAGAACAGCCCCTGCTTTTTCACCCGCAATGGCATATTGTGTGATCATCCGTTGACGGGCTTTGATATTGCCTTTATTAAAGTCAGAAACCGCTAAGCCTGCTTCTTCCACCGCTTGCACTTGGGCATCGACGGCGGCTTTGATGTTTACCCGCAGCTCAATATCTGGTTTGATAAATTCAATGGCTTTTTTGGCATCTTCTTCATCTGCTTGTTCCCCATAAGGTAAGCGTACCCCTATGAACTGATAGTTGGGATTCCCGGTTTCGCTACGCATTTCCTCCATCGTCAATTGCGCGATTCGGCCGGCTAACGTTGAATCTTGTCCACCACTGATCCCCAAGACAAACGTATGCAAGAACGGATTCTTTTGCAGATACGCCTTTAAAAAATCAATACTCTTACGAACTTCTTCTTTCGGGTCGATGGTCGGTAAGACTCCTAATTCTTTGATAATTTCTTGTTGCATGGTCATAGAAACGCCTCCTCTTATTTTTTGAAGCAGCTGACTGATCTTAGGACCAGCGCAGTTGCGGATTACAAAATCGCGCCATTGGTCTGTTTGCGTACTTTTTCAATCGTGCGCATTTTATGATCCCAGCATTCTTGCGAGAGATCGACTGGGTATTTCTGTGGATTCAAGTCACGTTTGTACTCATCCCAAAGGGAATCCAAGCAATTCGTCGCATAGGCTTTGACGTGTTCTAAGTCAGGTACTTGATACACTTGCTGGCCATCTACAAAGATATCTTGCAACAATGGTCGCGCATCAAAGTTCGTCACTGTTTTGTTGATAAAAGTGTGAACAGGATGGAACATGAACAGTTCGTCTGCTGCTTGCGGATTTTCTTCCCATAGCGTGACATAATCGCCTTCTGACTTGCCGTCCGATTTACGGGTGATCCGCCAGACTTGTTTTTTCCCAGGGGTCGAAACCTTTTCGGCATTGCTGGATAATTTGATGGTGTCGATCATTTCTCCCTGCTCATTTTCGATGGCCACCAGTTTATAAACCGCACCTAATGCCGGTTGATCGTAAGCGGTGATCAGCTTGGTGCCGACACCCCATACATCGATTTTCGCCTTTTGCATTTTCAAGCTTAGAATCGTATTTTCGTCTAGATCATTGGAAGCATAGACTTTGGCTTCCGTGAATCCCGCTTCATCCAACTGTTCACGGACTTTTTTCGAGATATACGCCATATCGCCGCTGTCGATCCGCACACCTAAGAAATTGATTTTATCCCCCATCTCTTTGGCCACACGAATCGCATTTGGCACACCTAAACGCAATGTATCATAGGTATCGACTAAGAATACGCAATCTTTGTGGGTTTGGGCATATGCCATAAATGCATCATAGTCATTGCCGTAGGATTGCACGAGGGAATGGGCGTGGGTTCCGCTGGCTGGGATGCCAAAAATCTTCCCTGCCCGCACATTACTCGTCGCATCCGCTCCGCCAATATAGGCCGCTCGAGTCCCCCAAATGGCTGCATCCAATTCTTGTGCCCGCCGTGAACCAAATTCCAACAAGGGATCCGTGCCGATCACGGATTTGATGCGGGCAGCTTTCGTGGCGATCAAGGTTTGGAAATTGACCATATTTAGTAACGCCGTTTCGATCAGCTGCGCTTGTGCCAACGGCCCTTCTACTTGTATGATCGGTTCATTGTTGAAGACCAAATCGCCTTCTAACGCTGAACGAACGGTACAAGCAAACTTGAACTCCTTTAGATACTCTAAAAAGGCTTCTGGGTAGCCGCCGATTTCTCGCAAGTAGGCAATATCCGTTTCTGAAAAGGATAAATCGTTCAAATAATCGATCAATCGTTCCAGACCGGCAAAGATCGCATAGCCGTTTTCAAAAGGCATGTCACGGAAATAGCATTCAAACACCGCATTACGATCGGCTCTGCCTAACTCCCAATAGGTTTGCATCATGTTGATTTGGTAGAGATCAGTGTGTAGCGTCAAGCTGTCATCTTTAAATAATTTCTGCATGTTCTTACTCCCTCTAGCTTACTTCTTCTCATTATAGCAAAAAAAACACAAAAGACAGAAAATCTTGTTTTTTTCAAAAAAAAGTTGGGTTTTTGCCAGTACAAGGCAATCCATCTGAGAACAAATTGCTCAAAAGCATGGGTCAACCTCCTACTTATTGCGCATTATTTACGCGCTCGTATAAGGTCGCCCCTTTGTTCAACGTTTGATTGCTCTTGCAACGTGCATGTCCCAACTTCTTTCAACTACTATTCTTTCACAGGCAATTGAACAAGAATGACATCTTTCCTCGGTTTAGAAAAGGTGATGCCTCTTGCTTCCATTTCTTTACGAATATTGATATTGACGGTCACGTCTTTGCGATCGACCTTCAGCAAACGATGAATCGCTGTGTCGACTTCTTCCCGACTGATTTTCTTTTTATTGTTGATCAATACTAAAGAAATCGTATCAAAACTATCCACATAGAGAATCTGCGTCCGATCAAGCGAATACAATTTGTAGTATTTGATCGCTATTTTGTCGAATAGATACTTGGAGATGTTCGGGTAAAAAGTTTCCATATTTAGATTTTGGTTTACTGGGGTTTCAATCAACTTCATGCACAACATCCTCTCTCGAAACTAATTCTGTTAAAATAAAGCGGCCAACACCGCCGTCTTCCGCGCGCTCAATGGTTCGATCACAAACTGCTTTGATCGCTGGGCTGGCATTTGCTACAGCCAAAGAAACATCCACCGCTTCAAACATCGCAAGGTCATTTTCACCATCACCGATCCCGTAGCTTTTGGCAGCGGGAAAAGCTTCTAAAAAGCTACGGATCGCCGCACCTTTGGTCGCCAATGGATCAACGATTTCCAGTGTTTGGACAAAGGATTGAAAAATCGCTGCCGTTTCTGACTGGATCATCGCCCGCAGCCGTTCTCTTTTTTCGTCTGACGCTTCCATCAGTTCGATTTTGATGACCTTTATCTCTGGATGTTCCTTCATAAACTGCAACACGTCGTCTTTATGAAGGCATTCGTTGTAGAAGAACTCGTATTTGTAGTCAGCGATGATTTGCCCTCGCTCCCCTAACTCCGCGAGTAACTGCTTACGGCTTTCTTGAAATTGCGCTTCATACAAATGCGCTTGTGGGGAAATGATGCCATGGTCAGTATGTAAGAAATAAAAAACCGCTTCTGTCTCTAAGATACCAATCACTTGTGCCAATGTCTTATAGGGTAAGGTATGCGTCAAAACAGGCGCTTCTCCTTTTATCATCAGACCGGCGCCGTTTCCGAAAATCACATCGCAGGAAAGGCCTTCTTCCGCCATCATATCTTGAACAAGCTCAAATCCTCGCCCTGTGACAAACACAAAGTGATCCCCTTGGGCTTGCAAACAACGGATGGCTTCTTTATTGATCTCATGAATCGGGTGCCCCATTTCTTGAAACGTCCCATCAATATCAGAAAAAACTATTTGCATCTTATCTTCCTTTCTTTGTTATAATTATAGCACATTTTAAAAAACGCAAAAAAATTTTCTTGACTTTGTCGTTACGTCAACCTTTAGGATACAGGTGTAAGGAGGGAAAAGCCGATGGAATATACGATCAGTGCCTTAGCCAAACTGTCAGGAGTCAGCAGCCGTACCCTGCGGTATTATGATCAGATCAAGTTGTTACAACCGCAACGCACCAACTCAGCTGGTTACCGTATCTACGGGAGACAGGAAGTCGATCGCCTACAGCAGATTTTGTATTTTAAGTCTTTTGGGCTGTCATTAGAAACGATCCGCGGGATCTTGGATGAGCCGCAAGCATCGATCCAAACGGTCTTGTTGCAGCATTACCAACAGCTTTTACAAGAGCGAGCAGCCCTGGACAGTCTTTTGACCACCTTAGCGCAAACAATTGATTATTATGAAGGAGAAAAGACGATGACCGATCAAGAGAAATTCAGTTATTTTAAGAAACAAAAAATTCGTGAAAACGAAGCAAACTACGGTGCCGAGTTACGAGAAACCTACGGTGAGGAGATCATCGAAAAAAGCAACCAAAAGTGGCAGCAGATGACCCAAGTCGATTATCAAGCACTGACCGACAACGAAAACCGCTTATTGCAGCTGTTAAAAGAGCTATTGACTGAAAAGGAAGGGAAACGAATCCCTTCTGACAAAGCCCAAATGGCTTTTGCTGCACATCAAGCATGGCTCAAACAAGCAGCACCCTTTTACTCAGTAGAATATCACCGATCTTTAGGGGAAATGTACGTTCAAGACGAGCGTTTTACCGCCTATTACGATCAAAAAGCGGGCGTCGGCAGCGCCCAGCTGTTGAAACAGATCATTGACCATTACACCGAATCCCATTAAAAAAACGATGCGCAAGCACTGCCCGCTCAGGGGCTTTGTTTGCGCATCGTTTCGTCTATGCTATCGTTTGATGAACTCATAGGGCATGCGATAGTTGCCGCTTTTTTCCATTATCGCCAATTGGACGGCAGTCTCCCCGCAAGCTTGCAAGTGATGATCGATCGTTGAAAGCTGTAGCAGCTCACTGATGTATAAATTGTCCCGTCCAATCACGAGCCATTCTCCCGGCGCCTGTGACTGGATCCCAGCAGCAACATGATCCCCATTGGTGAAAATCGCTTCGACCCCTTTATCTGCAAAATAAGCAGCTGCTTCTTTGCCATCTTCTTCCGTCAAACAATCCCAAAAGATCAAGTCTTCGGAAAAAGTCGAAAAATAGTCATGAGCCAAACGGACCGTGATTTTTGAATTGCTGCTGAGCTTGCGGCTGCGTCCCAATGTCACGCCAATTTTCTGGATACCTTGTTCCTTAAAATACGTAAAGACTTCTTTGATCGATTCCTCTCGATCAATATAGGTGCAACCGTCAGTCAAATACGAGATATTCTCACAAAAGACGATGCGACCGTAAGAACGATAAGGCAATAAGGTTTCGATCGGATTCGCCCGCGAGGCAATGATCAAGGCATCAAAGCTTTTCGCCGCAAATTCTTGCAAATACGCTTCCTCTACTTGCGGATCATAGTTCGTGGCTAAAAGCGTAACCTTATAGCCCCGAGCAAACGCTGCTGTTGTGATGCCGCTCAACAAGCGATCGAAGTACGGATGATTGACAAATGGCAGAATCACACCAATATTTTTGGTTTTGCCAACACTCAATGCCCGCGCGGTGTAATTTGGAATATAGTTGACCTCTTTCATGACAGCCAGAATCTTGCGACGCTTTTCTTCACTGACATACGGATTGTTGTTAATGACTCGTGAAACTGTGGAGACCGAATAACCGGTCAAGCGTGCAATATCCCGAATGTTTGCCATGACTCACTGCTCCTTAAACGAATAATTGTTCTTTCATATAGTCTATCACACTTAACCCACATGTATAAAATTCATAGTAATCATTGTGATGAATAAATCCGATCCGCTGAGACCCGAAGTGTTCATCACACGTCAAGTGACTGATCTCATCCACAGGAATTTCTACTAATCGTTCTTGAAAGAACCCTTTTGGCTTCGTCAATACCAGTTGTTGTCCATCAAAAGCCAACGTTACATAACAACATTCCGCACCATTTTTCTTCATGTATGTATTCATTTTTTCATCCCGCCTTCCTTTTTATAAATCAAGCATACTGTATGAAACGCGTCTCAGAGCAAGTCATTTGTTTCACTTTTTAACAAAAACCGTTCGACCTTCATGTGAATTACTTCGCATATTTTGCTTTTGTTGGTACAATAAAAAGAGAACAGTGCGAAAGGAAGCGCAATTTTTTAAGGAGGACCGCAAAGTGACATTAGAAGAAGCTTTTTTATTAGACACCTTGCGTTGCCGCTTCAAGTTTTTAAGAGAAGAACGCGGATTGAGCCCAAAAGAAGTATGCCAGCATCTCGATGTGTCTTACCCCGATTACACCTTATACGAAGCAGGCGATTGCTTACCCGATGTATTGACGCTGCTACACGCAGCTTCCCTTTATAATGTTTCTGTCGATTACTTATTAGGACAGACAGAACGACCAGAACGGTATTTATGCTAACAATCGACTTTATCGAAAAAACGATCAAATGGTCGTTTTTTCTTTTGCCTCTTTCCCACTTTTCATCGATTAGCAACAATTGTTATCTAATCAAATGAAAAAAATCAAATCATGCGGTTCTTCTTGAAAAAAAATGATAGAATAAACCATCATACATAGAAGGAGTTCAAACAAACATGACCTATGCACTAGAACTAACCGATTTACGCAAAGTCTATGCCACCGGCGTTGAAGCGTTGCGGGGCATAAATTTGACGGTGGAAGAAGGCGACTTTTATGCCTTGTTAGGCCCTAACGGCGCTGGAAAGTCCACCACCATCGGCATTATCACCTCTCTTGTCAATAAATCTTCCGGAAGCGTCAAAGTCTTCGGCTACGATTTAGACAAAGAATTGGTCCAAGTCAAACAACAGATTGGTTTGGTTCCCCAAGAATTCAATTTCAATCCCTTTGAAACGGTCCAGCAGATCGTGGTCAATCAAGCTGGGTATTATGGTGTCCCCCGCAACGAAGCCATCAAGCGCAGCGAAAAATACTTGAAGCAGTCGAATTTGTGGGAAAAACGCAATGTTCGTGCGCGGATGCTGTCGGGCGGGATGAAACGCCGTTTGATGATCGCTCGTGCCCTGATGCATGAACCACGGCTATTGATTTTGGATGAACCGACGGCAGGTGTCGATATCGAATTGCGTCGGGAAATGTGGAGCTTTTTGCGGGAGCTGAACCAAAATGGCACAACGATCATTTTGACGACCCATTATTTAGAAGAGGCGGAAATGCTTTGCCGCAACATCGGGATCATTCAATCTGGTGAACTGATCGAAAACACCAGCATGAAATCCTTGTTGGCAAAACTGCAATTTGAAACCTTTCTTTTTGATATCGCACCGATCAAACAAGCACCAACGATCACTGGATATCCGATCCAAATGGAAGATGAACAGACCATCGCCGTTGAAGTCGCTCGAGACCAAGGCGTCAACGATCTTTTTGCTCAATTCAGCCAGCAAGGGATCAATGTCCTCTCCATGCGCAACAAATCCAATCGCTTGGAAGAACTATTTTTGAAAATCACCGAAGAAGCACACGAAGCGGAGGAAAACCATGTTTAGTCTTTATTTTACAGCCTTAAAAAGTTTAGCGGTCAAAGAGACCAACCGCTATTTAAGGATTTGGGTGCAGACCCTCGTCCCACCCGTCATCACTACTTCCTTATACTTCATTATCTTTGGGAAAATGATTGGCAGCCGCATCGGCGAAATGGGCGGCTTTTCTTATATGGAATTTATCGTTCCTGGGCTGATCATGATGTCGACGATCACCAGCTCTTACTCCAATGTGTCTTCTTCCTTCTTTTCACAGAAGTTTCAAAAAAACATTGAGGAACTCTTAGTGGCGCCGGTTCCTACTCACGTCATCATTTGGGGCTTTGTCTTTGGCGGACTTGGCCGTAGTATCTTGGTGGGCACATTGGTGACCATCATTTCCCTTTTCTTCGTGCCATTACATGTGTATTCTTGGGTCATCGTTGTCTTAACCCTAGTCATGACCGCCATCTTATTTTCATTAGCAGGGTTGCTAAATGGGATCTTCGCCCAATCCTTTGACGATGTTTCCATCGTGCCAACCTTTGTTTTACAACCATTGACCTATCTTGGAGGCGTCTTTTACTCCATCAGCATGCTGCCGCCGATTTGGCAAACGATCTCCAAAGTCAACCCGATCGTGTATATGATCTCTGGTTTCCGCTACGGCTTTTTAGGCACCATCGATGTCCCAATTTTCCTATCCATCGGTATTTTGGTCTTGTTCATTGTTGTCTTATACAGCGTATGCTGGTACTTGATCCAAAAAGGCCGCGGGCTGCGTAGTTAATTGCAATAAAAAAAAGATGAACTTCATTAATGAAGCTCATCTTTTTTTTTTATTAGGCATTCAAAACGATTTTTTCCAGCAATGCACCGGCTTGGTGTCTGCCTTCTAAATCAGTACTTCCAGAAAATTGCTGCACGCGATCCATGTTGGTGATCAAAACGATCACCATGGTTTCTTTGCCTTGCTGCTTGATAAACGGCAGATCCATTTGTGCCAGTTTGGTTTGCGGAGTGACTTGCTCCCCAGCTTTGACAAAGACTTCAAAGCCTTGACCACCAAGGGAAACTGTATCGATCCCCATATGCACAAGAACTTCAACGCCGTTTTGGGTCTTGATCCCGACGGCATGTTTTGAAGGGAAAACAGTGGTGACTTCGCCACTGACCGGTGCAAAGATTTGGCCATCTTGGGACTCGATGGCATAGCCTTCTCCCATCATTTTCGTTGAAAAAACTTCATCTGGTACATCTTCTAATGGGACGTATTCACCATGAGTCACGGCATGCAGATCCACTTCGTTGGTGTAACGATCGCCTTCTGCTGCTTGATTTGGTACCAAGAACCAGCTCATTGCAAAGGATAAGCCGATTGCCAAGATGATCCCTAAAACAGCATAGATAAAGTATTCCCCAATATAGGCTGGCAAACTAAAGATACTTGAAAGAATATATCCATAAATCCGAACACCGAAGAAACTGATGAAGGCAGACGCCACAGAACTACCAACTGTTGCTGCGATGAAGGCTTTTTTATACTTCGACAAAATCCCGAATAACGCAGGTTCTGTGATCCCTAACAAGCCTGAAACCGCCGACGATAGAATGATCGATTTTTCTTCTTTGGTTTTGACTTTGAAATAAATAGCTGCTGTTGCGCCGGTGATTGCCATATTTGCCATAAACATCATTGGCATCAACATGTCATACCCTTGATTGGCAAAGTTTTGCAAAGCGATCGGGGTCATGGCATGATGCAGTCCCGTGAAGATTGCGATTGGTCGAATCGCCCCTACCACGATTCCTGCTAAGACAGGCGAGATAGTGAATAATCCAGCCACGCCAGCAGCCAATAAGTTTCCTAGATGGATACTGATTGGGCCAATGACCGTTAATGTCAAGATACCAGCGACAAACAACGAAATCGTCGGTGTAAACACGGTACGCAGCACTTGTGGTAAGAGTTTATCGACCCAACGGTAAATATAACTGAGCGCCAGCACGGCAAAGATAATGGGAATCACTGTCCCTGCATAGTTAAAGACGGGTACTGGCAATACGCCGAACAAACGAAAGACAGAAATGCTCCCTTCGGCTACCGCATTGGTCATCGTTGGAAATTGCAGTGTTGCCGCGATTGCAATCGCTAAATATTGATTGGTTTTAAAAATCCGAGCGGCTGAGGCAGCAACAAAAAATGGCAAGAATGTGAATACGCCGCTCGCGATCATGTCGATCACTAAATAGGTATCTGTTTGATTAGAGATGACATTCAATGCCACCAATCCAGCCATCAATCCTTTGATCATTCCTGCGCCAGCGATAGCTGGAACGATCGGACCAAAAACGCCAGAAACGGTATCCATAAATAAGGAAACGGCTCCTTTTTTCTCTGATGTTTCCCCTTGGTTCGCTTCATCAAGACCTAATTCTTTGGCTAAAGGTACATAATAATCAGCAACATCCGTTCCTATCACTACTTGCAGCTGATTGCTTTGATATTTTGTTCCTACGACTTTGGGTGTTTTTTCTAACGCCGCATAGTCGACTTTTTTCTCATCCTTTAAATCAAAACGCAAGCGAGTCATACAGTGCCATGCATTGTTGATATTGTCTGATCCGCCAACATCTTTAATGATCTGTTTTACGATGTCTTCTTTGGTCATCTTTTTTTCCCCCTGTTGTTTGCTAACGGTCCTGATCCTTTTGACGGGCGCCCTTTCAGGTGTTTCCGTTTTCACACACATAGTAGCATGCTCACACAGACTTGTAAAACCAGTCCTTTTTTGATAAAAACAGAATAAAAACGCTATATATCAACGTTTCATTATAAAACAGTAAAAAATTGGACTGGTTTTATGGTGTATATCTAGTTTTTATTAGACCAAATTGACAGCGGTTGCCAAGCATGTTTCAATGGCTATAGCAACTAGAGACAAAAATTGGAGTGAATGAAATGACACCAACGATCATCACCGACGTCAAAGCCTTTGCGATCAAACCTGATCGCCATAACCTTGTTGTCGTTAAAGTAGAAACGAACAAAGGCGTATCTGGGTTAGGCTGCGCAACCTTCCAGTTTCGCCCACTAGCCGTAAAAACCGTCGTTGACGAGTATTTACGCCCCCTCTTACTTGGCCGCGATGCCAATCAAATCGAAGATCTTTGGCAAGTGATGAATGTCAATTCTTACTGGCGGAATGGTCCGATCACCAACAATGCCATCTCAGGAGTCGACATGGCTTTATGGGACATCAAGGGACAATTAGCCGATATGCCATTGTATCAACTGTTAGGTGGAAAAGCGCGTACGGCGATTCCCGCCTATACCCATGCCGTGGCAGATAATCTCGAAGACCTTTATCAAGAAATCGATCGCTTCTTGGCTGAGGGGTATCGCTATATCCGTTGCCAATTAGGCTTTTATGGTGGAAATCCTAGCCAACTGCAAACACCCGATCAGCCCATCGCTGGTTCCTATTTTGATCAAACAGACTACATGGACACAACACTGAAAATGTTTGCTGCGATCCAAGAACGATACGGCAATCAATTTCAAATGCTGCATGACGTGCATGAACGGCTGCATCCAAACCAAGCGATTCAATTTGCAAAATCCGCTGAACCTTTTAATCTCTTTTTCCTAGAAGATATTTTGCCGCCGGATCAAAACAAGTGGTTGCAGCAACTCCGCAGCCAGTCGGCGACCCCGATCGCGACCGGCGAATTGTTCAATAATCCGATGGAATGGCAAGAGCTAGTCAAAAATCAACAGATTGACTTTATGCGTGCCCATGTCTCACAAATCGGTGGGATCACGCCAGCATTGAAATTGGCTCACTTCTGCGATGCGATGGGCATTCGGATCGCTTGGCACACGCCGTCTGATATCAGCCCTGTCGGCTTAGCCGTCAACACCCATCTAAATATCCATCTGCACAATGCCGCGATCCAAGAAACGATTGCGATCCCAGCAAATACCCAGTCGGTCTTTGGTGGCAGTCCGCAACCTGAAAACGGCTATTTTTATCCGATCGAGAAAAGTGGGATCGGAATCACGTTCGATGAAGCAGCAGCTGCGGAATTTCCCGTGGTTTACCGTCCTCATGAATGGACCCAGAGCCGTACACCAGACGGCACATTGATCACTCCTTAAACACAACAAAAGACATCCCCTGTCCAACCGACAGGGGATGTCTTTTGTTCTTTCTGGATAAAGACGACGCAACTGGCGCATTTGCTTTCCCGAAATCAATCGATGCGTGAGCGATGGATCTCACGGTCAAAGGGACGGATGTAGGTCACGGCATAATCAATGGCAACGATATTGCTGAACTCATACACGCGGCCGTCTTCTAAAATCGCCCGATTGCTGATCTGCATTGCCGGCGTCCCCCGCTTGCACAATAAAATACCCGATTGCGCGGTCGATGTGGTGATGGGGGTATAGCTTGTGATGTAGTGGGAAATGCGGTACCCGCAGCTTTCGACATAGCGTTGGATCGAGTGCTCCACGATTTCTTGTGTCAATTCGGGAAATAGGCTGACGGGCAATTTAGACGTTTCCAGCTGTTCGATTTTGTAATTGACGATCCGCACTCGTTCAAAGGTCCAGACTTCCTCGTCTGGGCCTATTTGGAAAATCTGCTGTTCATCCAACGTTGCTGCCGCCTTATTCAAGGAAATCATTGTGGAATGGATGCGGTCATAAGGGGTGCGGGTCAAGGAATTAAAGATCATTGGGTTTTTGACCCATTTTTCATGGATAAAAATCCCTGAACCTTGTACCACTTTGACGATCCCGATCTCTTCAAGGTTTTTAATTGCTTGCTGGATCGTAAACCGAGAAACGCCATAGGTTTGCGCAAGGGTTCTTTGGTTGGGTAATTTGCCAGCAGAAAATTCTTCCTGATAGATTTTACTCAACAGATCTTGCACGATAAATTCACGTTTTTTCATAATGGCTCCTTCATTTGAGCGGGAGCGATCTCGCTCATGGACCAACTGCAAGCCTTCATATCGATACGTCCACTGGCTTTGAAGACCACCCCTTCATCGACGAGTGCTGCTTTTCGCCCATTGGCGGAGGGACCAACTAAGACGCCATCTGCCCGCACGACTCGATGGGCAGGGACATCCTGAGGGCTCAAGCGCATCGCTCGACCGACTGCTCGCGCGCCGTTGATTTGTCCCAATTTCCACGCAATCTGACTATAGGAGACGACTTTACCAAAAGGGATCTGCCGCGCCAGCGCATAGACTTCTTCATAGAATGGATTCATACTGTTCGCTCCTTCTTTGATTCTTTCTATCATAGTACTGGATTCCCTGCCAATAGTAAATGAACAGACGCAACTTTAGCAATAGCCATCCAAACACTCGATTCCTTCTCTAGCAAGCCAAGAACGAATCGAGTAGTCATTAGTTTGGAAAATCAAAGTAGGTTTTCGCATTGTGATAAGAGATATCTGCGACGATCTGCCCTAAATATATTTCATCTGCTGGCAGTTGTCCGTCTTCTACCCATTCACTGATCACCTGACACAAAATCCGCCGGAAATACTCGTGGCGTGGATAAGACAAAAAGCTGCGAGAATCCGTCAGCATGCCGACGAAGTTTCCAAGAATCCCGCCTTCTGCTAGGGTCGTCAACTGATGTCGCATACCAGAATACGTATCATTGAACCACCAAGCAGAGCCTAATTGCAGCTTGCCTTTGCTCTCTTCTTGGAACGCCCCCATCAGCGCAGTCAACACTGGATAATCTTTGGGGTTCAGTGAATACAAAATCGTCTTCGGCAATAAACTTTCCGCCTGAAGCTGCGCCAATGTCCGACTTAAGCCGCTCGCTAGACGATCGTCCCCCATCGCATCACCGCCGCTATCAGGTCCTAGTTGTTGGAAAAGTTTTTGACTGTTGTTGCGAGTCGCCATCAGATGCAATTGCGCGGTCCAGCCTTGCTTTGCGTATTGGCGCATCAAGTCAATCAGCAAGCCGGTTTGAAACTGTCTGATTTCTTCATTAGTCAATGTCTCAGTGGTCAAACGCTTTTGAAAAATCGCTTCAAGTGCAGCGCCATCATAAGCTTCCTCTCCAAGACGTGACAGACTGTGATCTGCTAAACGACAGCCCTGTTGCTGGAAGTAAGAAATACGTACGGTCAATGCTTCAACTAGCGTTTGATAGCTAGTGATCTCTTTGCTCGCAGCTATAGCCAATTGCTTAAGGTATGCTGGAAATTCTGGATTCTGCAGATTGATTGCTTTGTCAGGACGAAAGGTAGGATACACGGCAAAGGATTCTTCTGCCAACTTTTGATGATATGTCAACGAATCAATGGGATCATCCGTCGTACAGATTACCTCAACGGCCATCTTTTTGATCAGTTCTCGTGGTGAAAATTCCTTCGTCTGCAGCTGTTGATTGACTTTTTCCCAAATGCTTGCTGCATTGGCTAGTGTCAACCGCTCATCAATACCAAAGATTCGCTTCAATTCCAAATTGGTCCAGACATATAATGGATTGCCAATGCAAGCCTCCAAGGTCTGCGCCCAAGCACAGAATTTTTCGTAGTCGTCAGCATCGCCAGTGATCAAAGATTCTGCAACACCATTGGCACGCATCAAGCGCCATTTGTAATGGTCCCCCGCCAGCCACGCTTGGGTGAGATTGGTGAAGTTTTGGTTTTCGAAAATCTCTTTCGGCTCTAAATGGCAATGGTAATCAATGATCGGCTGCTTTTTTGCATACTCATGGTACAACTGTTTGGCAAAGCTGTTTTTCAAAATAAAATCGTCAGTTAAAAACATTTCTTCGCTCCTTTTCTTAACGCCCCACGCTCTTGTCGATGGCTTCCCACAACCCTAATAAGTAGGAAGCGCCGATCGCCCGATCATACAAGCCATAGCCTGGACGTCCCGTTTCTCCCCAGATCATTCGCCCATGATCTGGTCGAATGTAGCCGTCAAAGCCATTTTTGTACATCGCTTCTAGGATCTGATACATGTCTAATGAGCCTTCAGATGAGAGATGCGGTGCTTCATAAAAGTCTTTGTCATTGCCCAAGTATTGAATGTTACGAACATGGGCAAAAGGAATCCGATCCCGGCGACAAAACTCAGCCAAAATCTCATAGACATTATTGGCTGGGTCTTCGGCGATACTGCCAGTACAAAGTGTGATACCATTTGACGGACTGTCTACCACGTTGCAGACCCAATCCAAATCATCGCGGTTTTTAACGATACGAGGCAGACCAAAAATCGAATAGGGAGGATCATCTGGATGAACAGCCATCTTGATGCCGACCTCTTCACAGGTGGGAATGATGGCTTTTAGGAAATAAGCAAAGTTTTCTCTTAATTTGTCATCATCGACATCCTTATACGCAGCAAACAATTCTTTGACATGTGCCAAACGTTCTGGTTCCCAGCCTGGCAAGGTATAGCCAGAGCTTGACTCCTCAACTTCTTTGACGATCTCTTCTGGGTCTTTGTCGATCCCTGCTTTTTCAAATGCCATCGTAGAAGAACCGTCGGCTAAGCGATAATCGAGATCCGTTTTGATCCAATCGAAAATCGGCATAAAATTATAGCAGATCACTTCGACCCCATATGCTGCCAAATTACGAATCGTTTTTTTGTAGTTTTCGATATACAGGTCTCTCGAAGGCAAGCCAATCTTGATGTCATCATGAATATTGACGCTTTCGATCACCTTCAGGGAAAGGCCAACTGCTTCGACTTCTTCCACGAGCGCCTTGATCCGTTCTTTCGGCCAAACTGCCCCAGCAGGCAAATCAAAGAGTGTGCCGACGATGCCTTTCATTCCAGGAATTTGACGGATATCTGCTAACTTGATTTTATCGTAGTCTTTTCCATACCAACGAAATGTCATTTCCATTTTTTATTCGATCCCTTCTACTGTTTCATGTAATGTTTTACGGACTGCGCCGGTTCCTGCCAGCATCTTAGCGAACAAGTGACCCACCTTTTCAGCGATTCCTGCTTGATAAAGATCCAAACCAAAAATCTGCGGATTTGCTAAGATTGGTCGAATGATCCCTTGAACATCGGCGGCTGTCCCTAACTGACACTCACGTAAAATCTCTTGTAATTCTGCTAAGAGGGGATCAGGACTTGGGCCAAATGGATGGCCTTCATCATCGATCGCTAAGAGATAACGCAACCAGCCTGCAATCGCTAAGGGAATGAAAGTCAGCTCAGAAGCCGAGCCTTCTTTCTCCACATACTTTTTGATGGTTTCGCCAAAACGGATGGCGATTTTCTGTGAGGTATCTGCGGCGATCCGCTGTGGAGTGTCAGGAATCAGGGGATTCGGTAAACGAAGGCCCACCACCTCATCGATAAATTTCTTTGGCTGAATGATCTCAGGATCTTCCACTACCGGCAAGCCTTCACGATAGCCGATTCCTTTGATCAAAGCAACAATATCTGGATCGGTCATTTCCGCAGCAATAGATGTATAACCGAGTAAACAGCCGAACAAACTCATTGCGGTATGCAGTGGATTCAAACAAGTTGTGACTTTCATACTATCGGTTTTGTCGACGATCTCTCGACTCGTCAAGATCACCCCCGCTTTATCCAAATTCGGGCGACCATTTGGAAAATCATCTTCAATCACCAGGTAATGAGTCGTCTCTGTGTTAGCAAACGGAGCGATATTCGTTCCTTTATCGGTACGGATGACTGGCAGCTGCTCGATCCCAGCTGCTGCTAATTCTTCTGCAACTGCTGTTGAAGGATTTGGCGTGATCCGATCGATCATTGACCACGGAAACGTCACCTGCGCGTTGTTTTCTAAGTATCGGACAAACGCTTCTGAAACATGCCCCAGCTTTTGCCATTCTTTTGCAATGGTGACAATCGCCGTTTGGAAACGGAGCCCATTTTGCGAAAAATTATCGGTGGAAACCATAGCGATCGGAAGTGCCCCTGATTGAAAACGATCCCATAAAAAGCTAGCCAAAATGCTCATTGTATGGTTGACCTGATGGGGACCCGCAGCGAGATCCGCTTGTACGACAGGTAAAAATTTCCCCTGACTGTCTTTTAAGCCATAGCCTTTTTCTGTGATCGTTACGGTAACCAACTGTAGTGACGGCTCCTGAAATACTTTGCGTATTTGCTCATAACTCGCAATGCGGGAAGGATGGCAATAATAACTAGCCGCCGTTGACTGGAGCAATTTTTTCTCTAACCGTCCCCCTTCATGCATGACCACTTCTAAAATATCATTCTCGTAAGGGGCATATACTTGATCAATCACCTGTTCATCAAAGGTTTCACAAACTACGATTCCTTTTGTCAGCGCTTGTTGATCGATCAACGTTTGGGCTACTTCTGCGTGAAATGCCCGATACAAATTTCCCCCACCAAAGTGTAACCATTGAAACTGAGTATCTGATTGATCCGTCACTTCTTTGGGAACGATCGGCATCGTAACTCCTGCCTGCTTCAAGGCAGCAAAATCAAACATCCTACTTCCTCCTTTTTCTTAAAACTGATATATTAGTATTCTAGTTCATTCTATACTGAATTGCAAGCCTTTACAAAAGGTTATTCAACTTATATACTAGTTTTATTACTCAAAACTATCCCTAGGCACCTTCCTTCAGAGTTTTTCTTTAGAAGGTAATTGAATGCCTGATACAGAAAGAAGCGTTTATGTTGAACCCTACAAATTTTCAATCACAAGCTTATGAATCAATCAAAGAGTTGATTTTAACCGCCAAACTGATTCCCGGTCAAAAAATATCTGAAAAGGAATTGGAGCAACGGCTAACCATTGGCAGGACGCCGATCCGTGAAGCAATTATTCGTCTGCGCCGTGAAGCACTGATCCATGTCGTTCCCCAAAGCGGCACCTATATTTCTAAAATCAGTATCAAACAAATTGAAGAAGCTCGTTTTGTCAGAGAGACGCTTGAAAAAGAAGTATTCGTAGCGGCCTGCCAAGCCATTACAGAAGAGCAGCTGAAAGAACTAGAAAAACTCGTTATTTTGCAGCGGACCTATGCCCAATTGAAGGATGAAATCGAGTTTTTCCAACTCGACGAGGCCTTCCATCAGTTGATCTATAAGATTGCCGACAAAGAAAATGTCTGGAATTGGCTACAAACGATCAATCTGCCTTTAAATCGCTTCCGCTTCTTACGTTTAGAGGTGGAGGAATTGTCTTGGGAAATTATTTTGCGGGATCACGAAGAAATCTTAGCCACTTTAAAAGAAAAAGACCAAGCCAAAATTGCTCCCTTGGTCGGACAACACATTGATGTCATTGATAACGATTTGATTTTTGTGGAAAAGGCCTTTCCCGATTACTTTACGGAGTAAAGCTATTTGAAAATCATGGACCTTAAAAACCACCCTCGTCGAGTAGATTGCCTACTTGACGAGGGTGGTTTCATACGCTGAACAAGCGAGAATACGCTCATTCGATTGGGTGATAACTAAAGCCTTGGCCCAGTACTTCTGAGACATTATTGACGATCACAAACGCTTTTGGGTCAATGGTCTCAATGATTTGTCTGATCTGCATAAATTCTTGGTCGCTGGCCACGATCAACAGTACTTGTTTGTCTGCTTGCTGGTAGCCGCCTTGGGCAGCCAATAGTGTGGCACCACGAGCTGTTTTATCAAAGACTGCTTCTCGAATCTCGTTCACGTGGTTCTCACTTAAGATCATGATGGATTTCTTCCGGTTAAAGCCCGTTTCAATGTAGGTCATCACACCAGAGGTGATCACGATCGATAATATCGCAAACAAGAACTCTTCAAACCCGAAAACGAACAAGTTCATGGAGACCACGATCGCATCGGTCGCCAGCAAGCCAATCGCTGGATTCAAATTAAAGTATTTCTTGAAAATCAGCGGTGGAATCGTTGTACCACCGCTAGAAGATTGATTTTTGTACAAAATCGCTACTCCTAAAGCAAAAATCGCACTGCCAAATATCACGGAAAGCAGCCGATCTTCAGCCACCATATATTCTGGGACTAAAGCAATTGCTACTGGAAAAGCAAAACTACCATAGAGGACTTTCAAAAAAGGCCCCTTCCCTAAAAAGGCATAGGCAAGAATAAGCATGAGAATATTCAAGACCATGATCACAGCCGCTCGATCCCAACCGAGTGCTGACTCTAATAAAATACCGATTCCGCTGACACCGCCAGCTGCCACATGATGCGGGCCTAAAAATAAATTGATGCTTGCCGCTAACAAGAAAAGTGCTGCGGTGATTTTTCCATAGGTTTTCAGAATTGTCATTTGTTTCCTCTTTTCTCTGTCATTTTCACAAGTTGATTCCGTCAGTGACCGATTAGCAGCCATTCTTACTCCTCACTATACGCCCATTTGATGTCACCGACAAAATTTATGTTTAGCCAGAGGGAATAACCGGAAATCTGTTGGCTGATTGCTTGATTCAATCGTTCTCGCAAGGGATCTTGCCGCCCTACTGTATCAAGAGGAGTTGCAGGTAAAATCACTACATCTAATTCCACAATAACTTGATTACCGACTTTAGCGGTACGTAACACAAAGTCCACCACTTCTTCTGCGCGCAATTCTTTTTCAACGATCGTCATGATCGTTTCTCGCAGTTCTTCTTTTGGGGTAGAAGAAGTCAATTCTAAAATCGCTGCTTTCAACTCTTTTATCGAAAGCTGGATAAAGAATAGGGTGATCCCGATGGAGATGATTGGGTCGACATACATCGCAAAATTCCCATAGGGACTGGCTTGAATCAGCCATGACACAAGAAATGAACCGACGACACCCAGACTAAAGAAAAAGCCGAAACGCCATTGTTCTAGTTCTACCCAGTAAAAGGGATGAGTCAGTGGTTTCTTTTTTAAGTACAAGTAAAAAGAGAAACAGTAGATCGTACCAATCAGCGAGAAATACAAACCGATTGGATCAATCATGCCATCACTGACGTGTAATAAACTAAAAGCAGATTCAATGATTCCATAAATTGAAATCAGCAAGATGATACTATATTGAATAAAAACAACCAACGGCATCAACGCTTCTTTGCCGAATGGGAAACGTTCAAAGTCTTGGGCTTGGATATATTTTGCCACATACAAAGCAATCAGTGACATCACTGCACCAATCAATGTATAAACACCATCTAACAAGAGGACGTTATAACTGACCAGTAACCCAAAAAGCAAGGCACCGCCACCATAAATACTCCCAGCGACAATCGATGCCAGCAAAAGCTTGCGTATTTTTTTCTTTTCACTCATGATACTCCTCTTTCTTTTTTTCAAAAAAACTATCAATTTGATTGCATTCTTCTATCTATAAGCCTATCTTCCCATATAAATAACATAAAAAACAGTCAATTTTTTCATGCAAAGCGGAAAAAAATAGTATTGCTGTCAATCATTCACTCTATTCTCTAGTGATGCATATTCGATCTTTCTATTCCACTCTTTTTACATTCTGGTGTAAACCCCCTTGACTACGCGGATTGATTCCCTTATCATCAAGGGTAACCATATTCAATCAGAATTTTCAGAATATTCCGTTATATTTTTCATAACGGCGATTCATTGGAAGACAGGGAGGATGAAGAGAGTGAATGAAGCAAAACAAGTCCCATGGGCAGGAGAACCAAACCAACGAGCGATCAACTATTTGAATGAAGAAGGCAAAGTGATCGTCTGCCCAACCAAAGTCGGCTATATCATTGCCGTCTCTGATAAAAAAGGGCTGGAACGCAAGTTTTCAGCAAAGAATCGCAAGCGTAACAAACCAGGTGTCGTTCTTTGCAGCTCATTGGAGCAGCTACATGAATTAGCCGAGTTAAATGCGGAAACCGCCGCTGTTTATGAAACGTGTTGGAACAATGACGTGTTATTCGGTGCGATTTTGCCTTGGAAAGAATCAGGAAAAGCCTATATCCCAAAAGATGGTTCAGAAGAATTGATGACGGACATTCGGGGAACCAGCTGTTTCGTGATCAAATTCGGTGTCCCTGGTGAGCAGATCTCAAAAGAACTTTGGGATCAAAAAAAGAAATTGCTTTTCGCAAGCTCAGCGAACCCTTCAGGCAAAGGAAACCGCGGACTTGTTGAAGGGATCGGCGAACAAATCGCGCAAGAAGCCGATCTAATCATTGAAGGCAACGACTATGTTGCATCGATCCAACCAGACAAAACGCTGGAAACCCGCTACGAACAAGGAGTCATGGTTTCTTTCGTTGATAAAGACGGTAACTTGATTCCAGAGCAAGGAGACCAACGCTCCATCACTCCCGCACCTGTCTTGATCCGTAAAGGACTCGATGTTGAAAAAATCCAAATGTACCTTTCTGATCACTTCAACTCATGGGACTATCGCCACGGGGAGTATTATTAATCTTTCATCGTCAACAAAGAACCGAAGAACCAGCTAACGGCCCTCCTTTTCAAGGAAAAACGCTCAGCTCGTTCTTCGGTTTTTCAATAGAAAAAATACTTTTCTTCTATCGTGTTTCTTTCAAAAGCTGAATGATCTGTGCCTGTTGTTTGATGATCGTATCTTGTTGCTTGATTTTAATCCAGTTTTGGTCGATTTGGATAGCTGCTCCGAGATTTTTGTAACTAAGGTTGGGGATCTCCATGAAATGTATTCGGTGTGCAGATAAGTCATTAAAGATCTGAACAGACAGTCCCTCACTCAATTCATGAACCTTTTTTTCTACAATATACTGGTTGATCAGGTCTTCTACAGTCAAACGCTTTTTTCGTTTCTTGCCTTGTGTGCCATTCGAATTTTCAGATTTCTTGTTCGTACCAAACATTTTTGTTCTCCTTTCGTTAGGTCATCCTTCCTCCATTTTGTGATTCCGTGTCTCTTCTTCAGTGACCAAAATAAAATTGAGCGAAACCTACATACGAACATTTTGTCATAAAATAGCATTATAATCTACATTTTGTTGTTTTTAAAGATAAAAAAGGAGATAAATTACGATCAGGTTTTCTCTGTCATAGAATTCCAACTCTATTTCTGCTATAATCCCCTCATAAACACATAGGAGGGACTCTATGAAAAAGCATTCCTCAATTGCTTTCTAGGGGACGACGCCAATGACAGTGACTTTGGACTACACTTACTGCTGGGTTGTGGGCTGCCGCAACACAGTGCTTAGCACAAAACGAAAAAACTAAGCGTGGTACGGATTGCGAAATCGCATGAAGCTGGAAGCAGAAGTAATCGTTACGGACGGTGAATGTGTCCCTAGCCAAAGAAGCCTGATGAAGAACGAACGGAACCCTTTTCTCTCAAAAGAAATCATTCTTTTGGAGGAAAGCAAAATGAGAAAAGGTGAAAATACGACCTTTGTTTGTAAAAACTGCAGTACGCCTGTGGCACCCTTGACCAATGGTTCTTACCGCAACCATTGTCCCCAGTGTCTCTACTCGTTACACGTGGATATTCGCCCGGGTGATCGTCAAAATACTTGCCATGGCCTGATGCGACCCATCGATTATCGCCAACATTCCAAAAAAGGCTATCAGCTGCTGCATCAATGCACTCGCTGCAAAAACCAGCAGTGGAATATCGTGGCACAGGATACGCAACAGCCTGACCATTTTATTGAGTGGTTGGCTCAAACCGCTGCGTATCACTAAACAGCCAAAGAAGACCATGCTTCAGGCTGGTCTTTTTTGGTAATCAGAACAACGGCCCCCTTATACCACTAACTGCTCATAGACATTGTCGTCATAAGAAGTGCTTACTTTAACCTAAAAAAACAGCTCGCTGTCTCGTCGATTGGTTGACGAAATCAGCGGGCTGTCCTGCTAGTGTCTTCTTGATGATTTTACGTTGGTTTGCGCTTATTCAAAAACGAATTGATTGTGATACAGTTCCGCATAAAAGCCGTCAGCCGCCACCAATTGATGGTGATTGCCTTCTTCAATGACTTCGCCGTCCTTTAAGACAACGATGCGATCGGCATTCAAAATCGTCTTCAAGCGATGGGCGATCACAAAACTGGTTCGTCCTTTGATTGCTTCATCCATTGCTCGTTGAATTTTCGCTTCGGTCACGGTATCAACATTACTGGTGGCTTCATCCAAAATCAACAGTTCTGGATTGGTCAAAATCGTTCGGGCAATACTCATCAATTGTTTTTGACCAGTACTGAAAAGATTGTTCTCTTCGGTGATCTCCGTGTCATAGCCTTTTTCCAACGTCATAACAAACTCATGGATATTGGCTTGTTTCGCTGCTGCAATGACTTCGGCTTCAGTCGCTTCTGGTTTCCCAAAAGCAATGTTTTCACGAATCGTCCCTGAGAACAGCACGGATTCTTGCAAAACGATTCCCACTTGAGAACGCAGCAGATCCAAGTCTAGCTCCCGGATGTCGATGCCGTCAAAGGTCACAGAACCACCATTCACATCATAGAAACGATTCAACAAGTTCATGATGGTCGTTTTTCCTGAACCAGTCGGTCCGACCAATGCGACCATTTCGCCTTTGTTGACCGTGATCGACACATCTTTTAGGACCAATTTTTGACTGTCATACCCAAAGTCCACATGATTCAAAGCAACCGCCTCTTTGATGCCCTTCACTTTGATCCCGTCTTTTGGTTTGACCTCATCAGGTTCATCAAACATTTCATTGATTCTGCGCGCACCGGTGATCGCCAACTGAATCATGCTGTAACCAGAAGAGATCTGCATCAATGGTTGGTAATACTGCTGCGAATACTGGACAAAGGTCACAACTAATCCTAAAGCAACGGAACGTTCTAAGTCACCGTTCAATGCTAACCAGCCACCAAAGAAAATCACGATTGCCGTGTTCAACAAGGACATCCCTTGCATCAAGGGGAAAAGCAGCCCAGAGTAGACTTGCCCTTTGTAGGTAGCTTCCCGGACTTGTTGGTTGTGGACCAGAAAACCATCGATGGTTTCTTCTTGCAGTCCATTGGTGATGATGATTCGTTGACCACTGATTTTTTCATCGATATAGCCGTTTAATTTTCCGACTTCATCTTGCTGCAGATCGACATATTTGCGGGCTTTTTGGATCACGATCACCGCGATCAACACCGCAATCGGGGTAGAAGCAATCGTTGCCCATGCCAATTCAACGTTTTGACGGAACATCATGATCAAGATCCCCACCATTAAGACTACATTGGTCAGCACTTGCAACAATGCTTGGTTCAGACTGTTTTGGATGTTATCCAAGTCACTGGTGAAACGGCTCAAAATATCACCGTCTTGATGAGAATCAAAGAATTTGATCGTCAATTTTTCCAGTTTATTAAATAAACCGATCCGCATTCTGTTGGTTGATTTCCCCACCACTTGCGTGAACAAGATACTATAGACAAAATTAGCTGCACTGGCTAAGACATAAAAAATCAACAGTTTCCAAATGATCGATAGAAAAGCCGATTTATCATCGACCCCTTGCATCAAACCGCCAACATAATTCGCCAATTCCTGGAACGCTTCTCCGATAAAGACTGGCGCTTGTACTTGCAGATACGTTGCCAGAATCACCGTCACAAAAATGAATAGAAACGACCACTTGTATTGTTTTAAGTAATGGTAGAAAAATTTACTCGCTTTGAACAAATCTGTCATGGTTACTCCTCTCCTTTCTGTGTTGCGAAGATTTCTTGATAGATGGCATTGTTATTGGCTAAAAATTCATGGCTTCCTTCACCAACCAAACGTCCATTATCTAAAACGAAGATGCGGTCGGCTTTCACAACAGAGGCAATCTTTTGCGCGATAATGATTGTTGTCGTGTCTTTTAATTGTTTTTCAAACGCTTCGCGAACCAATTTTTCCGAACGAGCATCTAATGCACTCGTACTATCATCCAAAATCAAAATTTTCGGTTCACCGATCACGCCTCGAGAAATCGATAAGCGTTGCTTTTGTCCTCCAGAAAAATTGCTGCTGCGCTCGGAGACCGGCGCTTCAAAACCCGCTGTCAATTTTTGAATAAATTCGCTGGCTTGAGCGATTTCTGTTGCGCGAGACATCTCAGACTCTGAGGCATCTTTTTTCCCTTGCCGCAAGTTTTGGGCAATCGTTCCTGAAAAGAGGATCGCTTTTTGCAAGACAAAAGCGACCGTTTTACGCAAGCTTTGTTCATTGACTTCTTTCAAGTCAACGCCGCCAACCCGCACGACACCTTCCGTTGGGTCAAACAAACGGGGAATCAGTTGCGCCAGTGTTGATTTGCCGGCACCAGTCGCCCCTACGATCCCAATCATTTCGCCAGGTTTGATGGTAAAACTGATAGCCGTTAGGGCATTTTTTTCATCCCCAGGGTAACGGAAGCTGACGTTTTCAAAAGCGACACTTCCAGACAATTCTTGTTCTGGGACATCTTGGTATTGCAGATCCGGTTCGGTATCTAGAATCTCTTTGATCCGTTTTAGCGAAACTGCAGCCCGTGAAGTCATCATCATCATCATGCCGCCGATAATGATCGCCATCATAATTTGCATCAAATAATTCATGAATGAGGCAATTCCCCCAATCAAGGTTGGGTCATCTTTCGCTAGATCACTGACAAAGAAAATCGCGCCGACCACGGCTAAGTTGGCCGCCAGCATAAAGGAGGGGATCATTACAGAGAACAGGGTTCCTACAATAATATTATGCTTCGTTAACGTTTCACTGACTTTGGAAAAGCCTTGCAGTTGGTTGTCTTCTTGGACAAAGGATTTCACCACACGAATCCCCATCAAATTTTCTTTGGCGATCCCGTTGATTTTGTCGATCAAGTTTTGGATAATCATAAAGTGTTTCCCCATCCGTGTAAAGGAGAGTGCCGTAATCACTAGAACAGCGATAATCAGTAAGACGATGATCCACCACAGTTGCGGCATGGTTGTCATCGCCAAAATGAAGGCACCGATAAATAAGAACGGGATGCGAAACAACGATTGTAGTGAGATCATCACTAAGTTTTGAATTTGCGTGATGTCATTGGTCAAACGCACCACTAAGTTTCCTGCCGAGAAGGTTTCGATATTACCAAATGAGAAAGTCTGGATTTTCCGAAACATTTCTTCTCGAATATCGGCACTAACGCCTTGCGCCACTTTCGCAGAAAAAACCGTGTTGATGATCCCTGCAACAAGGCCTAGCAATGCTAGCCCAATCAACTGCACACCAATTTTTTTCATTTCATCATTGTTTTCGGTAATAATTGATTCTAGCACTTGCTGCAAGAGCTTTGGCTGCCATAATGCAGCAACGACCATTAAAATGACCGATAATAAGGCAATGCTGGTTGCCGCTTTGTACTTTTTGACATGGCGTAAGACCAGATCCATATACGTACCACTCCTTTGTGTTTAGCAGAAAAGACTGCCAAAAAATTTCGGTTGCAAAACAATTTACCATGGATTACGGCTAGAAACAAGCGAACAAATAAAACAAAAAGAGCTTTCATGAAAGCTCTTTGAAAATATTGCATAAATGTTGGCGAAAATAATGAATGATAAAGGGATTATGATGATCCTCAATAGGGTCTTCCTTATTTTCTGTCGCTAAATCTTTGACTTACGATTCGCTGTTTTCCAGCTCACTTTTTTGTTTTTTTGTCAGTTTTTGTTTGACTAGATCGTAGGAAACCAAAATCATTTGTTCGATGTTTTCATCCATCAAGGCATCAGATACCAACTTGATGGTATTCCAATGGGTCTTATTGGCATAATACCCTGGAATGATGACGTCAGGAAATTGCTCTCGCAGCGTTTCGTTGACCTCGGGCAGATTTTTCAAAGTCAAAAACGCTGTTTCTTCTGCTTGCGGACTCATGATCCCAAACTGTTTCCCTACTAAATCAAAGTAGATTGCATCCCAATCTTCGCGGTAATAGACTTTGGCTCCCGGCAAGCCTTCCCCAAATGCTTGAAATCGCTGCATTTTTTTTGCAATTTTTTCTTCAATCGATGTACTCATTGTGTTTCCCCCACTTTCTGCTATCAAAATCGCCATTTTCTGTCTCAATTTTGACAGATTGAATCGCTTTCTGCTCTATTTCCTACTATTATACATGGTTGTCGTGGAAAAAGGGATTTTTTATCAATGGCATGTTGCCTGAAAATGACTCTTGAGAGTTGCATGCGGCGTTACATTCATTCATCTCTCTCAGAAGATACAAAAAAACCCTTATCAGCGAGTAAGATGTACTCGCCAATAAGGGCAATTGATTACTAGATGTCATGGACAAGATTCATTTTAGAATCTTAGTACCAACCATTTGCTTCCCAGAATGCTTTGGCAGCAGACCAAGAACCATAACGTGATGCAACATATTCATCGGCAACCTTTTCTTGGTTAGCAGCTGAATAGTCACCATTTAAGTAAGAGTTGGTTAATTGGTAACGGCCGTAGTATTGTCCGTTTGTCGCTGTGTAAGAACCACCAGATTCTTTGTTTGCGATCCATTCTTTTGCTGAAGCTTCTGAGCCGCTAGCTGAAGAGCTGTAGCTTGAGCTGCTTTGTGTGCTTGCAGCAGCAGATTGTGTGTTGCTTGATTGTGAAGCTGCTGGTTCACTTGGTTGTTGTACACTTGCTGCAGCAGTCGTGTTTGCAGATTCTGTATAAGTGGCAGTGCCATCTGTAGGGATGATCAATGCTTCCCCAACAAAAATCAAGTTTTTATCAGCAATCTCGTTTGCTTCAACGATCGCATTGATCGTATCATCAGAGCTATAACCGTAAAAGTTAGTAGCGATTGTTGATAATGTATCACCAGATTGAACAGTGTATTGTTCGTCTGCAAAGGCGTCTTTCCCACCTAAGAAAAGGCCGAAACCGGCAAGGACAGCTGTACTAAGTAAAACAGTTTTTAAAGACTTCATATAATTAAATCTCCTTCTTTGAAACTCATTTTGCGTCATTTGAGATGACTCAAGCGCATAAACAAGTCTAACACCGAAGAATATTTCATAGGTAAAGAAATCATTACAGATGATTACGAAAACGACAGTTGCCTTACGTTTCGTAAGAATTGAAAAAGACTATCATATCAAGCTTTTCTCTGCTGTAATTTTTAACATTACAGTTATTTTGTTTCTAGGTAAACCAGTTAACCTTAGAAAACCTTTCCTATATTACAAAAAACCCTCTTTTTACACAGATTTGTAACAAAAGAAGGAACGAGACAAGGTCTCATTCCTCATTTACTTCCTATTTTTTCTTCACTGGGATCAATTTATTCATGACGATCGCCGCAATAGCGCTTAAAGCAATCGGTGAATCTAATAAATATTGTAAGAATTGAGGCGCAGATTCTTTGATTTCTGCTGGCATAAACAACAAGCCGATGGCAATAATCAATGGTACCCCGATAATATACAACTCACGCTCGGAAAACTCTTCATTCTTAATGACCCGAAAGCCGCTCAACAAAATAATGACACAGACGACCGCGAACACGCCGCCGATGACAGCAGAAGGTACTGCGTGAATCAAGGCTGAAAGTTTTCCCATGAAGGACAATAGGATAAACCAGACGGACGCCATCACAAAGACTTTTTTACTAGCAACCCCGGTGATCGAAATGATCCCTGCATTGGTAGAATAACCAGTTACAGGTGTCGTTCCAACTAAGGCGGCAACCAAGCAGCCTAACCCTTCACCGATCACGCCTTTATTGATCTGTTCATCCGTAACAGGTTCTTCTGTCACAGAACTGACCGCGTACCAAGTTCCTGTTGTTTCTGCTAGGAGAACCATATAGATCACTAGCATCGTTAAGATCGCTGAAACATCAAAATGCAGGCCATAGTTTAGAAATACCAGTTTTGGCAGGCTAAAGAAAGAAGCATCCGCCACCGACTGAAAATCAACGCCTCCCATAAAGGAAGCAATCACGGTACCGATAACCAAAGCAATAATGACCGAACTGATTCGGAAGTATTTTCCCATTCCTGGAAAATAATCGCCTAACATGGAAAACAAGATCAAAATCGCCGCAGTAATCGCAGCCAACAACATGTTTTGATTGGCACTTAGTGTTTCAGTGGCAGGATAGATATTGCTAGTAAATGCCGTTGGCAACAGCGTCAAACCAACGATCATGATGATCGTTCCACTGACGATCGTAGGAATAAAATGACGAACGATATACTTATAGATTCCAGTAAAACCTAGTAAAATGACTGCTGCGGCACCAACGATGCTGGCTCCTAACACCGTGTCCATGCCGTTGGCACCAAAATAAATACCGATGATCGCTCCAACGGGGACAAAGGACGGCCCTTGACATACGGGTAATTTCAAGAAAAAGAGGACTTGGATCAAAGAAGCGATCCCTGCTCCTAAAAAGGTCGATTGGATCAAACCTGATGCGTCTGAAGAGGACATCGCCACCGCCGTTGCGATAATAAATGGCGGCACATACACGTCCATTGCCAACACATGCTGCAACCCTAAAAGTACTGCTTGACCAAAGGGAATGTCTTCATTCATTCCGATCGTTAAATGTTTATTTTTCGTTGATTCCACTGTCTCATTCTCCTCGTTTTTCGTGTACTTTTTTTCCTTGGACCCAGACTTGGCGAATATTTTGCATCGTTGCTAAGTACAGGATTTTTTGTAATCTTGCTTCGGGTGAGGTGAACACACCGAAGTCAGGCAAAGGATTTTCTTTTTGTCGCGTATCGATCACTTGCACATCAAACGCATAACCTTCTTTGATGACACCTACTGGTAATTTCAGTGCCTCACCGCCGCCTTTTGTCGCCAATGAGAACGCATCGATCACGGATATACAAGAACCGGCTACTCCTCGTGTGTTTTGAGGAAGCGTGACATCCACGCCATCTTCTAACATTCTCGAAGACATCACAGCTTGTTTGATGTTGTCATACAAACTCGGTGAAAAACCGCCGGAGATATCCGTTCCTAAACCAATCGTGACCCCTTGCTCTTTCAAGCGCTTGATTGGGATCACACCATTGGCAAAGTAGGCATTTGAGATGGGACAGTGCGCAACTGCGGCGCCGCTTTCGACAAAACGGGCGCCTTCAGCTGGGCTGATGAAATTGCCATGAGCCATCACTGCTTTTTCTCGCAACAAGCCGAAATCTTGCAGCACTTCGGTATCCGTTTTGCCAAATCGCTCTTGAACAAAGTCATGTTCCCATTGCCCTTCACTGCAGTGGGTCTGAACATGGACATCATATTTTTGAGCCAATGCGCCTAACCCTGCCAAGCCTTCATCGGTACAGCTCGGGACAAATCGCGGAGTAACCACAGGATAAACGCCTTGAGGTGCGGTCTTTGCGATTGCTTGTACTTCTTGAATAAAACGTTCTGTATCCGCTAATGCCTCTTCTGTTGATGCGTCCCGATAAAAAGCAGGATTGGCTTGAGGATCGTCCATAACGACTTTTCCGACTAAACCCCGTTGACCAAGAGCGGCACAAATCTTCGCCAATTGAAGGCTCGCTTCTAGATGGATCGTTGCAAAATAAAGAACCGTTGTCGTTCCTCTTGCCAATAGCTGTGCCACCAAATCTTGATAGACAGCTTTGGCAAATGCTGGATCGGCATATTTTGCCTCCAGCGGAAACGTGCATTCATCTAACCAGACATTTAACGGTTCATCTAACGCGATCCCTGCTTGCGGCCATTGCGGTGCATGGACATGCAGATCGACAAACCCTGGTAAAAAGCACTGGCCTTCAGATAAAGCCTGAAGATTCTCTGATGCTTTTGCCAGCTCTGCCTCATACCCTTGATCTGTTTTGGCAGTGACTTTCGTGATGATCCCTGCGTCATCGACTTGAATCAAAGCTTCTTCTATATATTCTAGTTTTCCATCAGTTGGCGTATGGAAAACATCTCCTTTAAAATAGTGAATGGTTGCCATTTGTTTGATTTCCCCCGTTCTCTAAGACATTGTCAGGAAAAAGCCGTTCATTTAATGTTCCTTTTTCACTAACACGATGTTCTTATTTTAACGCTATTCGAAAATAGTGCAATAAAATTCACTATCATAAAGAAAGATAAAACGATAAACGTTCGGTTTTTATGCGATTTCAAAAAAAGACACCGTCTAGAAATAAGACAGTGTCAGTTAACGACGCTTATACTTTTGTTTTCTTTAGTTGCCGATAAAATACCACCAGTCCACCTACTAGCAAACAGAGTACTCCTGCAATCGAGCCCCATTTTGCTGGCTCTAAAAAGCTTTGGATCCTTGAGGTCTGATTCGTTGCCGTCGTTCCTGATAGCTGAAACAAGAAAGCCAGCGGCTGATGTTCAAAACGAAGAATAACAAATAGGAGTGTCATCAAAAGAAATTGATGTACCAGACTCCCTTTGCTTTGTGTGGCATACTTGGCTAAGCTCTGCTTTTCAATTGCTTCCGGTTTTGCCGCCAAATACTGTTTCGTGAGCCATTGATTCAATCCCGCATTAAAGAAACTAATGACAAATAAACTTATTGGGATCAAAAGATCGCTGCTAAATAGAAGAACACCAACCATCAATCCAAGCAAATACGCCGGTACTAACTGTTTTTCTAGCAAGCGTGCGAGTTTTCCTCCGAGAAACATTGCGCCAAAAAGGCCCAGTGCATAAGGCAAGTAAACGTGAGTACTAAGCGCTTGTGCCCCAAATCGACCGGTAACATAGACCGAGCCGAAAAGAAAAAGAAAGTTACCGATCACTCCCCGAATAAAGGTGAGGATGTTCAAGTGAAGCGGCTGTTTCCACGAGCGGCTGCGTTTCGTTAAAGTGATCAGCAGCAAAGCAAAGAGAAACAAGAAGCCAGTAATCGCCCACTCAAACAGGGCATTCGACTTGATCAGCCTGGCTGCTCGCAAGCCAAACAGTAAGAGAAAGAAAAAGAAATACAACAAAAACTGCTTGTTGAATAACTGGTTGCGCTGCATCAACGGTCTTTTTGGGAGGTTGTTGAAGGTTTGACTACTCTTAGCTGCCAGCACAAAGAGTGCAAAATAACTGCCAAATAGGCCAACGCCTTGAAGGTCATCAGGCAACCGTAAGGCAAACAGTAAAACAAAAAGAAAGAACAGCGCCTCCTTCCAATCATTTTTCAGCGGCTGTTCAGTGAGCTTGGCTTTTTGTCGTACCATCAGATCAGCTGGCGGCAGCCAAGAAGCACTGATCCCCAACAAACCAGCAGCTGGCAAGAGTGCCACGCTCCACCAGGTGCTCAAGATACCTACCAATGCGCCGGCGCCGCCGATCAAGACACTTGCTGCTAACAATGATGGTGCAAAAAGCGCCGTAAGCGTCTGTAAGAAAAAGACCCCTGTCATGCGAAAGGTATAAAAGAGCGCAAAGGCTAATGCTGCACTTAGCGACTGCTCTTTGCTCAAAGATAAGAAATAAAGATACGGGATGATCGTGATCGTATTGCTGATGATCAAAAGTGCGGTATGGGATTTTAAAACTTTCATCGTCCGACTCCTTGCCTTGATTTAAAGTTCCATCTTTCTTCTATCCTACACTTTCAAGCAATCCTGTCAACTTGCGTGCCAAATTTAAGCAAAAAGAAACCAAGTGTATTGTCAAAAGACTGACACTTCGTTTCTTTTTCTTATTGCGATTTTCGGCTAGAAGCCAGTAGACTGAATCGTTTGCTTAATTGCCTGAATTTCTTCATACAACCCTTGAAACTCTTTTGCAAGCTCACTCATGATGTCTGCGCTCATCAAAAGATCTTCCGCATGACTTAATAGTAAGGACATCCAAACTTTGTCCCCTTGAGCTTCTTGTTGAACTAACTTCCGATGTGCCAAATGGGCTTCATGATAGTGTTCTTTTCCTTTTTCGATTGCTTGCAGTGCAGCCAGATTCTGGGCTTCTCTTCCTTTTTGAATACTTTCAAAAAAGCAACTTCTTGCCATACCCGCTTGCGAGATAATCTGAAAACAAATTTGTTCTTTTTCTTCCATTCTACTCTCCTATTAGTTCAAGTGCTTGTTCCAATGCTTTTTTTCCATCCATCATGCCATAGGTGCGCATGTCGATACTGGCTGCTGGACAAGCAACTAAGCCTTGGACTTCATTTAATCGGTAAGAAACTTGCGGTCCTAACAGTACGCAATCAGCATCTTTTGCTGCAGTCGTGACAGATTCAATGGAGAACGCATCGATCGCCACCGCTTCTCCTTTTTCTTGCGCTGCTTTCTTCATATTATTTACTAAGACGCCAGTAGACATGCCGCCAGCGCAAACTAACACTATTTTTTTCATCATTTTTCCTCCATTTTCTCGTTATTTGTTACTCAACGACTGCCGCTTGGGTTTGCAGATTCTTTTCTTCAGCTAGTGCTGCTTTGTCTTGCAGACGCATAAAAGGGATGTAGATGATGATACATAAGACAAATTGGATCAATTGTGCAATGATCCCTTGCCAGCCATTCACTAAGAAGCCACCGAAAATAATCGGAAATCCAGTTGGGATATTGACTCCATTGTGGTAAGGCAAAAAGCCGACAATTGTTAAGAGATATGCTGACAACACGGAAACAGCCGGTGTTAACATCAAGGGAAGCAGCATTCTGATATTCATCACCTGAGGAATCCCAAATTTGATTGGCTCAGAAATACCAAACATGGAAGGGATCAATCCAATTTTACCAACAGCTTTTAGTTGCTCTGATTTGCAGCCAAAAATAGCCAGTAAAGCGACTGCAAATGAACGAGCCCCGCGATTGTTCAAAATAAACCCAATCGTAAACAGATGTGGTAATGCTTGGCCGGCACTGTACGCCGCCAGATTATCAAGCCCTGGTTGGTAAAAGACCAACATCAAGATCGGATAAACAGCCAACACTCCGTGAATGCCAAAGAACCAAAGAAATTCGATAAACGCCACAATGATCATACAAGCAAAAATATTCGCTCCTAATAAGGTCAATGGAGCTTGTACCCAAGTATAGATCATATCTGTCAGCGTGCCATAAGGGGTTGCCGCCATACCCACGTAAATGATGCCCATAATGGCTGAAACAATAATTGCTGGCACGATCGCTGCAAAGGATTTGTTGACGATCGGCGGTACCGAATCCGGCATTTTGATCATCAAATTCTTCTGTACACATAAAATGTAAATTCTGGCACCCAACAATCCGCCAAACATGGCGACAAACATCCCACCGGAGCCAAGGGTCGACAACTCCATCGTACGGGTTTCTTCTAAAGTCGAAATCGGACTCAAGATCAAAAATGATACCAAACTCATGATACCGGCATTTAGTTGATCCGCATTTAAATGCTCGGCTAATTTATAGCCAACTAGAAAGGCGACATAAACGGAAACGACATCGATCGTCATCGCGTTGACTTGGGTTAATAATGCTTTCACACCAATTTGTTCCATTATCTGTTGCGTTGCCCCAATGTCGATCGCATTGATCAAGGAAGCAATGGAACTGATCATCATGACGGGCATTAAGCCCATCATTGCATTGGCAATGGCTTTCATATAAATATTGTTTTGTACTTGAACGGCTGCAGCTAGTATTTTATCTTTCAGTGTATTCATAAGGTCCTCCTTCACTTAATCCCGCAAGTATTTATCTTTAAGCAGCTGGATTTTCTGCTGTGAAAAACCCAGTTCTTCTTTTACATACGTTTCAATCCCCCCATGAGCCTCAATCAAATCCAAAGCGGTTTGTAAAAAACACCGATCAGCTTCTTTGAAGTATCGCATTGCTGCCACAAATTCGGGGTTGTTCGTTTCTTCTTGTATCTGCTTGAGACTCTTGGTATTTTTCTCCCTTTTGTACTCGTTGGTCAGCAGGTAATCTTCCATGACCTCTTCATAACTGACACCCAACAGTAACTGAATCAGGGCAACGCCATACCCGGTGCGGTCTTTGCCACCACGGCAGTGCTGAACCACTGCACCTTCAGCTTCCAAATGAATGGCCAATACTTCTTTGAAAACGGTCTTGCATTGACTGTTTTCAACAAATTCATAATTTTGCCGAATCATCAATTCTTTTGCAACTTCGGCGGTGATTTTTTCTGCAGAAAGCGCCATTGGTTCCCCTTCTTCTGAAGAAGCTAAAGCAGCAATATCAGCAATTGGCGTCAAATAAAGTATCTGAGCATTCCAAATGGGTTTGTCTTCATTGTCTGCTCTTTCTCGGTCATTGCGGTAGTCAATAATTTTCTCAATTCCCAGAGCTGCTAATTTTTTCTGATCGGCTTCTGTCAATTTGCTCAATTCGTCTGAGCGATATAGTTTTCCAGTCACTACGTATTTGCCCTCTTTGGTCCGATAGCCGCCAAAATCGCGAAAATTATACGCACCTTCTAAGGTTACTTTTTCATTTGTCATACACTACTCCTTTAAATAATTAATGAACGTCATAAAGTCCGTTGTCGCAGCTAGTTTGTTTACTTTATCCAACGAAGAACATTGTTTGATCAAATGATCATTCAGCGGTTTCACTTTTAAGTGATCTTGTTCAGCAATCACTAATAAGAAAACGAGACGAACCGTCTGTTTGTACCAGAACACTGGCTTTTTCAAGTTTGCAACGGCAATCACCGTTTCTGCACCAATCAGCGCATTGGGATGAGGGAAAGCGACTGACGGTAAGAAATCGGTTCCAAAAAAGGCTTCTCGTTCAAAAACCAACGTTTCAAAATTCTCAGGCATTGAATACTGTTCTTTGATTTGTTGGCATAAAAAATGCAACACCGCTTCTTTTGTTTCAAATTCTTGTTCACAGATGAATAACGATTCCTTAAAGTAGTTCAAAAGCACTTCTTCTGTGAAGATAGCGGCCAATGCGGCTTCGATCTTTTTGATCATATCCGGTTGCATAAAATAATCAACATTCATAACAGGAATCGTTCCTTCGTAAGGAAGTGGAATCGAAGAAAAGATAAAATCGAACTCCTGCTCTTCGATCATTTGCAAAAATTCATATGGATTGCATACCGTGACTTTCTTGATATAATTGCGAAAATAAAACTCAAATTTCTCTTTAAGGAAGGTATTGGCCGCTCGGCCGAGGTCATTGACCACTAAAATATACTTGCGCTGTGTTTGCGAATCTTTCTTATTTAAAGCCACATCAAAGTGCATCGCCAAATAGCTGAGTTCATGATCACTGACGGTCTTTTCAAATTGCTTTGCAATGACTTGACCGGCAATAATGGCTAAATCATAAGCGACATTACAGTGTACCTTCACCTCATTCAACAAAGGATTTTTCAGCTCGATCCCCAATTCGATCCGATCGATCAGCGGAGCAAAGTGCAACATCAATATCGTTTGCAGATCCAAGTCTTTGCTGAAATCGATTTGGCGGCTTTCCTTGATCGCTTTTAAAATTTTGCTGACCAATTCTGCTGCTTCATCTGAAACAGTCATCTTTTCATTTCTAGGGACTACTCGTTTGCCAACGATTTGCCCTAAAACATAATTTCGCTCGTATTCGGTAAAATGTACAGCACACTCTTTTTCAATTCTGGCGATGATTCGCTCTCCTAGTAATGTCTGCTCATCATTGGTCCTGCCGCTGATCGGTAGGTTTCGATCTAAGTAGCGGCCGCTTTGCATGCGTAAGACAGCGATCGCTAAATGATTCACCAGATTGTTCAAAATAGCCTCCGACATGGGGTAGGCTTTTTGCGAAAACTCCGACGAAACGATCGCTTTTATCTGCTGGTGAAGAAGCGACGGTGTATCTTCGCTGATTGTGCCCTCTTCTAACTGCTTGATATGGGTTCTTTGCAAATAATTACTAGCCATAAACCGTCTCAAGTCAAATTCGCTACCGCTAAGTTTCATTCCGTAATACGGCTTCGTTTGAATGGAGAGCTGGTAATGGCTTAGTATCCGTCGCAGCTTTTTCAATTCTTGAGATAGCTTACTCTGAGAAATGAATAAGCGTTCGCAAAGCATTTCGGATTTAATATACGTTTCTTCTTGAATAAAGAATTCAATAATTCTAGAAACAAAGTCGTCATTGTGGGACGCTTGTTCTTTCCTTCGCTGAAAAGCTTCTTCGTTCGTTATTTGTAAATACAACCCACTCCCTTTTTTCGCTTGAATCATACAACCGTATCGTTCTTGATGCTGGTTGATTTCTTCTGCATAACGGCGAACGGTTTTTCTGCTAACACCCAACTCGGCAGCAGCCGCTTTACTCGTCATAAAACCGTCATGCTCCGAAAGTGTTCTTAACAACAATAGGCTTAATTTTTCCATCTCTCTCTCCCTCGCTTACTAGTTTAGAGTCAAACCCAAGCAACCTCCATAGGTATATCTTCCCTTTCATTAAGGGAAATTTCTACAAGAAGTTGCTTGCCTTGTGCTTTGCTTCTTATGAAAAAAACGAATGGTCGTGACTTTCACTTTGTTGTTGCCACATATGACCGACCAATTTGTTTGAGTTTTCTTCTCCACAAAAAAAGACATGATCTTCACTCAATGAAGGTCATGTCTTTTTTATTTAGCGAACCTCGCTGATTTTCTCTACCGACTGTCGCACTTTTAATTGATGGGGACTAATTTTTCGATGGCTCGTTTCTGCTTGATTGGTGATGATGTCTGCTAGTAATTCAGCTGCTTCATAACCGATTCGTTCCATATCTTGGGCAACGGTTGTTAATTCAGGCGTTACGTAGCTAGCCAAAATAATATCATCGAACCCGATGACCGAAATATCTTCAGGAACCCGCAAGCCCATGTCTTTGATTCCTCGTATCGCTCCGATTGCCATAATATCACTAGCACAGAACAGTGCAGTGATTTCTTGATTGTTTTCTAACAGATTTTTACAAATCAAATAGGCAATTTCTTCTTCATAGTTGGCGTACTGGATATACGACTCATTCACTAACAAGCCATGCGCTGCCAAAGAAGCGCGGTAGCCTTTTTCTCTAAGTTCACTGACATTGGCATCACGACTCCCGTTGATCATGCCAATTTGTCGATGATTATTGGCAATCAAAAAATCCACAGCTTCTTGCGCCGCTTTTTCATTGTCAATCGAAACCAAGCCGATCTTAGGATTGTCGATTTCCATATCAATCAGAACTGTCGGCAAAGAGGTTTGCTGTACTTCCTGGTAGTAAGGATCGGTGGTTTTTAACCCTTGGATCACTACACCAGTGATATTGTGCTCATTGCAGAACTGACTAAACGTCTTTTGCTTTTGTTTCTCAGTACTTGTCCCATAAAAGACAAACTCAAAATCTGACTGATCCGTATAACGATAGACCCCATTCAACACTTCCAAAGGCATCGTTGATTTTCGGTTGAAATTCAACTCATTTAAAATCAAGGCGATGGTTTGTTGTTTCTTCGAAGACAGTGTCCTTGCTGCCATGTTTGGGGAATAGTCTAATTCTTTCGCTATTTTTAAAATTTCTTGCTTGGTTTGTTGGTTGATATCACTATACCCGTTAAAAACTTTGGATACAGTCGCTATTGATACACCGGCTGCCTTTGCCACATCGCGAATCGTTGTTCGCATTTGCTATCTCTCCTTTATCCAAATACCACCATCAGTCTTCGTAGCGAGCAATTGGGTTGTCTCCGCTAACTGACAGTCAATATCGCGATCCTTTAAACTGATTTTAACAGGTTCTCCTTGATAAAAGAGCGTAAATTTTAGTTCTTTTATTTTCTGTGGCAAATGATTCGCTAATCGCAGGCCTTGATCGTAATACAACCCTGCAAAACCGTAAATCAAGCTCAGCCAACTTCCCCCCATATTTGCTGCGTGAATGCCATCGACAACATTTTTTTGGAGATCCGTTAAATCCATCAAAGCCGTATCCATAAAATAACGATAGGCTTTTTCAGAATCCCCAATTCGACTCGCCATCACGCTAAAAATAGAACGAGACAAGGAGGAATCATGCGTCGTCACTTGTTCGTAATAGTCATAATCTTTTTTTAATTGCTCAAGACTGAAGTCTCCTGTATAGAGCATTTGGGCCAAAACCGTATCGGCTTGCTTACAGACTTGATGTTTGTAGATGACCATTGGATGATAATGCAGCAGGAGAGGATACTTTTCAGCAGGTGTAGTTTCAAATGGCCAGACTGCTTGTTCTAAGAATCCATCGTCTTGCTTCGTAATCCCTCGCTGTTCATCGTAACCAAAGTACATTAAGTCGGCTGCTTGCTGCCAAGCACTAATTGTTTCTTGGTATTTACCATACCGCTGTGCTAACTCAATGGCATAATATAGATTATTTTGAACCATTTTATTCGTATAAAAATTATTATTAACAAGGGCACTGTACTCATCAGGTCCAGTCACTCCATTGATGCAAAAGGCAAGTTTGCCCTCTTTTTCTACTAGATCGCCATAGCTCAACCAGAATTTCGCCGTTTCAAAAACAACTTCACTGCCAACCGTTTCGATGAATGCCTGGTCGCCAGTCACTCGTTCATACAATTGGAATGCATAAACGATATCCGCATTGATATGGACTTGGGCAGTTCCCGCTGGATAATAAGCACTCGTCTCATTTCCATCAATTGTTCGCCAAGCAAACAAAGCACCCTCTTGGCTTAGCTCCTGCGCCCGTTGTTTGGCTTGCGGCAAGATCTTCCCGCGATAGGAAAGCAATGCCTTGGCTATTTCAGGGTTCGTGAAAATAAAAAATGGCAACAGATACATTTCCGTATCCCAGAAGTAATGCCCTTCATATCCCTCGCCAGTCAATCCTTTGGCTGCGAAATTTGTTTTGCCGTCTCGCCCCGCACCTTGATTCAAATGAAACAAATTGAACCGAATGCCTTTTTGAAGAACTGGATCTCCTTCGATTTGGATATCACTTGCCGCCCAAAATTGCTGATAACTTTGTTGCTGCTCTTGCAAGAGAACTTCAAAATCGGCTAACTCTTGGTTAAAAGGTGTTTCGTGATTTTGATTATCTTCAAGTAGTTTCATTTGGAAAACCGTCGTAAGCGTCTCCTCTGCTTGTAATTGCTTTTCGCCATTGATCACTCGAATTGCTATACTTCGTTGACTATTTTCAGCAGTCCAAATCGCATAATCCTGATAATCAGCTTTTCGTAAGTGATGTGCTTTACTGGCAACCCGAGGATCATCTGTTTGAACAATTGCTGCTTTTTGTTCTAACGGATGTGTCATGGAAATTGGCTCTGAGAAATTGGTGTTCTTAATTTGATACTGACAGACGTAGAGTTCACTTCGTGTCACAGAGGCAAACGACTGCATCACCAATTCAAAAGTTTTACCTAGTGGCGTTACTACTTTATAGGATTCATCCAACACGCCTTTTTCCAAATCCAAAGTCATTTGTATAGGCTTTACTTGCCATTCTGAAGCACTAGAGTCCTCGTCACCAATCTGTAAACGTACGCCTCTTAGATTCGGCAGCTTGATGATCGTCTGATGCTCTTTGGCATAGCCGTATGCCCATTCACCATATTGGATCGGCTCACTATCAAAAAAGCCATTAACAAAGGAGCCTGGGTTTCCCTCGTAAAGCTCATTAACTTTTAAAGGATGCCCTGCCCGCACGCCAATTTGACCATTGCCAACTGCAAACAATGTTTCTAAGTATTCAGGGGTTTGATGAGAAAGTTCCTGTGTTCTTACTTTAAATGAATCATTTTTCGCCATCCATTCGCACTCCTTGTAAGAAATATTTGTTGAACAGCAAGTAAATGATCACAATGGGAATGATCGTGATCACACTTGCCGCCATCGTCTGATCCCATCGTACACCACCATTTCGACTTTGGAAAGTCTGCAACCCTAGAGTCAAAGTATATTTACTTGGCGTGGTCAAATAGAGCATTGGTTTCATGAATTCGTTCCAAAAGCCCATAAAAATAAAGACAGCTTGTGTTGCGATGGATGGTTTTGCTAATGGCATCACGATACGAAAGAATGTTTGAAATCTGCCGAGACCATCGATTGCCGCAGCTTCTTCCACATCTTTTGGAAAAGATAAAAAGAATTGACGCATCATAAAGATATTCCCGATGTTGATCGCAGCTGGTAAAATCAACGCTGAAAAACTATCTAACATTCCTAGATTCATCAAGATTAAGTAATTTGGAATCAACAAAACCTGAGCTGGCACCATCATCAATGCCAAAAACCCATAGTAAATTCGTTCACGCCCCGGAAAATTTAATCTTGCTAAGGCATAACCTGCCATCGTGTTTAATAAAATATTGATGGTCGTTCCAATAACGGATATAATCACGGAGTTTAGAAACCAACGCATAAACAAAGAAGAGCGCCCCAAGACATATCGAAAATTGTCTAAAGTAAACTCATTGGGGATCAAACTCATATCCCCGGAAACAATTTCTCTATAGGGTTTGAAAGATGCAGCAATTGCCCAGACAAAAGGATAAAAGGTCAGTACTGCATAAAGAATCAAGATCGTATAGAGCAAGATCTTTAAAATTTTTGTTTTCTCTTTTCCTCTCACGGACGTTACCCTCTTTCTTTGTTCAATTTTTCTGCTAAAAGTGACGTGATAAAGATAATAATTGCTAAAACGATCGCTAATGCTGCCGCATACCCCATCGTGTTCATTTGTCCAAAGGCGTATTGGTAAATCATTAGTGACAAGGTCAGAGTCGAATTGTTGGGTCCCCCTGATCCGTTCGAGAAGATATACGCCTGGTCAAACATCTGAAAGGTACCAATGATCCCCGTCAGCAGTACATAGGTAGTGATTGGGCGTAGATAGGGAATCGTGATATACCGTAATTTATCCACGGTTGTCGCACCATCGATCTCTGCTGCTTCGTACAAAGAATGAGGCAGATCAACTAAAGAAGCCAAATAGATCGTCATATAATAAGGCACGGTCGACCAGATATTCATTACCATAATCACTTTCAACGCATAGGCCGGTTCTTGTAAAAAATTGATTGGTTCTGAGTAAAATCCTAAATTCATAAATAAGTCATTGACTGGACCGTAAATATTAAAAATAAACATAAAGATGATCGTCAATGCTGAACTAGAGGTTAAAGTTGGCAAAAAATAAACCATCCGAAACAGTTTCTTCCCCTTGATTCCTTTGCTGCTTAAAATATACGCGATAATCAAAGCAAAAATCGTTTGTAACGGAACGACGACCAAGGCAAACGTGGCCGTATTTCTAAGAGCGATTCGCGCTTTTTGATCGGTGAAGATACGTAAATAGTTTTCTATCCCTTTAAAAGAAAATGTATTGGTAAACAAATTGACGTCGTTGAAAGATAGATAAAAAGCAAAGAGAACAGCTAAGACGAAAAAGATTCCTACGACAATGATTGCTGGAGCCAGAAAAAGCCACGCTTGTCGGATTTCTTGCCATTGGCTTTTTGTATAGTTAGTTTTTTTTCGTTCCATCATGTTGTCACCTTTCCCAAAAGAAAAGAGAGAGGAGTTCCTCTCCCTCGTTCAAATTCAGACTAGTTTGCTGTAATATCTGCGTTCGCTTGTTCATCAGCAGCTTCCATTGCTTCTTCAAAGGTCATGTTTCCATTTAAAGCATTCGGTAAAAAGTTTTGATAGGCTTTGTTGATCGTATCTAAAGTGGTGCCCTTTTGCCAAATCGTTGCATAATCCCAAGCCTCTAGGTGAACATTCAAGTCACTGTTTTCTGTGATTTTGGCCGCATCTGCTACATCTTGACGACTAGGTAATGTCCCGGTTCCTTCAACCCATGCTTGCATACCGCTTTGACCAGTAGCGTGTTGAATCCATTTATCTGCCAAGGCACTTTTTTCAGTCCCAACATATTTTCCCCAACCGACAGAAAACATCATTGACCCTTCCGTTCCTTTATACGTTGGCATTTCTTTTACAACAAAAGGAATATCAGGAAATTCTGTCTTAAGTGTCTCATACACCCAGTTTCCTTCATCCATGATCGCAATTTTTCCAGAACCAAAAGCTTCGCCGTTCCAACCTGTTCCGATATCTTGCGGTGTAACAGCTGCTTTCGTATCGACCAACTCTTTTAAAATCGAAAGATTATCAACTACTGCTGGATCAGCCAAATTAGCCGTCCCATCTTCATTGATTGGTTGAGCATTTTCACGCGTTGCAAGATGATAGTTGCGAGCCATATCTTGGTTATAGCTCATGGCAAAAACATTTCCGTCACCATACGCCTCATTGATTTTTTCTTGGAACGACGGCAGCCACTCAACATACGCTTCAAGTGTGTCTGGCACTTCATCGATCGACACACCCGCTTCTTCAAAAATCGCTGTATTGAAATAGAGTGCTAAAGTTGACATATCTTTGGGAACAGCCTGCAGTTGTCCATCCGAAGTCGTAAAAGCATCGATCAAGCTATCATAAAACTGCTCACTTTCAAAATTAGCCGGATCCAGCTCTGCAAGTGTGCCATTCTCTGAGAACCATGGGAACATATAGGCATCCACGTAAAAGACATCTGGTGCCGTTCTACCAGCCATGTCAGCTTGAATTTGGGTATTATAATCGGTATATACTTTCTTTTCAACTGTAGCACCCGTTGCTTCTTCAAAAGATTGGATCATTTCATCCAACGATTTTTCTTCTGCCTCGTTGCCACCCCAAACACCGATCGTTAACGAATCCCCCGTGAAATCCGTCTGATCTGTCGAACTACTGGTGTCTTCGTTTCCACCACAAGCTGCCAGCACCACTGCTCCAGACAATAGAAGCCCTGTTCCTACTACTTTTTTCCATCCAGTCATTTTATTTCCCCCTAAAAAGTGATTTTGATTTGTTCTTCAAGCAGATAAACCTTATCAAAAGCGATAAACTCAATCGCTTGCTCCCCATGGTTGGTGACCGTAAAACCTTCCTGTGTGACCTCAATCTTTAATGGCTGTTGGTGCCACATAATACCAAATTCAAGTGCTTCCCAAGCCTTTGGTAAATGTGGTTCGATTCTTAACTGGCCGTCTAAACAACGGACACCACCATAGCCGAAGACCGTCATTTGCCAAATACCGCCGAGTGATGCTGCATGAATCCCTTCATTGGAAGACAGCATATTTTCTCCCATATCAATGTTGATTGCTTGTTGAAACAAATCATAAGAAAGTGCTACTTCCCCTAAATCAGCAGCGAGGATGGCATGTGTCGATAAGGATAAGGAAGAATCATGCAACGTTTTCGGCTCATAGTAATCCCAATTCAACCGTTTCTCTTCTTTTGGAAAAAGGTTCTCAAATAAGAACAAGAGCAAAAGAACATCCGCTTGTTTCGAAACTTGCATCTCGTTGACCTGTTCTAAGTTATACTCATGGAACAGTGTGCCTACTTGCGAATCATTTTTATATTTCGTGAGATCGATCTCTTTTTTCGTCAAATAGGTATCATCTTGCGGGATGATTCCCGCTTCATTCGGTTGCGGTAAATAAATAGCAGCTACTTTTGCTTGCCATTCTTGATAAGCTTCATTTAATGGTAATTTTTCAGCTAGTTTCGTAAATTGTTCTGGCTGGTTCTTTTTCAACTCTTCATACAATGAAATAGCTAATTGAATGTTCCAGTGCGCAGTATGATTCGTGAAAGCATTATTATCGACATGCTCCTTATATTCATCTGGTCCGACAACGTCTAAAATTTCAAAGCGCTGGTTTTCTTCGGACCACTCTAAACGACTCGCCCAGAAGATCGCTGTATCAAAAATCACTTCATAGCCTTTTTCCCATGCAAATTGTTGATCATTCGTTACATCAATAAATTGTTTGATGCCGTAGGTGACATCGCTGGTAATATGCTGTTCAATAAATCCTGACCAAATTTTCGTTGGTAAGCCCGTAAGGATATCCGCAGCGCCCCAAACTGGCGTAGTCTCACCATCTTCAGGCCAAGCAGCTTCCCACGGAAATTGGGCGCCTTGATAACCGTTATCAGTAGCTTTTTTATGGGCACCAGCCAAACCTAAATAGCGATAAGTCACTAATTTTTTGGCGATTTCTGGGTGTGTGAAGGTAAAATATGGCAGTATAAAAATCTCTGTATCCCAAAAGGTATGTCCTTTGTACCCTTCCCCAGATAGGCCTTTGGCACCTATGTTCATGCGTTCGTCATGGGCTGGTGTCATCACATGTAGATGATATTTTGCAAAATGAATCGCTAATTGATCTAGTGTGTTCTCTGTCTTGATTTTGATTGGAAAGACGGACCAGACTTCTTTGTCCCATGCCGTTGCTGAAGCTTTTGCTAATTCCTGATAGCCGTTTTTGCGAATCTCTTTCAGCTCTTCAAGGGCAATCTTCTTCAAATCTTGTGGTGTCTTTCCTAAATGCTCTTTATCGATCGTGGTATAAACAGAAGAAAACTTCTCAAGCTTCAACGTCTCATTAGGTGCCAAGGTTTGCCAGTAACGATTGTAGATTTTCCGTCTTCCCATCTCGATCCGCTTCTTGGTTCCATCATAGCAATCTTCTGTTTTTTCTAGATTATGTGCTGTCGAAAGAACAAAGGCGATCTTAGATTGAGTGGTCTTTGGCATCATTTGTAAGAAACGATTTTCTGTTAATGATTTGTCACCTTCAGTAAAATGCTGTGAGCCGCTATTTGTCTTTTGTCCGTCAATACCAGAAATAATTTCCAACGTGACTTCTTTTCCTAAATTTTCGACCAGCACTTGTTGCGCAAACACATGCTTTTGGGCAAAGGAAACACATCGCTTAAAGGTCAGTTCGACATTAATCTGACCATGTTTCCATTGAAAGGAGCGCGTGAGTTCCCCAGTTCTCAAATTTAAGACACGTGAATAGTTTGAATATTTGCCTTTTGATAAATCTAATCGTTCGCCATCAAAAAGGAGCTCCATTCCAATCATATCCGGCACATTAGGAAGCTCAGTCACTTCATTTTCGTCGAATTTATTAAAGGTTCCTGCAACAAAAAGATTACGCGTTTCGCCAACATATTTCTCTTCTGTCACAGAGCGCATCCCCAGATACCCGTTGCCCAAACACATGATGGCTTCTGCTTTGCCTAACCATTTTGTATCAAAGGTCTTTTCCGTAATTTTCCAAGGGTCTTCTTTTAAATACTGCATCGCTGTCTCCATTTTTTCCTCCTACTTCTTCAGAAAACGTTTTAGTTTATTTCAAAAATTTTTTATTTATAAAAATAGTTATTGGACCGAAACAAAAGTACAATCAAGCCCATGAAATAACTACCAATTACTAGGACAATTGCTGCGTTAAGAAACACCCATCCTACGATCAAGTGGAGTGGCGCATAGTAAGCATAATCTCTAATTATTTTTGCGGCTTGGTATTCGTTTCGCCACTTCCAAGCAATAAGACTCGCACTAGCCCAAGCAAAAATAACTAACAAAAGTAGCGCTTGTGTATTGATCTCCAATAAAGGATTCCCTGTTAACAACTCATCGAAGGAGGTTTCGTTCATACTGATCATTCCCCTGTTTCTTATTGAACCCCACTACACTTTGTCCTAAAATGTCGTGTAACGTTTTTTTCGTACCTAGATAGAGGAAGAAAGAACCAGTGAAAAACAACCAACCGATCATTGGTAAAAAGTAGAGCAATTTTGCTACTTCCCTCATTCCTACAGTTAATAAATTACGTTGATTCGTAAAAACAACGAGTTTCGCAAAATGTTTGCCAATCGTTTTCCCCTCAAAACTACTCAAACAAATCATGTTGTAGACCACAAAGAGAAGTTGTGGCAAGACAATCGTTACTCCAGCAGGTACCATTAGGAGATAGCTAAGCATGGTACTTGGTAAAAAAATGATCATGCAATCAATCAAAAATGCTAGCAATCTTAGTAACAGCATATTTGTCCTCCTTTTTCCGAAAACCTTTTCGTTACATTCACATATTACCAGACATCTTTTCTCTATTCAAGCGTTTTCATAAAAAAATAATGTTTATTTTTTCCGATTTCCTAATGGAAAATCGCGTAAATACTAAAACGTTTTAGATTGTCTGTTTTTTTGCAAGCGATTTGGTTGGGAACCAGCTTTACTTGTGATACCATGAAGCAAATACGAAAGAAGGCGATTTCTTGGATTTATGGCTTACAAATGTACAACTTGAGACGAGTTATTTAAAAGAAGGCGATTGGTCTTATGGAACCAAAACAGAAAATACAGCAATCGGAATCAATGATGGAAAAATAGCGAAGATCGTGCCGATGACCGAATGGCAGGCATCAAGCGAAGCGACGATCATTGATGGGGGAAATCAGTTATTGTTGCCAGGATTGATCGAAAAACATTGTCATTTGGACAAAAGTAAATTAGGTACTCCTTGGCGTCCAGTAACGCCGGCAGCTAGCTTGGTGGAACGATTTGAAACTGAGATTCCCCAATTAGATGCCTTGCCGTTATCGATCAAAGAACGCGGACAAGCGCTGATCGATTTAGAACTGCCTCATGGTGCGGTGATGTTCCGCTCACATATTGATATTGAACCAATGACTCAGCTGCGTTATTTTGATGCGATTACCGAATTAGTTGCCGAACAACCTTTTGGCTCGGAGTTGGTCTTATTCCCACAACATGGCTTATTGCGCTCAAATGCTGCTTCTTTGATTGAAGAAGCCTTAGCAACGGGCAAAGCATCTTTTATTGGCGGTGTTGATCCTTATACACTCGATCAAGATTACCAGGCTTCCTTACGGACAACTTTTGAACTTGCTCAAAAAGGACATGTCGGGATTGACCTCCATCTTCACGATCGGCAAGAAGCTGGCAGAGCGACCGTCAAAGAAATGATTCGTTTGACGAAGGAATTCAATATGCAAGGAAATGTGGCGATCAGTCACGCCTTTGGTCTAAATGACTTTGAAGGCACAGAACGCAAAGAAGTCTTTCAAGCCTTAGCAGATTTAGAGATCCACATCATTTCAAGTATTCCCATCAGCCCTGGCACGATTCCACCGCTTAAGGAATTGCAAAGCTATGGCGTTGCTGTTCATATTGGTTGCGACAACGTCTATGATTCTTGGTCTTCTCTAGGAGATGGTTCTTTACAAGAAAAACTGGCCCGCTATTTAGAGATTTTTGCCGTCAAAAGTCAGGAAGACTTGACGCAAGCATTAGGTTTAGTCACGGATGGCAAAGTCCCGTTGGATAAAAACGGTGTGCAGCAATGGCCTAAGGTTGGTGATTCGGCTGATTTCTTACTGACACCAGCTACTTGTACGGCAGAATTCGTTGCCCGTAAAGGCTTCGTCAGCAAAAGCTTTTATCAAGGAACAGTTGTTTTCACCGCATAAATCTTACCTATATAAAAGGCATCTGCGCTTCTTTTTAGAGGCGCAGATGCCTTTTTTCAGGAATAGTCGTTTGCTAATTGTACATAGTCTTTCAGGTAAATGAATCAACCTGCTGCTTCATAAACTCTTCTATTTCACTTTTTAGTGGCATTCCTGTTTGAGCCCCCAGCTTTTGAACGGACAGACTAGCTCCATTATTCGCCATACAAACGGCTTCATAAAAATCGGCTCCTTCCCCTAAAGCTGCTGCCAAGATGCCATTAAAGGTATCCCCCGCACCGGTAGTGTCTACAACTGAAACTTTGTTCGATGGAATCGTCACAACTTGTGACTTTTCTACAAATGTTACCCCTTTGCTTCCTCGTGTGACAACGATTCGCGTGGCATATTTTTTTTGCCAATCAGCAATGACCTGCTCAATTTCGTCTTCCAAAATGGCCTCTTTACCGATCAAAGCGGCAAATTCCGTTTCATTTGGTGTCAAAATATCAATATACGGCAGGAGTTCCGGTACGATTTCATTGTAAGGAGCAGGATTCAAAATCGTTAGAACTCCTTTTTTCTTGGCAAGAATCAATGCTTGTTTGATTGTTTCCACAGGAATTTCCAGTTGAGTAAGTAAGATATCCCCTTGTGAAAGTTCACTGATTGTTTGCTGAACGTAGGCTTCATCGATCAGTCCATTCGCACCGGGGACGACAGTGATACAATTATCCTCTGCTAATTTAAAAATACTCGCAATTCCTGTGAACATATTTTTTTCACGGGAAACAGCCGATAAATCGAGAGCTTCTCTGCTGAGGTGCTGAAGAACCTTTTCCCCAAAAGTATCTTCCCCGATTTTCCCTAAAAATTTTGTTGATGCACCGTAACGAGAAGCTGCCACTGCTTGATTTGCTCCTTTGCCCCCGACAAAATAATCAATTTGCTCCCCAATGATCGTTTCGCCGATCCTCGGCATTCGTGTTGTCGTGATCACGATATCCATGTTCACACTACCTAAAATCGTTATCTTACTCAAAAAATCACCTATTTCTCTTGAATATATAAAAAGGACCAAAGGCTTCCCGACCCTCAATGGTCGTTTCACCAACCTTTAAAAACCCTGTTTTTACAAATAATCGCTGCATGGGCAGATTGGTATGATTTGTGATTGAAAGAAGTGTTTCCCCTTCATCACACTGTTGTTCCAAACAGCTTCTGATCCACTGGCGGCCAAAGCCTTGCCCCGCTTGAGATGGTCTCGCAACGAGTCGCTGAATCGTTCTTATCCCATGATATTCTTTGCTACAATTTGACAATGAGTCAACTGACAAAACACCGGCACTTACAATGTTTTTATTTTCATCCTTCAACACAAACAGTTCCTTTTTCTCGATATCCTTCGCTAAGATTTCTAGGGAGGGATAAGTATCAGTCCACTGGTAGATTTTCCTTCTATTCATCTGCTGCTTTGCTTCGATGAACATTTGAAAAATCTCTGCTAATTCTTGTCGTGACGCCCTTTGAAGTTCATTCATGACTCTAGTAAGGGAGCAATACCAACGACAAAATGACCACTGCTATAATCCCAACGATCGTTGGAACGCTGGTTCGTTTCAGTAACCGAACAGGGCTGACGTCGATTGAAGAAGACACAATCATAATTACAGCGGCAACTGGTGAGATCGTTCTGCCAAGATTGGCGATCATCTGCATTGGCAAGGCGATCAAAATCCCGTCAATTCCCGCTTTAGCGGCAATATCGGGAATCAGTTCAATCACAGCGTAAAACATCGCCAATCCTCCGCCACTCAAAATACCGAACAATGCGGTTGCGCCGCTGAATATCAATGCCGTTAACACGCCAGCAGATTGAGAATTTTCTACCGCACTCATTAGTGAATCAATCACTCCTAAGCTTTGGATAGCTGTGGTAAATAATGATCCACCCACAACCAACATGACTACTTGACTAAACCCTTGTCCCATTCCTTTGAATAGTTCCACTGCACTTTCTTGCGCGATTTTGAAAGATTTCTTTCTCAAACATTCAATCAGTAATGCGACAAAAAAGGAAATCATCGTTAGGACGAAAATATCCATTGTTACACCTTCTTTGAATATACCGATTATACCAACGATAATGATCAACACCAAAGGAAGGAGTGGTAAAATTGCATAAAATCCAGGAACAGCCGTTTCTTCTGACTTACTTTCAATTTCTTTTAGTTCTACAAAGGCATCTTTGCCTTCTTTTTTATCACAATACGTTTGCCAAAAGTAATGAACAATGGCCATGATCAGCAATGTTGGGATGGAAATTTTCGCATGGTACAGAACATAAGTTAAGATGTTGTAATTCAATGTCTGAGCCGCAATCACATTATCCGCACCTAATGGCGTCGGCATGATCGTGGCAGTCATTGCGATAACACCGGCTGCTGTTAAGGAAGAGATACCAATCCCTTGAAGCAGTGGATAAAGGATTGCCATCAAAATTATTGCCAAACTAGATGCACTTGGGACGACTAACGACATCAAATTCCCTAATAAGAAAACGATCGGAATAAATAATGCCTTAGACTTGATTTTGGTCATTGGCTGAACCAGGATATTGACAGCTTTTTGATTGGCACCAATGAGATTCATATAACCTGAATATCCGAATAAGATCATGATCACTAGACCAGCAGAACTTACTTGAGAGATGATCGTATCTTTAAGCTTTAAAAAAATATCGAATAAGGCCAAGCCAGTCCCTTCGCCTTCTGGGTAAAGCGGATTTCCTAAAGTAACGGATGCACAAAGCAAGACAAGTGCCCCAATAATCAAAATCAATGCTGGATTATAACTCTTAATAATAAAATATCCGACGATCCCCAAAACAACGAGTACTAAAATCGCTTCTATCATTTCTTTCCCCTCCTATTTACACTTGCTGATTGCCTGTAAAAACCATTCTTTAAAGAGCGCTTCATCGATATCGACACAAACACGGCAATTGTTTTTCTGCTTCAGACGATTGTTGAGATCGACAATTGTCGCACCTGCTGTGTAGGCTCCTTGTGTTTCGATCGCAACAAAAGTCTCTTGAACAGTGAACATCTCTGGACACAAAAGATAAGCGATCGCACAACTGTCATACATTTTCAGCCCCGTGCCAAAACTGCCACCACGGTATTTTTTGAATAATTGAACCATCATATCTCCGGTTTGATTCATTTCTTTGATTTTTGCGCTGTCTTCTGGGTAAACAAGCGCTTTTGCGCCCACATCTAATGGTGCTACAGAAAGTGGTAAGCCGCTCTCAAAAACAATCGTTGCAGCCTCGGGGTCAATCGCAATATTGAACTCTGACAATACACCAAAGTTTCCTCTGCCTAAGGCTCCGCCCATTAAAACGATCTCATCGATTTTTTCTTTGACTTCTGGATAAATCTTAAGCAAAAGAGCAATATTCGTTAGAGGACCTAATGCGACAATTGTGATTTTTTCTTTATTCTTTTTGATCGTTTGATACATCGCTTCCACAGCTGAAGTTTCCAGCAGCAATGAACGATCTGGTTCTGGAAATGAATAGCCGGCCATTCCTGTGACCCCATGAACATCGCTGGCATCTTTGACTGCTCGCGTTAGTGGCTGAGATGCACCTTGTGCTGCTGGAATCGACAAATCCCAAAAGGAAAGCAGTTTCAGTAAATTATTGGTGACATGTTCAATACCGACATTTCCGGCCACTGTCGTGATCAACTTGACCTCCAAGCCTTCACTAAATAGAGCAATTCCCAACGCAACTGCATCATCGATCCCCGGATCCGTATCAATAATGACTTCTTTTTTTGACATACGTATTCTCCTCTCACCTTTGATAAAACGTTTTATCATTTTTCTAAAAAAAGCGAACATCTGATAAAGCGTTTTATCTAATGTTCACACAAAGAATAGCATCGTTTTAAAGCGCTGTCAATAGTAAAAAAAGAGTTTCGCTAGGAAACTCTTTCAGTCACACTGTTCTTTTTTATCAATCTAGGTGTCAATTGGACGTAACGTGGCTTCTGTCCGCTGATTGCATTCATCAAGGCAAGAACCGTTTTTTCACCTAAATCATTTACATCTTGTTCCACAGACGTTAGAGATACTTCTAAAAGATCATTCAAAACAAGATTGTCGTATCCTACGATCGAAACATCCTCTGGAACCTTGATTCCTAGTTCTTTGGCACGCTTCATAATTCCCAATGCAATCAAGTCGTTGCCAGCAACAATGCCGGTTACATCTCGGTTTTTTAAGAGAATGTCTGCTTTTTCATAGGCGTCTTCAAATTGGAACTTTGTTACCACATGCCAACTGTCTTTTCGTTGGAGATTGAATTCCTTCAGCGCATCTAAATAGCCTTGGTATCGATACACACAATTGATATTTTTATCAGGGTTCATCATCGTACCAATCTTTTTGTGTCCTTTTTTTATTAGCTCACTGGTAGCAATGTATCCCCCATGCCGATTATTATAAAAGACTTGATCGACCTCAAAGTTATCTATTCCTCTATCAACCAAAACGATTGGAACCGAAAGATTCTTCAATCGTTCTTTGGTTTGTACCTCATCCGCGTAGGATTCGGTTGAAAGGGCGATGATCAACGCATCAACGTTGCGGTCAATCAGGAGCTGAATCAATTCCTTCTCAACGTCAACTTTATCATCTGAGTTGACCAAAATCAGCAGATACCCCTGTTTTCGCAGCAAATCTTCTAAGACCTTGGCCAAGTTGGCAAAAAAAGGATTGTTGATATCTGGGATGATCAGTCCGATCGTATTGGTTTTTTTCAAAACCAGGCTTTTAGCCGCAGCATTCGGCGTATAATTGTTTTCTGCCGCCAAGCGCTTGATTTGCTGTTTTTTTTCTTCTGTGATCCGAATCGGTTTGTCATTTAACACTTGAGAAACGGCTGCGATCGATACACCTACTTCTTTTGCAATGTCTTTTAATCTGACTTTCACTGAATACTCCTTTCACTTTCCTAATTTTGTAAATGAACCAAGCACTCAATCTTGTGTTTTCAGTAAATCCTTTTTATGCTGCTGAAAAAATGGATTTGAGAATTAGACAAAGATGATTGATTAGAGATTATACTGTTTTTTTGAATTCCTCTTAGATGTTCCACTTCACCCAATCAGCAAACAATTCTGGCCAACGGACAACCGATGCTTCGATCCCGTGTTGATTGCCGTTGGCGGTTTCCGGTGTTCCTAAACTTAGTCCATGACCACCGCGAGGGAAAATGTGCAGCTCATAAGGTATATTAAATTTGCGCAGCTGTTCGGCAAAAAGGAGGCTGTTTTCCGCCAAGACTAATCCATCTTCTAACGTATGCCAAAGAAACGTCGGCGGTGTCTGTTCATTGACTAAAGTCTCTAAAGACAAAGCCGCTTTTTCTGTTTCATAGCGATCTGCTAATAATGAACGGAAGGAATCTTGGTGCCCAAGTTCACCACTAGATAAGACCGGATAACTCAACAGTAACCCGTTAGGTCGCCATTCTTCATTGGCTCCTTGTAAAGCCTCTGCTAGAAAAGGTTGCTGCCAAGACACACCCAGATTAGCAGCTAAGTGACCGCCAGCTGAAAAACCGGCAACAATGATTTTTTCAGGATCGACGTGCCAGACCTCATGATTGGTGCGGACAAGACGAACGGCAGCCGCCAATTCCTTTAAGGCTAACGGATAGACAGCCGGTTTGATACTATAATGCAACACAAAGGCTTGGAAACCAAAGCTCATCATTTTGATGGCGATGGGTTCCGCTTCGCGATCAGACAACATTTCATAGCCGCCGCCAGGACAGATGATGACCGCTGGTCGAACACGATCTGGTTCCATTTCAGGAGAATTTTCCATGACATACGTGGTTAAACTGGCTTGGCTTTCTGGTAAAAGTGCGGTTCTTTTTTCATGTATCACGGATTGCGCCTCATTTCATTGTAATTTTATAGACGATTGGTTGGTCGGTTTCAATTGGTTCAAAAGTTAGTTGCAAGCCTTCATCGGTCACTTGCCAATCAATAGGCTGTTCTTCGTGTCCTAGAATCGTCACGGTTTGGATGATGCCGTGAAATTCTGGCAAATTTTGATCTTTAGACTGGGCCAGTGCTTGGATCCTTGCGTGTCCATTCTCAGGACTTGCCATGCCAATAGCATACAACGAATCCCCCTGAACCGTAAAGCGGAAATCCTGGCTCGTGTATGTCGTCGCCTGTGCCTCTTGAAATTGGCCTGAGACAACGGTCGTGGGTCCTTCCCCGGCTTTGCGCCATGGTTTCGCTTCATAAATGGCTTCACCGTTTACATCCAGCCACGCACCGATTTCTTTTAAGATCGTTTGATCTTTTTCTGGGATCGAACCATTCCCTTTCGGCCCGATATTCAAAAGAAGATTGCCATTTTTACTGACGACTTCGATCAAATCCTGTAAAATCTCACGCGTTGTTTTGTAATCCAACGTTGTGGTATAACACCATGAATTGCGAGCGATCGCTGTATCTGTTTGCCAGTAAAAAGGTTGTGGTTCGGCAAATTTTCCCCGTTCGATCTCCACAATACCACTACCAAACATCATGGCATCGTGTTTGTAGCAGATACCAACTTGTTTGCCCCATTCAGCCCCACGATTGTAATAGTAAGCAGCGAAAAGTTGCAAGTGCTCCTTGAAGGCTTCGTGTTGGATCCACCAATCAAAATACAGCAGCTCTGGTTGATAGTTGTCGACGAGTTCACAGGTTCGCAGTAGCCAATCATCTAAAAACTCTTTTGAGGGATATGGCTCGCTATACAAATCTTGATTATCAGGTTCTGGCATAGCAGGCCAATAAAAGTCGCCTTTTTCTAACGGTTCCTTGATGTCGCTGTCAAATTCCTTACCATGTCCCATGAAAAACCAATGTTCGGCACGATGAGATGAGGTGCAAAAATGCAGGCCTTGTTCCTCAGCTGCTTCTTTTAATTCCGCAAGAATATCTTTTTTCGGTCCCATAACTGCCGCATTCCATTCAGAAATCTCGCTTTTGTACATCTGAAACCCATCGTGATGTTCTGCAACGGGAAAAAGATAATTGGCACCGGCTTGTTTGATCAGTCGAATCCACTCATTTGCATCGAATTTTTCTGCAGTAAATATGGGAATAAAGTCTTTGTAGCCGAAGTTTTTTTGCGGACCGTAGGTGTTGATATGGTGATCGTATTCCGGATGGTCTTTGATGTACATATTTCTGGAGTACCACTCGTTATTAAATGCAGGAACACTATACAATCCCCAATGAATGAAGACCCCAAATTTTGCTTTGGGGAACCATTCCGGTAGAACAAAAGCGCCCAAAGATTGCCAATTTGGGAAAAAGGGGCCTTGATGCGCGACTTGGTGGATCGTTTCTACTGTGATCATGGTCTTTCCTCCAAAATACCGACTGTTTCCAGCCATGTTTTTGCAATTAACACATGTCCTGCAGTCGACGGATGCACACGATCACTGCTTAAGACATAGGATGACTGATAAAGCAAAAAATCATCAAACTTTTCCTGCGTATCTCCTAAAAGGATACCATACTCTTGCGCTACTTTAGCAAGCACGTGTTGGTAGTTGGTAAGCATTTCTCTTAGTGGATCTTCTTTGTTGGCTTCAACCATAAACGGGGTCAAGAGAATCATTCCTTTGACACTCGGTAATGTCTGAGCGATCAAATCACGCAACTCTGATTCAAATCTTTCAATCCCCACCAGTTCCGTTTGAGCAAATGTGCCATCAAAATGCCGCCACACATCATTTACACCGATCATGATCGTTACCCAATCTGGTTGAAATGCCAATACATCATCCTTCCAACGCTTCTTCAAATCGACGACTGTATCTCCACTGATGCCTCGGTTAACGATCATTAATTCCATTTGTGGGAGTAATGCTGTGGTATAGGCGTTGATCAGATGAACATAGCCGTCCCCCCATGACGACCATCCCGCAGGTATCGCTTGATAATTTCGATTACTATCTGTGATCGAATCCCCCATAAAAAGCAGACGATCTTTTTTATCCACTATCATTGTTTTCCTCCTTAAAGAAAGAAGACTGATCCGCTGGTGCTGGATCAATCTTCTTAAGTGATTGCTTAACCAAACGCTGTTTACTCACTTTTGTCAAGGAACCGTTGACCAACCATTTTTATGATTCTTTGTTTTTGATTAGTCCCCAAATTCTTTCGCTACTTCTACCCGTTTTTCGTTTTGATCTTTCGCATTATTCATGTCAAATTCTAGCACTGTTTGATAGCCTAAGCCGTCTGCTGTTTCTTGCATTTCTTTTAGCAATTGGTCAAATTCTGCTTCATCTTTGGCAAAAACCATTCGCCAAGAGTACTCGATGATTGTCGCTTTGGCTTGGTTCCGCAACGTAGAGATCTCTGAACTATCTTCTGGCGCTACATAGCTGGCACCAGGGGCAACTAACAATTGGTCGTTCTCCTCTAAATAGCCAATGGTCGATTCTGCACCACCCATATTTTTTGACCAATCTTCTTTTACAGGATCGGTTGTTTCATTTTGATAGCTTTCCCACATCGTATAAGCATATGGGAAGCCGGTATCAGGATTGATATCGATCGGTAATACCGTATTGACGTTTAGCGCGGATACACCATCTTTGTAACTTCCGCCACCATATTCTTCTGGCACATCCCCATCGCCATCTAGCAACGCTTGTTTCCCAAACTCAGTTAAGACAGGCTCGCCATCTTTCATTTCCCAAGTTAAGCCTTCAGGGCCACTACTACCGCTTGTTTGAGAAGAATTTGCTAACACGCCTTCTGAAGAGTAGAGCCAGTCAATGAAGGCTGCGATTCGCTCTGGGTCTTCGGCATTTGAACCGATCCCGATAAATTGTTTGCCACCGTAAACTTCCGCACCATAAGAGAAGATTTTTTGGTCTTGAATCGGTGCCAACATAAAGCCTTTTCCTTCATTCAAGTTCGTAGTCGTATTAAAAGCCGCTTGACCTAACCAAGGCCACCATGAGAATAAGACTTGTCCTTCTTGGAATTTGGCAAAAAGTGTATCGTAATTTTGCGTCGTTGATTCTGGATCCACTAAGCCCATTTGATTGGCTTGGAAATAAAACTTAAGTGCGCGAATATATTCAGAATCACTATCGAGAATGCTTTGATAATCAGAACCATCCGCTTTTGCCAAGACAAAACCTGATTCATCGTACCCATAGTAGGTGACCAGCTGTTTGCCTGCATTCATCATGTTGCCGTCCCAATCGCTGAATAGAGAAAACCCATAAACTTTTTTCCCAGAATCTGTTGTTGGATTGTCTTCTTGCATTTTTTGAATCACAGGAAGCAGGTCTTCCAATGTACCGATTTCTGGATATCCTTGCTCCCCATAAAGATCCCAACGCACATAAGCACCAAATGTAGGATCTAATCCTTCTGAAGGATCGGTGGCTTTTAATGTAGAAACGGAAGTTGGAAAGCCATATAGACCATCGGCATCTTTGTTTAGATTTTGAACAGCCGCATCGAAGCGCTGAACATTTTCCATAGTTTCATAATACTCGCTCGCATCGGTCAACAAACCAGCTTCAACCAATTCGTTGTATTGTTGGCCATTATCAACAATGATCAAATCGCCCAAATCACCTGCTGCCGTCCTCGTTTGATAAAGAGTGTCTCCGTTTCCAGCAACGTTTGGTGCGATGATGTTCAATTCCATATTGAATTTATCCCGCACGATTTTGGCAAACCAACCTTCTTGCATCCCCATATAGTTGGCTAGCCCATTATAGACATCGATCGTGATCGTTTCATCGTAGCCACTTTCGCTGGAAGCAGCGTCTGTGTCAGAGTCAGCCGCTCCTCCACAGCCGGCTAAACTACCTAGCAATGTCATGCCTAACAAACCTGTTGTTACATATTTCGACATTTTTTTCATTTTCTTCCCTCTTTCTTTTTATTAACCTTTCACCGCACCCAACATAATTCCTTTGACAAAATATTTCTGGAAAAGCGGATAAATAAACATGATTGGTAAAACAACAATGACTGAAACGGTCATGCGAATCGAAGTCGGTGTCTGCGTTGTTGCAGCTGAAGCGATACTGGAAAGTGATCCCGATGTATTTTTGACCATTTGTGCCAACGAATTGGCTTGATTGATATACGTATAAAGAAGGTATTGCAAGGAGTAGAGACTTTGATCCGTAATGTAAATCAGTGTATCTTGGAAAGAATTCCATTGACCAACTGCCGAGAAGATCGCGACTGTTGCTAAAATCGGCGTACAGTTGGGTAAAATTACCCGAAAGAATACTTGAATGATGCCAGCTCCATCCATTTCAGCTGCTTCTTGCAACGATTTGGGGATTGACTCAATATAGGTTTTCACTAAGATGATGTTAAAAGGCTGAACGACAGCCGGCAAAATATAGACCCAAAAATTATTCGTTAAACCTAATGTCTTCATCGTGATGAATAATGGAATCAGCCCTGCATTGAAATACATTGTAATCACGACAAAGCGATACCAAAATTTTCGTTTCCACATTTTTTCTTGGGTAAACATAAAGCCTAAGAAGGCTGAAGCTAAGACGGTTGCTGCTGTTCCGATCACCGTTCTAGCCACCGAAACGGTTGCGGCTAATGGCAACCCTTTTAGTTGTAACACTTGACTGTAGTTTTCAAAATGGATCTCTTGTGGAAAAAAGCGAATTTGTCCTAACGCACTCAACTCATTATTACTGATTGAATTAATAATCAAGTAATAAAAAGGATACGCGCAAATCAACGTAATCAGAAAGAAAAAGGTATAATTGAGGATACTAAACGTCAGGTTTTCACGTTTGGGTACTTTTTTCGCCTTTTTCTTTTCACTAATCGATAGTTCCATAGATATCCTCCTCTCCTAAATAATGGAAGTCCCCCGAATTTTTTTCGAAGCAATATTGACGATGGCTAACAAGGCAACAGAAATGACACTTTTTAGCATACTGATCGCGGTAGCCAGAGATAGACTATTTCCGCCCATCCCTAAATTGTAGACATACAAATCGAGGACTTGGATCGTATTTCGATTGAATGCATTTTGGAAAACAAAGTACTGATCCATCCCGTTGTTCAGCAAGTTGGCGATAGACAGCATCAGCATCACAAGGAACGTCGGCATCAAGGCAGGTAGTGTGATATGACGCATCAGATGGAAACGATTCGCCCCATCGATTCGTGCCGATTCATACAATTCGGGGTCAATTCCTGAAATGCCTGCCAGATACATGATGGCACCCCAGCCCAAGCCTTTCCAAATATTCCAAAGACACATCATCAGCCATGTATGATTGCCGCTATCCAAAAATTTGACTGGATCGGTAACGAAGCCCCATTCTTGCAGCAACGTGTTTACCAGCCCTGTTGAAGAAAACAAGCTAAAGGCGATCGTATACACCAAAACCCAACTGATAAAATTTGGCAGCGTGGTCAGCGTTTGGACCAAGTTTTTAAACCATTTGCACTTGATTTCGTTCAGTAAAATGGCGAAGCCTACTGGTAGGATCGAAGTGGCGATCCCTAAAAAACTCATGGCAAAGGTGTTTTTCATTACTTGTACGATCTGATCCACTTGTGTTGGACTAGAGACAAGAAGTCGAAACCATTTGAAGCCTACAAACTCGCTGCGCGCTAAACCTAATGCTGGTTTGTAATCATAAAGTGAATAAATCCATCCGTGCAAAGGAAAATAAGAGAACAAAAACACGAGAATCAGGAAGGGAACGATACATAAAAACAAAATCTTCCCTTCTCGTGTCACCCGCTTATTTTTTCTTGGGACACTGCTTAATTTACTTTCCATTTTCCTCCCCCTTTTTTGTAACCGCTTTTACATTTTTAATACTAGCACCTGAAATCTTATTTGCCACCTGTTAAAAATAGAGGTCAATCCGTACATTTTAGACTTTATTTTTCTTTTATTTATAAAGAATACTGATATATCAAGGTTTCAGATAAAAGACACCTAAATGGTAAGGCTTTCAAAATTTGTTTTTTGCGAGTACTATAGGAATATATCAATTTTGGAGGGATAAAAATGAAGTACAATCCTGATGGTCAACTGTACAAAATAACCACCGTTTTTTCACAATTCACATTGTTAAATTTACTATATATCATTAGCTGTTTGCCAATTATTACGATTGGAGCTGCGACAGCTGCCCTTTATGAAGTGACGATTCGTTATGCGGATGAAGAGCGTGGTGAATTGATCGTGGGCTATGTCCGAGCGCTACGAGCAAACTTTATGAAAGCCACCGGTAGTTTTCTCCTTCTTGGATTGCCCATGGTAGCACTACTGTATAGTAGCTTGTTTTGGTTTTCCTCAAAAACCATTCTTGCCAGTATTTTTGCCTTCGTTCTAATTGTTACAGCTATTTATCTGTTTATTGTGTTAGTCTATTGCCTCGCGTTAATTGGACGTTATGAAAACAGCTTTAGGCAAACATTAAAAAACGCGTTTCTGTTACCGATCGCGGACCCTATCCGTTCGTTAGCCCTCGCGCTTATTCCTATCGCTGCGTTTTGTTTTGTTGTTTTATTTCCGTTGTTTAAATTCCTCTTGTTGATTTTTGGTTTTTCTTTCGTTATTTATTGTAGTTCGTTCCTGTTGCTTTCCATCTTTCGTAATCAGCAAGCATGAAAAAAATCAGTCATCTCTCACTTTTTCGTCGTCTGAGTCAGTTTTCCATTCGGCGACAATTATTCATTCTTTATCTGCCTGTTGTTTTTTTATCCACAGTGACTATTGGTCTCTTATTGGTCTACGATTCAACCAAGCAGCTGACAGGCAATTACCAACACTTGGCAGAGTTGAATGCTCAGCGTGTCAAATCTGTTCTTTTTGATACAACAAACACGCTGACCAACACGGCGAGTTCCTTATCAAACGATACTCATCTACGTCAGCTTTTAACTGCAAATTACCTTGACGACCAAGAAGCGATCGTGGACATCAATAGCTATGATCAGCTAGATGAGATCAGAAATCTTCAAACCTCGATTGCGAAATTAACTATCTATACGACGAATCAAACCATTCCGAACTATAAATATTTTCAACAGGCAGATGACACAATTCAAGCGACCGCCTGGTACCAACGAGCCCTCAAGCAACCCGATGCTTTTTTGATGACGATGCCAGAGGATTACAAAGCAAATCGTTTGAGTCTTTATAAAACGTTGCCTTTGCCTTTATCAAAAGAAACTGCCGTTTTGGAGATCCAAGTCGATTATAATTATCTCAGCAACCGACTTCGTAATTCATCCTATGAATTGGAATTACAGTTAAATGATGATGTCATCTTTTATAGCGACAAAATCAATCAAGTCGGTGAACCGGGACAGCTTACGACTCTTTCTGAGCCGCAAACGAGTGCTGCCTTTTTAAAAGATGATGGTACCAAGGTGATGCTCACCAAAAGCACCTTACCCATGAGTAACAAAGAAGACATCATCACAATTTATAGTGCGGATACAAATGCCTATAGCAATCTACGCGCCAATCTGATCCGTTGGAGCACGATCGTTTTGGTGATTTTGATCACTACTTTCATCATCGTCTTTCTGTTTGCTCGATTCTTTACCAAACGAATTTCTCAACTGCAGCAGGCGGTCTACTTTGCCTCGATCGAGGATTATGATTTCTTTCAAAATATTAGTGGCGAAGACGAAATTTCTCAGATCTCTCTTGATTTCCATAAGATCATTCAACGAATCAAGAAAAAAGAAGAAGAGATCTACCGTTCGCGTCTGGCGCAGCAAGAGCTGTTGACTCAACAACAGCAAATGGAATTTAATATCTTAGCGGGGCAGATCAATCCCCACTTTTTGTTCAACACGTTAGAAACGATTCGCATGATGGCGCTGACTTCCGGCAATTCTGACGTCGTTTACGCCATCAAATTACTGGCAAAATCGATGCGCTATACGCTAGAAGCCCACGGAACCAAGCGAACGAGTTTAGAAGAGTCCTTAGATGCCGTTCACGTATATGTCAAGATCCAGCGGATGCGCTTTGGCGATCGAGTCAACTTTTCCTATTCAGTCTCCAATGAGATCGACCAAAAAGAAGTCCAAATATTGCCCCTCCTGATTCAACCATTGGTGGAAAACGCCATCTCCCATGGCTTGGAAGGCATCACCTATCCAGGGTTTGTCCGTTTGACGATCACCAAAGACGGCCATGATCTGGTGATCGTGGTACAAGACAACGGCAGCGGGATACCGCCAGAAAAACTCGAAGGCTTGCAGCAAAAAATCAAGACGCCCTCCACCCATGCCAAAAAGAACATTGGGCTAGCCAACGTCAATCATCGGGTCAAAATGTTTTATGGACCTGAATACGGCTTGACGATCGAGAGTGTGCTGGGTAGCGGCACACAAGTCATCTTGCGCATCCATGATCTAAGCCAAGATTCATTTTCTCTTCACTAAAACAGTAAAGCCCCCTTCGATTCCTGTTTCAGAAATCGAAAGGGGGCTTTTGATTGATTAGAAATCCCGCACACGAACGGTTTGTTGTGGTGAAGAAGCACTGGCGTAACAGCCCACCATGATCCCAGTAAAGACACCACCGACTTCAGTGGTCAGATATTTTGTTTCTCCACTGCCTAAAAGCTGTGCTTGTCCTTGTTCATCAAGAACAGAAAAACGATAGGTTTCTTTATCGGCGCTCAGCTGCAAGGTGACCATATCTGCTGCATAAGGCAGTTTCTTTTCCACTTTCCATAAGGAACCGATTTGTCGGCGGAAAACTAGCTGCTGACTGGACGCCGTTTTTTCTAGGTATCCCTCATAGTGATGGGTGGCATTTAAGAAAACCGTCAATCCTGCTTGCCCATCCGTTAGTTGCCGACAATCAAAGGTTGCCTGAAATTGTTGCTCAAAGGCGGTTTGTCGTTGGAACACAGCCGCGAGTTTGCCTTGATCAGATAGACCCGTCTGATTAGGATGCAGCAAGAAGCCATGCGGCTCTTCTTCAATCAACGTCGGGTCCCATTCGAATAAAGTCACGTAATCAGGCTTGCTGCTCTTCTTTTGTGTTTCCTTTGGTGCCGCCGCTGTGTCTACCTGAATGATTTCTGGCAAGTGACCTTCCTCGCCAAACACCGGCCATGGGTTTGACCAGTCCACCGGTAGCAGGCATGTTTCCCGACCTAGCAAATGCCTCAAAGGATAGCTGATGGGGCGTACTGCCAGACAAACTGCCCACCAATTGCCTTGGGTATCTTGCACGAGGTCCGCATGCCCTGCAGCTTGCAGCGGCAGATTCGTACTGCGATTGGTCATCACTGGATTGTTGGGGCATGCTCCATAGGGTCCCGTCAAGGAACGGCTGCGGGCCATGGTCAGCATATGACCATAGGACGTTCCGCCTTCGGAGATCAACAGGTAGTAATAGCCGTCTTTTTTATACAAGTGGGGGCCTTCTGGATCAGCCGCTCCGCTGCCAGTCCAAATGTTTTGGCGCGGGCCTAATTCTCCAGAAGCCAAATCGATCGTCCGCAGATAGATCTCCTTATGGGTGCCTAAGTAATAGGTCTGCCCATCGTCATCTGCGAAAATCGTCGGGTCGATCCCAGGAGTGTCCAACCAAATCGGGGCAGACCATTCACCGGCGATGTCATCTGTCCAGATCAGAAAGTTGCCTTCTCTTCCTTCGTTTGCCCCAACGTTGGTACAAACGAGGTAAAAGCGGTCCTTGATAAAACGCAAGGTTGGGGCATACAGACCAAAAGCATTGGGATTTTCCGTCGATAACTGCAGCTGCTCAGGTCGCGAAAGTCCATGACCAATCAGCTGCCAGTCTGCCAAGTTTTTACTGTGATAAATTGGTAATCCAGGAAAATATTCAAAAGTACTCGTCACCAGATAAAAGTCTTCACCGACACGGCAAATACTGGGATCTGGATGAAATCCAGGTAAAATTGGATTCGTGATGGTTCGCATCGGCATCTAGAACTCCTTTATCGTGGTTTGGTCAGCCGTCAGCTTATGGCTCGTTTTTCCAGCAGTCGTGTGAATCTGCAAGGATGCTTGCTGGATCCCTGTCAGCTTGACGATCAGTTCTTGATCGACTCTTTCAACAGCCACCTCGCCAATCCACTCACCGTGGTGATCATAGATAGCCGCAGCGGTCTTGTCTTGCGGATCAAAGAGATGGATCGTTGGATGTTCGGCATAGTCATAGACTGCTTTGGTTTGTTCATGGCCTTCGATAATCAGTTGATTTGGTCGGACTAACAGTGGCAAGTGGAAATAATCATAGGTTTCTTGGTACCAACGTCCGCCCTCGTAAGCTTTGCCAGATAAATAGTCGATCCAATGCCCCTTCGTCTTCGGTACGTAAAAGGAGACCGTTCCTTGATCATTAAAAATGGGCGCAACTAAAAGGTGTTCCCCCAGCATGTATTGGCGATCCAAATGATGGGTCATCTCGTCTTCAGGAAACTCTAAGACCATCGCCCGCATCATCGGAATCCCCGTTTGGGCGGTTAGCACCGATTGAGTTTGCAAGTAAGGCATCAAGGACAATTTTAACTTGGTAAAGGCTTTGGCTACCGCCACGGCTTCGTCGTCATAAACCCAAGGCACTTTGTATTCCCAGCTGCCATGGTAACGGCTATGGGAAGACAGCAGACCAAATTGTGTCCAGCGCTTGTAAAGGTCTGGGGTTGAGCCAGCTTCAAACCCTGAGATATCGTGGCTCCAATATCCAAAGCCGCCTAACCCAAAGGACAGACCTGCCCGCAGTGACTCTGCCATTGATGGATAATCTGAGGTACTGTCGCCACCCCAGTGTACAGGCAAGCGTTGCGAACCAACCGAAGCTGCCCGCGCAAAAACGATGGCTTCTTCTGCTCCCTTGACTTCTTTCAGCAAGTCAAAGACGACTTTATTGTATAGGTAGGCGTAATAATTGTGCATTTTTTCTGGATCAGAGCCGTCATAGTACACCGCATCGGTGGGAATCCGTTCACCAAAATCCGTTTTGAAGCAATCCACACCCATGTCTAATAAGGCACGCAGCTTGCTATTGTACCAAGCGACCGCTTCAGGGTTGGTGAAGTCGACGATCGCCAAACCTGCTTGCCATTTGTCCCATTGCCAGACATCTCCATTGGCGCGTTTCAAAAAGTAGCCATTGGCCATCCCTTCGTCAAACAAGGGTGATTTTTGCCCAATGTACGGATTGATCCAGACACAGATTTTCAATCCTTTGGCTTTCAAGCGCTGCAGCATTTTTTCCGGTTCTGGGAAAGTTCGTTCGTCCCACGTGAAGTTGCACCACTCGTATTCCTTCATCCATAAGCAGTCAAAATGAAAGACCTCAAGGGGAATCTCACGTTCTGCCATACCGTCTACAAAAGATGTTACGGTTTGTTCATCATAATCCGTCAAGAACGAGGTACTTAGCCACAACCCAAAGGACCACGCAGGTGGCAGCGACGGTTTCCCCGTCAAATCAGTGTAGCGCTGGATCACTTGTTTTAACTCATCACCGGCGATCACAAAGTACTGCAGCGTTTGTCCTGGATTGCTGAATTGAACACGAGAAACTTTTTCACTCCCCACTTCAAATTGCACCCGGTCGGGTGAATTGACAAAGACGCCATACCCTTTATTACTTACATAAAACGGAATATTTTTGTAAGCTTGCTCCGTACCAGTGCCCCCGTCGGCATTCCAGATATCAACACTTTGGCCGTTCTTCACGAAATTTGTAAAGCGTTCCCCTAAACCATAAATCGTTTCTCCCACATCCAGGGTCAACTGTTCGCTGATATGGGTATTTGCTTGCGGATCAATCACTAAGGCTTTGCTGCGAGGTTTGCTTTGGGTAATCAGCTGTTCTTTGTAATAAAACGAAGCTGTCACATTTTCCTCTTTGCTGATCACGACTTGCAAGTCTCCCGAGCGAAAAACATATGATTGCTCATCCTCTGAAATATCAGGAGTGATCTCTTCTGTCATCAATTCAAAGTTGGGGGCTTTGGCTTGGACCCCTTTATAATTGTAGAGGGTGATCCCAATGATATTGGTTCTAGGGGTAGTGACTTCCATCGTTAACAATCCGCCATCCAGTGTTGCCCCTTTATGCCCGACATAGCTATAAGGCAGATATAAGACCAATTTGTTTTCTTCTTTACGGGCATCGTAGACATGCACCGCAAATTTCACATCAAATCCTTCACGAAATAACCAACCGCCATCTGAAAATTTCATTTTTTTCCTCCTTGTTGGATCAATGTCAACGCCCCTAACAGACCAGAATCATTATAGTAACGACAAGTCTCGATCGGCACTTGGAAGTCCGGCCAATGGGGGTTCTCATTGATTGCTTGTTTGATTATAGCTAATAGATCAGGGTTTTGGCTGATGCCGCCGCCGATCAGTATTCTTTCGGGATTCATCGTGACAGCTAGGTTGTAAATCGCAAGTGCGACATAATGTGCCCACTGTTTCAGAATCTCCTGCGTTTCAGGATCACTCGACCGCTGCTGCATGATGGTTTCTCCTAAAATCTCCTCTGATTCAGGAATCGCTTTTGCTCGTCGATAGGCAGCAATCAGCCCTCTCGTTGAAGCTAGATCATGGAGGGTCGCAAAAGAAGATGCTTGAAAATCAGTGATCATCATTCCGAATTCTCCTGCCCGAAACCCATTTCCGTGAATCAACTGGCGCTGATGAACGAGCGCGCCACCAATACCGGTGCCTAATGTGATCATGACAAAATCTTGTACGTCAGCAGCATTTCCGGTCGAAAGTTCTGCTAAAGCAGCACATTTCGCATCATTTTCGATCCAGATCGGATAAGACTTGGTTAAACGCTGCTGCAGCTCTTGTACGACAGCACAGCCGTGTAAAGGAGCCAACGCCCCCGCCATGATCGCTCGGCCATTGACTGAATCAATGAAACCAGGAAAACTCAACCCGATCCCTTCGATAACATGCGCTTGCTCGACTTCTTGTATTTTGGCAGCTAAGGCAGCAAAAAATTCATCCCGCGTATTACTCGGGGTTTTGATTTTGCCTCGGTCCAGCCATTGATTCTTCTCGGTAAAAACCCCGAATTTGATATAGGTCCCGCCTACATCAAAGCACAGGCGTACATCTGTCATTTCTCCTCCTCCGTTCAAAAAGCGCTTACAGTTTCATTTAAATTATATAAAAGAAAAAAAAGAAAGCCTACCAAGCAATTTAGTCATCGTTACCCTAAAAAATAGATGTCCGTAGAAAATCACGGACATCTTTGTGGTTATTCATTTTTCCGAAACTCATTCGGCGAAACCTGATGGTATTGTTTGAACTTTTTGTAGAAATAATCAACATTGCTGTAGCCCACCAATTCAGCAACTTCGTAGACCATTAGATTGGAATGACGTAAGATTTCCACCGCTTTTTCCATTCGTACTTCATCCAAGAACGCCAAATAATTTTTACCGGTTTCTTTGCGAAACTTCTTGCCTAGATAGGCACTATTGTAATTGAAACGTTCCCCGATTTTTTTCAAGGTCAAATCTTCTTGATAATGCTTTTTCGTGTATTGGATCAATTCTGCAATGATATCGATTTGGTTCAAACTGCTGGCGACTGTTGCTTGCAAGTCTGCTAGTTTTGCGGTGATGACCTCTTGCAGCATCGGAAACGTTTGGGCGAGAAAAATCTGCTGATGCACTTCGTCTGTCGACCATTCGATCGCTAAGGCTACTTTTTCACTGATTTGATGCTGCAGCCATTCGATGTCGCCATTGATTTGCCATTTGATCTCTTCTTCCAATGCCAATGAATGATAAAAGGTTTGATAATAGCGGAATAACGGCTGTTCCAACGGATCGTTTGCCAAAATCGCTTTTACTAATTCTTCACGCAAATCGCTTCGTTCTTCTGCTTCTTGGGTCGTATCCAAAACATGGTGAGAAATGACTTGATTGGGAAATAAGAAAATCAATTTACTCAATGTCTGGATGTCGATCATCAATGGCTTCACGTTCTCTTGCGCCGCAAACCAGCGGGAGATCAAGATCTCTTGATGAGCCATTTTTTTGCGGCACCACGCATCGATCGCCTCGTCGGGAAAGCGTTCCTCGTTTAACAAAACCAAATACCGATGATGCCGATGGATCAAGGTGATGACTTGCGCCACTTGCTCCTGTAATTTCTCAACCAGCTTTTGGGCATCTGCCTCCTCGGAAAGTCGCAATAGCTTGATGGCTTGTGCGTCTTTGATCCCCGTTCGATCCCCGCCAAACAATTTCTCCATCAACTGACTCTTCTGATTTTTCTGCTGATCGGTCTTGGCTTTTTGATCGATTTTCGTCAAAATACCGATCAGCTCTTCTTCATCAACTGGTTTCAGCAAATAGGTCACAGCGCCCAGTTGCAAAGCTTGCTTGGCATAGTCAAAATCTGAGTAGCCGGACAAAATAATGGCAAAAAACAAAAGACCTTCCTCCGATGCTGCTTGCACCATCTCAAGACCATTTTTTCCCGGCATACGGATATCAGCGATCACAACGTCTGGCTTCAATTCGCGGATCATTGCCAAGCCAGCTTCGCCGTTTTCCGCCGACCCGACGATTTGATACCCCAGACGTTCCCAATCGATGATCAGAGGCAGTCCATTTCGGATCGATGCTTCATCATCAACGATCAACACTTTACGCATTTTCCAACCTCCATTTTCAGCTACTCCTTCGTTACATCATGTTTCCCTTGTCAAACTTGCCCCGTTGGTGCGAATCACCTCTTGATACCAATAAAAACTATCTTTCGGGATGCGCGCCAACTGACGTTCGTTTTGATTGTCGCGATCGACATAAACAAACCCATAGCGTTTTTGGTATCCATTCAACCAACTTAGTAGATCTGTAAAGGACCAAGCACAATAGCCGATCAGCTCAACCCCATCCGTGATGGCCTTTTGCAGTTCCACCAGATGTTCTTGCAAATAGGTAATGCGGTATGGATCATGGATCTGTTTGTCTTCTGTCAATTGATCGATAGCGCCTAACCCATTTTCAGTAATAAAAATCGGCAAGTCATAATTGGCTTGGATGCGCCGCAAGGCTACGCGGAAACCAACGGGATCGATCTCCCAGCCCCAATCTGTTTTTTTCAAGTGAGGATTTTCTGCTGACACAAACATGGTTTCTTCTGGTGAGAACTCGCCAGCTGCCGCTTGCATCAAATACGGATCGACTTTAGAAAATTCTTTCTTTTCAGCTGACTGCTTTTGCAAATTGTTTTGTTGGGCCGTTCCACCGTGATAGTAATTGATCCCTAAGAAATCAGGTTTTGCCTGTTTTAATAGTGCTTGATCTTCTGGAGTGACTTCAGGAGCCAGACCGACTTTGGCTAATTGCTTGTAGACAAATTTCGGGTATTCGCCTTTGCAATAGACATCTAAAAACCACGCGTTGTTGAAGGCTTCGCCATTTTCTGCAGCCAGCACATCTTCTGGGTCACAGCTAAACGGATACATCGGACCATAGCCAAAACTTGGACCAATCTTGCCCTGTGGAACCAGCTCATGGAACAAATTAATTGCCTTTGCATTGGCAAGGTTGATGATATGATTGGCTGCATACATCCGTTTTAAGTCCTTCAAGCCCGGTGGATGTGCCGCCCAACGGTACCCAAGAGAAGTGAAGACATTTTGTTCATTCATGGTGACCCAATAGGTGACTTTCTTTCCTAAGCGTTCAAAAAGGATTCGGCAATACCGTTCAAATGCCGCTGCTGTTTCTCGTCCCTCCCATCCTTGGTATTTGTCTTGCAAAGCCTGAGGAAGATCCCAATGATACAGCGTCAAAATCGGTTCTACTCCTTGCCGAAGCAATTCGTCCACCAGCTTTTCGTAAAACGCCACACCAGCTTCATTGACCGCACCTTCGCCATCAGGCACGATTCGCGACCACGCCACGCTGAAGCGATAGGCTTTCAAGCCCATTTGCTTCATCAAGGCAACATCTTCTTTGTATCGATGGTAGTGATCGATCGCCACTTTGCCGTTGGTTTCCTCAAAGGTATTGCCGGGAATTTGGGCATAGGTATCCCAAATCGACGGACCTTTGCCGTCTTCTGCCCATGCACCTTCAATTTGATAGGCCGCCGAAGCCGCCCCCCATAAGAAGTTTTCTGGGAAAGGATCTAAGTTTGTGTGAAACATCAAGTTGCCTCCTTCAATTCCTAAACCGAGTTAAATCGGTTACATTTTATCGTATCATAATTTGGTTGATTCGTAACAATTGCCAAAAGATATTTTTTAGGTGAAAAAACTGTCGCTCCTCAGAACGACAGTCGTTTCTTATTAAAACAGGTAATCATTCAAACGAGATTTCACATATTCAATGTGGCTGGATTCTAATTCGATTTGATCATGCGCCAATGCGTAATCTGTCAGTGTTTCTAAGTTTTCCTCATCAGCAACGATCTTCGCTCCGATGCCTTCTTGGAAAGAGGCGTACCGTTTTTCCTTCAACTCGTCTAAGAAGCGGTCTCCTTTCAGTTTCGCTGCTGCTTTCAACGCTCGGGCATACGTATCCATACCAGCGATGTGAGCTAACAACAGATCTTCCATTTCAAATGACGAACGACGGACTTTAGAATCGAAGTTGATTCCTCCCGGTGCGATACCGCCGTTTTCTAAGACTTCGTATAAAGCGAGTGTCGAGTCAAAAACGTTGGTTGGAAATTCATCCGTATCCCATCCTAACAGCATATCTCCTTGGTTGGCATCCAGTGAGCCTAATGCGTTATAGCTACGGGCAACGGCGATTTCATGTTCAAAGGTATGGCCAGCTAATGTTGCATGATTGGCTTCTAGGTTTAATTTGAAATCTCCTTCTAAGCCGTAGTGCTGAATGAAGGCCATCGTTGTCGCTGCATCAAAATCATATTGGTGCTTCGATGGTTCTTTTGGTTTCGGCTCTAATAAGAACTGCGGTTTATGACCGATTTTTTCGCCATAAGCGATCGCCATTTTGAATAGACGGGCGATGTTGTCTTGTTCAAATTTCATGTCTGTATTCAACAAGGTTTCATAGCCTTCACGGCCGCCCCAGAAGACATAGTTTTCACCGCCTAATTTTTTCGAGATATCTAAGCCTTTTTTAACTTGGGCTGCTGCATACGCGTAAACTTCCGCATTATTGGTGGAAGCAGCGCCGTTGTTGAAACGAGGGTGTGAGAACATATTTGCTGTATTCCATAATAGTTTGATCCCCGTTTGTTCCATTTTTTCTTTGATCAAATCGGTGATTTCGTCTAAGTTTTGGAAAAATTCTTCTAACGTTTCTCCCGCAGGTGCCACGTCAACATCATGGAAACAGAAGAACTCTGCCCCTAATTTTTCGCAAATCTCAAAGAAGGCTTCTACTCGATTTTTCGCCGTTTCCATTTCGGTGTCACCAATCCACGTCCGTTTGTTGACGGGTGCGCCGAAAGGATCAGAGCCGTCTTGCGTCATCGTATGCCAATAGGCGATTGCAAAACGTAGATGATCTTTCATTTTCTTGCCTAAAACAACTTCTTCGGCATCGTAGTGGCGAAATGCAAACATATTGTCTGTTTTAGGACCTTCGTAGCGGATTTTTTCGATTTCTGGGAAATAAGTCATTGTTGTTGCCTCCATTTTATGTTTTTTAGTGTAATAAACTAACTTACTTGGTTCCAATCATTTAGAACCAAAAACGATTCCTCGCTTTAATCAAGCAGATTTTCTGCTGCCATTATGCTATTCGATTTGCGCCAACGCATGGCAGATAGGCGCGGTTTGCTGATAGACGGTCCGGTAGATCGCATAGATTTCTTGGTATTTGGCGACATTTTCAGGAATCGGTGCAATTGCCTTGCTGTATTTGACAAAGGCGTTAACACAAGCGGCCGCATCTGGATAAATGCCGCTGCCGATTGCTGCCAGCATTGCTGCGCCCATACCTGGACCTTGTTCAGTAGATAAAGTCAGCATTTCTGCATTAAAAATATCGGCTTGCATTTGCAGCCATTCGGCATTTTTCGCACCGCCCCCCACAGAAACGATCTGGGTGAATTTCCGCTGTGCTCGTTCTTCCATGATCATTTGGGAATCTTTCAGAGAGAAGGTGATCCCTTCTAAGACGGCACGACTGAAATGCTTTTCGCGATGCCGTGTGTCAATGCCAATAAAACTTCCCCTGATTTGACTGTCGGTATGTGGTGTGCGTTCACCCACGATATAAGGCGTAAACAGCAGGCCTTCTGCCCCCGGTTTTACCTCACTGATCGCTGAAAGCAATTCCTGAAACGATTGGTTTGGGGCAAACGTATCACGATACCAGCTTAAGGAATTTCCAGCGGCTAACGTGACCCCCATTGAATACAACTTGTCTTTGATCGCATGACGGAAAAGGTGTAGATCGCCTTGATAATCAACCTCTTGCGCTTCTTCAAAGGATAAGAACACACCGCTAGTGCCAATCGACACCATGCCGACACCTTCGGCGATGATCCCGGACCCTAGTGCAGCACAGGCATTGTCTGCGCCACCTGCATAGATCGTCACCTCTTGTTCAAAGCCAAAGGCTTCTTGCAGTTCTTTTCGCATTTGCCCTACAGGCGCTGCTGATTCAAAAAGCGGCGGCAGTAAATCCGATGCGATTGCGAATTTTTCTAGAATGGCTTCAGACCAGCACTTTTTTTCGATATCCAGCAGTAACGTACCCGCCGCATCAGAATAATCCATCGAATAGTTACCAGTCAGCCAAAAAGCCAAGTAGTCTTTTGGCAGCATCATGTGACGAACTTGTTGCCAATGTTCAGGCTCGTGTTCTTGGACCCATAAAATTTTGGGTAAGGTGAACCCTTCCAAAGCAACATTCTTGGTGATTGCTTTTATTTCCTCTCCAAAGGATGCCATGATCGCTTGACATTGTTTGGTGGTTCGAACGTCATTCCATAATATTGCCGGGCGAATGACTCGGTTTTCTTCATCCAATAAAACAAGACTATGCATTTGCCCGGAAAAGCTGATGCCGATCAATTCCTTCTGCAGCTTTGGAAGCTGCTGGATCAAGGTTTTGATTACCTTATCTGCCGCCTCTTGCCAATGCACCGGCTCTTGCTCACTGAACCCCGGTCTAGGGGATGACAATGGATAGTCAACACTTGCTGTTCCTTGGAGTTCCCCGGTTTGATCAAAAACTAAGCCTTTTAACGCACTTGTTCCTAGATCCAACCCTAAAAAATAAGCCATCTCTTCTCTCCTTCCTCTGTTTGAAGCAGTTAACCATTGCCTCTCAATCGGTTAATTAGCATTCAAAACTAACTAATTGGATAGTAAACGATTCTCGTATTTCTGTCAAGCGCTTTCAATGATTCTTTCTTTGATTTTCGTTCTCAAACTGCTGCTCCTACATTCTTCCTCTTTTCTTTATTCTTCAGCTTGCACAATATTAATTTGCACGGTAAACTAACACTAATCACATCTATGAAGAGGAGAACACATGATTATCAATAAAATGGGCATACGCGAACAAAATGAAGCGGCTGTATTGAAGACGATCATTGACAATGAAAATGTGTCACGTGCGGAAGTGTCAAATTTGACCCATCTCAATAAAGCGTCTGTTTCTCAAATAACCAAAAAACTGATCGACACGGACTTCGTTCGCGAAGTCGGCATTGGGGATTCCACTTCGATCGGTGGTCGCAAACCGATTCAATTGCAATTCAATCACCGCAGCAGCTTAGCTGTTACCTTTGACATCGGCTATAACTATGTTCGTGGAATGCTTTCTTATATCAATGGCGAGATGATCGCCTCCGCCGACCATTCCCATGAATTGATCACCAAAGAAAATGTACTAGCGACGATCGATTCCATGATGAAAGAATTTTGGCCGCAAATGCCGCAAACCACTCATGGATTAGTAGGAATCTGTTTGGCGATCCACGGCATCGTTCACAATCAGACGATCACCTTTGCCCCCTACTACGACTTGGAACACTTTGATTTGATCGCCCCTTTGAGCCAAAAATACAATACGGCGGTCTATATAGAGAACGAAGCCAATCTGACGGCTTTAGGCGAGTACTGTTTTTCTTCTGATTCCACGAATTTACTAAGCGTCAGCGTCCATAGCGGGATCGGTGTCGGAATCATCGTTGATGGGCAGCTGCAAACCGGTACTCACGGCATGGCGGGGGAAGTTGGCCATTCTACGCTCTTTCCTCACGGCAACTTGTGTCCTTGCGGCAATCGAGGTTGCTTAGAGCAATATGCCTCGAACAAAGTCTTGTTTGATACCTATAGCCACTATACAAAAACTGCGTTCGTTAATTCGGATACCTTCGCACAAGCCTACCATGCCGGAGAAAAATCAGCAGTCGAATTGGCGCAACAAAATGTTGAGTTTCTTAGTATTGGGCTGAATAATGTCATCACTTTTTCTGATCCCGAAGAAGTCTATATCAACAGCTCGATCTATCGCAAAATTCCTGATTTATTGCTGGCGCTGCAGCAAAAATTGACCAGCCAGTTCACCAAAAACACGAAGATCAAAAACAGTCGATTAGGCGATCAAGCCCCGCTGTTTGGCGGCAACGTTTTAGTGGCAAAACATTTCTTAAATATCAACGATTTGCGCTTTGCGGCACTTGATCTCTCCCGTGCGATCCGTTAAATGAATGCTGGACTGAAAACTCAGTCCAGCGTTTTCTTTTGGTAAAAGGGTCTCGCTATCCTTTGATTCCGCCAGCCGTCACACCGCCCACGATGTATTTCGATAGAAACAGGTAAATCAGCAGTAAAGGAATAATACTTAATGAGATCCCTAGATACATACTGCCAAATTCAGTACGGTAAACATCAGTTTTCAACAATTGGACCAGCATCGGCAACGTATACTTTTCCGTATCGTTGATCAAGATCAAGGGCATCAAGAAATTATTCCACGAGGTCACGAACGAGAAAATCGCCATGGTAGCTAAGCCCGGTTTCATCAAAGGCAACATGATGCGATGGAAAATTTTGATTTCGCCGGCTCCGTCTAAACGAGCAGAATCTGCCAAATCAGGATGATAGATCGTTTCTAAGTATTGCTTTAAGAAAAAAACGGTCGCGGGTGATGCAATCGCTGGTAAAATCAATGGCAGAAAATTATTTAAGAGTCCTAAGCGATTCATAAATTGATAAAAACCGATCATGCTGATTTGCTGAGGAATCATGATCAGCCCAAGAATGACAGCAAACAGGACTTTCTTGCCACGAAATTCATAGGCGATCACGCCATAAGCCGTCAGCGCCGAAAAATACACATTGAGAACGGTAGCACCAGCAGCAATCAGGAAACTATTTTTAAACCCATTGAAAACATTGAAGCCTCTGCCCATTAAGACGGACCAGTTGTATTGGAGATTACCGCCGGGCCACAAGGACAGCCCTTGCTGGATCTGTTCCGCTGAACGGGTTGCATTGACTAAGACGACCCAAAACGGCAGTATACTTAGGATGGTCAGCAACACCAAAAAGACATAGATCAACAATCGTTTTGCTCGATAGCTATTTTCCATTTATTTTCGCCCCACTTTGCTGTTTTCTTTGAAAAATTGAAACAATAACGTGCTTAATACGATTGAAAGTACCAATAATAGTACCGACGCGGTTGCGGCAACGTTGAAATTCCGACTCCCGGTAAAGGCCTGGTTGTAGATGAACATCGTGATCGTTAAGACACTATTGTTGGGATTACCGTTTGTCAGCAAAAAAGGAATGTCGAACATTTGCAAGCCGCCTATCAAGGACGTCACCAATGTATAAAGCAAGATTGGTTTTAACAAAGGCAGCGTGATCTTGCGAAAAATTTGACCATCATTGGCTCCATCGACCATTGCTGATTCAAAAAGAGCATCATCAATGCTCAAAATGCCCGAAACCAAAACGATCGTTGTCTGACCATACCACATCCAAAATTGGATGAAGGAAACGATCAGCCGAGTGCCCGTTTCACTACGGAAAAAGTCATAGGGCTGGTCCAAAACACCGAAATGCTGCAAGACTAGGTTGATCGGACCTAACGGAAAACTGAACAAAACAAAAAATAAGATTGCTACTGAAGCCGCAGTAATGATGTTGGGTAAGTAAAAAGCGACTTTGAAGAAGCCTTTCCCTCGCAAGCGCAGCTTGATATTGGTAAACCATGCCGCCAACAACAAAGCCAAGCCAATTTGAGGGACAAAGTTTACGCCCCACAAAATAAAAGTATTGCTGATCGATTTTAAAAATAACGGGTTGCGAAAAATCGCAAAATAGTTATCCAGTCCGACAAGATTGGCAGCTGGATTCCACCCTTTTAGATCTGTAAAGCTCAGGTAAATCGTATAGAGAATTGGATAAAGCTGAAAAACCAAGAATGCTAGAAAAAATGGTGCGATAAATAATAGCCCATAGCGATGATACTGTTCAAATCTTCTCTTATTCTGCATCGTAATCCCCCTGATATTTTTTTCTTCTACTGCCAACTTCTGCCTGTAAAGACAAGCCCTTTAAGCAGCGCATAGTACCTAGAAAAGGTTGAAACCGACCCCGTCTTCGGTGCCGGTTTCAACAACACCTAATCTACTTGAACATCTGGATAAGCATTGACGACCGCATCTTTAAAGTTTTGGATCGCCGTTTCCTGATCCACTTCGCCTTTTGAATATGGTGTCAAACAACTATCCGTAAAGAGGGTTTCAATCGTCTGGTCATACTCGGTCAGAATTTTCGCGTTGATGTCTTGAACCATATCGGCAAATTCTGCATAGTGGTTTTGTCCGCCTAAAAATTCCTCTTCATATTCGCCTTTAATTTCTTCAACGACTCGCTCATTCGATACAAAATCACCGGTATCTTCGGCCCATTGTTTTAAAAATGCTTGATCTGTGGTCAAGTAAGCCACCAATTGCGCAGCTTCTTCTTGCATCTCAGAATTTGCCGTAGCACCGATCCATGTGCCGCCCCAGAACCACGACGACGGTCCTTGGATCATGCGCCAGTCCCCTTCTGTTGAGCTGGAGTTATCGGCAGCTGTCGCATTTGGTTTTAACCAATAGTGCAGCCCCCATGTCGGCAAACTATAACCGAATACATTGTCGCCATTCATTCCAGCAAACCAAGCTTCTGATTGTCCTTCTGTATCTTGTGTCAGGCCTTCTTCTACAAATTTTCGTGATACATCCAACAAGTCATACAAACTGTCGTCGATCACTAATTTGCCGTCTTCAACCCAGCCATGTTCGCGTTGTCCATAAAAAGGCTTCGCCAAATCTTGGACACTAGAGATCATATAGGTGGTTCCACCACTTTTTTCTTTGACTGCTTTGGCTTGCTCATAGAACTTGTCATAGTCTGACAATGCCGCTTGCGCAGCCGCTGGATCATCGATTCCTAGCAGCTCTTCTGCCATCGATGCTCGGTAATAAAACCCGCCAGGAGCAGCTTGCCAAGCCAAGGCATGAAGAACCCCGTCTTTTGAAGTTCCTACGTCTTTGACATATTGATACGTATCTGCCGCGGCTTCATCAAGTCCCAGTGAACCAAGGTCTGCCATCATCCCTGATTCCACATATTTTTTGACAAAGGCAGATTCTAAAGCAATCACATCTGGTGCATCTTTGGAACCGAGAATCGGATCGAGCTTGGTCTCGAATTGGTCAGAAGGAATCTCCACGATCCGAATGTCATAGGCCAAATCGTCATGCGCCGGCAAATAGTAATCATTGATCATCGTTGATAATTCTGAAGTAAAGGTCCAAACCACGAGTTCATCCTTGCCACTGCTTCCCGTTGCGCTGTTATCCGAGCCACTGTTTCCTGAACCATTCCCGCAGCCACTAAGCATAAAAGCCGCTAAGCCCGCCACTGACGCTGTTTGTAAGACCCGTTTCCAATTTTTCATCATTCTTCCTCCTCGATTTTTTGATAGTCAAATGAATCAAAATCAGCCGCCAAACGATTGCCGGTCGTATCGATCGCAAACATCCCTACAAAAGCCCCTGTAAAGAACCCACCGTAATGTTCTGCTACATAGTCGTCAGACAATTGCAAGCTGTCAAATAGCTGATCGATGACCTGCCACTCTTTTTGATCAAAGGAGTACGCGTATTGATAGTGGGCATAATTAACGATCGTTTTGAAGTAGACTGTTTGTACATCGGCTGGTATCACAACTTCTGGTGCTTTTTGACTCTTCAGTTGGCCCTTTTCGCTTGCCAATACAGTGATGATTCTGCCTTTCGTCTCATCATGAGTGATGTAGATCGCCGACCAGTTTTGTGTATTGTAGTAATTCGTCATGCCTGCCAACTGTAGAAACGAGGTCGGTGAAAATTCGACGGCAGTCGTTGCTTCGAAACGAAAATCGCTCCATCTTCTTGCCACCAGTGCTTGATGGAACAAGGAATTGAACGACTCTCGCCCATACAAGCGCAAGTACCCTGGTCGTGCGGTCAAACTACCTATTTCCTCAGAAAAAGGAATCCGCAAGGTTTGAAACACTGGTGCCAACGACGCCTCTTCAAAATCATCAAAGCCTGATTCTGTTTCCCACGGATGTTCGGGCAGCTGTGGCTGTGGGACTTCCTCTTTTGGAAAGTTTCCGCCTGTGATATACGGCCAATCATTTTCCCAATAAACAGACTGGATCGCTGTTTCCCGTCCGAGCGGGCAATAGCCGCGATTTTCTAAGAGGGGCGTTTCTGGATACTTCAGCGCTCGCCCTGTTAAGTGAACAAAATACCATTCATCGGTCTGCGTTTTCACAAATGAACCATGGCCAGCTTTTTGTAGCAGGATCTCTGGCTGTCCCCAGGAACTGATCAGAGGGTTTTGAGGATGAACTTCATAAGGCCCTTCGATGTGCGTTCCACGAGCGATGGTACTTGCATGTTCAAACTTGGTGCCACCTTCTGCCGTCAATAAATAATAATAGCCGTTTACTTTATACATAACCGGTGCTTCAGTCAATTTGCGCTCTGTTCCTTTGAAGATAATTTTGGGCTGCCCCACCAATTTCTTGGCTTGCCAATCAAACTCTTGGAGAGCGATCCCATAAAAGGAATGGTTTGTCGGGCGATAATCCCATACCATGTTCAGAAAATATTTTTTGCCGTCGTCGTCATGAAATAACGAGGGATCGAAACCAGAAGAGTTCATATAGATTGGTTCTGACCAATCCCCATCAATGGTTTCACAGGTGATCAAATAATTGTTCACATCTTTCCAGCTATTGGATTGTGTTTTGACATCTGAATAAATCAACCAAAAACGACCATCACTGTAACTTAAGTTTGGCGCCCAAACGCCCCCAGAATCAGGATTTCCCAGCATATTCAACTGACTGACACGATTGACTGGTGTACTGATCAAGCGCCAGTTCTTCAAATCCTTTGAATGGAAGATGCGCACACCTGGAAACCATTCAAAGGTCGACGTAGCAATGTAATAATCTTCTCCTGCACGACAAATACTCGGGTCTGGATGAAAGCCTGTTAGTATCGGATTGGTAATCAAAAAAATTTCCTCCTCTTTCCCTTTTTGGCATTTTGTGATTCAACTGAGAGTCAGTAGGAATGAACTTCTTTCAGTTAGTAAGTTTTCTTTACTAATATACCTAACTAAAAAAAGAAACTTGTTACTGCAGTCCATTTTAAAAATATTCACTAATCATTGTTCTATTTACTTTCTTCAGCTGAACTGTCATAATTATAAAATGAAATCGCTATCATTCACAGGACGATTTCCACACATCGATAGACAAAAAATGGAGGAAAGATTGCGTGACCATTTTAGAAGAATATCATTTTGGCGAATACCTAGGCGTTTCCAGTTACCATCCCTACTCGCTTAATTACATGGAACATTTTCATCGTTCCTTTGAATTGCTTTTTTGTAGTGACGGCGAAGCGGTTGTCAAAATCGAAGAAAGTCCCTATGTCCTTACAACTGGCCAAGTGTTATTAGTCATGCCTTACCAGACCCATGCCATCGAAACCCCTAAGGAATCACAACTGCATATTCTGGTTTTTTCGCCGGAGTTTATTCCAGATTTTTATGCCAAAACCAAAGATTTCGCTTTGTCAGATCCCGTTATCACCATTGATCCGTCTGTCGCAAATCAGCTGTATTATCCTTTATTTGAAACGGATTCCCTCTATTTACGAAAATCGGCACTGTATCAAGTCCTTTACCTTTTTGAGCACCAAACGACTTTACTACCAGCCAAAAACCAAGAGGATATCCTGATCCAGCTGCTTGCCTATATCGAGTCACACTTCAAAGAAGAGCTGACGCTCGAAAAACTAAGCAGCAGTATCGGTTATAGTAGCGTCTACGTTTCCAGAATGATCACTGAGAAATTGAAAAGCACCTTTCCTCGGCTTTTGAATCAAGCAAGAATTCGCCATGCCTCTTTTTTGCTGACTCATAGTCTCTTGCCGATTACGGAAGTAGCAGAACAGGCTGGCTTTCAAAATGTGCGAACCTTCAATCGAAATTTCAAAGCTTTGACCTCACTGACTCCGAAAGAATACCGCTTAACACACAATGCTCATTTTTCATTGCTGAAGGAATAGCAAAACAAAAAAGCAGCTTCACTTACCTATAAAGTGAGCTGCTACAATCTTACTCGTTATTCTAGTCAGCCTTTTGCCACGTTCCCAGAAAGTAGTGAAAAACGTTCAAACGCTCCCCTTCTTCATAGAGAAATGAGCAGGAAAAAACCAATTGCCAAAATGAACCTTTGTTGTTTTACCGATTCCGCAACGCTATGCCTGATTTACAGCACCGTATGTTCTTGCTTAATGCCGTTTGCTTTATCGAAGCTTCTTGGAATAACGATCAAGCCCAAGAAAAATGATTCACGACTAGCCAGTCTCTGACTTCCGTCAGATCAGAAAAAGTTTTCACCTGTGCAGCTACTTCTTGCTCAAGTTTTGGCTGTTTAAGCAAAGGATATTTCCCATTTTTCTTGACTGGCAAAATACTCAAATCATCCGCAATCAGAAAAGCTGGGATCTTGGCTTGTTTTGCGGCTCTTATGCCGGCTAGAGAATCTTCTAATACCAAGGCTGCTTCAGGCTTTACGCCTAATTGTTGGCATGCTGTCAGAAAGATTTCTGGATCAGGTTTGCCCTTTCGCACTTGATCCCCAGAAACCACCGTATCAAACCAATCTGGCATCTGTTCCATTTCAAAATACGCCTTGATTTTTTCTTTCGACGAAGAGGACGCCACGGCTATCAAGCAATCTTGTTTTTTTAATGCTTCCAATAGTTCAAGAAGGCCGGGCTTTTTGAACACCCGTTTTTCTTCAGCTAAAATCACTTCTTTCTGACGATTCATCGCTTCTCGCCACCGATCCGTTGGTACCGTACTGCCATAAAGTTCCTGCATCCCTTTACGAATATCTGCTTCCGTTCTGCCAGTCAGGTAATAATAAACATCTTGGCAAACTTCAAAATCATACTCCTCCGCGGCTCTTAAATAGGCGCGGTAAGCTAACCGACCTGTTTCAAACATCAAACCGTCCATATCAAAAATCACCAGTTTTATCTTCTCCATCCTATGGCCTCCTTTGCTTTTCTGCGAATAAAAAAGCAATGGTACCAAAATCCTTTGGCACCCATTGCTTCATCTTGTTTATTTACAGCTGACTGCTCAACTTAGCAATGATTTTACATGCGCCAAATGGCTGTCAGCCTTTTCCCGCCCTTCTTTTACTAGCGCTTCTGACAGAATGAAGGAGCCGCCAACCGCTAATACTTGCGGATCAGATAAATAGTCTTGAACATTTTCGAGAGTGATTCCGCCAGTTGGGACAAATCGAATATCATAAAACGGACCACTGAGGGCTTTGATTGCCGGCAAGCCCCCGTAGATATCCGCAGGGAAAAATTTCACAACTGATAAGCCATAATCCATTGCCCGTTGAATGTCATTTGGCGTAGCTGTCCCTGGAAACACTGGAATGTTTTCGGCAAGACAAAATTCCACCACATCAGGTACAAGAGCAGGGGAAACAATAAAGCGCGCCCCTTTCTCAACCGCTGCTTTCGCTTGTTCTAAGGTGCGGACCGTGCCTGCGCCTACGATCAATTTGCCCGATTGAGAGAGTTTTTCAATCGCTTCTAAAGCAAGGTCACTGCGGAAGGTCACTTCAATAAAATACAGTTCATGCTCAATCAGCAGTGATTCTACTACTGGCAAATAGGTAAGGTCTGTTGCAGTGTAAAGAGGCAACACCCTTGTTTTTGCCAATTGTTCATAGAGTGTCATACGCTCTCTCCTCCCTTCGTTCCCCTCGATTGCATTTGCTCTTTCAAGACGGCTTCATGAAGCCCTTGAAGATAACTGATACCAATCGCGCGATCATACAGACCATAGCCTGGCATCGCCACTTCCCCCCAGATCGTCCGCCCGTGATCAGGACGGATGACACCATCAAAACCGACCTCAACCAAGGCTTTCATAATGGCATACATATCTAACGATCCTTCAGTGGAAAGATGGGCAGATTCTTTAAATTTGCGTTCCCCCATAAACAACACATTGCGAAAATGAACAAAGTTGATGCGGCCTTTTAAGCCATGAACGATCTCCACCATGTCGTTTTCTGGATCGGCACCTAACGAACCGGTGCACAACGTTACCCCATTATAAGGCGAATCCACGATGGCCATGATTTTTTTCAAGTCCTCTAAATTTTTGGTGATCCGTGGCAAACCAAAAATTTCCCAAGGTGGATCGTCCGGATGGATCGCCATTTTCACATCTACTTCTTCACACACAGGAATGATCCGCTTTAAGAAATAGCTTAAGTTATCAAAGAGGATCTCTTGAGTGACCCCTTCATAAGTTGCCATCAAACGCTGGAACTTTTTCAGTCGTTCTTCTTCCCAGCCTGGCAATTTAAAGCCTTTTGATTGGCTATGGATCAGCGTATACATCTCACTAGGTTCCATATCATCCACAACGGCTTGATCATAGAGCAAAGAGAAGCTGCCATCCTCGTTTTGATAAAATAGATTTGTTTTGGCCCAGCCGAAGATCGGTTTGAAGCTATAGCAGATCATATGTACATCACAAGCTGCTAAATTCCGAATTGTTTGAATATATTGATCGATGTAGTGATCCCGTTCCTCTGTTCCGGCTTTGATCGCATCGTGGATCGCCACACTCTCAATCCCTAATAGTGAAAGATGCTCTTTTTCAATTGATGCTTTTAGTGCGTTGATTTCGGAAATCTCCCAGACATCTCCAGGCATTTTATTTAGAAGTGTTCCTACAATGCCGTGCATTCCTGGAATTTGTCGAATATTCGTTAACGGGATCGTATCCCCTTCCCCGTACCATCGAAACCCCCATTGCATTTGCTGTCATCCTTTCGTTTTTAAAAATCATCGTCCTCATCAGTTTCTTCGCTACTATCACCTGCTGAAGAATTGTGCCAAAGCGCTACACTGTTTTCTCCTTGCTGGATCACTGCTGCCACCGCCTGTTCAATCGGTGTCGCCAAAAATTGGTGATTGATTGCTTCTAATACCATCGGTAGATTCACTCCGCCGATCACATACGTCTTTTCCTGAAGTGGTTCATCTAATTGATTGATCGTAACAACCGACTGATTGTAGGGACTGGCACTCAATAGATCAGCAAACACCAAGACACCGTCCCCTTGATCTGTTTCATGAATCGCTTCATGGATTTTGTTTCCCAGAAGTTGAATATCCTCTCCGTGGTTCAAATTAACGACCGCAATATTTTCGACACTGCCCATGATCACCTCTGCAGCATCTTTAAAACCAGTACTCAGCTGTCCGTGAGTTGCCAATACGATTCCTAACAAATGTTATTCCTCCTTTTTCGCTTCCTAACCAAATAACGCAAGAACTTTTTGCATATTCCTCAGATTCAGCTCTTTTTGCTTTAATTGTTTTCTAGGCAGCACATACGTCTGATCCTGCTGCTTTTCTGCACAAAACAGATAGTTGATGCTGCCCATTGCTTCACTACTGTGTTCGATCGCCAACTGCTGCAGTTGCCCTTCATTGAATTGCTTGCCGATAGCTCGAATCGGAGCATCGGCACCAATAGAATCTAAATAATAAATCTTCGCATTCGGCCTTACTGAATCACGTAACACTTCCAACCCGCGTTCTCCGTAACTTCCGTCATCAAGAAATGCGAAGGCCGTCGCTGTTTGACTGTTTTGACTGATCAAGGACAGCAGCGCTAAGATAGAGGAGGTATTGCGGGTTAGATTTTGCTGAAATCCTGCCCCGCGGCTTACGCGATTTAATAGCAGAAAATAAATACCGACCCCTGAAGCAAAAAGCGCTGTTTGCCAAGACAATAAGGGAAATCTCCCTGAGGCAAAGTGGATATAAAGCCAAGTCCCCAACAACCCTAAAAGAATCATCACTGCTGAAGCAGTCAGAATAAATTGATTTGTTTTACGGCCTTGCTCCTGCCGATCAAAAAAATGGTAATCGCCGAAATGCTCTGGCGGTGTATCATAATATGTGCAGATGATCCGTTTTGCTTTGGTCAGATCACCAACATACAAATTGCGTGAGGCGTTTTTTTTCGTGTGATCATACTCGATCACCTGAAGGTCTTTGCGAAATGGAATGATATCCGCGATGAGTGCCTTCAAAAATCTTTGTTTGCTTTTATCCGTTGATCGCGACCGATAGACATACCGATAACGAAAAAGCCAATCACGAAATGCTTCTGTTTGATTCATGGCAGATTCTCCTATTCACAAATTACTGACACTGGAGGACCTCTTTTCCTTGCGAGATCCCCCAGCTTCCCTCACAATATTCCTTAGATATAAATGAATTAGTATGCTACTTATAACTTGAACTGTTTCAAAACATCCTTCAGTGTTGATTTCGGTGCAGAAGGCGTTGCCTGAAAATAGATTGATTCCACACCATATTCTTCATTCATTTCTTTGAGTTTTTGCGCATCAGCTTGATTTAAATAAACAGATTTTGTTACCAAGAGATCCTTCTCGGGATCTTTTTGGGCAATACCGCCTATGTTCAATTCTTTCATCGGCACGCCGTGTTTGACTAAGTCGTACATCACGCTGACGGTTTTGGCGATCAAGATACAGTTGTAATCTTTGAAGTTGTATTCATCCCAGTAAAATTTGGCTTTTTCTGGTGTAACGACGATCGTTTTTTGCCCTGTTCGGCTACCGGCATTTTTGTATAGTTCCCGCATGAACTTATCCTTAGCTACTACTTCATCCACTACAAAGATCGAATTGACTCCGCTTTTTTGCGACAAGGTCATCATGACCTGCCCATGGATCAATCGCTCGTCTACTCGTGCTAAATTTACTACACCCATTTTTGACACTCCTTTTCTTATAAAATACCGACACCGGCTAAAATAATCAGAATCAAAGTCAGCCATAGCAATGCTTGCGTGACTTTTAATCCTTTCTTTGTATAGAACCAGTAGACGCCCATTACAACTGCTAACGGCAAGATCCCTGGTACAATCTGATCAAGGATATCTTGGATAATAAATTCTCGTCCAGAAATATCAAACTGCAGCGAAGAACTGACTTTGACATAGTTTCCAGCCAGAACCCCCATCATAAACAAACCGAGAACCGACAGTGTTTCAATGGCAGTTTGAACACCTGTACTCTGCATCAAGCCAGTTGCGTTGCGTCCCATTGAGAACGCTTGGCGGGCAAAAAACATTCCTAGAGAAACTTGATACAGTGCAAAGCAAATGAACGGAAACAACGCACCTAGCGGACTTCCTTGCTGTGCCCAAGGGACGGCAATCGCAATAAAGATATATTGAACGGTTCCTGAGTCGATGGCATCCCCGATTCCTGCTAAAGCACCCATCAAACCAGCTTTCGTGTTGTACATTAGATCATCCTGCATCAAGATCTCTTTTTTCTCATGCTCTTCCTCGGCCCGCTGTTGTTCCATTGATGACATCAGCCCAGTAATAACACCGCCACCCCAACTTAGCTGGGTATTGAAAAACAACAGTTGGCGTTTGTAGGCAGCTTTCAGTGCCTCATCGTCTTTGTAAAGTTTGCGCAAAATCGGCATCATGGCGTATAAAAGCGATGGTGATAAATACCGTTCAAACGAATGCGGGATCTCATTGGCGAAATGCCATCTTAGGTATGCTTTTGTGACATCTTTCTTCGTGATTTCTTCCGGTGCGCCTTGCGCTTTTTGAATTATTTCGGTCATTACTGCTCCTCCTTATCGATTAGAACCCGTCATCATAGTCATCGTCATCATCAAAGGATGGTGATGCTGTATTCGTTTCTGGGGCTGGGGCCAATTTTCCTTTTTGTGACTGAACAAAAATCAACGCGATCAAAATACCAAAAATCGCATAGGTGACCATGGTAATTTCTAGCGAACTGAAAACTACACTCATGAAATAGGCCAAGAAGAAAAAGACCATATAATCTTTTCGACCGATCACATAGACGGTAGTTGCAATCCCGATCGCTGCCAATCCGCCGCCGACTACTTCTAAAATATGGATAACGACTGTCCCCTCAAGAGCATTGATGACATCAGCAATCAGTGGAGCGCCTAAATAAAGTGCAATAAATACCAGCGGAACAAATAAAATAAATGAAGCCAGCGTTGGGTATAAAATAATTGAACGAGTCATTGCTTTGTCATTAAGATCTTCCACTGCTTTATCCGTATATTTTCCTAAGAAGGTATTGATAAAGAAACGGAACTGATACAAATAACTCCCTAGCAAACCAACAGGTACGGCAACAGCAATCGCTGCTTCTGGTTGCAGATTTCCTAGCAAAGCTACCGGTACGGCAATCGCCGCTGCAATCGAAGGTTCCGCCGGCATGGATCCGCCGGGAGAAAATACCCCCATGTAAATCATTTGTAAAGCGGCAGTGACGATCATGGCTTGAGGCACATTTCCCATCACCAGTCCGACAACTAATCCCGTCATCAACGGTGAAAAACGTAAAGTCAGTGTGGCGCCTCCGCCGAGCCAACGAGACATGACTGCTGCAACCCATAGCGCAATCAGTAAACTTTGTGTAACACTTAATGTATCCATTTTTCCTCCTCCTAAACTTCTTTCAAATAGTTTTCTAAATCAAGAACAGCTTCTTTCAAGCGTTCTTTGGTGATTAAGACTGGAATCAAGTGTACTTTTTCTTTTGAATCTATGAACTGCACCAACTGATCAATGACTTGTGCATCTTCAGGAAAAATACCCATTTGATGTAAACTCATTGGTAAGTGCAATTCTTGATAAAAGGGGATCAACTGATCGATGACCGTCCATTTTTCTTCAAGCGCTAATTGATAAAACATCCCATAGGCAACCTTTTCCCCGTGAAGAAAACGATGACTCTCAGGCAGATATTTACTGATGGCATCATGCATCGCATGCGCCGCTGCATTGCGGGCATATTTATCGCCTAGCCCGCCTACCATTCCAGCAACTGCAATAACGATCTCCGACAAATGACAAAAGGCGTCTGTCACTTCCTGCCGCTTCATATCTTCAATCGCTTGTTTCGATTGTGTCAAAATAGCTGTTTCGCATAATTTTGCTGTATAGCCTGCCAGTTGCAAGAAAGGCTCATTTTTCAAATGTGGTTGGGCTAAGATTGCTTCCGATTCAATCCACTTTGCCAACGTATCTGCTAAACCGGCGATAAAGTAGGAGACTGGTGCATCGATCACTAACGTCGGATCGGTAATCAAAAAAGCAGCCTGTCTTAAATAGTGTTCCGACTTCCCTTCAGATTCTCCCGACTCTTTATACATGACAGACAAGGGTGTCCATGGTGCACAATTACTGGCCAATGTTGGGATCAGTCCAAAGGGTCGATTGACTACATGTGCTGCATATCCCACTAAGTCGGCTAACTTCCCGCCACCAACCCCCAGAATAAAATCGATCGCCAGTTCTTCAACAAGATCAGCAATCAGTCCAGCGCCATAATAGCTACATTCTCCTGTGTAGCGATGATAAAAAATTTCCAAATGCCCATCTTCTAAAAAGGGTAATTTTGGTTTCGCTTTTTCCCATGAAACCGTTCCATGTACGAGCAGCAGTCGTTTTACTTTGTACTCTTTTAATACTTCCGGCACATAGTCGATCGCGCCTTCATGGTAACGATAAACTTGCGGTCCAACCTTTACTTTTAAATCCGTTAGCACGAGCTTCACTCTCCTTTATACAGCCAAAAACCGACTTTCCGCTTGAACAGCACGGTCTGGCAGCAGTCCCTTAACGATTCGTTCAATATCCGTTACACATTTGTTTCCCATCTCTTCTAAGCATTCCATAGTATAAGCTGATGTATGCGGTGTCATAACTATATTTTCAAAAGCTAAATACGGATGATCTTTATGACCAGGCTCTTCCTCTAAGACATCGGTGGCAAGACCAGCGATTTTCCCACTTTTTAATCCGCTTACAATTGCCTCTTCATTCAAAAGTGCGCCACGGGCACTATTGGAGAGATACACTTGATCTTTCATTTTTGAAATTTCTTCAAAGGAAATCATATGATAATTTTCCTCCGTCAAGTTAGCACATAGACAAATAATATCTGATTTTGCTAGCAGCTCGTCTAGCTCGACTTTTTTTCCGCCATAGCTTTGAATATGCAAAGCGGACTTATATGGATCGTATGCCAAAATCTCGCAGCGGAAACCATTTCTCAATATTTCTACTACACAACTTCCAGTATTGCCGACACCAATCACGCCTACTGTCTTGTTAAATAGTGCGCGTCCGACAAAGTTCGCTCGTTTTTCCCATTGATCTTCGCGGACTTTTGTATTCGATTCAACTGTACAGCGCAGAAGCGCCAATAGATTGGTCACATTATTTTCTGCTACTGCATCACGCTCGACCAAAGCTGGAATGATCGAAACAATCGTTTGGTGGTCCTTCGCTGCTTCTAAATCAATATTGTTATAGCCGATCCCGTGGCGTGTGATCAGTAGCAATTCATCTTTGTACTCAAAAAATTCTTTGGTAAAAAATGGGGTAACACTTGCTATAATGATGTTGTATCCCTTAAGCTTTTCTGCCAATTCTTTCCCGTTGATTTCGCTATCGAACGTGAAAGGACTGACAGTTCCGATTGCTTTCAACCGCTCGATATGTTGCGGAAAGATTTTTCCAAAGCTGCTGGAATTCACTATAGCGATCTTAAACTGTTCCATATTCTTCCTCCTTACTCTTTTGCAACAATCTCATGACCACCAAAACCATTCCTTAGCGCAGAGACGACTTTTGCTGAGAAACTGTCTTCTTCTTGGGACAAATTTCTCATAAACAAACTCATAGCGATCGTCGGTACAGCAACATTCATCTCCAAAGCCGTTTCCACTGTCCACCTAGCTTCACCAGAATCTGCAACAACCCCGCGATATTCCTCCAACTTAGGGCTCTCATTAAATTGGGCCGCTGCGATTTCCATCAGCCAGCTGCGAATAACCGATCCATGATTCCATACCTCCGCGACGGAAGCCAAATCAAAGTTATAGGCACTTTGTTCAATCAATTGAAAGCCTTCACCGATCGCTTGCATCATTCCATATTCGATACCGTTATGGACCATCTTTAGAAAATGACCGCTTCCTGATTCCCCTGCGTAAAGGTAGCCTCCTAAAACAGCCACATCTGCAAACAAAGATTCCACCTCTAAAAAAGCGATCTCATTCCCGCCAATCATCAAACATGCATCTTTTCTAGCTCCGGAAACCCCACCAGAAGTCCCACAATCAAAGTAATGCACCTCTTTTTCTTTAAACCAGGCTGCTCGGCGAATCGAATCTTTGTAATTAGAATTTCCGCCTTCAATCACGATATCTTTCGCTGATACAAGGGTCCATAGTTCTTCAAGAACCCCCTCAGTCACCGTTCCCGCAGGAAGCATCAACCATAAAATCCGTCGGCCGCTAAAGGAATTCGTCAAATCAGCTAGCGTTTGATAGAGTGTGATTCCAGCTTCTTGCGCTGTTTTCTGCGCATGTACCGAAAGATCCAGCCCTTTTACTTGATAACCTTGATCTTTTAAATTGAGGGCTAAGTTCAATCCCATTTTTCCAAGTCCGATAATTCCTACCTCCATGATAGCGCCTCCATTTCATACTTCCATTATACAAAAAAATATTTTTTTGTAAACAATAAAAATAAAAATAATTTTTATTTGCTTTTTTTCTTTAAAAGAGGTAACGTAACAATACAAAGATGATAATGTTCATATAAAGGAGGTAACCGTCTTTGACTGTTTCGATTCGACTGCAAATAAAAACGCTTTATAAAGACTTAAGTCTCAAAGAACAAGCGATTGCCGACTACATTTTGGAAAATCCTAGTAAAGTCAGCCACAGTTCAATCAGTGATTTATCCAATGAATTAGGCATCGCTGATTCGACCTTTTTTCAATTCACAAAAAAACTCGGTTACAACGGATTTAAAGACTTCAAAATGGCAATGCTGATGCAGGAAAATGATTTTTCTGCCATTTCGATCCATGAAAATATCCAGAAGTCTGATAATGAATTGACTATGGCTCAAAAAGTATTTGATTCCAATATGACCACACTGACTGATACCAAAAATCTTTTAAAAGAAGAAGATTTAAAGATTGCTGCTGCAATGATCAATAAATCTAAACGACTTTTTTTCTTCGGCGTTGGTGGTTCAGAAATCGTGGCAACCGATGCCTATCACAAATTTTTGCGCTCGCCGATCACTGTTTTCCACAGCAGTGATTATCACATCCAACTGATGGAGGCTTCATTGTTGACGCCAGATGATTGCGGCATTTTTATCTCTCATACTGGAAAATCAAGAGAAACCATTGAACTAGCTCAAGTTGCCAAAAACAATGGTGCCAAAATTATCGTCATTACTAGCCATGCTGCTTCTCCTTTAGCCAAACTCGGCGACGTGGTTTTCATCTCTATTTCCGAAGAAACTGAGTTTCGCTCAGAGGCATTGGCATCCAGAATCGCTCAACTGAGCATCATGGATTCCCTCTATGTCATCTTAATGTTTATTAATCGAGACAAAGCACAACAATCGATTGCCAAAATTCGGCGCTCCATTTCAAAAATCAAAGAACCCTGAGAAGGGAAGAAAAAAACTTAACATTTTTCTGTGTTTCGCTAAATCTTTTGTGAATCACGGTTGATATGCAAAAAAACTTGTGTGTTTTTTCCTGTCCTCTTCTTTGGTTTCTTAACAACTTTTTCAGTTCTGAAATTCAACTGCGGTGAGCCTGCCAAAAATCTTGTCCCTTACTCTTGCTGATATTCGCAAAAAAACCACATCACAAAGCTATCCGCTCTGTAATGTGGTTTTTTAAGACTATTTTTTGGGGTAAATCAATAACGACTAGACACAATCTCTGCTCCAAAGGGCATCAACGCTAAGCGCGCCATTTTCAATGATTGCGCCGCAAATGGAATGCCGATGATCGTGATGGCTAGAAGGACTGCGCTAGCTAAATGTCCTAAAGCCAGTGGTATACCAGAAAAAATCAACCATAAAATATTGAGAATCACGGACACGCCACCGCCACGGTAAACGATGTCTTTCCCAAATGGTGCTAATGACAAAGTCGCAAACTTAAAACATTGCAGACCAATGGGAATGCCGATGATGGTAATACACCATAAACACCCAGCCAAAAACCATGAGATCGCACCGATCAAGCCGCCAAAGACAAACCAAATCACGTTGCCTAAAAAATTCATCTGATTGCCCTCCTTCTTTTTTAATAAAGACTGCTCCTGTTTTAGCAAAGAAAGCAGAGGACATCGTTAGCACTCAGATGTGCACTAGCGTCCCTGCTCCTTCCCCTGCGCTCTTCTCTTTTTTCTTAATACAAGCGAAATACGTTATTTTGTAAAATGCTTATTGTCCAGAATCAACCGTTGATTCGCTGCTGTTATTTGATTCATTTGAGTCATTGCCGAAGACACCGGTGATCGAAGACCAGATGCCGCTAAAGAAGCTCTTGATATTTTCCCAAAGGCCCTTAGAGGTTTCTTCGATTTGCTTGCGAGCTTCTGACAGATCCAATTCTTTGATGAAGTCATCGAAGATATTGTTGTCTCGCATGTCGCTCATTAAAGAGGTCAATTCAGAAATTTGATTTTCCGTAACGATTCCTTCCAGTCCGTTGTCCTTCAAGGCTTTTTCTACTGTCTCTTGAATATCTGCTTGAGTCAATTCCGTACCATCTGCGGTTTGAGCAGCCAAATCGGTTTTCGCTTGTTCTTGCGCAGCATTCAAAGCTTCATCGGAATAGCCTTCTTTGTCTTTGTTCTCTTCGGTGATCGTAGAAAGCACATCCATCTCATCTTGAGCTACAGCTACTCGATTCTGATTGATGACGCCGCCTGATTCTTCAACGATTTTGTATACCCCAGCTAAAGCTCCGGAACCGTCGATCGGTACGGCAGAAGCGACCGTTAGCTTCGCATCAGTGATTCCTGCCGTCAGCGCTGAATTTTGGTACTGGGCTGCAGTGATGCGGGTAATGTTATCTGGTGTCGCGATATCGACAGTGATTCCTGCCCCGCTTTCTAAAGTCTGCATTCTGACCGAGCTATAGACCGCCCAATCTGCAGTAAAGCCGCCATCGGGAATGTATTTCATCAAGTCATTACCGTTTGTCGTATAAATCGGTGTTTCGCCTTGGATGCCTAAGCGCTCAAGTGTGTAGTCTTCTTGTGCTTTCGTCAAGGCATTTCCGATCGCCACAGCATTGACTTGCAAACGATCTGAACTGCTGTCAGAGGTACTTGTTTGACTGTCGGTAGTGGCTGTCGTTGCGGTAGAACTGCTTGTTGCAGTGGAACTGCTCGTCGTTGAACTGGTTTCGTCAGCAAAAACTTGTGGTGCTGCTAATAAAACTTGGCTAGATACCAAGAGAGTCGCTAAAATCATCGCTGGTTTTCGAGTCTGTTTTTTCATCACTATATCCTCCAAGTGTTGATCTCTTTTTCAGGGATTTTCCCCTCTTACTGCTGTTATTGTACTATAGGTTTTCTTGCAAAGCCTACGTCTAGGGTCTGAAATGAAGAAAAACTTAGAACTCTGCTGCTATTTAAAAAAGGCGCAATTTGGTATTATCCTTGGTACAGTAATACTTTAGGCGCTTTTCTTTTCATCAACTGTTTTTTTAGCAAACCCAACAGCATAGGATTTTAAACGGCTGCCCACTTTCCTCAAGCCGAGAAAGGCTCCCGTTAAAACTATCGTATAAAAGAACAACGGAAACCCTCCTAGTGAAAAAAAGACTTTCCCGGATTCCAGAAACAGCGGGTGACTCAGAAAGATCAATCGACTAGCCTCAGCTGCTTGTTTTGCTTGCCAAGTCCGCTTTTGTGGTTGCTGCTTGATCAGCCAAGCAAGGAAAAAAAGAGTCGTCGGCACAAAGAACAGCATGAAATTCTTATCGTCCCCCTGATTGAGATACACCAGTCGACCTTCAATGCCTAATAAGCAAAGAGAGACCGCGAATTTTCTGCCAAGATGCTTCGTGAAAAAAGGACGTTTCTGGTGTTCACCTAAACAAAACCCGCACAGCAAAAAAAGAAACCCATAAAAAAGACCGTTTCTCGTTGTAAAAAATAGGGTCCGATAATTTTGATAAAATACCAATAAAGGTCCACTTAAATAACTGCTGTACGTTTCAAGACAGCCAATCAAATACAAACTGATCGCCAGTAAAAACTGCCACCGATAGCCAAGAAAACGGGTTTTCCTTACTAACCACATGCCAAAGAGCAACGCTGGAAAATACCAAAGATGGTACCAGACCCCTACTGTTAAAAAGCCAGCAGCCAAACCGATGACCCGTAATGGATCGGCAAGATTTTGCTGTCCTAAATAAAACCAACCTAAGGGAAGATACACGATCGACCAACGCAAATAAAGCTTGAGTTGTCGTTTGCACCATTGCTGCCATGAACAGGTGCTCTTTTGAAAAAAATAGCCATTCAGCAGCAGAAAAAAAGGAACCGCCAAACGACATAAGAGACTCTTTAACAAAAAATGAAGCCCGTTGTTTTCTGCCAGTCGACCACAGTGAACGAGAATCACCAGTAAGGAAGCGAAGAATTGGGTATAGCCAATTGGAACCATAAGGTGTTTTGTCTTCATTCGATCGTTTCTCCTTTCTCCGTCAAATTTGATCAAACATACTTCACTCTACTGGACCTTTCTTTTTCTGACCAGCACTGAAAGCTTCCAGAATAGAAAGACAGTGCAACAAGTAGAAACATTGATAAATAAAGGATGTTACCCTTTGTTGCATCGTTAATTTCATAGATCCTCGTTCGCATAGAAAAGAGTTTGCTATAATATATAAGAAGAATGATGGAGGCAAAACAGACACATGGATATTGGGAAAATTATTAAAGAAGAACGCACCAAACGAAATCTCACGCAAGAACAATTGGCGCAGGAATTTTTTGTCACTCGGCAACTGATTTCAAAATGGGAAAACGGCAAGAGCTATCCTGATCTAGACCAAGTAGTCAAACTGAGCAACTATTTTGAATTGACCTTGGACTATTTATTAAAAGAAGACAAACAGATGGTCCAAGAACTCAATCTGACCACCCACCGAAAACGAATTGGCCTCGTATTGATCGCCCTTTTGACTGTTCTCAGTATTAGCTTAAGTACGATTTTGCTGGCAGGATTTTGGATCGATCCAGTCTTTTTCACAAAAGAAGACCTAACGATCACTTCTATTAAAAAGTACCACTTGCCTGCCACTGAGATAACGAATCAGGAAACCGGACAAGTGATTCAGCTGCCTGAAGATACGGAATACTTGATCACTTATACGATCGACCGGCCAATGGTAAAAACGGGCCGTCTATCGGGTTATAAAGAATACAGCAGCGAAAATGCCAGCCAATTAATGGTTTCGGGTTATCACGGTTTTCATTTTGGCACGCAAACAAGCAAAATCGTCATTCGCAGCAATCGCGAAGACAATTTAGCTGCACCAGAATTAAATGCAAACAAGGATCTTTATCTTCGTAATATGAATAAAGCGCGCGCCTATCAAAAATCTGCAGCAGGTGACGCATTTTCTATCGAAGACGAAGGCGATCTCCTCTTTACTGCAGAAGAACTGGAACAATTACCCTTTGAACAAGGACAACTGCCAGAGTAAACAAAAACCACCGAATCGTTTTGATCGGTGGTTTTTTGCTGACTTCTTAACCTAACAAGATCATTGCGATCGCCGCCAAGGCATTATTGAGAAAATGCATGGCGATGGCTGTTTCTAAGCGCTTGGTTTTTACATAAATCAACGCCATGATCAGCCCCATAGCACCGTAGATCAAAAACTCGACCAGATTGGTGACGGAATGGATGATACTAAAAACGGCTACACTTGAAATGATCCCGACTATCGGGTATTTCTTGAATAAAAGGCCGATAAACCCACCACGGAAAACAATTTCTTCCATGATTGGCGCCGCCACAGCGATCAATAGGAAGATCAAAAGCGGATTTTCGCCTGTAAACAGTTCCCCTAACAATGCATCATTCGCGGTCGCCTCTTGATCGGATATATGCTGCAGATACATGGTACCACCAACAGCAACGAATCGACCTAAAACAAAACCACCGATGATCCATAGCCAGTTGCGCTTCGTTGACCAGCCAAAGTCAAAGGTGGCAAGTCCTAGCTTCCGAGCCAAATACATCAGTAGGCCAATGTTTGCCAAAAGCAAGGCAATCAACCCGTAGCTCATCATCGCAGGAATCCTCGGCTCTCCTGCTTCCAAATAATAGATTTTTACCACACTGAATACGGTCATCCCTACTTGACTTAGTAAGAATAAGCCAATCAAAATAAATAAGTTCTTTACTGCTTTCATGCTCTCCTCCATCGTTTGCTCATTGCATTTTGCAGGATTGGGTTACGACAAATCATGACACAGTCCATCACTTGGTTCCCCATATATCCAGAAACTACTTAGCCGCTATCGGCTTGTTTCTAATGATACTGAGTTTCCTCAGTATTTACAACAAATAAAAAATAAAAACAGTTATTTTGCGTATTTTATCCAACAAACCACGTTTTTTCTTTCGCTGCCCTCAAAAAAATATAAGTAGTGTTTGAAAAAAGCGCTCTCTTATGCTACACTGTTCCTACTTTTGTTTGGCTGACGAACCGCTGCCCCAACCATGTTCGTTTGGACCAACTCGTTGCGAGTATTCGATTTCGAATGCTCTTTTTGTCGCGTTTGTCAAAAGAAAGTGAGTGAATCCAAATGATCCAAGTAGAACACCTCAGCAAGACCTTCCAAGTGTCCAAGCGAAAAAGCGGCTTTCGCCAAGCAGCCAAAGCATTTCTTTCTCGTGAAACCACCACCGTCCATGCGTTGCAAGACATCAGCTTTACCATCAATGAAGGCGAAATGGTTGGCTACATCGGGCCTAATGGTGCTGGAAAAAGTACCACCATAAAAATCATGTGCGGGATTTTGACCCCTGATCAAGGCATTTGTCACATCAATGGTCGTACGCCTTGGCAAGAACGTATTCAACATGTCAAAGACATCGGCGTCGTCTTCGGGCAGCGCAGTCAACTCTGGTGGGATGTCCCCGTCAATGACAGCTTTGATTTGATCCGTGATATCTACAAAGTCGACGCTGCTAGTTATCAGCGCAACCTAGAAGAATTAGTCACCTTACTAGATTTAGGTGAGATCTTAAAAACCCCTGCTCGGTCCTTGAGTCTCGGTCAGCGTATGCGCTGTGAGATCGCCGCCTCCTTACTCCATGACCCCAAAATCTTATTTCTTGATGAACCCACCATCGGTTTAGATGCTGTATCAAAGATTGCCGTGCGTCAGTTTATTAAAAAAAGAAACCAAGAAAAAGGCACCACAGTCATCCTAACGACCCACGATATGCAAGATATCGAGGCGCTGACACAGCGAATTCTGTTGATCGGCAAAGGGCAAATTTTGCTGGATGGTCGCCTCGATGAACTAAAGCATCGTTTTTCTGATGTCAAAACGCTGGAGATCGACTATCAAGGGAATGAACCTCATCTGCCAGAAAACGTCCAGCTGCTTCAAAAAGACGTTGGTCGCCTTGTTCTGAAACTTGATCCCAAAGAAGTGTCGGTCGCTCAGCTGCTCAGTCTGCTCAGCAATCAAGTCGAGATCACCGATTTGGCCGTTGCCAGTATCACCGCCGAAGAAATGGTCGCTAAGCTGTATCAGGAGTATCAAATATGAGGAAGTATCAGGCATTTTTCCGCATTCGCTTTATCAATACCTTGCAATACCGCTCGGCGGCAATTGCCGGGATGGCTACGCAACTAGCTTGGGGCTTGATGGAAATTCTGGCATTCCACGCCTTTTACCAAGCAGATCCTAGTGCCTTTCCCATGACCTTTCAACAAACCGTCTCCTATGTTTGGCTCCAGCAAGCCTTCTTGTCTTTATTTATGTTGTGGTTCTTTGAGGCAGAAATTTTCAATACCATCACCACAGGGACGATCGCCTACGAACTTGTGCGGCCGATGGATCTATACAATCGCTGGTTTTGCCAATCGGCTGCCAATCGCTTAGCAAAAGCCGTCTTGCGTTGCGGACCGATTTTTGTGATTGCCTTTTTACTGCCAGCACCTTATCGCTTGATTCTGCCAGCAAACATCGTTGCCCTGTTCTTGTTTCTTTTGTCTATGGCGCTGAGTTTAGGTGTAGTGATCGCTATGTCGCAGCTGGTCTATATCTCGACTTTTTACACATTATCCTCCATCGGGGTGCGGATCGTCATCAGCTCCATCGGTGAATTTTTAGCTGGCGGGGTCATTCCTCTGCCTTTCTTTCCACAGCCTTTTCGCCAATTCGTGGAACTATTGCCTTTTGCTTCCATGCAAAACGTCCCGCTGCGAATTTACAACGGGGATCTGACTGGCTTTGCGCTTGTTTCAGCATTGCTCTTACAAGCGTTTTGGCTCGTACTTTTGATCGTGATCGGAAAAATTTGGCTGCAGCAGGCACTCAAGCGTGTCGTTGTGCAAGGAGGTTAAGGAATATGGTTTATTGGCATTATTTTTGTATTCATCTCAAAAGTCAGATGCAATATAAAGTTTCCTTTGTGTTAACTGCTTTGGGACAATTTCTAGGTTCCTTTACTGCTTTTTTAGGCATTTGGTTTATGTTTACCCGGTTTCATCAAGTGGATGGCTTCACCTTTGAAGAAGTCTTGCTTTCCTTTGCGACGGTTTTGTTTGCCTTTTCGATTGCGGAATGCTTCTTTCGCGGGTTCGATCTTTTTCCACAAATGATCAGTAATGGCGAGTTCGATCGGGCACTCGTGCGCCCTCGCTCCTTGATCTTTCAAGTCTTAGCTTCCAAAATGGAGTTCTCTCGTCTCGGTCGTTTTATTCAAGCCTTGCTGTTGTTTGCTTATGCGATTCCCAATAGTGGAATTACTTGGCATTTTGGAAATGTCCTGACTCTTTTTCTAATGATCGTCTGCGGCGCCCTCTTTTTCGCCCTATTGTTCTTAGTGTATGCCGCCATTTCCTTCTTTACGATCCAAGGACTTGAATTTATGAATATTTTTACCGATGGTGCCCGAGAATTTGGCCGCTACCCATTTAGTATCTACGGAAAACACGTCTTGCGTTTGTTGACCTACGTCGTGCCGATGGCTTGGTTTCAGTATTATCCATTCTTGTATGTCATTGGTCGGGTAACTAATCCTTGGTGGATCTTATCACCGTTGGTTTGTCTGCTCTTTGCCTTTCCCGCCTTCTTCTTTTGGCGAGTAGGTTTGAAGAATTATATTTCTACGGGTTCGTAGAACAAGCAAGAAGCCCTTATAGACATCAATCATTGAAGACGCATCCTCTAATGATTGGTGCTCTTTTTCTTTTCGATAATTGTAAAATTGCTCAGTCGCTTTTTATTTGAGCAATCACGTCACTGATATACTGTAAATATTTATCCCCTTAAAGACAAAAACTGGCTAGGAAAAGCAAGCAATCTCTGGTAAGATAAATAAAAACGTAAAAGAGGACCAGTTATGGAATATTTAGCGATTTTACTTGTTTTCTTTCTATTGAATGTAGTGATACTTGTACTTGGATTGAAGAAGAAACGAATCATGCTGCTTTTTCTGTCACTCTCTGGTTTATTGTTGGTTTGCTTGATTGCCATTTCTTACGTTTTCTTCTATTCAAATACACTTTAAGTTGTCAAAAACACGGGGAGATGGCTACGAACCTACCGAAACAAACGAGGCTGTTTTAGTCATTACACCCGATTTAGAAGCTATTAGACACACACAATTTGTGTCCACCTTCAAACAAATCGCTGTTCTTTTGCTCTTTATCAAGTCTAGCGAAAGCAACATATGCACCTTTGATGTCGGTGATATCGTCCCCATCTTCGCAGCAACCTTTGTGGATGCCGTGCGTTCGCCGATCACTCTTCCAAGTCCGAGGTAGAACGATGTACCACTTATGTTTTTTTGCAAAGTAGATTGACAGTGGCTACAGGCGACCAATCAGTCGTAAACGACAAGTTTGTTAAAATCACACGAAAAAACCAGAACCCCCGAAAGGATCGTTCTGGTTTTTTTGCTGATTTGATTATCTAGAGAAACGACCTAAATCGCTCTGATTCTAGCCAAATTTCTGAAAGAGAATTATAGAAGGATTCTCCTAGCTGATCCGTCATCGACGCTGGTTTCTCAATTTAGCAATAAAGCGAAAAAGCGGATTCTACGCTTTTTTCGGTCTTTTCGTCATTTCCCAAACAGCTTCTGCTGCTAATTTCCCAGAAGTCAATGCCCAGGCATTATTGGCACCTGATGGAGAGTCTGATCCCATGACGCCTCCCACAACTTCACCTGCAGCATAGAGCCCTTTAATGGGCTGGTTTTGCTGATTCAAAACTTGCAACGAACGATTGACCGCTAACCCACCTAGCGTAGTCGCAAACCGAGGCTTTTGTTCGATAAGATAATAGGGACCTGCACCAATCGGTTCTTGCAAGTATTCAGGTGCACGGTGAAACTCTTCGTCGCTTCCTTGCGCTACCCAGTAGTTAAAATTATCCACTGTTTCGATCAGTTGTTCTACAGGCATCTGCGCTTTGATGGCTAACTGTTCTAACGTGGCAGCTTTAAGAATACGAGGTGTGGCCTTTCCTTCTTGCGCAATCCAACAAGCCAGCTCTTCACTGGTGATTCCGCCTTCTGCTACACCTTGGCTGAAATGCTCAAAGTGTTTGCCGTCTAGCAATAAATAAAGCATTGGCGAGCGTTGTCTTAATAATGCTTCTAATACTAGCTTATTGCTAGCTCGCTCATTTACTACCCGCTTTCCAAATTGATTCACTAGAATACCGTTTTCTTTCAACACGATCAGATTGCCACCAATCGTTGATTTCGCCACCCCTTGAGAAATTTCCAATCCATTGGGATAGATTTTTCCTTGATCCATCGCTCGCGTTTGTGCCTTTAAAGCAGGAATGGTTGCCATCAACAGACCATCGCCGGTGGCAGATTTTGGTCCATAATACAAAATTTGCTTGAATCTTTCCTTGAGTAAGGAGGCATTATTCCCATAGCCACCGGTTGTCATAATGACCGTTGGGGCATAGATCATATGAGTTTTCCCTGATTCTTCGACGGCTTTGACGCCTATGACATTATTTTGATCATCTACTAGTAGCTGTTGGGCTTTCGTTTGGAGCAAGACCTGAACCCCACTATTCTGTAGTGTTTTACGGACGGTCTGGGCAAATCCAGCGCCGCCCCCTTGATAAGCAAGTTCGCGATTTTTTTGATATTCTGGTAGGACGTGCAGCCCTTGCTCCATATCGTAGGCTACACCTAAGTATTCATGGACCCAATCTGTGGTTTCTCCTACGTTCTCAGCGAAAAGGGTCAAAAGGTTTCGATCGTTCAGCCCATTCCCGTTTTCCAGAAAATCAGCCACCATTGCTGTCGGTGTATCATCTTTTACACCAGCAATCTGTTGTAGTTTCGAACCAGTCACGATTTGGTTTCCACCACTAATAGAGATCGCTCCACCCACAAAACTTAATTTTTCCAGTAAGATGACCTTTCGTTCTAACTGATCCGCTCGCAATGCAGCAGCAAGCCCAGCGGCGCCTGAGCCAATGATCACTACATCAACTGCTTCTTCAACCACTTCTTCTGACCAAGCCACGACTGGCTTTGGCCGTGCTTTGAGGACCTCTACATCGGCGCCTGCAAGTTTTACCGCTTCTTCCACCCCTGCGATCACCCCTTGACTGGAAGCAGAAGCACCAGAAACAGCATCGACATTCAGCGTTTGTCCTTCAATGATCTGTGCCGGAATTCTCGTAAAGACTAAATCAGATAAACCTTCAGATTCATTGCCTTTATCAATCGTAATCTTTTCAATCGTTTCCTTTGAAAAAGTCACTTGCATTTCAATCGGACTATTGTGTCCTTGGGCTTGTACAAGATAAGTCCCTGGTTGGTAAGCGACTTTCCGCTTTTGGAGTTCTTTCAAGCGTTCATGCTTTTGTTTCTCCTCTTCTGGATCAATGACCATATCTTCCATAAACTGCCACAATGGTGTTGGGATTTTCAACTCACTTTGCGCATGACTAAGAGCAAAATGACGAACAACTTTCTTCTCGGCGATCATCTGAACCCAATTAGGTTCGACTAAAAATCCTTTCCCGATGGCAAGCAAATCGTAGCCAATTTTCAGTGCTGCTTCTGCGTCTTCTCGTTGCAAGATAGAGCCCACTCCTATAATCGGAATAGTCGAAAGTTCAGGCGAACGCATTGTTAAAAACTTCACAATTAATGGCTCGCTGCTCTCGTTATCAATAATAGAGCTTCGTTGGTACGTTCCCATTGAAAAATGAAGGTACTCTGGCTTGCTTTTCGCTAGTTGATTCAACAAGTACATCGTTTCTTCAAAACAAATCCCAGGCTTTTCCATTTCTTCTGGCGAAAAACGATAACCGATAACAAAGTCTTCAACCGATTCTTCTTGACGGATCCGCTGTACTTCTTTTAATACGGCTAATGGAAAGTGCGCTCTTTTTTCCAGACTGCCTCCCCAATAGTCGTTTCTGCGATTTGAGTGAGGCGAGAAAAATTGTTGGATCAAAAAGGTATTCGCACCATGTATCTCCACGCCATCGTAACCAGCTTTGATGGCACGCCTAGTCGCGTCTCCAAATCGTTGAATCATCGTTAGGATCTCATCATTACTCATTTCTTTCGGAACAGGTGCGTTTGGTCGTAACGCTGCGACGGGACTTGCGCAAATCGGTTGTACTCCACCATTGTACTCAGGCCATGCCATTCGTCCAGCATGATAAATTTGCAGGATCGCTTTTGAGCCTTTTTCTTTGATGGCTTTTGCTAATCTAGTGAGCCCAGCAATTTTCTTGTCTGTATCTACCCCGAGTGCTCCCGGAAACCCACGCCCATGTTCTTCGATAAAGCAGCTTTCTACGATCACTGCCGCAGCTGCACCGGCACGACAGCGATAGTATTCAATGATCTCTTCCGTTATTTCACCATCGTAAAAAGCAGATTGAGTTGTCATAGGTGCCATAACGAGTCGATTTTTAAGTTCAACGCCAGAAGATTGTTTGATCGGTTCAAATAATTCTTTTTTCATAAAAATCAGTTCCTTTCAAATAGCTTGCTTCGTCAGACCGCATGTATTAAGGCATCACGAAATACACCCATCTTTTTCGGACAAGTCGAAAAGATGAGTGTCTCCCCTGTTCAGTTATTACTTACTTCATTTCCCCATTTATTTTTGGTTTTCCGGCCGAGAATTGATGGCATACTGTTTACGCCCACCAGGTTTTGGTACTTGATCCCCCATCATGATCCCAAAACCGCCTTCAACACGTAATTCGTGCCCGTTCGTATAATCGGAACGTTCGCTGGCTAAGTAAAGGACTGCATTAGCAATGTCTTGCACATCGCCGATTCGCTTATTGGCAGTTAAACGTTTCCGCCCCTCTTCAACTTCTGGGTCTGCATAAAAGCTTGCGGATAAAGGTGTCTTCACAAAGCATGGCAAGACACAATTGCTGCGAAGGCCGTACTGCCCCCACTCTGCAGCCATTTGTTTCGACATCATATTAACTCCAGCCTTACTTGGGCTATACGCACCAGAATATGTTTCAGGGCTGATTGAGGCGATCGTTGAGACATGCACCATCCGCCCTGATTTTTGTGCGATCATCACTCGCCCGATTCTTTGAGAAACCAAGAAGTAGCCGTTTAAGTTGACGTCGATCACTTGTTTCCATTCTTCAAATGGTAGATCTTCAAGCAATGAAAATTTCAAAATAGCCGCTGTGTTTACCAAAACATCAATGCGGCCAAAATCTTCTTTGACCTTTTCTGCCAATGCATCTACCTGCGCTTCGATCGTCGAATTGCAGACATAACTGTTTACTTTCACACCGAATTGATCTGCTAGCTGTACAGCATAGTTGGCAAGGTTTTCCTCATGCAAATCAACTAATGCAAGTTGTGCGCCTTGATCAGCAAAGTCCTGTGCGATTTTTTTCCCCATACCACCTAAAGCGCCAGTAATAACTACGACTTCATTCTTAAGATTCAACCAAGATTGCTCCATCATTTATACCACCTCTAATATTGTTATATTCTTCACTAACAATATACCTTGATATGAGCAGAGAAACTAATTCTTTTTTTCCATTGATCAATAGCTTCTGTGAATGGTTTGTTCCTTTAACGCAGTCGTAACGAGCGCTTGAGCGAGCTCAGGATTTTTACAATAGATTATGCAGCTAGCAAGCAATGTAGGGGAATTTTCCAGCTGATAAAACGTCTGTACAAAAGATGCAGCAGCGATCTCACTCAAGGAATAGAGACGTGCCTGTTTTTTCAAAAAACCTATCTGATAGTGCAGTTGTCTTTGAATGGTCCAGAGATTTTTACGATATTCCAATACATGAAACACTTCATGCATGAAAACCAATTCCGTAAGTGTCGTCGCAGGAAGTAATCGGCTTAATTGCTGTGCTTCGATAAAATGCTGCGCTTGCGCCAAGAAATTGCGATCAATCATAATATGATCTGTTTTTTTATAGACAGCAAAGGTATAGCGCTCCTGTTGCGCTTGCGCTTCAGGCAGTTCATTGATCTTTAATGAATCAATGATTCCTTGCAATTCTTGAGGATGCTCTCGATACCAGCGGGCTTCTTGCTTACCTATGCTTTCAGCAGTTTCAATAAAGGACTCTGCCTGCGCAGGATCAACTTTGGCGTGAAGGGGGTCTTGTTTGAACAGCTGCAGGTGAGGATTGGTTGCTCGAGACCATAGGTGTAAAAATTGTTGGCAAAATTCTTCTACTTTCACGGATCTCATTCCTTCCTTGGCCTACTGCAAGCGGTTCGCAGCAATAATAATAATCTCTTCTGTACCAATCAACTGACTTAATTCAATATCGATCAACATCATCAATTGGGTATAATCTGTCGAACTAAAATCAAAGAGACGCGGTCCAGCACAAATATAAAAATCTGGCCGGATGACTAGATCACTTTGGTAGTTCGCCATACTTTCCCAAAGACGAGCGATTTGTTCACTATAACTTTGGATCGTCGTTTTCACGACATCTGCATGGTCTCTTTGCACGCGAATAAAGCCTCGATGATCAATGACACAAACACGATCGCCTTTTTTTGTCGCTGCGCCATAAATATAAAAATGTTCACTCGTAGCACAAGAAACCACGTTTTCTTTAGCAACTTGCAGCTCAGCATAGGCAATGTCTTGCGCTTCTTCACGGTTGATTTGGTTTTGACGCTCAGCGGCTTGAGCAGCTGTGGCACCGGAGGCTCGCGCAGTAATTTTTTGCGTCTGAGGATCGATTTCAATATAGACTTCAATACTATCAGGCGTTGCCCCACTCTCGATCGCCAAAGTAGCTGCTTCTTGCTTGATTGCTGCAATATCCGCTTTTGTTGGATTCGGGACAATTCGTTCCACCACGTCTTGAACGACGGATAACGCCACACCGATCGATGAAATCACTTCAGCATTTTCAGGTATTTTATAATTCAACGACAATTGTTTCGCTGCATGTTTGATCAGTGAAGAGACGCCTCCTCCTACACCTACTAAAGTCATTTGGTTAGGCTCTAATTGATACTTGCGGGCAAAAGATTGAATCACAGGTGCTATTTTTTGGACTGCTTGATCCAATATTTGCTGTGCGACATCCTCCACCGTCGTTTCTAAGTACTTCGCTAAAGGCTGCATGGCTTTTCTGGCCGAATGGGCATTGCCATAGGAAAAATCATCCTTTGTGACATATCCTAAGACATTCGCTGCACAAGAATTCGTGATCGTAATTCGTTTCCCGTTAGCAAGTTTGATTGCAACATAATCTGCTGGGTCACCTTCTTTTGGCGCATAAAGCTCCAGTTCTGGTGCAACGATCTCTTCTTCTGGCAGATACGTACTATATTCTAACCCAGCGATATGGGCACTTCTTGGGCCGACGTCTATCACGCCTTTTTTGTTCACTCGAACCATACTGCCGCCAGCCACACCTAGGACGCGAACATCTAATGAATTGACATACGTCTTATGGCCTGCAATCTCTGAGTAATCGATGACTGGCCGACCATTTTTGATCACGCCAAGATTCGTCGAAGTTCCCCCTACTTCAAAATAAATACCGTTCGACGTTCGCAGATACATCAATGCTCCCATCACGCTGGCTGCTGGACCAGAAAGCATCGTTAGCACCGGTCGTTTTTTCATTTCAACAATGTCCATCAACCCGCCATCGCCCCGCATGATCATCAGTGGTACATCCACACCTGCTTGGCGAACACTATTTTCTGTTGAATTTGCCGTTTCCAGCATCGTTGGCAAAATCGATGCATTGATTGCTGCGGTACGGGTTCTCCGGGATAACCCATATAGTTTGGTCATCTCCGACGCCAAGGTTACTTCGATGCCCTTTCGTTTGGCTACTTCAGCGATTCTTTCTTCTGTTTGTAAATTATCTACACCAAAAGCTGCTGAAGTCACGATGACCTGAGCTTGTGCCTGTTGTAGTTCTGCTAATGCCGCTTCGATTGTTGCTTCTGAAAGCTCTTTTTTAGGAATAAAGCGAGCAACGACTTCAATACTTCTTCCCGTACCTAAATCAATGTCTTTTAATGCCGTTTGCCACTTTGCCAGCCAACCTTCGACGCCGCCCTTTGCTGTACTGATAATGCCGACCTTCGCTACATCTCCTTCTAAGAGTGCATTGGTGGCTTGGGTTGTGCTGTGAGCGACAAAGACCACTTCATCTGGCTGGATCTGATTTTCGGCTAAACACTTAATAAAAGAGGCCACTACACCTTCTGCAACCCCTTGCTCACTTTTGTGGGTCGTTTTTACAGATGACTTTCCAATCACCTCTTGCGTGTCATTGTTGATTGCGACAGCTTTCGTATGGGTTCCACCCACATCAATGCCAATTCGGACACTTCTTCTCATTTTTTTCACCTACTTTTTTAAATCGGGCTATATAACAGGAACGTCGCAATTTCAAGAACCAGCGAAATGACGACTCCTGGTAAAAAAGCAACCTTCATGTAATCTTTCGTATTGATATTATTGAAGCCTAATCCCCAAGCATTCCAAGAAATGGTCAAATCAAAATGACCCATACCGATCATATTAGAAATGAACAACGGATATAAAAACGTCACAGGATAATTGGTTTGATTGCTGATTACTGCTAATAACGCTGCCCCACAACCAATCAAAGAAAGTGGCCCGCGAAACCAGGTCAAGGGAGCTAAAAAACCAAAAAGCAAACAAAGCGCTAAGGGATGCGTCGGAATGATTCCTCCTAGCAATGATTCAAAATAAGGTGCAGCGAAGGTTGCAGCTGCATTGAACATCGCAAGGGTCATCCAAAAGGCAACTAAGGTCGCAGTATCTTTGACCCCATCTGCAAAAATACGTGTCAAAATCTGAGAATCTTTTCTAAACCCATCCTTTAAAACACCACAAATCCACAAGGCATAAAGACTCGCACCAATAAAACAAAAGATCACTGGAAATTGAAAGATGATGACTCCTACGACCGGTATAAAAGGGGTAAGTAACGCCAAACTAGGAACCTCTTGAACTTTCGGTTCTTCTCCAACCGCCCAAGCATAGGTCAAACTTTCTACTCTCAAATACCCAATAGCAAAAATCGAAGAAACCAGAATCATCACAAAGAAAGCCAATAATCCAAACGAAAAATAATCATTATAGGTGTAATCAACCCCACCATTCACATTGCCAAAAAAGGCTTGATACTGTGTGAAATTGATTGGATTTAAGAAAACACCTGCTGCAACGGAAGCCGAAAAACTAAAGAATGCCACGACTTTAGGAATACCAATCGAAAATAAAATTGGCAATACGATCACGGCGATCGCGATGACAGATCCGGCACCTGACATGGATGAAAAGATAAAGCCGGTAATCAAATTGACAATTACTAGAATAATCGCTGGGCTATCCCCACCTAGTTCCACACTCTTACGAATGATAGTTGCCGCAATGCCCGTTTCCAACAAGATCCTACCAAAGAATGCTCCTACAAAAATATTCATTTGTGAAGCCCCCCAGCGTTCTGGCGCCTGTTGATAGACCTGTGCCAGCATCTCGGTAAAAGGGAGGTTTTCAAATGCCGGATTGGGTGAAATGACATTCCCTATAAGCGGCAACAACACCCATAATGTTGCCATAACGATAAAACCAATCATCAGGTTATATCCTTTGATACAATAAAAAACCATGCCACCAAATGACACTACTAGTAATAAGCCAATCAAGCTATCCATTCTTCTTCTCCTCCATACAAATTACGCCGTTTGAACCTGCAGCCAGATACGCGAAAGCCGCCGTTTAACAAAAGCGAAAAAGGAGGAAGTGGTTGGCCACTATCCTCCAGGACGTTTAGTCCTTTAATTTATCAAATGCGCTGTAGCCAAATACTCTTTTGTGTTGCAGTAACAAATAAACCATCATGACGATCGCTAAAACCGCAGCTGCGAGTAATAAGCCCATCATAATAAAAATCGCTTGCGTTTCTCCTACTGACCGAGTCATGGAAGCAACGATGTAAGGTAAAAAGGTACTTGCTAAGCCCATCCAAGTATAGTAGATCCCGGTATTTCGACCTTTTGGTCCAGGGCAAAACATTTGTCGTACCCCTAGCCCAGTTTGCAACGCCCCTCCGGCAGCAAAGAAACCCAAGAAGGCGATACTGATATAAATCACTACGACATGTTGGATCACTAATACCATCCCTAACGCAAGAGCGATGAATACCGTATCAATAAATAAGACTTTTAAGGGATTCCAACGCAATTTCCCCATCATTACTGCCCAAAACAAAACAGCCACCATTGAGCCAAAAGTATAGATCGATGTTAGCCCCGCTGACTGCATCTCAGTCAAACCAGCATTCGTCAAACCAAACGCTTTGGTATACTGTTGGGCGCCGTACATGATGAACATACAGATAAAACCAAAGAACATTGTGAAGAAGTTAACGATTATATTCGGCTTAACAAGCATTTTGGCCTTCATTGCCGCAATTTCTTCTTGAACCGCATTCGTTTCTTTTCCATCGACGGTTGCCGCTTTTTCTTTCATCATGTCATCATAGGCGAATGGCGCGATAGCTGCTAAAATCGTGCAGACGATCGATAGGACTAATGGAATAATAATCCCCATCGACTGATTCCCAGACCCGATGAAATTTACCACAAGTAAGGGATAGATAACCCCTGACAAAGAAACAAAAAACTTGATCCCAATCATTGCTGAAGCCGCATATTTCGGTGCTGCTTCTTGAGAAGCGGGATACAACGCAGCATCCCAGAAACCAGAAGTCGCCACCCCTGCGATAAAGGCACAGACAGACGCGATCACCATATTCGTCGTCAGTAACAGACCTAAAAAGCATAGCGTATACAAAACAGCCCCCATGACCGCCATTTTTTTGCGTCCCACTTTATCCGAAATTTCTCCACCGATCCAGACGGTCAAAAATTTTCCTAATCCGGTCGCAGTGATAGCCAACGATACCGCAGCGGCTCCTGCAGAAGCATCGGTATAGCCCCATTTATCCGAAAAATAAGTCGCATTTTGGCTTAAAATAATGGCTTGGATCCCATGAGTGAAATAACACATATAGATAGTTGCCAGTGACAAAATATACTTTTTTGCTCTCATTTGTACGCTCCTTATAAAAGAACATCCAGCTTTCCTACGAAAATTTCCCTGTGGGTATTTCGTAGGAAAAGGATACTCGGTCCCTAGTTAGTTTGCTCTGACAGGCAGTTCCTTGCCAGTAAACAGTTTAAAGGCGGCTTTTCCTTGTCCCACCAGCATTCCTTTTCCACCCACGGTCTTACACCCTTTTGCGCTGGCATCTTTCAATAACTGGGTCATTGGTGGGTTATAGATCGCATCAGCCACCGTCAAATCTGCATGCAGTACCTCTGTGTCTGCAATCGGTGTCGCTGTATTTCCTTCACCCATTCCAACAGTCGTTGCATTCACTAAACAATCGGCTCCTTTTATTTTTTCAGCAAGTAACGCTTGATCCGTCAGATCATAAATATCAATTACTAGATCAGGGTAATATTCTTTAATGCGAGCAACGGTCTCTTTGCCTTTTTCATAAAATGCATCTTTGATGTTGAAAATTGCAATGGAGGCTGCGCCTTCGATCGCCAATTGGACTTGGATCGCGGTGGCAGCTCCACCAGCTCCGATCACAACAAATTTTTGATCTTTCATTTTTACATCGTGTGCTTGCAGATTATCAACAAAGCCGACACCATCGGTAATATGGCCGACGAGCTTGCCTTCATCATTGACGATAGTATTGATGGCACCAACCATTTTTGCAGCGGGGGTCAATTCATCCATGTATTCTGCCGCTGCCGTCTTGCAAGGCATCGTGACATTTCCACTCATTTTGAAGGTTCGAAATGCCTCGATCGCCTGGGCGACTTGGTCTTCTTTAATGTCAAAAGCTAAATAAACTGCATCGATATCAAGCTGGTCAAAGCCATAATTATACATGGCTGGCGAACCAGAATGCCCAACAGGTGTACCGATCAATCCTAAGAGCTTCGTTTTTCCCGAAATTTTTTCGCTCATCGTATTTCCTCTTTTCTATTTGATTTTTTTTTACGCAAGCAATTCTGGCCATGCGTTTTGGATCACTTCAATACTCGTTTTGTAATTTTGCTCTGCTGCTTTTTGATAGCCTTGACTTAAAATCGGATCAGAAATCACTTCCGTGCCTACAACACGAGGCTTGATGCCGTGTGCTTTTAGTGCCCGTAAGAAGCCTTCGGTATCACCCCATCCTGTTCCTGGACATAAGCGATCGTGCATCGACTCATCCCGTAAGATCGTATCAGGATATCGTCTTTCTAAAACATCACAAATTTGGATCGAAACAACTTTCTCCGCTGGGACCCCTTCCAAGTCAGCTGCTGTCATGTTGGCTCTCGCCCAGTGCCATGTATCTAGGATCAGCATCCCATTTTCACAATCTGCCTCTTTGACAATATTCCATGCACTAGCTAGATCAGGAACACCGCTATAAGGCATGAATTCTAACCCAATGACTAATTCTTTTGCTCGTGTACATAGTTCTTTAAAGGCTTGGATATGAACCTCTGCTGGGTATTTTTCCATTAAGCCACAATTGATGTGCCCAACACCAAACAAACGTGCCATATGATAGATCGTTTGCTCTTTAAATTGTTGCAGCAGTGTTTCCGGTGTTTCCATCGTTTTATTTGGATCAGCCCACAAGGTGATATATTCGACCTCGGTTACTTTCATGTCATGTTCTGCAAGAATTTCAAGCATCCGCTCATCAGAATAGCCTTGCTTCACAGCAAGCATATAGGTCTCCGCACGTAAACCGATCCCGTCGTATCCTGCCTCTTTCGCGATCTTCACTCTGTCTTCAAAATTAATCTCTGTCCCTAATGTGTAAGAGCTAATCGTCAATGGAATGTTTCTCATGTTATTTCCCCCTTTAAAAGTCTGTAAACAACTACTACTTGGTTTACAGCTGGAAATAAAAACACGAACTAAAAAGCGGCCGCAGTAATTGTGTTTTTATTCACAATGTTTATTACCGTTATTATAGCTTTTCCCTCTCCGTACTTCTAATTGTTTTTTCTTTATGGATCTATAGATAAAAGATATAAGTCTTGTGATATACTGATAAAAAAAGAAGGATTTTAGAGGAGGTTTCTATGAATCTTCAGCATTTAAAATATTTTGATATCCTTGCTAGAGAAGAACACTATACACGTTCGAGTAAATTGCTCAACATCACACAACCAAGTCTCAGTAATGCCATTTCACTTTTAGAAGATGAGCTAGGTGTACAACTCTTTGAAAAAAACGGACGAAATGTGATCCTAACCAAGCCTGGAAAAATTTTCCATGAACATGTTATACGAACGTTAGAAAACTTAGATTCGGGTATCGATACAGTAACAAAAATCAGCAAAGGCTTTGGGCATATCAGCTTTGCTTTTTTGCAAGTCCTCGGTACATCTTACGTACCAAAAATCACTAAACAATTTCTTGAAGCAAATCCTGAAAAAAAGATTCAATTTGAATTTCACTCAGATAGCGTCAGTACCGAAACAGTCCAAGGACTAAAAACCTTGCGCTATGATCTCGGTATTTGTTCCTACATCACCAATGAACCAACCATTGAATTCGTCCCGATTGCAAGTCAAGAACTTGTCGTGATCACCGCGTTGGATCATCCTCTCGCACAATTTGATGAAATCTCTTTGGACGACTTAGCAGAATATCCCCAGATTATTTTCAGCAAAAAAAGTGCCTTACGTGAAATCATCGATGACCTTTATCAGCGTAACAACGTCAGCTATCAAGTAGCCTACGAAGTCAAGATCGATCAAGTGATCGCTGGACTAGTCAGTCAAGGATTGGGGATTGCTATCATTCCCAATATGACGATGCTTGACTCTTTGCCCCTTAAGCGAATCAAACTTAATGGCATCAGTTGGGAGCGATACTTTTATTTAGCCTACAATAAAGAGACTTACTTACCACCTGTAGTCAGCAATTTCAAAGAATTTATTTTGGCCCATGCAAATCCGAAACAGATCGTTTATTGAGTGACTGGGTGGGTGAAAAACAAAGCTTTAGAAAATAGGAATAAAACTATGTTCCCGCCTTTTTTTGGCGTTTTCACTTAATAAAAAACAGACATTCATTAATAGAACGTCTGTTTTTTATTGCTTATTCTCTTGTTCTTTTTTCTCATGACGAATAATGAAAAGAGCTATACTCACCGCACGTTTCGCAGATATAGTAATAATTGCGCTTCTTCTTATTGTAGAGTTTCAACTTCTTCCCATTTTTACAACTCTTGCATTCTTCTAATTCCGTCAAGGTTTTATAATAAAACAACTCACTGATCATCTCTGGATAAAAATGTGCAAGAAGCTCAATCAGTTTTTTTCTATCAACCAGCAGTAGATTATCACCGGCTATTTCTAATGCTTGATCTGTAAAAAAATGTGTAGTGATGAAAAGCCCATTGGGAAACCCTTTGTCTGGAAAAATCCCTTTAAATGCGGCAACAAGTGGCTTACTGATCCGCTCCGTTGTCTTTTGCGGATTCCAGGCTTTACATTGGACCGCTATTGCCTTTTTATTATTAGAAAAAGCATACACATCAATACCACCATCTTTGTAACCATCGATGTTTTGGACGGTATATCCCATCTTTTGTAAAATACATTCAGCAATATAATTCAAATCCTCTGATTTACAGGTTTCTAATTGAGCCACAATCTTTTTCAATTTTTTCGGGTATGTACGTTCATTATGGTTGCTTAGTTCTGGGAAATTAATGACTTCCTTCTTTTTCTTAAATGAAAACATGTCTCTTCCTTTCTTGATTGTTTTGGATGTGATTCGTTAAAGCATAGCTAGTGAGTGGTCTTTAATTATGTAGAATAGAAACTGGTTCTTAAAGAGAGAACTATCTACTTTTCTCAATAAAAATCGTGTGAACTCGATAAAATAAGTCAAAAATAAGAAACTTATAACGGAATATTATTAATTTAATGATAATTTTATTCAAGATAAATGTCAATTGAAGTTTGAATATTCAATAATAATCGATGATTAAATCAAACCACTCTTGATCATTGCTCCATTTCGAAAATTACTAGATAGGATTCGTTACAGTGCTAATTTCCACATTCTTGCCTACAGATTTATTGATTCCTTTTACTTTGTTTGTAACAGATTCTGAATGGTTTCTTTCGGTTTAGCAGTTGAGTGTCTATTACCTATAAAAACAAAAAAGGTTTCCCTCGTAAAAGGGAAACCTCAGAAATGTTATCGAAACAACATTTACATTTATTTGTCTTATTCTGCAGCGTTGTTGTCTTTGAGACCGTATTTTTTGTTGAAACGGTCCACACGTCCGTCTGCTTGTGTGAATTTTTGACGTCCAGTGTAGAATGGATGTGAATCAGAAGTTACTTCGACACGGATCAATGGATACGTGTTGCCGTCTTCCCACTCAACAGTTTCTTGAGAATTCTTTGTAGAACCTGATAAGAATTTGAAACCAGTAGTTGAGTCCATGAATACAACTGGATGATAATCTGGATGGATATCTTGTTTCATTTCTTCTTCTCTCCTTTGCCCTGGCTCATTTGCTTCACCAGAGTTGATTTGTCGATTTTACAACATGACTATCTTACCATGTTTGGATTTTAGATGCAATTATCTTTTTATATTTCTTTTTGGCCGCTTGTCTCCGAAATGGACATCATGAAAAGCCGCTAAAAACTCTTCATTCTTTTTCGTTTTGCGCAAGAATTGAATGAATTGTTCTGTGAACTCCAAGGAATCCCCCAACATGTTGTTGCGTATGCGCCAAGTTTCCTCCAATTGTTCACTGCTCATCAGCAATTCTTCTTTACGGGTACCAGATTTCTTGATGTCGATCGCTGGGAAGACCCGGCGTTCTGCGAGGCTGCGAGAAAGCTGCAGCTCCATATTGCCGGTTCCTTTAAACTCTTCATAGATGACATCATCCATGCGGCTGCCGGTATCTACCAAAGCTGTGGCAAGGATCGTCAAACTACCGCCTTCTTCAATATTGCGGGCAGCGCCAAAGAATTTCTTCGGTTTGTACAAAGCAGCTGGATCGATCCCGCCGCTTAGTGTACGTCCGCTTGGAGGAACGACTAAGTTATAAGCTCTCGCCAAACGAGTGATACTATCCATCAAAATCACGACATCACGCTTGTCTTCCACCAAGCGCATCGCCCGTTCTAGTACCAATTCTGAAACACGGGTATGATTGCTAGGCTGTAGGTCAAAGGTTGAAGAAACCACGTCACCCTTGACACTACGTTCTAGATCAGTTACTTCTTCTGGACGCTCGTCGATCAAAAGTACGATCAATTCCACCTCAGGATAGTTGTCCGTAATCCCATTGGCAATTTCTTTCAATATACTGGTTTTCCCAGCTTTAGGCGGGGCAACGATCAGTCCCCGTTGACCAAAACCCACTGGCGCCAGCATATCGATCATCCGAGTCGAAAGACGTCCTGACGTTGTTTCTAATTTTAAATGACGGTTCGGATAAAGGGGCGTCAGCGCTGGAAAATGCGGGCGCTCTTTGGCATCTTCTGGATCTTTGCCGTTAACAGACTCAACGTGCATCAATCCATAATAGCGTTCAGATTCCTTAGGCGGGCGCGCCTTACCGGCGACTTTATCGCCATTACGCAAACTAAACCGACGAATCTGTGAAGAAGAAATATAGATATCTTCTGCACTCGGTCCATAGTTGATTGGACGTAAAAAACCATAGCCTTCTTGGCCTACGATATCCAAGATTCCTTCCATATAAAAGAAGCCTTGTTTTTCCGCCTGCGCCCGTATCACAGCCAATGACAATTCTTTTTTATTCATTTGGCTGTAATAAGGAATTCGAAACTCTTTGGCAAAGGTGTAGATCTCTTTTAAGGTTTTGTTTTCCAACTCTGCCATCGTAAGATAATCGCTCATAATTACTCCTCTATCATTTGAATATCAGCTCCAAGAGCCGTTAGTTTTTCGATGATATGATCATAGCCGCGCAAAATGTACTCGACATTAAAGACGCTAGTCGTGCCAGTCGCCATCAATCCGGCAATAACTAGACAAGCCCCTGCCCGCAAATCAGAAGCGACAACTTCTGCTCCGTGCAATTGGCTCGGTCCGCTGACAAAAATCATGTTGCCTTCTGTCGTTGCTTGTGCGCCCATCCGTGCTAATTCAGGAATATGGTTGACCCGTTTGGCATAAATCGTGTCCATAATCTCCGATGTTCCCTTTGCTTTTAGCAATAATGGTGTGATCGGCTGTTGCAGGTCTGTGGCAAATCCCGGATAAGGATAAGTTTTCACAGTCGCTGGTTTCAACTCTTTTGAGGGATGCACATAGATTTCATCTTCGCTGATATCCATTCGCACACCGATTTCTTCCAATTTCGCAATGTAGCTTTCTAGATGCTCATAAATCACATTTTTGACTGTAATGCCTTCGCCCGCTGCTGCGGCTAAAGAAAGATAGGTTCCTGCTTCGATTCGGTCTGGAATAATAGAATGACGACAACCGTGCAGTTCTTCCACACCTTCGATACGAATTTCATTGGTACCTGCACCTCTGATTTTCGCTCCCATATTATTTAAAAGGGTCGCGACATCAATGATCTCAGGTTCCCGTGCAGCATTTTCAATGATCGTTTTGCCTTTGGCTCTTACTGCTGCCAGCATTACATTGATTGTTGCTCCGATGGAGACCATATCTAAGAAAATCCGTTCGCCAGTCAAGCCTTCTTCTTCGGTACGCAAATACATGGCGCCATGCTCGTTGGTGACTTTTGCGCCAAGTGCTTCGAAGCCTTTGATATGCAAATCGATTGGTCGCGGGCCTAAGAAACAGCCGCCAGGCAACCCAACGACGCCTTCACCAAACTTCGCCAATAATGCCCCCATGAAATAATACGAAGCCCGTAGACTATTGATTTTTCCGTTAGGCATCGGGATCGAAACGATATTGGTTGGATCGATCTCTAGCGTATTGTTTTCAAAATGGGTCTTCACGCCCATGATTTCGATAATCTCAATTAATGAGTGCACATCTTGGATGTCGGGCACTCCTTCTAAAATGACCGGTGAATCAGCTAAGATCGCTGCCGGGATCAATGCGACTGCACTGTTTTTTGCGCCGCTAATGGTGACTTCACCTTTTAAGGGACGATTGCCGTTGATGACAATTTTTTTCATTGAATTCCACCTATACTCTTTTTTAATTTATGTGTATCATTCCAATTTTAGCACAGATTACTCAAAGAAAAAAGATGCAGTATATTTTTGATCCCCGCATCAAGAATATTTTCTTAGAAAACAAAAAAACTCTTAGAATCAGTGATTCTAAGAGTTTTGATCTTTGATTAAGATTAAGCTTTACCAGCTGAACCGAACCAGTCGATGTGTTCTTCTGCATCTTTAACGATTGCAGCAACACCTGGTGCTAATAATTTACGAGGGTCGAATCCTTTGCCTTCTTTATCTTTGCCAGCTTCGATGTATTCACGAGTTGCTTTAGCAAATGATAATTGGAATTCAGTATTTACGTTTACTTTAGAAACACCCATTGAGATTGCTTTTTCGATTTGGTCTTGAGGAATACCAGAACCACCGTGTAATACTAATGGTACATCAGAACCTACTGCATCAGCGATTGCTTGTAAGTGGTCAAAAGCAAGGCCTTTCCAGTTTTCAGGGTATTGACCGTGAATGTTACCAATTCCGCAAGCTAGGTAATCAATACCAGTTGCAACCATTTGTTTACATTCTTCGATGTCAGCTAATTCGCCAGAACCGATGATTCCATCTTCTTCTCCGCCGATTGAACCAACTTCACACTCAACAGAAACGCCTTTTGCGTGTGCTTTTTCGACAACTTCTTTAGCCAATTTCAAGTTTTCTTCAAATGGTAAGTGAGAGCCATCAAACATAACAGAAGTGTAACCAACTTCGATACATTCCATTGCTGCATCGTAATCACCATGGTCTAAGTGGATTGCAACTGGAACAGTGATGTTCATTGAATCAACCAAGTTTGTAACGATGTCTTTAGCAACTTTGTATCCGCCCATATATTTGGCAGCACCCATTGAAGTTTGGATTAGAACTGGCGCTTTTTTCGCTTCAGCAGCTTTTAAAATCGCTTGTGTCCATTCTAAGTTGTTTGTGTTGAATCCGCCGACTGCATATCCGCCTTGACGAGCAGCTTTTAAGAATTCAGCTCCTGATACTACTGGCATAAAAAATTCCTCCTAAGTTTTGAAAAACTTTATTTGTTAAGCAATGCTTAACCGACAATGCTATTTTAGCAAAGATTTGCGGTATTTGCTACTAAAAAGAGGAATTTCTCTTTTCAAAAAAAGATTGCACAAATATAAAAATCCAGCATTTTCATCATCTTTTCTGAAAGTCTACGATTCTGTAAGGTTTTTCTCTTCTGTCTGCGGTCGTTAGATAACAAATCGGCATGTGAAAATTCGAGAAAAATTTCACATATTTTTTCGTCATTTTATCATAATCTTCCAGTAAATCCTTCCTTCTTCTCCTCTGAGCATAAGAATAGCCTTGTGAAAGCGGCTATATTATTATGTAAAAAAGGAGGGATAAAATGAAAAAAGCGCTTATTGGATTTTTGGCAGTCATCGGGGTTCTTTTCTTGGCAAGTTGCAGCTCGGGGGCCAAAGAAGAAACCAAAACATTCACAATGGATCAAAATGGGGTTTCGATGGAACTGGTCTTCACTTATGAAGGCGATAAAGTAAAAACCCAGACTGCGAACAATGTCATGCCGTATTCAGCGATTGGGGTAACGACCAAAGAAGAAGCACAGACGGTACTTGATCCGATCGCAGAGCAGTATCAGCAAGTCAAAGGATTGGACTATTCCCTCGACTATACAGATAGTGAAGCGACTGAATCCTTGACCATCAATTATGATGAGTTGGATTATGATTCAGCGAAACAATTGCCTGGGGTTAGTTTCGAAGGAAACACCGAAAATGGGATCAGCATGGAACGTACAGAGGAAATGCTCTTGGATCAAGGGTATAAGCTAAAAGAATAATCCTCTCTAGGCACCAGCAAATCAACATGCGTTACCGCTGGCGGATTTCATTCAAACTGCTAGCGAAAAAAATAATGCATCAGCCAGAAACTTCCGGTCGTTTTGACGGAAGTTTTTTGTGTGCAGAAACAGATACCTTCTACCAATGCTCAAACAAGTTTCAACCTTTTACGGATTACTGGGATGGCGTAACTCAAAAAAACTCCCCATCTTGAGATGAGGAGTTTCGCACATTCATTCCTTGGTTTGCCGCTAGCGATTATTATGCTTGGCGGTTGTCTAATGAAGCTCCAACAAATGCTTTGATCAAGCGTTGTGGGCGAGTTGGACGAGAAATCAATTCTGGGTGGAATTGGCAACCCACGAAGAATTTGTTTTCTGGGATCTCAACGATCTCAACCAAACGATTGTCTGGTGACACACCTGAGAAAACCATCCCGTTTGCTTCAAAGATTTCACGGTATTTGTTGTTGAATTCATAACGATGACGGTGACGTTCTTGAACAACTTCCTCCCCATCATAAGCTGCAGCTGTTTTGGTGCCTTTTTTCACTTTACATGGATACAAGCCTAAACGCAATGTTCCACCTAAGTTTTCGATGTTTTCTTGGTCAGCCATCAAGTCAATGATGTTGTTGGCTGTTTCAGGATCTGTTTCTGCGGAATTGGCATTTTCCAAGCCAACGACATTGCGGGCATATTCCACACAAGCCATTTGCATCCCTAGACAAATCCCTAAGAATGGCACATCGTTTTCCCGAGCATATCGGATCGCTTCGATTTTTCCTTCAATCCCGCGATCACCGAATCCACCAGGAACAAGAATACCGTCTACTTCACCTAAGTAAGAATCCACGTTTTCTCGTGTGATTTCTTGGGCTTTGATCCAATCGATCTCGATGTCTGCATCAAAGGCAAAACCAGAATGTTTCAAGGCTTCGACAACTGATAGATAAGCATCTGGCAATTCCACATATTTTCCAACTAACGCGATGCGTACTTTTTTCTTCAAATTCAGCACCTTTTCTTCCAATGCTTGCCATTCAGTCATGTCAGCAACTGGTGCAGTCAGTTTCAAATGATCACACACGATTTGATCCATGCCTTGCGCTTGCAGTGCCAATGGGATCGAATACAGGGTCTCAACGTCACGAGATTCGATCACGGCTTCTGGTGCCACGTCACAGAATTGGGCCAATTTGTTTTTTGTTGATTGTCCTACAGGTTGTTCTGTCCGAACGACCAAGATATTTGGTTGAATCCCTAAGCCGCGCAGTTCCTTCACACTATGTTGTGTCGGCTTTGTTTTCATTTCGCCTGCTGCTTTCAAATAAGGAATCAGCGTCGTATGGATGTACATCACGTTGTCCGCACCTACGTCTGCCTTCATTTGACGCAAAGCTTCTAGAAACGGCAATGATTCAATATCCCCTACTGTTCCGCCGACTTCTGTGATGATCACATCTGAATCAGTCATTTTGGCTGCCCGCATGATTTTTTCTTTGATCTCGTTGGTGATGTGCGGGATCACTTGAACAGTCGCGCCTAAGTATTCTCCTTTACGCTCTTTCCGCAAAACTTCTGAATAGATTTTTCCAGTTGTTACATTTGAGTATTTGTTCAAATTGATATCGATAAAGCGTTCATAGTGACCTAAGTCTAAGTCGGTCTCTGCTCCATCATCGGTTACGAATACTTCACCATGTTGATATGGGCTCATCGTTCCTGGATCGACGTTGATGTACGGATCGAATTTTTGAATGGTTACTTTCAAGCCGCGATTTTTCAACAAACGTCCTAATGATGCTGCTACGATCCCTTTACCAATAGAAGAAACCACACCGCCGGTTACAAAAATATATTTTGTCATAAACTGAAAAACTCCTTTAATCTATTTTACAGGAAAAGCATTTAGAAAATAATAAAAGCTCCCTATCCATAAATGAATAGGGAGCGAAAATTCTAAATCACTTTCTGACTCTTGTAAAGAGTGCCCAAACAGAATGATACATTCTCACCTCACAAATGTCAAGAAAACTTTATCTGATTTTTTCAGAAAAAACGGAGGTTTCCAAACGAAGCGCTTTACGCTTCGATGCAGCTGGTTCCTCCTTTTTCACGCTGGCATTCTAAGGTTACTCTTTCTTAAACAACCTTCATGTTTTCTGCACAACTTTTTGCAATTTTTTCATTGCTTCTTACGAAATCGTTGAACTCTCTTTGGCATAATACAAAGTGTAGATGAAGTCTGGCGCTTTACTCGTTTTGGTAAAAATGATCGGAACGTATTTCTGGTTATTTTTGGCAAAGACGAGGTGCAGGTTCGATTCCTGCCTTCTACGCTAGTGATGCGGTTGAAAGAGGGATCTGAGAATCAATAGTAGTAATCCTTAGACTATTGTTTCACCAATGAAACAAAATCAACGTTCGTCCAAGCATTTTCTGAAGCCTTGCTGTAAACCCCGATTTCACAAACACCTGTTGTAATTGGAATGTCTTTGATTGTAATTTTTGTCCATTCACTTGTTTTATCAACCGCAGTATTTAGTTCCGCTCCACCATAATTTTTGATATATAACTGATTGGTATCAAACTCTCCCCCAGACATTACATAGGCACTCAATGTGTAAGTTCCATCGCTTATTCCACTAACATTCTGATAAGCTGATGCCTCGTAAGCTTGATCCTGCCAAAAAGTTAATTTGTAGTCTCCAAAAAAAGTCCCTGCTTCCGTTTTGATCGTACCTTCAGCTGTTCCTTGTTGAAACCACGTTTGCCAATCAGAAGGACTGGTCGTTGGTCCATCGCTCTCGAAACTTGCATTTTTAACCAGATTTGTTTGCGCCCCTGCTTGTTTAAACGCACGCAAGCTTGGCAAGGCGTTTCCAGCAAAATCAAACATCGCCTGGTTGTCCCATTCGTTTCCCATAGTAGATTGAACACCGAGATAATTCATACCTGCTTGTGTTGCCCAACTCACGTTTCCGTTGTACCAAAGAGGTTCCCAGTAAAAGAAGCCCGCCCCGCGATCATTCGGCACCGCTTGAATACGATCGGCCAGATCCAGCAAATACTCTGCTTGTCCTGTCGGTGTTGGTTCATATCCCCCCGCCGCTGCTTCGGCTTCGCCAAAAGCATTTGGCATAGTATCTGCATTCGCTATTGTATGCCCATAAGCTGTTTCAACTACGATCACTTCTTTGCCATACCGTTGGCTGATCGTATTCATATTGGTTTGAAGTTCATTCATTGAACCGTGCCAATACGGATAATACGATACTCCAATTAAATCAAATGACACTCCCCGACTGGTGATTTCATCAAACCACCAAGTAAATGCTCCTGTATCGCCACCATCAGCTAAATGGAGCATTACTGGAGTTGTTTTAGGTTGAGTGTCTCGAACAGCTTGGACACCAGACTTCAAAAAAGTAGCCAATCGATCAAACTCTCCCCCATCTTCTCCCCAAGACTTGCCATAAGGCCAGAGCATTCCACTATTCAGTTCATTGCCGATCTGAACCATATCAGGATAAACGTCTAGCTGCTTCATTTCCGACAGAACATTCTTTGTATAGTCATACAATGCCGTATTCATTTCTTCAAAGGTCAAATCTTGCCACGCTTTAGGAACATTCTGTTTCCCAGGATCAACCCAAAAATCACTGTAATGGAAATCTAGCAACACTTTGAGTCCAAGACTTTTTGCTCGTTTTGCAAGGGCAATCGTCGTTTCCAGATCATTTGTCCCTGCCCCATAACTTTCTCCGTTACTATTATAAGGATCCTGCCACAAACGCAGTCGAACATAGTTGACACCATTATTTTTTAGAATCTCTAAGGCATCTTTTGAAAAACCATCTTCATAATATTTTGCACCAGATTTTTCCATATCTGACAGGATTGAAATATCTGCTCCGCGAATAAATTCGCTGGCAGATACTTCAACTGTTTTTGAAACAGCCCCCAAAGTCCCTATCACAGCTGCAAATAAAGCGGCTTTACGCAACCAAGCTCCCTTTTTCATTAATTTGCTCCTCCTTTATTGAAATTGGCTCAGAATAAATTGAACGGCTTTTTCAGGATCTCTCGTTAATCCGATATATTCTGCTCCTTTTGTCGCAACCAGCTTGATTCCTAAGCGATCGGTATCTTCTTTGATATCATCATAGTAAGAATTGACTTGCGGTGCTAAGACCACCATATCAAAATCCTGTAGCATTTCGTAATGAGAACCATAAGCACCCGCCATTGCACTGATCGGTGCTTTCGATTCCGATGCGCCTTCTTTTAAAGCATTAGCTAACATCGCACTTGTCCCTGCTCCAGCACAAAGTACCAACACATTGATTTCTTTATTTGCATCGTTGATAACTTGGCTCGCTGCCACAGGTACTTCCTCAGGAATAGTGGCAGAAGCACCTTCCTCAGTTGCGATCACTTCTGCTTTTTGTGCTTCTTGCTCTACTAAGACAGCATCGTATGCTTTACAAAATGGCAGATAGATCAGGAAGTCAACGACGATTAGAACCGCTGCTAAAACAAAGGCTAATACCCCCATGCCCGTTCCTAGAACCAAACCGATTGGTGCCGGAGTTGCCCAAGGTAAAACGTACATAAAACTGTTCATGCCTAGCACATCGACAAAAAACTTAAACAAGCAAACGTTTACAACAGGTGTTAACAAAAACGGAATGAAAAAATAAGGATTCAAAATCATGGGTGCTGCAAACAACAATGGTTCATTGACAGCAAAACTTACTGGAATAAAGGAAGCTTTCCCGACTGCCTTCAATTGTTTAGACTTTGCAAAGAGTAGGAAGATAAAAGGAACGACCAATGTTGCCCCAGTTCCTCCCATAGTTCCTACAAAATTCCCTAAACCCACTGTCAGTACTTTAGAAGCTTGTTCACCGGAATTGAACAATTGCAGATTGGTTTCCACATTGGCATAGATAATTGCCGCAATTGCCGGCTCCACAATCGACGGTCCGTGAACACCGACAAACCAAAATAGCGCCATCGCTCCCCAGATAATAGCGATTCCTAAATAACCGTCGGCTGCTGTGAATAATGGCTGCAGGACAGTAATGATTGCTTCTGCAAATGAGATTTGGAAAATTTGCCGAATACCTAAATCAATTAAAACGGCCGCAAATACTGAAAAAGAGAATGGAAAAATATCTCGGAAGGTTTGTGAAATCGTTCCAGGAACTTCTTTAGGCATTTTAATAGTAATATCTTTCAGTACACAAAACTTATATAAATTAACTGTTAAAAATGCAGCGACAAAGGAAGCCAGTAATCCCTTTGTCCCCATGTATTCCGTTGAAAATCCACCTTCAATCGGAGAGACACTTAGCAACAGGAAACTTACCACAGAGGCCAGCATCACAGAGGTAGTGTTGATCACTTTGTTTTTCGGTAAGCGGCGATTCATCGAATCAGCCAAGCAGCGAGCAGTGGTTGCTGAAACAAGTAACCCTACAACCCCCATCGAATAATTATAGACTTTCCATAACCAAGTGGAGACAGCTTCAGGCCATTGATAACCAAAAATCTCAGGAACCGCAGCAATCAAAATGAATATGCTTGAGAATAAAATAGCCGGCATCGCTGTTAAAAATCCGTCACGAACGGCTCCCAGATAACTATTGCGTGAGATTTTTTCAAAAAACGGTTTTCCTTTTTCGATTTGTTTAATGATTCCATCCATAGCGTTCTTCTCCTATTCTTGATTCTGCTTGTACAGTGCAATAAAGTCTTGAATCAGATCCCTCAGCAACAAAGTGGTCATTAAATGGTCCTGTCCATGGATAAAAATGAATCCCATCTCCATCTCTTTCCCCGATGCTTCTTCCGCTAAAATTTTTGTTTGCGAATTGTGTGCAAGGGTTAAATTTTCGTCGGCTTCTTTCAGTGCTGAATCAACATGCTCAAAGTTCCCTTGTCTTACTTCTTTCAATAATTTCAATAATGTACTGCGAGCGTCCCCTGAATAAGCAACGATCTCAAAACCAAGCATTTGTAATTCCTCTTTATTCATCTTTTCTTCCTCCATTATTACTTATTAAATAATCGTTTTGGTTTCACTAACTAATTTGTACCAGTATGCTGACTCTTTGGGGTAACGCTTCTGGGTTTCAAAATCAACATAAAACAAGCCATACCTTTTGTTATACCCATTTGTCCATGAGAAAAGATCCATAAGCGACCACAAAAAATATCCCTTCACATTTACTCCAGCTGTTATCGCCTTGCTTAAGGATTCCAAATAGACTCTCAAATAGTCGATTCTCGGCTGATCCATAATGATGCCGTCTTCAAACTGGTCTTTATACCCCATGCCGTTTTCAGTGATATAGATTTTGTTGTAATGCGGGTAATCGCTTTTAATTCGCAACAACAAGTCATAAAGACCTTCTGGATAAATCAGCCAGTCCCAATCTGTTCGAGGAATTCCTTCTTTATAAATTCGTTCTCCGATCCCCTTCACTTTATAAACAGAGGTCCCTTTTTCACCCGTGCCATTATGATGGATCGCGTTTTCTCCATCGTAAGCTTTGACAAAATGGCATTGGTAGTGATTGATTCCTAAATAGTCATTACGCGTGGAGGCTTTTTTCAATTCAACGAAATCTTCTTTAGGAAAATGATAGCTGGCCTGATTTGCTTCACATATCTCATCAAGAGCAGTCAAGGTTTCAGTTGAATAATAGCCTAAATAAGTAGCATCTAATAAGAAGCGGATCGACAATGCATCGTCTAAAAAGGCTGCATGCTTATCTTCTGGAGCATCTGTTGCCGCATATTTCGTCTCCAATGAGTGAACGACACCGATTTCGCCTGGAAGTTCGTTTTCTTTGAAATAGTTCACTACACGTGCATGGGCAACCATCATATTATGAAGACAGGCGATGATTTTTGTAAAATCATATTTGATTCCTGGTGGGAAAACGCCTAACAAATATTGATTGGTCGCAACAGGATAGATTTCATTAAAGGTACTCCACACTTTCACTTCTTTGAATTCATGAAAACAAAAAATGGCATAGGAAACGAATGCTTCTATTGTTTCTCGATTCAAAAAATCTCCCTGTTCAAACAAACGTTTAGGGGTATCAAAATGATGCAATGTCACAAACGGCGTTACGTTTCTTTTTGCGCATTCTTCGAACACACGATGATAAAAAGCGATTCCTTCTGGGTTCGGTTCCCCTGTTCCATCAGGAAAAATTCGACTCCATGCAATGGATAATCTTAGCCCATTCACACCAAATCGTTCACACAATTCAATGTCCCTTGCATATTGATGATAAAAATCACTTGCCGGATCGGGACTGAATCTACCCTGTTCCTCTAAAAAAGCATCCCAAGCAACAGCGCCTTTGCCGCCCTCCTTAGTGGCTCCTTCAACCTGATAGGCTGCTGTGGCTCCACCAAAAATAAAATCTTCTGGTAATTTCAGCATTTACATCTCTCCTCAAATCTATAATCAGTTTCCGCGTTTTCTAACTGATTGAATTGTAATCGCATCCAAAACATTTGTCAACAAAAACAAACATAAATAATCACAAAAATCGGAAAAAAATGATATATTTTATTGAAACAAACATGAAATAAGTATAATATGTTTGTTTTTGTTTGAATTGGATTGACTGTTATCCGATTATATGTTAGATTATCTTTAAATTAGAGGTGAAGACGATGCTGAAAAAAGAAAGATTGTTTACTATCGTAGAAATGGTCAATAAAAAAGGAATTCTTACTGTTAACGAGATCATCAATCAATTAGATGTTTCTGATATGACCGTTCGCAGAGATTTAGATGAATTAGAAAAATCGGGCAAGCTGCTACGTATCCATGGAGGGGCCCAAAGTCTTTCCTATACTTTAGATCAAGAACTTTCTCACACCGAAAAAGCCACTTTACAGATTCAAGAAAAAAAAGAAATTGCTGCCGCAGCAGCCTCATTGATTCACGAAGGAGAAACGATTTTCTTAGGACCAGGTACAACAATCGAACTATTGGCGACACATTTACTGAACAAGAAAATCCGGATCATTACTAATAATTACCCGGTTTTTGATATTCTTGCGCAAGCAGATGGACCGGAAATTTTACTAATTGGCGGTGATTTTCGTAAAAATACCGGTGCATTTGTTGGGCCGATTACTAACGACAATTTAAGAAGATTAAAGTTTACAAAAGCATTTATCAGTTCAAACGGGGTACACAACGAAGCCATTTCTACTTACAGTACAGAAGAAGGAGAAGCACAACAGATCGCATTAAATAATTCCCGCAAGAAATATCTGCTCGTTGATAACAAAAAGTTCAACCGAGATGATTTTTATGTATTTTATAATTTGCATGACTTCGACCTACTCATTACGGATCGTCAAATATCACCTGAGCTGCAAGAGCACTATGCACAATATGTCGATCTGCAAATTGCTGATTCAACCGAAAATACCACTATAGGAGTGTAACTATGAAAGGGATTATTTTTGATTTCAACGGAACAATGTTTTTGGACTCTCATCTACATGAAGCTGCTTGGCTGCACATGATTCATGATCATACAAAAGATGGTTTATCAGATGAGGATATTTTAAAAAATATCCATGGTCGAACGAATACGGAGATTTTAAAACATTTCATTTCAGAACATTTGACTGTCTCTGAGATCGCCGTCTTGTCAGAAGAAAAAGAAAGCTATTATCGTATGCTTTGCTTGCAAAATGAGAACGATCTCCAATTGACAAAGGGGCTTGAAGCGACTCTTGATCAGCTGACTGACCAGCAGATTCCATTAACGATTGCCACGGCTACTGTTAAAGAGAATGTTGCTTTTTATTTTGATACTTTCGATTTAGCACGCTGGTTTGATTGGGATAAGATCGTCTATGACGATGGCTCTTTTCCTGGAAAACCGCAACCGGATATTTTTCTTAAAGCGGCTGGCAAATTGGGCTTAGCTCCTGCTGATTGTCTTGTTATCGAAGATGCTTATTCAGGTTTGCTTGCTGCCAAGCGTGCTGGGATTGGAACAATTATCGCAATTGATCCATTCGGAAAAAATAATGCAGTATTTGAACAGGCACAGCTAAATAAAGATGGAACAATCAAAGATTTTACTGATTTTTGGACAGAGCACCTATCTGTCATATCCATTAATTCTTAAGCGATTCTATTAAAAACAACTGAGATGCATATCTCCTTTTATAAAAAACTGCAGTGAAATGACATGAAAACACGTGTCATTTCACTGCAGTTTTTTTCATTTTCGTTTAGTTCTTACTCATTCTGCTAAAATTTCTAGATTTTCTCCAACCAATCATTGTCATTCTTTTTGTTCTTTGAGAAAATAAGCACAACTCAATCGATTAATTTAACGTTTTCTCGATTTTTTTCGATTTTTTCAGTTGAAAGATGTTCACTTTTTTTATTTTCAGTTGTTGTATTGTTAAGGAGGGAGAAAAATGCGTTTGGATGCTTACGAACATTATTTACTGCAGTTAACGAATGACTTGGTTCATTACCTGCAGTCCCTCGGCGCTTCTCAACAGGATGCCGAAGATATTGCTCAAGAAGCAGTTGTGAAAATCCTTGAAATCGATTCGGTCTTATCCGCAGAAGCGATTCGTCCGTGGCTGTTTCGTGTGGGGATCAATGGTTACTTTACTTTATATAAACAAACAAAGCGACGGCGAGAAATCGTCAGGCAGTATTTGCCAGTGACTGCTTCTAGTATCAACTGGCAAGAAACTGATGATGATCTTTATGAAGCACTTCAAGAATTACCCGTTTCTACCTCCACCCTTTTGATCATGAAGTACGCAGAAAATTTGAGCTTAAAAGAAAAAAGCTTCTTACTGAATCGCTCGGAAGATAGCATCAAAACAGCATTATACCGAGGAAGAAAACAACTGAAAAAACGAATGGAGGAAAAGAATCATGACTATTAAAGATCAAGAATTTAAAAAAATCGTGAAAAAAGCTCGACTAAAAAACACACGTAGGACAATTTTTATTGCTGTACTGTCTTTGTTAGTATTGATTGGTCTACCTGGGGGGCTTTATTTAAACTATTACAATTACGGTCCTTTTCGAGGAGAAAAAATAGCGGGTGTTCCAGATAATCATATAGTTCAAGTCGAAAATCAAATGGATCTTTCCAGATTGTTATTTGATTTTGGCTCACAGCTAAAATTTAATACCCAAGCTCGAGCGATGACGGTTTACTTTAATCACTACCAAAAAGGCGAGAAAACAACCCACAAGCTGATTGCTTCCTTAATGACAGATACCAAAAGCAATTATAACGGTTATTTAACAATTGGTATTTCTAAAGGAGAAAAAAAGCTGTTCGTAAACTTATCTTCCAATGGCGGAGCATCAGAAACAACGACAGATCTTACGGCATTTCAGTATATTTCTCTTGGAGAAGACAATGATCTTCCCGGGGGAGCAATCTATCACATTGAAGAAGATCCACTAGAAATCAAAAAAAATGTTGAGATTCCTTTGATTTACATTGCACAAGGCGGTGACCTAAAACTATTTGCTGAAATGGAAAACAATCTATCTGAAGAAAATTTAAAAAGCGTTGAAAACGTCTATTACGTTTACTTAATAGTAGAATAACGAAAAAAGACCAGTTCAGGATGCTGAGCTGGTCTTTTTTCTGTCACACTGTCGATTAATTCCGACGGTTGTTATTACCAAATAAAATAATCAAACGTAAGAGTTGCAATAAGGTTGCTACGGCAGCTGCGACATAGGTCAACGCTGCGGCAAAGAGCACTCTTCTCGCTTGTGGTACTTCCTCTTCTGTTAACAAGCCACCATCTGCCAAAATACGGATCGCCCGTTTTGAGGCATCGAACTCGACTGGCAAGGTCACTAATTGGAAAATAAACGCCAATGAGAAAGCCAACAAACCTAAGTTGATCAGAAACGAGCCTCGTAATAGTACCCCGATCAAAATCAACGGGATCGAGATGCTGGTTCCGATATTGGCGATCGGTACGATCGCATGACGCAAACGCAAAGGAAAATAGCCTTTGGCATCTTGGACTGCGTGACCACACTCATGGGCCGCAACACCGATTGCTGCTACCGAAGTTGATTGTGCGGTGGATTGCGATAAACTCAACATTTTGTTGCCTGAATTGTAATTATCCGTCAAATCACCAGCGATCGCTTGCACACCAACATTATTGATTCCTTGGCTCTGCAAGATGTACTGCGCCGCTTTTGTGCCGGTAATATTATTTTTACTTCTGACTTTGTCATATTTGTTAAAGGTACTTTTGACATACGCTGACGCTGCTAGCGAAATCACCATACCGATAATTACGAGAATGAAAGTCGGGTCATAAAAAAAGCCGAACCCGTATCCGCCCATACCATACACGATAAAATTCCCCCTTTTAATCTTTGACCTTATTTTACCATTAAAGTGGTGAAAAAATTATGAAGATGACTGGAAGATTTTGTTTTTAACCTTTTTTTACAAATTCTGATTTTAGTTTCATTGGGCCGAAGCCATCGATCTTGCAATCAATGTTATGGTCGCCTTCGACTAATTTGATGTTTTTCACTTTCGTTCCTTGTTTGATGGCGCCAGATGCGCCTTTGACTTTCAAGTCTTTGATGACCGTTACTGTATCACCATCTACTAAAATATTGCCATTGGCATCTTTGTATACGGGTGCTTCTTCCGCCGCTTGTTGCTCTTGCCATTCGTTTCCGCATTCAGGACAAACAAACAGCCCGCGATCTTCATAAGCGTATTCAGATTGGCAATTTGGACAATTAGGAATTTGAGTCATAGTGTTGCTCCTTTAAAATATAATTTTCGCTGTAAAAAACAACTCACCATCAGCATACCGAAAAACCACTAGTGGCGCAACCAAAAATCAGTGACCGATAAGCAAAAAAATCGCTTCTGTAGAGTAATAACAGAAGCGATAATTCAAGTGTATCCGAAAAGGAACTACACAGAATTCATTTTTATTTCGAGAAATAATTTGCACAAGCATCGCCGATCCATTGGATGAGTTGTACCAAAAGGATCAACAAGAGAATCACCACAATCAAAATCGCCGTTTCATAGCGATAATAACCATACTGAATCGCTAAATCGCCAATGCCGCCTGCGCCAATCGTTCCCACCATCGCCGAGTAGCCTAAAAGACTGATCAAAGTTAACACAAATCCGCGAATCAAAGCTGGCAGACTTTCTGGTAAAATCACTTCGCGAATAACTTGCCCCGTCGATGCTCCGGAAGCGACACTAGCTTCAAGGACGCCATAGTCGATTTCGGCAAATGCGGATTCAGCGATTCGGGCGTAAAAAGGAATCGCGGCAATCGATAAAGCAATCGCTCCGCCCGCCGGGGTATAAGGATCACCGATCAGCACCGCTGATAACGGAATCAACGTAATCAATAAGATCAAAAATGGTAGCGAACGGATTGCATTGACGACAAAATCGGCCAGATGATGCAAGAAAACATTTTTATGAAAAAGGTTACTGCCGACTAAAAACAGGACTAATCCAATCAATAAGCCGAAAACTACTCCTATAATTGCTGAAGTTCCCACCATGAAGAATGTTTCCCATAGTGCTTGGGGCAGGTTTGTTTTTAAAATCTCAAGCGTATCAGCCATTTTTCTCACCTATCTTTCTTAGAGAAAAGACGTTCGCAGCTAGGTGTTCTCGGGCTTTTGCTGCTTCTTCGGCGGATCCGGTCAAATAGATATACAAAATACCGATCACATCTTTTTTGATATACTCAATTTTTCCGTGGATAATATTGATCGACACATCATAGGCTTTGGCTACAGTCGAAATCAGTGGTTCTAACGTATACTCCCCTTGATAGCGCAATTCCAGCAAGTCGCCTTCCGTGAAGGATGCTAGAATTTCCTCGGGAAGCGTCAGATCCAAGTAACGACCTACCAGTTTTTTCGTAATAGGCTGTTTAGGCTGACTGAACAAGCCGTAGGTCGTTTGTTCTTCAACGATCCGACCCTTCTCCATCACTGCCACCCGATCAAAAAACTTGCGGGCAACATCCAATTCATGGGTGATAAAGACGATGGTGATGCCTGTCTGTTCCTTGATTCGGATCAATAATTTCAAAATTTCTTCAGTCGTTTCAACATCTAACGCACTGGTAGCTTCGTCACATAACAAAATCTCAGGTTCATTGGCAATCGCTCGTGCAATGCCGATCCGCTGCTTTTCTCCCCCAGACAAATTATTCGGATACTCGTGAATTTTGTGAGGCAGATCCACCATTTCCAACAGTTCCTTGATCCTCGCTTCTTGCTTTTCTTGCGGATAATGTCCAGCACGCAAAGCAAAGGCTAAATTTTCCTTGATGGTTCGATTATGGATCAGATTGAAATGCTGAAAGATCATCCCGATTTTTTGTCGTACTTCACGCAAGTGTTTGCCTTTAGCTTGCGTGATGTCTTGACCATCAATCAGAATTTGACCGCTAGAAGGCACCTGCAGTAGATTCAACGTACGAACCAAGGTACTTTTCCCCGCCCCGCTCAATCCGACGATCCCATATACTTCTCCAGCTTGAACGGAAAAATCAACGGAATCCACTGCTTTTTTGATTTCTTTTTTATGAGTGAAGGCCACTGATACTTGTTTCACTTCTATTTTTGCCATAGGATCCCCTTCTTACTCAGTCCAAAATTTCGGTTGATCAAAGTTGCTGAACGGTGATTCGGCAATCGCTTCTTTAAATGCGTCACTTTCTAATACTTCCGTAACTGCCTTAGCAAAATCACTGTCTTCTTCTTCGGAGGACACCACAAAGACATTTTTATATTCTTCTTTCAATGACTCCAACGCCAAAGCATCTGCAGGATCAAGAGAAGCCGCCCAAGCGAAGTTTCCTGGTACTAAAGCTAAATCAACTGTATCTAACGAACGAGCCAATTGGGCTGCGTCTAATTCTTTAAATGTCAGATTCTTCGGATTTTCTTCGATATCATTCACCGTTGCCTTCGTTTCGTCGATATTGTCTGCGATGGTGATCAACTCATTGGCAGCTAACAGTTGCAAGGTCCGAGCTAAATTTGAGGCATCATTGGCAATCGAAACAGTCGCCCCGTCTGCTAACTCATCCAAGCTGGACAGTTGCTTCGAATAGATGCCCATTCCCAGTGTGGGCACTTTTTGTAATGCCGTAAGAGATAACTGGTTATCTGCCGAAAATTTTTCTAGATAGGCCGTATGCTGAAACAAATTGGCATCGATTTGGCCATTCGCCAAGGCATTGTTCGGCTGAATATAATCATTAAACACTTTGGTCGTAAGTTGATACCCTTTTTCTTCCAGTAATGGAGAAATCACCTCTGTCACCATGTCCCCGTATGGTCCCGGCGCCACTCCAACGACTTTTTCTTCCACTGCATTTACACTGTTTTCACCGGACTGTGTATCCCCTGTGCTGCTAGTATTGCCACAAGCTGCCAATGTAAGTAAGACAGCAGCAGCAACTAATCCAACGACTCCCTTTTTCAACTGTTTCATTTTTTAGTTCCCCCTTTTTATAATAAAAAAACGTCCTTTCTCCATCATAGAGAAAGGACGAAACAACCTTGTTCGTGGTACCACCTTTGATTCATTGGCACAATCAGCCAACCTTATCAGTTTATCAACTGCTTTGCTATAACGGGCAATCCCGCTGCACGCTTGCTTTTGCTCACGTCCAAACGCTCCAAGGCCATCTTCAGTCAAACGGCTGTGCTCTTTCTCACCAATCCGAGCTCTCTGATCCAATCGAAACTGACTTACTCTTCTTATCATCGCGTGTTTTTTAATTTGTGTTTAACTATACGATAGCCTCAAATGAATGTCAATTCTTTTTTTCACGAAAATATCATCTTTTTGCAATAACTTTCACAGTGTTTACAGAGTCAAATTCTCATCTAGAATCAAGCCTTCAGAGACCATAACCGCATCACCGATCAATTCTAATGCGCCCTGATCAACATCAACTTCTACCGTTAACTCGCCACCTAACACGTGCAGCAAGACATTCGCTGCCGCTTGCTGGTGACGTTTGGTCACGACATACGCAGTGGCACCAGAACCTGTGCCGCACGCATAGGTAAAACCTTCCACCCCTCGTTCATACGTGCGAACGATCAGCTCACCTTTCTCGTCTTCTTCATAGAAATTGACATTGGCCCCTTTTGGGAAAACTTCCCAATAGCGAATTTCTTTGGCAAGTTCAGCTAGCTGTTCCAACTCAGTTTCTGCCAGACCAGGATAGTGAACCACCGCATGAGGGATTCCTGGATCACCCAATTCCACATAGTCCACGAAAGAAACCATTGGATTCGGGTACGCTTGATCAAATGTAGTCACGGTCGGTGGATTCAAGGTTACTTTGTAGTGTTTTGCCGACAAGCGCCATGCGGGGACATCGCCAGCAACTGTTTCGATGGTCATCTGCTCGCCAGCAATTCCCTTCTCAAAGGCATAACGGGCAATACAGCGAGCGCCGTTGCCGCACATTTCTGCTTCGGTCCCATCAGCATTGTAAAACCGCATCCGAAAATCAGCGGTTCCTGTGGGAAAATCCACTGCCATGACTGCATCCGCGCCGACAGAAAATTTCCGATGGCAAACTTGAGCAGCAAATTGCGACAGTTGTTCATGGGAGAATTTCAATGTGCGGTTATCGATTACGATAAAATCATTCCCCGCACCTTGCATTTTTGTATAAGGAATCGTCATGTTGTCACCTGCTTTTCAAAATTTTACTTGCTGGAAGCTTCTTCTTTTAGAAACGAAGGAACCACTTCATTTTGCAGCATTTGCTCGTAGGACTGGCGTTTAACGGCTAATTCCGCTTGGCCATTTTCCACAAAGACGACTGCGGGTATCTGTAAATTATTGTAGCTGCTGGCCATCGAATAGCCGTAAGCTCCTGTTGCGAACGTAGCAAACAGATCCCCAGTTTCAACGGGCGGTAATGCAAGATCTTTTACTAAGATGTCTGTGCTCTCACAAGCTTTACCAGAAATGGTGATCTTCTGTGTCGCTGCTTCGGAAGCGCGGTTGGCTAAGATCCCAGTATAAGTTGCTTGATAAAGACCAGGACGAATATTGTCTGTCATGCCACCGTCAATGCTGGCGTATGTTCTGATTCCCGGCAATGTCTTGATACTGCCGATGGTGTGCAAACTAATGCCTGCTTCTGCGACGATACTGCGACCGGGTTCAATAACGATGGTCGGACGTTCGCTCTGGTGCTGCGCATAAAAGGCGTCGATTTTTTCCATCACAGGATCTAAAAAGTAGCTGTAGGGTTGGCGAATATCTGCATCTGTGTATCGAACGCCAAAGCCGCCGCCAACATTTAGTTCTTTGATCCAATAATCAAAACGTTCATGAATGGTTTGGACAAGGGCCAAAGCCGCATCAACTGCCGCTAGATGTGAGCGATTGTCCGACAATTGACTGCCGACATGAAAATGCAGGCCATAGAAATCCAATTCAGGTGCTTGAATCACTTCTTCCACTAACGGAAATAAGATTTCTTCATCTAAAGGAATCCCGAATTTTGAATCTTTTTGTCCGGTCGAGATAAATTGATGGGTGCTGACCGAAACCTCGGGTGTGATGCGCAACAAGATTTTAGCAACGACTTGCTTTTCTTGACATAACGCGCGGATCAAGCCGACTTCTTGAATGCCATCAACGATGATCCGTCCCACGCCATAATCAAGGGCGGCTGCTAATTCTTCAATGGATTTGTTATTGCCGTTAAACTCGATGTGTTCTGCTGGAAAATCAGCTTGGATCGCTGTATACAGCTCCCCACCGCTAACCACGTCTAATGAAAGTCCTTCTGACTTGATCACTTGCAGCATCGCTGTAGTACAGAAAGCTTTGGCGGCATATGCTGCTCGTGTCTTGCTGTAGCGCGTCAAAAACTGCGCCTGAATCTTTTGGCATTCTTCGCGAATCTCCGAAACGGAATACACGTAAAGGGGGGTTCCAAAGGTTTTTGCCAGCTCAACGGTATCGCAACCGTCAATGTATAAGTGATTGTTCTTGATTTCTTTTGCCATCGCTTTACTCCTTGTCTGTCGGCTCGTTCAACGCCTCGATCAAACGAACGTAGCATTCGATGCCTTGCAATAGATTTTTTTCGTCAAAATTCATTTTGCTGCTGTGTAAAGGGTGGACATAACCTTTTTCTTCATTTCGGGTACCGACAAAGAAAAAGACGCCGGGGATTTCCTTTTGGTACATCGAAAAATCCTCTGCCAACATATATGGCGGTGTTTCTCGGTAGCTCTCCCCGACCACTTTTTCCAATACTTCCACCATCTCAGGATCATTGTCCACGACACGATAAAGATGTTCGAATTCAACATCCGCCGTGCAATCATATCCTTTGGCGATTTCTTGTGCGACAGTGGTGATTCTGCGCGTCATCGTTTCATAGACTTCATCTTCAAACGCCCGCATCGTTCCTTTTAAAACGACCTTGCCGGGAATGATATTTTCCGCATCTCCCCCATGGATCTTCCCAAAAGTGATGACCCCAGCAGAAAGCGGGCTGATATTGCGTGAAATGATCGAATGCAATCCTTGAATGATCGCAGCCGCAGCTAAAATGGCATCATGTCCTTGATGAGGCTGGGCACCATGGGCACTCGTGCCGTTGATCGTTAGATTGATCTCGCCGTTACGGGCCATCATCGGACCTTTCCGACTCGCAATGACTCCTTCGGGAAAATCTGGGAAGACATGCAGCCCCACGATTTTTTCCACGCCAAAATCTCGTAAGATGCCTTCATCGATCATCAATTGAGCACCACCGGGGCTTTCCTCGGCTGGTTGGAAAATCAAAACGATCGTTCCACGAATCACTTCAGGATGCGTCGCTAAGTATTTGGCAAACCCCAGCATCGTTGCCATATGGCCATCATGCCCGCAGGCGTGCATTTTTCCTTCATGTTTGGAAACAAAGGAAACACCGGTCTCTTCTTTGATCGGTAGTGCATCGATATCCGTTCGAAAGGCCAGCGTCTTTCCTGGGCGCTCACTGCGAAAGACAGCAATCAAGCCGGTTTCAATCACTGGATAGATTTCTTTGATCCCAAAGGATTGCAACTGACGCAGCAAGTATTCCTTTGTTTTGAACTCAGTTAACCCTAATTCAGGGATTGTATGTAATTCACGACGAAAACGAACCACGTCTTCGGTTAATTCTGTGACTGTTTGCGATACTTGCATGTTAAAACACCTTTCTATACATTCCTTTTAAAAATATCCATAAAAACCAGCGAATATTCAGTTTTTCATTGATATTGTTTAATATTATAGTATATAATTCGAATAATCTATAGTATAAATTGTCGAAATGTTTCGATTTTTATTGAAAATTTCACCCCTCGTTTTGGTACACTTATACGTAGAGTAACGAAAAATAAATTGGTTGAAAGGATGTGTCGTAGTTTGACAATATTCAAAGGTTCTGGCGTTGCGTTGATTACCCCTATGCTTCAAGATGGTTCGGTGGATTTCGATAAGCTGAAGGAGTTAGCGGAGTGGCATGTGCAGCAAGGAACGAATGCAATCATTGCATGCGGTACGACCGGTGAAGCATCCACGTTAGACGATGAAGAACATATCGCGGTGATCGAAGCGGTGGTAAAACAAGTTGCTGGTCGAATCCCCGTCATCGGCGGAACAGGCTCCAACAACACCCAACATGGGATCCATCTTTCAAAAGAAGCACAGCGCGTTGGTGCTGACGCATTATTGGTTGTAACACCCTACTACAACAAAGCGACCAAGAAAAGTTTAGTCGCTCACTATGAAGCAATCTGTCAAAGCGTTGAGCTGCCAGTGATCTTATACTCCGTCAGCTCAAGAACCGGCTTAAATTTAACACCTGAAGCTGTGGCAGAACTGAAAAAAATCCCTAATATCAAAGGCATCAAAGAAGCCAGCGGCGACATTTCTCAAATCGCAGAAATCGCTCGTCTTGCGGATGATGACTTTGCGATCTATTCAGGAAATGACGATCAAGTAACCCCAATTCTAGCTTTAGGTGGCTCTGGCGTGATTTCAACGATCGGCAATATCGCTCCGAAACAAACGGCACAACTCGTTGCTGATTTCTTAAATGGTGATGTAAAAGCCGCCATCAAAGAGCAATTGCGACAAAAACCGTTGATCGATGCGATTTTCAGTGAAGTAAATCCTGTGCCGATCAAAGCAGCGGTCTCCTTGCTAGGCAAATGCGAATTGCATTATCGTTTGCCTTTGGGTGTCCCAGAAGATGCGACCCTCGTTCATTTAGAAGAAGAAATGACCAATTACGGATTGCTGTAAGGAGGAGTTTTTGGTGAAACAGATTTTATTAAGCGGTGCAAACGGTCGTATGGGCAAAGTGTTGCAAAGCCTGATCGCAAAGCACCCTCAGTTAGAAGTGGCCGCCGGATTGGATCGTACCGAGCAATTAGATGGTCCCTTTCCAATCTATGATCGTCCAGAAAAAATCACGCAGCCGATCGATTTGGTGATTGATTTTTCTCATTATAGCAATGTCCCTTCCTTATTGAACTATTGTGTCGAACAGCAGCTGCCTATCGTGGTTGCTACAACTGGTTTGACGGAAGACACGCAGATGATGCTGCCGTTGGCTGCTAAAGTGATCCCAGTTTTCTATTCTGCCAATATGTCGTTGGGGATCAATGTACTGATCAAAGCACTACAAAGTATCACCCCCGCATTAGAAGCTGACTTTGACATTGAGATCATCGAAAAGCATCATAATCAAAAACTCGATGCACCAAGTGGTACAGCTTTGCTGTTGGCAGATAGTATCAATGACAGCTGCGAAACGAAAAAAGAGTATCTCTACGGGCGTGAAGGCAGTGATCTAGTAAATGACCGCAAGCAGATGGGCATCCATGCCGTTCGCGGCGGAACGATCCCTGGGGAACACATTGTCATCTATGCTGGGCAGGATGAAATCATTGAATTAAAACACACTGCGCTCTCCCGCGAAATCTTCGCCAATGGTGCGCTAAAAGCAGCGGAATTTTTAGCCGATCAACCAGCCGGTTTTTATTCCATGCAAAATCTAATCGACAAGTAAAGGTGGTCTCTCATGACAGAATTACAATTTTCCGATCCTTATCAATTAGCAAAATATATCAAAGAAGCAAATAAACAAACACCTGTAAAAGTCTATATCAATGGAGATCTTGGCGACGTCCAAGCAGATGGCATCCAATTGTTTGGTAACGGCACCTTCTATTTCGTGGTTGGTGACAGTCAAAAAGTAGCTGAGTTTTTAACCGCGCACCAAGACAAAATCACCGATCACTATCTGGAAAATGATCGCCGCAACTCAGCGATTCCTTTGTTGGACTTGACGAAAGTCGATGCCCGTATCGAACCAGGTGCCTTTATCCGTGACCAAGCCATCATTGAAAAAAATGCCGTTATCATGATGGGGGCAGTGATCAACATTGGTGCTGTGGTTGGTGAAGAAACCATGATCGATATGGGGGCGATTTTAGGTGCCCGGGCAACCGTTGGGAAAAAAGCCCATATTGGCGCTGGTGCTGTCTTGGCTGGCGTTCTTGAGCCACCTTCAGCAAGCCCAGTCATCATTGAAGACAATGTTTTGATCGGCGCAAATGCCGTCGTCCTTGAAGGCGTCCGTGTCGGCGAAGGTGCAGTCGTTGCTGCCGGTTCTGTGGTGACGGAAGATGTCCCTGCTGGAGCAGTCGTTGCTGGCTCACCAGCTAAAGTCATCAAAATGAAAGACGAGAAAACGAAAAGCAAAACCGAATTTTTAGACGATCTACGGGGGTAAACTTCTTATTTTCTCGTAAATACGCAACAAAAAAACGCAGTACCGGTTCAGTGATGAGCCTGCGCTGCGTTTTGTCTAAAAAAGGGCGTGCCGAAAGCTTTTGGCACGCCCTTTTTCTATTGGCAAATGTGCTTGTAAAAGTGTTTATTCTGCTTGAAATTCTTTGATCGCTGCTTGGATCTCTTGATAGATCACTGCAACTTCTTCAAGGTCTTTTGCATTTGCTCCACTGGCAAGCGGATGTCCACCACCATGATGGCGTTTGGCGATCTCATTGATCACTGGACCTTTCGAACGCATCCGCACACGGTAATAGCCTTCTGGTTGTTCGACAAAGATCGCCCAAGCCATCACTTCGTCGATTTTCCCTGGTAAGGAAACGACTGCTGAGGTTTCCGAATCTACTACGCCAAAACGCTGCTGCAATTCTTGCGATAGGATCACTTTACCAGCACCAATCTCATCAATCTCGATGTTTTCGTAGACATACCCTGAAAGGCGAGCAACACTGCGAGAGACTTGATCCAATTGACGATTGATCTTCGGAGCATCAAAGCCGTAATCCAATAGTTCAGCCGCTAAGCGCAGGGTTGTCGCTGTCGTTGCCGGATATAAAAACCGTCCAGTATCACCAACAATGCCCGCATATAACAGACGAGCCGCTTCTTGCGTCATCGTCAGCTCGTTTTGAAACATTTGCCAAAACGAAACGATCATCTCACTACAGCTGCTGGCTTTCGTATTGACCCAAACCAGTTCTCCGTAAGGTTCATCATTAGGGTGATGATCGATTTTGATCAATTTCGCCCCTTGATCATAGCGTTGGTCACTGATCCGTGGTGCATTGGCCGTATCTGTAACGATCACCAGCGCCCCTTTATACAAATCATCAGGGATCGTCTGCATCAGCGCCAAGTAATCCAATCCTTCAACGGGTCCGCCAACTTGATAGATTTCTTTTTTGGGAAAACTAGCTCGTAAAATTTCTGCCAACCCCACTTGTGATCCTAATGCATCTGGATCAGGGCGCTGGTGCCGATGGATAATGATCCGGTCGAATGCTTTGATTGTTGCAAGTATTTCTTCTTGTACCTTCATGAATGGTCTCAACTTTCTCTCTAAAATTTTTCCATAAGTGCCGTTTTCGATGATTTATGGGCGTTCCATTACTTGGCATACCACGATCGCTTTTGCCACTAAGGAATTTTCGATCGATACTTCGATATCGATTTTCGCCGAACGTCGCCCCAGTTCTAGAATCTTCGGTTGAATGATGATCTCGCTTTCTAATTGGATCAAACGGAAGTAATGCAGATTGACTTGCTCGATCCAGCTATTGCGTCGTTGATTCAACTGCATCGTACGTTTCGCCGTATTAGCGATTACTTCACTCAAGACACCAAAAGAGATCGTTCCGACTTCATTAACCATTTGGGGCGTCACCGCAAAGCTGAAATACGGCTGCGGCAATTTGTTCCCTTCAAAATCTTGTTCGATAACTTGCATCTGTCCCGAGATTTGGTCAGAAATCGTATCTGAAATTTGCGTTTGTCGTTGGACCATCTGCATCGCTTTCATAATGTCTTGGCGTGTGACAATCCCAATCAAAGAAAGGTCATCAGCTACGACGGGCATCACTTCTAAGCCATCCCAAATCATCTGATGGCTGGCAGAGGCCACACTCATCTCTTTTTTTACGACCCGTGGTTCCCGGGTCATGATTCGTTCGATGATCTGCGTATCAGGCTTTTCTAAGACATCTTTGGCTGTGATGATCCCAACGACCCGCATATTCTTGTTGACGACTGGATAGCGGGAGTGATTGGTAGACTCCGAGAGTAGTTTGTAATCCTTGACCGTATCAAAGGTGTGCAGATACTTGGTTTTTTCCAATGGCATATAAATGTCACTCACCAGCATAATGTCCTTTTTGATCAGCTGGTCGCTTAAGGCACGGTTGATCATCGTTGCCACGGTAAAGGTGTCATAGGTCGTTTGTAAAATCGGCAACTCCAATTCGTCTGCTAAACGACAGATTTCCTCTGTTGTTTCAAAGCCTCCCGTGATCAAGACGGCTGCGCCATCCTCCAGTGCCAACTTGTGGACTTCGTTGCGGTTTCCGACGATCACTAAGGAGCCAGGCGTGATGTAGCGTTCCATTGCTGATTCTTTCATAGCGCCGATAACAAATTTGTTCAAGTCTTTGTCCAAACCGGCAGCGCCGCCCAAAACATCACCTTCAATGATTTGGACGACTTCGCCGAAAGTTAGTTTTTCAATGTGTTTTTTTAGTTTTCGTTCGATACGGATGGTTCCGACACGCTGGATCGTTGAAACCAAGCCGATATTTTCCGCATCTTTGATTGCCCGATAGGCTGTTCCTTCACTGACATTCAAGTCTTTTGCGATTCCCCGCACCGAGATGCGATCGCCTACAGGCAGATTCTCGATATGCGCTAAAATCAAGTCGTGTTTTGTCGCCATAATTATCCCCTATTCCTACTACGAATCTTCCTGTTGCTTAAACTTCTAATGTCTCACCGACTGCAAGGATCTGGCCCACACCTGCCGGCAATAAATTCACGAAGGTTTGCGGATCTTGCTTGATCATTGGAAACGTATTGTAATGGATCGGTACTACTTTGCTCGCGTTTAAAAGGGCCGCTGCTGTTGCGGCATCTTGAACGCCCATCGTAAAATTATCCCCGATCGGTAAAAATGCCACATCGATGTCGAAACGTTCACCGATCATCGCCATATCGCTAAAGAGTGCAGTATCTCCAGCGTGGTAGATGGTTTTGCCTTCTGCTTCTAAAATGATTCCAACAGGATTGCCCATATAGATCATCGTTCCGTCTTCTTCAAGGCCAGAGCTGTGTTTCGCTTCCACCATTGAGATTTTGCCAAACGGAAACTCAAAAGAACCTCCCATATTCATGCCATGCGTCTCAGCAACGCCTTTGCGGGCTGCATAGCGGCAAATTTCAACGACACTGATCACTGGCGCTTCATTTCTTTTGGCGATCGGCACCATATCCCCAATATGATCACTATGACCATGCGTGATCAAAAGCCAATCGGTTTCCACTGTCTCTGCATCTAAATCAGTCAGAGCATTTCCAGTAATAAAAGGGTCAAACAACAATTTTTGGCCATCCGCTAATTGGATAGCAAGCACTGAGTGTCCGTGATACGTGAGTTTCATACAACATTCCCCTTTCCATCTAAGTAATACAGTCTAATATTTTTCATTATAACAGATAACGCCAGAAATCCAAAAGCACAAATTCTGGCAGCTTTATTACATCCGTCCTTTTTCTGGTTCTTGTCAAGAAAAATAAAGAAACTGTTCTACCCTTTCTGAATAAGGAATAGAACAGTTCGACCTGATGACTTCAAGCGATCATAGCGTTTTCTTACGTCCGCCTTGTTTATAGATGCGCCAGACTGTTAAGAATAACGCCGTGATGCAAAGAAGGAACGCCCCAAAGAAGGTGATTTTCATGCCATAGGCAAAAATATCTGCCCGACCTGCGATATAGGTCGTCACATGCTTTCCATACGCTTGACTCATTGCTGCATAGAGAATCGTCGTTGCTAAGGATATCCCTAACACCATGCCCAAATTGCGGGCAAAGGAATTTAGACTACCTGCCACCCCAAGATTTTCTTTGGTGACACTGCTCATTACCATCGTATTGTTTGGGGATTGGAACAACGAATTGCCAAGTCCCATGATGGCAGTGGCAACGATATAATACCAAATCGGCGTATCCTGATTCATAAACATATACATCAGCTGAGTGATCGACAGCAACGCTAAGCCAGCTAAGACCAAAATCTCCGGTCCTACACGGTCCGTCAAATACCCGCTAAGTGGTGAACCAATGACCATCATCAAAGGAAAGACCATCATCAGCATTCCTGCCACGCTCGGCGTTAAGCCTCGGGCACTTTGCAAGTAAAAGGGAATCACGACATTGACAAAAAAGTTTGCAGAAAAGATCAGCAACGCCGTGATCAGGCTCATGGTGAAAATTTTATTACGAAAGATCCCAAAGGTAATCAGCGGTTTGCTCAGACGCGCTTCTACTCGCAAAAAGACGATGAATGCCACTAAAGCGATCCCACCCAACAGCAGCGGCAGCCACGTTAGAAAGCCACGCTCTTGTCCAAGAAAAATGCCGCCGAAGAAGCTGATAATTGCAATTGAAAACAGCACAAACCCGGTTTTATCGATGGAATCGTGACTCATGGTAATATCTTTTGGTAACACCTTTTCTCCAGCAATCATCGTCAGAATACCGACAGGAACATTGATCCAAAAAATAAACGGCCAAGAAAAATGCGCCAAAATCACTCCGCCTAATCCAGGACCGGCGATGGAGCCTAACGAAACAAAGGCACCAATCATCCCTAAGGCGCGTCCTCGTTCACTCATAGGAAAAACTTCAGTAATGATTCCGGTATTCGTCGCCATCGTCATGCTAGCACCGATCGCTTGCACCACTCGGGCAAATAAAAGAAAAGCTAAGGAGTGATTAAACCCGCATAACAGCGAACCGATAATAAAAATTAGCATTCCCAAGCGGAAAACTTTGATTTTGCCCCAACTGTCCCCTACCTTACCGAATAATAAAAGGCAGGCACAAACGATCATCAAGTAAACGGACACGACCCATTCCGCTTGATTCATAGGTACACCCATATCTGCCGAGATCGTCGGCAATGCGATATTTACGATACTCCCATCCAGTGTTGACATAAAGGTAAACATCGAAACAGCAATGAGAATCCACAACTTTCTCTGTTGTACTACGGGGTTTTCTTGATAACTATTCACAAATCGACCATCCTCTCTTTGCTTATTTTGTTCCTCTAGTCTTAGGGGGACAACTTTGTATTATTGATCGAAATCCATTCGCCGTCAATCCTTATCTGCCATTCACGATCAAAATAAGGGGTATTTATTGAAAAAAAACGCCGCTTGTTTTCTTCACAAAAAAAGACAAAAGCTTCGGTGAAAAGAAATCGGCCGTCAAACGGCTATTCTTTCACCTGCTTTTGTCAGTAGGTCAAAACGAATTATTTACGGTTGCGATTTCTTTGGCTTGATTCCATGATGACCGGCAAGATAACTGGACGGCGTTTGGTTTGTTCAAACAAGAAACGACTCAAACGATCACGAATATCTTGTTTCAATTTGCTCCATTCAAACTCTTCATCATGAAGGTGTTTTTCTACGATTTCTTCTACGATCTCGCCACTTTCACGAATCAGGTCACGGCTGGCTTTCACGTAGACAAACCCGCGAGAAGTGATTTGAGGGGCAGAAATAATTTTCTTTTCGCGACGATTGATCGTCACTACTGCAACGAAAATTCCATCTTCAGATAAGACTTTGCGGTCTCGCAGGACGATATTCCCAATATCTCCGACACCGATCCCGTCGATCATGACGTTCTCAGCTGGAACCGCACCTGCGGCGATCATTTCGCCTTTTTTGTATTCTAAAACATCCCCGCGTGCAGTAATGAAGATATTTTTCATCGGAATCCCGACTTCTTGCGCCAAGTCCACATGGGCGGCTAATTGGCGGTACTCGCCTTGAATAGGGATAAAGTACTTCGGTTTCATCATATTCAACATCAGCTGCAGATCATTCGGGTTGGCATGACCAGAAACACGGAAATTATCCGAGATCTGTTTCACGGTACCGCCAGCGCGATAGATGATATCTTCCGTTTTCGCAACCACCGTTTCCATTGCCGTTGTCGGCGTCGTCGTGATGTAAACAAGATCTCCTTCTTTGATACGCAGCGTCCGGTGAGAGCCGTTGGCCATTTTTTGCAACGCTTTGATTGGTTCCCCCATGCGTCCTGTTTCTAAAATCAACAACTGTTCGTCTGAGTATTTTTTCATTTCTTTTTGGGTGATCAGCAAGTCTTCGGCAGGTAATTTTAATTTCCCTAACTTCATGGCCGTTTTGATGATCCGACCAAAATCTTGACCAGTCAAAACGACTTTGCGGTCAGAACGAAACGCCGCATCTAATACTTGTTGCACCCGTTGCAAATTGCTAGCAACGCTAGCGACGATGATCCGACCTTCCCAGTAACGGATATTGTCATAAACTTCATCTTGGATCGTCAATTCAGAAGCAATCGGCGTTGGATTTTCGGCATTTGAGGACGTACTTAGCAATGCTAAGACTCCTTCTTTTCCAATTTCCGCTAAGCGGCCAAAATCGGTTTGATACATAGGGATCGCTGTTTGGTCAAACTTGAAATCTCCTGTATAAACGATATTGCCAGCTTCTGTTTTTACGCTGATTCCAACAGAATCAGGGATAGAGTGGGTCGTACGGAAAAAACTGATGGTCGCATGGCCAAAGTCGATCTCCGAATGTTCATCGATCACATGAAAATCTTTGAAGCGCTTGGTAGCTTCATTTTTATTCACGGTCAATTTTGCTAGTTCGATCGTTAACTCGGTCCCAAAGACCGGTACTTGGATATTCTCCAAGAAATAAGGCAATGCACCAATCGCATCTGCATGCCCGTGGGTCAAGAAGACACCAGCCACACGGTCGGCATTTTCTTCTAAATATGTGAAGTCTGGAATCACTGTATCGATCCCTAATAATTCATTTTCTGGATAACGGACACCGCAATCCAGCACAAATATATCCTCGCCAACTTCAGCAATGTACATGTTCTTTCCGTTTTCGCGTACACCGCCAAGAGGAATGATTTTTATCGTTTCCACTTTTATTCACCTCTTAATTTTTTTCTACTGTATTATTTCCCAAGCATAAGCCGTCCCTATTATTATACAACAAAAAAAAGAAAAGCGTGGCATTCACCACACTTTTCTGAAAAACTTATGGTTTACACATGAACTAATCCTTGCTGATGCAGGCTTTCGGCGATTTGAACAGAGTTCCATGCCGCACCTTTCAGCAAATTATCAGAAACGACCCATAAATGCAAGCCGTTTTCGACATCCAAATCTTTGCGAATCCGACCAACAAAGGTTTCCGTTTTGTCCACACTGGTCAAAGCTTGCGGGTACACTTGTTGACTCGGATCATCTTGCAAGACAGCTCCTGGGGCTTCGCTGATCCACTGCCTAACTTCCTCAACACTGGCATGGTCTTTGGTCTCGATATAAATCGACTCCGAATGACCGCTAAACACAGGGATTCGCACACACGTAGCTGCTACTTTGATCTGCGCATCTTCCATGATCTTCTTCGTTTCATTGATCATTTTCCACTCTTCGTAAGTATAATCGTCTTCAGCAAAGACATCGATTTGTGGCAAGGCGTTAAACGCGATTGGGTAGTGCTTTTTATCGCTGCCTGCTGGTAAAATCTCAGGGTTTAGTTCATCAGCGGCTTTGCCGGCTAATAGTTCTTGAGATTCACGAGTCAATTCAGCCAAGGCTTGTGCGCCAGCACCTGAAACTGCTTGATACGTTGAAACCAAGACCCTCGATAAACCGACTTTTTGACGAATCGGTTCTAATGCCACCATCATTTGAATCGTTGAACAATTCGGATTGGCAATGATTCCTTTATGTTGCGCTAATGCATGAGGATTCACCTCAGGAACGACTAGAGGAACATTCGGATCCATCCGAAAATGACTGGTATTGTCGATTACGACTGCACCGTGTTTGACTGCTTCTGGAGCAAATTGTTTTGAAATGCCACCACCGGCACTGAACAATGCAATATCGACTCCCGCAAAGGAATCTGCGGTCAGCTCTTGAATAACGAGCGGCTCATTTTTGAACACAAGGGTCTTCCCAGCAGAACGTTTGGATGCCAACAACGTTATTTTTTTGATCGGCAACGTGGTCTTCTCCAACATCTCAATCATTTTTGTTCCTACTGCGCCGGTAGCTCCGACAACTGCTATGTGATACCCTGTACTCATCAAATCACTCCTCGAATAAAAATACATTTTTACTAGTTTATCATATCTTGTAAAAAAGAAAAGGCCTTTCGTGGAAAGAAGCGCAAAAAGAAGGCAGAACTATCTAAATTTTCAATCGTTTTCCCCGTTTCAGGAAAAAACTACCTATATTTAAGGGTTATCATTTGTCACATTTAGGTGTTATAGGATATAATACCGACAGAAGGAATTTTGGGGAAGATTCTTTCCAACGTGCATGGGGAAATTAAAAATACCCAAAACATTGAATGAGGCAAGAATTGCATATGCAATTCTTGCCTCATTTTTATGCTTCATTCGATTCTTCGTTATTTACTTTCACGATAGCAAAGCCTTTGTTATCGATGATCATCGTCTCATCTTCCAGTTGGACAAACTGTTCCATCAAAATTGAATCAGGACGAGAGAGTGTAAGTTGGTCCTCGCCAGTGTTGAAAATACCGATGATCCGCTGTGCCCCCAACTCTCGTTCGAAAATGATCAGGCCATCTTCTTCCGAAACCCAGTTCCAACTCAAGGAACCTTCAGATAAGACTTTTTGGTTGTCTTTGCGTAGTTTGATCAATGACTGGGTGAAATGCAGCAAATCACGATCTTGCTTTTCCTCATCCCAAATCATACATTTACGACAATCCGGATCCATATCACCGGTCAAACCAATCTCATCGCCGTAATACAGGCAAGGAACTCCTTGTTGCAGATACGTAAAGGCCATCACTTGGCGCATCAAGTCTTTGTCTCCCCGAGCCAAAGTTAACAAACGCGGGGTATCATGAGAATCCAAAATATTGAACTGCACTTGGTTGGTTTGCTCCCGATACAACATCAGCTGGTTATTTAATTCCGAGACCATTTTCGTCATGGAGATCTCGTCTTTGACAAAATATTCAATAATTGCATCTGTAAAGGCGTAGTTCATCACTGCATGAAACTCGTCGCCTTGTAACCAGCGTTGAGAAGAATGCCAAATTTCCCCAAGGATATAAAAATCATCTTTGGCCTCATCACACACTTGGCGGAATTTTTTCCAGAAGAAGTGACTAACTTCATTAGCCACGTCCAAGCGCCAAGCATCGATATCAAATTCTTCGATCCAATAACGAGCGATCTTCAACAAATAATCTTGCACATCGGGATTTTCCGTATTGAGTTTCGGCATATGCGGCGTAAAGGCAAAAACATCATAGGTGATGTCATAAGCATCTTCAAAGTTTTCCCCTTCTTTGTAGTTGACAGGAAACTCATTGATGTGGAACCAATCAGCAAACGGCGAATCTTTGCCGTTTTTGATGACATCTAGCCATTGATGCGAAGTATCCCCCATATGGTTGAAAACAGCATCCAGCATAACTTTGATGCCGCGTTTGTGGCATTCCTCCACTAATCGTTTAAAGGTATCGTTATCACCAAAAGCAGGATCGATGGCCAAATAATCGATGGTATCATACTTGTGATTCGAATATGCCTCAAAAATCGGACAGAAATAGATCCCATTGATTCCTAGATCGACAAGGTAATCCAAATGATCGATGACTCCTTGTAGATCCCCACCGAAAAAGTCTTGGCGATCGGGATTTTTTGAGCCCCATGGCAACACACCTTCAGGATCATTTGATGGGTCCCCATTTGCAAAGCGCTCAGGGAAAATTTGATACCAAACCGTTTCTTTCGCCCACTCGGGAATTTTGAAACGATCGGCTTCTTGGAAGTAAGGCATCCGAAAATAATTGTTGTTCATTTCTAAATATTGCTGTTCAAAGGGGTAGACCCCGTGATCCCCATAGAAGACATGCAACCCATCGTAACTTTCGATGGAAAAGCCGTAAGACAAACGGCGGAATTCTGCTCCGACCGATACTTGCCAATAATCATGCAAGTCCGTGGAAAGAATTTTTTGCATTTCAATTCTTTGTTGGTACCACGCTTCTTTATACAGTGTGTAAGGATCACCGCAAAGCAGCTGGACATGGCGGACGTCTTGACGGGCGGTACGCAAACGGATATGCATTTTATCCTTCTCGTACAAATACGCAAATTCACTTTCGGGACGATGATAGATGGCAGTAGTATTCATAGCAGACTCCTTTGACTTGTTTGATATACCCATTGTCGCACAAATCAGAAGTCAAAACAAGAGAAAAACGCAATCGGTTGCTTTATCTGATAAATCGATAATACAGGTCAATATGAAATTAATTCAGCAATTAAAAAGCAAACGATTGCTTCAGCCTTTTTTAATCAAACGGTGTCTTCTTCTCACATTGATTGCCAGTCCGTAAAATGTCATATTTCCGCAAGATCCCCACTGCCTCCGTCAATGACTGACTCAACTGCTGGATATCTTCCGCAGCCATTTGAGCGGTTTTGGCATTCAAGCGGTCTTCCACTTGTTTTTTCTTTTGGACAAACAACTGCTTCCCAGCTTCTTCCAAATAAACATTGACGTTGCGACGATTGACGCCGTTGGTTTTGCGTACCACAAAGCCAGCCTTTTCCAACCCCGAGATCGAACGACTGATTTGGACTTTTGACGTACCGATTTGCTGGGCCAACTCGGACATCGTAATTCCTTCATTACTAGAGATCACCACGAGTTCCAAGATTTCCATTTTGGTCAATTTTAAATCTTCCAGACCGATTTCTTCAAACAATATGTTTCCCATCAGCGAAAATATCTCCGCAAACACTGCCATATTGAATGTTCCTAACGCTTTTTCCATACTCTCCCTCTTTTCTGTCTTTAGTTTAGTATAAATTATTTATTTAAACAATGATAATCGTTGATTTTTGTTAACCATTATGATAGCGTGGTTACATAATGAAAATAATCGTGAAAACGGCAAGAAAAGAGTGACCCCATGTTAGAATTAAAAGATATCAAGAAGTATTATACAGTTGGCGCCAGTACTACGAAAGCCCTCGACGGCGTCACCGTCGCCTTTCGTAAACAAGAGTTTGTTGCCATTTTAGGGCCAAGCGGCTCTGGGAAAACAACCATGTTGAACGTGATCGGCGGCTTAGATAATTACGACTCTGGTGATATGATCATCAATGGCAAATCAACCAAGTCCTTTAAAGACCGCGACTGGGATGCCTATCGGAACAATTCGATCGGCTTTGTCTTCCAAAGCTACAATTTGATCAGTCATTTAGGCATCATCGACAACGTCGAGCTTGGGATGACCTTGAGCGGTGTGTCAAAAGAAGAAAAACGCGCCAAAGCAACCGATGCTTTGACGCGTGTGGGCTTAGCTGAGCATATGCACAAAAAACCAAATCAGCTTTCTGGTGGTCAAATGCAGCGGGTAGCGATCGCTCGTGCCTTAGCAAATGATCCTGATATCCTCCTTTGTGATGAACCTACAGGTGCCTTAGATTCAGAGACAAGTGTCCAAATCATGGAACTGATCCAAGAACTATCAAAAGAAAAATTGGTCATCATGGTTACTCATAATCCTGAATTGGCCCACAAATACGCTGGACGGATCATTGAATTCAAAGACGGACGAATCATTAAAGATTCGAACCCCCATGTCGAAGGCCAAAAGAAAGACCAATTCGAATTAAAGCACACAAAAATGAGTTTTATGACGGCCTTACGTTTGTCGTTTAACAATATCCGAACCAAAAAAGGGCGCACCTTCTTGACAGCCTTTGCTTCTAGTATCGGAATCATCGGAATCGCCATTGTTTTGTCACTATCAACGGGATTCCAAAAACAAATCGACAATACCCAGTCAGAAACATTAGCTCGTTTTCCGATCACGATCTCACAAGTGGCCACTGAACAAGATCCATCAGCGATGGGTACGCGGGATAAATCTGAAGATTTCCCTTCAGATAAAGAGGTCACTGCCAAATTAAGTGATACGGATCGTGCAACCCATATCAACAAAATCGATCAAGAGTTTCTCGATTACATCAACGACATTGATCCTGAGTTAAGTAACAATATCGGCTACACTCGTTCAACTTCATTGAATCTTTTCCGCAAGATCGATGACAATGTGGAACAAGTCAGCTTCTCCAACGCGTCGCCTGACAATGAACAGACCAATGCCATGATGTCTGCCATGAGTGCCTCAACCGGTATTGGGGTTTCGACTTTCCCTGAGCAGTTATCAGAGGATAACGGCAATTTCTTGAAAGACAACTATGACCTTTTAGAAGGCAGCTACCCAAGTGCCAGCACAGATGTCGTTTTGATCGTCGATGAAAACAACGTAACGAATGTCAATGCATTGATCAATCTCGGTTTTGATATTGAAGATGGTGACACGGTTTCCTTCGACGATATCGTGGGAACAAAAATCACATTGGCGTCTAATGATGCCTTTTACACCGAATTGCCGACTGGAAACTTCATTCCAAACCAAGATTTAAATGAAGTTTTCGATAACAGCAACAACAAAGAATTAACGATCAGCGGAATCTTACGTATCAAGCAAAACTCTACGATGAACTTGCTTTCAACCGGCATTGCCTACAGTGATGCCCTCGCGCAAGAAGTGATCAGAGAAAACCAAGACTCAGCGATCGTCCAAGCACAAAAAGATAGCGACACCAACGTGATGACGAATGAACCCGTTGACGAAAGTGCCAAAGATTCATTGATCGCTTATCTCGGCGGCAGTGATTTACCAAACAGCATTATGATCTATCCAAATGATTTCAGTGCCAAAGAAAAAATCCTTGATTACTTGGATGACTTCAACAAAGGCAAAGACAAAGAAGACCAAATCGTTTATTCCGATTTAGCCGGTACGATGACTCAATTGACTGGTGGCTTGATGGATGCCATCACCTATGTCTTGATCGCTTTTGCAGGAATCTCCTTGGTAACCAGCATGATCATGATCGGTATCATCACTTATACCTCTGTACTTGAACGCACGAAAGAAATTGGGGTCTTAAAAGCATTAGGTGCTCGTAAAAAAGACATCACCCGCGTCTTCGATGCCGAAACCTGTATTTTAGGGATCGCTTCAGGAGCTTTAGGTGTCCTCATTGCTTGGTTAGCCACATTCCCGATCAACGCAATCTTGTATAGTATGACTGATCTCGAAAATGTTGCTCAATTAAATCCGGTCCACGGCCTGATCTTGATTGCTGTCAGCACCGTCCTAACGATGATCGGCGGCCACATTCCAGCTCGAATGGCAGCGAAAAAAGATGCAGCGATCGCTTTACGCGCCGACTAATTTTATAAGAAAACCCAGCAGACAGCAGCCATTCCTTTGGCTGCTGTTTTTTTGTCCTTCCTTCTGACTTCCAAAAGGTTTCTCTTGAAAAATCCATAAATGAGGAATACAATAGATTTGTTTTTAGGTATACCTAAAAAGATAGGGTGTGAAACGATGAATGATGAAAAAAAATTGATCCAAGCGGCCAACGGTCCTAGCTTGGAAGAAATAAATAATACAGTTGCCATTCCAAAAAACGGCAGCTTTTGGCGCAATCTCTTAGCGTTCTCTGGTCCTGGGGCATTGGTAGCCGTGGGCTATATGGACCCAGGAAACTGGATCACCTCGATCGGTGGCGGTGCTGAATATGGCTATCTCTTACTTTCTGTGATCTTGATTTCCAGTTTGATCGCTATGCTGCTGCAATACATGGCAGCCAAGCTAGGGATCGTGACCCAGATGGACCTTGCGCAAGCAACTCGTAAACACACCAGCAAAGGTTTAGGCTTTGTCTTGTGGATCGTCACCGAATTGGCTATCATGGCAACGGATATCGCGGAAGTGATCGGAGGAGCGATCGCTCTCAATCTACTATTCGGCTTACCTTTATTAGTTGGGGTCATCTTAACGATTTTCGATGTATTGCTTCTGCTCTTTTTAATGAAATTGGGTTTCCGAAAAATCGAAGCGATCGTCATGACACTGATTTTGGTCATTATGCTGGTCTTTTGTTACGAAGTCATTATTGCTCAACCAAATTTGCCTGCTGTCTTGCAAGGCTTTATTCCCCAAAAGCAAGTCTTGAACCATGGACAGCTGACAATGGCGTTGGGGATCGTTGGTGCGACTGTGATGCCGCATAATCTCTATCTGCATTCTTCGATCTCCCAATCACGAAAAATCGATCGCAGCGATACCCAAGAAGTGGCAACGGCCGTGCGGTTCGCTACTTGGGATTCCAATATCCAATTATCCGCTGCCTTTTTGGTCAATTGCCTGCTTTTGATCTTAGGAAGCGCCTTGTTCTTTGGTCATAGCGAAGAAGTCGGCACCTTCTCCGCGCTGTTCGATGCTTTGCAAGATTCCTCCATTGCTGGTGCTGTCGCCAGTCCAGTCTTGAGCGTTCTGTTTGCCGTGGCGCTCTTGGCATCTGGTCAAAATTCAACGATCACTGGGACACTGACGGGGCAAGTCGTGATGGAAGGATTTATCCATATGAAGATCCCTACTTGGGCGCGACGTCTGATCACCCGTGGCTTATCGGTGATCCCCGTCTTGCTTTGTACGATTTACTTTGGCGGCAACGAACAAGCCTTGGACGATCTGCTGATTTATTCGCAAGTCTTTTTAAGCATCGCCTTACCCGTTTCGATGATTCCGTTGGTTCTTTTTACCAGCTCAAAAAAAATCATGGGGGAACGCTTCAAGAATCCGCTATGGGTCTCTACCTTAGGCTGGATCTGTGCCATTGCACTGACGGTCTTGAATGTCCGCTTGATCATCGAAACACTCGGCAACTTCTAATATCGAAAAAAGCTTACGAGCTAGCCTCGTAAGCTTTTTTTGGTTAATTCGTTTCTAAATCATGTAAAAACAGACCGCTCAACAGTTTTGGTTCAAACCAAGTTGATTTTGGCGGCATAATTTCTCCCGCATCGGCGACTGCCAAAAGATCGGCCATTTGCGTTGGATACATGGAAAAGGCCAATGTCCATTCTCCGCTATCTACCAAACGTTCCAATTCTTCTGGACCACGAATTCCGCCGACAAAATCAATGCGTTTGTCTGTCCGCACATCTTGGATCGCGAAAATATCAGCCAGCACGTATTGTTGTAAAAGCGACACATCCAGCTGTCCTACCGCATCTTGCGGCACAGATTCCGGTTTGATGGTCAACTCCCACCACGCATGGTTTAGGTACAGATGAATCGAACCACGTTGCGCTGGTTTCTTCGTTGTAGTTTCTTGAATCGTAAAATGCTGGGCTGCCTGCTCAAAAAAGGTTTCTGGCACTGGTACCCGCAAGACCCGATTGTATTCCCAAATCGCTAATTCATTTTCTGGGAATAAGATTGCTAAAAAGCGGTCGCTTTCTTGGCTGCTTTGGCCATCGGCTCGCTTTTGCAAGCCAACTTTAACTGCTGACTCTGTACGGTGATGTCCATCCGCAATATAGAGGGCATCTACAGCCTGAAACTGCTGGGCAAAAGAGGCGACTAGCGCTGGATCATCGATCAGCCAAACACGATGCTGCACCTCATGATAGCTGACAAAATCATAGATCGGCGCATGCTCTGCTTGCCACGCATCGATTGCTTCTTTGACTGCTGCTGGTTGGCGATAACTCAAGAAAATCGGACTTGTATTGGCATCACATGCCAGAATGTGATTGATCCGATCGATTTCTTTTTCTGGACGGGTAAACTCGTGTTTCTTGATTTTCCCAGCGACATAATCATCGATCGAGGTACAGGCGACAAGCCCAGTTTGACTTCTGCCAGCCATCGTCAATTCATACAAATAATATGCGGGCGCCGTTTCTTGAATCAACCAGCCTTCTTCTTGAAAAGATGCAAGATTTTCAGCCGCTTTTTGATACACCTGTGGATCATAAGGATCGATTCCTGGCAAGTCGATCTCCGAACGGTCGATGTGGAAATAGCTGTAAGGATTGCCTTGCGCAAACGCTGCGGCTTCTTGTGAATTGACCACGTCATAAGGCAGCTCGGCCACTTTTTCTGCCAATGAGGCTTCTGGACGAATGGCTTTAAACGGAAATACTTGAACCATTAATACCCAACCTCCTGATTTTTGATGACCCGTACACGAACGATATTTTCGTTCTCCCGCAGTTTATCGGCTAATTGATTCAACAATGCCTCATCTTCAGAAGCGACATCGGCTAGGGTGTAAGCAAAGTCTTCCCGTCCACGATTCAGCATATTGTCGATATTGATCCCAGATTCCGCAATGATCGACGAAATCTGACCTAACATATTCGGTACATTGCGATTGATGATCGTCAGACGATAAGGCGAATGAAAAGCCATCTCAACGGTTGGAAAATTCACCGAGCGCTTGATGGTCCCGAATTCCAAGAATTTTTTCAATGTTCGGGCTGCCATCTTGGCACAGTTGACTTCAGCTTCTTCTGTTGATGCACCTAAATGCGGCAAGACGAGTACTTTTTCATTGTGCAGCAATTGTTCATCTGCAAAATCAGTCGTATAGCCCGCTAAACGGTCGGCTTTTAATGCACGTAAAACGGCATCTGTATCGACGATTTCTTTACGGGAAAAGTTGAATAGTTTCGTTGTTGGTTTCATTTTCGCAAGTTCGGCTTCCCCGACGAGATGATGGGTGTTTTCCATTAGCGGTACATGAACCGTAATAAAATCACAGGTTGAAAAGACTTCCGCAATATCATTGGCACGCTTGACCCGACGAGAGATCGTCCAAGCAGTATCCACTGACACGTAAGGATCATAACCGACTACTTCCATCCCTAGACGATAAGCATCGTTGGCAACCATCGCTCCAATAGAACCAAGGCCGATGATTCCTAACTTTTTGCCTTCTAACTCTGTTCCAGCAAATTGACTTTTTTGTGCTTCTGCTTGTTCTTCCACATTATCACCGTTCAAGGTTTGGACCCATTGGGCACCTCGTAAAATCGGGCGGACACTTAAGAGCAGACTAGCAATCACTAATTCTTTGACCGCATTGGCATTGGCACCGGGTGTATTAAAGACGACGATCCCTTTTTCAGTACATGCTTTGACGGGAATGTTGTTGGTCCCAGCCCCTGCACGAGCAATACCTAAGACACTTTCAGGAAAAGCGTAATCGTGCAATTTCTGGCTGCGCAGCAAAATCCCTTGCGGTTGGTCGCTCTCGTTGATGGCATACTTTTCTTTTTCTAAACGCTGTAATCCTTCTGGTGCGATCGCATTGAATGTTTTGATTTGGAACATTTATTTGACCTCCGCTTCAAATGATTTCATAAAGTCGACTAACGCTTGAACGCCAGCTAATGGAAAGGCATTGTACAAGCTTGCTCGCATTCCTCCAACGGAACGATGCCCTTTCAAGTTCTCAAAACCAGCTTTGACAGCTTCTTCATTGAAGCGCTGATCTAATGCTTTATCCCCTGTTACAAAAGGAATATTCGTTAGTGAACGGCTATCAACAGCCACAGGACTACTGTAAAGAGCAGAGGCTTCGATCGTTTCGTATAAAAGCGCCGCTTTTTGGCGGTCTTGTTCTAAAATTGCAGGAATGCCGCCTAATTCTTCCAACCATTCAAACACCAATTTAGCAATATAGATAGCATACGTTGGTGGTGTATTGTACAATGAGTCATTTTTAGCCTGTAGACGATAATCCAGCATTGGAGCGAAAACAGCATCATCATTGAGTAAATCTTCTCGGATGATCACTACCGTCAACCCTGCAGGACCAATATTCTTTTGGGCCCCAGCATAAATCACACCGAAGTCTTCTACGCGATAGTCATTGGCTAAAATATTTGAGGACATGTCTGCTACGATCGGCACATTGCCAGCCTGCGGAATCGTTTGAAAGGCCGTCCCTTCAATGGTATTGTTCGTGGTGATATGCAAATAAGCCGCTTCTTGATCGATCGCATCTTCTGAAATTTCTGGAATATAAGTAAAGTTTTGATCCTCACTAGAGGCAATGACTTCCACCGTCACGTTTCCAAGCGCTTTTGCTGCTTCAATAGCTTTCTTCGACCAAGAACCGGTATTTACGTATAAGGCTTTTTTGTTTTGTGCAAGATTCAAAGGGATCATACTGAATTGGAGACTCGCGCCGCCTTGTAAAAACAGTACCTGATAGTTTTCAGGAATTCCCATTAATTTTCGTAAAAGTGCTTCTGCATCTTTAATGATTGCTTCAAACAAGGAGGACCGATGACTCAGCTCCATAACGGACATCCCACTTCCGCGGTAATTCAAAAGTTCGGATTGTGCTTTCTCCAATACGGGACGGGGCAATACGGCAGGACCAGCTGAAAAGTTATAAACTGTCATACAAAAAATCTCTCCTTTATGTTAGATGTGAAAATCATTATAACAGATAGCCGAAAATGAAAAAAGCCTTAAAAGAGAAAATAATTTTGAATTTTCAGAAAAGACTACCAATTTCTTAACGTTCGTCATTTCGGCATTTTTTCAAATAGCCAGCGAGAAATTTCATTGTAAACGATCTCGCGGTTGCGCTCATTCAAAATCTCATGACGGCCATGTTCGAGCAAATACATCGTCACGTCAGCATTTTGCTTCAGTTGCTGAGCCAATTGGCGGACGCTTTTGCCATAGTGCCCAACAGGATCGTCTCCACCTGAAATCAGCAGCAGCGGCAATTCTGAATCAATCTTGCGCAGTTGATCCGGATCACTGGCAGCTTGTGTCAATGTAAAGAGATCCTTGTAAGCTGCTAAAGAAAAATGAAATTGGGTGTAAGGGTCCTTCAAATAGCGATCCACTTGCTGCGGATCACTGGTCAACCAATCTTTGGCGGTCCGATTGGGACGAAAACGCCGGTTGTGCTGGCCAAAAACTAGCTGTTCCATTACGTGATAAGGCCATTGCTGAGCGGCAAACGGCCGCAACAAGTTCGTGACGAGTTTGCCTCCTTGCATCAGCACGGCTTTTTCCATCGTGGTGCCCATGATGATCGCTCCTGTCAATGGATGTGGCTGACTAAACAAATAATTCCGCAAAACCAGCGATCCCATACTGTGACCTAAGATAAAGTATGGCCTGTCTGGATAGCAAGCAGCTGCGTACTGATGGACCACTCCCACATCTGCCACTAAATAGTTGGCGCCCTCTTTTTCACCAAAATGCCCATAGGCCTGTGTTTCCTTCACGGATTGCCCATGCCCTAAGTGATCATGACCGACCACCGCATAGCCTTGCGCAGTCAAACATTCCGCAAACTCGTGGTAACGTTCAATGTGTTCGATCATTCCGTGAACGATTTGCACGACTGCTTTCGGCTGTTCTTCTGGCAGCCACGTTTTGACAAAAAGCTGATCCTTCCCATTTGATGAAGTCAGCTTTTCTTGATTCATCCTCATAGTTCGCACCTCTTTTGCTTTTTCTTTTCCCTTCGCCAAATAAAACGGTCGTTTTCTTTATTATACATGGAATTTTAGGCCATGGCGGTAGGAGTTGGGAATTTTCAAGGATAAAAAAACCACGCGAAACGTGAGAAGTTCAAACATATGTAGCACAATAGCCACCCCTATTTGCGGTAAGAGTGACTATTGTGCGCTTGTTGCAACTCCAAGCGTGTGGGTTAGCGACAACTTGCCTAGCTATCGCCTCGCTTATCTAACCAATAAGCGTATAGATCGAGGTACCTCGAGTGATCCTACTAACCCAAACCATTCAAAACAGTATTCTTTAACTGAACATCAAGTACCTTAACCAAAGCTTCTTTTTGAAAATTGTTTCCCCTTCACATGATTATGGGTCACTTATGATGTCAAGAAATAAAAAAACTGGGACAGAATGAACATCATTCTCTCCCAGTTTTTGCTTCTCGCACTCGTTCGGTTACATGGATAAAGAGCTGCTTCCTCTATCTCTTACGCTGTGGCAAAAATACGTTCGATCAACTGCATCACTGCTCGGACTTCTTCGTTTTTAACGATAGGTTCGGCACCGTTGCGTACAACGTTGTAAAAATTCTTGTAGAAAGGTTCAAAATCCGCTTCGGCTTTCGGGAAAGGAATTTCTTTGGCTGCCAATTCCGATGGCGGTGCCATCGTTTTCGTCAAGCCGACGCCTGCTTGGACTGGTTTTGGTGCTGCCACATCTTCGCGACCTGTTGCTTGCACCATTTCCCCATTTAGATCCCAATCGGTGATGGTGGCTGTTCCTTCTGTTCCTTTGATGTACCAGCGAGGCAATTGCGTGTAATTGGAGGTTCCAACTTCCACGATTGCTTTGACCCCATTTTCAAAGGTAATCAAAGCGAAGAACCCATCATCGACTTCTTCCCCCAACACAAAGCTAAGATCCGCTTTAACATCTTTCACTGGACTGTCGATCAGCCATAGCATTTGATCCAGCAAGTGAACGCCCCAGTCTAAAAGCATTCCCCCACCTTGTTTTTTCACATGGCGCCAGTCTCCTGGGATGCCGTTTGCCCCTTGGACCCGTGACTCTAATTGGAACAAATCACCGATCTGTCCATTACGGTACAGTTCGCGTACAAGTAGAAAATCAGGATCCCAACGGCGGTTTTGGTGAACCATAAAGGTATTGCCAGTTTCTTGGGCAACCGCCACGATCTCATCTAGTTCCGCAGTATTCAGCGCAACAGGCTTCTCGCAAACAACATGTTTGCCGGCTTTCAACGCAGCGATCGATAACTCTTTGTGCAAGTCATTAGGTGTGGCGATCAATACTGCTTCGATCGTCTCATCGGCTAAGACTTCATCATAGCTTTTAAAGATCTTATGGCCTTTTTCTTGGGAGATCGCTTGACGTTCTTCATTGATATCGTAAGTTCCTACGATGTGGATTCGTTCGTTTTCATTTGGTAAGATATTGTGGACATGGTACGCACCCATGCCGCCATATCCGATTACTGCAAAATTGATTGCACTCATGTCTGACACTCCTCGGTTTTCTTCTTATGCCCACCACATGGATGAAGCTTCTTCACGGATCATAATCGTCTTCAAGTTACTGATGGCACGAGTCAGTCCTTCATCAATGGACATGATTGGATCTTCATGCTCAATACTCAAGACATAATCATACCCATAAATTCTAAGTGCAGAAATAATATCTGACCAGACTTGTAAGCTGTGGCCGCAACCGACTGAACGGAAGGTCCAAGCTCGGGTTTTGACATTGCTATATGGCTGCATGTCCGTCAAGCCATGCATGTTGATATTGTCTTGGTCCAAATACGTATCTTTAGCATGGAAGTGATGGATCGCATCGGCTTCCCCTAAGATTTTGACCGCTGCCACTGGGTCGATCCCTTGCCACCATAAATGACTTGGATCCAAGTTACAGCCGATGGCTTTACCCGCAGCATCCCGCAGTTTCAACATCGTATAAGGGGTATGTGCCAAAAAGCCGCCATGAAGTTCGATCCCAATTTTAACACCAGCCGCTTCCGCTTCCGTGTTGATGCCTTTCCAATAAGGAATCAGTTTTTGTTCCCATTGATAATTATAATTGTCATCGTATTCCGTCGGCCATGGCAATACTGGCCAGTTGACTTGTGTATCTGTTGCATTTCCGCCTGAAACGCCTGAAAATCCGTTCACAACAGGTACATTCATTAAGCTGGCTAATTTGATGGTTTTGCGCAAAAGTTCATCGGCTTCTTGCGCTTCTGCTTTTAATGGAGAGATTGGGTTGTTGTGACAGCTCAAAGCTGAGATTTCCAATCCTTTATCAGCTAATTTCGCTAAGTATTCTTTTCGCTCTGCTTCACTTGCTAGTAAACGGTCAATGTCTAAGTGGGCATTGCCTGGAGAACCACCGGTACCGATCTCGACGGTTTGGAGCCCTTTTTTCGCTACTTCATCGATCATTTCTTCAAAGCTAAGTTGATTGAATAACGGGGTAAAAACACCTAATTTCATTTTCTTTCCTCCTCAATTGCTTGAAAATGCCCATATGTTGGGTAACGATTTTCTGTTGGTGCACACCAGCGAGCCGCATTTTGGATCACTTTTTGCACTTTGGGATTGTAATAGCTTGGGAATGTCTCATGACCAGGCTGGAAATAGAAGATTTTGCCATTCCCACGGCGGAATGTACAGCCGCTGCGGAAAACTTCACCACCAGGGAACCAGCTGACAAAGATCAATTCATCCGGCGCTGGAATATCAAAGTGCTCGCCATACATTTCCTCTTGCTCTAGTTCGATCCATTCGCCGACTCCTTCAGCGATTGGGTGGCTTGGATTAACATTCCAGATCCGCGCATGCTGATCGTCTACCCGCCATTTCAAATCGCACGACGTTCCCATCAACGTTTTAAAGATTTTCGAAAAGTGGCCAGAATGCAAGACGATCAGTCCCATTCCTTCCCATACACGCTGCTGCACACGAGCAACGATAGCATCATCGACTTCTTCATGCGCCATATGGCCCCACCAAACCAACACATCCGTGTCAGCCAATACTTGCTCCGTCAACCCATGTTCTGGTTCATCAAGGGTCGCCGTTCGTACTTGAAAATCATCCTCTGCTAAAAACTTGGCAATTTGACCATGGATTCCTTCTGAATACATTTTTTGGACGGTCTCATTCGTTTTTTCATGACGAAACTCGTTCCATACCGTAACATGGATCATTGGTAGACCTCCTCTACGATGTCTTTTAATTGCAGATAATCAATCCCGCTGGCTTCTAAAGGAGCGAATTTTTGAAACGCTTCCTGCTCGACGATCAGCCATGGTAGTTCTAATGCTTTAGCTGCTTCTACATACGACTTAATTGGTAAAATCCCATTGCCGATCTCGGTGCTTTCCTGCGGCTGCTCTTGCATATCTTTGATATGAACCAAGCCGACCTTCGTTTCGCGTTCCTTTAGCCAAGGTAAAATAGCCACGTTTGCAAAGGCTAACCAGTAAAGGTCGGCTTCCAAACGCAGTTGCGGATTGTCTTTGATCAGTTCATCGATCATGGATTTTCCAGCAACTTCAGTAAATTCATGGGCATGGTTGTGGTAGTAGCAAATCAGCCCTTCTGCCTGCAATTTTTGGGTGATCTGGGTCAGCTCCGCAGCAAAGGCTTGCCATTTTTCCAAAGAATCAAAGCTGGCATACGGAATCACGATCCGTTGATTGCCAATCGTTTTTTCAAAAGCGACGGTTTCTTCAAAACGATCTTGCAATGCTTCAAACGGGATATGGGAAGCCGCGACCGCCAAATCCAACTGCTCCAGCATTTCTTTGATCTGAACAGCGCTGTGTCCATGATAACCGGCAAATTCAACACCGTCATAGCCGTTTTGTTTTACTGTTTTCAACGCATCAAAAAGATTTGTCTTGCAGTCCTCTTGAATACTCCAAAGCTGTAAAGCGATTTTCGGTTTTGTCATTTGTGCTCGCTCCTTTTCTTCCAGCAGTTCTTATAGGTAGACTGGCTCACCGGTTTGCGATGATTTGTAGATCGCTTCTAGAATCTCCGTCACGACCATTGCTTCTTCAGGTTTGACCACTGGTTCGGTATCGTTGATGATCGCATGGATCCACGATTGTGCTTCTAAAATTTCTGGCGTCTCCCCGTTTCCTTCATAAAAATCAACGCCGCCTGTTTCAAGTTCGATATTTTTTTCATACAGCAAGCTGTGGTCTTCCCCATTGATGGTCAAACCGTTGTTCATATCCGCACCGGCTTTGCTACCCATCAGTGTCGTTTTGGCTTCTTTCACATCCAAGCTGTTGAGCGCCCAGCTGGCTTCTAAGAAAATCGTTGCGCCATCTTCCATGACCACAAAACCAAAGGCCGAATCTTCTACTGAGAATTTCTCTGGGTCCCAAGGGCCCCAAGCATTTGCGGCATTTTTGGTTTGCGACAACTCATGATACGCTTTTCCGACAACAAATTTTGGTTTGTAATTGTTCATCATCCATAAGGTCAGATCCAATGCGTGGGTACCGATATCGATCAAAGGACCGCCGCCTTGCGCCTCTTCATCAAGGAAAACACCCCAAGTTGGCACAGCCCGACGACGGATCGCATGAGCTTTCCCAAAATAAATGTTTCCTAATTGTCCTTCGGCGCACACTTCATGAAGATAACGAGAATCTTTTCTAAAACGGTTTTGGTAGCCGATCGTGAGTTTTTTTCCTGTTCGGTTGGCTGCTTCGATCATTGCTTTGGCTTCTGCCGCTGTTTTTGCCATTGGTTTTTCACACATGACATGACAATCCGCTTCTAGTGCAGCAATCGTCAACTCAGCATGTGAGGCGTTTGGTGTACACACATGGATTACATCTAGATCAGCTTGTGCCAACATTTCTTGATAATCGCTGAATACTTGGGCATCTTCAGTCCCAAATGCTGATTTCGCTTCAACTGCACGTTCAACCAGCAGATCACAAAAGGCAACCATTTCTACTTCTTCTACTTGAGACAAGGCAGGCATGTGCTTGCCGTTTGCGATCCCACCGCACCCAATGATTCCAACTTTAACTGTCATATCTTTCCTCCTGAAAACGCTTATTATTTTCTACCCCCTCATTATAGCGAAACATCGAAAGCAGTTCTTCCCAGTTTCCATTGAAAAAATTCCCGAAAATTATCTTATGAAAATTTAACAAAAAGAACCACTCCACAATTTATGCAAAGCGCTTAAAAAAACACTATCGAGAAAAAAATAGTGCCAGATCAACAAAAAAACAGTCGACAAGCAAAGGCTCATCGGCTGTTTCTATCAATTTTGATTCAATTGTTTCTGGTACTGCAACGGTGATTGACCAACAGCTTCCTTAAAGACATGATGAAATGTTTTGACACTGGCAAAGCCTGCTTTTTCAGCGACTTCCGCCATCGGGATCTTTTCATTTGCCAAGATAAATTTGGCTTGATTGATGCGGTATTCCGTCAAAAACTGCATGAAGGTCTTGCCAGTATTGGTTTTAAAGAAACGCGTGAAATAATGGGGACTAAACCCTACATGTCTTGCGGTGTCCTCCATTGTCAAGACTTCTTGGTAATGGGATTCGATGTACTCAAAGACATCATTCAGACGCTGCAAGGTTTCTTTATATTGTGCGGCCGTTCGTTTTAGTGGATTGACGGCTCGTTTTCGCTTTGGCAAGCTTTGATAGCACTCCCCGATCAACTGGTAAAGCAGCCCGAGAGTCAAATAACGCTTCCCAACAACATTTTCCTCTTCCAACTGATACAACTCGATCAAGAGACCTGTTATTTTTTCCGTAAAACTCGCTGGCCAATTTTTGCTGTGGGGCTCCCCTTCTTCAAAGAGTGTCATCAAGGATACTTCATTTTCTCGCAGCAGCGGCTCTTCAAAAAGCTGCATATCAAATTGATAGACATAGCGTTCACTCTCAGGTGATGCAAGAAAGTAGTGGGGCTGCCCGCTGGAAAAAAGATATAGATCCCCTTCTTTCAACTCAATAATCGTATCGTCAACACCAATATTCACCGTGCCGCGCTTAGCGTAAATGATCTCGATTTCTTTATGGACATGGGGATAAACGATAGTCAAACCATCATTTAGAAACGTTCGAAAACGAAATTCACTTTCAAATTCAGGAATTTCAAGATACATACTCATGGCTGACCGACTCCTTCGCTCTATTCTTATTTATTATAAGCGAAAAATTGCCTAAGAGAAAACCTTTTCTCAGCCAATCATAGTTTCTTCTGCTTTTTTGTGGTATCGTATTCAAGAAAAGGAGTCTTGTTTATGAATTATTATGATCAACATCTGCATACATTTTTGTCTTTTGATTCAGATGAACAGTTTGAGAATTATCTAGTTTACCAGCCTGCCTACTTCGTTGCGACAGATCATTTCGATTTGAAGAACCCCTATTCGGGATTCCGTGATGATATTCCTGACTATGAATTACTAGTAAATACCCACCAGAAGCTGCAAGAGACCACAGCGACGAAACTCTTAAAAGGCATCGAGATTGGTGTCGTGCCTGGTCAAGAACAAGAAATCTTGCGCTATCTTGAAAGCCATCCTTATGACTTGAAATTGATCAGTATCCATCAAAACGGTACCTTTGATTATATGGACGATGCCGTGTTGAAGAAGGACAAATTTGCAGTCGCCAAACAATACTTTGACCAAATGGCCCACGTGTTGGACTCGTTTCCAGACGGGCATATCGTGACCCACTTTGATTATGGCTTGCGTCGTTTCCAATTTACAGCTGAGGAATTGGCCGCCCATTTTGAAACAGAGTTAACGACGATTTTCAAAAAAATCGTTGCCCGTGACTTAGCGATGGAAATCAACGCTAAGAGCTTTGGCCCCTATCAAAATGCCCACCTTTACCAATATGCTATCCCGCTGTATCAAAGTGTCGGGGGTAAATTGTTCACCCTCGGCTCTGATGCCCATAAAGCCAGTGATTATCGGTTAGATTTTGCAGCGATGAGCGATCTGCTGCGTTCCTTTGGTGTCAATCAATTGGCGGTATTTCAAGGTAGTGAACGGTTTATGGCGGATCTGCCGACAGAATAAGCTTATTCTTTGACTATCATGCAAAAAAATTAAAAATGACCAGCCTATAAAGGATGATTCCAGCTTCATTAGCAATCATCCTTTATAGGCTGGTCATTTTAGACGTGCGTATTATTTAATGGTTTTCAATCCTTGCACATTCAGGTCACGAAAATCAATGATCGTTTGATCCGCTGGCAGATCTTGCGCAGGGAATGCTGGATTTGCAAAACCAATACAGTACATACCCGCATCTTTGGCAGCTTTACAGCCATTGATCGTATCTTCAATGACGATACATTGCTGAGGGTTCGTGCCCAACAAAGACGCTACTTTCAAGAATACGTCGGGAAAAGGTTTCGAGCGTGCTACCTCTTCACTACTGACGATCTCAGTAAAATAGTTTCGCAACTGCAATTGATCCAGGTTCTCCTCAATCTCTTTTTTGGGAGAAGAGGAAGCAACACCAAGCTGAAAGTTCGCTTCTGCTAACTGCCGAATCAATGTTTGCACATGAGGAATCGCTTTGACGCCATCACGTGTGATCAACGCTTTTCTTCTGAGATTCATTTCTTCAATGTACGCTGAAACAGATTTTTGTAACTGTAATTCTTCCTTCATTTTTTCCCACATAAATTCTGCAGTGGTCCCCATGAACTGATAGTGATACGACTCATCTACAAGGTGTCCTTCACTATGAAGCATCGCTGTTTTTGATTCTAAAAACGTATACTCAGAATCTACGATAACCCCATCCATATCAAAAATTACCGTTGGCATCATTGGCATAACCCCTGAATCGAAGGCGACTCAAATGTCTCGACCCATTCATTGTGAAAGTCCGTTATTGCTTTTTGAATGGAAGGCATGGCTAATCCCTGTCGATAGATGTCTGGATCAGCAGTGAGCGCATGTGCCCCTGCACGAATCGCGCGATTCATTTGCGCAGTGTTCTTAAAGCTTGCAGCAAGGATCTTACTTTGTGCTTGAGTGGTATGAATCGCTTGTGCCAATGATTCAATGACTGTTGGTGCATCAACATTGATATTTTCCATACGGTTATAGTATGGCGCCAAATAATCGACTCCAGCACCAATCGCTAAGAACCCCTGTAATTCGGTATAAATGGCTGTAGCTGTTAAATTGAATTCACGCTCTTTTAATCGTTTGATGGCTTCTAACCCATTTTCATTGACAGGGATTTTGATATAGACGTCGTTTCCCAGCTTATTGATAATCGTTTCTGCATCTAGGATCATCTCATCGACAGTTTCCCCAACCACTTGAACGTGTAAGGACGCTTCTCCGATTCGTTCTTTCACTGCTTGCAAATGAGTAAAAAAGTCGATGTTCCCCGCAGCTTTCAAAATCGTGGGGTTCGAGGTTACTCCTGCCAGCGGGAGTACCTTTTGATAGTGGGTGATTTCCTCAAGATTTACTGTATCCAAAAAGAATTCCATTGTTTACACTCCTTCAATCTTACGTTTTACTAGACAGTTTCCTTACTTAATACTGATTTTTGTTCCTTTTTCAATCACAGGGATCGTTTTTTCTTCTACATAAAGTGTGCCTGGTAATTCAGAGGTCGAACTGCCATCAAATTTAATCGTGATGTGTCCTAACTCTTGCAAATTCCTTGATACCACATCACCTACCGAGGTAATTTGATAGCTTTGATCATCGATCCATAATTTTTGTTCAGATGTAATCGTGCCATTCATTGGCTGTACTTCAATATTGTAACAATAGTCAGCTAATGCTGCCGGTGCATCTTTGCCAAAAAGAATGATCATATTTTCTTCGCGAAATAATTCTGCCTCCACACCGATTGAAAGAACTGTCGTAGTAAAAACTGCCATTTCTGCTTCCTCCTATACTGATTTAACTATAAAGTCCAAAACTTGCAAGCCATGCTACGAAGACCCGTGGTACACCATTTAAGAAACGAGAATAAAGAACAGAAGGTACCCCAACCTCAACCGTTTCCGCTTCTGCCTCTTCTAATCCTAACCCAACTGGAATGAAATCACAGGCATTTTGAGTATTGATCGCAAATAATGCAGGTAGAGCAAGTTGAGGTGGAATCGTTCCTTTACCGATCTCGACCCCAATCAGAGTTCCAATCACTTGACTGATCACTGCCCCTGGTCCAAGTAACGGGGAGAGAAATGGCAAGGAACAAATAAAGCCAATGATCATCAATCCCCAAATATTGCCAGCCAATGGCGCCATTACATTCGCAAAGAAATTTCCAACGCCTGACCCTTGAATGATCCCAATCAACAGGGAAACAAATGCCATGAAGGGAATGACGGTATTGATCATCGTCTGAACCCCATCTCGTGCAGATTGGTTAAAGGTCGCAACGACTTTCCCGGCGCCCATCCCGATCTTGGCAATAAAATTTTGTTGCTCGGCTTTTTGCTCCGTGATTTTTTTCGAAGTATCGTAGGTAAATTCCCGCTTAGGAGCTGTTGCTTCATTGGTGACAGTGATTGCTTCTTGCTCTTCGCTTAATGAAATTTGGTCGACCCCAACCGCCGAAACATAGATCTGTTCATTGATATATTGTGCTAATGGCCCGCTTTTCCCCGTTGCGACGACATTGATCGTCGGAATCCCTTTTTTGGGATAAATACCGCAACGTAGTGTGCCACCACAGTCAATGATTGCCAATGCAATTTCATCATCGGGAATCGATGTTTTAAAGCCATTGACTGCTTCCATTCCCGTTAATTCAACAATTTTATCAACGATTGCAGGTCGCTCACCACCACCAGTAATGTAAATAAATTTATGTCTTTCTTCTGTCGGCGTGATCACTAAGGGACCGCCATAACCACCGCTGCCTTTGACTACTCGTATACTTTTATACGTCATCTTGATTCCTCCTTATTCTGCCACTAGTTTGACGGTTTTACTCAAAGTGATGCCTTGCTGCTTACACACGTAAGCAGTCGTAAAGTCGGTGACCCAACCACCAATAAAGTTCATGATCATACCGACCAACAGATAACGAATCGCCAGCTCCATCGAGTTTAAGCCTAATGTTGTGATTCCTTGGGCAATACCCAACCATACAAAGAGTTCTCCCGGATTGATATGAGGAAATACCCCATTACTGGTGTGACAAAATTGCGCTTGTGAAGCATAATAGCTAGGTTTATAGTATTCAGGTAAAAAGCGAGCCATAGTAAACGACATTGGATTTCCTAACATAAAGGCAGATAGGAAAGGTAAAAGCAAATAGCGAGTAAAAGGATTTTTTGAAGATAAACGTGCCACTTTGGTCACGCGTTCTTCTCCTAAGAAAGCAATCAGCGTATTCATGGCGACCATCAGCATTAGCACCACTGGAACGATACCTGTCATCCATGAGATAAAGGTTTCTGCTCCGGTTTGAAAAAGGCTCATAAAACCTTCAGCAAATTTTGTAATATACTCCATTATTTTGCACTCCTTTTTTCTTTCATGTATATTTTCTCTTTCCATGTTTGTATTTGTATTTTCAACAGTGTTACAGGCGACACTCCTTGACTTTCGGTATAGTTCCCGGCTTCTGTGCGCAAATAGATTTCTCTGGCATTTTCCATCGCTTGAATCGTCAACTTGTTTTCTTTTTGCACATTGGGATGGTACTTATCGATATAATGAATATCTTCTCCTAGATAGACCGGCAGCTCTTTAAACTTCGCCAACACGGTTACCCCTTGCATCTTTCTGGCATCAAGAATGATTCCTGCTGGATCGACCGCAAATAAAACGATCGTTCCTGCTTTTATTTTCCCAGCTCTGCGTCCAATCGCTACCTTGCCTTTTTTGCGCAGTTGCTGATAGTTTTGATTAAAGTGTTTGATCTGTTTTAACCCAAAAAGAATTTGTAACAAATAGGCGCCTAAGGCAAAAATACCAAATAGATAAACAAAACTCATATAATCAACTCCTTCTGATAAAGCCATTCTTTCAATGCCAATAGATTTTCTCGGGCACTGATTTCTTCTCTGAAATCCGCGTTGCCAGCAATCGCAAATAATTCATCATAAATGCGTAACAAGTCTTGTTCGTTTTTCCCTGTCAATTCACTTGGAATACCTAACAAAAAAATCAGTTTGATATTGCCCTCAGGAGTAACCAATTTCCTTTTGAATACACCTATCGACAGAACGATTTTATCTGTTTGATCATTGATCGCATGGGGAAAGCCAATCTCAGAATCAAAAATCGTGGCATGTTTTTCCTCTCTTTGTCTGATTCGTTCCAAAAAGCACTCATCTACTATATGCTCCTTTGTTAATTCGGCGATCATTGACTGGACATTCTCTTGATAGGTCAAGTCAGGATCTAAGTGGTTAAAATGTAAGAGGATCGACTGCTTCCCTACTGACTGCAAGCGTTCGGCTTTTTCCCACTCATTGCGCAACCAATGATCGTCAAATAAGTTGGTCAATTTAATGATTGGACTTTTCACTTGCTCTAAATGTTTTAATGGAATCGTCGTAAAAATGGCGAAGTAATCGGTCAGATTTTCCTGCTGATAGGCTTCCTCTGATAAATGGGTGATGCGAATATCATTGCCTAAGACTCGTTCCAATTGACGACGAATGATCATCGCCGTACCTCTGCCACTGTGACAAACTACAGCAATTTGCTTTTTGGCTGGTTCGTTTTGTTGGCTTTTCAAAGCAAGTTCAAAATAAAGTGCTAGATAACTGATTTCGACTGTGGGTATGGTTCGACCAACCACTTCTTCAATCTCTTGTAGACCGACTTTGGCTAATTCATAGGCAAAGGGATATTGTCGCTCGATTTCGCCGTAAAACAAATCGCTTAATTTTGCTTGGACCACGATTCGGTTGATCATATACTTTAAGTGTTCTTTCATTTCTAAAAACAAAACTTTCTCATTGATATCCAAAACGAGCGTGCGATGGATTCGCTTTAGCATCGCTTTAAAGTACTGTTCGACTGCTGTCGGGACAACCGTACGCTCAATTAAGGAATTTGCAGATAAATTTAACGGGAACCAGAGAAAGTCCTGTTCTGTTTGACTTAAAGTCACTCGGTATCTGGTCTCTAGATGATAGATCAACTGCTCGATTTGTTCTTCTTCTTTGATGAAATTTGTATAACAATTCGGTATCGTCTCTAAATAATTCCCTTCAATGATCCTTTTCATGGAAATAGAAATCACTTTATACAGTAAACGACCATAATACTGCGGAATCCCTGAGAGAGAAATGATTTTTTGGATCATTGCTTGTGTATCGTTTTCTAAATAATTTTCATAAAAATAATCTTGTACATAATAGATGTAAAGCAAACGCAGATTAAATTCACTTCCTTTAATCTGAATTCCTCTGTTTGGCGTTCCGATTACTTCTGTATCAAAAGGTTTGAGTAGCTTTTTTAGCATCCGAAAATCATTATAGACAGTACTCCTACTGATCCCTAGCGCTTCAGACAGATCGTCAATTAAAATAAATGACTTTTCCTCGATCAATTGTTTTAGGATAAATGCCACCCGTTTACTTGCTGAGTTAAAATCGGTTTCTTTTTTTAACTTTCCAGCCAAAATGAGTTCAAATTCTTCAGCGTCTTCTACCTCAATCGAATAGCTCTTTTTCCTTTGCACGATTTTCGCAATACCAATTAGTTCTTCATTAAGCAGATCAATACTACTCTTTACTGTTTTTGAACTACTGCTCAACTTTTTCTGTAAATCAATGATTGAAATATCCTTATGGGTTATTAACAAGTCTAAGATTTGATACCATCGATTTACGAATGCCATTTTATCCCCCTATTTCTATCCCCTAGTTTTTCCTCCCGCTACATTTGTTGTCACTCCTGTAATATAACTGGATCGATCAGACAGGTAATAGCAGACCAAGTCAGCTACTTCTGTCAATTTGCCACTCCGACCTAGAGGAATTGTACTCGTTTTTGTGTATCCTTCTCGCAGTTTTTCAACTGTCGTCCCTCTTGTGTAAGCCAATGCCTCCTCATAGGCAGGCGTTCTCAAACCTGTTTCTTCCATGATGCCGGGTGCAATACCCACCACTCGAACATTTGATTTTCCTAATTCTTTTGCCCATGATCTTGTATAGCTATTGAGTGCCGCTTTGGTAGCAGCATATGCACTTTGCCCTTCAGATCCTTCAAGCCCTGATTCTGATGACATATTGATGATGACTCCAGATTTTTTATTGACCAATTCTCGGGCTACTGTTTGCGTCATTAGGAAAACGCCCTTTTGATTGATTGCACTCATCTTGTCAAAAATAGGATCTGATAATTCATATTTCCCATGAGGATCTTTCTTATCTACTAAAAGACGTGGAATATTGATCCCTGCATTGTTCACTAAACCATCGACAGTTCCAAACCGCTCAACGACTTTTTCTACACCTGACTCCACCTCTTCCCTTACTGAAATATCCGTTTCAACAAACAACAAATTGTCATGTTGTTGGGTAGCTTCTGTAAGGTCAAAATTTGCCACATTCACCCCTTGCTCTAATAAACTTTCGACAATCCTCTTTCCGATTCCTGAAGAACCTCCTGTTACGATCACGGTTTTTCCAGCTATATTTAACCAGTCTTTCATACGTTCCCTCCTACAATTTGATTACGCTTTCAGTATAAGCGTTGACCAATAATAATTAAGACAGGATTTTTTCAAAGATCTGGAAAAAAAGTGTACGAATTCACTGAATAATCTTCAGACCGTTTGCCTTATAAAACAATGCAATTTTATTTTGCAACTGAAAGAATTCATGTTGAAGCGACTTCTATTCTATCCTATCTTCTCCTTAGATGGAGCCATCCACTCTTTTTTAAAGGATGGTTTGTGTACTAATTGCTCTCGATTTTTCCACAACAAAGCCACTCCAATAACAAGCAGTCAAAGAAAGAAAGACTCCTACCTTTTTCTTCCACAAAAAAAGCTTAGGAAAATTCCCTAAGCTAATTGAAACGATTGAAATTAGAGTGTATTAAAAAGGCGGAGATTGGTTAGTACGCTCCTTAAGAATGACCCAACTCGTTGACTTTTTCAAATGAAGACTTCGGCGAAAGTCAATCTCAGATATCCGTTTAACCGTCTGGAAGCCAGCATATGTTGACACCTTATTTCCCCAAGTTCAGATATTCCCATTGAAAGAAATCATTCAGTTGTTGCCTGACAAGAAGAAGCTGTTTCCATTAGCACTTCATTCAATGTTTCGATGTTTTTTCTACCGTCTGTTTGCATCCATTGTCTTGCAGCAGCTTCTCCTTTAGTGGCAAATACCTTAACACCATCTGCCCAAGTTGCTCGCCCGCATAATACACCATTGAAGGTTGAACCAGCTGCTTTGGCAAAACGGAGGGTTTCTTGAAAAAGCTCCGCACTGACGCCCCCGCTAAGAAAAATAAATGGACAAGCAGTCATTTGGCTTTGTTCTTTAAAGAATGCTGCAGCCTCTTTTTGTGTATAGACAACTTCATTTCCGAACCCTTCAACAAACTTCATATTGACAGGAACTTCTACTTTCAAAACAGCCACGTTATAGCGCGACTCCGCAAAAACCTTCATCATTTGATTGACTTTATGTGGTTTGATCGTTGCGTATTCTTTCGATGTGTTATCCGAAATGGTCGCATCATAGGAGACTAGCTCTAAGAAAAAGGGCAGCCCTTCCGCCAGACATTCAGAACCGATTCGTTCTATATAAGCTTTCTTTTGATCGTTGATCGCATCGCTTTCGTCTACATCATAGTAGAGTAAAAACTTACAGGCATCTGCTCCTGCCTCTTTGAGCTTCTTGACTGACCAATAATTTAACGAGTCTGGGAGTCTCCCAGGCGTCGTTGCGTCATACCCCGTTTTTTCATAAGCCATCAATAGACCAGTTTGCTGAGCGCGTTCTTTTGCTGCCGGAAGTCCGTATTCTGGATCTAATAAAATAGCCGATGCATAGGGTGTTAGTTCTTCAGAGACGATGGTTTTAAACTGCTCGATCGCTGCATCCGACACTTCTTTTTTATATTGACTTAGCATCCTCTTTAATGCGCCTCTTTGATCGATCGCTAAGGCACTGATGATTCCTTTTGAATTACAAAGTTTTGTTACTGCTATCGGTTGCTTCATTGTCGTAGTCATTTTTTCAATTCCCTTCTAGATACTGATTCATTACTTGTAGTAAAGCTGTTTTAGAAGTAGTTGTTTGGATCGCTTTTTTAAAATCTTCTTTCATCAGCATCCTTGCCACTTGAGATAAAATCGTAAGGTGGGTACTCCCAGCTTCATTCTCTGGTATAAACATAGCGATGATCGTATGGATTTTTTGTCCGTCTAAACTGTCCCAATCGATTGCTTCTCTAAGTTTGATTACACTAATAAATGGTCGTCTAATAACACTGCTCTTCGCATGAGGAATGGCAAAACCATCCATCATGCCTGTAGAGCCTTGTTCTTCTCGAAGGATAAATGCTGCTTCCACTTCTGAAGCATTCGTAGCATCGCCTTGTCTCCGACTTTCTTTTGCTAGAAATGATAAAGCTTCTGCTTTATTCTTTAAGAGGGAATCGATAAAAATATATTCTTCCGTAATCATGCTTTCACGTCCATTCTCTGTTTGGCAACTTTTCTTTTTTGAACCAATCCTAGCAACAAACCACCTGCGATCGATCCTGCCAAAATCGCACTTACCCATAAAAGACCATGAGTAACAACGGGTAATACCAGGAAGCCACCATGAGGTGCAGGCACTTGCACTTTGAAGAGATAGGTCAGTACAGCAGCAATCGAAGAACCAAACATCATGATCGGTAACACTCTCAGCGGGTCTTTTGCCGCAAAAGGAATCGCTCCTTCTGTAATATGTGTTGAGCCTAAGATAAAATTGACTAATCCAGCATTTTTTTCATTTGCATCAAAATACTTCCCAAAGAATAAAACGGCAAAACCTGTAATCAATGGTGGGGCAATGCATGCTGCCGAAACTCCTGCCATGAAACTAGTATTTCCTTGTGCCAATAAAGCAGTACCTGTTACATAAGCTGCTTTATTGATTGGTCCTCCCATATCGAATGCACACATACAGCCAACAATAATTCCTAATACAAAGGGACTAGAGTTTTCGAAACCAGCTAAGAAGGACATCATTGCTTCGTTGATTGTTGCCATCGGTCCTGACACAAAGTCCATAATCAGTCCTGTAATCAAGACTCCTAAAACAGGATAAAGAAAAATTGCTTTCAAACCATCTAATGATTTAGGTAAAAGAATCAATGCCTTCATCAGACCTAGCACGACATAACCGGCTAAGAAACCTGAAACGATCCCACCTAAGAAACCAGTGCCGCCGTCTGCCGCGATCAAGCCCCCAACAAACCCAACCACTAGTCCCGGTCGTTTCGCGATGCTCTCCGCAATAAATGCTGATAGGATCGGGACCATCATACTCATAGCAAAACCACCGATTCCATTGAGTCGGGCAGCAAATTCGTTGTACTGAGCGTAAGTTGGATCAGCCGAATAAATCCCCCAAAGAAATGAAATAGCAATCAAGACTCCCCCACTGACCACAAACGGCAACATATGAGAGACACCATTCATTAAGTTTTTGTAGATCGTATGTCCAATCCCACTGACGGCTACTTCTTCTTTATCGGTCGGAACAGATTGCTTCGACTGTTTGATTTTCCCTGCACCCTCTAAGGCATCAGCGATCAATTGATCCGCATTGCGAATGCCCGAAGCTACCGGGACATCAATGATTTTTTTGCCTGCAAAACGTTCGGCTTGAACATCTTTATCAGCCGCGATAATGACTGCGTCGGCAGCTTCGATCTCTTTAGCAGTCAATGCATTTTCGATCCCAATCTGTCCATGAGTCTCTACTTTGATCGAAATGCCTCGCTTCTTAGCGGCTTGCTCTAATGCTTCTTGTGCCATATACGTATGCGCGATCCCCGTCGGACATCCCGTCGCAGCTACTATCTGAAATTTTGTCATTTATGGACTTCCTTTCTATGAACATGTATTTGCGCTTCCAATTCAGGGATATCTAAAAAGTCAGTCAATCCCTTTTTAAAAGCAGTTGAACTTCCCGCTGCAATACTTCTTTTCAATGTATGAGAAACCTTCTCCTTGCGAACCATCCCAGCAATAAAGGTCCCTAATAAGCTGTCTCCCGCACAGGCTGTATTTACCACTTTGCCTTTTGGAGCATTAGCGATCAGACAAGTTGCTTCATTTAAAAAAATCCCCCCCTCACTTCCTAAAGACAGCAACACATTTTGCGCTCCTTCTGCAATTAACATTTGACCGTATTTCTGATAATCTTCGGGTGCGATCGTGGCGACATCAAATAGTGTCGCTAACTCTTCTTCATTTGGTTTGATTAAGTAAGGACGATACTGCAAACATTCCCGAACTTCCTTATAACTACTATCAATAATCAGCTTGACTTCTCGTTCCTGACAGATTTTACTGATCTCAATCAAAACCGTCGGCTGAACACCTTTTGGCAAACTCCCAGAAACACAGAGAAAATCACCTGGAACAAGAGTCTTGATTTTTGCTAACAATCGTTCCACATTTTCTGGACTGATCGCTGGTCCTTGATTGACCAATTTATATTCTTTGTTTTCTTCGTTGACTTGTGTAAAGACATTGATCCTTGTCATTCCATTAACCGCTACAAAATCGTTCTTGATGTGCTTTTCGCTTAAAAAATCTTCAATATATTTTCCTGTAAAGCCACCACTAAATCCTAAAGCAGTGCTGGGAATACCTAGCATTTTCAAAATAAGAGAAACGTTCACCCCTTTGCCATTGGCTTGGATATCATCATCTAGTGTACGATTGACAACTTGAGGCAAAAGCTGTTCTGTTTCAATAAATAAGTCAATCGCTAAATTCATCGTGCATGTGTAAATCGTTCCCATAATTGTTCCTCCTTGCTGTACCTTAAGTATGCACTGTTTCTGAATGTACATGTTTTCTAAAACGATCCATTCTGTTGAAATCATTTTCAATCTTGTTTGATTCCATTTGATTTTCAGATACAATCACACTAAAATAGCGATAAGAGGTGGCAAGATGGACAACAAATTAAGTGAAGCAGAACTATTTTTATGGAATTACATTACGCAAAACCTTTCAGAAATTCCGAGCCTTTCGATTATCAAACTAAGTGAACTGGCAAATGTTTCAACGACAACGATCGTCCGAACCATGAAGAAAAAGGGCTATGAGGGCTACACCTCTTTTAAACATCATTTAAAAGAGCAATCGAATATGACCTTGAATTTTTCAAACGTGGAGATGGTGGATGAAGAGATCCGTCGCTCCATTATTAAAAATGAACAAGAAGTCATTCGTACCTTAAATATGCTGGATACGGGCACTATTGAAGATGCGATCCAAAAAATATACAACGCGAAACGAATCGTTATTTTTGCACGGGGCTTTTCAGAATTGATTGGGGAAGAAATGAAGACAAAATTTCAACTGGTGGATAAATATTGTGAGTTGTACACTGATCCCAATATTATCACTACGATCAGTAAGCGTTTACGCAAAGAAGATACCGTGATTTTTGTTTCATTAAATGGGGAAACCGAAGAATTAGTCATCGCGGCTCAAAATTGTTACGACAAAGAAATCGGATCGCTTTTGATCACCGCCTCAAAAGAAAGCCGCTTGCTGGAATTAGTCGAGCTTTCTTTGATTGGCTTCAAATCAGAAATTTCCTTTTTCCCTGATTATGAAGTCCGCTCACGACTGCCCTTATCGGTCATTGCTCGAATATTGTTGGATTCTTATGCGATTCGCATCAAGAAAAAATAAGCAGACTCACTCGAAATCAATAAAAAAAGTCTTTTCGCCCTCATAGTGTTTCTGCTATGAGCGAGCGAAAAGACTTTTTGCTGAATGATTTGGATGCAGTCTCTTAAAATCGCTACTGACTGCTAGCGATTTTAAGAGTTATTACCTTCGCAGAAGTGTTTACTCTGCTGCTAAAATATCTTCCTTGGCATGGATCATTTGAGTCAAAAAGTCACAATAAGGCGTTGGCACTTGGTACTTGCGGCCTTTTCGTGAGATTGCGCCATTGATATAATCGATCTCGGTTTTGCGATGATTATTGATCAAATCTTGATACATGGATGGATAGTGCATTCCGATGCCTTCTGGATCATAGGTTTCCTCAATATGGTGGACTACTTCGGATACATCCAGTTGAACAGATTCATGGGTAGCAACTGCCGCAAATTCTTCCACAATCGTTTGGACCATCGCACGCGCCGTTGAGGTTTGTCCGAATTGGGCAATATTCACATTTAAAATCGAACACAAACCATTTAGTGTGCCGTTGACACAGGCTTTGCGATAGATGGAGTAGCGAATGTTCTCAGAATAAGACGCATTTAACCCAGCATCAGCCAAGACTGCCGCTAATTGACGGGCATCTTCTTCTTTGCCCGGTTCGATATTTTGCAGTTCTACAGAACCATCCCCAAACAAGCGAACATTACCAGGACCAATCAAGTCCGCCGTCCAAATGGTATTTCCTAAAAAGATTTTATCCGTGCTGACATATTTTTCAATCGTGTCCTCATGACCGATCCCGTTTAATAAGCATAAGACTTTCGTTTGCTCTCCGATCATCGGTTTGATCGTTTGCATCATTTGATCCAGTTGCATCGCTTTAGTAAAGACCAGGATCAAGTCTGCTTGTACAGTCGTTGGGATCTCATTTTGCGAATAGATCGAAAAAGGGACTGCGATCTCTTCACCGTTTAAGTTCGCTCGTAATCCGTGTTCACGGATCGCTTCGATATGCGCCGGCCAGCCGTCGATCAACGTGACGTCATTTCCGCCTCTTTTTAGCATAATAGCAAAACGGCTGCCCATAGCACCTGCACCAGCAATAACAATTTTCATCTGAATTCCTCTTTCCTCTTCCACAATTAGGTATAGTTTACTCTAAAATCATGAAATATGCGAGAGCCTTGCGTTTTTTCTCGATAGGAAAGAAAAAAGAACAATTGGAATAGTTAGATTTTTCAGATAATTAAAAAACGGTTGTTTCCAATTTTGTCCATTCAAAAAAGTCGCACGGAAGATTGAAAACTTGACTGAGCTAAACCAGTTTTCGGACTCACGTGCGACCCTTCTATTCAATTATTTCCTGTGAAACAGTTGTCGTTTTAGGCAGTGACTGTTTCATTTTTTGTTGCAAAGTTTTTTAGCCGTTCAGCTTTTTCCGCTTCTGTGATCCCATGTTGTTCCACGTAACGGTTGTGTTCGTGGATGGCACAATCATAGCTACAGGCACCTAAATGGGCAGCTTGATTTTCTTCAGAAGTCAAAAATTGGCGATTGCATTCTGGGTTGGCACAGTTTACATAGCGCTCGCAAGGTGTGCCATCAAACCAGTCGCGACCGATAACTTTTTTATCCACATGATTGATTTCCACACTAATGCGTTCATCAAAGACGTACATTTTGCCATCCCAAAGCTCGCCTTGAACTTCTGGGTCATTCCCATAAGCAAAGATACCACCATGAAGTTGGGCCACATCATCAAAGCCTTCTCGCAGCAACCAGCCTGAGAATTTTTCACAACGGATACCACCAGTACAATAAGTAACGACTTTTTTATCCATAAATTTTTCTTTATTATCGATGATCCATTGCGGCAACTCACGGAAGCTGCGGATATCGGGACGAACGGCTCCTCGGAAATGGCCTAAGTCATATTCATAATCGTTACGGGCATCGATCACCACGGTATCTTCATCTAACAAAGCTTCTTTGAACGCTTTAGGATCTAAATATTTTCCAGTCATTTCTAATGGATCGATGTCATCTTCCAGGTTCAATGAAACCAATTCTTTGCGCGGACGAACGAATAGCTTTTTAAACGCATGTTCTTCTACTTCATCGATTTTATAAAAAATCCCTTTAAAACGGGGATCAGCTTCCATTTTTTCCATATAGCGATTTGTTGCTTCAACCGTTCCAGAAAGCGTGCCATTGATCCCTTCATTGGCTACTAAAATACGGCCCTTGATGCCAATTTCTTTTCCAAATGCTAAATGCTCCTTGGCGAAGCTTTCCGGATCTTCAATTGTTGTATATTTATAAAATAATAAAACGCGGTATGTCAAACCAATTCCTCCTTTTTTTGCACCCTACAGTATAGGTTATCGCGTGACAAAAAACGAGTTTTATGCTTGTACCTTTTCACACAATCTTTTTCTTTGAGCAAACAGTGTCATGGATTGGTTTGATTGAGCTCTGCCACGAAAAAAGCTGTGACTTGATCCATCGTTTCTCCACGCACCAGATGGCGTTCTTCTCGCGAGATAAACTGCAGATTTGCTTCTGGATTTTCTGCCACAAAGGCTTCCACATCAGCATAAGGAATTTTCTCGTCTTGGGTACCATGCCAAAACAAAAGAGGACGCTGTCCTAATTTCTCTGGTTGAGAAGACAGATCGTAAGCATCCATCCAGCTTAAAAGCTGACCATAATCCTCGGGTACAAAGAACCCAGCAGCGCCAGCGTGCATTTGGATGCGGTCACGGTATTTCAACATGGAAGGAGAACCCATGATACAAGCTGCCGCTGTGATTTCTGGATGCTGGCACAATAAACCGCACGTGGTCATCCCTCCCATAGAGACTCCGCCAACTGCGATCTGCCCGTTGACCAAACCAAGTTTTTCAAAAAAATCGACTAAGTAAGAAAACTCAAATAGATTGGTTTGGATACTTTGCCAAAAAGTTAAAGAAGGAATCTCCGATAGCTGGGTCTTGCGCTCCCCATGATTGGCTGCATCGGGCAAGACCACCCGAAAACCTTCTCTAGCCAACTTTCTGCCTTGTGTCAAAACTAATTCTTTACTCGTCTGCCAGCCATGATAGTAAATAATCAATGGCAGCGGCTCATAAATCATTTCTTCAGGTACGACTTCTAAGACCGGAATATTTCCGATTTTTCTTTTTCGAACAGCTAATTTCATTCTTTTTCACCTCAGCTTAAGTATACAAAAAGTCGCCAAAAGCGCCACTGATACGCTGTAAAAAAAGATCATACCCGAAGAGTATGATCCGTTTTTTCGTTTATGAATGTAAGACCGCTTCTCGAGCCAATGCCAAACAACCGAGGGTTCCAGCGTTGTCTTCCAATGCTGGGGTCACGATATATTTGCTTAACTCAGGTGTTTCAACATACCCATTGACCAATTTTGCAAATGCGTCGTGGACGTTTTGCAGCATATGGCGTTGCTTCATCACACCACCACCAAAAATGATCACATCTGGAGAAAACATCAAAGTTGTATTGTAGGCACATTGAGCAATATAGGAGGCTTCGATTTCCCAATAAGGATCATCTTCTGCAACCTCTTGTCCTTTTTTCCCTAAGCGTTTTTCGATGGCGGGTCCAGCGGCCATCCCTTCTAGACAGTTGCCATGAAATGGACAGCTGCCAGCAAAGTCATCTTCTGGATGAGGGACGACCAGCATATGCCCCATTTCTGGATGACTAAACCCTTCGATAAAGCGCCCTTCTTGTAAGGCACCGCCGCCAACACCTGTACCGATCGTATAGTAAACGACACTGCTCAATCCTTTGCCACTGCCGAAGACATACTCACCATAGGCAGCCGCATTGACATCTGTTGTCCAAGAAATCGGGATCGGAAATTCTTTTTTCATGGTACCGATGAAATCAAAATTTTGCCATGCCAATTTCGGGGTTGAGGTAATGTACCCATAAGTGGCAGAATCGCGATGGATATCGATGGGCCCAAATGAGCCAATCCCAATCCCTGCTAAATCTGCTTGGTATTGTTTGAAGAAATCAATGACTAAAGGCATTGTTTCCTCAGGTGTCGTTGTCGGAAAGCTCATTCTTTCCTTGATCGTCATTTCTTCATCGCCAATGGCACACACAAATTTTGTGCCGCCTGCTTCAATCGAACCGTATAACATGCACATCGCTCCTTTTTTTCTAACTACTTGCTGAACTTGATGCTGCGGCATCATCTGCTTTGACGCGATCGATGGCTACCACTAATGCAATGATCAGGTCATCTAGATCTTCTTCATAGATCACGACTTCATAGGTATCGCCCCAAGAGATCCATTTTTTGTGGATCTCTGCGATCCGCTTGCCGTTGCGGTTGACCACAAAATCCATATCCCACCAATTGCCGTCCACATCGATGCCTTCTGCACTGATGGAATAGCGGGCTTTAAAAAATGTGAAATGTTTTTCTAAAACGATCGCTTCTTGGCCGTGGACTTCCACAAAAAATTTTGGTAATAAACTGAACACTTTTTTGGTGATCTCCGCGATCGGTCGCTGCTGCTCATTGAAGATCGTAAAACTTTTCGGGATCTTAAAAAAACTGCCTTCGACATAATAGCGAGGGTTTTGTAAGTCATCGGTCACGGTAAATTTTTCGCCGATGCTGAAAACCTTCTGTTTGATGTAAAGTTTCTTCAAATACTACACTCCTTTCTCTTTGACATCGCCCGTATTGATCACCGGCTGCGTGCCTTTATCGGTAATGATCGACACCAATAAATTATTGATCAGTTGGACTTTGCGGTCATCTGTGAAATTGATGTCCTGTCCGTCTTCGATTTGTTCTAACGCCATTTGTGTCATGGAGACGGCTCCTTCAACAATGATTTGCCGTGCTGATAAAATTGCTTTAGCTTGTTGGCGCTGCAGCATCGCACTAGCGATCTCAGTCGCATACGCGAGGTGATTTAAGCGGGTCTCTATGACTTCGACCCCAGCAACAGCTAATCGTTCCTGCAATTCTTTTGCCAGCTCCTCCGAGACTTCACTTGTATTGCCTCGCAACGTCAGATCATCGTCATTGAACGTGTCATAAGGGTATTGCGTCGCAATATGACGAATCGCTGTTTCACTTTGGATCTCAATGAAGTCTTGGTAATAATCGACATCAAACAATGCTTTAGCGGTATCTACAACTTTAAATACCACCACTGCCGAGATCTCGATCGGGTTTCCGTCTGAATCATTGACCTTCAACAGCGAACTGTTAAAGTTGCGAACTTTCAATGAAACATTGATTTTTTGGGTTAATGGGGTTGTCACAAACAAGCCGTTGTCTTTAATGGTTCCTAAATATTGCCCAAAAAAGAGGATCGCTTTGGCTTGGTTGGGTTGTACGATCGTTAACGAACTAAGGAAAAGAAACGAAACGATCCATAAAAGAATACTGAGAACGATTTCGAGAACGCTCTCATTTACGAACCCATGATAAAACAAATAACCGCCGCCAACTAATAACCCGATTAGCACAACCAGTGCTAAATACCCATTCACATGAAATGTCTGTTTTTCTGTCATTTTTATTCCTTCCCTTCTTGCTCTTATCTTACCTTGGTTAAAGCCGCTGTGCAAATGTTCTTGCGCATATCAGCGACGATTCCCAATCAAGCTATTTTGTTTTCTGCAACTTTCCCGTTACAATTAAGGTAGGACAAAATTTTTCACAAAAAGGAGTAATTCTTATGGCACAAAAAATTGACTTAGAAACGAGTAAATGGTCGTTGGAATCGATCATTAAAACGGTCGGCACCGATCTTTCCTCTGTTGTGGAGATACAAAACAAAGACGGCATTGACGTTGTAGTGATCTCGAAAGACGAGTGGCAACATCTTTTGGAATTACTCGATGCGCGTCATGCAGAAGGCTATCGGTTAGAACAAGAGCTTCCTGAAGAAATTTTAATTGACGTTGCCGATACCGACAATCAGTATACAGAAGACGGCGAGTTAGAAATGGAACTGCCTGAGCGTGTGCATCCAGCACCTGATTTTGAACTGGATTCAGAAGAAATCGTCGAAAGTGATGACGTACTAGATTAAACAAAAAAGCAAAACGGCCCCGGGCTCGTTTTGCTTTTTTATATCTTTTTTTCTTGCCTTTTGGTAATGACTGCTTGCAATCGTTCGATGGCAGGCTGCAATTCTTGTAGCGCCTCTTCTTCGGGTTCTAACTCTGCACACCGTTGCAGTCGCTCTAACCACATTTCTGGTTCTTTGACGCCCAACTGGCCAATGGCCCAATAAGCCGTTCCTCGAATCACTGGGCGCACGTCTTCTGTCGCACAGCGCCAAATCGCTGGCAAGGCACTGCGATCCCCTACATTGGCTAAGGCGATGATGGCATTACGCTGCAACGGTTTTTTCCCCCGCCAAGAGCCAGATAGATGGCCAAATTGTGCCTTGAAGGCTTTGTTTGATAAAGACAGCATCGGTTGCAGTTTTGGATAAACGGTATCGACTTCAGGCTCCATCTCTTGATGAAAATGGAAGTCTTTCCCCCGATTATAAGGGCAGACCAGCTGACAAATATCGCAGCCGTAAATCACGTTATGCATCTTTTTGCGGTACTCTTCTGGCATCATACCCTTCGTCTGGGTTTGATAGGACAAACAGCGCTGGGCATTCATTCGACCATCGCCCAATAACGCTTTGGTGGGGCAAGCCGTCACACAACGCATGCAATCACCACAACCAAACGGGACTTCTTCATCTGGTTCAAGAGAGATATTAGTGACGATCTCCCCTAGATAAACAAACGAACCAAATTCTTCCGTAATCAGCAAGCCATTACGACCGATAAAGCCAAGACCCGCCCGCTGCGCTGCCGCCACATCCACCAATTCCCCTGTATCGACTTGCGGTGCGAAACGCCATTCGACTTGTTCTTCCATCGTTTGCGCTTGTTCTTTGATAAAGGCGATCAAGCGATCCAATCGTTCTCGCAAAATATCATGGTAATCGATGCCCCACGAGGCACGGGCAAACATGCCGCGTTTTTCATCCCGCGGGACTTTCTCTTTGATTTTTGTCGGATAAGCTAAAGCGATCGCAATGATCGTTTGCGGATTTTCAAATGTCCGTTCAGGATAGATACGCTCTTCGATCACGGGATGCTCAAAACCAGACGTATGACCTTTGGCTTTTTGTTCCCGCAAGGAAGGCTCCAATGCCAAAAACGGCTCCGCTGAAGCAAACCCGATTTTGTCAATGCCAAGCCGCTTGCTTTCTGCAATAATTTTTTCTTTTAAAGACATGCTCGCTACCCTCTTTTGTCCGCTAAGCATCTGCTTCTCGGCTTTTTCTCTTCCCCTATTATACGTAAGCACCTGAAAAAAGTCGATGGTGCGGTTTGTTCCCCCAGTTTTTTTCTTTCTTTAAAAGAACACGTGTTGATTGTTTAAGATTTTAATTAATTTTATCGTTATTTTCCTCGCAACGATTGCATTGCCTTTTTCGAATGCTAGACTAGATAAAGGAATTAGAAAGAAATGAACAAATGAAATGGAGATGCTTATGACTCAATTACCCACCGGCTTGACTGCAGCAGAAGTCGCCAAGAAAACCCAAGAGGGGTTGCACAATGATTATGAAACAAAAACCAGTAAATCAACTGCTGCGATCATCAAAGACAATTTACTGACATTATTCAATTTTCTCAATCTATTGATTGGCGTTTTTTTATTTGCCGTAGGCGCCTATTCCAACATGTTCTACTTAGCGATTATTTTTGTGAATATCACCATTGGGATCAGCCAAGAATTGCACGCGCGTAATTTAGTAAAAAAACTCTCACTTGTTTCACCGCAAACGGTACGAGTGATTCGAGATGCCCAAATCCATGAGATTTCAGCCAAAGAATTGGTCTTAGAGGACGTAGTTATTCTTGGTGCTGGGGACCAAATCCCCGCTGATATGACGGTGCTTTCTGGACTAGTCGAAGTCAATGAAGCGATGCTGACTGGTGAAGCCGATCTGGTTGTCAAAGAAGCAGGTGCTTCCTTACTCTCAGGGAGTTTCATCGTCAGCGGTGAAGTGACAGGAACAGTCCTTCATGTCGGTGCAGAAAACTACGCAGCAAAACTAAGCAATGAGGCAAAGGTCCACAAACCGATCCGCTCTGAGCTGCTTGCTTCGATCCGTAGTGTATCCAAATTCACCAGCTATGTAATCGTTCCTTTAGGGGTGATTTTGTTCTTCCAAGCCTTTATGATGCGAGATGCTGGGATCAAGGAATCCGTCGTCGTTTCTGCCGCTGCCTTATTAGGAATGTTACCAAAAGGACTTGTCCTGCTGATCAGTATCGCCTTGACGACAGGTGTCATTAAATTGGCCAAAAAACGGATTTTGGTCCAAGACATGTATGCCGTTGAAACCTTAGCGCATGTCGATACCCTTTGTCTGGATAAGACGGGGACGTTGACGGAAGGCCATATGGTTCTCGAATCGATCGTTCCTCTCCAAGCCGACAGCGACCCTAACATGCTCTTAGGGAATTATTTGGCAGCCAGTACGGATAACAATTTGACGATGCAAGCATTGCGTCAAGGCTGTCCTGAGCTAACGGATCATCAGCCGATCGACGTCGCTGCCTTTTCTTCACAGCGCAAATGGGGTGCTGTGGCTTTTGAACATCTAGGAAATGTCTATCTTGGTGCACCTGAAAAAGTCGCCGGCTCTGCTGCCTTGCCGCAAGTCATAGAAGCGCAAGAAGCTGGTCTACGGGTGTTGATTTTAGCCGTAGAAACTGATCCAAAAACGCCGACATCCTTTGACCCAACCAACGCACAAGCGGTGGCTGTCTTGATTTTATCCGATATCATCCGCCAAAACGCAGAAGAAACCTTGGCTTACTTAGCGGATCAAGGCATCGATCTAAAAGTGATCTCTGGCGATAATCCAATAGCTGTCGCAGCGATCGCCCATCGTGCAGGCCTAGCGAATGCCGATCAAGCCATCGATCTTTCTACCTTAACGACCGAAGCAGAAGTCCGAGAAGCTGCGACACGCTATACGGTCTTTGGTCGTGTGACTCCTGAACAAAAGAAACTACTCGTTCAAGAATTAAAAGCCAATCAACGGACCGTTGCCATGACGGGTGATGGCGTCAACGATGTGTTGGCACTACGGGAAGCCGACGTCAGCATTGCAATGGCTGCTGGCGACAGTGCGGCTCGTCAAATCGCTAACTTTGTCTTATTGGATTCTGACTTTACTACGTTGCCAGATGTTTTATTTGAAGGACGCCGCGTCGTCAATAACGTGACCAAAGCGTCGGGAATCTTCTTTATCAAGACGATTTACAGCTTCTTGCTCTCATTGGTTTGTATCCTGACATCCAGCGCCTTTCCGTTCTTGCCGATCCAAATCACATTGATCGACTTAGCAATTGAAGGTTATCCATCTTTCTTCCTTTCCTTTGAAGAAAACAAAGCACCGATCAAAGGTCGTTACTTGCCGACAGTCTTGCTCAATGCGTTGCCAAATGCCTTGTTGGTGTTAGTCAATTACTTTGCGATCCGCTTTTTACAAACCGACTACGGTTGGTCGCAATTTGATACGACGACCTTGTTGTACTATTTGTTGATCGGGATCAGCTGTATCGCTGTGATTCGCGCTTGCTTGCCATTAAATCCATTGCGATTGTTCTTAGCGATTACCACTACCGTGGGGATCTATGTCGCAGCAATGCTTTTCCACGGATTGCTGGAAGTCGGTTTCTTGACCGCCGTAACATTGCCTTACTTCCTTGGCATGATGGCATTGAACATCTGCCTGTACGTGGGGCTTTCTTTCCTAACGAAGCGCTTTTCAGCCAAAGTGCTCGTTAAACAATCCTAATTGATTTTGCAGCATCGCTCTTTCTTGCTTTGTCCAGAAAGACGATGCTGTTTTTTTGTCCTCTCCATAGGTGCAACCATACAAGAAGAAAGAAATTTGGTATACTGAACCTGTAGGCGGTTTCAACAAGGACGGTGTTTCTTTGGAAAAGGCAACCCCCTTGTCAAACAGCCAAATTTAATCAGAAAGTGTTGGTGAAATTGGATGAAAAAAAGTATTTTACTCGTTTCTCACAGTCAGCAACTCACCGAAGGATTAAAACAGATGATCGAAGAAATGGCTGATGGCGAGTCAGTCACGATCTATTCTTTAGGCGGGACAGCAGAAGGAGAGCTGGGTTCTGACGCCACGAAAATCGTGGATGCCGTCAACGAATCCGCAGATGCTGAACTGATCTTAGTCTTTGCCGATCTAGGCAGTGCCGTTTTGAATGCCGAACTTGCTTACGACATGCTGGAACCTCAGCAACAAGAACGCTATCACCTGATCGACGCGCCGCTGGTGGAAGGTGCCTTTGCTGCAGCAATCACCGCTGGTTTTAGTGATGATTTGGCGCAAATCGTTGCAGAAGCAAAAAAAGCAGCCGAGAAAGGATGGCATGAAGCATGAAAAAAATCATTAATGATCCCTCAATGATCGTAGAAGAAATGTTGGCTGGTATCGTAGGCAGTTATCCTGAACTGGTCCATCAAGTCGCCGACTCACGGGTGATCGCTAAGAATAATCAAAAAGAACAAGTCGGTCTTGTTTCTGGCGGTGGGAGCGGACATGAGCCGGCCCATGCTGGCTTTGTCGGTGATGGGATGCTTAGCGCCGCCGTTTTAGGCGATGTCTTCACCTCCCCGACCCCCGACCAGATTTTGACGGCTATCCAAGATTCTGATCAAGGACAAGGCGTCTTGTTGATCGTCAAAAACTATACTGGCGATATCTTGAACTTTGAGATGGCCAAAGATATGGCAGAAATGGAAGAGATCACAACGGAGATCGTGGTCGTTGATGATGATATCGCTGTTGAAAATAGCACCTATACTGCTGGGAAACGAGGAGTTGCCGGTACGGTCTTAGTCCACAAGATTTTAGGCGCAGCTGCACGTAGTGGTGCCAGCTTAAGTGAATTAAAAACACTGGGCGATGCCTTGGTTGCATCGATCAAAACCATTGGGGTCGCATTAAAAGCGGCAACAGTTCCTGAAGTTGGGAAACCAGGTTTTGACTTAGCCGATGATGAGATCGAGTATGGCGTGGGTATCCACGGCGAACCTGGTTACCGTCGAGAAAAACTGAAACCCTCACGTGAACTAGCAAAAGAGTTGGTGGAAAAAATCTTGGCGGATTATGAAAAGACCCCAGAAAAAGTCGGTGTCTTGATCAACGGTATGGGTGGTACGCCGCAAATGGAGTTATTCGTTTTTGCCAATGATGTCGCGAAATTACTCGCAGAAAAAGACATCCCTGTCTCCTTCCATAAAGTCGGCAATTTCATGACTTCCATCGATATGCAGGGACTTTCACTGACCTTGATCGACTTCAGCGAAACGGATCACACCGATGCGTTAAATGAAGCCGTCACAACAATAGCCTGGTAAAGGAGCGAATAGAGATGCAATTGACAACAGAAACGGTGCAAGCATGGTTAGATACCTTCACGAAAGAAATCGAAGCAAACAAGGCCTATTTAAGCGATTTAGATACACCGATCGGCGACGGTGACCATGGCAACAATATGGCACGCGGCGTAGCCGCTTATCAAGAAGCTTATGCCAAACAACAGCCAACGACGATCAGTGATACCTTTAAAGTCTTCTCGATGGCAATGATCTCAAAAGTCGGCGGAGCTTCGGGTCCCCTTTATGGTTCGGCGTTTATGAATATGACCAAAGCAACGAAGGAACTAGAAACAATCGACTCCTTTGAACAATTAGGTACGATCGTTGAAGAAGGCTTGACCGGCATCAAAATGCGGGGAAAAGCTGAGTTTGAAGACAAAACGATGGTCGATGTGTGGCAACCTGTCGCAGAAGCCTTGAAAAAAGGTGAATTGACCAAAGACACGATCGAAGCAGCGAAAGAGCATACCAAAGAACTAGTGGCTAAAAAAGGCCGTGCCTCTTATGTTGGTGAACGTGCCATCGGTCATATCGATCCCGGATCGGCTTCTAGTGCGATTTTATTTGAGTCTTTGTTAACGGTGATAGAAAAGGATTAAAAAAACGATGCTCTTACAAAATACCGTTTAAGACAAAAGACAAACCTTATGATTGCATAAGGTTTGTCTTTTTCTTGTTTATTCATCTTGTAAAATCGTTTGGGCAACTAGCTTCACGTATTGATCCATGCCATCTGGATTTGGATGGACCCGATCTTCATAGAACCAGGACTCTTGGTCATTACTCAAATCATACCAATCGATCAAGGTCATATTGTCGTATTTTTCCGCCATGCGCTCCAACATCCGATTGACTTCATTTTGCCAACGCTGTGTCGGTACCCGTACATTGATCCAGTAGACTTTGCGATCACCGATCTCGTTCATAAAGCTGTCAAATTGGGCTTCTGTAAAGGAACCATTCGTCCCTAGCCCCACAAGGACGGTATCCCGCAAAAGATTTTTTTCTTTCAAGTCTTTGATCAATTCAGGGCTCGCATACAGCTGGCGCCCAACATCCCCATCAACTACCGCTTGGGTAAAGACTTCTTTCAAGTCAGCCGTTGCATCCAGCATCACAGAATCACCAAAAGCCGTGATTTCAAGAGATTCCGCTTTTTTCACTTGGGCTGCTGTTAAATCATACTTTTCCATGATATTTTTTTCATCTTCACTCGTGTTCGCCTCATCATCCGCTTCATTTCCTTCAGCATTCGCGTTCTTTTGCGATTGCTCTGCCGCTTTTTTATTGGCCGCAATGTTGTCTTTCAACTGCTGCTGCTGGGCATCGACATAATTCGTCGGTGCAGTCACGACGCCAAACAAAGCAACGAGGGTAATGAGTAAGCTGGGCACTAACCACGGTTTTTTCCAACTAAAAATTGGTTTACTGAACCAACCGCGGACCGTTCTGAATGTATCTTTGTACTGGAATTTACGCATTGGGTTTTCGATAAACCGATAGGACAATTCACTGATAAACAAGATCAAGAATAGTTCCACTAACGTGTGCATCAGCACGTTCTCACCGATATTTCCCACTTTTGCTTCGTAAAAAATCATCACTGGAAATTGATACAAATAGATCCCATAACTGCGCTTGCCGATATAACTGAAAATCGGATTACTCAATACACGATTCAAACTGGCTCCGGGATGAGCGGTGACTGCCACAAGAATCGTACATAGGATACTGATCAAGAACATGCCGCCATAATAGACAAAGGTCAAATGATCATCTAAGAAAAAGAACGCTGCGATCAGACCAGCCAAGGAAGCAAAACCAGAGATATTTAAGACCCGTTTGGCTTTTTGCGGTATCTCTTTCTTCAAGTGGGTACTTGGCCAAATGAATGCTAAGGCACTCCCCATCCAGATCGAAAAGAGCCGCGTATCTGTTCCATAATAGACCCGTGTCGGATCAGCGCCTGGTGTGTAAAGGACCGCTAACAGAATTGCCGATAAAATCGTGACTGCGGCAGTAAATTTAAAGGCGCGATGCCTCTGCTTGCCGATTTTCATCAACAAAATAAACACTAAAGGCCAAATCAGATAGTTCTGTCCCTCCACAGCCAGTGACCACAGATGGGTAAAGGGGGATTCATTGCCGAACCGATCAAAATAGGATAACCCATGATTGATCTGCCACCAGTTGTTGTAATACAGCAGCGAGCTAACAAAAACCCCGCGCAAATTATTCAGCAGGTTTCGCTGGAACAAAGTGATATACGCTGCTGAGATAAGCAGCATCACCACCATTCCTGGATAGAGCCGTTTCATCCGCCGAACATAAAAATCTTTGACTTTGATTTTGCCGTTTTGATCCCACTCTTGCCTCAGCAAGTCAGTGATTAAATAACCTGATATGACAAAGAATACTGGAACTCCTAAATACCCGCCTCGCATATGAGTAGGTAGTAAATGATATAAAATAACGCCGATGACTGCCAAGGTTCGAATGCCGTCAAACCCGGTAATATAGCGGCTTGTGCTTAAACGTTTATTCATTTTTCAACCACTTTTCTCTAATTGATCCAATTGTTTCATAAAAAAACAATTTCAGCATGAACGCTATTGATTCCATACTCTCATAATTTACCAGAAATCCCCCATATAAAGCTAGCAACATCTGCTATATTTCAAAAAAATTAATTTTTGGCGAAAAAAAAGTACTTCTATAAAGAAATACTTTTTTCAACTCCTTTTTTACAGTTCTTCTTCATAAAACCGACCCAAAATCTGGACATTTTCCGCAATACTAACAAAGGCTTTTGGATCGGCTTCTTTCATAGCACTGCGCAGCATCGGCAGTTCAAAGCGTGTGACTACCGTCAGCAAAACCGTTTGTTTGTCATGCTTGTAGGCTCCTTCGGCTTCATTGATGATGGTAATGCCTCGCCGCATATGTTTTTGGATCGTTTGAATGACTTCTTCTGGGTTGCGAGTGATGATCGTCACCTGCATTTTCTTTTGCTTCGTAAAGACCGCATCCGTCACTTTTCCACTGACAAAAATCGCGATTGCACTATACAACGCATATTGCCAGCCAAACAAGATTCCGGCGGCGAACAAAATAACAATGTTAAAGAAAATCGATATCGAGCCGATCGTCTTCCCTGTCCGTTTGCGGATGGCAATGCTGACAAAATCCAGCCCTCCGGAAGAAAGACCATTCTTCAAGGCATAGCCGATCCCCACTCCATTGATGGCACCACCGAAAATCGCACAGATCATCGGGTCCGTCGTGACGGTTTCTTCTGGCAAAATTTGCACGAATAAGGATGTCAATAAAACAGTGATTCCAGTAAAGATCGTAAATTTGTGGCCGATCTTAAACCAGCCAAGAAAAAATAATGGCACATTCAACAATAATAGCGCAAGGGATAAGGGGATATAAAACCCGATCCATTCTCTTGAGATCGTAGTAATGATCTGAGCGACACCGGTAATGCCGCTGGAATAAATATTGCCCGGCTGATAGAAAAAATTGACCGCAATCGATGCCAGCAGTGCGTACACGATCGAGAATGAAAGTTTGTTGGCATATTCCGGATGAGGGAGCCATTTAAACAGAGGAGTCATTGCATTTCATAGCCTCACTTTTTTGATTTGCCTTTATTATACTTCAGCACATAAAAAAAGAAACGAGCAATGAAAGAAATGGGTGAATTCTCATGAACTTTTTTCATTCATTCACCAATTTCTATTTCATCACTCATTTCATCATGGGTTTAACGCTTATTCGTTTTCTTCAACCGTTGTTACATCAATGCTCAAGTCAAACAGTTGCATTGGCGAAACGGTACTTGGCGCTTGTGACATTGGATCAGCCGCTTTCCCATTTTTAGGGAAGGCAATGACTTCGCGAATGTTTTCTTCACCAGCCAAGAGCATGACTAATCGGTCTAACCCAAGGGCGATGCCGCCATGTGGTGGGAAACCATAATCCAAAGCATCCAATAAGAAGCCAAATTGATTTTGCATCTCGCGACGTGAGAAGCCTAGCGCTTCAAACATTTGCTCTTGCACTTCCCGTGTATGGATACGCAATGATCCGCCACCTAGCTCGTAACCGTTTAGCACGATATCGTAAGCTTGCGCATAGACTTTTGAAGGGTCTGTCGTTAACAACGGCAGATCGCTTTCTTTTGGCAATGTGAACGGATGGTGAGCAGAAACATAGCGACCTGCTTCTTCATCGTATTCAAATTGCGGCCAGTCAGTAACCCATAGGAAGTTGAATTTGCTCTCGTCGATCAAGCCTAATTCTTTTCCTAATTTATTACGGATCGCACCTAACGTCGCTGAAACGATCTCAAAGGAATCGGCACCAAACATCAGAATATCGCCAACTTCCGCATTGGCTGCTGCAATAATCGCGTCGGTTGCTTCCGTCAAGAATTTAGCGATAGGTCCTTTCAATCCATCTTCTTCAACTTTGACCCATGCCAATCCTTTGGCACCAAATTGGCCAGCGTAATGGCCTAGATTGTCCATGTCTTTTCTTGAGTATTTGTCTGCAGCCCCTTTGGCATTCAAGACTTTCACAACGCCGCCTTTTTCAAGAGCCATTTGGAAGACTTTAAAATCAACGTCTTTCACAACTTCTGATAAGTCGATAAGCTCCATGTCAAACCGTGTATCTGGTTTGTCACTGCCGTAGCGTCCCATTGCCTCATCATAGGTCATCCGTGGGAATGGCAAGGTAACTTCGATGCCTTTGACTTCTCGCATCACTTTTGCCAATAGCTCTTCCGTATAGGTTTGGATTTCTTCTGCCGTCAAGAAAGAGGTTTCGATATCGACTTGGGTAAATTCTGGTTGACGGTCGCCCCGCAAATCTTCGTCACGGAAGCAACGTACGATTTGATAGTAGCGATCGAAGCCGGCGCCCATCAATAACTGTTTAAAAATTTGTGGTGATTGCGGCAACGCATAGAAATGACCTGGATAGATCCGTGAAGGAACCAAATAATCCCGCGCGCCCTCTGGTGTTGATTTTCCTAGATAAGGTGTTTCGATATCCAAGAACTCGTTCGTGTCTAAGAAATTGCGGATCACTTGCGTCGTTTTCGCCCGCATCACGATGTTGTTCGTCATTTTTGGACGACGCAAGTCTAAATAACGGTATTTCATGCGAATCTCGTCGCCAACGGTTTGATCATCTTCAATCAAAAAGGCTGGTGTTTTTGCAGTGTTTAAAATCGTGATTTCGCTGATCATCACTTCATAGGCACCTGTCACCATTTTCGGATTGATGGCTTCTGGTGCACGATTGATGACTTGACCCGTTACTTCTAATACATATTCGCTGCGGCATTTGTCCGCGATTTCCCAGGCTTCTTTCGAAACCTCAGGATTGAAGACGATTTGCACGATCCCTTCCCGGTCGCGTAAGTCAATAAAAATCACGCCACCTAAGTCACGGCGCTTTTGCACCCAGCCTTTTAGTGTCACTGTCTGGTTTAAATGGGTCTCATTTACTAACCCGCAATATACTGTACGTTTTGTCATTCTTTTTCTCCTCACTCAAACATTTTGGTTGTCATTTCATCGTAGATCTCATCGAAGCGGGCATAAAGATCCGCTAACGGAAATTGTTTTTCTTCACGGCTTGCCATGGATTTGATATTGATCACTTGTTCTGCTAATTCTGTTTCGCCTAGAGTCAGAACCAACCGTGCCCCTTGTTTATCAGCAGATTTGAACTGGGCTTTGGCTTTACGATCCATGAAATCACGATCGGCAGAAAAGCCGAAATTACGAATCGCTTGCACGACTTTCAGCGCTTCTAAATTGGTTTCTTGTCCCAGACCAACCACATACGCATCTAACTCATTCAAAGCAGGAATCACAACTTCTTCGGCTTCCATAGTGATCAATAAACGTTCGATCCCCAAAGCAAAACCAAAACCAGGTGTTTCTGGTCCACCTAGCTCTTCCACTAAATGATTGTAACGACCGCCGGCACAGATGGTGGCTTGCGCCCCCATTTTTGGTGCATCACTCATGATCTCAAAAATCGTGTGGGTATAATAATCCAGACCACGCACCATATTCGAATCGACCTCATAAGGGATCTCCAACGCATCCAGCATACTCGTTACGGTTTCAAAATGTGCCTTGGCATCTGGCGTTAAGTAGTCTAAGATCGATGGCGCATCTGCCACAAATTTTTGGTCTCGCTTGTCTTTGCTGTCAAGAACCCGCAAAGGATTCTCATGCAAGCGGCGTTTTGAATCCTCACTAAGCTCCGCTTCATGGGGCGCTAGATAATCGATCAACGCTTGACGATAGTTTTGGCGTGTCTCTTTGTCACCTAATGAATTGATGACCAAGCGCAATTGACTAAGTCCTAATTGACGATAAAAATCCATTGCCATCGCCATTGTCTCAACATCGGTCGCTGGATTTGCTGAACCGAAAACTTCGACACCGATTTGGTGGAATTGACGCAAACGGCCTTTTTGCGGACGTTCATAACGGAACATTGGTCCCATGTAAAACACTTTATAAGGCTTCGTATGTTCTGGTCCGAATAGTTTGTTTTCGACATAAGAACGAGCGATCGGTGCGGTGCCTTCTGGACGCAACGTCACATGCCGCTCTCCTTTATCGTAAAAATCATACATTTCTTTTGAAACGATATCCGTTGTGTCACCGACACTGCGGGCAATCACTTCAAAGTGCTCAAAAATCGGTGTCCGAATCTCGTTGAATTGGTAATCGCGAAACACTAAACGTGCTGTTTCTTCCACAAATTGCCATTTTTCGGATTCTCCTGGCAAAATATCGTTGGTTCCTTTTGGACGTTGGTAACTCATCGTATGCATCCTCCTATTTGTTTCATGGTTGCCCATGTTCTTTGCTTTCATTGCTTGTTTGCTTATTCACCTATTGCTTGTTACTCATTGATGTGGGTGGGTTGTTCTCGTGTTTGGCTTTTGGGTTATTGCGCTTTTAGTGGTTGGTTGCTGCTGGTCATCATCTATTCTGTCTTGCTCCAAAAGACAATCCCAGTGATTCCTAGTATGGTTACTACGCTCCCTGTGGTCGCCTAGTACTGTTCATCATCTATTCTGTCTTGCTCCGCAAGCCAATCATAGTGATTCACAGCAAAAAACTCGCCCTTGTTTTTTTATACAAGGGCGAGTTTTGATTACACGCGGTACCACCTAAATTCGAGAAATGTTCTTCTCCTCTCGATTAACGCTCGGTCACGGAACAGCTTTTCTTCTGTTCATCTCCAGATTGTCTTTCCTTTACACGTCCTAAACTGCTTTCAGCCGGGGCAGTTTTCTCTTTTAAGGAATAGAATAAAGTACTCGATCCTTCACTGATTTTTGATATTATCTATAAACTACAAGAAAGCTATGAAAAAGTCAAGGTGTTTCACTGTCTTTTTCACTCCGCTGCTTTCCAGTAGCGTTTTCTCTAGTGATCAACGCAAAGAAGTTCTCCTTCTGTTTGCTTTTCTTTCTTTTTGCGTTATGCTGAATAACGAAGGTTTTGTTTCTATGAAAGGAGCTGTTTTTATGTCTTTATATTCAGGCTATATCCGTCAACCACACTACTATGAGACCGATCAAATGGCGATCATCCATCACGCCAATTATATCCGCTGGTTTGAAGAGGCCCGCGTGGAATTACTGGCGTTTTTGGATTTACCATATCATACCATCGAAGAAGCTGGCTTGATCGTTCCTGTGCTGGAAGTCAGTGCGCAATACAAAACGATGATTCGTTACGAAGATGAGGTGCGAATCGATGTTTTGGTCGACAAATATACGGGCACGCGTTTGGATTTTCGCTATGAGATCTACAAAACTAGCGATGGTCAGTTGGCTACGACAGGGACTTCAAAGCATTGTTTTTTAGCAAAAGAGACCAATCGCATCGTGCAGCTGAAGCGTAGTTTTCCTGAAATCCATCAACGATTTGCTGATTATGCTGCCCTGTCAGGAGAATAATCAATTCTGATCACTTATTTAAGTCAAAATCCTTGCTTTTTGAAACGGCTTTCGTATAATCAAAAGTAATTTCAGGGAAGGATGATGGCGATGTACGTGATTAAAGTTTTGCATGGTTACATTGGCAAAGATGGTCGTCGCACTCGTGAAAAAATTCCAGACAAGTTATGGGTCTTTGAAGATCGGAAGCAGTCCGAAGCATTTGCAGATAAAATTGGTGGTCGCGTCAAACCGTTAACTGAAGTCAAACAGCATACGTAAAGAAATAAGCCGTTATCGTCTTTTGCGCATAGACGATAGCGGCTTATCTTTTTTACTGCGTAAAAGGATTAGTCATCCAATTCTGTTTCAAGTACTTCACCTGTTTGGGCATTGATTTTCACATCTGTTTGTTTGTTGCCATCTTCTACTTTGACTTCCCAATAGGTTACATTCATTTCTTTGTCTAAGGACCAATCTGTTGCTTGACCACCGCCAGCTTCTTTCACGGCGATATCAGAAATTTCTTCCAATGAAAGCAAGTTGGTTAGGTCCAATTGATCGGCATCTTTTTTGACACCGTTTTGTTCATCGGTATCCAATTTTTCCGTTCTTTCTTCAGAAGTTTCTTTGGTTTCTGCATCGATCTTTAATTCAAACTCATTCGTGTCATCCACGCCTTCTACTTGGTAGAAGTAATTGCCAAAAGAAGTATCCAAATCAATCGAAGTGATCGCTGCATCTGGGTATTTGTCTTGGAATATTTGGATCGCTTCTTCTACGGTCACCGTAGGTAAGCCGCCATTGGCGATCGCTGCACTGCTTGAAGAGCTGTCTGTTGCTTGTGACGACGTTGTTTCACTCGATGAGGCAACTGCTGTGCTTGAGCTGCTGTTTTGCGCAGGTTCTGAATTTCCCGTGTTGTTTTGTGTACATCCTGCCAATAATCCTAATGCGGCAATTCCGAATAAAATAGTTGTTTTTTTCATGTTTCATTCCTCCAATTGTTTGTGTATTCCTTTTTTCTATATATTTAGAATAACAAGTTCCCAAAGAAAAAGAATCAAAATTGCTTGAAGAAAATCTAAAAAAATCTTCATCTTTCTCTTTCATTTGGAAAGGCAAGTTTAAAGATACTGCCTTGCGGTTGATTGTCTATCACGGTGATTTTGGCATGATATTTGTCTGCCAGCTGTTTTACCAGTGAAAGCCCAATGCCTGAACCGGCAATCTGGCTAGAACGAGAATCTTCTACCCGATAGAACCGTTCAAAAATCAAGGCTTTCTTGTCATCGGGAATCCCAATGCCAAAATCGGCGACGGTTAAAGACAACTGCCTTTGCTCTTGTGTCAAGGTCACATGAATCGGCTGATCAACAGGCGAATACTTCGCGGCATTTTCTAACAGGTTTTGGATGATTTGCTGGAAGTCACGTTTATGTCCTCGCTTCATACATTGGTTCTCCACAAAATATTCAATCGATTGCGGAACGATCGTCGCTTGTTTTTCACACTCTTCTCGGACGATCTGGGAAACATTAACAAGGGTCATTTCTTCTTGGGATTGATTTTTTTCTAGGTCTAGCAATTGATTGCTCAATGTTTCCAAACGCTTCGACTCTTTGTCAATAAATGCCATCGAGGAAGGAATGACTTCGGGATGTTTGGTTCCACGCCGCTGGATCAATTGGACATGTCCGCGAATCGCAGCCAAAGGTGTGCGCAGCTCATGGGAAGCATCGGCAACGAATCGTTTTTCCCGTTCGATCGTCTCACGCTGTTCTTTCAACAATTTATTGAAAGCCAAGGCCACCGAACGAATCTCGATGGGTTCTTCAGACACTGACAATTCTCCTTGTCGGCTTTGTTCAATGGCAGCAATTTCTTGCGCCATGCCGGTAAGTTTCTGACTCCATTTCCCGACACTCCAATAAATCAGCAGGCTGCCAATCACAACAGCGATCAGATTCAAGAAACTGCTGATCATAAAGAGACCATAGGCTAATTCCACACTATCCTCCCCATTGATAGCGATCGTCACCTGATCCCCATCGACTTCTTGGGTTTTCGTGTAATAGATGCCATCCTCTGTAAAAACGATGTCTTCGAGAAATGGCATCACTCGTCCTTGATTGATATCGGCAAAAATCTCTTCCGCATCTTCTGATGAAACGACACTGCCATCGGCTAAGATCACTTGCAGGGCGTCTTCTTCATCTGCCGAAACATAGGCATTGACGAGAGTGTCCCAGGTATCCCCTGATGCCTCGCCTTTTTCGATGGCTTCAAGAATGTTGCTGGCACGATTTTCGATATGTTCAAACAAATAACCTACGGATAATAAAATAAACAGCAGATTGAAGAGAATCAGCAGACCAAAGAGTATCAAGGAAAAGCGGCTCGTCAATTGAAACTGGGCTGTTTTTCTACGTTGGTTGACTGACTTATTCTTCATGGTCGGTCCTCAAGACATAGCCTAATCCTCGAACGGTTGCGATCATTTTGCCTTTGCCGCAAACATCCAGCTTGTTCCGCAGTGTACGGATATAGACATCTACAACATTCGTTTGACCGTCGTATTCATAACCCCAAATCTCATTCAATAGGTCATCTCTGGTTTTGACGACTTCCGGCTCTTTCATTAATTCATATAAAATCCCAAACTCTTTGGGCGTCAACTCAATGGTTTCACCGGCAACCTGAACCAAGTGCTTGGCGATGTCCATCATCAACTCCCCCGCCACTAATTGGTTTTGCTGGTTCTTTTGTTGTTTGGCTTCTCTTTGCAGCCGCCGCTCGATCACGCGAATTCTGGCAAACAGTTCTTCGATTTCAAAAGGTTTCGTTAAATAATCATCTAACCCAACATCAAGCCCCGTCACCACATCGGCGGTTTGATTTCTGGCGGTCATCATCAAAATCGGGATGTCGCTTTCTTTGCGTATCCGCCGCGCCACTGTGATGCCATCATAGATTGGCAGCATCCAATCCAATAAAATCAGATCAAAAGCATTTGCTTGCTGATTGAACAAGGTCAATGCCTCTTGCCCATCTTTGGCCCAGACCGTGTCATATCCCTCAAAAGTCAATTCGGTCTGGATAAAACTGGCTAAACTTTCTTCGTCTTCTACTAGCAAGATCTTCAAAGTCATATGCGCTCCTCCTCTGGTTTTGCTTCTATCATAACGGATTTTTTCAAAACTTCCTAACTGATTGAAAGAAAAAAAACATGAAGATTTTTTCATGTTCGACCAAAAAAAGACGGCATGAACCAAGGTTCACTCCGTCTTTCAGTTATTCCATATTTTTTGCCAGCTGATACGTGCCAACAAGTTCTCCTTTTTCGAGTTGAATCATGTAAGGACATGTTTCAGCTAAAAACTCACGATCATGACTGATCACGGCTAATAAATCAACTTCTTTGGCAACTATTCGCAACAGTTTTGCGACTTCTTCCATTTGCTGCAAATCTAACCCACTCGTTGGTTCATCGAAAAACAACAAGCGTTTACCAGAAAGCAGGGCACTGCCGATGGCAACTCGTTGTTTTTCCCCACCCGACAAGCTTTGCGGATGTCGGGCAAGGAGTGGTGTTAAGTGCAACAATGAGACAATTTCTTCAAAGCGAGCTGGGTTTTGGGCTTTGATCAGCAACTCTTTTTCCACCGTTTCAAAAAACAGTTGCAAGTTGACATCCTGCATCACAAGAAAGCTTTCCTGCAGCAGCTGCTTTTGGGTCCGCTTTTGTCCATTGATGGCAAATACTGCTTCTGGGCATTTTTTCAATCCTGACAGGACTTGCACCAACGTACTTTTGCCAGCACCATTTGGTCCAACGATCCCCACAGCTTGCTTCGTCGGCAATTGTAGTTCAGGCAAGTTAAGCGCCCAATTTCTGCTGTTTGCTGAGCGTTTCGATTGCTTGATCTGCAGATGCGTTGCCCTTAATCCAGACTTTTCTGGCAAAGATTCTCGGCAGTGCTGAGTTTCCAATGCCGCCTCGCCTACTTTTCGCAATCCCAACTCGTGAATTGCCTCCTCGGGCAGTGACAAAAGCTGAGCTGCTGGATAAGACGCCCGCAATCGTCCTGCTTCTAATAGACAGAAGCGATCTGCCAGTGGCGCCAAATACGCCAAGCGGTGTTCGGCAATCACAATGGTTTTCCCTTGTTGTTTTAAAGAAGCCAATCCTTGAGTCAACTTTTGGATCGCTTCTTGATCCAAATTACTGGAAGGCTCATCCAATAGGAACACATCATGGGGCAACATCGTGGCTGCCGCGAGGGCAATCAGCTGCTTCTCCCCACCAGATAGGTCAAAGACACTAGCATCAAGCAACGGGGTTAGGGAAAACTGCTGGGCTACTTCGGTGATTCGCTGCCGAATGTTTTCTGGGGCGACGCCCGCATTTTCCATCGAAAAAGCCAACTCCGAATAGACATCCGTGGTGAAAAATTGCGTCCTGGGGTTTTGAAAGACGACGCCAATCGTCTGGGCATAATGGGAGAAATCGGCAACTGGCAAGTCTGTTTCTCCGACACGGATCTTCCCTTGCACTTCGGCAGGATACAGCTCAGGGATCAAGCCATTCAAAACATTGAGCAGGGTCGATTTGCCGCTGCCACTAGCGCCGCACAAAACGATGACTTCCCCAGCTGCGACCATCAAAGAGAGCTCAGATAATACGGTTCGATTTTCTCGCTTCACTGACACTTGTTCTAATCTGATCATCCAAGCCACATCCTTTTCACGATAAAGCCGCCTAATGCTAAAAAGACCAAGCCATCCCACCAGCGCAGCTTCAGTTCGTGGACGGTGGTATGGGGATTTTCTGATGCTAGCCCGCGAACGAGGGCCGTAGCCGACAGTTCGGTTGCGGTCTTTTCAGCCGACATCAGTAATGGGATCAAAAAATACTCCGCACTTTGCAGCGGATGAAGCAAGATCGATCCTGCGGACAGCGAGATGCCGCGAAAGCGCATCGCTTGGCGAATACTTTTGAAATCTTGTACCAGTGTGGGGAAAAAACGAAATAAGACTGCCAACGGGACTAATAATACATTGGGCACGTGCATTTTTTGCAACGCCGCCATCCACTCACTGTTCTTCGTCCCACTAATGGCAAAAGCCGCCGCCATGATCGTTGGCAATAAGCGGCGATAACCGACGGAAAAGAAATCCAGCAACACGATGAGTAGGTGGTTTCCTTGGCGAAACAAAAAACTATCTGCCAGTGTCAGCAAGACAAACACGCCATAGAACAGCAGGCCTTTTTTCCAAAAGCCGCTGACTAAAAATAGCAGCAGCAAGAACGTGACAAAGACAAACTCATCGATCCAGCTAATGGACACCATCATAGTAAAACTAGCAAAGAGAATCACCGCCAATTTGCTGCGGGGATCAAACCTTGTTTTCGACACATTCCTCACCCTTTATGCGATTGGATCGTTGGTTGAAAATGTTTTTCCATCAAGCGGCTACCAATGCCTAAACCAGCCACCGCACCAATCAAAACGGCCAATGCACAAAGCCCCAACATCACATTGGAGGTATGAGCAAACACACCGGCAATGTAGGTTTCATCTTTTCCGCGAGCCACTAATGAATCGATGTAGGCATTTTTCATAAACCACAGGGGCAAGATCGGGCCCATCAAGCCAAAACTAAAGACGATATAACTCGCCAGTACGCGAACGTTCTCTTTGAGCTTTGTTTTGTATTGAATCAAATCAGCTGTTAAGGCACAAATCATATTGGGCAAAAAGGCCAATGGAAAATGTCCTGAAATCAAAAAAAAGAGCCCTACCACGGTACCCATAATGGTGATTGCGCCAAATTTCGGTACTTTATTCAATAAAATCAGATAGATAATGCCAGAAAACAAAGCGGTGACTGCTGGAATAAATAAATTATGAAAACCTGGGATCACAAAACGCAAAATCAATAGACAGACGCTCATTAAAAGAAAATAGATCGCTGTATAGATCCCCACTGCAATTAAATCTTGAACCTTTAGTTTTTTCACTGCGTATACGCTCCTTCTTGCAAGCAATCAATGAAAAAACCGTTGCTGCTTGCTTGTACAAACTTATTTTTACAAAGCCTCAGTATAGCACAAAGCAGACGTTTTTATGGGGAGATATGCTTATCAACAGTCGATTTTCTTCTAGAACAGAACCAACAAACAGACGTGACTTCTGAATGGCTCCATTTCAACACACAGGGACCTTTAAAGATCCACTAATGGAAAAATGATGCTTTCACACGCTTAGTTGTTTTCTCCTCTTCCCATCTTTGCGAAATTAATGAATAATAGATAAAGACAAACATTAAAAATCAGCACATGCTCTTCATCATTTTCTTTATTAAGAAACCAGCAGGTGCTTCTAAAAAAAAACAATAAGAAAGCTGACTGTCGCTTATTCGTTGAAGAAAATCGACGCTGTACTGCTGTGTAAAAAGCATAAACCCAACTGTAAAAACATTTTGACACTTGATTTCAAGGCATTGTCAAAGACATTTGATCGTTAGAACGCAGACATTGTCCTACACTAATGGTAGAAGGAGCGGATAAAATGAACTTAAGCAAACAAATAAAAAAACATCGGGAACGATTAAGTCTCTCTCAGGAAGGGCTGGCAGAAAAACTCTATGTCTCCCGACAAACGATCTCAAATTGGGAGAATGAAAAAAGTTATCCTGATGTTCACAACTTATTATTGCTCAGTGTTCTATTTGATGTTTCTTTAGATGAATTAGTCAAAGGGGATGTTGAACAAATGAAAGAAACGATTGAGAAAACAGCAATGGATCACTACACGAAAATAATGTTGGTCTTTACATTGTTGGCCGCATTATCTGTTGGGCCTGCTCTCTTTTTACCAGGACACTGGTGGATTGCCCCGCCTCTATGTTTTTGGCTCGTCTCCATGTATGCCGCATTGAAGATCGAAAAAATCAAGAAAACCCAAAATATCAAAACGTATAAAGAGATCGTTGCCTTCATGGAAAATCAAGACCTCGATGCCATTAGGAAAAAGCGGGACATCAAAAAAGATTTCCTCTCAAAAACAGTCATCGTCTTGGTCTTTGCCTTGATTGTCGGCATGCTTGCATGGCTTAGTACACTGCCGCATTTACTGATGCGCTGATCAAAACACAGGTTGAAGCTGCTTTTATGATGAAGCCGCTTCAACCTGTGTTTTTTTCAATTCAATGATCTCATCCGCATAAATCAAATTTTTCGGGCGATGGGTGATCATAATGACTAGTTTATTTTTCAATTGGTCTTTGATCGCTGCAAAAAGCTTTTCTTCTGTTGTTTCGTCTAAAGCAGAGGTGGCTTCATCAAGGACAATGACTTCTGCGTTTGTGAAAAACAATCGGGCAAAAGCGATCCGCTGTTTTTCCCCACCAGAAAGGTTGGCTCCTTTTTCTCCAATTTCAGCAGACAGTCCTCCCTTGAGTGCCTGATAGAATGCGCCTAATTGACATTTTTCTAATACCGCTATGATTTCCTCGTCTGCGATTTCCTTATCAAAAATGATATTTTCTTTCAGCGTTCCTTGGAATATTGGCGCATCTTGCGATAGATAAAAGACATGCTGATAGTAATCATTTAAGTTGTAAGCAGCCAAATTTTTGTGATTGATCAGAACTGCACCGGTCGTCGGCTGATACAAGCCTAAAATCGTTTTGATCAGCGTTGATTTTCCTGCGCCGCTTTCTCCTACTAACCCATAAATCGCTCCCCGCTTCAGCTCCAGTGTGCTATCGGTTAAGATTTTCTTTTCTTGAAGTATGACGGATAGATCCTTAACTGTGATATAGTTGATGGTCTCAGACAATGGATCTCCTTGTGTTAATGCTTTGTCCTCTGGCAGATAAAAAAATTCATTTAACCGTGCAAAGGCAACTTTATCTAAGCTGTATTGAACAAAAATCACGTTAAATATTGCAACAGGCGTATAGATTCGATCCACATAAATAATCAGTGCTGCTAAACCGCCCAAGCTGACTGTAATCTGATTTGTGAATGCCAATACCACAATTGCTACTTTGATCAATGCGACTAAAACTGCAAAAAAACCAAAGAAAAACTCATGGATCATCGTCATTTTCGTCAAACGTTCTGTTGTGTCAGCAGACATATTTTTATATTGTGCGATCTCTTTTTCAAACCGTTTATTGATCCGAAACGTGACCATTTCCGTTAATCCGCGGATAAAGGTGCTGTTCATGGCTTCTTCTGAAACTAGCGCACGTTCTTTGAGAGAGCGTAAAACTTTCAAAAGCAAATTGGTCACGATAAACACCACTAGATAGCCCACAAGGATCGCTGGAATCAACCTTTTATCGATCATAGCAATAAAAGCTAAGTTAAACAGTGTTTCGGGAAGCAATTCTTTAAACAAGCGTCCATAAAAATTCAAATGGATATTTCTGCCAGCCGCTGCTCCTGCTTCGGTTTTCTGTAAGAGTGCTCCAGAGCCGATTTGTAAGTATTCGGAATAGGCAATCTTGCTGATTTTTACTAAAGCTTGTTCTTTGAGATAGAAATACATGCTGTTGTGCAATTTTGTTTTTGGTTTCTGCTCGAGATAGGACAAGAGCGGTACCAGTACAAGCGTTAACCCATAGATAAAAACAACTGACCAATCAAATGTCTTGCCAAATGAATCGAGTAATTTTTGAAAATAAAAGACATTCGCAGCACTCAAAAATGAGACCGCAATTCCAATCCCAATATATACCGTCAATCCTTTTTTAAAATGCCGCCATAAATCAATCGCCATCGTAAGCTCCTTTTGCTGCAGTGTTCGTGAAAAAGTCGTGAGATAAATAAAATAACCGCTTTCAAAAGTATAATCTATTTTTCGCTTAATGGAAAGAACCGTATGAAAGATAGTGAGAAACCATTCCTCGGTCATCGAGAAAAACAAAAAAACCCCGCTCAAAGAGCGGGGCTAACGTTGTTGCCAACGATTGATTATTTGTTTAAAGCGTCTTTTGCTTGGTCAGCTAGAAAATAGCTTTAACAGGATTCAATAGTATTCAAAACAAGCTGACAAAACAAGTTTTTAAAACATAGTAATTTACTAGAACTTGACTCAATTTAAATTTATTCTGGGTCAAATCTGGGTCAAAATTCTTCATCTAGCGTGGGGCAAACGTCCGCTCAATTATTGGGCGGATTTTTTTATTATATAAGCATTAAAAAGTTAAAAAAAATTCGAATAGTTTTTCAAATCGACAAGTCATAGAGTAAAAGATTCTTTGTGAAGAATTCAATATTACAGCTTCGATATTAAATACATACTACTATTTGGCGAACATATAAAATTTATGTTTAATATACCATAACTGGTATATTAGTCACAGCCTTGCAACGAGCGCTTAATAACAATCAATTTCCTTGGTAAACAAATGACTTGCTAAGGCGAGCTTGTACATAAATATATTCATATTACTTGCAGTAATTTAGTTTATGCTATAAATTAGTAATTGCGTGCAATACTTTAAGAAGAGTAGTTAGGCGGTGAAAACTTGGGGAAGTGCGCCTAATACTCTTCTTCTTTATTTTATCATTATTTCAACGTAATAGAAATTATTGATTAGAAAATCGTCACAAATTGGTTGAATTTAATTAATAAAAGGTGTACAGGGATTATAAATGCTTGTCATAGGGCATTATCCATTCTCAATATATTTGCAAAACTACATAGCACCGCCAAACCATTTCATTGTATTTTAAAACGTGTTAAGTGTTTGTGGGTCAATGTGTGGGTCAATAATTCTCATTGCGCGTGGGGCGCTTACTTTAAATTGTTATTAAGTTCTGTTTCATTTACATATTTCCACAAATCAAATTTCTTTAAGTTACTTTCTATATCTTTTACCCATTTAGCTGATCTTTTTATATCTGACTTATTCTTAGACTCTTTATAATTAACTAAGGTAAAGACACATACTTGTTCCGGAGTAGCTACTGTCTCTTTTATTTTTTCCTGATACTCTGAAAAAAAATCGTCAAACTCTTTATATAACCTCATTGCTGTTTCCTCCATTATTTTTTTCTCTATTAAGATATTCTAAATAATTATTACAATAAATTTTTATCTCCTCACCATTTTCATTTAACCCAGAAAAGAATATTTTTAAAGGTATTGTAGTATCTATTTTCTCAAATGTTGAAAAATTTGTATCTGTTTTTAAATCTAAAATTTTTGTTTCTCCAGGAGATAAGCTGATAAACAAACATTCATTTTTTTCAAACTCTATTCCGTATTTACTACCATTATAAATTTTCCCATTTGAATCAATAAAATTTATTCTTAAATCATAAAGAGATTTGTAATAATCAGATGGATTATATAGTCTAATTTTCGTATTAAGATCTAAGTATTTATAGTTAGTATATACCCCCTCACCCACATTCGGGTCATAGACCATAATATTGGGAAAATTAAATATAGTATTAAAAAAATTACCAGTAATATTTTTGTTTGACTTCTTATCCCTCGCTAACCAAAGAGAAACAAAAACTGCAGCTAATGTAGACCCTGCGCTTATCCATTCAATAGCTCTACCATCTATTTTATAATCAATAACAAAAAATATCACAACAAATATGCCGCCTATCATCCCAAATAGAAAGTTTTTCATGTTTTTCTTCAAAGTTAACATCCTCGCTACAAATATTTATATGATTCATTTAATCTAACCAACTTTTTTCTTTCAGGATATCCGCAAAATTTTCTTCTAAAAATTCTAATGTTTTTGATTTCAAAAAAAGATACTTGTCATTGCCCTCCCCCGGGTAATACACAAACCCTTCAGATGATTTTGAAATGTCGATTCTATTTCTATATCTAGGATTTTTTAAAACTTTCTGACTAAACCAATCATATTTTCTATTTATGCGATCAAGCACTTCTTTTAACGTCATCCACCGACCTAAACTATCCGCTCGAAGCAACTCTTCATACTCAACCTTAGAAATGATTACATAATCTTCTGGTACAAGTATTTTCGCTTCTAAAAATTGTTGCATAAAAGCTCCCTCTTTCTGATCGAATGACTGTAATATATTATTCTAGAAACAATTCTGGTCTAACCTTTTTAAAATAGAATGGTCTTCTTACTATAAAGTCAACTGCCGAATTCCCAGTTAATACCTTTACGTTGTTATGCTCGTTACTAACATTCTCTTTGTTGTCAAAGAATTTATTTTTGTACTCTGTAGTAACTTCTATACAGCTCCCTTTAACTACCATCTTTGTTTGAAAAACTTCATTTTTACTATAGCCTTTACGCGGCTCATATTCGTGGCTAATTCCATCGAAATCACCATTTTCCAATGCTCTTAAAATTGCCGATCTATCCATTCGGTTCCTCCTTGTATTTCTTTACTTTCTCAATTACATAATACCTCTTTACACATACGTAATTCAAACTTTATTTGCAAAAAAAAAGACACCCAGCCGATAAGCTAGGTGCCTTGTATTTAACCTCCCACACCGGCAAGTGCTTGTTTGCTTGCACGGTAAAATTTACGGTTCATTTTATTTAATTCACTTGGGTTATTCGCATCGACATTGCCAATGTGGATATGTTGTTCCACTTTAGAAGGCTGTACTTTGCCGCCAATACCTTTGCGTTTTTCTTCATCAGATAAAGGTGTAACAGTCGTTTTACCATTTTTGTTTGAAAGTAATTCTGGTCCAGCTTCACCGACAATTGCTTGTCCATTTAATACATGTCCGCCTTCTGCTAAATAAGGAATCGTGGATATACTAAACCCTTTTCCGCCAACACCAGGAACCCATTTTGGAATTTTAATGTTGTTTAGTCCACCAAGAAATGCATTGATCAATCCAATCATTGTGTTTAGTGGTGCTTTAGCCATAGCAGCAATCATATCAAAGATACCACCGAAAATGTTTACAACGCCGTTCCAAGCTCGTTCCCAATCACCTGTAAATATTCCGGTTATAAAATCTATAAATCCGGTGAAAATTCTCTTACCAGCATCGAAAAAGTTTTGGAAATTTTGAATGATTCCTCCAAAAATATTGCTAATGTATCCGCCCATAAAATTAAATACTTCTACCGCTATATCAGAAACACCTTGGAAGAATGCATTCACACCGTTCCTAAACCATTCAACATTGTTATAAGCCCAAACTAGCCCAGCGACTAATGCGGCTATCGCTATTACAGCTACGGCAAACCATCCACCAGATAATCCGAATAATTTGCCTAGCCCACTCCACACAGTGGCCAGATCTTTAACCCCAGCGGTGATCTTAGTAACGGAACTCATAAGCGTTCCTATAACAACCAAAGCAGGTCCGATTACTGCAGCTATACCAGTGAGTGTAATAATCCAGTTCTTAGTACCTTGATCGAGAGAATCCCACCAGCCTTTAAAACTCTTCAAAGCATCGATCGCCATTTCAAAGAAAGGTAATAAGCTGATTTGGACGGATTCACCTACGTCTGCTAAAGCGAATTTTGCATTGTTCATCGCACGATTAGCAGCGTCAATAGGATCTTCCGTTTCTGCAAATGTATCAGCCACTGCACCGCCGCTTTCTTTTGCTACTTTTGCTAAATCATCCAAGGTGAACGTTCCTCGTTTGATTGCGTCAACCATTTTATCTGAACCTTTTCCAAATACTTCATTAGCAATTCTCAAGGCTTCTGTTTCGTCTTTGGCATTTAGAATCGAATCGATTGTTCCCTTTAATCCGTCTTGTAGCGATAGATTGTCTTTGGCGTAAACAACTGAAGCTTTAGACATCTTGCTTAACATTGTGCTTGAATCAACCCCAGCTTGCTCAAATTTACCAATTAAGGTCACCCCTTCATCGAAACTCAATCCTAATTGTTTGATTTGAGGTGCACCATCAATCGCCTTCTTCATAAGGTCATCAACTGATTGGCCAGTGTTCTGGGAAGTTTTGGTAGTAACATCCAATACATCGTTTAAATCATCGTAGGATAGTTCATAAGCTTCGATTGATTGTCTAGCATAAATTGCTGCTTGCGAGACATCCGTATTATTGATATCGGCATATTTCAATAGGTAGTCTGTTGAATCTTCAAGTTTTTTGTCCATGAATCCAAATTGAGTATTGACTTCACCAATTGCTTCTCCGACTGTTTGTAGTTCTAAGTGAGTATTTGAGCCAACGTTTTCAAACGAGGTAGACAAACGATCAGCAACATCGCCTGTTGCGCCTGTCTTTTGTATAATAGTGTCCATAGCTTCATCAACTTCTGAAAATGCGGCTAAACCAGCTGCTCCAACTGCCATAATCGGCGCTGTAACGCCTACAGTCATTTTCTTGCCAACGCCCGCAACCTTTTCGCCAGCTTCTTCGATTTTTTGTAACTTTTTGGCTGTATCAATAGATACATCACCTTGTTCTTTTAATGCTTCATTTGTTTCATCCAAGGCGGCTTTTAATTTGTTTTGTCCAGTTTCGGATTCAAGCATTTTCTTATAGAGTTTTTCAGATTCTGCTGAGTACTTGCCGGTTTCTTCAACCGATTTTTCATATTGTTCCCGCAAAAGTTGAGTACGCTTTTCAGCAAGCGTCAACTGGGTTTCTAATTTCTTTTTGGTAACTGTCAACTTCTCAGTTGCAGTCGCATTTTTATCCATAGCAGACATCTGGTTATTGAATTCAGTTACTGCTAAGTTCATTTCACGATTGATTCCCTTGATCGTTTTAGAGTAATTGACTTCTCCATTTGTCTTGAAATTCAAGACAACATCGGTTTCTCTTACACTTCCTGCCATATTTTACTCTCATCTCCTTTGCATTTTCTGTCTTCTGATCGCAAGAAATTCGTCTTGCCTATTCTTCATTTCTTGCATTAATTTATCGTATTTCACACCATCTACTTCATTGCTTTCCTGAAATTCATTTATTAGGAACTCACAAATTTCCATTCTTTTAGAAAGCAAAGAAAAATAGCTTTTAATATACTCTCGATTAGAACTGTTCTTCTTCTGAATCAGTCTTAATTCTCGCTCGATCGCTTTTAACTTTCGAAGTAATTCTTTGTAATTTAAAATTGAATCAAAAGAGTTTCCCAAGTCTGTTTTTACTGTGTGTTGATACCAAATGTTATCCGCCTTATCCCTCAAATATTCTAATCTATCCATTTTTCATCCCCCAATCATTCTCTGGTTGTTAGAAAGTTCATAAATTCGTCTACTTCTGGACTTCCTATTTTTGTTTTATCATTCTCGACTACCAATCTAAGCAATTCTTTAACTGCGGCAGTATATCTATTGATCATCGTGTTATATGTCTTGACTGAAGCCGATTCTTTGTAAAATTCTTGACTGCCATTCTTGAAAAGTTCAATGGACCCATTTTTATTGATGTCTTCTTCGAGTTCTGACAAAGTAACATTCATAAATGAAACTCGCTCAATCAAACCTTTGACTACTTCAGCGCTACTACTGGGTACTCCGTCCATCAATGTTGTAAGTCTTTCTTTCTCAGCCGCTATTCGTGCTTCTTTTGTTTTCTTTTTCAATGTTTGCCCCCCTCCCGTGTATGGTCCTGTGTGTTTTTCGGAGTTCCATCCCCGATTCCTAACCGATTTATTTTTTATAAAAATAACGGGGGGATAAATCAATCCCACACCGTTAATCATTTAATTTATTTTTTAATTTCAAATTTATTATTTGGCATGCCATTCAGTCTAATGATTTCATCTAAGTAATCACTCACTGATCGTTTAACATCATGGAAATAAGAACCCACCACTGAGGCGTAGCCCCATCCTCCTTTGTAGTATTCTCGTTTAACATTATCCAATATGTTTTTGTTCTTAATGCCCAATACATCTACAAGTTGTTTCATTGAGCTGTTATGCGATTTGATTAACTGATCATTTAATTGAAACAGTCTAGTAGTTTCTGTTCCCAATAAAGCAGTTACTTCAGCGAATCCTTTGTTGTCAAATAGTTCTTTTGCTTCAGACAATAGCGCTGCTTCTTTTCGGTTTGTTTCATTTTTCAACTGATTGATATAATTCAGATAGATACTATTGGTAATCTCCCCGCGCTCTTGGTACGCCTCGGCAATCACCTTCTCAAGATCCTCAATATCCTTATTTGCTTCTTTGTTAGCCTTGAATGTTTCTAGACTATACTTACCTTTTGCTGAAGCTTTCTTGTCTCTCTTTTCAACCAGACTATCTAGCTCTTTCTCCAACTCATTGATATTGATATCGATCTCTTTTAATTCTTTTACCTCTGGTGTGGTTACTGTGTACTCTACTGTCATTCTTGATTCGCTCCTTTGATTTTTTCTTTGAGTTTACTTACTACTGTTTTCTTAGGTTCTTTGATCTGTGTTACTCGTTCTTTCTTATATTGAGCCAACAAATCTCTGCGGCGCTCGATGGCAATTTCATTTGTACTGTCTTCCTCGATCAGCTTATTTAATTCGACTAACGATAGCTTTTTAATAGCATCTGGGTTTTCTTCCAACTCTTGCTTCATTTGTTGTTCTTCAAGGTATTTCTTCCATTCTCTATAGCTAAAGAAATCATCTTCTGTTTTCATTTGCCAACTCCTCTACTTTCTTACGAGTATCAGGATCTAACCCATTTGTGTTCTTTGTTACCAAGGTGAGCATTGCTTTGCGTTTAAACTCAGCGGTACAAATGCCTTTAAGCAAAACCAACTTCTTCTTATCAGCTAACACTCCATCCCGATCCTCATTTAGAGCATTCTCCACTTGTTCAGGACTTAGCCCTGTGACTTCACACAAATGCTTCTGTTTGATTTTGCGTGTCTTCATAATCTCTACAATAGTCATTTACACTTTCCTTTCTGCTTAATCAGTCAAACCATATATCAATAAACTTTATATACTCGTCTCGAGGTTCCATTTTCTTTAATCGAAGGTACATCTTCAGCTGATTCCCCTGTGTAGAGTCCTGTTTGAATCTTTTCGCTTTGGATCTATCTTGCGTGAAGACATAAGAATCTGGATCCGCACGCTTTCCCTCGATAATTTGATAATCTTTCAAATAAATAGTTCCTACGCCTAGAATGTATTCCTCTAGTTCGTCAGCATCAATCTCGATAAACTCTTTTCTCAATCGGTTGATAATAGTCTGTAATTTCGCCTCTGACTTGCTCCTGATTTTTCGATATTCAAGAACAGATATTCCTCTTCGGTCAGCCAATACCTTATCTGTTATAGGTATATAAGTTCGATAACCGTTATGCATATAACTAAAGTTGGCACCTTGTTCAGTTTCGTAATACTTCTCAGAAAGAATTAAAACATCTTCTTTTGGCAGCTCTTTTAAAGCAGTAAATAGCAAACGAGCATATCCTGCTGTATTTCCCTCTTTCAAATGATTTCTATTTACCACAAAGGCCTTCCATTGAGTGAGTATCCATTTTGGGCGAATGTCATAATCATAAACCACTATCCAAACACCTCCGCCATTAGTGCAATATTCGAAAATAAATCGTCTGTTAGCTCAACTTTTTCTTGCGGCACTTCCCATTCATATCTGAACGCCATAGCTGTTTCTATCTCGTATATTTCATCGAGTGCTTTCTGTTTCAACGATGGGCTTTCAACCCCTTTTAAAAGGCTCTCACGTTCAGCTACAGGCAATTCATCTAAGAAGTGCATAAAATGCTTGTGCCTAAACTTCCACCGCTCTATCCGCTTGTCAATGAGCATACACGCTTCTACGTTATCTGCTACTAAATAATCAATCTTGGGAGCTTTTGCATGGATAGCAATTTCATCATAGGCAATTCCTGTGCATAGGCTTTGGCAATAAAGCTCTTGCCTGATTAATCGTTTTTCTTCTTCCAGCTTTCTGATATAAGCCTCTATGTTCAAATAGCGGTTTAAATTGTATTCACTATCCATGCTTCCCTCCTAAAAAACAGTATTCTATTATGTTGCGGTTTTGATCGTTGGTCTAGCTTGGGATTGTCATCATCTAGGACGGCTTTTTCAGCAACCGCAGTATACAGTTTTCAAAGGACAACTAATAATAAAAAACGGACACGAGACGTCTGCCATATTACTGGCTTTTTTCGTCTCATATCCGTTGGTTCTTCCTAATCAGATATTATTATTAAGTTGTCTTTATTATACCATATTTGAGCGATAAAACCTTTATAAAACGTTGATATATCAGCTTTTAAAACACTTTTTTCACTCTAATTTATTTGTTGTTTTCGTCTCATATCTGACTACTTGACCATCTTTTACGATCAGGATGATTTCCCCATATTTAGGTAACTCGACACCCACTTTTTTTGTTTGTTTATCAATATATACTTTATCCATACTCATTGTTCATTCTCCTTATTTTGCAATTTTTAATGATTCTTGCCAGTTATTTAGATCTGCTTGTTCGATATTCGTGATTGTTTGTTCCATACTCTTAAATTGGTTCCTGAACGCTTTAAGGCCAATAGTCCGTTCAGCTTCGTTGGTAGCGATAAACATGCCTCCTTCGTATCCTCTGACAGAAACAATAGGCACTCCTTTTGCTCGCAGCATTTGAATAACTGCTTTTACGTCTCGTTCGTCCAGATCAATAATAGAGCATATATCTGGTACTTTGATTTTCCTTTCAAACCCCCTTGGGATTAATTCAAGTACCGATTGTTCAATAATCGTAAGTTCTTCCATTACATGCCTCCACTCATTTTTTTAATTTTCCTCAAACATTGGATAGTCATTTGGATAGAGATTATGACTTTTGAAATCCAAATCGTTTCTTGTAGCCAGCTTGATAATATAACCAGTTTTTTTAAACGGTGAATGTGGGTTAGTGCAATGGGCTACCCTATGTCCATCTTTTTTTCCATGAAAATGCCATTTAAAACAATATGGACACCAAACTGCATATTGTGATCCTTTTTCATAAGCTAGTAAAATTGGATACGTTCTTTCCCTCTTGTTAGTTCTCATAAAGTTCACTCCATTCGTTTCTTTATTGAATAATAATTTTTCTGAGTTACTTGTCTGGACATTGTCTTAATATTGTCTGGACAATGTACTATACACCCCTTTCTAAAGTATCATTCCTGCTATTACCCCCATTTCCTCGGTGCCAGAAAAGAATCTATTAATATTTCCATCACCATAGTTTTCCTCTTCAAAATATCGATCGATTAATTCTCTCCAATCCCATGTTTCTAAATAATCCATATATCTGATCATTACTTCTATCTTCGTAAGTTGTTTATAACTTATTCTGGGATGGAACTTCTGTAGAGTATCGCGATATTTTTCAGAATATCCAACAATTACATTAATGACTTGTTCGGCTTGTTCATCTTTAAAGTTCAAGCCTTTAATTATAGATTTATAATCATGAATGAAATAAGTAGTCGTGGGCTCTTTTTTCTCGGAAAAAGAGTTATCCTTGTGGCCGTCAAGGTTATTGTTTTTTTCAGTATTATTAATCTCAGTATCATTAGGGTTAAAACTTTCAACTTCTTGAAGTTCAAAATTTGAACCTCCGTATTTAATACGACATACAAATATTTTGTTCGGTTTATTTAGCCCTTGTCTCTCCTCGATGATAAGTTTGAATTCAGCCAATTCTTTAAAGGCCTTCACTGCAGTAGGCTTTGATATATTAAGAATTTCCATGATATTTTCTCTTGTAAATAGCAGAAATATTTGACCGAATTCATCAACCCAATTGTTTTTTCTGGATAACTCTTTTCGATCTAGCAACATTGAATAGATGACTTTAGCATTCAGTGATAATTCTTTATAAGATTCGTTAACAAAAAGCTCTTTGGGCAATTGATAGAATCGGTGTGAGTTTTCTTCCGCTACTGTATAGACATTTTCATACTTCATTTGCGCCCTCCTTGTGTGGATAGAGCGCATCAGAGACAGCTTGTATTTGCCCTCGGATACTTTCTAAGGCCTCACCTATTTCGTCAAGCACTCCAGTTCCCAATTGTTTGTTTAAAGAAAATGTATCTTCAGTTACTCGTGAATATTCGATATTCTCGATAAGACGCTCGATGATTTTTAAATCATTTACTCTTGCTGCAAGGTTCTTAGAACTGGCCAGTAACTTCTTTTCATTCATTGTTAGATCCTCCTTGTTCCAAGTTGATCGCGTAACCCTCCGCATCAGCCGCATGTCTTCCTGATAGCTCTAAAATAGATACTAGCAATGCATTTGCCATGTTTAAATCTTCTGGGGTAATAGATTCTCGCATCGAAAATTGATTGTCAAAAAAAGCTTTCAACCCCTTCAAAGCATAGTCAACATTAAATGCATCAGTAGCTAAATTTTCAATTCCTAAAATATTTTCCATATTTAGTGCGCTCCATTCTCTAATTGTGATATACTAGAGAAAAGAATATAGGTATAGTACCTACGTATAGCCATTTGCTGAATTCCGCCAAGAATTTTTGACAGCAAAGGCTTTTTTTTCTTTTCTCCAATTATTCATTAAACCTCTCATTCTTATGACCATAATTCTTCCATTAAATGGAAAAACGCCAATTCGTTCATTAATTGAACGACCCTATTTGTGCATCTGATGCACTTCTTTCAATTTGCGTTTCACCAGGTAGGTATCAATTTGATTTATTGCCTCAAGCATCCCATTCAATTCCTAACAACATAGCCAACAAATCAATTTCACGATATAAAATATCTTGATACTCATTCAGGGTTAGGTTTCCCTCTATTTCTGCGGTTGCAAGTTCGTTCAAACTTTTCACAACAGAGGTAACCGTTGGCTCTTCAGGTACCAATCCTTGACACTCCATTTGTTCGTGCAAGGAATTATAAACATCAGTTAAATTTTGCCCTTCGATATTTGCCAACTCTTTTGCTGCTTCTTTTGAAATAACCTCGCTTAAAAATTTCTCGATTGCTTGATTTTGTGTAATTTCCATTGTTATTCCTCCTATATCAAACCATTTGCGACTGATCATTTGACTAAGTATCATTGCGACTTCCTGCGCCCCACGCTAGGATTATTTTTTGTGTTTCTCAAGAAATGCATCTGCATCTCGTTGATCAATTTTTTCATAGCCATCTATTAAAATAACCTTTAGACCCGCTTTAAGAATAAAATTGTATTTTAATGTGTTGTAACTCGTGTTCATATAACTAGCTGCTTGTTTGAAATTCATAAATCTAGGAAACATTAGTTTCTTTCTGTATTCCTCTATGAATAACAATGCTTGTTTTTCCCCTTCTTCTGCTGCTGTTTTGCGTATAACCTCACGTAAAGAAGGTGATAGATCTAATTCATCAATACTTAACTTCGCCATGTAAATCACCCCCTAGTGAGCCGTTGCTGGCATTTTAAGCGTTGTTTGATAAATTACCCCACCATTAGCAAGAATCGCCTTTATCTGCTCATAATCCATTCCTAACCCGATCAAAGTGGTGATTTGTTGCTCTCTTTTATTAACTGCCTCGTGCTCTTCAATAGTCAAAAAATCTAAAATATTGTTGCCTTTCTCAACTCCTCGAGCTTTGCGGATTTGAGTAGCATTAAATCCAATTGCTGACTTATAGCACAGATTAGTGAAATGCTTATAGAAATGTGGTGAAAACCCTGCATCACGGATTGCATCCGTCATAGACAAACGGATTTGCTTTCCTACTGTTCTCTTTTCCTTCCAAACGATTTGACCATCCATAAAAGCAGTGAGGATTTTCCGTGCCCACGCTCTGAATTCACGAGCTTTTGGTTTATTAGAGAGAAAGGCAATTTCCATAATGCCGTCTTTTGTGAAGACGATTGTTTCCTGAGTTCCTCCAGCTGATCCAAGTACCCCCAATTTGTGGGTACCTGAGAATTCCTTTTCTCTCAAATATGAATTTCTTGAGATTATATTTTCAATCCCAGACTTGCTCTTGTATCCTAAGGCATTTGCTAGTTGCTGAATGGTCATAAATGGATTTCTATCTTTATCCATCCACAAATCGCACTGAATACCTTGAAATAACTCCTCTTGTGCTAAAACTAAATCCTGCATCGCTTAACCCTCCCTTATAAATTTTCATGAAGTACCGACCGCATCTTTGCATTTCTTTGCGTTTTAATTAAAAAAAATCTCGTCAATTGTTATAATAGGGAAAATTTCTTTCAACATCTGTTGAAATTTAATTTTTTCATCGTCTGAAAAAGCGATTGTCCCCTTCTCTTTTAAAAACCAACTTTGCTTAGAAATACCAAACTCTTTAGCAATAGAGGCTTGAGTATAACCTAGCATTCAACGATATCCAGCGATTCTGTTTTTCATAGGCTCCTCCTTTTCTTTGCATTTCTTAGTGCAAAATAAAAATATCATACTATCAAGAAAAAATCAAACATTTCTTTGCATTTCTTTCCAAAAAATTCTATACTAAGTTAAAGTATTTTTTAAGAAAGGAGGCAAAAGAATGAAAGTAAACCCCCAAGAAGTAGGTCAAAGAATTAAATCTATAAGACAAAATCAAGGATTAAGCATGAGTGAGTTCGCTGCAAAAATTGATTCAAAAGCGAGAAGTGGAACTGTTAGCAATTGGGAGACGGGCAAGAATTTACCTAACAATACTAGATTAAAAAAAATAGCTTCGATAGGTGGCGTAACAATCAATTTTTTATTATATGGAGACTCAGATAAAACTTTTTCAGATGTTGATGTGCAGTACGAGCCACTAAAGCAATTATTATATTTTTTTGGTTTGACAAAAGATGCTCCTCAGAAGTCAATTGATAATAAAATCACACAATTTTTATCTGGTTTTTTTGACAGTGAGGAAGGCGAACACGTTGACAGCCCTCAAATTGTATACGTACCATCTAAAAAAACTTTGAGTAGTACACAGGATGATCCTTCTGGTTCTTCTGTCCACAGAATTGCTATTAATACTAACGATGCTTACAAGTCTATATTAATCACTAATGAAGATTCAAATCTCTTAGAAAAATATCGCAAACTTCCAGAAGATAAAAAGAAGCAGCTCAATGATTTTCTAGATTTTCTATCTAATCAGGAGTGATCCTACATACCAGCGCCCCACGCTAGGTACTGGGAGGAAAAATATAATGGCAACAAAGCCAAATCCAATTAAAAAGTATACAAAAAAAGACGGTTCAACCGCCTACATGTTCAAAAAATATTTAGGAATTGATCCCGTTACTGGGAAACAAAGAGAAACAACAAGGCGAGGCTTCACATCACTAAAGGAAGCCAAGCTAGCCTATGCTAGGTTAGACATCGATGTGGCTGAGAATGGAATTAAACAACGCTCATCAAATCGAGCATACAAGGAAGTATTCGAGGATTGGTTTAATCTGGTGTATAAAACAAAAGTCAAAGAGAGCACCTATTGGAACACGAGGATCATCTTTGACAAGCATATTCTGCCTGCATTAGGATCTTACAACATTAAAGCGATCACTGTAACAGCTTGCCAAAAACAGGCAAATGCTTGGTGCAAAGATAATCCGAATCGCTACGATCGCTATATCAACTATGCAGGAATGATTTTTAAGTATGCTGAATCAATAGGAGAAATCCCATCTAACCCTATGCAAAAAATAATTCTCCCTACTCCTGCAGAAAGTATAGAAGGTGATGAATCAGACGTGATTAACTTTTGCAATCGTCAAGAACTGCTATCGTTGCTAAAGGAACTCAAGGAAAATTATCCTTTTAAACGTTTTGTATTCTTCTCACTCCTTGCTTATACAGGGTTACGTAAAGGCGAGGCATTGTCTCTAACATGGCGAGATATCGACTTCAATCATCAGACACTCACAGTTAGCAAAACGCTTGCTGTTGGCAAAAATGGAACTGCCTTAATCCAAAAACCCAAGACAAAAGCAGGGGTTAGAACGATTAGTATAGACTCCTATACTGCTGGCCTCTTGAAAGAATGGCGTAAAAAGCAGAAAGAACACATTAATATGCTGGCGTTGATTCCAACTGTTGAACAGCTAGTATTTGCAAAAGACGAGGATAACGGCTTGATGAATCCAAGAACACCACAAACATGGCTCGATACCCTTTATCGTAAAAACAAATCACTGCAACAGATAACGCCGCACGGATTCCGTCATACTCATGCATCGCTATTATTTGAAGCAGGTGCAAGTATGAAGCAAGTGCAAGCACGTCTGGGGCATAGCAATATAAAAACAACTATGAATGTTTACACTCATGTCACTAAAGAAGGCAAAGAAGAAACTGCAGATATTTTTGGTGAGTTTATGAGGAATGGGAAAAGTCTGGGTCAATCTCTGGGTCAAAATAAAAACCCCGCTCAATAAAGGCGGGGTAAACGTTGGCATAACAACGTTAGTTAGATTATTTGTTTAAAGCGTCTTTTGCTTGGTCAGCTAATGCAGTAAATGCTGTTGCATCGTTTACAGCCAAGTCAGCTAACATTTTGCGGTTGATGTCGATTTCAGCTAATTTCAAGCCGTGCATCAATTTTGAGTAGCTTAAACCATTCATACGAGCCGCTGCGTTGATACGAGCGATCCACAATTTGCGGAAGTCGCGTTTCTTTTGACGACGATCGCGGTATGCGTAGTTGTATGAATTCATTACTTGTTCTTTTGCTGTTTTAAATAGAGTGTGTTTAGAACCGTAGTAACCTTTTGCTAATTTAAGCACTTTTTTACGACGTTTACGAGTTACTGTTCCACCTTTAACACGTGCCATGTATAATTCCTCCTAATATGAAAATCGATAATTGTTTGTATACGTGAAGCTTGGGTTACGCAATTATTTCATGCGTGCTAGTTGTTGACGGATACGTTTGTAATCGCCAGCTGAAACCATTGAAGCTTTACGCAATTGACGACGTTGTTTTTTTGTTTTGCCGTGGAAACGGTGACTGGTAAAGGCACGGAAGCGTTTCAATCCGCCGCCGCCAGTGCGTTTTACGCGTTTTGCTAATCCGCGGTGTGTTTTTTGTTTTGGCATAACTAATTTCCTCCTCAAAATCTTTCGTTATCTGACTTTAAACTGAAACTCAGTTAGTCATTATTTATCGTTTTTTGGTGCTAATACTAAGAACATACTGCGGCCATCCATTTTTGGCTTTTGCTCAACAGTTGCCAAATCAGCAGTTTCTTCCGCCAAACGATCTAACACTTTCTGACCAATTTCTTTATGGGTAATGGCACGGCCTTTGAAACGGATCGAAGCTTTCACTTTGTCCCCTTTTTCAAGGAATTTACGTGCATTACGCAATTTTGTGTTGAAATCATTGACGTCGATCGTTGGACTTAAACGAACCTCTTTAATGTTGATTACTTTTTGTTTCTTACGAGCTTCACGGTCTTTTTTCTGTTGCTCAAAGCGGAATTTCCCGTAATCCATAATTCTTGCTACTGGCGGCTTAGCATTTGGTGCCACCAATACCACATCAAGGTTTGCTCGTTCTGCAATTTGCAATGCTTCAGCTTTACTCTTTACACCAAGTTGTTCGCCGTTTTGATCAATCAAACGCAATTCACGTGCACGAATGCCGTCGTTTACCATCATATCCTTTGCTATGGTCATTCACCTCCGAGTTTTTTGAGAGAAAGAAAAGCTTGTCGATTCGAAATCAGACAATAAAAAAACGAGTTCTTCACGAACCCGCACGTACTCCACACAAATAAATGGTAGGAATCCTATTCTGCCCAGCGATATCTTCACTCAGGCGAGAAGCGGGTGCTTCTGCTTTTATTTCTCAACTTTTATAGTATACTGCTTTTTCCTCTTATTGTCAACAGTTTTCATGATTGTTTCAAAAAAAAGCCGGAGCATACGCTCCGACTTTCGTGTTTCTTATTCTGCTTTCAACGCAGCCATCGTGATGTAGTTGTATGGTTGATTGAAGTGAGGCAAGAAGAAGATATCTAATAGCTTCATCTTGTCGATCGTTACGCCTTCTTCGATCGCTAGTGAGAACATGTGGATGCCCATTGCGATTTCAGATGTTCGTGATGCCATTTGTGCACCAACGATGCGGCGTGATTCTTCTTCATAGACGATGCGGATTTTAACCGTCGCATTTTCTTTCATGAAGCCTGGTTTTTGGGTATCTTCGTAATCAGAGTATTTCACTTTCATGCCATTACGTTCGGCAGCTTCGACTGACAAGCCAGTTGAAACCATGTTGTAGCCGAAGATCGAAATCCCGTTTGATCCTTGAACACCTGTTGATTCTAAAGAAGTTCCGCCGATATTATGGGCAGCGACGATCCCTGAACGTACGGCATTCGTTGCTAATGCGATATAAGTGGTTTGTTGCAAAGCATTTGAGTACACCGTTGCACAGTCACCGACTGCGTAAACATCTGCATCGCTTGTCCGTTGATGGCGGTCCACTAAGTACGCGCCGTTAGCAAACAATTCCAAATGATCTTTGCCTAGCTCATTGTTTGGTAAGAAACCGATCGCATTGATCACTAGATCAACTGGGTATTCGCCGTTGTCTGTTACAACTGCTTCTACTTTCTCTGTTCCTTTGTATTCACGTGCTAATTCACCGAAATGCAATTCAATACCATTGTCAGCTAAGTTTTTGTCCATATCTTCTGTGAACCATTTGTCGTAGTAGTTTGGCAATGCCCGTGTCGCTGCATCAAAAAGCAACACATTTTTACCACGGCGTTTTGCTGCTTCAGCAATTTCAACACCGATGTAACCAGCACCGATAACGGCAACGTTTTTCACGTCTTCTGAGGCTAACTCTTTATCAACCGTTTGTCCATCTTGGAATTTTTTCAAGAAATGGATGTTTTTCAAATCACGTCCAGGTACTTTTGGTGAAATTGGCACAGAACCAGTTGCGATGACAACTTTGTCATAAGATTCAACGATCGTTTCACCGTCATTGGTTACAGCGTGCACTTCTTTTTTCTCAAAATCGATATGGTCAACCACTGTTTCCATATGAATTTTTGCACCTTTTGCTTCAAAATCTTCACGTTTTGTATAGAACAAGCCTTCGTATGAATCGATTTGACGTCCAACCCATAAAGCAGTCCCACAACCTAGGTAGCTTAAGTTTGTATTACGGTCGATCATTACGACCTCTTGGTCTTTGTAGTTATCTAATAGTGTATTGGCAGCAGCAATCCCCGCGTGGTTTGCACCGATAATAACTGTTTTTGTCATGGAAAATTTCCTCCTTTTGTTTACATTGTCATTATAGCTCGCTTGTGAATTTGAAAACTATCAACTTTTTCGCGATTTTAAAAATTTGTGACAGTTTTTCGTTGATATACGTCACTTTCAGCGGATTAAGTTTCTATATCAAAATTATTTTCGTCTTGCAAGTAAAAAGATTGTGAAAAAATATGTATTAAAAATCAAAGGTTTTCCTTGTTATAAAAGCATTCTGCAAACCGATTGAATAAATTTCACAATACCCCACCGCTTTTTCGTAACTATCGCGGCATCGATTCGCCGTGTTATACTGAGAGAAAAACATACAGGATGGGATCTTGATGAAGAAAAAAATCGTATTGCCACTACCGCCCTTATTGTCGGCATTAGAGCCACAGGATTTTTATTTAGAAGAAGAACTGCTTTTCGAAGGTGGGTTGTTCGAAGACGGTGATTATAGCTATGATACTTGCAAAAACCTTATCTTGAAGCAATGTCATTTCAAGAAAGTGACGATGCAAAAAACACGCTTGAGTCAATGGGAATGTCAAAATGTCCTCTTTGAGAACTGCGATTTTTCTAATCTGGAATGTTTTGGTGCCAGCTTTCATCGCGTTCACTTTAAACAGTGTAAATTGACTGGTACGAATTTTGCGGAAAGCTATTTCCGTGACTGTACCTTTGAAGATTGCGTGGCAAACTTTGCTTCTTTTAGCAATACCAATTTACGGACGATGCTGTTTCGTCAGTGCCAACTAAACGACAGTGAGTTTTATGAGATGGATTGGAAACACTTGACGCTACAAGAAAACCAGTTGAACAATAGCAACTGGTTTCACACAAAATTAGCAACTTTAGATTTTCGGACCAATCAATTTCAAAAGATCGCGTTGTCCTTTGAACACTTGCGAGGACTAACAGTCGATCAAGAACAAGCCTTGGTCATCGCCGCCGGTCTAGGTTTGGTGATCGACTAACGAATTCTGCGCCATAAAGCAATCAACATCCAGACGGATAACACTAAACTGATCAACAAGGCAATACCCCAACCGAAAATACTATTGGTAAAAGGCAGCGGAACATTCATGCCAAAGAAACTGGTGACGATGGAAGGCACAGTCAATAAGAGGGACCAAACGGTCAAAAACTTCATGGTATCATTCAAGTTATTGTTTAAAAGATTATTGTAGGTACCAGATAATTGTTCCAAAATTTGGAATGCCAGTTGGGTCATTTCCACTGCCTGTTTGGCTTCGATCAAGGCATCATCCAGTTGTTCCCGCTCATCATCATCCATCAAACGATAAATGGATAATGCTTTGATTTGCTCCAAGAGGACCGCATTTTGTTTCGTGGCAGACACTAAAAAAACCAGTCCAACTTCCAAATCAGACATTTGCAGTAAGTTTTTATTGGTTGTTTTTTCCCGTAGTCGCTGATTCAAGCGAATCCGCTCACTATTGACTTCTTCGACTAACGGAAAAAACGTGCCAGAAATCAAGAACAAGCTTTGAAACAAAAAATGAATGGGCGTTTGCAGCGGGTTTTGCAGGATCAAGCGCTCCATCATTGGAATCACATAACGGGTATTGTGGGATGCAAAAGTAAAGAGTTGCTTCCTTTTTAAAATAAACGTCATCGGGCTGGTCTCAAAATGATTTTCACGCTTTTCTTGCTGAGGTACATTGAAAACCAGCAGCAATGCTTCCTCTTCGGCATCATATTCGACCCGCGCGCGTTCGTTTTTATCTAAAGAGTACGTAAGCATCTCGTCAGACAAATGATATTGTTTTTGCAGTGCCATCACGCTTTTTGCGTCTTGTTGGTCGACTTGAATCCATTCATAGTTTCCGTCATAAAAGACATGTTTGTTTTCCACAATCCATCCTCCACTCTTGCTTTCTTCTATTATAAAAGAAAACAGCCAGAAGCCCAATCAAAGGACTTTCCTGGCTGTATCGGCTATTACTTATTTACGGGCGTCTTTCAAGGCCTCTTCCACCATCGTTAAAACGGCCTGTGCCGCTTGCGGGTCTTCGACAAAATTGAATTGATCGCCATCGATCTGGATCTTTGGACTCTCATTGTACTCTTCGTACCATTGATCGTAGCGTTTGTTCAACTCTTTGTAATAGTCGTATAACGAAGGATCAAAGGTCAACTGCTCATATTCCCGCCCACGTTTTTCAATACGCTTGAGCATCGTTTCAAAAGAAACGCGAATATGCACCAAAAGATCTGGATGCTTTTTGTGAGCTGCATACGGCAGCTCTTCTAACATATTGGCTAACAATTCATCATAGACTTTGACCTCGGTATCGGTCGCTCGCCCAAGGTCCGCATTTAAATGGAACAACAGTGAATCCTCATAAATGGAACGGTCCAGGACGTTATTGTCGTCTTTCATGGCTTGCTTGATACTTTCAAATCGTTTATTTAAGAAATAGATTTGCAGTAAAAACGCATATTTATTTGGATCTGCATAAAATAATGGTAATACTTCATTGTCATCGATCGATTCATAAAAGGCTTGACTGCCAAAATGATTGGCGATCAATGCGGTCAAACTTGATTTACCGGCACCAATCGTTCCTGCTAATACGATCACGCTCATATCCCCCAACTCACTCATCACTAAATATTGTATGTTGCATTTGCGATATCAACTATACAACACTATATCTTGTGCCGTCAACTGAAACTTTTGAAGCACAGATCAAGAATTTTTTCAATAAAAGTTTAAAGATTTTTGCTTTTTTTTGAAATCTCATACGGAATGCTTAACGAAAGAGCCTTCTTCTAGTAAAATAGGAAAGGATCTTTAATTAAATTGTGTTTTTGTCAGGAGATAGTTACAATTGACTGACAAACGATAAATGAATCATGTGGGGTAAGCTCCCTAGAGAAATGAGGAAAATAATGTCAATTGGTACTGGCATAGCTACAGGAAAAATCATCTTAATGGGTGAACATTCAGTTGTTTACGGTGAACCAGCAATTGCTTTCCCTTTTGCGGGAGCAAAAGTACAAGTCGAGATCACAGCAAATGAAACAAACACCTTGATTTCAAGTTACTATCACGGTCTGCTTGAAGAAGTCCCCAACCACTTAAAAAATGTCAAAGACTTGCTGCATCGTCTGCAACAAGACTTCCACACGGGTCCTTTTGCAACCTCCATCGTCAGCACTATCCCTTCTGAACGGGGAATGGGTTCTAGCGCGGCGGTCGCTGTTGCACTGACTCGCGCTTTTTTTGATTGGATCAAAAAAGACTTTACAAAAGAAGAATTGATGACCTATGTCAACTTTTCTGAAAAAATCGCTCATGGCAATCCTAGCGGGATCGATGCTGCGGCAGCCAGTGGGACAGATGCCATTTACTTTATCAAAGGGCATCCCATCACTTCGTTTCCCCTCACGATCGACGGTTATTTGCTCGTCGCTGATACTGGAATCAAAGGGCAAACGAGAGAAGCAGTCAAAAGTGTCGCCCATCTTTTTGAAACCAGCAAGCAGCTGGCTAGTCAAGCAATCCAGCGTTTAGGGATCGAAACCAAAAAAGCTAAAGAGGCCATCATAGCCAATCAATTAGAAGTATTAGGTGAAAGCATGAACAACGCCCATCAGGCCCTGCAGCAGCTAGGGGTCAGCAATCAGCAACTGGATCAGTTGGTTTCCTTAGCGTTGGCACACGGTGCTTACGGGGCAAAGCTGACCGGCGGGGGCCGGGGCGGCTGTATGATCGCACTAACCAAAACGAAGGAACAGGCTGAGAACATCAGCCGTATTTTATTGTCCAATGGCGCTCGTGCGGCATGGATACAAGGATTAGGAGTTTATGAACATGTATAAGGGAAAGGCTCGCGCCTACACGAATATCGCATTGATCAAGTATTGGGGAAAACAAGATGAAACTTTCATTTTACCGATGAACAATAGTTTGTCCCTGACCCTCGATGCTTTTTACACAGAAACAACGGTGGCTTTTTCACCCGATTTTACGCAAGATCGCTTTACATTGGATGGCGTGGTTCAAACAGACGCTGCCACAAAAAAAGTTGCGGACTTTTTGGATCTGGTACGAAAAAAAGCGGACTGCCCGTGGTATGCCACGGTGGAAAGTCAAAATTTTGTTCCAACCGCTGCCGGACTTGCCTCTTCTGCCAGTGGATTAGCGGCATTGGCGGGTGCCTGTAGTGAAGCACTGGACTTAAACTTGTCGGAGCAAGAGTTATCCCGTTTGGCCCGTCGCGGTTCTGGTTCGGCGTGTCGGAGTATCTACGGCGGCTTTGCTGAATGGCATCAAGGCACCGATGAGACTTCTTTTGCCACGCAAGTGCCGTCGAATGGCTGGGAAGAAGAATTGAGTATGATCTTTATTTTGATCAACGCACAAGCCAAAGAAGTTTCCAGTCGTGAGGGGATGCGTCGAACCGTTGAAACCTCGAGTTTTTATCCGGGTTGGCTTACTGCCACCGCAACTGATCTCGTGAAAATGAAACAAGCGATTGCCGAGAAAGACTTTACTGCTTTAGGTGAAACGACCGAGGCCAACGCCTTGAAAATGCATGGAACGACCTTAGCCGCCGAACCACCTTTTACTTATTGGTCTTCTGAATCTTTACGAGCCATGGAATGTGTCCGAATGCTGCGAAAAAAAGGATTGGCTTGCTATTTCACGATGGATGCTGGTCCCAATGTCAAAGTTTTATGCCAAAAACAAGAAGAACAAACGATTTTACGTGAATTAAGTGCTCACTTTGCCTCAGAACAATTAGTAACTGCTCACGCGGGTAAAGGATTAGCCTTTTTACCGGTGGAAGAATCTTCTGCCATCAACTAAGAAGCCATTAAGAAGCCATCGATTAGGAGTGTCGAAATGATTGAACTATCCGTTCCCGGAAAACTATTTATTGCTGGTGAATACGCCGTTGTCGAACCTGGTCATCCTGCAATCATCGTTGCCGTTGACCAATTTATTACAGTCAATGTGGAAGAGGCCCGTAAAAACGGCAGCATCCAGTCTGCCCAATACAGCGACCTGCCGATTCGCTGGACGCGTCGCAAAGGCGAATTAGTCTTAGACCATCGGGATAATCCTTTCCACTATATTTTGGCAGCCATTCGTCTGACGGAAAAATATGCCCAAGAAAAAGGCATCCCCCTTTCCTTTTACGATTTAAAAGTGACCAGTGAACTGGATAACTCGAATGGTCGCAAATATGGCCTCGGTTCCAGCGGTGCCGTGACTGTTGCCACGGTCAAAGCATTGAATCTGTACTATCAAATGGAAATGGATCGGTTGACCCAATTCAAAATTGCGGCTCTTGCCCATCTCGCTGTTCAAGGCAATGGGTCGTGCGGTGATATTGCGGCCTCTTGTTATGGCGGCTGGATCGCTTTTTCAACCTTCGATCACGACTGGGTCTTAGCCAAACAAAAGGACCATACCTTAACAGAATTGATCGCTTTCGATTGGCCAGGATTATCGATCCGTCCCTTGACGGTTCCGAAATCGCTTCGACTATTGATTGGTTGGACAGGCTCTCCTGCCTCCACCTCTGATTTAGTGGATCAAGTCTATCAATCCAAAGAAGAAAAAGAAAACGCCTATGCTGCCTTTTTAGCAGCCAGCAAAGACTGCGTCAATCGATTGATCGACGGCTTCTTAAATGAAGACAGTCGCACGATCAAAAAAATGATCACGGAAAATCGAAAGCTCCTGCGGGAGTTGTCCGCACTAACTGGTGTACCGATTGAAACCCCCGCACTTAAAAAGCTTTGTGATCTAGCAGAAAATTATTGTGGTGCAGCCAAATCTTCCGGTGCCGGCGGTGGCGATTGCGGCATCGTGATCGTTGACCAGAAAACCGGTATTTTACCATTGATGAGTGCGTGGGAAAAAGCCGAGATCACCCCCTTGCCGCTGCATGTTTACCATTACCGGGAGGACCTATCATGAATCGAAAAGATGAACATGTTTCCTTAGCAAAAGCGTTCCATAAAGAACACAGCAACGATTTTGATGCAGTTCGCTTGGTCCACCAGTCCTTTCCGCAAATTGACGTGGCTGATGTGGCAATTACGACGACTGTCTTTGACCGCTCATTTTCCAGCCCTTTTTTCATCAATGCCATGACAGGCGGCAGTGAAAAAACCTTAAAAATCAATCAAGAGTTAGCAGAGATCGCGCAAGCCTGTGATTTGATGATGGCAACCGGCTCCGTTTCGGCTGCCTTAAAAGACCCAAGTGTCGCCGATTCTTTCCGCATCGTCCGCAAAGCCAATCCTGACGGCTTCTTATTAGCCAATATTGGTGCGGGCAGTCCCATTGAAAATGCACAACGGGCAGTAGAACTGTTTGGCGCCGACGCCTTGCAGATCCATCTTAATGCACCACAAGAATTAGTGATGCCCGAAGGCGATCGTCAATTTAGCCAATGGCTGTCCTTATTGGAAAAAACGATTGCTTCCGTTGCCGTTCCTGTTGTCGTCAAAGAAGTCGGCTTTGGGATGTCCCGTGAAACGATTCAGCAGTTACTGGCGATCGGCGTACAAACGATTGATGTTGCTGGCAGCGGCGGCACAAGTTTTACTCAAATCGAAAATGCTCGTCGAAAAAAACGTGAATTGGCGTATTTAGACACCTTTGGTCAATCCACCGTGATTTCCTTGCTGGAAGCAAATGAGATCCAACAGCCCTTTACCCGCATCGCTTCAGGCGGCGTTCGGGATGCTTACGATATCTTCAAAGCACTTTGCCTTGGTGCGGATAGTGTAGGACTATCCGCCACGATCCTCGTGCTGCTTTTGTCAAAAGGCAAAGAAGAAACCATCGTCACCTTACAATCATGGAAGGAACAGCTGCAGATGCTCTACACAATGGCAGGACAGACAAGCACTAAAGACCTCACCAAGGTTCAGCTGATTTTTTCTGGCGCTGTCAAAGAGTGGTGTGAAGCACGTCAAATTCCCTTAGCAAAGTATAGTTTGCGTTGAGAGATCCAATCGCTGACTACCACATCAAATAAGTAAAAGCAGTACAATTCGTTTTTTATTGTGCTGCTTTTTTTGTGTTCTTTTTTCTATAATAGTGAGTTTCCATTTATCATTTGGATAGTAGCGTTATTTAATCGCTACTTGATAATCACTTTCATTATCAGGTACGTTGTTTTTTTACCATCTTGTTTTCGAATGTGCTATGCTCAAGTTGAGGGAGGAACAATCGATTGTTTCTTGAGAAAAGGATCGGTTTTTTCATTCCTAGACTACATTCAAAAGGAGGCGTTTCTTATGAGTAAATCCGAATCGTCGGCTGTTTTTTCAACGATTGCTTGTTTGCTATTGATGGCAACTGGCTTTCTTATGGCATCTTTTTCCATTCCTTATAGCTTTGTCCCTTATCTATTAGCGATTCTTGCCGGGGGTTGGAAACAAACCTGGGAAGGCACGCAAGAATTGGTGCACGACAAACGGTTGAACGTCGATCTACTGATGGCGTTAGCCGCCATTGGTGCCTGTATCATTGGCCATTGGTTTGAAGGGGCGATGCTGACCTTTATCTTTTGTTTGAGCGGTGCCCTTGAGGAATATACGACCAACAAAAGTACGCGAGAAATTAGTTCATTAATGGCACTGCAACCAACGACTGCCTTAAAAATGATTGAATCTGGGGAGCTCGTCGAAGTACCAGTAGAAGCCCTTCAGTTAAAAGATACGATTATGGTGGCAAAAGGCAGTGCGATCCCGATCGACGGTATCGTGATCCAAGGAACCAGCAGTGTCGATGAGGCGGCCATCAGTGGCGAATCCATTCCTGTCGAGAAACGTTTAGGCAGTGAAGTCTTTGGGGGAACCATCAACCTTGGGCAGCCATTGTACATTGAAGTTACTCAAACGAGTGAAAACACCCGCTTTGCAAAAATCATTCAATTGGTGGAAGAAGCGCAGCAAATGCCAAGTCAAACGGCGACCCTGATCGAAAAAATCGAACGGATCTATGTGCCGATCGTCCTGATCGCCGTCCCACTAATGATCGTTTTGTGTACGTTTTTCACGAATTGGGGGTTCCAAGAAAGTTTTTATCGTGGCATGGTCTTACTAGTAGTGGCATCCCCTTGTGCCTTAGTCGCCTCTGCTACTCCTGCGACGTTAGCAGCCATTTCTCACGCTGCTCGTTTGGGCGTTTTATGCAAAGGCGGACAAGCCTTGGATGCCTTTGCCAATGTCAAAGCGATCGCTTTTGACAAAACCGGAACGCTGACTCGAGGCAAACCTGCTGTCACTGATGTTCATCTGTTGCTGGATGAACCCTTTATTCCCCAACTGATCGTCGGGATGGAAAAACAATCAAATCACCCATTGGCTGAAGCGATCTTGGCGTATTTTCACGATGAAAAGCCATTGGAATTAGCCGTGGAAGAACAAGCGGGGATCGGTCTAGCCGCCACTTACCAAGCTGCCCATTGGACGATTGGAAAAGAAGTCGATTTAACCTCTGTTGCTGCCAGTGAGCAAACCCGCATCCAAGAATTGAAAGCAGCCGGAAAAACCTTGATTTATATCAATCGAGACCGTGTATTAGCAGGGTATTTAGCACTATTGGATCAGCCCCGTCCTGAAGCTCGTGAGAGTCTTGCCTACTTCAATAAGCAAGGAATTCACACGACGATGCTGACGGGTGATCATTTAGGTACTGCTAAAGTGATCGCCGCAGAAATCGGCTTGTCTGACTACGAAAGTGATTGCCTGCCTGATGAGAAAACCACTCGGATCAAAGAAATGAAAGAAACCTACCAAATCAATGCGATGGTCGGTGATGGGATCAATGATGCCCCCGCCTTAGCGACCGCAAGTGTAGGGATCGCTATGGGCGAAGGAACCGACGTCGCAATGGATGTGGCGGACATCGTCTTGATGAAAAATGATTTGCTGCGCTTGGTCGACAGTCACCGTTTGGCTAAGAAATTACAGCGGATCATCAAACAAAACATCGTCTTTTCTATCAGTGTCATCTTGTTGCTGATCGCTTCAAACTTCCTTGAATTTCTCACGCTACCTCTAGGGGTCGTGGGTCATGAAGGAAGCACGATCTTAGTTATCTTAAACGGATTGCGTATGCTTTTGCCATTACACAAAGAAACACCTCAGCAAGCCAAACCAACCCGCAAAGATTGCGATGATTGTGTCTTGTATCAACAGTCTTTGCATACGTGACCACTATCTGCACTAGCAAAAACGCCCATTGTTGGCACTTCACTAGAAGTCCATCAACGGGCGTTTTGCTGTTTTTTCTACTTATGCTTGATTGGCAAGTTGTTCCGTGTAGAGTTTGCCATCGTACATCTTAAAGAATGGATAATAGCAGAGAATGGAAACCCCTAAGTTGATCAAAGCGATCAGGATGGCTCGGAAATCACCGCCGGTTCCTAAAAACGCCCCTATGCCCACCGGTGAAATCCAGGGAATTCCCGTAATGACTTTATCGACAAAGCCAAACGAGCTAGCAAAGTAAGCAATCGTCACGTTGATCAAAGGTGTTACGATAAAGGGGATGATCAAATACGGATTGTAGACGATCGGTGCCCCGAAGATCACTGGTTCATTGATGTTAAAAAGCCCCGGTAAGATCGCTGCTTTTCCTAAGACTTTGAGCTGTTGTGATTTTGCCACAAACAGCATCAATAAAACCAATCCAAGTGTACTTCCTGCGCCGCCCATAAAAATATACATGTTCACAAAATCCCCAGCAAAAATATTATTGGCACCATCGATATTTTCAGTTAGAGCCACCAATAGGATGGGATTGATGAAACTATTTTTAATAACTGCCGTCCCATGAACCCCCACTGCCCATAAGAGGTGGATAAGGAGCATAATCACGATGATTCCTAACCAAGAACCCGTCAACTCCTTCACGAATTCAAATGGTTTGGATAGCAATCCGTGAAGATCCGTGTGGAAAACCGCCAGTACTCCATTGATCGCCACCATCAAAAAGGCAATCAAAATCGCTGGGATCAATGACGCAAATGCTTTGCTGACTCCATCGGGAACTCCTTCAGGCATCTGGATGGTGATCTTTCTTTTTACACAAAAACGATAGACTGACGTAGCAAGTACTGCAGTGATAATCCCGATGAAGATCCCTACTCCACTGAAGCGAGTGATCCAACCGCCTAAAGCGACCCCATTATAAACAATGGCGGTTTCGCTTTCTGACTGCAGCAATTGTGCCGCACCATCTGTGATATCGACTTGGACGATCGTCATTAAAAAGGCAAACAAACTTAATAACGCCCCTACAAAACTGCTCATAGTCAAATGCTCTTCTTTATGATAAATCTCAGTTAAATAATACCCTGTTGCTAAACAATAAAAAACAGCAATCGAGCCAACAGACATGGTAGTTACGACACTATAAAGTGGTGAAAATCGTAAAATCGTTTGTTCAAAAAAGCCAGCCAGTGGTGGAATGATTTGTGGTAAATTATTGATGATTAAAAAAATCGATCCGACGATCGTAAAAGGGACCGTAATGATCCCTGCTTGCATGATTGCGCGAATAAAGCGTAAATTCGCCAACTTATTCAAAGGCGGCATCAAACGCGTTTCTAAAAAGGTAAAAACACTTGTCATCGTTACTCCTCCAACGAAGGGATCGCCCCTTCTTCAATCAGCTTTTGATACCAATAAAAGCTGTCTTTTCTCACTCGTTTTTGTTCTTTTTCCTGTGCATCATTGCGATCCACGTAAATGAAGCCATACCGTTTTCGAATCCCCTCATGTACACTGATCAAATCAATGGCAGACCACGGACTGTATCCGATCAGATCCACCCCAGCATTGATCGCGGCTAAGCATTGGCTGATATGCTGCGATAAATAGTCGATGCGGTACGGATCATGAACCGTGCCATCTGCTTCTAGATGGTCTTCGGCCCCTAAGCCGTTTTCGGTAATGATGATCGGTAAGTGGTAACGATCATAAAGTGTTTGCAACGTCGTTTTCAGCCCCAAGGGATCGATGGTCCAATTGAAGGCATTTTTCTTCAAGAACGTATTGGTGAACCCTTTGTAAAAACCACGCTCCATAATGTCTTCACTTTGCTGATCGCTGATACCGTTCTTCATGTCCCCAGCTTCCGTCGGCTGCTCCACTGTCACTGTGGTGTAGAAGTTCATCGCGACAAAGTCAGGCTTAACCCGTTCCATCAACGCCTTATCCTCCGGACCAAAGTCAATCGTGAGCCCATTTTGGTTCAAATAATCTTGAAAGACCGTATTGTAACGACCGAAGCAGGCGAAATCAAGGTACGCCCAGTTCCGGACACTGTTGAAATACAACGCTGCTTGGTTGTCTTCTGGTCGACTAGTCGCCGCATAGACCAAGGAAATATTTGGGGCCGGTCCGATTTTGCCATTCGGTACGATTTCATGACACGCTTCGAAAGCATATTTTTCAGCGATCATCAGGTGATGAAATTGCTGGTATTTTTCTGATAATGGAATCTTTTTCCCTAATATTTTTTGATCCACCAGCAGCATGATATTTGGTTCATTGATCGTCAGCCAGTGCGTCACTCGATCCCCATAGGCTGTAAACAGCGTTTTGGCGTATGCGGCAAATGCCTCAACGGTGCTGCGTTTTGTCCAGCCGCCTTCGTCTTCCAATGCTTGCGGCAAGTCAAAATGGTTCAACGTTACAAAGGGCTGAATGCCGTGTTTCAGCAATTCATCAATGACATCGCTGTAATGATCCAAGCCTTTTTGATTAATAGTACCGCGCCCTTCTGGAAAAATTCGCGACCAAGCGATCGAAAAGCGGAAAATTTTGATCCCCATTTCTGCTAACAAGGCGATATCCTCTTTGTACTGGTGGTAATGGTCGACAGCCACAGTAAAATCCGCGATCTTGTGGTTGTCTCTTGGACGAGTATCTTGGACACTCAGTCCCTTGCCATCGGTTTGATACGCTCCTTCGGTTTGGTGAGCGGAAATCGATGCTCCCCATAAAAAATCAGTTGGAAATGTTTGTTTCATATCGTACTCCTTATCCTAAATAAGATGCGTTTAACATCTTAGAATTATTGCTTGCATGGCAAAGACAATATTCTGAATTATCTCTTATTTTTCGCGGTAACGCAAAAAATAACTCCTGTCAAGTAAGACCCTTTTGAAGATGTGCTACTTAGACACAAAAAAAGCAAAGTCCAGTTTCCTAGACTTTGCTTATGATTTAGAAGTAGCAGCTTATTTTTGCTCTGCTTTATCTTCGTTCAATAGTGCTTTTCTTGAAAGGTTCACACGGCCTTGTTTGTCGATTTCTGTGACCTTCACTAAGATTTCGTCGCCTTCTTTGACAACGTCTTCTACTTTGTTGACCCGTTCGTTCGCAAGTTGTGAAATGTGAACTAAGCCGTCTTTGCCTTTGATTAAGTTGACAAACGCGCCGAATTTTTCAACACGGACAACTTTCCCAAGGTACACTTCGCCAACTTTTACTTCTTTCGTCAATTCTTCAATGATCTTGATAGCTTTTTGGATCATTTCTGCATCAGCAGAAGCAATCGAAACTTTTCCGTCTTGATCAATATCGATTTTCACGCCAGTTTCATCAATGATGCCATTGATGGTGTCGCCGCCTTTACCGATTACATCTTTGATCTTCGCAGGATCGATTTGGATCATTTCGATCTTCGGTGCGTATTGGCTTAACTCTTCACGAGGAGCAGCCAATGTTGATGTCAATTCATTTAAGATTTCCATCCGTGCTTTTTTCGCTTGATCTAATGCTTCTGTCAAGATTTGTTCAGTGATTCCTTGAATCTTGATATCCATTTGTAACGCAGTGATCCCATCTTTGGTTCCAGCAACTTTAAAGTCCATATCGCCAAGGTGATCTTCTAAGCCTTGAATATCAGTTAAGATCGTGTAGTTTTCACCATCAGATACAAGTCCCATTGCGATACCTGCAACTGGTGCTTTGATTGGCACCCCTGCATCCATCAATGCTAAGGTTCCTGCACAGATACTTGCTTGAGAAGAAGAACCATTTGATTCTAATACTTCTGCAACGAGACGGATTGTGTAAGGGAAGTCTGTTTCATCAGGAATCACTTGTGCTAAGGCACGTTCGCCTAATGCACCATGACCGATTTCACGACGTCCTGGTGAGCCGGCACGACCAGTCGAACCAACAGAAAATTGAGGGAAGTTGTAATGGTGGATGAATCGTTTTGATTCTTCAACCCCTAATCCATCAATGATTTGGTGTTCTCCTAAAGGTGCTAACGTACAAGCGGACAATGCTTGGGTTTGTCCCCGAGTAAATAGACCAGAACCATGAACACGTGGCAATAAGCCAACTTCTGATGCCAGTGGACGGATTTCGTCTAATTGACGACCATCCGGACGAATCTTGTCGATAGTAATCAATTCGCGAACCACATCTTTTTCAAGATCTTCCGCGATTTGTTTCACTTCTTTCAAGAATTGTGCTTCCTCTTCATGTCCAGCAAATTTTTCTGCATACACTTCTTTCACTGTGTCTTTGACTTTATCGATCTCGTCTTCACGAGCCAATTTTTCTTCAGTCATAACAGCAGTTTTCATTGTTTGGTAGTAGCCGTCGAAAATTTCTTTTTTCAAGTCAGCATCTACTTGTAACAATTTGACTTCCATTTTTGGTTTGCCCACAGCTGCGACAACTTCTTCTTGGAAGGCAACCAATTCTTGGATAGCATCAAAACCGAATAATAACGCACCTAACATGTCTTCTTCAGAAACTTCCTTCGCGCCTGATTCAACCATGTTGATGGCTTTTTTCGTTCCAGCTACTGTCAATTCGATATCAGTTTGTTCTGCTTGTTCTACTGTTGGATTCAAGACGTACTCACCATTGACCCGACCAACATCAACACCAGCGATCGGTCCGTCAAACGGGATATCTGAAATAGACAATGCTAAAGAAGAACCTAACATTGCCGCCATTGCTGGCGTACAATCTTGCTCAACACTCATTACGATGTTTGTTACTTGTACTTCGTTACGGAAACCTTCCGCAAACATTGGACGGATCGGACGATCGATCAAGCGGGCAGTCAAGGTTGCTTCCGTACTTGGACGTCCTTCCCGTTTGATAAAGCCACCAGGTACTTTCCCTACGGCATACATTTTTTCTTCGTAATTGATTGTTAATGGGAAAAAGTCGGTATCTTTTGCTTCCTTAGATGCAACCGCTGCACTTAGGACAACCGTATCGCCATAACGAACCAATACAGCTCCGTTTGCTTGTTTGGCTAATTGGCCAACTTCTACTTCTAATGGGCGGCCGCCCCAAGTTGTTTTGAATACTTGTTTTTCTGTCATGTTCTGCTCCTTTTCATCGGATCCCAGCAAGTCACTACTAAACAAATGAAAAAATCGGAATGTCGTTCCGCTGCTTTCATTTGGTTAGTAGGATGCTGCTTACAAGGACCCAAAATTCTTTTTAGCTGCGCTTTTTGATTCACCAGTCAAAAGGCCGCTCTTTCGGTGTTTCACTTTTTAGATGGCTCGAGATCACCTGTCAGACTGCATCAGCTGTTTTAGCCGACACTGCAGTCGCAGTGATTCCGCTGCTTGGTCACTACGCTCGCTGCTCTCGCCTAGTAGGTTTCATCATCTGCTCTGTACAGCTTGCGCCGCCCAGTCGCAGTGATTCCGCTGCTTGGTCACTACGCTCGCTGCTCTCGCCTAGTAGGTTTCATCATCTGCTCTGTGCGGCTTGCGCCGCTCAGTCGCAGTGATTCCGCTGCTTGGTCACTACGCTCGTTTCCCTCGCCTAGTACTATTCATCATCTGCTCTGTGCGGCTTGCGCCGCTCAGTCGCAGTGATTCCGCTGCTTGGTCACTACGCTCGTTTCCCTCGCCTAGTACTATTCATCATCTGCTCTGTGCGGCTTGCGCCGCCCAGTCGCAGTGATTCATAGCAAAAAAGTGAGATTCGGGTTGAACCTCACTTTTCTTTGTTTGATTAACGACGTAATCCTAAAGCTTGGATTAATTCGCGGTAACGTTGTACGTCTTTTTGACGTAGGTAAGCTAATAAGTTACGACGATGTCCAACTTTTTTCATCAACCCACGGTATGAATGGTGGTCTTTTTTGTGCATACGTGCATGTTCGTTCAAATGGTTGATTTCTTCTGTTAAAACAGCGATTTGAACTTCTGGAGAACCAGTATCTCCTTCATGACGTGCAAATTTGTTGATGATTTCGTTTTTGCGTTCTTTTGAAATTGCCATGTTTTTCACCTCTTTTTCTTTTTCCCCTGCGACTGAGTAAAACGTTGGTGATTCGTTAAACCAAGTAACAGGTACTGTGCTTTTCACACGTAATTACTTTACTTGATTCTAAGGAAAAAAGCAAGTTTATCTACCTATTCTTTTCGTTTCTTTTGAAAGCTCCTCCAAAACTTATGTTATACTTAGGATACTACTCTATCTAAAGGAAGTGTAAGGATGAGCGTTCTTTCCCGAATCGAGAGCATGAAAAATGAATTATCGCTTTCTGAGAAGAAACTCTTCGCATTCATGGAGGCCAATCCTGAAAAAGTGCCGTCGATGACTGCGAGTCAATTAGCAGAAGCCACTGGGATCAGTGCGCCGACTGTCGTACGCTTTGCGAAAAAAACCGGCTTTGCTAGTTTGACAGATTTAAAAATACAATTATCTGCGGAATCCGGCTTGCGCCAAAATGCCAATGAAAACTTGGGCTATGCCGATGTTGAATTAAATGAGCCCTTTCATGCCATCACATCTAAATTAAGCCACAATGCACAGGTGACTATGAATGAGACGGCCCAATTGTTAGAAGAACAGCTGATGTTGGCTGCCGCTGAACTGATCGCGACTCGTGAGCGAATCTTTGTCTGCGGGATCGGTGCTTCTTCATTGATCGCACAAGATATCCAACAAAAATGGACCCGTTTAGGCAAAATCGTCGTGTTTGAAAATGACTACAATCTCTTGTTGCCGCAACTCGTCAAAAACGAGAAAAAAAGTCTCCTCTGGGTCATTTCCAACAGTGGACACACGCCTGAGATGGTTCACTTAGCAGAAATCGTTAAAAATCTTGGCGTCCCGATTCTGTCACTCACCCGATTTGGCAGTAATCCGTTAACAAAGTTGGCGGATGTTCCCCTGCAAGTGTCCCGTTCCAAAGAAGCCAACCAACGTAGTGCTGCTACGAATTCGATTATCGCCCACCTATTGGCGGTCGATGTCCTTTTCTATGTCTTTTTAAGCAAGAATGAAAAGCTGGCACGCAATATCTATGCCTCACGCCAAGCCATTGCCGATTTTCGTGAGAAGTATTTATAAAATATTCATAGCCAAAGAAGTCCGCAGGAAAGTTTTCCTGCGGTATTTTTTCTTCTAAGGACACTTTGATCAATCAAGGGCATTCTTGGCAGCTACTTCTGCCAACCAAAAACTGGACGCTTTGGGATAACGCTTGAAGTCATTTTTCAAATCCACTCGATAAAACCCATAACGGTTTTTATATGCATTCAACCAGCTCCAGCAATCCATAAAGGTCCACATATGGTAACCGAAACAAGGAGACCCGTCTTCGATTGCATGATGCAGCTGACGCAAATGGTCTTCAACAAAGGCGATCCGATACGTATCATTGACCTGCCCCGTGGCGTCCATGAACCGTTCTTCCTCAGATACCCCCATGCCATTTTCGGAAACAAACCATGGCATGTTTTGATAGTCATTCTTTAGACGCATCGCGATATCGTAAATCCCTTCTGGATAGATTTCCCAGCCGCGATGAGGATTGATTTTTTTCTCTGGCCAATCGTACCCACGAAATAACTGACGTGGCTCAAAGGGACCGGATGCTGCCTTCTGCGGAAGTGGTGCTTGGATCCGCAACGGTTGATAATAATTGCAACCAATAAAATCTACGGTATTTTCACGAAAAATTTCCGCATCTGTTGCTTCATATTCAGGGGACAATTGATGCTCCTTGAATAAGCTCGTTAGCTTTTCTGGAAATTGTCCATAAACGACACAGTCCAAAAAACTGCGAATATACAAGAGATCTGCCCATTCAGCGGCTTCTCGATCAGCCGCTTCTTGACTTTTTGGATAAACAGGTGACAAATTCAAGATGATACAGATTTCTCCATCAGGAAGTGCGATTTTACGAAACTCAGCAACTGCCTTCGCATGGGCTAACAAGGTATGATAACCAACTTGAATTGCCCGCTTGAAATCACGCACTTGCGGCCAATGAGCATCTCCGTAATACCCACATTCAATATGCACCAATGGTTCATTAAAGGTCGCCCATTTTTTCACTAAATCGCCAAATTGTTCAAAAGCAGTTTTTGCATAAAATGCAAAATGGTCCACGGATTCCCGCGCCTCCCAACCTCCTTTTTCCATCAGCCACCAAGGCATGTCAAAATGAAACAAATTAATGATCGGTTCGATGCCTTGATCCAGCATTTCCTGAAAATATGCCCGATAAAACCGGACTGCCGTCTGATTCAATGTTTTTCCATCTGGTAATAAGCGGGTCCATGCAATCGATGTCCGATAGGAATTCAAGTTCATGGCCTTCATGTTTGCTACGTCTTCCCGGTATTGATAGTAGGTATTTGAGGTGTCGCTTGGTCCGACACCATCGTAAAAGCGTGACGGCTCCAACTCAAACCATTTGTCCCATGTAGAGGGACTTTTGCCGTCAACCACTGCGGCCCCCTCGGTTTGCGGTGCTGACGCGGCCGCTCCCCATAAAAAGTTTTTTGGAAATTGAATCATTCTTTTGCTCCTTTCTGAATTACCTGCCACGTGCGGTCAGGGTTGGACCGTTGAAATACAAATCGATACTGCTGACCTGCTGTTTCGACTTCCAGACAAAACGATGTTGTTTCTTCCAAGGAAATTGCCAGCTGCTGCAATGATGCTTCACCGATCACGAGTTGAAAAGTTGCTTGTCCTTGACTAGGCACCCATACTTTTTGAAAGCCGCATAAGACTTTTTTCCTCGGCACATATGCTTTTGTATACTCTTTTAGATAGCATTGGACCACTTCTTTACCAGACACAGTAGAATGATTTTCAAGTGTGCCACTGACGATAATGCCTTCCCCTGCATATTCAGCCGAAACCGAGCTGCAAATAAAAGAGGCATAACTAAGACCATAACCAAAAGAATATACTGGTGCGCCTTTTTGATCGAGGTAGTCTTTTTGAAACGCTGTGTTTCGATAATTATAACAGACAGGCAGTTGTCCAACTGTATCAGGAATAGAAACTGCTAATTTCCCACTAGGTACCGTTTCACCAAAAAGAATCCGAGCAATCGCTTCCCCTCCATATTGGCCGGGATAGCCAGCGTAAAGCACCCCATCGAACAAGTCTTGCAAAGGAGCTAAGCAATGCGGTCGACCGGAAATCACGATCCCAATCAGCGGCTTTTTACTCTTCTTCAACGCAAACAGTAAATCCAACTGGCATTGCGGCAAATCGAGGGTAGCCAAGTCGATATTTTCTCCACTGGTCATTTCCTGAGATCCCCTTAAGGCGGCACCGTTTTTGTCAAAATCCGTTGTGAAATCACGGGCACTGGAGCCGCCGATCGTCACTAAGACGACATCCGCTTTTTCTGCAATCTGACAGGCTTGCCTTCGTTGAGCCAGTGTGCCACTAGAGATTTCGCAGCCTTTCTCGTAGAAGAAGTTAGCTTGATGCGTACTTAAACTGGTCAAACCTTCCCAAAGGGTCGTACATGTTGTTTCTTCCTTGAATGGCGTATAATCCCCTAGCTGATGATAGAGCTGTTTAACGTGAGGACCGATGACGGCAATCTTTTGTCGCGTTTTCTTCAAAGGCAAAATACCATTGTTCTCTAGTAAAACAATCGATTCCTCCGCCAATTTCAAGGCAACTTGTTGCGCCTTTTCTTTACGGGGCAATGAAACACGGGGCGTTGCTTCTTTAAACAAGCCAAGTTTTTCTTTCAAAAGAAGCACACGACGGACTGCATCATCGATCGCCGTTTCCGCAAGTAGCCCCTCAAGGACAGCTTCTTCTAACACTGGGAAAACTTCATCCCATAAACTAACATCCACACCGCTGGTCAAGGATTTGGCGGCCGCTTGTGGGTGGCTCCCCAGCCAGTCAGCAATCCGATCCAGCCCACACCCATCGGCCATCACAATTCCCGTAAAGCCACTTTCTTCTCGTAAAACATCTTGCAGCAAATAAGCATTGGCATGGCATGGGATACCGTCTAGATCATTGTATGCAGCCATACACCCCAAGGCCCCAGCAGCAATCCCTGCTTTCATTGGTGGCAGATGGATCTCGCGGAATTCCCGATCACCGATTGCCACTGGCCCTGCATTGTGTCCCCCAATTCCTGCACCTTGGGCAGCAAAGTGCTTCAATACCGCTAAAACGTTCTGCTTTTCTATCGTTGTTTTTGATCCTTGTAATCCTCTGACGGCCGCTTTGGTAAAGCTGCTGGTTAAAAACGGATCTTCACTGAAACATTCTTCAGTTCGCCCCCAACGCGGATCTCTAGCAATGTCCAATGCGGAAACCAAGCCAACATGGGCTCCTTTTGCCCGAATCTCTTGAGCAGTGATAGTTTGGGCCGCTTGATACAGCTCTGGATTCCAACTAGAACCAACACTAAAATTGACCGGAAACGTCGTCGCTTCTAAACCTTGGTGCCCGTGAGGACACTCTTCACTGAGAAGGGCCGGAATCCCCAGCCGAGTGTGCTCCTGCAAATAAGTTTGAATCATAAGGGATAGCTCATAGGACTCCGTGGTCGTCAGGCCTGTTTGCTGATTTCTACCTGACCAAGGATCAGCTCGAAACACGCCGTAAATCCAGCCAAGACTGCCAAAACGAGCTACTTCTTTTTTAAAGGTTTCAGTTAAAATAATTTTTCCATTGTTTTTTTCGTAAACTTCCCAACCATACAGACGCTGATTCAGCTGGCCGATTTTTTCTTTCAATGTCATTTGCCGTAAAAGTGTCTCAATCATATGCTTCTCCATTTCTATTTAGTCTTCTAAATAAAGCATGAGGGTCTGGATCTCAAAAGGCTGAAAATGGATTGTGATGCTTCGGGCATCCAGCGGCTCGACCGGCAGTTCAGCGACGGTTTCTTCCAAAAGATTCGTTAAAACCGCTTTTTTGATTCTTTTCTGGCAGCGCATTTGACAGGCGGTGGTTTGATTGTGATATTCATACAACCGCACGATCAGTGCCTCTTCATCTTCGGCTTTTTTCACCGTATCCAGTAAGACATTCTTTTGGTCGACTGCTAGAAAAGCATCCCCTGATAGTTGTGACACCCTTGGAACCGTCAGAACGGGAACATTTAATGCCAATGCTTCTTCCATCGTTTGCGCTTCTTGCCAAGTTCCTTCGTGGGCGTACAAGGAATAGGTAAACTCATGAAGGCCTTGATCCGCTTCAGGATACGGATCGATCGGCGATTTGATCAAAGAAAGCCCGATTTTTTGATAATCCGTATTGAACCCATATTTCGAATCCGTCAAAATACTAACCCCATAATTCCCTTCTGAGAGATCTACCCATTTTTGTCCACAGCTCTCAAAACGTGCTTGGTCCCATGTCGTGTTTTGATGCACAGGCCGTTTTACCTGCCCGAATTGAATATCAAACGTTGCTTCCAATGTGTTAACATCAATCGGCAGCAATGCCTTCAGCAGCAATTGATGCTGCTGCCAATCAACCGCTGTTTCAAAATCGATTCTTCCCGTGCCATGGTAAAAATGCAGCCATTGCGTAATAAAAGAATCTTCAAACTGACGTTTGATCTTCAAGGTATCGCGAATCTCCCCTTGCTCAACAACCTCAGCTGAGAGAACTTGCTTCACAGGATAAGGCTTCTTCTGGTAATAAATATCAATGTCCCACGCATCATAATCCATTGGCAGATCTTCGTAAGCCACTAACTGATTCAACCGCTCTCCTTTTGGCACGATCTCTCGCTGCTGCCGTTTGTCAAATAAAGAGATGATGTCAAAGTGTTCGTCAAAAATCACTTTAAAATCAACCGTTTCAAACGATTCCTCCAGCCGCATTGCCACTTGCTTTGATTGAGGCACAGCTGAGACAGGGGTCAATTTTTTGCTACTCAATCCAGCCATGGCGGGAATTTTGACTAAGAGCCGGTCATCATAGGTCCGCTGAGTCAGGTAAGCTTCTTTGATCCCTGTCTGATCGTCTAAATAGACCAGACCCGTCCGCTCTTGTCCCAGCGGATTAAAGACATGCCATGACGTAGCTTCGGCTGCTTGCATTGCTGGAATCAAAGCTTCGATCAGCTTGCAGCCTTTATCAAAGAGCTGTTGATACTCTTGATCCGTCTGATCATAAACTTCTTTGATCGAGCTTCCCGGCAGAATGTCATGGAATTGATTAAATAGCAGCTGTTTCCAAAGTTGTTCTAATTCAGCTTGCGGATAACGATTGATTGCACAAATACTATAAAGTTTTTCAATCGTCTGTAAGAAAAATTCTCCTCGGCGATTGGCCTTCTTGTTTTTGCCAATCGAAGTCAGTGTTCCACGATGGTATTCAAAGTACAATTCGCCGTACCAGACCGGGCCAGATTTTTCCTTAAAAGAATCTGCCAGTCGATCAAAAAAGCCCCCCACATGATTGCCAGTAATCGTCGGCATATCTGGCAGTGTCTTTTGCAGCCGTTTCTGGACTTCTAGCATCTCTTTCGTCGGGCCTCCGCCACCGTCACCGTACCCATAGGCAATCAAAATTTCGTCGTGCTGATCTTTTTGCTGATAACGTTCAAAACTGCCTTTGATCGTGTAAGGATCTAGCAATCCATTATACGTCGTGTAATAATCTCTGGGACTGTATCCTTCACTGATGGTGGTAATAAAATGCGTCAAAACGCGGCTGCCATCAATTCCTTGCCAATAGAAGGAATCATAAGGAATTTGATTGAACTGGTTCCATGACAGCTTCGTCGTCATAAAGTAGGGCGTATTTGTTTTGCGTAAAATTTGCGGCAAGGCGGCTGAATAACCAAAGACATCCGGTAGCCATAAGATGCGGCTATCGACTTGAAATTCCTCCTTCATAAACCGTTTGCCATAAAGGATCTGACGAACCAGTGATTCCCCTGAAGTCAAATTGCAATCGGCTTCTACCCACATCGCCCCGTCAACTTCCCATCTTCCTTCTCGAATTTTTGCTTTCATTGCTGCGTACAGTTCAGGATAGTGGGTTTTCATGGAATAGTATAGTTGTGGTTGGCTTTGAAAAAACGTATAATCTGGATACTCCTCCATCAATTTCAGGACCGTTTGGAAACTGCGCTCGCCTTTTTCAATTGCTTGCTGTGCCGTCCAAAGCCACGCCAGATCGATGTGGGTATGGCCGACAGCCGTCACTTTTTGTTTTGGTGTATGCGCTGGTAAGTAACATGACGCAAGCAGTTGCTTGGCTTTTGCGAGACTTTCATAAAATGCCGCTGAGTAGGGCGTACGAAAATCCAAGACATTGGCGACTTGACCAAGGACTTGTTGATAAAATGCTTCGTCACCGCCAAACGCACGAATGGCACGCCAACTATCAAACAGCGTATAAAAATCAAACCAGAGTTCATTGACGACAGGATCCAATGCCAATAAGTTGATATGCAGTGGGAATGGTTTATCGGAACGGCCCGAGAACAGATCAATCTTCAGTTTGACTGCTTTTTGTTGATATCCTTCAGCCAAAGTGACCTCTCGATGATTGACATCGATAGCTTGGACATAGGTATCGTCCAAATAAATTTTGATTTGGGGATTGGTGGTGTTGTCCCACTCTGAGAGACTTGAATAGACTTGTAAAACACAAGGTTTCCCTACCCAGTCAGCGGGAACTTGAAAGCTGCCTTTCAACTGGTAATAGGTGTTTTTTTCTCCGAAATAACTCCCTTGTTCATACGGTACCCAATCCTCTTGCTTAAAAAAAAGCAGGTCTATTGGCTGTTGATAGCGTACACGGTACTGTTTTAATTTGTAGAAAATTTTTCGGATGCGTTCAAACTCGTAAGGCTGCATAACTCTCATTTTTCTTTTGACTCCTCTATCTATTTTTTGAAAAAAAACGGGTGGAGATTGATTGTCTCGACCCGTTTCCCTTATCGTATGATATTAGTTTGCTTTCCAGCGGTCATAGGCCGTTTGATAGACTTCGACATATTCGTCAATGCCCATTGCTTCGATCGTTTTCACATAATCGTCCCAATTGTCTAATGGCTCGACACCTGTGATAAACTTAGCTTCCATTTGTTCTACATAAGTTGTCAAATCAGTGGCAGTGGCTGCTACTTTGTCATTTTCTTCAATCGTTAAATACAGTAGCGGAAATGGTACTTCAGCGATGTCTTCCATCTTTTCTGCCGTTTCTTGTGCAACCCAATCACTAAAACGAGTATCTGGTTCTTCATCAGCCGTTTTGCGGATATGGTATTCACCTGTTGTATCAATGACAATGTTTGGTGTAGTCAATCCATACGCCGGCGTGATTTTGCCGCGTTCGTCTTCTGTGTTGTCTGTATCAATACCATCCACATAAACCCGGACTTTTTCGCCATCCGCATTTTCTTGGTACTCCCAAAGAACACCTTCTGGCCCTTGTTCAATATATTTTGTGCCTTCTTCCGAATAGAAGTAATCCACCCAACGCATGGAAGCTTCTGGGGAAGGATTGACATTGGTCAATGCAAAAGTTCCCCGAGAGATTCGTGGACTGCCAGGAATCTTGGCTTCTGGTGCCCATTCAGAGGTCAACGGTTGGAACATCGGATCGTTCATCGCCTCTGCCTCACTGCGACCAGTAGTAAAGAAGCTGAAATAGTCGGCAAAAAGCCCTAGTTGATTGTTTTCACCCTTCGCTTTTTTCTGCTCATCGGACTGTCCATAAACTTCTTTATCCAGTAATCCTGCATCGTACAGTGTATTCATGTATTCCAAGAATGCTTTGTAGTTTTCTGATGTCGGTGTGTAGGAGACCACATCATCGTCCACTTGAATCCCGCGAGTCCGTAAGCCAAAGGCGGCCATCAACCAAACACGTGTCGAGTTCATATCGACATCCGTCAATGGAATCTCGTCTGCTTGACCATTTCCGTTAGGATCTTCGTCTTTGAAACGCGTCAACAATTCTTGCAGTTCCTCTGTGGTTTTCGGCAGTTCTGATACACCTAAATTATCTAGCCACGTGCCGTTGTACCACATCGGGCCTTGCCACCAGATTGAAGTCGCATTCCGAGAGATCATTGGTAAGGAGTAAATGTGCCCATCTGGCGTGGTGATCGATTTTAAAATAGAAGGATCTTCTTGCGTCAGTGCATAAAGATTTGGCATGATTTCTGGCGTGATATACTCCTCTAAGGGAAGTAAAATCCCTTGTGAACCGTAATCGATCTCCATCGAAGCCGTCAGTGCTTGCGAACCAGCACCGTAAACGATATCCGGCAAGTCGCCGGAAGCAAAAGCTAAGTTCAGTTTCGTACTAAAGTCAGCCGATGGCGGTGTCGTATAAGTCAGTTTGATACCGGTTTTTTCTTGGTAATCCTGTAGCGTCGGCATGTCTTCCCACTCGGCCATTCCCACACCTGGTGCCATGATATTCAAGGTCAGCTCTTCGCCTTCTTTGATGATTGGAAATTGGCTGTCATGATTGATAGCAACCTCTTTCTTTTCTCCAGTTCCCTCATCTGAAGAATTGCCGCAGGCACCCAAGACGAGGGTACTGCATAAAGCGACACCCGCCATTCCTAAAAGTTTCTTTTTTAATCCCATTTTCTTCCTCCTTTGATTTTTTTATCCTTTAATTGAACCGACCATCATGCCCTTGACAAAATACTTTTGTAAGAACGGATAGACGATGATTACCGGTAACGAAGAAACGATCATGACGCCGTATTTGATGACTTGAGCGAGTTGCTGTTTGCTGTATAGCATATTCGCCATTTCTGAAGTCACATTGCTGACGGTATTTGAAGACATATCTTGAAGAATCAAAATTTCTCTTAAAATCATCTGCAGCGGGTACATCGATCGATCAGAAAGATAGATCAATGCGTTAAAGAAGCTGTTCCAATGTCCGACGCCATAGAACAAAGCCATTACCGCAATGATCGGCGTTGATAATGGTAAAACGATCTGCATGAATAGACGAAAATCGGAACAACCATCCACAATCGCTGCTTCTTCCATCTCTCGCGGAATTGTGGATTGAAAAAACGTTCGTGTGACAACCACATTGTAAACCGAGACGGCCCCTGGAATCACCAGTGCCCAAACGGTATTCAGCATACCTAAGCTGCGAATCAGCAAATAGCTGGGAATCAAGCCACCAGACAGGAACATGGTAACCAGCATAAAATTGGTGAAGGCCCGTCGCCCATAAAAATCTTCTCGCGATAACGCATAGGCACAAGGCAAGGTTACCAAGAGATTGATCGATGTTCCTAACACTGTATAGTAGATCGTGTTCAAATAGCCACGCCAGATACTGCTGTTGCCCAATAATGTTCGATAGCCTTCGAAGGTGATTCCTTTTGGTAAAAGCCACATTTCACCTGAGTTTACCAGATGCGGATTTGAGATCGAAGCACTGACGATATAGATCAGCGGATATAAAACGATCAGCAATGAAATTGCTAAAAACACATAAACAAAGATCAAAAAGATTTTATCAGCACGGGTATCTTTTATTAAAGAAGTTGTTTTCACTTTTGGTCCTCCCTCCTACAATAGACTAGAATTGCTTAAACGTTTGGCAATATGATTGACTACGATCAACAATACGGAATTGATCAATGAGTTAAATAGGCCGACTGCCGCAGCAAAACTGTACTGCGCATCTAACAGCCCTTGCTGGTAAACAAAGGTCGCAATCACATTCGAGGATTGCATATTCAAAGGATTCTGCATCAAGATGATTTTTTCAAACCCAACTGACATCAAGCTGCCGAAGCTCATGATCAATAAGATCACCATCGTGGGCATGATCGTTGGAATATTGATATACCAAACGCGTTGCAGACGAGAAGCGCCATCGATCGTTGCCGCTTCGTGCAGTTGCGTATCGACTCCAGATAGAGCTGCCAGATAAATCACAGACCCCCATCCCGTTCCTTGCCAAACTCCGGACAGGACATAAATCGTTTTAAACCAACGGGGATTGGTCATAAAGCTGATCCGCTCGAAACCCAAAAATTCTAATAGGTGATTGATGATCCCTGTTGAGGGAGATAAGAAAGCAATGACCATACCAACCATGACCACCACAGCAATAAAGTTTGGGGCATAGGTGACTGTTTGGGTAATCTTTTTAAACGGGCCGTCTTTGATCTCATTCAAAGCCAATGCCAGGATGATCGGCAGCGGAAAACCGACAACCAATGAATAGATACTGATTCCTAAAGTATTTTTGATGAGTTCCCAAAAATAATAGGAATCGAAGAAACGTTGAAAATGTTTAAATCCAACCCAAGGACTGCCCAAAATCCCTAATGAAGGCATATAATCCTTGAATGCAATAATGATTCCATACATCGGTCCATAAGAGAAAATCAAAATAATCAAAAATGCTGGCAACACAAACAAGTACAATTGCCGATTTTTCTTGATCTTCATTTTTATATCTTGTTTCTTTGTTTTAGGTACTGAAACGGTTTGTCTGATTGGCGCTGTTTCCATTCTTCCTCCTCCTTGCTTGGTGTTAGCCTTATCATGGATTGTATTCGCTTTCAAATCAATGTGTATTTTTTTCCCTATGTGTCGAAACGCGAATCCCAACTGCCCCAACGTTCGGCTGACTGATATCCGACCATAAGAGGTACGGTTCGGTAGCGTTTTTATAGACTGGCAACGCTTTTTTAGTGGCTAGATCAATTAGCTCGTCTTCTTCAGTTGCGCCGATCTCTGTTAAAGGAATCTGTTCGCAAGCGCCTGCAGCGATACTGCGAAATGCAAAATGAGCCTTGCCCTCTTTTTGATAGGTCAAATGCCATTCATTTGGCCAAGCTATTGGTTTCGCCCGCGTTTCATAGATACCTTCACCATATAGCGCCAACCAATTGCCGATTTCTTCTAAGCGTTGGGTCTCTTCGAATGTAAATTCGCCATCAGGTGTTGGGCCGACACCTAAAATCAAATTCCCCCCTTTGCTGACTACCTCAATCAAGGTTTCCAGCAGTTCTTGGCTGCTCTTGAAGGTATCATTCGGCACATAGCCCCAATCATTCCCAATCGGGATATTGCTTTCCCAAACTTTTTTAGGAATTTCTGCTAATGCAGGAATTTTGCGTTCTGGTGTCACATAGTTTTCATGACGGCCACCCATCATTCGATCAACGATGATCAATTCCGGCTGTTTCTCACGTGCAATCTCAGCTAAACGATCCATTTGTAGGTCTTCTTTTCCTTGCCCGCACCAACCAGCATCTAACCAAAGAAAATCGACTTTTCCATAATTGGAAGTAATCTCTACAATCTGACGATGCACAAATGACACATAGCGCGCCCAGATATCTGGATGAAGGTGGGTGTCATAGCTGGCATGACGACCTTTGACGGTGTCATCATCCAACCAGTAAAAAGGAGAATACCAGTCAGCTTTAGAATAGTAGGCTCCTGTTGCAATCCCTGCTTCTTGAAACGCCGTAAACACTTCTTGTAAAATGTCGCGTTTAAAGGGATTCAATTTCCCGCCGATTTTAAACTCTGACTCCATTGTGTTAAACATCGAAAACCCATCATGATGCTTTGTTGTGAATAAACAGTACTTAAATCCCGCCTTCTTACAGATCTTGGCCCATTTACGGGTATCCAGCTTCTTCGGCTCAAATTGATTAATCAACTGCCAATAATCCAAACGCAGTGCTTCGATAGTTTCTCGATAGGGCTGGTTTTCTCTAGCCCATTCATCTTTTTCAGATAATTGCCATGATTCAACGATCCCCGCTTCGGCATACAGCCCATAATGGAAGATCACTCCGAATTTCAAGTCTTGAAACCATTCCAGACGCTGCTTGAGCATTTCTGTTTCTGGGACCCACGCTGCTTGCTCTCTCTCCTTGGCTTCTTCAATATCGCCGCGAATTTTTGTCATGCATTTGCACTCCTTTCTTTGTTCTAAATGTAAGCGAAAAAAAGTCCATCTAACAATATGTAACTTTTTTCACTGTGTTAAACCAAGCAAGAGCGTTTGTAAAATTTGTAACGAAAAAAGCTTTCTTCCATAAAAGCGCTAAGAGAAATAAAGCGGGTCAAACATATTTGCTGTGTTTTTCCTGTATGGGATGTGTGTTTTTTTTCATCCATGCCCACTATCCATGGATCAATGGTACGATAAGAACAACAATTAAAGCGGATACAATATGGTTATCCGTAAGAAAGTGAGGATCTTATGAAACAATCCAATGGTCTTTATCATGTTTCCTATCAAGTCGGTGAATGGCTCCTCCATTGCCTAAAATTGCAGTTTCTTTGGTTCTATTGGGTTTTGCGATACGGGATATTTTTAGGGATTTTTCCTGCCACCGCTACGATCATTCAAGCTTTTTTCGACAGTTTCCAAAAAAAGGGACGACCAGCGGCTTTGAAGTCTTGGTTCAGAACTGTCGTGAAAAAAAATTTCCGTCGCGCCAATCAATTAGGAGCCATGCAAGTGGGTTTGCTGCTTTTCTTATGGCTAGAATTGCGCATCTCTAGTACCTTTATCCAAAATAGCTTGATTCACTTTTTTTTGCTGCTATTGTTTATCAGTGCCCTTTTGATCAGCTTGTATCTGCTGCCAGTGTATTTGCGTTATGACTTGCCCCTTCTTCACTATTTTAAGCAAGCTGTAATACTGATGGTTATCAGTATTCCCCAAACGATTGCGATGATTTTGGGAATCTTAGTAACTACAATCATTTTGACTTTTTTACCGATTTTATTAGTCATCGGCTTTGTTCCTTTTTTCCTTTTTCCCAATAGTTGGTTCTCTTTTCAAGCGATCCAACGTTCAGAATCATTGCTGATAAAAGAAACTTAAGAAGGGACGTTCGTAATGAAAGACATTTTTATCCAAAGTAATGAAAATCTTGATGATTTTTTTAGTAACATACTACCGGAACTAGCGTTGCGAGAATCACCGCAAGGGCATCCATTACAGCTGATTCAACGGCCCGGTTCTCTGAAAATTTGCCATGGTCCGCTAGCAACAATCATTTACTATCAAGAAAAGGCCCATTTATTTCGGGCATTAACTTTATGGGTGCATGAAGACCGCCCAGTCTATGTCTTAGAAGAACAGCCGCATTTTGAAGCAATTGGACCAATGATCGATCTGTCCCGCAATGCAGTAATGACCGTTGAAAAACTGCAACGCTTTATTCTATTGACAAGCAAGATGGGGCTTAATCGCCTCACGCTTTATATGGAAGACACTTATGAAATTCCAGAGTATCCTTATTTTGGTCATTTACGAGGCCGTTATACACAAGGTGAGTTAAAGAAGCTTGATAGCTACGCGCAATCTATAGGTGTAACTTTGATTCCGGCGATTCAAACATTGGCACACTTAACGAATCCCTTAAAATGGGGATTTGCTAAAAACATTCGGGACACGGAAGATATTTTACTGGTGGGAGAAGAAGAAACATATACCTTTTTGGAAGCAGCGATCCGTTCGATCCGTTCGTGTTTTACGACGGATCAGCTACACATTGGCATGGATGAAGCACACCAATTGGGGAAAGGAAGATATTTGGTATTACACGGTTTAAAAGACCGTTTCTCGATTATGGCCGAACATCTGCAGCGGGTAGCTGCGCTTTGTCAAAAAGTGGGTTTTAAGCCGATGATGTGGAGCGATATGTTTTTTAGGATCGGTGCACCTACTGGTGATTATTACGATCCAGACGTGTGTTTTCCCACAGAATTGTTTGCTGACCTTCCTGCTGTCAAAATGGTTTACTGGGATTATTACCACCATGATCATGCCTCTTATCAGCGAATGTTTGCGAAACATCGGGAATTAAAACAGCCGATCGCCTTTGCTGGAGGTATCTGGACTTGGAACGGTTTGGCGCCGAACTATGGCAAGAGTTTCGCCACCATGCGTCATGCCTTGCAAGCCGCCAAAGAAAACGATGTTCAGGAAGTTTATGCCACACTTTGGGGCGACGACGGAGCCGAAACACCGCTGATTGCTGCGCTATTAGGTTTGCAATATTTCAGTGAAGCGCAGTTTGGAAACGACCTTTCGTTAGAGAATTTAACTAAAAAATTTCAGCTCTTTCACCAATCAATAGCCAAAGATTTTTTACTGCTTGATCGCTTTGATCAAACTGCAGGTGTACCAGAAAACAATCCTCACGGAGAAAACCCCAGCAAGCTGTTGCTCTACCAAGACTTGCTGTATGGCTTGTATCAAGAAAATTTAACTGATCTTTCTTTAGCATCCCACTATCAAACATTGGCTCAAGAGTTGGCCGCTGTGAAAGCAACACGGGACACACAAACGATGTTTGCCTTTTATCAACAGATGGCAGTCGTTTTGGCTAAAAAGGCCAACATTTCCCACCAAATCACCCGTGCGTATCAAAGCAAGGATCGCACCGGACTGTGCCAAGCAGTCGATGAGCTCAGTGTCTATAAATCCGCCTTGCAATCCCTTTATGAAGCCCATCGTCAAGTCTGGTTTGACTGGAATCGACCTTTCGGTTTTGAGAGTATCGATCTGCGCTACGGCGCCTTGCTGATGCGCTGCGACACGACACTCTGGCGGCTTACTGCCTTCTTGGACGGGGAGCTCGATACTTTGGAAGAATTGACTCAACCGTCCTTACCAATGGTGACCCCTTTCAGCGGCAACACTTCTGTGGGTCGCAATTTATTTCATGGAATCTATAGTGCGGGGAAAATTTCTGATGTTTAAAAGAAGGAGTGAGAAATTATGAAAACATCCTTGCTGCGCCGAACCATCATCGTGAGTTTGCTGGCTGTTGTTAGCCTATTCTTTCTCTATTTTCTAACAACCGATTCTTCTGCTCCAGTTCATGCCCAACCTTCAGAAAAACTGGAGATGACAGGTAATATTACAAGTCAAGCAGCGGCGGAGGCTTGTTTGGCAGTGCTGAAAGAAAATTTACAAGCAGCCTCTGACCAAGACGCGACAGCTTATGCCGCCACGCTCGTGGCAGCGGCGCGAGCAGAGACGACCCAAGAATTGGCTGCTTTTTTTGCAGAAGAACAGCTGCAGCACACGCTGCTTTCTTTTGAAGTCGTTAAACAAGAGACAGAATCCATGCTGGTCGCGGCGCAACAGAAAACGATCAGCCCAAAAGATTCTTCCTACCGTGATCACATCACAGAGGCTTACCATACTTTCGTTAAGGAAGCAGATGGCTGGAAAATTCAAGAAACAGTCATGACGAATACAGAATTTCTTTAAGTGAGTGAAAAAGGAGTGATTTTTAATGAGAACGTATAAGAATTGGCCTGCCAACTACCCTGATCCAAACTGGTTCCTCCATGATCGGTTTGGCTTATTCATCCATTTCGGCCTATTCAGTATTGGCGCTCGACACGAATGGTTTATGACGACAGAAAAAATTGAACCCACCACCTATCGCGAGAACTATTTTTCTCAGTTTGATCCTGATCTTTTCAACGCGGAGGAATGGGCTCAAACCGCAAAGAAGGCCGGTTTTCAATACATGGTCTTCACGACGAAACATCATGAAGGCTTTGCCCTTTGGGACACCGCGCTCAGCGACTACAAAGTAACCAACACCCCATTCAAGCGAGACCTCTTAGCAGAACTGCTGCCGGCATTTCGCAAGGTAGGCATTAAGGTCGGACTGTATCATTCGCTGATCGATTGGTATCATCCAGATTTCACGCTCGACGGCCTGCATCCGCAACGAGAGTCTATTCAAGCCCGTCAAACCAATGACCAGCGGGACATGCGCCGTTACCAAGATTTTTTGGCTGGTCAAGTCACCGAACTATTGACCAATTATGGAACCATCGATTATATGTGGTTTGATTTTCCTTATAGCCATCGAGATTGGGGATGGTCAAAAGGCAAGGGTGCCGCCGATTGGGATAGTAAGCGGATCGAAGAAATTTGCCGAAGTCTACAGCCGGAGATGTTACTGAATGACCGTTTGGATTTGGGCCGAGGGATTACCACCCCTGAGCAATTCCAACCAGACAAACCATTAGAAGCGAATGGATTGCCTTTAATATGGGAAGCGTGCCAAACGATGTACGAAACGTGGGGCTATGATCGTGATGCTCAGCACTGGAAATCCAGTGAAATGATGACCAAAATGCTGATTGACACAGTAGCAAAAGATGGGAACTTTCTCTTAAATATCGGTCCGAATGCTCGTGGAGAAATCAACTTACCAACTCGCGGCCATTTAGAAGCCATCGGTTCATGGATGCATTATCATCAGCAAGCGATTATCGGCTGTGGTGCCAGCACTTTTCAACCGCCTATTGACAGTCGTTACACCCAAAACGGGAATAAACTTTACTTGCACCTCTTCTCCTACCCCTACAAATCCTTGCATCTTCCGGGACTTGCAGGATGCGTGAAGCATATCCGTTTCTTACATGATGGCTCCGAGTTGTTTTATCGAGGATTTGATCCCGAGGAAGTTCTCACGTCAACGGAAGCCATCATCAACAAAGAGGACCTTGTTCTCAGCTTACCCGTCTGCCCCCCAGATGTGTTGGTACCAGTGGTCGAAATCACTTTAAAAGAAATATAAGCGCCTATTGCACTGTCCTAAATGAATATTTTATTGATACAAAAACATTGTCCTTACTTTCTTTACAAAAAAATGACTAGAAACTGATCGTTTCTAGTCATTTTTTATGGCTATTTTTTCAAAAAATCCCCAAATTCGCTTATACGAAAGTAGCGAGCTAGCTTGTTGAACAGGTGATGAGAACATGCAAACAAGCTGCTGGATTAATCCTTTTTTAAAGGTACTTACCACGGGATGGTCAAAGTTCCTTAGACAAATAAAGAACAAGATCGTCATTGTTACAACAAGGCACATTCATCGCACAATTCTGATTATTGAACCAAACACCAGATCCATCTGGAATATAGCCTTGTTTTACATACAGTCTCTGGGCCGATCCATAACCATTGTGTAAACCTACCCCTAATGTCACCACGGCAGCTATTTCTCGTGCCTTTTCTTCGGCTGCTTTTAAAAGCTGACTGCCTACCCCTTGTTTTTGATAAGATTCAAAAACATTAAAATCCACAATTTCTGGGTACAAGCCTTTAAATGGTCCGTGCTTTGCTAGAGGGACCAATGTCAAATACCCGGCAGTTTTGTTGTTTGTTTTGGCAAGCAAAATGTATCTCTCCCCCGCTTCTTGCTCGTTTAAATACTCCATCAAGAGCTGCTGGCGAGAAGGCCACCCTTGCTTTAAAAACATTTGATCCATTTCAAGGATATCTTTTTTCTTCAACGGTTGAATGTCTATGATCACTTATTGCTCCATTTCTCCCCTCACTCGGAGTTACGTTCATTTTATCAAAATACTATTGGCTTTTGTTTCACTTGTCGCTAAACTTATTCATCATAAAGAAAACAACAGGGATTGTCAGCGATGTGCCCTTTCACCCAATTCCTCTAACAATCAGCTAAATGTCGCTTCCCACCCATCATAAAGCTTTCGAAATGTTTCTTTTGGTCGATTTGGCTCATTATAAACTTTTTGGCTAATGGCCGTTTGGAGCCAAAAAATCGCTTGGATCACTTCACGACTAGTCTGAGCCTCAGGTACATCCGCCCAGACGGATAAAGCGATCGCCTGTGTTTGGGCAAGCTGTTCCTGTGCAACTTGTTGTCCATTGGCAAACGTCGTCAACTGGAATTCATTGCTGATTTTTTCGTAAGTTGGGTAGGTATACCCTGCCGCTTCTCCTAAGACATAATAGAAAAAATTATCATTGTGATTGATCATGGTATAGCCCTTTTCAAAAAAGACATCCGCCGGCGCCATATTCTGGTTCCAACGGGTCCAATAGGAGATTTGACAATTCTCCGTCAACGTTGTCTGCTCTTGGCGATTCAAGCGGTAAAAACCATCATTCCAGACCCGCACAACAAAGCCGAGACTTTCAACAAAGGCCGCCAGCTCATTGACATAATCAATAAAGACTTCGATTCCGCTGGCTTTTTCCCCATAGCGCTCGCGGGCAGCTTCGATCATTTGTGGAAAGTTTTCTAACTGGTCAAAATCAATAAACTCATCGGCCCCGATGTGAAAATAGGTGCTGTCTTCAAACAGTTGCGCATATTCTCGATAAACTTCCTGAATAAAGGCTACCGCTTCTGAATCCAAAATGTTCAGTGCTCGATCATCACGAGTGCCATCTGCTGTCGGCAATTGCCATTGAGGTTTTTGTGCTAGGACTTGACGCAAATGACCAGGAGAATCAAAATCAGGGATAATGGCAATTGCATGATTTCGAGCATACGCAATCAATTCACGAATTTCTTGCTTGGTCAAACATTCTTCCGAAACAATTTCTGGAAATTGCTGGGATTCAATCCGAAAGCCTTCGTTTTCCGAAAAATGAAGTTGCAGATGCGTGAATTGGAAGCAAGCCATGCTGCGGACGATTGCTTTCAAATCAGCTAGCGAATAAAATTTGCGCCCGATATCGATCATCAGACAGCGTTCTTTAAGCGCTGCTATATAGCTTTTCTGTGCTAATTGACCCGTCGCCTGATCTCGGCCATATTTGGTTAACGCGTAAAAGGCATGTTCTGGCGAGGACACACTGATTGTTTGGTTTTCAAATCGAAAATCAGCATCCAGCTGCGGATCGATCACTATTTTCGGTAACGGATCTTTCGCCGACTGCCAACCTATTTCCTCAAAAAAGACGGCTGCTCGTTGCTGAACTTTTGTCAAATCAACTTGTTTGTTCATCTCATTTTCCCCCATACTTTCAATAATTTCTCATTTTTTGGTTCATTTCACGGTATTGCCCTGGTGTCACACCCACTATTTTTCGGAACTTTCTCGTATAATTGGAAACATCATAATACCCATTGTTGCGAATAATTTCTTTGATTGGCAAATCTGTTTCAATCAGTTCCTCTTTGATTTTTTTCAGTCTTAGTTCTTGAATATATTTGGAGAAGGTTTTGCCGCTTTCTTTTTTTACAAAACGGCTGACATAAGAGACAGAAACACCAACCTCCTCTGCCACCGATTCCAAGGAGAGCTGTGAGGAATGGTAATTTTCTTGGATAAAACTGAAGATTTTCTCATTCATTTCCGACTCATCATCCAGCGGCTGTTTCTGCACCTTCGTGCAAATCTGCTGGGCAATCGTTAACAAGGCAGACTGCAATTGATTCAAGCTGTTGAAATCAGCACTTTCAGAAGCGGTATGCAGTACTTCTGCCCCCACCAATTCACCGCCGACTTGCGCGATCGTATTCAACAAGTAGTAGCCATACATTTTTTGGACACGAGGCGAAGTCTGTTTACTCTCGCCTTCTTCGATCAACCGCTGGATCGTTTCACTGGCAATCTCAATATTTCCTTGATTCAAGGCTTGGATCAATTTTAATTTTTGATTGTCTGGATAATTGATTGGCAAATGATTGGTCTCTTTGGAAAGCTCCGCATAGTAGCTGATTTGCTTGCCTTGACTCCCTTGATTTTCCAGTGCTGCCAACCCTTCGATATAGGATTCATTGATGGCGGTTAGTTGATCGACCGTCATACCGACACCCATTGTGGGTGTTAGGGAGATCGCATGGGTAATTTTTTCCGCAATGGCATCCACAATTTCTTGTTGTTCTTTGCCATCAACAAACCCTACGGTCAAGGCTAACATTTCTTTGGATAAAATTTCCGTCGCATATGCCGTATAATCCGCCTCTTTGATTTCCTCGATATAATCGATCAGAAATTTTTTATCTCCTTGCTTGGCTTTGGAATCCACAGTTTTCGTATCGATGGCGATCACAAAGTAATTTGACTTAGGAAAGCAGACATGAACCGCTTCTAAAAGCAAAGCCAGTTCTTGCTCGGACCGAAAACGTCCGCTCATTAATTTGCGCAGCACTTGCTCTCTGGCATGAGGTGTTTGCAGGCGGACTTCCTGATGCAGTTCTTGGTGCTCAACCAAAAATGCCGCCAAGGTATTATGGACATCATCCATCGAATGAAGGGTCATTTTGGGGTCCCGATGAAACTCCTGAACCAGATTTTCGATTTTGCGAATTGGGCGATAACTACGTAACCCAAGCATCACGACTGCAGTGATACCCGTAAATAATATGGCGATAAATACTAGGACGAACTGCTCTTGTACACGGTTGACCGATGCCAGCGCTTGATTCGGATTAGCAACGGCTACCACTGAAATATTCAATTCATTATTGGCAATCGCTTGAACAAAATACGTTGATTGTTCAAACCGCATTCGTCCTGTTTGAATGCCTTTTTTCATGCGTTCGGGATGATTTAAAAAGCGCGCTAACTCATCATTGGTGGTACTGGCTAATAACTGGTACTCATCATTGATAATATAGGTGTTACTGATCCCATCGTTATTGCTGAGATCAAGAATTCTCTTCAAATTGTTCTCTTTGATTTCATAGATCGCTGAGCCATAGACAGTCATCTCTTCACTTTGAATGGGAACGATATAAAAGAAACGGGAATATCGCTGCTCCTCACCGGCGCCTTCTAATGTCAACAATGTAGGCGCTGAGGAATCCAATTGTGCGGCTAACTGTTCCTGGCCCATTTCATTTTTCGGCAGTACTTTTTTCAAAAATGTGTCAAAAGAGAATGATCCTACGGTTGAATACAAGGTTGCTGGGGACTCTTTATAATATAAATAGACTTCTTCGACTAAGTCGTTGGTGATTTTGTACGTTTGCATGGCCTCTCTTGCTTCTTTGGTCAAGTAAGGATGCTGCAAATATTTCAATGAGACAACATGATCATTGGTCATTTTTTGCGTCAGATAATTCAATTGAATAAACGTATTTTCTAAAGAATATTTCAACTGAATCAATTGATTTCTAGCGGTCAGCATCACTTGTTCATTGATACTTTTGACAGATGTATCATACCAAATCCATGACACGGCTAAAAAAGGCACTAAAAACACGATTAAATAAGAGCTGATGGCACGAATGATTCCCCTAAATAGTTTTTGACGATTCAGTTCCGTGTACTTTCCCATTTGCATCACCTATTCTCTGTTATTTCGAAAGCTCAAAAACGCTTTCATTTATCGGTACTTATTTAGGAGAAAAGAATGTATGATACTCTAATAAAATACGCTTTATTTTAATAAAAAACAATGCTTTTTTACAAGTCAGCTATCAGGCTTGTATTTTCTTAACCAGTTATAACAAGCGCCCAATAAATTAGATTCATTGCCGAAACGACAGGCACAAATGTTTGGCACGATAACAGTACTAGGAATCTGCTCAGCAATCATAGCTAATCGTGCGTTTACATGTGGGATCAAGAAACGGCTCGCACTGATTCCACCGCCAATCAAGATGATTTCCGGATCAATCATATATTGCAGGCTATAGCAAGCCGCCGCCAGTTTATCGACAAAATCAGCTACTACTGGCAGACATCGCGGATCTTGTTCTTGAACCAGTGTATCAATACGCTGGCCATTGATTGTTGGGTCTCCGATACGTTTTGCTGTTTTCTCTACTAATGTTCTGGTTGACCCTGCGATGCTCCAAAGTTCCCAATCCTTCCTTTCGGTCGGAAAAAGCAGATAACCAAACTCTCCTGCTAGTAAGTGTTTGCCGCGAATCAATTGATGATCGATCATCAAGCCACCGCCAACGGATGTACCTAGGACAATTGTCGCAAAGGACGCACAATTTTGAGCGTGACCCAACCATTTTTCTGCCAATAGCGCACAGTTGCCATCATTTTCGGCAGCAACTGGACATTGGTATGTACTGCGCAAATGCTTAACCAGTCTTTTACCAAATCCTTCATAAAAAGGTGATGTCATCCCGATTTCTTGGCTTTGTGGATCAACCAGTCCCGTTGAGCTAATAGCGATGCCATCAAATGCTGCTGCATAGAATGCATCGATCTGTCGACATATACGTTGCGTGACTGTGGAATATTCCTTGTTCATAGGAAATTGAGTCAATTGTCTGCGTTCCCCTTGACTATTCACTAACCCACATTTAATAGCAGTACCGCCAATATCAATTGCTAAAATCCACATTTTCTTGACCTCACAAGGTTTTCTTTTGTCTTGCATTCAGTATACGCAACCAATGTTTTCAGCGACCATATGTATTTCTTGCAACAATATGTCAAATCCGTCCAAGCCATAAAAAAGCCCGCAACGAAAGATATCTTGCATTTAGAAAGAATATACATTGTACATACAGAGATAGCTTCTCTGCTTATTTTTTTAGCACTTGAATGATCTGGTTTAACGTTCAGCTTCACAAAAATGTTCATCATGCAAAGCTAAAAAATAGAACTATTAGATACAATGTCTGAGAATTTTATAAACAAAGGAATCAGCTACTCCCGTTTTTTCTATTAAGATAAGCTATAAACAAAAAAACCGTCACGCATAAGACATCCTCTCATGCGTGATCGGCATTCTACTTACTCATTGAATTTTAGGAATAGATCAAACAATTTTAAGAACTTAGTTGCAGACTCTTGGTGTCACAACAAAAAATCTATTCGCAGTAAACTAATTTTGTTCTGTTCTTACACTCTGGTCACTTATTGCTCATTTGATTCATAAAACCTCAATAAAGCGCTTGTGCTCGTTCAATACAATTCCTGCTCCAAATAATCCACCAACGGAACCAAGTATTTTTTATCCGTCCAATCGCAATCTTGTCCATTGGCTTCCATGAGTACCTTCGTCTGTGGGTCATAGGTGTGTGGCTCTTTTTTAGCGGCCGCTTTTCTTAACATTTTCACTAAGGTTCGATCGAAAAAGTTCATTTTGCTTTCCTGCCATTGTCCTCTTCCGTAAAAAAAGGGGATGTCCTTTAGCGGACCCGTGAGATTCTGTTCTCTGAGTTTTTTCACTACCACTTTTTCAGGAACAGAAGCTCCCGCACAAAAGATGAGTATCTCTTTGCCTTTTAGCTGATTGCTATTCTTTTTTAAAAAGGACAGTCCAGCAATACCCGAAGCATAGATTCCCCCACAGAAGATAATTGTGTCATAATCCATTACTTCAGCTATTTTGGCTTTTGGGGTTTCTAGGCAGGGAAAACCTGTTGCTTCTTGAAGCCAGTGGACATACTTTTTGACAGCGCCGTATTTCGATTGATAAACAATAATGCCATTTTTCATGAGGAATTCCTCCCTGCAGTTAGGACTGCGACCTACTTTTTGCGCCATCTATTGCCTGTTTCAAAAACATCTCGTAAGCTTTTTCCTGTTGTGCATAGATTTCATCTAGTGGAATACCAGGTGTCGTTACTGCGAAAATCGTACCGATTCCGATCGTGTAAATGAGCATATGCATGTGTAGCTGTTTGGCGGTTTCTATGCTAATATTCAAATCGGCGGCAATCCTTTGGGCTACTTGAGGATTCGTCTCCAACTGATACAGCTCTTCTAATGACGAAACATTCGCTCTTTTTTGTAAGACAAAAATTCTCAAAATTTGGGGTTCTTCTTTCGCCAATTGCAAATATGCGTGTCCGGTACTGCGAAACAGATCCTGGGTGTCACTATGGGCTTCTAAAAACTCTTGTAAAAATTGCCGTGCTCTCTGCTCTACTTCTGTCCGCAGTCCTTCCATATTGGTGCAATAACTATAAATGGGCTGGACTGAACAGCCTAACCTTTCCGCAATATTTTTTACAATCACTTGCTCCATACCGCCTTTTCGAGCAATCTCAAAAGCGGCATCAACCACCATTTCCTTTGTTATTCGTTGTTTTGGCATCCAAGTCCCTCCTTAAGCACAAGTCACATTATATAAACGATTTATATAACTCGATTATATTCTTTTGTTCCTGCGAAGTCAATCGGGTTCAAGACACTACTCCCTCACTCTTTCTATTGAATAAAGAACTGTCGGTTTCTCCCAAATCACCGTTCATAGGTTGTAAATCTTGCATTACTTCCCAGTGATTGCTGGCTCTTTTATCCGCACAAAAAAGGTACAGCCCACAGAAAAAGGCTGTACCGTTGATAATACGTATGGACTCTTTTGCACTCGAAGCTGCTAAACTTCTGGGGTGTCCTCTGGTGGTGCTTCGAGGATTGGTTCTTCCTCTTCATACAAGGAGGAAACCCGCGTATACCATTCAAACACATGGGTAATGATCACCTTGGCAGCCGCATAGACAGGAATCCCTAAAATGACCCCAACAAGACCAAACAATTTTCCTGAAGTCAAGAGGACTAACAGGATCGTGACAGGATGGATCGACAACTCATTTCCTAGAACTAATGGCGAAATCAAGCGTCCTTCAATGGTTTGCTCAATAACAAAGACGATCAGAACTTGGATCAGTAACACTGGTCCGCCGACGATTCCTAAAAAAACCGCAGGGATCATGGCCAAAAAGGAGCCTAAATAAGGGATCAAATTTAGAAATCCCGCTGCAATCCCCAGTGTGATGGCATAATCTAAGCCAATAATACTAAAGCCGATCATAAACATCACTGCGACCGCAAACGCCACTGTCAGCTGTCCCCGAATATAGGAGGATACCTGGTCATTCATTTCTTTTAAAACGATCAGTGACGGCTGGCGCATTTTGGTTGGTAAAAATTTGACAAAATAAGGGGCTAGTTTGCGGCCATCTTTCAGTAGGTAGAACAAAATAAACGGCATGGTAATGACCGCTAAAACGATCGTCGCAACGGCCCCGAAGAAACTACCTAGATTTTGAATCGTACTACGGGAAAGATTTTGGACGATATCCGTCAGAGAAGAAATCAACTTCTCATTGGAAGCTTCGATCTGATCTTGGACTTGCGAGAAGATTGGATCAGACAAGATTTCATTCACCTTATTCTCAATAATCGTCAAATACCCCGGCAGATTATCCGCAAAACTCATGGATTGCTCTTGGATCTTAGGAATGATGACCACCACCCCCCAGACAATCAGACCAACCACCAAAACAAAAAGACCAAAAATACTGTAAATTCGTTTGATTCCTTTGCGCTCCAAATAGTCAACAGTGGGATTCATCAAGTAATACAAGATCCCCGCCAAAATGATTGGCAATCCGACGATGGCTAAAAATTGCCAGACAGGCTCAAACAAATATGAAACTTTCGTGAAGAGCAGCAAAATTAAGAGAATCAATAAAATGACCAGCAAGCTGGTCACTGCTTGATTGTTTAAAAACCATTTCCAAAACCAGGAATGCGGCTTTTTCTGCGTTTCTTTCATGACATTCTTTGCCTCCTAGTTGTACGCCACTTGCATGCCGACTTCGAGGTTCGGCAAAACAGTTGGCGTTAAATAAATCGCACTTGAAAGCGGTTCTTCAGCCGGCACTTCGTCAAAGACAAAGGTCACATGCTGGATCGTTTGCAGGATTTGGTTAGCCACCGTTCCTACATATTGGACTTGATAGGTCTGATCACCAAAAGTAATCTGATCCTCTTTCTTTACGACTAACTCTTGCGAATCAGGAATCGTTTGGATGACTGAATATTCTCGCAATGTATCGGTCGCTTCTTCCCCAAAGAAGATGATCATTCTTTCTTGCGAATCGATCGCCTGTGGACCAATTTCTTTGATCGTCCCTTTTTTCATATGACAAACTCCCCTTTCTATCTTCTCGTTTATTATAACATAAAGAGTTTTTCTGCCCGCCCAAAACCGCATTCTATGGTAGAATTAAATAGGAATGAAACTATTAGGAGGTTTTTTTATGTTGCAAACGATTTATTTAGGTACGTACACTCGTCGCGAAAGTAAAGGGATCTATTCGATCGCTTTAGATACGGAAAAAGGAACACTGACCGATTTGACCTTATGCGCGGAAGAAAAAAGTCCGACTTATCTTGCCCGCAGTAAAAAAGAAGCAGTTTACAGCGTCACAGAAGTAGCTGGCAACGGCGGCGCCGCTGCTTATACCCCAGACTTTACCTTGCTGAATACCGCAACGGAAGAAGGCGCACCCCTTTGCTATGTAGCAATTGATGAAAACCGTCAGCTTTTATATGGTGCCAACTACCACAAAGGTGAAGTGAATGTTTATAAAATTCTAGAAGATGGCAGCATCGAAGCAACGGACAGCATCTACCATGATGAACCCGTCGGCTCTCATGAAAACCAAGACAAACCTCATGTCCATTATACTGACTTAACACCAGACCAACGTTTAGCAGTTTGTGACCTTGGAACGGACCGGGTCTATACTTATGATATTTCAGAAGATGGCAAACTGACAGAAGTAGCTGTCTACGTGGCAGAAGACGGAACTGGTCCTCGTCACTTAGTCTTCCATCCAAATAACCAATACGCTTACTTAGTGGGCGAATTAGACAGCTCATTGACTGTTTTACGCTACAATCAAGCAGATGGCAGTTTTGAGAAAATCCAAAAGGTGCCAACGATCCCTGCGGACTTTACGGATTTCAACAGTGGCGCTGCGGTACGTATCTCGAACGATGGACGTTTTGTTTACAGCTCAAATCGCGGTCATAATTCAATCGCTGTTTTTGAAGTAACCGATGAAGGCGCTGGCCTGGCTTTTGTTCAATCAATCTCAACAGAAGGCGACTTCCCTCGCGATTTCGATTTGGACCCGACAAACGATTATCTGGTTTGTGCCAACCAAAATTCTGATAACCTAACGTTATACAAACGCGATGAAGCCACTGGCAAATTGACTGTCTTAGAAAAAGACATCTACGCACCAGAATGTGTCTGCGTCTTATTCAAAAAATAAAGTTTTGGAGGATTCCCCCATGTTTGATAAAACACCAAAGGAACTCGTGCTCAAAGATTTTTCTAATATCTACAATAAATGTCAATCAACCTTTGAACTAGTGACGAGCCGCAAATACAATGAATCATTGGTCCTATTAACGACTGCGGAAACGTATGCGATCGCTGAAAAAGCCTATATTCGCTGCGATACTGCCAAAGAGCTGCAAACAGCGGAAGTCATTGCTTTCTTTGATGCTTTTGAGATCTATTATTTTGAATTAAAACAAGTCCTTTTTCATGATGACGATGATTTTGTTTCTTTAAAAAATCGTTTAGAAAAAATGAAAGACACTTACGAAGCATTGACAGCCTCATTTCATTTGTTATGATGAAATCAAATCAAAAGTGAAAAAGGTGACGTTATGAACCAAGAACAAGTGTTGGATCGTTTACGAGAAGAATTGGCCATGCCATTTTTCGAAGCAAAACTAGAAGACAAAGACTATTCCGAAGAAGACTATCAACAAGTCAAAGCGGATTTGGTAAAATACTTTGATGACTATGTACGTAATGTAGAAAATTAAGAAACAGCCTGCGATGATTCATTCATCGCAGGCTGTTTTGCTATTATAACGTCACTAGAAAGTTTTGATTCGTCGTAGCTTCGATCTGAGGATGCTGTTTCAAATAGTCAGCAATCAGTTCCGTCATATCGACTTGAATCTCACGAACGATTTTTTCGGCAGAAAACATGGCGTAGTTGCCACCGCCCACGGCACGGTATTGGTTGATGACGATCTCTAATTCTTGGTCCATCGCAATGGCTTTTTCTTCAAAGTCCAAACGGGTGATTCGTTGACCAACGGGTTGACTAAGATCGATCGTATACTCGATGCCTTCATACATATCGTAGTTATAATATTGCGGTTTTGGTTCAATAAAAGCAGGATTGAAAACGATCTGACCGTCAACAACGGCTAAATAATCCGCCGTTTGTTCTAAAGCAGCTTTTAATTCGGCACCTGTTATTTTGACTACAGCTAATGTATTTGGGTAAATATAATTGGTGATCACATCCCGCATCGTGATGGTTGCGCCAAAGCCTTTGCCTTCATTGTTGAAAAGAGCAGTGCCAGAAATTTTAGCACCGCTGGCAGCCATCTGAACACGATTGATGAATTCAATATAAGGATGCTCTTTCAAGCGTGCCCCCATCGGATCGTTGATTCGCATGTCCCCACTGACTTTGCCTAACGGCTGATCTAGCCATGTTTGTAACTCTTCTTCGATGGGTGCTAACAAAGCCAACGTCTCTTGATCTGGGACAGCATCCGCAACAGGGATCAACGCAGCCGTACTGTTTGTGACATGAACCCCTGTCTGATTTTTTTCAACCGTCAATTCGATGGCGCCGATAAAGCTTCCACGATAACCGGGCTGCACAACAGGGACACCATTGATTTTTGTGGCGATCTCACGATGTTGGTGTCCTGTGAAGAAGGCATCGATTCCTGAAACTTCCTGCAGTAATTGATAGCCCTCATTTTCGCCAGTCAATAATTCGGTCGGTTCCCCAGTGACTAAATCACGCTCGAAGCCGCCATGGTAGCTGATGACAACGATATCGGCTTGTTCTCGTAAGTAAGGTACATAGTTTTTCGCCGTCTCAACAATACTGACAAATTGCATCCCGCGAATCGTCGCAGGTTGTTCCCAATGAGGAATATAGGGCGTCACCATTCCTAAAATCGCGATCTTTACCCCTTCTTTTTCAATGATGGTGTAAGCTTGCCCAAAGAATGGTTCCCCCGCTTCATTTAAAATATTGGCTGCAAGTACCGGCGTTTGGTAGCCGGCGATCGCTTCTTGCAAATAAGGCAGACCGTAGTTGAACTCATGATTGCCTAAGACATGAACATCAACGTCTAGGTGGTTGACGACAGCGGTCAATGCGGCAACGGAGTGCTGGCTTTTGGCAATGTAATAGCTTAAGGGCGAGCCTTGGATAAAGTCGCCATTTTCGATCGTTACGACCGGTCCGGTGGCTGCTTGGCGCAGTTCTTTCATTTTGGTGGCAACTTTTGCCACGCCGAATCCTTGTTCCGTGTCATCGGCAAAATTGGTTGGATAGACATAGCCATGCATATCGCTCGTTTCTAAAAACGTGATTTTCATTCAAAAGACTCCTTTTCCCCTCAATACACCAAAAGGGCATGCGCATAAGTCGAAAACCCTCGAAAGCCAGCAAATTTTGCTTCCTTGCGTCTTCAAACCTTATGATACAAACCCTTTGGTGTTTCATCTCAGGTGTTTCCCTGATTATACCCTATTTTGACGAAGAAATTCAGAATTATTGGTTCCAAGCATCTTCTAATTGTGGTTTTGCGTTTTCAATCAATTGATCGACATCTTGATCTGTATTAGACAAAATGTTTTCCATGATTGAACGCATTTCATTGTAAGCAGGATCAGCATTTTCAATCACTGGGATCGAGAACAATTCTTTGGTTGCATCTTCTAATTTGGCAGCCACTTTTGTTTCAGGATTGTTTTTGTATTCATCGCTTTCCAAAACAGATTCAACAACTGGCATGTAGCCGGTATCGATTGCCCATGTTTTTTGCGCTTCTGGAGAAGTCAAGAATTTCATGTATTCAAAAGCAGCAGTACGTTGCTCTGGTGTTGCGCTGTTGAACATGTACAAGTCAGTTCCTTGTTGCAAGTTGATTGGTTCTGGACGAGCTGCTACGTCATATTCAAATTTGCCTTCGGTATCTTTTTTAACAAAACCTTCCCCTGCGATTGAGCCGACATACATTGCGACTTGCTCGTTGGCAAATGGTCCAGACAAGTATTGATCAGAACCAGCGATTCGGAAGTAGCCCTCTTTGACACCATCCAGGTAGTAGTTGATGACTTCTTTTGATTCATCGCTGTCTAGTTGCAAGTCTTTGTCAAAATCAACACCTTGGTTTTTCATTGCGATGGCGTAGTAGTTGTTTAATGAGTCAAAACCAGCACCTACTACTTCACCGTTTGATTTTTCAAAGATTTCTTGAGAAGCTTCTTTTAATTCTTCAAGGTTTGTCGGTACGTCAATACCATACTCGTCTAACATGTCTGCATTGTAGAACAGCATTTCTGTTGATTTGTTGAAAGGAATCCCGTATTGCACGCCGTCGATCTGCGCGCCTTCTAAAAGGGCACTGCGGATTTCTTCTTGGTCACCCCAACCGATAGTATCATCGTTGATGTATTCGCCAAGGTCAACCAACATGTCATCTTGGGCAGCATTCCATAACCAACCAGGATATGCTTGGGTGATAGTTGGTAGATCTTTTGGTGAAGGTAAGGTTGAATTCACCTTTGCTTGTAGATCAGAGTAGCTGGATTGGTTTTGCAATTCGATCTTGATGTTTGGATTTTCGTCCATGAATTGCTCCGTCAATTTCGTCAATGATTCTTCTTGCGCACCATTCATTGCATGCCAAAAGGTGACAGTCGTATCTTCGCTTAGTTCTGTAACGATTTCATCACTTTCGGTAGAACCAGATGAATCGTTGTTGTTTCCACAAGCCCCTAATACCAATGTCGCGGCTGCAGCTGCTGCAAATGCAAGTTTCTTTGTTTTCATTTTTTCCTCTCCTCTATCACTCTAAAATAATTTTTTCACCGCGTTGCGGCAATATTCTTTCACCATACGGATTCACCAGATTTTCTGGTTTCAGCGTATGGATTGGAACCAATCGTTGGGGCTCGATCCATGCAATGATCTGATCTAAATCAGCTGGTTTCGCATGTCCCGAGTTTGGCAAACGGAAAAATTCGATCTCCAGTGCTGCCAGTTGATCCAAAAAGACTTGATAAGCTGGATCAAAATCGCCTAACGGCTGCGCATCACTGTGAATATACAATCCACCTGTTTGCAAGTTTTCAAAATGCGCGACTGCTTGCCAAAGGTACTGGCTCGTGTCGGCACATAATGCCTGATAAGAAATGGCGAAGGCTGGATCGAGAGTCGCTGGTACTTGATCATCGATCGTATAGAACGGTACATCTTTATTGAAAATTTCTTTCAACAAAGCAGCTTGCGTCGCCTCTAAAACAACCGTCCGCGGCGCGGCTTCAACAAGCGCCATAAAGCGCTCAACATTGGCTGGATAGCCATTGAAGGTAATTTGTCGTTGGGGATTTTCTTTGACCAAACGCACGAAGGTCTCAATCAATTCTGTTTCACTTTCCACCGTGATCGCTTTGGGGTCCGGTTCTCTTTCTGGGAAGCTGATGCTGACCCCTTCCATCATCAATAGATCCGTGTGTTTGGCTAATTGACAGAATTCTTTGGTACGCTCTGGATGATAGCCATGCAAACGCAAATCACCGGTATAAGCGATAAAATGATCCGGCGTGCGAATTAACAAGGCCGCCGCACCGTACGCATCATGATCGACTGGAATGATCTCGACTTCGATTTCCCCGATCCGAATCACATCATGGGGTTCTAAGCCGATCAATTCACGGACAAAGCTTTTTTCCTCATGAGGAACGGGCAGCAAGAAGTCCCCTTTTTGATTCAACACTTCGAGGATCGCTTTGGTTTCCTTCAAGGTGTACATAGGAATATTTGGGTCTAAAAAGTTGATCATCTTGGAATGATCCAGATGGGCGTGGGAAAGAAAAACTGCTGTTTCTTGGTATTCTTTCGTTTCGCTTCCTTGGTACGTGTAGTCTAAGCGTGGATCGTAGACATTTTTCAGTTCTGGTATCCAGCGATGCGCAACTAACGTTTGTAATTCTTCATCTGGTAAGGGTGTTTCTGGATGATACTCCGAACCGAAATCAAAAAAGATATGGGCATCTTTGTACGCAACTTCGATGACGGTTCCTCCAATCGTTAAAATTCCGCTATGGAAGGTGATCGTTGTTTTATCCTTTGATGCCATCTTTAGCCACTCCTTTGATAATTTCTTTTCTAAAGATCAAGTAAATGATCAGAATTGGAATGACGGTCAAGGTCGCTGCCGCCATCTGTAAATGAACATCGCTGCCGCTTTCTGTGGTAAAGGCAGCCAACCCATTATTTAAGAGGCGGTATTTTTTCTCATTGGTTACTAGCAACGGCCATAAGAAGGAATTCCAGCTAGAGATGAACGTCAGAATCCCGACTGTCACTAAGGCTGGTTTTGACATGGGGATCAAAATCCGCCGAATGTAAGCCAAATCGCTAGCACCGTCGATTTTGGCCGCTTTGTAAAAGGTATTGGAAATACTTTGTAAATAGCCATTTAAATAATAGATGTAAAAAATACTAGTCAGAAAGGGAATGATCAAGGCACTATACGTATTCAATAAGCCCATTCGCGCAATCGTATTGTAATTGGTAAAGATGATGGATTCATATGGAACCATCAGTAAGGAGATCATCAAACCAATCACGAGACGCTTGTATTTGAATTCAAGACTCGTTAATGCAAAAGCAGCTAAAATTGCCGTGATCAGCGTCGCGATAGTCGTCACCGCGGAAACGAAGACCGTATTAAAGAAGTAGCGTAAAAACGGTGCTCGGGTAAAGACTTCCCCGTAGTTGCTCCATTGGAAGGACTCTGGCATGATCGTCGGTGGAATACTGGTTGCTTCACTGTAGGTCATTAGACCAGCTAAAATCATATAGACAAAGGGAAATAGCGTGATCACTGCTAAAATTGCTAAAAACAGCATCGAAACAATCGTGACAATTTTTTTCATTCGTTTATTCGCCCACTTTCTTCAAAAGTTTATTTTGGATAAAGGTGACGAGCAAAATAATGATAAACAAGATCACGGTTGCCGCCATTGCAATCCCCGGACGTCCGGCGATATGGAATTTGTCATAAATATAAAAGACTGCCGTCGTTGCACTACGAGCGATCCCTGGCTGGCCGCCAAACAAAGCATATACTTGGGTATAAACTTTAAAGGCACTGATCAGATTGACCGTCAACAAGAAAGCAAAGGTCGGGATCAATTGCGGAAAGGTGATTTTCCGAAAAATCTCACCATCGGTGGCGCCAAACATTTTTGCGATTTTGTAGTGTTCTTTGTCGATGTTGCGCATTCCTGCCAACAAGATAATAATGTTGAAGGCGAGGCTCGTCCAAACGCCAAAGATGATCAAGGTCGTCATACTCATATTGACGTTATCTAGCCAGTTGACTGGCGCAATGCCGACAAGACCTAGCAGATAATTAATGATCCCGTAAGAGCCGTTGAAAAAGTAACGAAACACGATCCCGATCGCAATCGTACTTGTGACATAGGGCATAAAGAAGATCGTTTCAAAAAAACTTTTGTATTTGACTTTTTCAAAAATGATCCACGCGATCGCTAATGAGAGGACCAGCGAGATCGGCACGACCGCAAAAGCAAACAGCGCTGTGTTTTGCAGTGCTCGAAAGAATACGGGGTCCGTTAAAACCCTTTGATAGTTCTCAAGCCCAGCATACTGTTGGTTAATCAAGGTTCCTTTTTGGAAACTCATGATGAAGGAACGAAACAGCGGATACACACTGAATAAGAAAATAATGACCAATGAAGGCAGTAAAAACAGCCACGCCTTTGGTTGATTCTCAGGGTTATAATTTTTTTTGAACATTAGTAGACCCGCTCTCCTTTTTCATCAAAGATAAAGGCTTTTTTGTAATGAAAATCAAATGACACTTGCGCGCCTTCTTCAATGATCTCTTCAATACTAACGATCGATTTCATATGTTTTGCAGCCAGATCAAAGTTCAAGATTCGTTCTCGTCCGATCAGCTCCACACTCTTGATTTCTGTTTGGAACAACCCTGTTTGTAAAGTGGTCAGCACATCTTCTGGACGAATACCTAACGTATATTGGCCGTCTGTCAATGGTTTCTTGAAGCGAATGTCGGTAAAGCGGTCAACTGGGATCGTGAATGCTGGATGGATCATTTGTCCCTCTTTGACTTCTACTGGCAAGATGTTGATGATTGGATTACCAATGAATTTCGCTACGAAAAGATTGTTTGGTTCTAAGTAAAGGTTTTGCGGATCGTCATTTTGTTGAATGATCCCTTCGTTCATCAAAATGATCTTATCACTGATAGAAAGAGCTTCTTCTTGGTCATGTGTCACGAAGATTGTAGTGATACCTACTTCTTTGACTAACCGACGGATCTCTTCACGGATCTTCAAGCGCAAACGGGCATCTAAGTTACTCAATGGTTCATCCAGCAGTAACACTTCTGGACTTTGTACCAAAGCACGAGTAATGGCGACCCGTTGCTGTTGTCCACCGGAAAGGGTTCCTGGTTTTTTCTGACTTAATTCTTCAATATTGGTCAGTTTCATGAACTTTTCAGCAATTTTTTGTGCTTCATTTTTCTTGATCTTTTTCTCTCCGACTGTCAAAGGAAACATGACATTTTCTAACACAGTCATATGGGGATAAAGGGCATAGTTCTGAAAAACAAACCCGATATTGCGGTCTTTCGGCTCCGTCTTAACAACGGAAGTACCATTAAAGCGGATATCACCATCGGTGGGACTTAACAACCCCGCGATCAAATTCAATATCGTCGATTTCCCGCAACCACTAGGTCCCAACAAACAAACCAAATCGCCTTTTTCTATTGTAAAATCTACTGCTTTCAAGGCTTCGAACTTATTATCAAAAACCTTCTTCAACCCGACTACTTCTATCAAAACTGCCCCTCCATTTTCTCTTTTTCCTCCGAATAGTTGACTGGCATTTCAAGTCACAAAAAAAACGAACTCTTGATGTTTCGGTCAAACGCTCAAAGAAATTCGATTTTAATCATAACAAACGAATGTTTTTATTCGATACTATTATTGTAAATGTTTTGTAAAAACCAATGGGAATTATGAAAGAATTTTTAATTAATTTACCAAACAATGAGAAAACGATGAGTGATTCAAAGGGAATTCTACCCGCTAATCCCGAACATTTCGTCATTTTTCGAAAATTTTCATGAAAAAATGAATGAATTTTATCAAATATACATACCTGTGTATAATAACACTATTTTTACACAGCTTTTTTATCAAAAGCACCCTTATTAAATACTTACTAAAATCGTCAGTATCTCTCCGATTAAAATAACAAAAAAGGACGGTTTCCCCAAAGAAAACAATCGTCCTTTTTCCCCTTCAGTTATTCGACTTCATCGATCGTCAACGTCAGCAATTTCGTTGAGACTTGCTCAAGAAAATAACGGTCGTGTTCAATGATCAGCATAGAAGGCTCCACCAAATGGATTACTTCCTCTAATTGCTTCTGATTGAAGACATCCAAATAATTCAGAGGTTCATCCCAGATAAACAATTCTGCTGGTGTTGCTAATGATTTGGCTAGTTCCACGCGTTTACGCTGCCCCATGCTCATTTGCTGGATCGGCGTTTGAAAAACAGCTCTTTCCAAGCCAAGTTTTTTCAAATTATTTAGCAGATCTTGATAATTCAAGCCATGTTCTTGGGCAAACTCTGTCAGCATCCCACAATTGTCCTCGTAGTTTTGTCGAACATAACTGATGGTGATCCCATGGGCTGTTTTGATCGTCCCTGTCTGCTGTCCTTCGAAAGTACCTAAAATACTCGCAATCAAACTGGACTTGCCAGATCCGTTGGCCCCTTGAATCCCCAAGCGCTCTTTTTGACGGATCGCAAACGTCAGCGGTTTAAACAAAGGCTTCTCATAGCCGAGCTGAAAATGCTCTGCTTCCAGCAACACGTCATGATGACTAACAAGCGGGGTCATTTTCAGAGGATCGATCCACTCAATGTCTTTTAACAACGCAGACTTGTCTTGAATTTGATCTTCCATCCGTTTAACGATCGCTTTCGAGCGCTTCATGGTCCGTGCCGCTCGGGCACCGATCGCCCCCGTATCATAGATTGCCCCACTGCCTTTTTTGGTCGGCGACCCTAATTTGTCCCGTTCGCGTCCTCGGGACCACTCCGCTTTCTCGGCTGCCGTCTGCTTCAAACGACCGATTTCTTTTTTCAACTTGCTGTTTTGTTCTTGCTCATAGGCATCTTTTTGCTGCTTTTGCAGTTCATAAACTGAATAATTCCCTTTGTACAACACCAAGCGGCTTTTTTCGATCGCCAATACATGATCGACGACTTCATCGACAAACTGTCGATCATGGCTCACAACGATAAACCCGGTTTTTTGCTGCAAATAGCGGGCAACATGTTGGCGAGCGGTCACATCCAAATGGTTGGTTGGCTCATCGATCAAAGCAAAATTCTCTTCATCAACGAACAAACGCGCCAACAGAACTTTCGTTTGCTCGCCGCCAGATAAAGTGGCAAAGGGCCGCCAAAGAACTTCTGGATCAAGTTGCAGCAGGTTCAATTCTCGTTCCAAACGCCACTGCTCAAATTCACCTGATTCTTGTAAAACAAAAAGCGTCAGTTGCTGATCGTCAGCGACGGTTAAGGGAAAATAAACGAATTGCTGCTCATGGGTAATCGAGCCGCTATACGGCAATTCATTGAGCAGCAAACGCAGCAAGGTCGTTTTGCCGCGACCATTTCTGCCAATCAACCCTAATTTCCATTGAGTATCAAGGTTCAAGTTGGCATCCTCAAAAAGCAACCGTTCCTGGCTATCAAAGCCAAAAGTTAAATGATTAATACTGATATTCGACATAAATATACCTCGTCTCTATTCACGGAATAGAGTAGACTAAAGCTATTTTCAGAATCAGTTTTTAGAGGTACACAAAAAGATCCCCCATTGAAAAAGTCAACCAATCCTGAAAATCTGCAGACTATCCCCTTGGAGGAACAGTTTCATGCAGCTTTCAACAAATTGGTTAATTTTTCAATGGAGGATCCCTCATTTCGTTTAATAGTGCCCTAAGTATAGCATTGATCGACAAAAAAGCGCAAGCTTGCTATTCCTTGCTATTTCAACTTTATATTTTGTTCACAAACTATCCCCGCTTTTGATGGAAACACTTCATTAAAAAACAAAAAAAACCATCAGGTTGGTTAGTCCTGATGGCAAAAGGAGTAAAATGAAAAATAAAAAGGTTGTTGGTTGTGAATTCATTATACCTCCGATAAAAAAACTTTACATGTGAAAAACATAACAGTTAAATTAAATAACTCTTGTTTAACTTGAATGTTTATCATTTTTTTAACAATAAAGCGGTCATCCGTTGGATAGCAAAAGAAATTTCGTCCGTTGCTTCATCTTGCTTAGCTTCAGCTGCATCAAAGGCTTCTTGGTCGATTTTGTTATCCAGACTCAAAATCATCTCATCACAGCCGGCAACATATTTCATATACGCTCGCTCGAATTTTTTATGGATCCCCATCACATTCGCTGGTGGACGCAATTTGCTGATTTTTTCCAGCATCAAGCGGTATTTGTCCGTGCCTTCTTTAAAAATTCTGGTAATCTCAGCTAGCCGCTCAGGTGTTACCTCTGCTTCTTTCTTCTCGTCGATCGCTTTGCGGATCTCTTCATAATTGGGATTCATTTTCTCCCCGATTGCTTCTGTTTCTTTGACAAGATCGTTGATTGTTTGTACATAAAAACCTAAGTTTGGTCGCACAGTGGGTCCCCTACTTTCTTTGTTATTATCTTCTATTTTACCGTTTCTTGCTGCAAATGAAAAGGTCAAGAAACAGCCATAGGGTTTATCGAAAATAAGCCAGCAAAAAAAGGCCTGCTGCCCATGGAGAAGGACAGCAGACCATTCGTTGTTTTTCTGTTTATTTTTGGCTTATTTGCGTCCCATTGCTCGTTGGATCGCTTTGACGATCTCAACGACTGGAATGATCGCAAAGGAGGCGCCTAAAACGATGCCCCATTGATACAAGTCAAGGTGTGCGACACGGAAGATATCGTTTAATCCTGGCACAATGAAGATCACTAGCATCAACGCAAAGGACAACAGGATCGCCCAGTTGAAGGCTTTGTTTCTAAATGCTCCTACTTTAAAGAGCGACTGATGGATCGATTTGACGTTGAAGGCATGGAACAATTGCATCAATCCTAACGTGGCAAAGGCCATCGTTAAGGCATCGGCATGGATCGCATCGTACGTATTGTGAACGGGCCATTGGATCGCTGACCAATAAACGAACAGCACGGTTGCTGCTTCTAAGATCCCTTGGTAGATGATACTGCTCATCACACCACCGGAGAAGAAGTTGGAACTGCGTCCCCGCGGTGCATGTTTCATTAGATCTTTTTCAGCAGGCTCCATTCCTAAGGCAATTGCTGGGAAGGTATCGGTTACTAGGTTGATCCAAAGCAAGTGGATCGGCAATAGCGAGTCCCAACCCCACAAGGTTGCTAAGAACAAGGTCAAAACTTCCCCTAGGTTAGCGGCTAGCAAGTATTGAATCGCTTTTTGAATATTGGAGAAGACTTTACGTCCTTCTTCCACTGCTACGACGATCGTAGCAAAGTTGTCATCGGCTAGGACCATATCGGAAGCACCTTTAGAAACTTCGGTACCCGTAATCCCCATACCTACCCCAATATCTGCTTGTTTCAAGGATGGTGCATCATTGACCCCGTCACCAGTCATGGCAACGACTTTGCCTTCTTGCTGCCAAGCTTTGACGATGCGGACTTTATGTTCCGGCGATACCCGCGCATAGACTGAATAGTGGGCTACCTTTTGGGCAAACTCTTCTTCGCTCATTTTATTGAGTTCAGCGCCGGTCAAGACAGCATCATCATCGCCCGGTTTGATGATCCCTAAACGTCCCGCAATGGCTTCAGCTGTATCCCGGTGGTCTCCGGTGATCATGATTGGACGAATCCCAGCTTCTTTGGCTAAACGTACCGCATCGGCTGCTTCTGCCCGTTCTGGGTCAATCATTCCGACTAAGCCAGCAAAGACCAAATCATTTTCGACGATTTCTGATTCTAAGTTTTCTGGCACTTGATCTACGTATTTGTAGGCCATTCCCAATACCCGCAGCGCTTGTTTTGCCATATCGGTATTGTTGAATAAGATTTTTTCTTTTTCTTCATTCGTCATTGGTAGCTCTTGGCCATCCAATAGTACTTTTGAGGTTCTGCCTAGTAAGACATCCGGTGCACCTTTGACAGCAACTAAATAGCGGCCGTCTTCTTGTTGGTGGATCGTACTCATAAGTTTTCGGTCAGAATCAAAGGGCAGATCCGCTACCCGTGGTTCTTGATTGACGAGATCCCGCACATGGAATCCTTGATCCATCCCGAATTGCACCAATGCGGTCTCGGTCGGATCACCGATCAAGTTGCCTTCTTCACCAAATTTTGTATCATTGGCAAAGTTCATGACTTTTAATGCCATGTTGTCTAACGGAATATCTTCTGAAGCAGCATGTTGTTTGTTATTGACATACAATTTTTCCACGGTCATTTGATTCAACGTCAAAGTACCAGTTTTATCAGAAGCGATAATATCCGTTGCCCCAAGGGTTTCAACCGCTGGTAATTTACGGATCACTGCATTTCGTTTCGCCATTACTTGCGTACCTAAGGCTAAGATGATCGTTACGATCGCTGGCAGCCCTTCTGGGATCGCCGCTACTGCTAATGAGATCGAAGTCAATAGCATGTCGACCCATGACGTATTGTTAAAGATCGTTCCAACAAAGAACATGATCACTGCAATGATAATGATGGCGATCGTCAGGAATTTTCCTAGTTCATTTAAGTTACGTTTCAATGGTGTTTCGGTTTCTTGGGCGCTAGCTAGCATGCCAGCGATTTTCCCAACTTCCGTTCCCATCCCTGTATTGACCACGACCCCTTTTCCGCGGCCATAGGTCACATTACTGTTTGAATAAGCCATATTGACGCGATCGCCGATCCCGACATCCGTCCCTTCGATGACAGTCAATTCTTTTTCGACTGGTACGGATTCACCGGTCAAAGCGGCTTCTTCAATTTTTAACGAACTTGCTTCTAAGAGGCGTAAATCTGCCGGTACGACATCGCCAGCTTCTAATAGGACAATATCCCCCGGAACCAATTCATCGCTCTTGATGGTGACGGTATGACCATTACGCAGGACATTGGCATTTGGTGTGGACATTTCTCTTAGTGCTTCGATGGCCTGCTCTGCCTTTGCCTCTTGAACAACACCCATGATCGCGTTGATAATGACAACTGCTAAAATAATAATTGAGTCCACGACTTCATGGGAAACGACTGCTGAGATAATCGCCGCCGCTAGCAAAACGATGATCATCAAATCCTTGAATTGCTCAAAGAATTTTTGTGCCATCGATTTCTTTTTGCCTTCTTCTAATTCGTTGGGACCATACTCAGATAAGCGTTTTTGCGCTTCATCGTTCGTTAATCCATTGGCATCTGTTTGCATTTCTTCCAGAACATGCTGCGCTTCTTGCGCATAAAACGCCTGCGATAGCTGCTCCTTTTTGTTTTCTTCTGACATGTTTCTCCTCCTTTTATACTTACTCTTCCTTTATTGTACATGATATGAAAAAAAATAGACTTATGTATGCACTGTCTAAGCATACATAAGTCTCACTGTTTAAGACAGCACCAGAAATTTCTTTCAGGATGGTGATACTGCCGCAGATAAAATCCGCCAATTACTCCCTCATGTTCATATCAATAACCTACATTATACAAAAACTTTTCGGGTCTGGCAATTTTATTTTCGCTGAAATTCAACAAAGAATTTCTCTTAAAAATCAAGCGATGACCGAGCCGTTTGGCATGCCTTTTGGCGCTTCCACGATTTGCAGACGACCATCATTGTCTTCTGCAGAAAGGATCATTCCTTGGCTGACTTGCCCCCGCATTTTCCGTGGTTTCAAGTTGGCAACGATCACGACTTTTTTGCCGATCAAATCTTGTGGTTCTGGATAAAATTCAGCAATCCCCGATAAAATTTGACGATCTTGATCATCTCCCGCAGCTAAGCGGAATTGTAGCAGCTTGTCGGCCCCTTTGACTTTTTGACAATCAACGACTTCTGCCACTTTTAATTCGATCTTGTCGAAGTCTTCGTATTTGATCTCGGCTTTGTCTGATTGCAATGTGGTTTCTTCTGGATTCCATTTGACTGTTTCTTCTGGACTTTGTGTCCCTTCAGCCATTTTCTTTTGGATGTAGGCTACTTCTGTTTCAAGTTCCAACCGAGGGAAAATCGGTGTGCCTTTGGCAACGACTTTCGTGCCACTTGGAAATTCACCAAAGCGTAAATCTTTCAGATCCATGGCAACAGAAGCCAATCCTAATTGTTGGAAAATGTTGGCTGGTGTTTCTGTCATCACCGGTTGCAATAAGATCGCAACGATGCGTAAGCTTTCCGCCAAATGAACCATCACACTGTTTAATTCCGCGCGCTTTTCTTCTTCTTTGGCTAACACCCATGGTTGGGTTTCGTCAATGTATTTGTTGGCACGGGAAATCAATGTCCAAACTTCTGACAATGCCGTACTGAATTCCATTTTATCCATGGCTTCATGGTAACGACCAACCACATTGGCCGCAGTCGTTGACAGCTCGCTATCAAAAGGCGTTACTTTTGAGGCATAATCGGGCACTAAGCCATCACAATATTTATTGATCATGGCGATCGTCCGATTCAGCAGGTTGCCTAAGTCGTTGGCTAGATCGTAGTTCAAACGAGAAACGAAATCTTCTGGTGTAAACACACCATCGCTACCAAAAGGAACCGCCCGTAATAGATAGTAACGCAACGCATCTAAGCTGTAGCGCTCCACTAACATTTCTGGATAAACGACATTGCCTTTTGATTTCGACATCTTGCCGTCTTTCATCATCAACCAGCCATGACCAAAGATTTTTTTCGGTAAGGGCAAGTCTAAGGCCATCAGCATGATTGGCCAATAGATCGTATGGAAACGCACGATTTCTTTCCCAACCATATGCACGTCAGCTGGCCAGTATTTTTGGAACAAGGAATCGTCCTCTGAGCCATAGCCTAATGCCGTAATATAGTTAGATAACGCATCGATCCAAACATACACCACGTGTTCAGGACTAGCCGTGACAGGAATGCCCCATTTAAAGGTCGTTCTGGAAACAGCCAGGTCTTCTAAACCTGGTTTGATGAAGTTATTCAGCATTTCATTTTTGCGTGATTCTGGTTGAATGAACTCTGGATGTTCATCATAGTATTGAACCAAACGATCGGCGTATTTGCTCATGCGGAAGAAATAAGAAGATTCCTTCACCAATTCTACCTCATGACCGCTTGGCGCTTTGCCGCCGATGACTTTGCCCTCTTCATCTCGGTAAACTTCTGCTAATTGCGTTTCAGTAAAGTATTCTTCATCAGAAACAGAATACCAGCCTTCATATTCACCAAGATAGATATCGCCTTGATCAAGCAATTGCTGGAAGATTTTTTGAACGGCTGTTTTATGGTAGTCATCCGTTGTACGGATAAATTTGTCATAACTGATGTCTAGTGTGTTCCATAATTTCTTGACGTCAGCTGCCATTTTGTCGACGTATTCTTGCGGATCTACGCCAAGTTCTTCTGCTTTTTTCTCGATTTTTTGACCGTGCTCATCGACACCCGTTAAATAAAAGACATCAAAGCCCATCAATCGTTTGTATCGTGCTACCGCATCACAAGCGATCGTCGTGTAAGAATTCCCGATATGCAGCTTGCCGCTTGGATAATAAATTGGCGTCGTAATATAGAATGTTTCTTTTTCAGCCATGGACGCAAGTCCTCCTTTTCACTAGTAAAGTGTATACTTAGGTAGTATACAGTTCGCAACCCAAAAATGCTATAAATTTAATCAAAAAAGCGGACATAATAAGACCTTTCTTCATGCTCTAAAAGAAGCAAAGGAATCGTTTTCGTCCTTAAAACGCAGCAAATAAACCAGCAGATTTGAGTATTTCTTTTCTACTAGTTATCATAGCGCAGATAGCCGTTCACTTCAATGTTCTAGGGGAAGAATCTGATCCTGACAACGAATCTCATAAGAAATAAAGGTGTTTTATCTCTCTTTGATTAACAGGTACTTCTTTTGCTATAATGAGGAAGACTTCTCTTATAGAAAGGAACGCTATGACTCGAAAAAACAAACAGCATTTTTTGCTTTTAACCGCGCTTTCTGTGGGGCACTTGCTCTTTTCAACCACAGGTTACCCCTTTTTGTTTGCTTACTTCAACAGCCATGATTACGCGGCGCTTTTTGCGACAGCGCTGGCAATCCTACGGGTAGCTTTTCTGCTATGGATCGCTCTTTGGGGCTATTTAGCACTCAAAGAACACCCTCGGTCTTCTTGGCTTTATCTCGCACTGTTTTTCATTAATTTGATCGTTCCTTATTTTTTCCGTTAAGGAAAACCATCGCGCTCAGTTACTTACTTTATCTAAGGCAGGAGAAACCAATGAAAGAATTTACCTCAAAATCAGCTGAAAAACACTACTATGAGAAAGAAGCTTCTGAAGCAGACTTTCTTACGTGGTATCAGGCACAAGATCAGCCGAAATACGAGAAACCCTCCGTAACCGTCGATATGGTGTTGATGTGTTACAACAAAGAAGAAGAACAACTCAAAATTGCGCTGATCCAAAGAAAAGGCCATCCCTTCCGCAATTCTTGGGCATTGCCGGGGGGCTTCGTCAATCCGAATGAATCGACAGGTCAAAGTGTGATCCGTGAGACCCAAGAAGAGATCGGGGTCACTATCTCCAAACAAAACATCGAACAGCTGCACACCTTCAGCACCCCTGGTCGTGATCCACGTGGGTGGGTAATCACCGTCAGCTATTTGGCATTTATTGGTGAAGAGCCCTTAAGTGCTGGGGACGATGCGAATCAGGTACGCTGGTTTTCTCTGGAAAGAAAAGCCAATCAAATCTATTTGACCAGCGGTGAGATCGAGATCATTCTTGACCTGGTGACTGGTGCCTCTGTTGGAAAAGATACGCTGGCTTTTGACCACAGCGCGATCATTCTCAAAGCCTTCAAACGGGTTGCCAATAAGATGGAGCACGAGCCGCAAGTGCTTCTTGTGTTAGGCAAAGACTTTACGATCACGGAAGCCCGTAAAGTATTCGCCAAGTTTTTAGGGATCGATTTTAAAATGATCGATCATTCCAACTTTAAAAAATCCATGCTTCAATATTTTACGGAGGTCGGCGAAAAGCCCGTTGGCATCGGGCGTCCCTCAAAGATCTATCGCTTAAATGACGCATTTTTAGGTGATAAAATGTAAAAAAAATACAACCCCCTGCTAAACCATAGTTTGGCAGGGGGTTGCTGGTTAATCATAATTAGTGAACGTGGTTCCTAGAAACAAAAATCATAAAGATTTTTTCTATACCCTAGGCGATCCCTGGCGTTCCTTCCAGTTCAAGCAGATCAGCTGCTCATTTCGCCTGAGAGCCGCTCTAGCTTCTGTTGGTCCTGCGTGTCCAACGTGACAAAACGCAGTTCTTTGCCGTACCACTGCGCTTTGTACTGGATTTTGCGAACAAACTGATGCCAATCGCTGATGCTGTAATGACCGGCTTTTAGAACCGTTTCTTCAGCAATTTGTTCCAAATAGATTGTATCGTACTGTTTTACGAGATGATAACTGACTTGATCGATGAATTCCCGCTTTTGACAGCAGTGAAAACGATAGAGGCGAGCGACTTTTCCTTTTAGCTTCTGATAATTTCGTGCCTGAGTCAAAAGGATTTTTTTCCGTTTGACCGCCGTAGCTTTCACCTGAAGTTTGCGTTCTGCTCGTGTCAGCTTCTGTTTTGTTTGGATCGCATGCTCACAAGTGATCGGTACCGATTGGTTGGCTTTGATCAGCTGCTGCGGATCATAAACAACCGCGATAGACGCTTGCTGTTTCGGGAGTGGTGTGATCTCTTCCAAACAAAGAATCGAGATATAAAACTCTTCATTGTTTTTCGCTGAGATCGTTGCCGATTTGATTTTCCCTTTGATCTCCCGATGCTTTTTTACTGGAACCAGTGTTTTGAGCTTTGGCAGCTTGATTTGATCCTCTTCAAAGTAAATGGTGTGCTGCTGATTATTCGTAGTATACGATTGCCAAATACTTTTTTTGGTTTTCATTTTTGGAAAGCCAGCCCGCTTTTGAAAGTAATTTCGAAACGCTCGGTCCAGATTCCTTTGTGCATTCGCCAATGCCAAACTATCGGTCTCCTTCAAAAAAGGATACTCCTTTTTTAGTTTGGCTGGCGTCAACCCTTGCTTTGCTTCATTGTTGGCCAGCTCCTCCATCTTCGCCTCCAGCAGTTGATTGTACGTAAACCGAACACAGCCGAAGGTTTCGATGAAAAACTGTTTTTGCTGTCCATTAGGATAGATCCGAAATTTGTATGCTTTTAAAACACCCAGTTTCATCTCCTCCTAACACTCCCTATACCTTTGACGCTAGTTCCCCTTTTTTTGTGCTAACTTTTCTTGGTAGATCTTGGCTTCTTGTTTCGTGGCATAAACGAAATGTCCTGGTGCGATCTCTTCCATTGCTCGTTCTTGGTTATCGTTTGGTTCGCTGACGTATTTGATCCGTTTGCGTTGACGCTCATGGTCAGGATCTGGCAGCGGAATCGCTGATAAAAGACTTTCAGTATACGGATGGACCCCGTAATGATAGATTTCATCACTGGTTCCTACTTCTAGCAGTTTGCCGTTGTGCATCACGCCGATCCGATCGCTGATGTGTTTGACCATCGATAAATCATGGGCGATAAACAAGTACGTCAATTTATGTTCTTCTTGCAGATCTTGCAGCAAGTTGACAACTTGGGCTTGGATCGAAACATCCAATGCCGAGATCGGTTCATCACAAATGATGAATTTTGGATCGACGGCTAATGCTCGGGCGATTCCGATCCGCTGACGTTGTCCCCCTGAAAATTCATGAGGATAACGGGTCCCATGACTTGGGTTTAGTCCGACGGTTCGCAAGAGTTCATCCACCCGATCATTACGTTCTTTTTCATTTTTAGCTAATCCGTTGATATCGATCCCTTCGGCAATAATGTCGCGAACTTTCATCCGTGGATTCAAGGAGGCATAAGGATCTTGGAAGACCATTTGAACTTCCCGGCGAAAATCAGCCAGCGGTTTCTTGCCTTTGATTTTCATAACATCTTGTCCATCAAAAAGAACTTCGCCTCCGGTAGGATTATTCAAACGAATCACCGTCCGTCCAGTGGTCGATTTTCCGCTTCCGGATTCACCTACTAGACCAAAGGTTTCTCCTTCATAGATTTGGAAGGAGATATCATCGACGGCTTTGACTTCGTCTTTGCGGCCAACGTTAAAATATTGTTTGAGATTCTTTACTTCAAGTAAAACTTTTTCCAACCGTTTCTCCTCCTTTAGACAGATGCCTGAGTATTTTTTTCTTGGAATTTTTTCCAGCGAATCAAGATCTCATCCGGCGGAGTTACCTTCGGTGCTTGCGGCGCTAACAGCCACGTTGCTGCTTTGTGGGTCGGTGAAACATCAAAGAACGGCGGTTGCTGTTCTGCATCGATCTGCAAAGCAAATTCGTTTCGTGGATAAAAAGCGTCCCCGGTTGGCGGGTCCAACAGATCCGGCGGTGAACCAGGAATCGCGTACAAACGATCGCCTGTCCCTTCTAACGTTGGCATCGAACCCAACAAGCCCCAGGTGTATGGATGTTGCGGGTTGTAGAAGATTTCTTCTGCGGTGCCCACTTCGACGATTTTCCCACCATACATCACGGCTACTCGGTCAGCCACATTGGCAACGACACCCAAGTCATGGGTGATAAAGACGATGGACGAATTGATTTTCTTCTGAATATCTTTTAATAACTCTAAGATCTGTGCTTGGATCGTTACATCCAATGCAGTCGTCGGTTCATCTGCAATTAAGATCTGTGGGTAACAGATCAGCGCGATTGCAATAACGATCCGCTGCCGCTGACCACCCGAAAATTGATGCGGATAATTTTTCAAGCGTTTCTCAGCATTCGGGATGCCGACAAGGTTCAGTAATTCCAACGCTTGTCGCAAGCCCTCTTTTTTACTGATTTTGTTGTGCTTCATCAATGACTCTGCCACTTGCTTGCCAATCGGCATCGTTGGGTCTAGTGAAGTCATTGGATCTTGGAAAATCATGGCGATTTCCTTGCCACGGATTTTTTGCAGTTCTTTTTCGGATTTTTTCAAAATGTCCGTCCCATTGAAGAGGATCTGGCCATTATCGACATTGGCATTGCTGGCTAACAACCCCATGATACTGCGGGTTGTCACGGACTTGCCGCTCCCGGATTCGCCCACGATTGCCAAGGTTTCTCCTTTGTATAGATCGAAACTGACATCACGGATCGCTTGGACTTTCCCAGCAAAGGTGTCAAAAGAAATTTCTAAGTTTTTCACTTCTAAGACTTTTTTCATAGCAATCACTCTTTCATTTTCGGATCAAAGGCATCACGCAAACCGTCTGCCAGCAAGTTGAACCCAATCATAATCACAGACAAGGTCACAGCCGGTACCCACATTTGGTAAGGCAGGAACAAGAAGGTTTTGTAGCCATCGCTTAGTAACATCCCTAAAGATGCTGAAGGTGGTTTTAATCCTAGCCCAATAAAGCTTAGGAAGGCCTCGAAGAAAATCGCCGAGGGAATACTGAACATCATTTGTACGATGATCACGCTGGAAATATTTGGTAATACGTGTTTCATCGCAATCTTGAGACGGCTTTCCCCCAGCGTTGTTGCGGCTAAAACGAATTCCTGATCTTTTAGTTTCATTGTTTGGGCCCGTACGATCCGCGCCATTGGAATCCAGTTAGTGATCGCCATTGCTGCCACGATCGAGAAGATCCCAGGTTCGAAAACTACCAGCATTAAGATCATTACCACCAAGTTGGGAATACCTGATAAGATTTCTAGGAAACGTTGCATCACATTATCGATTCGTCCACCTAAAAGACCAGAGATCAAACCATAGGTTACACCAAAGATGATATCTAGCATCGCTGCGATAAACGCAATCAATAAGGAGATACGTGTCCCTACAAATAGACGACTCAATAAGTCACGACCTAATCCATCCGTTCCTAAAAGGAAATATGTCCCGTCAGGTACATTGGCAGCTGCATACTTATCCACTAGCTCGCCTCCCACCATCGCATAGCCGTTTAAGCCATTGATGTTGATACCGGGAATTTTCGGCGGCAGATTTGTAAAGGTCACATTTTGCGCGGTCGGATCATGTGGCGAGACAAAAATGGTAATGATTGAGATCGTAATAATGATCAGCAACAAAACGATTGAGAAAACAGCGGCTTTGTTCTTTTTCAAACGACGCCATGAATCTTGGAAAAAGGTTAACGAGGGGGTTGCGATCGCTTCACGCTCTTCATTGGTATTTTTTTGTAACGGTTGAAATTTGGCTGCATCGATGGCAGCAACATCATTTGCTGTGTAAGGTTTCTCTGCCATTAGCCACGACTCCCTTCTGAAACTCGGATCCGCGGATCAACGATTCCATATAAAATATCAACAACAAGAATCACAAAGACCAACATTGCGGAATAAAGGATCGTTACCGCCATGATTGTTGGATAGTCATTGGTCATGATTGATTTTACGAACTGTTCACCGATACCCGGGATCGCAAAAATATTTTCTACGACAAGGGAACCAGTCATCAAACCGACAGCTAGCGGTCCTAACAACGTCAATAACGGAATCAAACTATTCCGCAAACCGTGCTTGAAGGCAATTTCCCAGCGGCTCAAACCTTTTGCTCGTGCCAACTCGACATAATCACTATGCAGCACTTCCACCATCTCGGTTCGAATAAACCTAGCGGAATCCGCTAACGGCGACATCGCTAAGGCGACGGTCGGTAAGATCGTGCTGGCAAAGGTCTCCCACTTGGCAATCGGCAAGATCCCTAGTTTGATGGCAAAAATATATTGCAGCAAAACGGCAAAGACAAAGTTAGGGATCGAACGCCCTAAGATCGCCACTAAGGTAGACGTTGTGTCGACCCAAGTATTTTGTTTCATTGCAGAGATCGTTCCTAAAATGATCCCAAAGAAGGTACCAAAGATGATCGCTTGTAGTCCTAGTTGCAGTGAAGGTCCGATTCTTCCTGATAATAAATTCGCTACTGGCTGGTTTTTAAATTGGAAAGAGATCCCAAAGTCACCTTTTAGTAGATTGGTCAAATAAAGCCAATATTGGGTAATAATCGGTTTGTCCAATCCTGCTTGCTCATTTAGCAAGGCAATTTGTTCTGGACTTAATTTTTCAGCATTCGTATATGGTGTTCCTGGCAAAAATTGCATCAAGAAAAAGGTGATCGTGGCAATCAGCCATAATGTTAAGACCATGTAGAACACTCGTTTCAATAAATATTTCAAAAAGCTGTTCACGCAGTTTCCCCCTTAAGTATTTTGACTTCTATTCAATAATTATGTAAATTAACATAGTACGAATCATTAAAAAGGAGTCAGATCATGAAAATAAAAAAAAGTAGTGGGCTCATACCCCTCCTATGCCTCGCAATTTCTGGCGGATGGTTAGCCATAAAAAATGAATTTTCCATAGCAGCTCTTTCAGATGCCCTTTTCTTGTGGGCGCTGTTCTTTTTGATCATTGGCGGTTTTTTATGGGTATTTGCTTCTGGTTTCTTTGACCATTTTCAATATTCCATGAAGAAAGCTTTTTCCAAAAATAAAACAGATTATCTGAAATTATCCCAAGTCGGCAAACAGAGTTACGCCTTTTGGTTATGGCCTGGTGTCTTCTTGTTATTCCTTTCATTGCTCTTTTTAATGATTGCTACTAGTTAATTTCACTCTTATATTTTTACTCATTGAAATGAGAAGCAAAAGGCTGAGACAAGAAATTGTCTCAGCCTTTTCTTCGGCATTTCAAGTCAACTACTCGTGATTATTCGATTGATGTCCACTTGTAGTCGTATTGTGCGCCCGCTGCGTGAGCAACAACACCTTTGACTTTTGTTGCACGTAAATGTGCTTCCGCTTTTTGATAAACTGGAATGACACCTTGTTCATTCATAATGATTTTTTCTGCATTGACTAAATCTTCCCAACGTTTGTCAGGGTCATTGGCATTGGTCGTACCTGCTGCTTTTACAGCTGCATCGTATTCTTCACTGCTCCATTGACCACGGTTGTATGAGTTACCTGTCGTAAACAAGTCAGTAAAGCTACTTGCATCGGCATAGTCAGCACCCCAACCGCCCATTACTGTATCAAAATCACCCGCATTTGAACGATCCAAACGAACAGAGAATGGAACTGGACTTAACGTGACTTTCACACCGTCCAATGTTTTTTCGATCGTGTCTTGCAAGTACTCAATGATTTTCTTGGTTGAGTCTGTATCAGAAGCTAAGATATCAAATTCTAATGAATCGATTCCTAATTCTCCTTTGGCTTTTTCCCAATATTCTTTTGCTTTCTCTTGATCGTAGCTAATGACGCTACCAGCTGCTTCTGTGAAGTCTGTATGATCGCCAGGACTGAAAGTCATGCCTTCCGGAACCAAACCACTTGAAGCAATTGAACCATCACCTAAGATGGATGTTACTAAGGCATCACGGTCGATCGCATAAGAGATTGCTTTACGCAAGTTTTCGTTACGGAAAGGTGAATCTTCATCACGTTGATTCAATTCTAAGTAAGAAGTCGTTGCTTCTGGTTGAGAAACGAATGCTTCGTCGTTAGCCATCTGTTGCGCCAGTTCACCTGTTAGGATGACATCATCTGCTTGACCATCTTGGAAAAGATTCAAGGCAGTTGAGGATTCTTTCACGACGCTTACGTTGATTGTTTGTAATTTAACAGTGTCTTTGTCCCAATACTGATCGTTCTTTTCATAAGCCCATTCTGTATCCGTTCCTGGCCCATCAAAACCAGTCAGGACAAATGGTCCATTATAAACGGCATTGTCGCTTGTTGATGCATATTGATCGCCATTTTCTTCCACTACTTTTTGATTTTGCGGGAAGAATGATGGGAATGCTAATAAGTAATCAAAGTAAGGTGTTGCTTTTTCTAGGGTGATTTCTAATTCATAATCCCCCACTGCTTTGATGCCTAGCTCTGATGGATCCGTATCGCCTGCTGTGATGGCATCCGCATTTTTGACTGGTGAAAATAGATACGCGTATTCTGATGCAGTTTCAGGTTTGACCGTCCGTTGCCAGCCATAGACATAATCCGCTGCTGTAACAGGGTCACCATTTGACCATTTCGCATCTTCACGCAATTTGATCTTGTAAGTCAGTCCATCCTCGCTGACTTCAGCTGCTTCAGCTGCACCAGCAGGTTGTGGTGTGCTGTCAGCATCCAAACGATACAGTCCTTCATATACATTGTTCAATGCACTGAAGCTGATCGTATCGGTTGCTAATGAAAGATCCGCACTTGGCATTTCTTGTGAAACCACTACGTTAAATACTTGTTCTGCGTTGCTATCGCCGCTAGTTGCTGTGTCATTGCTTGAACTATTTGTTCCGCCTGTTGTACAGCCGGCTAACACCACGCCACACACAGCTACTAAACCATAGGCCCATTTATTTTTCATCCTGTCCTACCCCTTAATTGAATTAATTTTCAGAATAATCATTCGATTTCTGAAGTTAGATAAGATTTTAATTAATAATTATTAAAAAAGCAATCCCTTTTTCGATAAAAAACACCTTTGGAAGAAAGTTTTCTTGGTATTTACTTACCTTACTCTCATCAAACATTCGTTAAATGCTATTTTTCCTTTCTTTATTTATAAGAAATAAAGCGAAAAAAATAATAAAAAAACATGGTTAAATGTAACTTATATTCATTTTCTGTCTGCTTTTTTCATTTCAGTCATCAAAATGAGAAATGTCTGATAGAAAAGTAAACATGCAGAAAACAAGGATGATTTCTTATCAAATTCAGACAAAAAAGACCTGATCGCATGCTTACTGATCAGGTCTTTTCATTTTAAGAACTTTTGTTTTGTCCTCGAACGGATGTCCTTCAATGATTAATGGATCGCGCCGCCAATCGCTTTTAAATCTTCTTTGTCGGCATAATCAACGATAGCTTCCACTGCTGCAGTTAATCCTTTGGCGATGTCTTCGATGCTCATTGCAGGCTGTCCTGCTTTATCGACGACTTGCTGAGGAATAAATGGCACGTGAATAAAACCGCCTTTCATTTCAGGGTATTTTGTATCGATCATGTATTGTACTTGATACATGATGTGGTTGCAGACGAAGGTTCCAGCAGTATTAGAAACGGCTGCAGGTATTCCTGCTTTTTTCATATTTTCTACCATTGCTTTGATTGGCAGTTGTGTGAAGTAGGCAGGCTTTCCTTCTGTTTGGATCGCTTCATCGACGGGTTGATTGCCTTCATTATCAGGAATCCGGGCATCATCCACATTGATTGCCACTCGTTCTGGTGAGATGGCAAACCGGCCGCCCGCTTGACCGATGTTTAAGACGACATCTGGGTGGACCTCTTCAATTTTCTCTTCGACGATCGCCGCTGATTTCCCAAATACAGTGGGGATCTCTGCTTTCACGATCTGTGCACCATGAATTGTATCTGGCAGTAATTTCACTGCTTCTAAGGCAGGATTGATTGCTTCTCCGCCAAATGGATCAAATCCGGTAATTAATAGTTTCATTTCCATCATCCTTCCATCTCTGTTTTACCACTAAAATGCCCAAAAGTACATTAAAGCGATGTGGATCACTAACAATAATAAAGCAATTGGGGCTTGTGCTTTAATGACACCATTAGGGTCTTTCATCTCTAACAAAGCCACTGGCAGTGCATTGAAATTGGCTGCCATCGGGGTCAGCAACGTGCCGCAAAAACCAGCGGTCATTGCTAAAGCACCAGCAACAACTGGATCGCCGCCTTGCGCCATTACGAAAGGTACGCCAATACCGGCAGTTATAACGGTAAATGCTGCAAAGCCATTTCCCATGATCATAGTAAAGATCATCATTCCTAAACAGTAAGCCACGACACCGATAAAACGATTGCCTTCTGGCACGACGCCAGAGATTCCTTGAGAAATCACATCACCAACACCAGCAGCGTTAAAAATGACACCTAGTGCTGCTAATAACTGCGGCAAGATACCGGCAGTTCCGACTTGGCGAAGCATCCGGTCGGAATCGTCTAACACTGTTTTTGGTTTAGCGGAAGTTAGCACGACTGCCAACAAGAGTGCTAAGATCGACGCGATCCCGATCCCCACTTGGCCCCCTAATGGTGTATAAGAAATCACCACAGCGATCAATGCCAAGCTGATACATGGTACGAAGATCGTACTACCGATCCGTTTTGCTGACGCTTCGGCTTTTTCATCATCAACGTCGACGATTTTACCGATCTGTACTTGTTTGAAGAAGGTCAAACAGCCCATCAAAACGATCAAAATTCCGTCCACAAGATACGGCAAAAAATTTCCGAAAGCAAAGACGACCCCTAGCAGTAACCAAAAGGCAGAGGTGCCCAATCGTGTAGGATGGTCTGCTTCACGAAAAACCCGGACAGCCGTCATGATCGACAGCAGCCCAATCAAGATATAAAAGAATTCTAGTAATCCGTTAACGATTCCTTCCATCTATTTCTCCTCCTTCTTGCCATATTTTTTTGCTAATTTGCGATCAAAGAGCAAGTTCGATAACGTGGCAATAACTAAGACGATCAATGCGATCGGCAATGATGCTTGAGCGATCGAACTAGCTGCCACATCATATCCAAGTGATTGCAACGTTCCTACGATCAACAGCACACCAGAAGCAGCCACGAAGGTATTTTGCGCAAAGAAATTCCCGAAATTTTCATTAGCGGCAGCCCGAGCTTTGATTTTTTCCTGATCTTTTTCATCCAGTTCCCCAAATTTATTTTCCCCAGCAGCTTGCGCCATTGGGTTAACGATTGGGCGGATAAATTGCGTATGTCCTTGGATCCGAATAGAGAAAAAGCCAGCAAGTTCCCGAATAAATAAGTACAAACTCAAAAACTTCCCTGGTGTCAAGCCTTTGATTTTTTCAATCAATATGACGGCCTGCTGTTTCAAGCCAAAACGTTCCGACAAGCCGACCATTGGTAATGTCAACAAGAACAGTGTAACGAGTCGATTATTGACAAACGCTTCTCCTAACATTGTTAAAAAATCAACAACAGAAATTCCCGATACAAGCGCGGTGACAAAACCAGCAACGATTACGACAGCAATAGTATCTAGCTTCAGCAAAAAGCCGACTAAAATAACTAGAATACCAATTAATTTAATCCATTCCATCAAATCATCCTTTCACAGTAAGTTATTTTTAATGAATACCAGCTTTTAGTATAATCTATTTTTTTCTTGTAAAACAATGTTTTTTGAATTTTCTTTACAGGAATACGCTTTCTTTAAGGCGTTTTTTAATTGCTTAGATAATAAAAAACCAAAAGAAGAACTACGCTTGTGCAGTCCTTCTTTTGGTTTTTTGTGTTTAAGAAGCAGAAGCTTCTTTTTTCATTTGTTTGCTTCGCAGCTGTCCGCATGCTGCGTCGATATCTGTCCCATGTTCTTTACGAATCACACAGTTGATGCCGTTTTTCTTTAAAATGTCATAAAAAGCTAACACATCGGCTTTTTTACTTCGAGCATATTGGTCATGCTCACTCACTGGGTTATAAGGAATCAAGTTGACGTAAGACAATTTCTTTTTATCCTTCAATAATGCTGCCAACTGACGGGCATGTTCCGGTCGGTCGTTGACATGATCCAGCATGATATACTCAAACGTGATGCGACGATTGGTTTTTTCTAAATAATAATCGACCGCTGCCATCAGTTTTTCAATCGGGAAGCTCCGATTGATCCGCATCATGGAGGTTCTGACTTCGTTATTTGGGGCATGCAGCGAAATCGCTAGGTTCACTTGCAAGCCGTTCTCCGCAAACTCTTTGATTTTATGCGCTAAGCCGCTGGTTGACACGGTAATATGCCGCGCACCGATCGCTAAACCCTTTGGGTCGTTAATGATCTGCAAGAAATGCATCACATTGTCATAGTTATCAAAGGGTTCGCCGATCCCCATGACGACTACGTGAGAGACCCGTTCTCCCTCGTTGCGTTCATCAAAATAGTGTTGTACTAACATGATTTGAGCCACGATCTCGCCTGCTGTTAAATCCCGCTGTTTCTTTAATAACCCACTGGCACAAAAGGTACAACCGATGTTGCAACCGACTTGGGTCGTCACACAAACCGACATGCCATACTCTTGACGCATCAAGACCGTTTCAATCATGTGATTGTCGGGCAATTGAAATAAATACTTGACGGTCCCATCACTGGCTTCTTGTACCACCATCTGCTTCAGGGGATTGATCACAAAGGCTGCCGTCAGTTTCTCAATCAAAGGTTTCGGTAAATTGGTCATTTCTTCAAAGCTGGTTACTCGTTTTTCATAGAGCCACTCCCACACTTGGTTGGCTCGAAATTTCTTTTCATTTTGTTCAGTTATCCACAAAGATAGATCTGATTTGGTAAGTCCATAAATCGATGGGTTCACTTTTTTCCCTCTTTTCAAACTAGTCGCTACATACTATAACTGAATTCTTTGTGAAAAGCAACCGTACCTTGGTTGTTTGTCAAAGCAAAACCGTTGCTCTACTGCGCTGGTTGATCATTTTTTCGATGCTCAATGTTCCCATCCATCACGCCATCTTACTTGAAATAGCTCTCACAAACATTTTAGTCATAAAAAACAAGCAGTGAATGAACCAACTCCTGTGAAATAAATGGAGCAGCTCTTTCCTGCTTGTTTGCTTTTCCTTGAAGAGATACTCTCTCATGGGCACTGCTTTCTTCACATGATCACCCTTCAAAAGAAAGGACTCGGCCTTCTTTGGCGGTCAACATCCCCCGTTGCGGTGGCTGTAGCTGTAAATAAAGCTGGAGTGACATTTCTAATATCAGTTCTTTGTCTCCTTGTTGAAAAACGCCGTAATAATGGGTCTGTTCCCGTTTCTCTTCATATGTATGACTGACAAGGTAATACCCTTGTTCCATGGTTTCGTTGCGCTTTTTGGTTTCTGAAAGAAAACGGCGAATATGTTTATAAGTAAAGAGAATCAATAAAATGACAACTACTATTAATACTACATACCCCATTGCTTGTTTTACACCTCGATCGTTGATGTAGCAAAGGTCGGCTCCACACCAATACTGATCATCAAAGCAGCATCGACTTCACACATCACTTTATCGTCTAAATGACAAACTTTTTCTTTCAACCGACTTTTGTCGATCGTGCGGATCTGTTCCATCAAAATGACGGAGTCTTTGCCAATCCCTGTGCAAGAAGCGGAAATCCCAATGTGGGTTGGTAATTTCGGCTTCGCCATTTTTGCCGTGATCGCCGCAATGATCACGGTGGGACTGAAGTGATTGCCCAAGTCATTTTGAATGATCAAGACCGGTCGTATTCCGCCTTGCTCCGATCCAACGACTGGTGAAAGATCGGCAAAATAAATATCTCCCCTTTTTACCATAGGACCACCCTAACTTTTATATTCTCGCGGAACCCTTGCTGAGAGGGTGCACGCTACTTCATAGTGAATCGTTTCTAACTGGTCTGCAACATCCTGCATCGTAATTCGTTTCCCATGATTCTCACCAATCAACGTGACCGTTGTACCGACAGCAAAGGCTCGCGGCAAACGAATCATCAGTTGATCCATACACACCCGACCGACGATTTCACAAGGTTCGCCTTCTACTAAGAGTGAGAAGCCTTGCATTTTTCGTAACCAGCCATCCGCATAACCGATAGGCACAGTGCCGATCCATTCCTGACGGGGCGTGATATATGTCTCACCATAGCCAATCCCCGCTCCTTTTTCAAGTAATTTCACTTGGATCAGTTCAGAAACAAGTGAAAGGGCTGGTTTTAAGGAAAATGGTTCCTTCAATGCATGACCTGACGGATTCAATCCATACATCGCGATCCCAAAACGGACCATATTCCCAACGGCCTCTTTGTGCCACAAGGAGGTCGCGCTATTGCCTGTATGTATATATGTCGGCAAATAAGGCAAAACAGTTAAGACTTCTTTAAACCGCTGGTGCTGTGTTTCCCAATAAGTTGTATCAGCTTGATCGGCTGTGGAGAAATGGGTAAAGATTCCTTCCCAATCAAATGTGGGATGAGTTTCCAACCAAAGAACGGCTTGAAGCACTTCTTCTGGGGTCAAAAAACCGATTCTCCCCATGCCGGTATCCACTTTGACATGTACTTTAAGCGGTGTCTTTATAGAATTCTCCTCCAAATAAGTACCGGCTTCTACCAACCAGTCCATCGAAGCGACTGGAAAAGAAAAATCGTATTCTGCAAGTAAGGGAATATCTTGCACGTTCACAACCCCTAAAATCAGCAGCGGGTCAGTGATTCCTGCTTCTCGCAATTCGATTGCCTCATCGATCGTCGCAACGCAAAAACCGGCTGCACCGCCTTCTTTGGCTGCTTGAGCAGTTTGTACCGCTCCGTGCCCGTAACCATTGGCTTTTACCACCGCAAAAAGAAACGTCTCGCTTGGTAAGTGAGCAATCTCATTTTTGATGTTTTCGGTAATCGCGGTCGTATCAATAATCGCTTTCGTTGGTCTATGGTAAGCAACCACCATTTCCAGTTCCTTCTTTCTACTAATGCTTGATCAGACAAACAAATTAAGTTGGTTTTATGTAGTCGGCTGTTCGTCCATAAAGTATCGTCGTTTTTTCACCAAGTGACGACTTCCACTCAGGTTACTCACTATCAGATACTTCTAAGATAATTTGTGCAAAGGCAGTATCATTTGTATGGGTGATACTGACAAACGTTTTTTCTAAAGGGTGCGGTGCTTTGGTAACGATCGGTGCACCGAATTCATTGGTCAAGACTTCAATATCATGAAAAGAAACTTTGCCGATCCCCGTCCCCCAAGCTTTCGAGAACGCTTCTTTGCAGGCATAGCGCCCCCCGAGGAACTCTACCTGACGTTTCAGGGGCAAACGGGCAAATAATTTTGCTTCCTTCTCTGTTAAAATACGCGTTATAAACTGAGGTTTTTTTTCAATTAATTCTTTCATTCGAGGCAGCTCGACTGCATCGATCCCGATTCCTTTAATCATTCTTCTCGCTACCTTTACTTAAGATAGGGGTTTCCAAATTGGAATTGGCCCTTGTTCAGCTAGTTACCATTCTACCAAAAAAATGGCGAATTACCATTCAAATCTGACGAGTTTATACGGAGATTAAGATTTTCAATCGCTCGTATTTGTTTTTTATATAAAAAGACCTTGCAAGTTTCCTTACAAGGTCCACAAACTCAATTAGTCTTGGTTATTTCTGATAACGAAACCGCGTTTTTTGTCGTTGCTACGGCGATTGTTTTTACGGGCACCATCTTTTGAATAGTTACCACGGGCTTTATTGCCGTTGCCGCCGCCACGGTTCCCACCGTTTTCTTTGCGGTTACGATTGCCGCCATTGCTGTTATTGCTGCGACGTCCGTTTTTATTGAATGATTTTTTTCCTTGAGGTAATGGGCGTTCTGGTGTGATTTTGACTGGTTCTAAATCAGCTGGATCTTTCGCCATTGTTTTTAGAAGCAGTGCTGCTAAATCTTGTGCAGAATAACGTTCCAAAAGATCGTCGGCTGCTTGCAAGTATTTATCCAAACCATTTTCATCCAATTTTGTTTCAACAGATTCGATTGCGGCACCTAATTGACCTTTAAAAGCTTCTTTTTCGGTTGGTGGGCGCATTGGTGTCATCCGTTTTTTCGTTAAGTTTTCAATGACATGCAAGTAGCTCATTTCGTTTGGTGTAACGAAAGTCACTGACATTCCGCCTTTTCCGGCACGACCTGTACGTCCGATCCGGTGAACATAGCTTTCAGGATCTTGAGGGATATCGTAGTTGTAAACGTGTGTAACACCAGAAATATCTAATCCGCGAGCTGCTACGTCTGTGGCAACTAAGATATCTAATTGACCACTCTTAAATGAACGTAAAACGCTCATCCGTTTTTGTTGAGAAAGGTCCCCATGAATGCCTTCAGCTTTGTAGCCACGGGCTTCTAAACCACGTGCCAATTCATCAACACGACGTTTCGTACGACCGAAAACGATCGTCAATTCTGGTGATTGCACATCCAACAAACGAGTCATGACATCGAATTTTTCGTAATCTTTTGAGCGAACATAGTATTGATCAATCAAATCAGCGGTCATTTCTTTGGCTTTGATTTGAACATGTTCAGGCTCTTTCATGAATTTCACGCCGATATTTTTGATTGCTGGCGGCATTGTTGCTGAAAATAGCAACGTTTGACGAACATCTGGCACTTGGCTGATGATTTTTTCAATATCTTCCAAGAAGCCCATGTTCAACATTTCGTCTGCTTCATCTAATACAAGCGTTTCAACCGTACCTAATTTTAAGGTGTGGCGGTTGATATGGTCTAACATACGTCCTGGCGTACCAACTACGATATGGGGACGATCTTTTAATTGACGGATTTGACGGCCGATATCGGCTCCACCGTAAACTGCTTGAACGCGAATTTTTTTGTCTTTACCAAGACGATACAATTCTTCTTGGGTTTGGATCGCTAATTCACGGGTTGGGGCAATCACTAATCCTTGTAGTTGATGGTTCGCTGGGTCGATTTTTTCTAACATTGGCAAACCAAATGCGGCGGTTTTACCAGTACCGGTCTGTGCTTGACCGATCACGTCTTTGCCTGCTAAGGCTAATGGAATCGTTGCTTCTTGGATGGGTGTTGCTTCTTCAAAGCCGGCACGCTCAACAGAAGTCAATAATTCGTTGGATAATTCTAGATCTTTAAATTTCAAATGGATCCTCCTAGGCTGGTCATCTTTTCGATGCCTGTTTTTCTATCATCGAAGCGTAGGTTAGTTCTTCAGAAACACAAGAGTAGTCCCATTTACTCTTATCTTTCTCTCGGTACCGAAAAACCGCTTCACGAAGGCATTATAAAAGGCTAAAACAAGTGTTGTTTGTCTCAGCCATCATTTTATCTCAAAACGTCAATGTTTTTTACAGTAATCATTCTGTGCTTCATCTTTCGGCGTTAGATAAGTATAACACGTTTTGAAAGTTTCAGCAAGATTTCAACTCCGCTTTACATTCCTTTTAGTGCATCAACGACTTCGCTCAAGCCCATGCCATTGCTCCCTTTGATTACCAAGCTGTCGGAAGGTTCTAAAGTTTCCTTTAAGGAGGCGATCAGTTGTGGTTTTTCATCTGTCGCAAAATAGCGCACCTTGTCAGAAAGTGGTGACTGAGCTAGTCGTTTTTGCAATGCTTGCATTTCTTTGCCATAAAGAAAAACTAGTTGGAACGAGTCATCTAAATGTGCGGCCATCTGCTCGTGCATTTGTGCAGAATCTGGTCCTAATTCAAGCATATCTGCCAATACGGCGATCCGTCGTCCTTCTAACGGCAATTTGCGGAAACTATCCAATACAAGACCCATGGCAGTCGGATTGGCATTGTATATATCGCTCAAAATCGCTGCTCCGTTACCGGCAGTTACCCATTGGGTCCGATTTTTCGTTAATTGAAAATGCGCCAAGCCTTTCTTGATGGCTTCATCTGCTACACCAAAATGACGTCCTAACCCAATCGCGATCAAGGCATTTTTGACATTATAACCGCCTAATACCGGTAAGGTAAAAGTCGTACCTGCTACCGTAAAAATCGTTTGATCTTGCGATTCCTCTACGATGTCTCCTTGCAGATCTCCCTCTGTTAAGCCAAAAGTTTCAATGGTCTGCGTCAAGTTAGGAACAAAGGGGTCTAACAATGGTTCATCCACCGGCATCATAAAGAAGCCGTCTTTTTTCAATCCTGCGGTGATCTCCATTTTGGCTTTGGCGATCCCTTCTCTGGACCCTAAGTTTTCAATGTGGGCTTCGCCAATCAACGTGATAGCAGCAGCATCAGGTTCTGCTAAGCGCGAAAGGACTTCGATCTCTCCTGCATGGTCCATTCCCATTTCTAAAATCAACACTTGCGTATCTTCTGGTGCATGCAAGATAGTCAAAGGCACGCCTAGTTCATTGTTATGATTACCTTGAGTTTTGTAGGTCTGGTATTTTTGTGCCATAACCGCGTCTACCATATCTTTTGTGGTTGTTTTCCCATTACTTCCGGTAATAGCGATGATTTTTGGCACAAGTTTTTCTTTGTAGGCTCGTGCTAACTGTTGGAACGCTTTGACAGTATCCTTGACGGGGATCACAAGGATGCCTTGCGGTGGTTGGATGGTGGGATGACTCCACAATGTCGCGATCGCACCATTGTCTTTGGCTTGTTGGGCAAATTCATGTCCATCCCGAGTCCCCGCCAAGGGAACAAAAAGACTGTTTTCTTTGATTAGACGGCTGTCAAACTCCACAGAGGCAAGTGGTGTCTCATTTTCAATTGGCTGACCAAATACGGCAGCGGCTTCTTTTACAGTAAAATTCATCAGTTTCGCTCCTTTTTTACAAAAAAAGAAAGCACAAGATCGCTTCAAGTATTTTCCTTGAGTTGAGCTGGCTTTCTTCCTGCTATTTATTCTGCTTCTTTTTCATTCTCTGCTTCAACTTCTGCTTCTTCCACATTCGTCAAGAAAGAACGTCTTTGGTTGAAACGATTCATCCCTAATTGGATCAATTCTTCAATCAAATCACCATACGGCAATCCGGTCTTTTCCCATAGCAATGGGTACATGCTGAATTCAGTGAATCCCGGCATCGTGTTTAGCTCATTTAAAAAGAGCTCGTTTTTATTGGTCAAAAAGAAATCACAACGGCTCAATCCACTGCCGCCTAACATCGTATAGGCTTTTTTCGCAAACTCTTGGGCTTTGGCTTGTGTTTCTTCGGGAATTTGCGCAGGAATCTGCATCTCGATTCGGTTGTCAATGTATTTGGAATTGTAATCATAAAACGCAACATCTTTTACGATTTCTCCCGGCATGGTGGTCCGCACGTCTTCGTTTCCAAGAACAGCGACTTCGATCTCACGGGCTTCGATTCCTTGTTCAACGATCGCTCGGGTATCGTAGCGATACGCTTCTTGCAACGCATTTTGCAGTTCTTCGCGGTTCTCGGCTTTCGAGATACCGACACTTGATCCCATGTTGGCTGGTTTGACAAACATCGGATAAAGGAGACTGCCTTCGCATTGATCGAAAATCTTTTTCGGATTTTCTTTCCACGCATTTTTCAAGACTGGTACATACGGAACTTGCGGAATTCCCGCAGCTTGCAAGATGTACTTGGTCATGATTTTGTCCATCCCACAGGCACTAGTCAAGACACCAGCACCGACATAAGGCATTCCGATGGTTTCTAAAAACCCTTGGATCGTGCCGTCTTCGCCGTTTGGTCCATGGAGCAATGGAAAGACGATCGCGTCTTCTTCATAGATTGCCCCAGGTGAAATTTCTTCCCCTTTGGTCTCTTCGTTGGTCAATGCCAAAGTATCTGGTGACGTTGGCGCCTCAGACAATAATGGGCCTTTTAACCAGCGTCCTTCTTTAGTGATCATTACTAATTGAACTTGGTAGTAATTATAATATACAGCATTAACAACTGAAAAAGCGGATAACAGTGATACCTCATGCTCTGCACTGCGTCCCCCGTATAATAAAATGATTTTCAAAAGAATTTCCTCCTGTATTCATTGATTCTACCAAACTAAGTCTTCCACATTTTAGCACAAAATCGACCAACCGGCATTAAATCTTGCAGAAATTTCTTTAAGCTTACACAGTCGTTAGTTGAATGTTTTTCATTTTGTCAGTACTATGAATATATCACGGCACGTTTAAAGAGGTGGGACCTATGACAGAACAAACTGCTCCTTCTAGAAAAGGACGATTAAAACAAATCCTTCAAGTCTTTTTGAAATACAAAGTCGTTCAAAATATCAGCAAACAGCAGCACCCCGAAATGGTGCGTCAAGCGTTTGAAGAATTAGGACCAACATTTATCAAAATCGGGCAGATGCTTTCGGTCCGCAATGACCTGCTTTCCAGCACTTTCGTTGATGCCTTCAAGCAGTTACAAGACAATGTCAAAAGCGATCCATTTCCCAAGGTCAAAGCACTGCTGGAAGCAGAACTACAGCAGCCACTAACGGAAGTTTTTTCCGCTTTTGATGAAATCCCAGTCGCCTCAGCTTCCATCGGACAAGCCCACCGAGCAAACTTGATCAGCGGCAAAGAAGTGATCGTCAAAGTGCAGCATCCGGGAATCATTGCGGCGATTCAAGTGGATCTCGATCTTTTTGAAAAAGCCCTGCCGTTGGTTCGCGCAATTCCAGAAGCCAATGTGGTGGATTTAAAAAGCGTGCTAAGCGAAGTCCGACGATCACTTGCCAATGAAACGAATTTTTTGCAAGAGATGAAAAATGCACAGGAATTCTACCGCAACAATCACCAAGACCCGCAGTTGGCATTGCCAAAAGTTTATCCCGAATGGTGTACCCAAAAAATATTAGTCATGGATTACATGGCAGGTGAAAGCTTGAACTGCTTACTGACCCGCAAAAATCAAGATATCGTTTATGACAATCAGTCCGTGAAAGCAGTGAAAAAACAAGTGGGAACGCTATTAGTCGAAAACTTTATGAAGCAAGTCTTTGAAGATGGCTTCTTTCACGCTGATCCGCATCCTGGCAATCTTTTTTTACATGTCTTCACAGATCAAACCAACCGACCAAAACCATTCCAAGTCAAAAAGCGCGTCGGTGTCCTCGGCGGTGTTGATTATTCATTGAAATGGCAAGAAGAAGCGATTATGCCGCCTTACCAAGTGATTTTCTTAGATTTTGGGATGATGGGACACTTGGATCAGTCATTACGCAGTCGCTTAGCTGATGCATTGATTGCTTTGTATACCCAAGACACCCAAGAAGTCGGCAAAGCTGTCTTGCGTTTGTGCAACAGCAGCGGCAGTTCCTTTGATGAAGTCGCCTTCTATCAGGATCTTCAAAAATTTGTTGAAAACTACTATAATATGCCGCTAAAGGATATCGACTTGCAAAAAGTGATGGGGGAAGTCATCACGATCTGCCATGATAACCAACTGCAGATGCATCGAGACATCACCTTGCTGATTAAGGCTTTTGGCACCTTGGAAGGTGTGATCAAAGCCTTAGACCCCGAATTATCAATGATGGAAGTCACTCAGCCTTTTGCACAAAAATATTTCTTACAGCAGCTGAGTATTGAAGACGAGGTGAAAAAAAGCGCCTTGGCAACCGCAAAAAGCTTGCGGGCACTTAGCCACCTTCCTGATCGGACCTTGGCTGTCTTAGACACTTTTGCCACTGGTAAACACCGGTTGAATTTAGAGATCCGCGAACAAAAACAGCTATTGGACCGCTTTGATCAGATGGTCAATCGACTGGTGATCGGTATTATTCTAGCTGCGGTCATCCTTGGCTCTTCCTTATTGGTGGTCGCCAGCCCGCAACAAGGAGCCTTCGTCCATCAGATGGGGATCTTCGGATATACCTTAGCATTTTTCGCGATCGTGGCTTTAGTCAGCAAATACTTCTATGATCGTTTTCGCAAGAAATAAATAAGCACCTTCAATTCCCGTGGTTCATGCAGAAGCTGGGTCTTGAGGGTGCTTATTTTGCAAGGATCTGTCGCAATTCGTTTTCAAAGATTCGTTTGAAGGCTTCCCGATCCTCTTTCGTAAAGGGCTTCGGTCCTTTTGTGCGCTTGCCTGCTTTACGCATCTGCGCACCTAAGTAGCGTTGACCTAATAAAAAATCGATCGTTTCTGGCAAATACTCTGTACCGTTATGGTGAAAAACTCGTGCTTTTTTGGGCAAGACTAACGAAGCTAAGCCATAATCTTGGGTGACGAGAAAATCGCCGGGTTCTATCTCCTTCACGATTTCATAATCCGCGCGATCCGAGCCTTTGTCGACATAGACAAAGTGGACATGGGCGGGATAGTCTTTGGTCGTATAATGATCGACACTGGTCACGATCACTACCGGCAGCTGATACTGCTGAGCCAGTTCAATCACTTCATTTTTCACCGGCGAACCGTCGCCGTCAATAAAAAGCCGCATCTGCTTGCTCCTCTCAAAAGTTCCTTCTTTTACAATTACTTCTATTGTAAGAGGAGCACCTAGAAGATGCAAGCAGACTTTGCGGTATTTTCATTTCAGTCTTGCTCAATGAGGGAATAAGAATGACGATCTTTGTCTCACTAACTAGCAGTTACCATACGCAAAGCTCACCTTTCAATTTTAGAAAATGCTCGTTCCTTCAACTCATAAACGACATCGCAAGCCTTTGCTACCTCTTGTTCATGGGTCACTAAGATGATACATTTTTTTTGCTCATGGGCAATTTCTTGAAACAGTTTGACGATTTCTTTAGATGTCGTTTCATCCAAGTTTCCAGTCGGTTCATCGGCTACGATCAGCTCATGTTCACAGCACAACGCGCGAACGATAGCGACCCGCTGCTGTTGCCCACCCGATAATTGGGTCACTTTTTTCAGTGCCAGCTCTTCCGTGATGCCAACTTTGGCTAAGTTGGCTAAAGCATAGGCCTTTTTATCGGCTTGCTGCGACTTCGCGATCGCCATGGCTGTGATCACATTGTCCAGTGCCGACATATAAGGCAATAGATTATACGCTTGGAACACGATGGAAACATCTTTGCGGCGGTATTCTCGCAATCCGATTTTTGCTAACGTTTCTTCATTGTAGAAAATCTTTCCTTCTTTCGGTGTATCTAGGCCCGTGATCAGTGACAGGAAAGTTGTTTTCCCCGATCCGCTGGAACCTAAGATCGCATACATCTTGCCAGGTTCAAAGGTCAAATCAACGTCACGAAACAGCGCTTCTGCTTCGCTTTGATACCAATATCCTAATTGTTCTGTTCGTAATGTCATGTCGTTCCTCCTAAGAAACCAAGATTTTTTTCGGATTCAACCGCAAAATGCCCGCGGAAGAGAGTAAGATCGAGCCAAAACTGATCCCTAGACCGAGTAATGCCAATAAACCAATTTGTTGAGGGGAAACGGTGATTTCTAAGGACTCCACTTCTGCTGATTGGGTGAAGGATGGGAAAGAACCCCCACGATTTCCGCCCATTTGCGGCATCTCCCCGCCTCCAGGACCAGCGTTTTCAGTGGCTGCTTGATCAGTCGTTGTCTCTGTTTGTTGTGCCAATAATTGCTCTCCGACGGCATTACCGACAAGATTGCCGCTAGCGGCCGCGATCCCTAAAGCAAATACCATACAGACAAAAATCTCTGTGAAAAACTGTAGGATCACTTTAGCCCGTGACTCGCCTAAAGAGAGCAATACACCAATCTCATAGCGACGTTCCCGAATCGACATCATCACGATCAACGTCAAAATAATGATACCGGCAGCAGCAACTAACACAATAATATTTTTTGCAAAGCTAGCGACATTATTCAATGGTGTCAGCATCGACTGATACATTTGATCGTTGGTTTGAATGCTGTAGGTTTCTGTATCGATCAACCCTTCCGCTTCTTCCACGAATGCTGTCATCTCAGACGGATCACTCAAGGTATAGGTTGCTGAATCAATGGTGTCCTCATTGCCGCTCAACGTATTGGCAAGAGTATAAGAGGCAATGATCGTGTTGGCTGGGTTGAGAAAGTTAAACATTTGGCTCATGCTGTTGCCAACTTCACTCGTTTCATAGATTCCCTTGATCGTCACTTCTACTTCATTGTCCTCTGCATCAGTGATCGAAAACGTATCTCCGACCGCCAAATCATTCGCTTCAGCTAGTGAGGATTCGATCAGGACTTGGTTCGTACCTTCATCCTCAGAAGTAATTCCTTCTCCATCCGTGATCGTCGCTGTTCCTTCCGAAAAAGTCGTATACGCCGCACTGCTTGATACACCAGTGATTTGGAAATCACCCGTACTCATATTCCCACCAGGCATTCCTCCTGGCATACCGTCCATTTGCCCCGTCTCGCTGCTATCGGTTGCTTCTGACTCTGTCGATGAGTCACTGCTGGAGATCGGTTCGATCCCGCTGACGGCATCAGCAGAGGTGCTGACTTCAAAACTATATGAGGCAACCCCGTCTAAATCGGCGATCGCTTGGGCATCAGTAATCGCTACTGGTGTCGATTGAAAACTCCCTGGATCTGGTCGGGTGCTTTGGTCATCGCTGTCAGAAGAAGAGCTCCTTTGCTGAAAAGCCTGCTCGCGGTTTGCTTGCAACGTCACAGTTGCGCCAACACTTTTCTGGGCATTTTCAGTCGCTACTAGTGCCGCACTGCGAATCGTCAGACCCGCCAATACAAAAATCAAGATTGCAGAAAATACGGCGATCAGCAACAGGCTCCGGCCTTTTTTCGCCCATAAACTTTGGAGACCTCGTTTCAAAAAATTCATCTTTGTTCCTCCTGAATAGCTATTTATTGTCTTTCGACTATAAGGATCCTAGCTTAAATTGACCTTAAACCGTCTCCTGATTTTTTGAATCATAGAAACAGACCGCAACGGCTGCCTGCGATCTGTTCGATTTATTGATAACCATTTGGTGATGATCGGTGAAACTTCAACTAACGACCAAAACCACCGCCCATCTGATTGGTTGTCGCTGTTGCACCTGATTGGGTCAAGTTAGCGATAGTATCCGTGACGGACAATGTTCCTAACTCTGTCCCATCACTGAGGGTTCCGCCAGCATAATAACCGGAGACTGCTTGTGCATCATTCGTCCCACCACTGACCAACGTATAGCTGCTATCGGTCAAATCTGGGCTGGAAAGAACCACGTGTTGGTAGCTTTTGCTTGGGGCATAGGACAAGATCGTCTGACCTTGACTGTCCTTTAAGGTCACTAGGGTCTCGGCTGATTGGGTTTGATCGAAACTGATTCCGATCGACTGTTGACTACCACCGCTAACGTTCATGGCCATATCGGTCGTGCCTGCCGCTAACAAGACGCCGCCGGTGAGTTCAAATGTGCCGTTATAGTCCAAAGCACCATTGCCACCGGTCGTTGGACCATTTACGATGACGACGCCATCACTCATGGTGACATTGCCATTACTATCCAGGCCATCCCCTTCGGCATCAATGACCAACGTTCCACCAGTGATCGTGATCTGTTTACTGTCATCCGCGGTATCGCCGCCGCCAGGGCCGCCGCCAAAACTGTCTTGACCAAATTGTCCCGTTGTTTCATCCGTATCACTGCCACCACCGGCATTGATCCCATCATCGCTAGCCACGACGTGTGTCGTGCCACCTGCAATCGTGATTACACTTGCTTCTAATCCTTCATAGGATTCTTCGATAGAAATCGTTCCGTCGGAGATCGTCAATTCATTGTCGGCGTGGATCCCATCATCGCCACTGCTGGCAGTGATCGTGCCACCTGCAATGTTGATCGTATCATTGGCATGCAAGCTATCATCCGCACTATCGATCGTAAAGGTGCCGCTGCTGATGGTCATCACACCGCCAGCTTTCAATCCTTTGTAACTTTCATCCGTCACTAGCGACTGACTTTGGGCTCCGTCAGCCGTTTTGATCGTGATATCAGCTGATTGGATGCTTAAATTTGTTTCTGCTTGGATCCCGTCACGACCACTTTGGATCGTAAAGGTACCACCATCGATCGCAACGTAGCCTTTTTCCGCATCTTCCGTATTATTCGCTTGGATACCATCTCCTTCAGTGGTGTTCAGTGTGTAGTTCCCCGCCAAGATCGACACGGAATCTTTTCCTTTGATGGCATTGTTTTTCGCTGTGATTTCAATCGTCCCCCCTGCTAAAACCAAATCATCTTTGCTGCGCAATCCGTTGCTGTAATTTCCTGTGATCACCAGAGTACCATCGCCGTTGATGGACAAATCTTCTTTACTATAAAAGGCAGCATCTGGTTCTGTCTCGCCTTCAGCCAAGGTGTAGCTGCTGCCATCCGTCAGAGTATTCGTCGTATCACTGGCTAAGGTCGTGATGACTTTTTCTGCTTGTTCGATGACGACGGCCGCCCCGTCTTCATTGGTGATCGTGACACCGGCAAAGATCAGATGGACTTTTTCTTCTTTGTTGACGTTGACAACCAGTTGGCCATTACTTAACGACCCGCTGACGACATAGGTGCCGGCTTGGGTGATCGTCACGGTTTGGTCTTCCACTGAAACGCCATCAACAGCCGTCGTGTCGCTGCCATTCAATTCAAGTTGCGTAGCAGTTGCCTCATCGTAGGAAGCATCAACATCTTCTTCTTCGTAACTACCGTAATAGTCCACAGAATCATCAAGGGTCGTTGAAACGTTGGTCACTGCGGCAGAACCGGAAACTGCTGCTGCGGAACTGGAACTGCTGCTCGTGCTAGTACTATCGGTTTGCCCGCAAGCGCCTAAGAGCAGCGATGAGAGCAAGAGTGGATAAATGAGTTTTTTCATAAAAGGTTCCTCCTTCTACAGCTCATCGCGGTTAGCGGTGAGCTTGCCTAAAACAACAGGTAAATTGCCATTACGAACCCGAACTTCATCAATGATTTGCTTTTCTTGCGCTTGGTCTTTTAACAGCAACTGATAGCGCAATTCATACAAGCTTCCCATCGTCGTCGTTCGAACCGATGTCAGTTTGGCAGAATGCGTATATTTTTCAAAGAGATCATCGAATAATTGTGGATAATCCAAATCTTCCGGAATCGTGACCTTCAGTTCCCGTTCACTCGTGGCTTGTCGATCGCCAAAGGGCATCGTATATAAAAGGGTCAAGAAAAGCGCCACGATAATGGAAAAAATGACAACATAGCCGACATACCCCATCCCAGTTGCCAGACCGATCGCCATCGACCAAAAGACGCTGGTAATCTCTCTAGAACCCCCGGGAACCGAGCGGAAACGAATCAAACTGAAGGCACCTAAGATCGCCACCCCTGTGCCAAGATTGCCGTTGACTAGCATGATCACCGATTGAACGAGAATCGGTAAGACTGCCAAGGTAATGACGAAGTTTTTCGTATAGACATTGCGGATCATATGGATCGCTGCCACTAATAATCCTAAAAGCAATGAGGCGGCGATACAGATCAATAAGCTACTCCATTCAAGGGTGCTCGTATCGCCAGAAAATAGACTAGATAACATGTAACCGTTCCTCCTTCTTGAATAAATGCCGTTGATAGGTTTGGGCATATTTTGAAAAGCTGCCTTTGCGCACACTGTATTTGTTCAGCAGTTCCACAAACCATATTGGATAAGAGCCGAGGGCTTTGACTTCCATCAACACTCCGACTTCCGGTGCGACTAGCGCACCGTCACTGCCGGAACCTAACATGAGATCACAGGTGCGAAAGCGAATGTTTTGATCGAACGTCACGCGAAATTCACTATCATCATCAACAAACAGCGACAGGCGATCATAGGCAATCAATACTTTCGGCAGCAGGTCCGGGTTTTTCTTAAATAACCAGTGGATCTCCGCGGCGATTTGCGGGGCTTCCTCCATTGACGGCAAGACCCCCGTTTGCATCCAGCGGCAATAGTCAGCATAGGGCATCGGAACGCGGCGTTTGTAGACCACGCCACTGACTTTCTTCTTGATCTCTAAAAAAATCAACTGTTGCTCTGTCGGTACCCCATAGCTGCGGACCCGAAATTTTTCTTTGTATTTCGGTTTGTCCATCGAATGACGAATAAAGCGGTAATCCCGGGTATCGTAATACAAGGACATAATCGTGTGTTGCCCATATTCATCGATCGTCATTTTTTGCTGCAACTCGCCAAGAAATGCTGGAAATTGCTCCTTAGTTAATAGATATTTCGTCTCTTTTCTTTGAAAGACTTTTTTTAATTTCATAAAATGTTCCTCCCTTGAAATCCATGCACTGAATTTACGGCAGCTATCTTAAATGCAGCTTAAGACAAAACAGTTTTTTTAAGCATTTTTTATGCTATTCGTGCTATTCTTATCCTTAAAGAGGTGGGAACATGATTAAATTATTAGTAATCGAAGATGACAAAACATTATCTGAAAATATGAAAGAGATCGTCAGCGAAATCGGTGAAGTCACGCAAGCATATGATGGCAGTGAAGGCTTGTACGAGGCGGAAACGGGGATCTATGACTTGATTATTCTTGACTTGATGATGCCTGAGATGAACGGCTATGAGGTGCTTTCAGCATTACGAAAAAAAGGACTCCAAACACCCGTCCTGATTTTAACAGCCAAAGACGGCTTAGAAGACAAAGTAACCGGCTTTCAAAAAGGGGCTGATGATTATTTGACTAAGCCTTTTTATCGGGAAGAATTATTGATGCGGATCAAAGCGTTGCTAAAACGCTCCTTAGGTTTGTTCAATGAAAATACACTGGAATATAATGGGTTGCTCTGTAACCTTGGCACCAACGAGGTCAGCTATCAAGGGGAGCTTTTACCGATTCAAGGGAAAGAATTTGAGCTACTGCTCTATTTTCTACAAAATAGAAACATTATTTTGACCAAGGAACAGATTTTTGATCGCATCTGGGGGTTCGATTCAGAAACGACCCTGACTGTCGTAGAAGTCTACATGAGCAATCTGCGAAAACACTTGCGCCAGACAGGAATCGACAAAGAGATCCGTACGTTGCGAAATGTCGGCTATATTATGCAAGGAGCCTAGTCTATGAATAAAGAACGCTCTAAGAGACAACGGCTGCACTCCTTTCTCCTAAATGTCAGTGCCTTTGCTTTGGTCTTCTTACTTTTAGGAACGATCGTGCTCCAATTATTCAACCAATCGGCTTATCGTCAAACCGATATTTCTTTGGAACAAGCAGTCAAAGATACCCGCTTGATCCAAGCTGAGATCAGCGCTTCACAATCCAATCTAGAGGTATTGCCACCAGATAGTGCAATGCCGAAGATCCCTGGTACCAATCGCTTCAACACCCAGTTGATCCTCTGGTCTGAGGACGGCGAGATTTTAAACAAACAGACTTTAGGCGGCCGTTTTTCACAATTGGCAAGTCTATCTTTAGATACGAGCCATTTAGACAGTATCACGTCTTTTTCAGTGGTGGATCAGTCCTTGTCAGAGGAAGAAGAGACACTTTTGTTTCGCTCAATCACCACCAAAGCCCCAACCAATGACGCCGGGGTCGGCTATATCCAAGTCTTAGCGAACACCAATCAAATCAAAAATGCCATGAACAATTTCCAAACCATCTTGATTTTATCGATGATTTTTTTCTGGATTCTCTCGATCGGGATCAGCTACTTGCTTTCCAGCTTGAACATGCGCCCAATTTTAGCCTCGTGGAAGAAACAACAAGAATTTGTCGAAAATGCTTCTCACGAGCTGCGCACACCATTGACGATCATTCAAAATAGTCTGGAGCGCCTGTTTACCAAGCCCAATCATACGATCATTGAAGAATCTGAAAGCATTGCACAAGCGTTAGCGGAAACCCGACGGCTAACTGGATTAACGGCAGATCTACTAACGATTGCCCGCAGTGATTCCAATCAACTGCTGTTAACGAAAGAAACCGTCGAATTAGTTCCGTTTATCGATGACTTAGTCAAACCTTTCAAAGAAATTGCCGAACTGGATCAAAAACATTTTATTGTCGAAAATTTTGCCAAAACGACCGCTTGCTTTGATCAAAAGAAAATTCATCAAGTCCTCGTGATTCTCCTAGATAATGCCTTAAAATATACCAGCAGTGGTGATAAAATTACGCTCTTATCGGAGATTTCTAACAAGCAATGGCTGATCGAGGTCAAAAACACGGGACCAACTATTTCCGATGAAGAGAAAGCTCGCATCTTTGACCGCTTCTACCGCGAGGATCGTTCTCGCTCCAAGGAGACCGGCGGCTATGGTTTAGGCTTAGCGATCGCCAAGCAAATCGTCGAAGAGCACAAAGGACAAATTCTGGTCAAAGATCTGCAGCCACGAGGGGTTATTTTTCAGATTCGCTTACCTAAAGAAGGATAAAGGAGAAAAAAATGCAGGTCATCACCCTTAAAGAACACCCTGAATACTTAGCAGAAGCGATCCGTTACTTCCAAAAACAGTGGGCTGGCCCCGATTCCCTCATGGTTTATGAAGACAGCCTGACCCATAGTTTTTCAACAAGCATTTTGCCGCAATGGCTACTGCTGGTCAACGATGAGATGGCATCCGACGGACCTTATCAAATCATCGGCTGCGGCGGCTTGATCCCCAACGACTTCATCAGTCGGATGGATTTGACGCCTTGGCTTTGCGCCTTGTATGTGGACCCTTTGTGGCGTGGCCAAGGCGGTGCCCGCCTTTTGATCGAAACAGCTAAACAGCGCGCTGCTGGAGCTGGTTTTGATTCTCTGTATCTATGTACGGATCTTTCTACTTTTTATGAGCAGTTTGCTTTCGAACCGATCGGCACTGGCTACCACCCTTGGGGAGAGTCTTCCACCATCTATCGCCGTTCTCTCACGTAAATAAACAAAAAAAAGCTGTGAACAAAATTGTTCACAGCTTTTTTCACTCACAGTACTATTGCTAGTAGAATACCCTATCTCCACAAAAGGAATATTCCGACACCCTACAAATCCGGTAGGTTGCTTACGCGGTGTGCCTCTGCTATCAATCTGGTCAGCTAATGCTAGACCTTCTCGACTCGTCGCATGAGGATTACTTTACCATAAAATTAGTCGGAATACTACTGTTTTTTTTTATAAAATCAAAAACTGCGGATAAACATCTTTCAAGAAAGAGCACTTATCAGCAGTTTTACATGAACCAGTTGTTTCTTCTCAAAAGAAACGTTCAAATCGATGGATTCAAGAAACCTTAGGATAAAAAGGTTGCCACTTTGGTCGTAATCAAATCAATGGCTACGTGGTTTTCGCCGCCTTCTGGTACGATGACATCAGCATACCGTTTTGTCGGTTCGATAAATTGATGATACATCGGTTTTACGACCGTCAAGTATTGTTCGATCACAGAATCCAACGTCCGGCCACGTTCTTCCATATCACGTTTGATTCGGCGAATAATCCGAATATCATCGTCTGTATCAACATAAAGTTTAATATCCATTAAATTACGTAATCGCTCATCTTCTAAAATCAAGATCCCTTCCAAGATAATGACTTCTTTGGGTTCTTGAATGATCGTTGCTTCGCTGCGAGTATGAGCGACATAATCATAGACAGGTTTTTCGATCGTTTGATATGCAAGCAGCTGCTGCAAGTGATCGATCAACAAATCAGTATCAAATGCAAAAGGATGGTCATAGTTGGTGTTCAACCGTTCTTCAAAGCTCAGATCACTTTGGTCTTTATAGTAGGAGTCTTGTTCAAGCATCATAATAGAATGGTTGGGGAAATGATTAAAGATCGCCCGACTCACGCTTGTTTTTCCACTACCTGATCCACCTGTCACACCAATAATAATGGGCTTGCCATTCGTCATTCAATTAACCTCTTTCATCTTAAAAAATTCACACTGGTTCTATTATAGCGAAAATTCGGCAAATTACTACTGTTTCTGTAGAATCAGTGCTGCAATAAAGGAAGTAATTGCTGCAAACGTTCGATCTCAACGGTAGGCTGAATCTCACCACTGTTTTTTTTCTTTGGATTAAACCAAATCGTGTCGATCCCTGCCAATTGTCCGCCTAAGATATCTGAAGTCAGTGAATCGCCAATAATGACTGTTTCTTGTTTTTTAACGTTTGGTATGCGGGCAAACACGTAGTCAAAATATTCTTTCATTGGTTTTTGATAACCCGTGTCTTCTGAAACAAAAATATCACGGAAATAGGGCTTCAATTTGGCATCTTCCAAGCGACGGTACTGGGTTTCAGAAACCCCGTTCGTAACCACGTATAGGTCAAAATGCTGCGCCAACTCCGCTAAGATCTCATCACTGTTGTCTAACAGTTTATGTCCTTCATTTAGAAATTCTCGGTACGCCAATTCAACTGCTGGACTATCGACCTGAATGCCTTGCGTTTCAAAAAACAAGCCGAAACGCTCATTGATGACTTGGTCTCTCGTGATTTTCCCTTGCTCAAACTGCTGCCACAAATCATGATTGATCGTTTGATAGCTTTGTTTGCGCTCTGGAGTCATTTCCAAGCCATGAGCTTCAAACAGTGCTTTTAAGGCTTGATCTTCGGTATCTTGAAAGTCGAGGATCGTGTCATCGACATCAAATAATAATGTTTTATACTTCATTTTCTCCCTCTTTCTCAGCGGAAATGCGCCGCCAGTCCTTTTAATTCTTCTTGCGTCAGCGAGCGATAACTGCCCACTGCTAAATCATCTGGTAGAACCAGCGAACCCATCGCTGTTCGTTTCAGCTGAATGACTTTTTTCCCTCGGGCTAAAAACATCTTTTTCACTTGATGGAACTTGCCTTCAGCAATTTCTAACGAAACAAAGGAATGATCCGCTCGGGCATCGATGATCGTTAGGGCAGCTGGTTTGCAAGTGACACCACCATGAAAGGTGATCCCTGCAGCAAATGCCGCCACATCCTCAGGAGTCACCAAGTCATTGACCACCACTTCATATCGCTTGGTCACCTTTTTGGTGGGATGCAGCAAGTCATAGCCTAACTGACCATTCGTCGTAACTAATACCAACCCTTCCGTGTCCCGATCCAATCGACCGACGGCATAAAGATCAGGATGTTGATCTTCGGGTGCAATCAAAGCGATCACTGTCTGGTGCTGTTGATCCAGATTGGCTGTAACGACACCCTTGGGCTTGTTGACGATATAATAGCGTTCCTGTGTTTCCAACTGCCGCCCCGCAACCATGATTTGATGCAAGCTGCTATCGACGTTGCGCTCGGGCCTTCGTTCAATCCTATGATCCACAAAGACTTTTCCTTGCTGAAACAACCGTTTCATCTCTTTCCGAGATGTATTCAATTGTTGCTCGATCACTTTATCTAAACGCATAAATTTTTCTCCATAGTGGCTATTATAGCTTAGGATCTAGCGAAAGGAAACTGCCAGGATTTCAAATGATTTGACTTTCTTTGTCTTTTTGCGTAAGGTTAAAGAGTAAAGTAAATATAGTTTCTCATACACAGCGTTATGACCTGGTGGAGAAAAGTTGAACCAAAACTTTCTGGGGCAGTTGTGTACACAACTGCCCTTTTGCGTGTTTTCACTCACGTACCACTTAATGTGCAGAGTTAACAAAATTTGCTTAAAAAATCTCGTTACTAACGAGAAAATTTTAGGAGGAATTGAGTTATGTCAGTATCATTAGAAGTTACGAAAAGAGAAGTTCGCCCACGTTCTTTACGGAACAAGTTGCGTCACGAAGGAAAAGTACCTGCAATTGTCAATGGGTACAAAGTAGAAAGCACACCGATTGCTGTCAATGCAGCAGAATTAGAAAAAATCTTGCGTGAAAATGGATTGAATACCGTAATCACGATCAGTTTAGAAGGCAAAAAAGTCAATACACTGATCAAAGAGTATCAATCAGATACCTTCACACGCAATTTAACCCACGTTGAATTCCTATCTGTCGATATGAATGAAGAAACAGAAGTAGAAGCAGAAGTAACCTTAATTGGTGAATCTGCTGGTGTCAAAGCTGGTGGTGTTCTAGCACAAAACTTGTATACAGTCGTTGTATCAGCAACACCAGACAAATTGCCTGAACGTGTTGAGATCGATGTGACGTCATTAGAGATCGGCGATTCATTAACAGTGGCTGATCTGCCTAAGAACGACGAGTACACGATCGTGACCGATCCAGAAGAACAAATCGTTGCGGTTACTGAACCACAAGAAATCTCTGAAGATGAAGAAGCCGGCGAAGCTGCTGAACCAGCAGTTATCGGTGAAGACGAAGAGTAATCATAGAACACCGTTCTTAAGACCACGTCTTCAATCAACAGACACTTCTAAGAAATGTAGGACTCTTGAAGGGATTTCCCTTCAAGAGTCCTTTTCATTCTTACGAAGAGCTGGTATGCTGCAACTGACTATTTCCCATTGAAAGACGTCTTTGGGAAAGCTTGGTCCAGCCAACCCAACAAATTTTTAAGAAAATAGTTAAAATGCGTCGCTGACCAAAAAGAAAAGCAGAAGTAGTTGCATTTTTGACGGTTCTTCATTATGATAAATAGACAAATTTGATGTTAATGGCAAGCCTACTTGAAGGAGGGGTTTATTATGTTTGAAACATTTGATGATCACCGCAGTCGTTACGCTTCTGGCGGTATTGTTCAAACACTACCTAGCGAATTGATCGATAGTATCTGGTTGATCATCGATCTTGATTTAAAAGGGTTTATTCCGTTGACAAATCTGCTCACCTTTGAAGTCCAAAACAATCATGGTCGTGTCACACTGCTTTTTTCTCAAGCACAAAGTCAAATCGAACTTGGTGTTGATCTACCTTACCGGTATTCCGACCTGTATCCCCAAAAAGTCTATGTGTATGATGATGGGCAGCGGCAAACGATTTTATTGCCTAGCGAGACTCGTTAACGCCCATTCGCCATTCTCTTTTTATAACGACACCTATATAAAAAACCACCCTTTTTATTTTAGAAGGTGGTTTTTTTTTGCATACCTCCTTTCATTTAATTCTGTCTAGCAGCAATTTCAAATAAATACTCGACAAAAACATCGTTTTTTATTACGTTTTATTGACTATTTTTTGCGAGTGAAAATAACGAATGAAGTTCCCTTATAATAAGGACAGTTGCAAAATTTAGCTGAAAGAGGTGCATGATGTTGAAAAATATCCTTGAAAAAGATATTATGCAAATGCTGCGACTCTCCACAACACTTTTAACCGAAAATCCCCTGCCTTTGAATAAAGCTGCTGCCGCCCAAAAAATCTCTGTCAAAACGATCCGTCGGCTGCTGTCAAGCTATTTAAACGAGGACCCATTCTTCCACTATGATGTACAACAAGGGCACATTCGTGCAGACCGTCATTTGCAGCAATCAGCCAGTTGCTCCCTCCCCCATATGGAAATGATTGCTGCATTATTCAATAAAAGTGCAAATTATCAGCTACTCTTGCTCTTGTTAAAAATGCCGACTATTTCCTTTGCAGATCTCTACAAACGCTATTATCTCAGCCCATCCAGTTTGCATCGGCGCTTTTCATCCTTTTCTAACTTTTTAGCACCTTATCAACTAGCTATCGATCGCCGCAGTTATCCTTTAATCACTGGCAACGAACGACAATTGCGCTATGTGCTTTTTCGCCTTACCCTCTTAGCAAACCCAGCGCTTATCTCCCCCAATCAAGCGTTTCAGGAGCTGACACAAATCCATCAGTTACGGAAAACTGCTTTTTATCCCAACACATCAATCACGTTTACTCAACAAGTTTTTCCCAAACACTTTGTTCCATGTTTCTACTTAGTCGGTGAACGCAGCTATTTGTTTTTATGGAAACAGCTTCTAACACTGGAGCCTTTCTATGTACCTGCAGAAGAATCTGGCCTCTTATGCCAAATCATCACCCCAGTTTTGAGGCAGTATCCAATCGAGCAGCCGTTAGAGGTTCTTTTGCCGAAAATTTTCCAAGCCCATCTGCTGGGGGCATTATTGGAGGGCAATTTATTTGTCTACCCGCCATTAAATCCTCGCTTATCTGAACGTTCACAACGCTTGGTCCGTGCTTTCTTGACACAGCTTCCCCACTACGAAAAACTTTTAAAGAAGCATCCCGAGTTGCCCTTACTCTATGAATGCATTTGGCAAGACGTCTCTTTCTTCCAACCCATCATTGCCTTTCCGCAACAAAAAGAGCGCCCACTTGAATAGCGGTACGCTCTTTTTAAAATCATTTTACTATCAGTGAATTATTTTGCGTCAGCATCAACGATTTTCACTGAACCTTGCCATTGTTCTTCAACAAAATCTTTGATTTCGTCTGAATGAAGCACTTCGATCAATTTCTTGATTTTGTCGCTATCTTCGTCACCACTGCGGACAGCGATCACGTTGACATAAGGAGAATTATCCGCTTCTAATAAAACAGAATCATCCGCTGGGTTCAAATCGATCCCGAATGCGAAGTTCGCATTGATGGCAATTAGGTCTGCTTCGTCGTTTTGATAAGCAGTCGCCAAAAGAGATGGATCGACGTCATGTTTAAATTCTAAGTTTTTCGGATTTTCAGCAATATCATCAAAGGTTGCCGTTTCTGTATCAACGCCGTCTTTTAAGGTGATCAAGTCAGCATCTTGTAAAATCGTTAGGATACGACCCCAGTCAGATTCAGAAGTGGAAGTAAGAACCGTTGCACCATCTTCTAGTTCTGAAATATCAGAGATTCGTTTTGAGTAAAGACCCATTGGCTCGATATGGATCGCACCGGCATTAACAAAGTCATAGCCATTGTCTGCGATTTGTTTGTTCAAGTAAGGAATGTGTTGGAAGTAATTGGCATCGATATCGCCATTTTCCAATGCTTTGTTTGGCAACACATAATCATCGAAGGTCTTGATTTCAAGATCAATGCCTTCTTCTGCTAGTAAAGGTTTGGCTTGTTCTAAAATTTCCGCATGAGGCGTAACCGATGCACCGATCACTAATTTTGTTGATTCTCCCTCAGCCGCAGATGAATCAGAGCTTCCTGAATTTGAGCCCGTTCCACAAGCAGCTAAAGCGGCAGTTAACAATAAGGTTGTTGCAATACCAAAAATCTTTTTCATATCCATTTCCTCCCATATTTTCCACTTTTTGTTCTTCGTTTCATTTACCGTTTATCGGTGGCCTTCGCAAGGAAATCGCCGACCCCTTGGATAATGAAAACGATAATTAAAATAATCACTGTTGCAACAAGCGTAACAGTGTAATTTCCACGTTGAAATCCTTCTTGCCAAGCCAAAGCGCCTAGCCCACCGGCACCAATCGCACCTGCCATGGCGGTATAACCAATCATTGAGATCGTTGTGACCGTCAGTCCTGAAATCAATGCCGGAACACTTTCTGGAATCACGATCTTATAAATGATCTCCCAGTAACTGGCGCCCATCGCTTCGGCGGCTTCAATCACACCAGGATTGACTTCACGAAAAGCAATTTCCACCATCCGAGCATAAAACGGCGCAGCCGATAAAACTAATGCTGGGATCGCTGCTTTTGCCCCTAGGAACGAACCGACTAATAATGTTGTAAACGGAATGATCAAGACCATCAAAATCATGAATGGCGTTGAGCGAAAGGCGTTACTGATGATGGAAACCACATTATAGAAAATGTTGGCTCCCGCCGTTTGTTTACGCCCTAGTGAATAAAGCGCCAATCCTAGAAGCAAACCGATCACAACCACTAAAACCATTGAGAAAAAAGTCATAAACAAAGTGTCCAGAGTGGCTTGCTGCATGTTGGTCCAGTCGACTTTTTCAAAATTAAAATAGGTTTCTACAAATGACTTATCCACGTTCAATCACCTCCACGCCCACTTGCTGCTCTTTGAAAAAGGCGATCGCTTTTTCGACCTCACTTGCTTCACCTGTCAATAAGACCGTCAAGCCGCCGAAGGATCCTTCATTGGTTTGTTGGATCTTTCCGTAAACGACATTGACATCGATCTGAAAGCGGTGGATCGCTTGTGAAATCACTGGTTCATTGGCGTTGTCTTGTGTAAAGGTCAAGGTCACTAAATGCCCTTGCGGATTTTCTCGTAAGAAGGCTTGCCGTAGTTCTTCAACATCTTCTTCTGGTTCCAAATCTTGCTGAACAAAACGTTTGGTCACTTCTTGCTGCGGGTTACGGAAAACCGATTGTACTGATCCTTCTTCAACGATCTGCCCATGCTCCATCACCGCGACCTTGTTGCAGATTTTACGAATGACGTTCATTTCATGGGTAATCAGCACGATCGTCAAATGCAATTTTTTATTGATGGAAAGTAAGAGATCCAACACTTCTTCTGTTGTTTGTGGATCTAACGCACTCGTTGCTTCATCACACAGCAAAATTTCTGGTTCATTCGCTAATGCACGAGCAATCCCGACTCTTTGCTTTTGTCCGCCAGACAATTGTGCCGGATAGGCAGTTTCCCGTCCTTCCAACCCAACTAACTTGATCAGCTCTTGCGCCCGTTGCCGTCGTTTTGCTTTTTCAACGCCTGCCAACTCCAATGGCAATTCGATGTTCTCCGCCACCGTTCGAGACCATAATAGATTAAAGTGCTGAAAAATCATGCCGATTTTTTTGCGGAAGTTTCTCAATTCTTTGTTTTTCAATGCCAAAATATTTTGACCGTTAATGACTACATCTCCTGCTGTCGGCAATTCTAAGCCGTTCAACAAACGAACTAATGTACTTTTCCCAGCACCAGAGTAGCCGACGATTCCATAGATATCGCCTTTTTCCACTTGCAGTGAAACATCATTGACGGCGTGGACAGCCGTTTGCTTTTTGCCGAATGACTTTTTTACATGCGACAATTCGATTAATGCCATGTTATTCCCATCTTTCCTCTTTGGTTGGTTAAACACAAAAAAAGCTCTCATCCTCTGTACATTATACTGTTACAAAGGACGAAAGCACAACTTCCGCGTTACCACCTTGATTTACTGTCGATTCGCATCAACAGCCTCGCTCAGTACTTGAATTGCTTCGCATACTGCTGCACTGTAACGGGTGCCTCCCGTGATAGGCTTGTTTCCACTCACCTATCATGCTCAAAGACCATCTTCCATCCTCTCTCCGTTGCCCATTTGCACCAAACAGGGCTCTCTGTGTACGTTAAGAACATGTACTCTTCTTTTCAAAGCATTCATTTATTGAGCAAATTATAGCAACGTCTTATCCGACTGTCAATTCTTTTTGAAAAAATAGTCGTTTTTACAGATTTGACTTACAAGGCTTCAAATTGACTTGGGTCAACCTCTTTGAAGCTGACAAGCCAAGCGTTCATTTCGTCTTCATCATTTAAGGTATCAATGGATTGATCGATTTTTTCATTTACGGAAGAAATCACGCCCGTCAATGGACTTGGAAATTCACTGACTGCTTTTTCCGCTTCCAGCTCAACAAGGGTCTCTCCTTGTTTTAAAGCAGTTCCTGCTTTTTGAATCGAAGCAAACGTGACCGCACCAAGTTCTTCTTGCGCTTCTTTTGTTAAACCGACACAATATTCTTTCCCGTTAAACAAAACCCACAAATTATCTTTTTTTCTTAAGCATTTCTTTTCCATGATTCTTGTAAGACTCCTTCATATTCATTTTCTTTAAATCCATTAATCAAAAAGCGGTCGCCGCTAACGAGTAGTGGGCGCTTGATCAACATACCATCGGTTGCCAGCACATCGGCTGCGTCTTGGGCAGTCATGGTCGGCACTTTTTCTTTTAATTGCAATTCACGGTATTTCATGCCGCTTGTGTTAAAGAAACGGGTTAACGGTGCTTCGCTTGATTGAATCCAAGCCAGCAATTGTTCCGGTTGAGGCGGTGTGGCCACCATATCGATCGCTTCAAAGGGAATCTCGTGCTCTTCTAACCAACGCTTCGCATTTCGGCATGTACTGCATTTTGGGTACCAATAAAATGTAATCATGTGAACTCCTTAAAGTGTTTTTGGTGCGGTCTCAGCTTGATAGCGCATCGATAAAATCAAACCGATCCCAATCATATTGCTTAATAGGGCAGATCCTCCTTGGCTGATAAACGGCAGTGGAATCCCCGTCAACGGTAAGAGACCGATGTTTGCGCCAATGTTTTCAAACACATGGAAGAGAATCATCATAATGATCCCAGTTGCCAAGTAGGCATAAAATTCATTGTTGGTATCGAAACATACCCGGATCATCCGGTAGATCAAAATAAAATACAATAAAATGACAAATGCGCTGCCAATAAACCCAAAATTCTCACCGATCACCGAAAAGATCATATCGGATTCTCGGACCGGTACATACACATCGCTGACATTAAATCCTTTCCCGAACATCCCGCCAGAAGCGATCGCCATCAGAGCATACGCCAATTGGAAGGATTGCCCTTGGGTATCATGAAAAGGATCTAGCCACGAATCGATACGGGCGAATTGGTATTCTTTAAAGATTCCTGTATTGTACAGAAACTCACGACCAACATCGGTGGTCACTAAGAAAATCGTTCCACCACCGAGAATCACAAATGCTGCAATCACTGGCACGATGATTCGCCATGAGATTCCTGACATCAAGAAGACCCCACCGAAAATCGCTAGAAAGACCAACATCGTACCAAAGTCGTTTTGTAAGGTAATCAGAATCAATACTGGGATCGTGACGGCTAACATTTTTGCAATCAGCAACCCATCTGTTTTCAGATCCCGTTCCCGATGCTTGACATTGTGCTGCGTGACGACTAACGCCAACATCATAATATAGGCGATCTTCATCAATTCTGAAGGCTGCAAGGTAAAGGGACCGAAACTAAACCAGTTTTTCGACCCTGTCGAGGCAGCCATCGTCCGGTTGTAAAATTTCAGCAGCGCCAACATAACGGCTAGCCCAGCTCCATAAATATAGGGCGTCAATTTCCAGAGCCATTTTGATTTGATCTGCATGATAATGATCACGGCAACAACGCCTAACACATACCATAAAGCTTGAAACCCTAACATTCGCATCATATTCGGATTATTCGGATCGTGTGTCAGCGCCACATATAGGGACGCCAAACCAATCAGACATAATAAAAATACGGGTAGAATCACACCGTAGTCAATTCGATTATCGTTCGTTTTTATTCGTGAATTTTCCATGTCCACACTCTCTTCTGTAGAATCTTTATCCATTATAGTGATAATTGAGGAGAAAAGAAAGGATTGTCCATGAGCATTCACAAAAAATTTAGAAACTTTAATGATTTTCGGGAAAAGAGGGTTAAAAACAATCTAAAATTGTTTAGAATTACAACGAAAGAAGCACTCTGTTCTGATGCATATCTGATCAATCAGAATAAGACGATAGTATATGTACTAGATAGGAAGTACAGAGACATATTTTTCTATTAAAACTCGCTGAATTCGTCTATTCTTCTTATTAATAAAACACCTTATTCTAAGTATTCTTCTTTATTTTAATTATTCTTTGCTCAATGTAACCGAACAAAGCAACTTTAAATCAGTCAAAAATTGCCACCTTATTTTCGTTTCAAAGAAATAGCAGCCTGTGACTACTTCCCTTAAGTTGCTCAGAATATAAATTGATGCACGACGAGCCTATTTACCACATTAATGTGGTAATGAAATGTTATTTACGCCACCACATAATTTCACTAGAATACAATTAAGGAAGCGCTTCCGGAGGTGAACCAATGATTTTAAATAATCGAGAACAACTACTGTTGCAACTACTATTAGAACAAACGGAGTTTCGCCCTGCCTCTTTTTTTCAAAAGCAGTTAAATGTATCCCAAAAAACGGTTTATAACAATTTAACGACTTTAGAAAAGAAACTAAAAGATTCGGGACTAGCTATCAAAAAAGTCCCAAGAAAAGGAATCTTTTTATCTGGTTCTGAATCAGCAAAACAGAATGGTTATCGATTGTTAGCAAAAAAAGAGACTAAACTCGAACTATTTTCACCTAATTATCGTAAAATCTTTATTTTCGCTAACTATCTGTTTTCAGTAAAACCAATGCATTATCAGGAATTCTCTGAATATTTTTATATTAGCAACCAGTCAATAAAGAAAGATGTTGATGAAATCGTTGCTTTCTGTCGATTCCATCAAGTATCAACAAAAATGACTACTAGCGGACTCAAGCTAACCTCAGTTGAATCTGCTGCTCAAAACGTATTCAAATCTTTTTTAGAGAAGTATACCGACGCCAAAGCCAGTGAAAATCTTTTGGTCAACAATCTCTTTGACTCTAAGGTTCTCGATTTAACGAAGAAATTTGTCTCAGACATGACTCAAACAATCGGCCATCCAGTCAATAATTATTCTATTGAATCTTTGAAGCTTTCATTGCGAATTTTTCTTTCAAGACTTCTTATAGATAAACACATTGAAAAACAAGAGCATCTAGTATTTGACGAACTTAGACGAATGAAATTCTATATGATCGCGGTTGATTTTTCTGAAATGATCCAACAGCAACTACCTGTTCAATTTAGTGATACAGATATTCAATATGTGTGTTCCTTGTTATTAGCACACGGCATCGAGCCTTTTGGTCAAATGGATGAGCCTCACGAATCTACTATCACAAATTGTACGAAACAAATTATTCAAAAAATGTCACATATGTTAAACGCAGATCTGACACAAGATAAATTATTGCTGCAAACATTATTGGCTCATATCGTTCCCATGATCCATCGATCAAAGACAGGAATTTTATTGAAAAACCCACTGATAAAAAGTATCAAAAAACAATACTCAACAATGTATACATTGACCAAATATGCAATTGGAGATTTAGAGGAGCGATTTCAAATCTTATTAACAGAAGACGAAGTTTCTTTTCTGACGATCCATTTTCAGCTAGCCTTTGAAAAGATAAAAATTACTAACCATATACTAATTGTTTGCCAATCTGGTTTTGCTACATCGGAGTTGATTTTTAACCGTATCAAACAGACGATCGCTGCTGATACCGTATTGGAGATCATTCCTTTGAGTAAACTGGCCAGTACATCTCTTGAAGCTGTTGATCTGATCATATCAACTATTCCATTAGACATTACAGCACCGCCAGTTATTTATATTTCGCCGCTTCCTACTACCGAAGAAATAGGAAGAATCTCAGCAAAGATATCTAATCTTAATGAGAATGAGAAAAATTTTTACTCAAAAAAATACCAGAAAACGACTTTATTACAAAAATATTTAGATCCTACTTTCCTTTTTGTCAAAAAAAAGTTTCGAACAAAAAAAGATGTACTGGATTTTTTAGCAGATGATTATCTGAAAAAAAAGCTTGTTACAACAAAATTTAAGCATTCTCTATTTGAACGAGAGGAACTAGGAAGCACTGGCTTAAAGACGGGAGTAGCCATTCCACATGCTGATCCACATACAGTGAAAGAAACAAAACTTGCTTTTCTCACCCTCGATGCGCCAATTACTTGGGGAGACACAAAAATCCAACTAATTGTTTTGATTGCGATTGCTGAAGAAAACATGATCGAGGCAAAAGAGTTGATCGCTTCGATTTACGGATTGTTTAACTCAGCCGAAGAAATTCAATGGATCGTTAATAGTCAAACGCAAGAAGAACTGTATCAAAGATTGTTAAGAGGAGGAAATTGATCATGTTTTTTGATCACCAAATCGTGTTACTTGAAAAAGATTCTAAAACAAAAGAGGAAGCTTTTCGACTATTAGCAGACGAACTCATCAAAACTCATTGTGTAAATGATCAGTTCTATCAAAATATCGTACAGCGAGAAGAAACCTTTCCTACAGGTTTAAAAATTAACGGCATTGGGGTAGCGATCCCACATACGGACAGCAAATTTGTTTTACGATCCCAAGTCGCTTTTATGTCACTTGCCTCTCCCCTTTCATTTATTGAAATGGGTTCGCAAGAAAAGAAAATCGATGTATCTCTGTTGTTCATGCTTGCATTGAAGGAACCACATGAGCAATTGGGTATGCTACAAAATCTTATCTCTATGTTTCAAACACCAGGGGTTTTGGAAGCCCTATCCTCAGTAACGACTAAAGAAGCGTATCTTTCGATTATTGAAAAAAATGGACTGCAATAAAAAGGAGGAACAATTATGTTAAATGCATTACAGTGGTTCGTTGATCTAGGTTCAATCGTTGTTTTGCCTATTTTAATTTTTATTTTTGGAATAATTTTGGGAACCAAGCCTGGCAAAGCCTTTACTTCAGCCTTAACTGTTGGTGTCGGGTTTGTTGGATTGAATTTGGTGATTGACCTTCTAAGCAGCAGCTTGGGTCCTGCCGCCCAACATATGGTTGAACGTCTAGGATTAAATTTGACAACGATTGATGTCGGATGGCCTGCCGCAGCGGCAATTTCTTACGGGACGATTTTAGGAAGCCTTGCGATTCCGATTGGTGTGGTCCTAAATGTTTTACTCATCATTTTAGGGCTGACTAAAGTATTGAATGTAGATATTTGGAATATTTGGCACGCAGCCTTCATCTCTTCTCTGATTTATGCCCTCACTGGAGACTTTGCAATGGGGATCGCGGCCACCGTCATCTATTTGATGATGATTCTTTTAATGGGAGATATTTTAGGTCCGATCATTAATAAGTTCTACGGATTTCCTAATATCACTTTTCCTCATGGTACCGCCGCACCAGGATTCATCTTTGCACTTCCGATGAATTGGCTCTTTGATCGTATTCCAGGACTAAAAGATTGGAAAGCAGATCCAGAAACCATTCAGAAAAAATTTGGTGTCTTTGGTGACTCTACTGTTATGGGCTTTTTGATTGGTCTCATCATGGGAATACTTGCCGGATATGACACAGCAGGTGTCGGCCAATTAGCCGTCCAAACAGGCGCTGTGATGGTTTTGATGCCTAAAATGGTTGCTTTACTGATGGAAGGTCTAACGCCTATTTCTGAATCTGCAAATGAATTCGTCAAAAAACGGTTTCCTGGAAGAGAGCTTTACATCGGTATGGATGCAGCATTATCGGTTGGTCATCCAGCTGTCCTTTCTTCCTCATTGCTGCTAGTTCCGATCACTATTTTGTTAGCCGTAGTTCTACCTGGCAATACGACCTTGCCTTTTGGTGATTTAGCAACCATTCCCTTTCTGATTTGCTTGATGGCTGCTGTTTTTGGAGGAAACATCATTCGAACAGTAATTGCTGGAACGATTTATATGGTAAGCATTCTCTATATTACTTCGTGGGCAGCACCGCTTGTCACTACTGCTGCTCGATCCGCAAACTTTGATCTACAAGGAAACTCTATGATCACTGCTATGGCTGAAGGTGGTTTATGGACCACATTCCTTTATGTCGGCTTAACCAAAATATTAAGCTGGGGCGGTTTAGCCATAATTGGCGTCTCTGTTTTGTTTGGATTGATTTATGTAAATAAAATTCGTCCCAAGAAACAAACATCGAAATTATAGGAGGAAATGATAATGAAAAAACTATTGATTATGTGCGGTACAGGTGTTGCAACTTCAACAATTGTAACAAATAAGGTAAAAGAATGGCTGAAAGAAAAAGGGATGACTGATCAAGTGAAACTGTATCAATCCAAAGTGGCAGATGAGATGAATAAAATTGATAACTATGACATCGTGGTGAGTACAACGGTTGTTCCAGACTCAATCAAAGATCGCGTAATTATGGGGCTGCCACTCTTAACAGGGATTGGTACAGAAGAAATGTACGCGGAAATCGAAAAGAAAATCAAAGAATAAGGAGAATGCCCTATGTTGGTCACAACAAAAGAACTATTCGCACATGCAGAAAAACACAATTATGCATTACCTGCAGCAAATTTTTTCGACTTAACTAGTGCAAGGTCATACGCGGAGACTGCTGAACGTTTAAACAAGCCTTTGATATTGGCCTTCGCTCAGTCCCATATGAACATGTTGACTTTAGAAGAGGCTGCCATGATTGGAAAATTTTTGGCAAAGAAAAGCACTGTACCTATCGCTTTGCACTTAGATCATGGTACCGATGAAGAGGTCATCAAAAGAGCCATTCATTTAGGTTTTACTTCCGTAATGATCGATGCTTCTGAGGAGCCATTTGAAGAAAATGTCCGTCGGTCAAAGGAGATCGCCGATTACGCTCATAAAAATGGTGTCGTTGTTGAAGCCGAAATCGGGCACGTTGGGTCGGAAAACAGTCTGGAATCAGCCGTAAATAGTCAATCTATTTACACAGAACCTTCTGAGGCTGTTACATTTGCCAAATTAACCGGGGTTGATTCGTTGGCAGTTTCTATTGGCACCTCTCACGGACATTATCAAGGGATACCCAAAATAAATTTTGACGTTTTAAAGGAAATACACCATGCCGTCAATGTTCCTCTTGTTCTGCATGGCGGATCCTCTTCTGGCGATGAAAACCTTGAAAAATGTGCCTTAGAAGGTATCCGGAAAATAAATATTTTTACTGACTTTGTCACTGCTGCTATGAATGAAATTCACAAAAATCAACCAAATGACTATTTCGATTTACTTCATTCAGCAAGCAATGGAATGTCCAAGACACTCGAGCACTATTTTACAGTCTTTCATACCAAACCTTATCGTGAAGGAGAAAGCTAATGAAAAAAAGAACTTTAAGATCGCCATTCTTTGTCATCAATCCCAAAGCCTATCTTTATGGAAAACAAGCATTGGCATTGGCAAAAGCTGCTGATGAGTTGTCATCTTTGTATGACATCGACATTCTATTTACTGTTCAGCATGCAGACGTTTCTTTAATTAAACAGGCAACAACACATTTATTCGTCACTGTCCAACACTTAGACGGAATCGAAATCGGTCGTGGAATGGGCTATGTTTTACCCGAAGCAGTGGCAGAAGCCGGAGCTGAAGCTACCTTTTTAAACCATGCTGAACACCCCATGACATTGCAAGAACTGACTAAAGCGATTCAGCGCTCAAATGAATTGGGTCTCTTAACAATTGTCTGTGCGAATTCATTGACTGAAGCGAGAGCCGCGGCTTCCCTAAAACCCGATGTGATGGTTTGCGAGCCAACCGAACTAATTGGGACAGGACAAACCAGTGATCTTCAATACATGACGGAAACAAATCGTGTTGTTCGGGAAATTGATCCAGAAATCCTGATTTTGCAGGCTGCTGGTATATCTAGTGCTGCCGATGTTGAAAAAGCTTTGTCGTCAGGTGCTGATGGTACCGGAGGGACAAGCGGTATTGTGCAAGCAGATGATCCAGTTCAAACCCTTACAGAAATGATCAGACAAGCGGTGAAGCACAAAAAGGAGGATTAACACTGTGAAATTTTTAAAAGAGCAACTGACGTTAACTTCTATCGGGAATCGAGTGTCTTACCACAACATCACAGAAGAAGTGAAAGCAATGGTTGAAAAAAGCGGAATTTCAAATGGAATCTGTCTCGTACAGTCTCCCCATACGACTTGTTCTGTTATCTTTGAAGAATACATGCATGATACAGACTTTAACGGAGATGAATTTCTTCAAGTTGATTTAAACCGAATTCTCGATAAAATTATTCCTCGTGAACTATCAGAAAATACCGATTATCGTTATCCTGGACCAAAGCATTTAGAATTTTTGATGAGTCTGGACGATCCAAACTACCCAACAGATCCAGCAACGATTTTAAACGGCGATGCGCATATTCGCTCGAGTTTTTTCGGTGCAAGCGAAAGCTTTATTTTAAGTAATGGCAAGCTAGAGATCGGCTCCGTAGGCTATATCTATTTTGTTGACTTCGATCAAAATCGTGTGCGAAATAGGACATGCCATATAATGCTAATGGGCGAATAAGAACAATTATCGGGGAAACCAAGAAAAATTGAGATTACTTATCGCCTGCAAAAGAAAAACCATGAATCCTCTAAAAGAAGATTCATGGTTTTTCATTTCTTATGCCAGCTGCAGGATTCGAACCTGTGACCTACGCGTTACGAGTGCGTTGCTCTACCAACTGAGCTAAGCTGGCGTTGTATGGCACAAAGAAAATTATATGCAAAAACGGTTGTTTTGTAAAGAGGTCTGCTGAAAAAAATCTACTTACTGAAATTTTCCGAAAATTGTGATATAATAGAAGTATCAAGGAGGTTTTTACATGGCAACATTTGGTAAATTCGAAACAACAATTGTCCCGTCACAAGAAGGTTCAACGTTTGAGGTCGCTACTCCTGTCATGTTCACGTTCCATGGGAAGAAACAAACTGGTACCATCACAAAGCAGTTGAAAAACTCTGCGGTGGTCGAGCTGAACGAAACCCCAGAAAACCAGAAATTAGTTTCGCAAAGTAATGGTGTATTGATCATCAATTACAAACAATTAACCAAACTATAACCCGTTTAATGCAAGGAGAAAATCAGTTGATTTTCTCCTTTTTTCATTGTCTGATTTTTTGAAAAGCGCAAAAAAAGCCATGGATAACCGATCGAACCGTTTTGGCTGTCGATCTTCTTCCATGGCATCATTGACGAGGCAAAACTTCAGTTGCCTTTGTCTTATTTGTATTGATTTATTTTGTACCGAATAGACGGTCACCAGCATCGCCCAAACCAGGAACGATATAGCCGTGTTCATTTAGGCGTTCATCAAGATTTGCAGTGTAGATATCAACATCTGGATGGGCATCTTGCAATGCTTTCACGCCTTCTGGTGCAGCAACTAAGCAGACGAATTTCATGTTTGAAGCGCCGCGTTTTTTCAGTGCGTCGATCGCCATGATCGCTGAACCGCCCGTAGCTAACATTGGGTCAACGATAAATAATTGACGTTCATCGATATCTTCAGGTAATTTTACGAAGTATTCGTGTGGTTCTAGCGTTTCTTCATCACGGTACATCCCGATATGACCAACTTTTGCGGCTGGGATCAATTCAAGGATACCATCAACCATGCCTAGACCTGCGCGCAGGATCGGAATGATCGCTACCTTTTTACCAGATAGTGTTTTTTGTGTTGATTCTTCAATTGGTGTTTCAATCACTAGATCTTCAAGCGGCATGTCGCGAGACACTTCATACGCCATCAACATTGCGATTTCATTAACAACTTCACGGAAAACCTTTGTTCCACAGTTCTTGTCGCGGATCATTGTTAATTTGTGTTGGATCAGCGGGTGATCGATTACTTGAAATTTACCCATTTAAAAAAATCTCCTTTGGTTTTTCTCTTATTTTAAAGCAAATCGGCTCTTGTTACAACCATCTGCCACAGGCAATACTGCTTTTCCTCAAAAAAAGGATTGTGTTAGAAGGAAGGAGACAAGACGGCATGTAACACGCCTCTGCGTTCATTCTAGCCCCTTTTTCACTTTTGGTGATCAAAGAGCTGGAGCGCAGGAAAAACGCGTGAGACATCTTGTCTGACCTTAACTTCTGTCACAGTCCCATTTTATTTGTTTTTGTAAAGTGGATAGTTGTCCGTCAATTCTTTGACTTGCGCCGCTACTTCTGCCAAGACGGCTTCATCATTTGGTTTTTCTAAAACTTTGACGATCAATTTCGCCACTTCGACACAATCTTCTTCTTTAAAGCCACGACTAGTGATCGCTGGTGTCCCCACGCGAATCCCACTCGTTTTGAAAGGACTTAATGATTCGAAAGGAATCGAGTTTTTATTGACGGTGATATTGACTTGATCCAGCAATGCTTCTGCTTCTTTGCCGTTCAAATCAAAGCCACGCACATCGATCAATAATAGGTGATTGTCTGTTGCACCAGAGACCAAGCGGGCTTGTGGTGCTTGGTTGAAGACTTTCGCCATTGCTTGCGCATTGCGAATGACTTGTTCAGAGTACTCTTTGAACGACGCATCTTGTGCTTCTTTAAATGCAACAGCTTTCGCTGCAATCACGTGCTCTAATGGGCCGCCTTGAATACCAGGGAAAACGGCACTATTGATTTTTTTCGCTAAATCTTCATCATTTGTTAAAATCAAGCCGCCTCGAGGGCCGCGTAATGTTTTATGGGTCGTAGAAGTCGTGATGTCCGCATAAGGAACTGGGTTTGGATGAAGACCAGCCGCTACTAAACCAGCGATATGCGCCATATCCACCATCAATTTTGCGCCAACTTCATCAGCGATTTCACGGAACTTCGCAAAATCGATCGTACGTGAGTAAGCACTGGCACCGGCAACGATCAGTTTCGGTTGATGCTTGCGCGCCAAAATACGAACGACATTGTAGTCAATGACTTCTGTTGCAGGATCAACACCATAACTAACAAAATTATAGGTCTTGCCGCTGAAATTCACTGGTGAGCCATGGGTCAAATGACCGCCTGCGGAAAGATCCATCCCTAATACTGTATCGCCTGTTTCGATCAACGCTAAATAAGCTGCTGTGTTGGCTTGAGAACCAGAATGCGGTTGAACATTGGCATATGCCGCACCGAAAATACTTTTCGCCCGTTCAATTGCTAAGTTTTCTACCACATCAACAAATTCACAACCGCCATAGTAACGACGACCTGGATAACCTTCAGCGTATTTATTTGTCAAAATACTACCTTGCGCAGCCATTACACCTTCTGAAACGATATTTTCAGACGCAATCAATTCCAAATTGTTTTGTTGACGATTCGTTTCTTTTTCGATCGCTTGCCACAATTCGGGATCAAACGTTTGATAATCCATGCTTACAACACCCCTTTACCTTAATGGTAGCATTGTATCACATTTCTTCATAAGCTACCTATAATGAATTCTGGTTTTTTGCTAATTTTCTTGAAAGAAACTTTGATTTGCAGCTTTTTTCAACCGATTCATATAAGCAGCCCCTAAGCCGCTTTCTGGAAACGTGGGTGCGAATAAGACATCTAGCTCAGCAATCGATTCATCTAACGCCCGTAACCCCGCAAACAGCCCTTTTGTCGCAGCTTCCACACTGTCATCAAAAAATAAATAGATGGCTGCAGCTTCGAAGCGGACCTGCTCGGCGATCGTCGGTCCAGCTAAAACACCTACCTTAAGCTGCTGTTCTCTCGCCCAAGCCATGGCTGCCGACCAATCTTGTTCATTGACCATCATGACGTTGGTATTCGGTGCATAGTGCTTATATTTCATGCCTGGCGCTTTGGGTGCTTCACTTTCTGTTACTAAATGCTGATCGACGAGGACTTTTGTTTGTAAGACTGCTTCAAGCTGTTCTTTAGAGATTGCACCAGGGCGTAAGATGATCGGCGGTGCCGTTGGGTCACTCAAATCTAAGACCGTTGATTCGACACCGATCTGTGTCACCCCATCGTCCAAGATGCCAGCGATTTTGCCTGCCAGATCATGCTGAACATGCGCAGCTGATGTTGGGCTTGGTTTACCAGATGTATTTGCGCTAGGACCAACCAATGGCTGTTGGGCTTGTTTGATCAACGCTAACGTCTTGGTGTTGTTGGGCATCCGAAACGCCGCTGTGGATAAGCCGCCAGTAACGATGCTAGGTAAGCTGTCTTTTTTGATCGAAAAGATCAAGGTTAGGGGCCCAGGCCAGAAAGTTTCCATCAATTTATCAGCAAAAGGATGCTTGTTATCCACAAACGGTTCCAACTGCTCTGGCTCGGCAATATGAACGATCAAAGGGTTGTCACTAGGTCGTCCTTTGACTTGATACACTTGCGCAACAGCCTTTGGCAAAAGCGCGCTAGCCCCTAGTCCATAGACAGTTTCCGTCGGGAACGCCACTAATCCCCCCTCAGCTAAGATAGCTGCTGCTTCGTTTAACTGTGATTGATCAAAAATTTTTGTTTCCACAATTTATCCACATCCTTTTTTGAGAAGTTTCCACACTTATCAACATTTTCTCGTTTCTTATCCACATTTTGTGGATAAGTCGTTTGTCAAGTGTGGATAACCTTGTTTATAACTCCATTTATTCCCAAATTGTTCATTTCATAAGGTTTTTGCACTTTTTCTGTAGCAAAAAAAATTTATTTATCCACATCTTGTGGATGACTGACAAACACCATCCGATCTTGACCCGCAAGATCTTTTACTACGGTAACTTCTTTGTTGGAAAAAGCGGCTGCAAAAAGCTGTTGAACAGCTTGTCCTTGCTGGAAGCCGATTTCCAGCGCCATTTGCCCACTTGGTGCCAAACACTTCGGTGCTTGCTGTGCTAATTGCTTATAGATCGCCAATCCTTGTTCTTGAGCAAAAAGCGCCATTTTAGGCTCTTTTTCCCGTACACTGATATCCATCAGCGGCCACTCTTCAGCGCTGATATACGGCGGGTTGGAAACGATCAGATCCCATTGCTGATCTGCCACAGGCTCCAAGGTATCTCCTTGGAAAAAGCGGATCTCTGCACCTAAGGCTGTCGCATTTTCTTTAGCAACGGCTAACGCCTCTGCTGAAAGATCCACGGCACTTACCGACCACTGGGGACGTGCCAATTTTAAGGCAATGGCGATCGCTCCTGTACCCGTGCCAATGTCAACGACTCGTAGCGGCTGATCTGCTGGTAGTTTTGCCAGACAGTTTTCCACCAGCTCTTCGGTTTCTGGACGCGGGATCAAGGTTGCAGGGGTTACTTTTAAGCGATGACCATAAAATTCTTCATACCCCAATAAATATTGCGGGGGTTCATGCTGTAGCAACTGTTCAAGATCTGCTGCGATCTGTGCCTCATCTTCCCTTAGGATGGGTTGGTCCATCTGCAGCAGCCAATCGAGTTGCTGCCAGTTTTTTCGCTGTAAAAACAGGTATTGGATCGCATACCCGTCCAGTCCTTTCGTTTCTAAAAAAGAAGAAGCCCGTGAAAGGACTTCTCGATAGGTTTTAGCCATTTTGCATCTCATCTAATTTTGATGTTTGATCGTAAACGATCAGTGCATCAACAATTTCATCGAGTTTTCCAGCTAAAATTTGATCCAATTTTTGAATAGTCAACCCGATACGGTGATCTGTTACGCGGTTTTGCGGGAAGTTATAGGTCCGGATTCGTTCAGAACGATCGCCGGTACCCACTGCTGATTTACGGTTTGCATCGTATTCGCTTTGCGCTTCTTGCTGCATTTGGTCATAGACTCGTGCCCGCAAGACTTTCATCGCTTTCTCACGGTTTTTCAGCTGTGAACGCTCATCTTGCATCGCAACAGCGATCCCTGTTGGCAAGTGAGTCAAACGAACAGCAGAAGCTGTTTTGTTGACGTGCTGACCACCAGCACCAGAGGCATGGTAAATATCGGTCCGAATATCTTTGTCTGCGATATCGATTTCGACTTCTTCAGCTTCGGGCATAACCACGACCGTTGCCGTAGACGTATGGATTCGGCCTTGTGATTCGGTAGATGGTACCCGCTGCACTCGGTGGGCGCCGCTCTCATATTTCAATTTTGAAAAGACGTTGTCGCCAGTGATCATCATGATGACTTCTTTGTAGCCGCCGATCCCAGTGACGTTGGCATCCATGACTTCGACTTTCCAGCCTTGGTTTTCCGCATATTTTTGATACATATTGAAAAGATCGCCAGCAAATAAGGCTGCTTCGTCGCCGCCAGCTGCACCACGGATCTCCATGATGATGTTTTTGTCATCATTCGGGTCTTTTGGCAATAACAAAATCTTGATGCGTTCTTCTAAAACGTCTTTTTCTTTTTTCAAGTCAGAGAGTTCTTCTTTGGCCATCTCAGCCATTTCTGCATCTAGGTTTTCCCCAAGCATTTCTTCAGTGTCCTTGATTCCTTCAACGACTTCTTTGTAACGGCGGTAGACTTCCACCGTTTCCCGTGTATTGGCTTCTTCTTTTGAAAGCTGCATGAAGCGTTTGGTGTCAGAGATCACGGCTGGATCACTTAGTAATTCGCCTAATTCTTCGTAACGGTCTTCGATTGCTTGTAACTGATCATACATTGATTATTCTCCTTCTTTTTTCATTCCCGGGTGAAAGTAATGCTTGCGGCAAACTGGATAATACGCTTCATTGCCGCCGATTTGTACTTGATCGCCCTCGTAAACGGGTTTTCCGTCGATATAGTGCAAGTTCATGGTTGCTTTTTTATGACAGAACCAGCAGATGGTTTTCATCTCTTCGATTTTATCTGCGTAAAGCAGCAAGTATTTTGAGCCTTCAAATAATTCATTGCGGAAATCATTTTTCAAGCCAAAGGCCATTACAGGAATACCTAACTCATCCACGATTTTGGTGAAAGCCAGCACGTGATGCTTCTTTAGGAACTGTGCTTCGTCGATCAAAATACAATAAGGTTTATAACCGAGGTCTTTGATCAAATGAAATAGATCCGTTTCATCAAAAATCGGGATCGCGTCTCGCTCTAAGCCGATGCGACTCGAAACATTTCCCACGCCGCTTCTCGTGTCCAATCCACTTGTCATGATCACGACTGGTTTGTCTTGTTCTTCATAGTTGTGAGCAACTTTCAGTATCTCGATCGTTTTCCCACTATTCATTGCGCCATATTTAAAAAAAAGCTGTGCCATCTCGCCCATCCTTCCTCATACTCCTTTGGTATTATACTTGAAAAAGGAGAATTTTTACAGACTTAAATTCGACACACGCCGCCTTTTACGCAAGAGTTTTACGAAAAGTTAACGGATTTTTTGCTGCCGGTACTTCTTAATCATTTCTGGCTTTTCTGGCCACTTCTGCCAATACTTGACAAGCCAGTGGATATTCTGGATTTTCATTCCCATTGATATCCGTTGCAATGATCACAAAACCGAGCTGCTGGTAGAGCTTGATTGCTGCGTGGCTCCACGTTTGCGTATGAAGATACATCGGCTCGTTGGCTGCCTCTAAGACAGAAACGACTTGCGTGACCAAGCCGCGAGCGATCCCTTGACGTTGAGCTTGCGGCATTACTGCTACCCAATGGACTAGCGGAACCGGTGTACCGTCTTGCTTGGCTTTTTTCCAAGCGGTAGCCGTGCCGACCGGTGTACCTGTTTGATCAAGGGCAAAAAACATTCGCTGTCCTAGCTGTGCTTGCTCGGGCATAAATTCTTTTTCAAAATACGCCAATGCCTCTTCCTCATTGTCAAACTCTCCGACGGATGTTTCGATCCGTGCCCAGTGCCTTTCGTCTCCTGCTTGGTAGCTGCGTAGCGAATAGTTATCGGATTGAATGGGCTGGATCGGTGTGCTTTTGTGTGCTCGCTTCATCCAGATTTCTGCATATGGAATTGATTTATCTAACATTGGTTGTGCCTCTCTTTCCTTGGTTTCGTCCTTGTTCAACGGTTTCTTTGGGATTCAATCACGTAATTTCTTTACTAGAAAAATTTCTGTTAGCTGATTTTGCGTATGGGCGATTCTCCCGATTTCTTCATAGCCCACTCGCTGATAAAAATCTGGTGCTTGGAAATCAAAAGTCGCCGTCTGGCAATTTTCACAGCCAAATGCTTTCAACTGCTGTTCAAGATCCGTAAGAATCTGCTTGCCATACCCTTTTCCCCGCTCGGATGCTTTGACCCACAGGGTGTCAAGATAGCCGATATTATACATTGAGGCGTAGGCAATGCCACCAGCAATCACCACACCCTCTTTTTTGATTACACTGCTAAAGTTCTGATAGGTCTCTGTTTGTGTAAATGGTTTTTGATGCTTTGTGTATGCTGTTAATGCTGTTTCTAACGCAGCCAATTCTTGGTCTGTTCCTTGTTCAATGATTCGCGCGATATTCAATCACTCCTTCTTGTTTCTTGATAATCTGCGATGATCTGATCGACCGTTTCTGCTATCGTTAGGCCTTCTTTGATCAGTCTTTCCTCTGAAGATCCTTTTGGGAAAAGCAAGTCTCGCTCAAGCCACCATTTACGCATCGCTTCCTCGGAAAAATAGTCTCGCTGCATTCGGGTCTGATGTCTTTTGACCGTTTCCTCGAAAGAAAGATCAAAATAATAAACTAGCTTTTTTTGGGGAAAGAGTTTCATTAGAAAGTCGAGAAAGTCTTGGTATTTTTCACGAGAATAAATCCCCTCAACAAGTATCATCGGCACTTTCCCCTTCGCATATAGGACAGCTTCTTTCATCAAACCGCTGGCTAAATTATTAGGGGTATCTTTGACACAAAAAATTTCTCGCCGAAAAACATCTTGTGAAATCAGCACTGCCTCTTCCCCAAAAACGTGCTGAACAGCTTTGGCAATAGTGGTTTTTCCGCTGCCAGAATTCCCCCGTAGTAAAATTAACATGCTTTCCATGGGCGGTTCCTTTCTTCGTTAGTAAGTTATCTAAGCATATCTCTTGTTTTTCTCTACTAGAAGCATACCATAGAAGCAAAGGAGGAATACCTATGAATGATACGGCAATTTTTGCTGGTGGTTGTTTTTGGTGCATGGTGAAGCCTTTTGATTCACAGCCAGGCATCCTCAAAGTGGTTTCGGGCTTTACTGGCGGCCATGTCCCTAACCCAACCTACCAACAAGTAACGACAGGTACCACCGGTCACACCGAAGCAGTTGAAATCACCTTTGATCCTGAAGTCATCTCTTATGAAGAATTAGTTGCCATCTATTGGCAGCAGACAGACCCCACGGATGCGTTTGGTCAGTTTGCCGACCGTGGTGATTCCTATCGTCCAGTGATTTTTTACAATAGTGAAGAACAAAAAGCGACTGCGGAAAAATCAAAGGCGCAGTTGCAAGCTAGCGGCCGCTTTGACCGTCCGATCGTAACGAAGATCGAACCAGCAGAACCTTTTTATCCTGCAGAAGATTATCATCAAGATTTTTACAAAAAAAATGCAGCCCATTACAATGCTTATAGCGAAGGCTCCGGTCGAGCCGGCTTTATTCGCCAAAACTGGGCTTAACATTTTGGGGAACGTTCCTTACAATTCATCACTAACAGCCGATCTGCCTCGTCAGCAGATCGGCTGTTTTCTGTTTTTTCCCAAAAAGGAAATTGACAGTCAGGGCATTTTCGCGCTACACTGATTAGAAAATTCTGACGATTATAAAGGAGTGTTTGTTTGATGTTAGCTAATGAAGTCCGTCCAGGTCCAAACCGTTATATTACGGGCGATGGGGTCTTAATTGATTTGCCGGAGTATTTACGAGAGTTCCAAGAGGTAGCAGTAATTACTGGGGAGCAGTCATTCGATGTGTTTTCGAACTATTACCCTCATTCATTTGACTACCCGATCTACCGCTACGATGGATCATCGAGTTATGAAAATGCGCAAACCTTAGCTGAAGCGATCCAGCAAGCAGATGCCGTGGTGGCAATCGGCGGCGGCAAGGTCGCTGATACAGCAAAAATCACCGCCCAAACCCTTGGCGCAGAGCTGATCGTGATCCCTACATTGGTTTCCAACTGTGCGCCCTTTACCCCGGTGATCGTCGCCTATTACCCCGATCATACGATTTGTAAAATCGACTATGCCAAAAAAGGTGCCTACATGACGATCGTCGACACCCGTTTTTTACTAGCCACACCTGTTGATTACTTTATCGCAGGGATCGCTGATACCTTAGCCAAATATTATGAAATGGAAGCCATCGTCCGCAACATGGCAGAAGACGACAAGACTGCCTTAGTACGGCTAGGTTTCCAAAGCGCTCTTTTGATCAAAAACTTGCTGATTGCCGATGCGATCCAAGCTGTCAAAGACCTAGAAGCTGGGCAGCTGACACCCGCCTTTGCCCGCATCACCGACGCGATCATTGCTTTGGCAGGCGAAGTTGGCGGTTTTGCAGTAGAGTTTGGCCGCACGTCCGGTGCGCATGCGCTGCATGACGGCTTGTCTTATTTGAATGAGACCCATAGTGTCTTGCACGGCAATAAAGTCGCCTACTGCATTTGGGTCCAGCTTGCCTATACCAATGATTTTGATGTGATTGAAGAATTACGGCCGTTTTACGAAGCTTTGCACTTGCCGATGAAGCTGAAGGATCTCCACGTGACACGCCTTGATCGGGATTACTTCGCCTCGGTTCTGACCTATGCTGTCAAGGAAGAAGAAACCTTTATTTTGATTGATCCTGCGATCACACCCGAAAAAGTCTATCAGGCGATCGAAGCAGTAGAGGCGCTGTAAACCGTACAAATTGCTAAACAACTTTATATCAATAAAAAACTGTTTCCCTAATGCATTTCGGAAACAGTTTTTTTATTTGATCAAACTGACACGCAGTAGCGATCCTGGCTGCGCATGTTCTTAGCGGGCAACAGCAACTGACGCATTGCCCATCACTGCACGGCTTCACCCAGCAACCCGTTTTCTAAGCAGTATTGATAAATGCCTTCCTCGGCTACGTGACCAATCACTTCGTCGGCGATCGCTTTTAACTCATCCGAAGCATTGGCCATTGCTAGACCCCAGCCGACTGCCTCCAGCATCTCAATATCATTGTTGCCATCCCCAAAGGCAATGGCTTCGGATTTATCCAAGCCATAGTAAGCCAGCATTTTGGCAATGCCGCTTCCTTTCCCGCTGCTGGCTGGAATAATATCGACTGCCCGATCCCACCAGGCGGTGATTTTCGCCTCTGTAGTATTTGCCATCACTTTGGCGTAGTCTTCTTTCCCTGAACCTAACATCACTTGGAAAATGTCTTGCTGTTGGATCAACTCTTCAAAATCTTCTGCCACGATCACTTCTTGGTGAGCAAAGGAAAAATACTCAACTAAATCAGCATCTTTGCCATTGGCAACGGTACGATCCTTCGTTGCGATTGCTACTGGACGCTTGAGCGCCGTCGCATTTTCTATGATTTGGTGAACATCTTTTTTAGGAATGGGGTTTTGGTGGATCCCCTCTGCTTGATTAAAACAATACGATCCGTTAAAGGTCAAAAACGCATCGAAGGTCACGCCTTCAAATTGCGGCAACGCGATGGGACTTCTGCCAGTCGCAATGCACAACAGGATCCCTTGCTTCTTCAAGGCTTTTAATGTGGCTAACATTCTTTTAGAGATTTGCTTTTTGCTCATGTCGATCAGTGTGCCATCAACATCAAAAAAAATAATTTTCACGTTCTTCATGATCTTCCCCATTTCCGTCTCGATTTTCAAAAAAATTGATGCGCTTTTCTCTCTATTGTTCCGTGCGGATCGTCGCTGTTATCTTTTATTTCTTTTATCTTCTCATAAATTGCCAGCGTTTTCTTCTGAAATCGTGAAAATTGATCGGAATACTTACCTATTTTTAAGAATCTTAAAGAACGCCTAGACTATCGGGAACAGCTGATCCAATGTGACTAATACTCCATCCTCATCATTTGAGGGACAGACAGCGGTGGCAACGGCTTTGACGTTTTCTGGCGCATTGTCCATCGCATAGCCTCTCTGGCAATAGGCTAACATTTCCAAATCATTGCCGCCATCGCCAAAAGCGACACATTGCTCAGGAGTGATCCCCCATCGCTCTACCAAGCGTGCCAATCCTGATGCTTTGTGGCAGTTAGGCACGATCAGATCCACGGAACCATGCCCACTGCCTGTTGGCACTAGCAAACCAGCTAGTTCTTTTTGAAATAGTTCCGAATAATAGGCCGTTTTTTCGACAGGAACGGTTGGGGCAAATTTCAGGATCGTGTCCTCTACTTGGGCAAAGTCATCGACCCATTGCAATTTGTGGTAATACTTATTTGTTAATTCAAAAAAAGCATCACTGACCGTTCCCCGTTCACAATAAGCACTATTGAGCCCACACATTACATTTTTAACTTCGGGGTATTTTTTACATAAATCTAAGGTTGCGAAAACCGTTTCTCGGGGAATGTCCGCTGCAAAAAGCACTGTTTCTTTGTCTTTGACAAGTGCTCCGTTTTCTGCAACAAAACTCAGCTCGTGATCATAGCCGGGAAATTGAGCCCGCAACTGGTAATACTGATTGCCGCTGGCAACGACAAACTGACAGCCGACTGCTTTCATGCGGGCCAACACGGCCTTGAAGCGGGGAACATCATACGTATAATCCGTGCGCATAAAGGTTCCATCCATATCGACAGCTACTAACTTGATATCATAAGGGTTGGCATTCATCTACTTCTCTCCATTCTGGCTTTCTTTATTAAAGAAAGCGTTTTTCTTACATTATTATTTTAACATGTATATACAACTTCCGCATCCTTTTTCTTGCTAAAAAATCGATTGAAGGGATAGTGCCTCTCAAAAAAAGAGACTACTGCTTTACACCATTCAATCGTGCCTACCTTTTCAAAAATCCTTACAATGATTGAAGATCATTCAAAGGCAGACCATCGCTGCCAAACACAAGGATTGATTGGCGGCTCCTTTGCCCGAATGAAAAGAATCACTCCAGAAACGTTTCCTTGCGCAATTTCTGCCCCACATAAATTCTATCCTGCTTTCTTTCAAATCTACTTGGTTCTTTGGTATACTGGGGATAGTTTAATTAGTGAGGGGTTTTTGTTATGAACTTTACCCGCTTTGCTCGCTTGACGCAGCGCAGGAGCAAGACGTTTATTTCCCAGAATGTATCTTCAATCCAAGTGATTGTTTTTTATTATATCGTGATGACGGTGGTCTCTTTGGGGCTTTTTTCACTTCCCTTCTTTCGGGAACCGGGCTCTCATGTCGCGTTTATCGATCTGTTCTTTATGGCGGTCAGCACGGTCAGTGTCACAGGGTTGACTACCTTCCCGATCAATGACGTATTTAACGACCGCGGGGTCATTTTATTGGAAGTCCTCTTTCAAGTTGGTGGTTTAGGGATCATGATGATCTCGACCTTTTTTGCGATCGTTTCACGGCGCAAAATCAGTTTAAAGCAGCGCCAATTGATCATGACAGATATGAACCAGCCAAAGCTTAGCGGGATCGTTCGGATGATTCGAACGACGTTTACCATCATTTTAGTTTGTCAGTTGGTAGCAGGTACGATCTTCGCTGTTTATTTTCATCTTTACGGGTATTATGACAATTGGCGTGACGCGATCTTTTATGGGTTTTATCAAGCGATCTCTGCTGTGACCAACTCAGGGTTTGATGTGACGGGCAATTCCATCTTGCCGTTTTCCCATGATTATTTCTTCCTGACGTGTATCATGATTTTGATTTTTATCGGGGGGATCGGATTTCCAGTGATCATGGACTTTCGGGAATGGGTCCTTTTTAAAATGAAAAAACAACGCCGCCGCTTGCCGTTTCGCTTTTCTTTATTCACAAAAATTGCTGTTTTGGCTTTCGTGATCCTCTTTGTCGGCGGTACATTAGCGATCTTTTTCCTTGAGAAAGATTATTTATTCAAAGATTACAGCTTTAGTGGTATGTGGATGAACAGCATGTTTTATTCCATGACAACGCGGAATGCTGGCCTGCAGATCCATGACTTAGGCAACTTCCAAACCACGACGTTGATCGTTTTCTCCTTGCTGATGTTTATTGGTTGTAGTCCCAGCTCTGTTGGTGGGGGGATTCGGACGACGACCATTGCCATCATTGGGCTGTACCTCTATGCCTTCTTGAAAAGTGAGGACAATATCAATATCTTCGGTCGCCGGATCGATCAAGATGACGTCCGTAAATCAGTGGTGGTCTTCATGCTTTCGATGGGCATGTGCTTCTTTTGTGTCTTATTCTTGACCGCCATCGAGGATATCCCTTTGATCGCCATCATTGTTGAAGTTTCCTCGGCCTTTGGAACCACAGGGCTTTCTTTAGGAATCACGGGCGATTTATCAACCATCGGCAAACTCGTGATTGCTCTTTTGATGTTTATCGGCCGTGTCGGTATGCTGTACACCTTGATGTTATTCGTACCAAAAGAAACACGTGACTTAGGCTACGAGTACCCAACGGAAAAAATCATTATCGGTTAAAGCAGCAGCAAACCTGGCAGAAGGTTTGCTGTTTTGCTTTTCAATTTGTTGATCATCGCAAGTGAAAGAGCCGTTTATCAACATGGTCTTTGTAGAAATTTAAAGAATCGCAAAAGCAATTTAACCTTTTTCTTGGTATATGGTATGATAAATTGAATTTGCACAACGAAAGCATTCGCTCTAATGGAGGGTTACATTATGGGAATACGAAGTCATCTGGCTGTTTCAGTCGGTAAGACCTCTCAATGGGTATTAAAGAACTTTTTCAAAGGTGGCTCAAGCCTGCCTGGTAAATTAGCATTAAAAGTTGATCCACATATATTAGATCATTTGGCGAAAGATTACCAAGTCGTCGTGATCACAGGCACCAACGGCAAAACATTGACGACTGCCTTGACTGTCAATATTTTGCGCCAAGAATTTGATGAAGTATTAACGAACCCCACCGGCGCCAATATGGTCCAAGGGATCGTTTCAACCTTTCTATCGGCACGCCCTAAAAAAGGCAAAAAATTTGCGGTTTTAGAAATCGATGAAGCCAGTCTCAGCAAAGTAACGAAGTACATCAAACCGGAATTGTTCGTTTTCACCAATATTTTCCGCGATCAAATGGACCGTTATGGCGAGATCTATACGACCTATAAAATGATCGTTGAAGGTGCGGCAAACTCACCGGAAGCAACGATCCTCTGCAATGGGGATTCGCCACTGTTCAATTCGGTGGCAACTGTCAATCCGCGGAAATACTATGGATTTGATCATTTGCCAGATGAAGAGCAGATGGCCCATTACAATACGGATGGCGTGTTGTGTCCTGAGTGTCATCACATTTTGCATTATAAAATGATCACCTATGCCAATCTTGGGAAATACTACTGCCCAAATTGCGGCTTCCATCGACCAGAATTGGATTATAAACTGACGGAAATGACCGCAATGGACAACACCTCTGCTGATTTTGTGATCGATGGCAATGACTATCGCATCGAAGTTGGTGGGATGTACAATGTCTACAATGCGCTGGCGGCAACTGCGGTTGCGGAATATTATGGCGTAGCACCTGCAAAAATCAAATCTGGTTTGGCCTATGACGAAAAAGTCTTTGGCCGCCAAGAAGTGATCCGCATCGGGGACAAAGAATGTACGTTAGTCTTAGTTAAAAACCCTGTTGGTTTGAACCAAGTCATCGATATGATCGGCCTGTCGCCCTATCCTTTCTCACTAGTCAGCTTGTTGAATGCCAACTACGCAGATGGGATCGACGTCAGCTGGATTTGGGATGGCGACCATGAAGCGTTTGCCGATATGGGGATTCCTCAAGTGATCGCTGGTGGTGATCGTCACAAAGATATGGCGTTGCGGTTAAAAGTTGCGGGGATCCCTGAAGAGAAAATCATTGAAACCCCTGAACTTGATGACGTCATCAAGCAAATTGCAGACTTACCAACAGAAAAAGTCTATATTTTAGCGACTTACACTGCAGTCCTGCAGCTACGCAAAAAGCTTGCGGAAAAAGGCTATATCAAAGGAGGAATGAGTCGTGACTAAGTATCAACTGAATGTTGCCCACTTGTATGGAAATCTTTTGAATACTTATGGCGACAATGGCAATCTCTTGATGCTGCGCTACGTGGCCGAAAAACTAGGCGTGACCTTCAACGCAGAAGTCGTCAGCATTCACGAGCCCTTCGATCCTGAAAAATATGATCTCGTCTTCTTCGGTGGCGGGCAAGATTTTGAACAAGTGATCGTTTCACAAGATATCCAATCAAAAAAAGAAGCCCTGACCAGCTATATCGAAAATGATGGCGTGATGCTGGCAATTTGCGGCGGCTATCAATTGCTGGGTCATTACTACATCGGTGCCAACGGCGAGAAAATCAAGGGGATCGGTGCCTTGGATCATTACACCTTAAGCCAGGAAAACAACCGGTTCATCGGTGACATCGTGATCCACAATGAAGAATTCGATGAGACCTATTATGGCTTTGAAAACCATAATGGCCGTACTTTCTTAGGTAAAGGGGAAAAACCATTGGGGAAAGTCATCCAAGGACAAGGAAACAATGGCGAAGACCAAACCGAAGGCGTGGTTTACCGCAATGTGTTCGGCTCTTACTTCCACGGACCGCTTCTCGCAAGAAATGAGCATTTGGCAGAGCGCTTGATCCGCACCGCCCTTGCCAATCGTTATGGCAACGTCGAAATTTAAATACACGTACTTAGCAAACAAACCTGTTTTTCGCAGGTTTGTTTTTTTATGGGAAATTTCCCCGCAGTTGCTGCCTTTTCTCTTTGTTTGCTTCTACGTTCCTATGCCGCCTCACTTTATTGTAACCGCTATCTTTCTTTTCTATACTGAGGTTGTAGTAAAAATTGAAAGGAGATGTTAAGAAATTATGATGGAAAAAGTTCAGCGGTTTGGCGGTGCGATGTTTACCCCGGTCCTCTTGTTTTCATTTTCGGGGATCATGGTCGCGCTGTGTATTATCTTTAAAAATCCGATGCTTGTGGGGAGCATCGCCACTGAAGGCTCTACTTGGTTCAACATTTGGACGATCATTGAAAACGGTGCATGGACGGTCTTCAACCAAATGGAATTACTATTTGTTATTGGATTACCGATCGGTCTCGCAAAAAAAGCCAATGCGCGAGCGGCAATGGAAGCCTTTGTCGTCTATATTACTTGTAATTATTTTATTTCTGGCATGATCGAGTACTTTGGTCACTTCTTCGGTGTCAACTTTGCAGCTGATCCCGGCGGTGAGAGTGGCTTGAAAATGATCGCCGGCATCAAAACATTAGATACTGGTATTATCGGAGCAATTTTTATTTCGGCGATCGTCGTCTATCTTCACAACAAGTTTTTCGATACGAAGCTGCCTGATTTTCTCGGAATCTTCCAAGGCTCTTCCTTTGTCGTGATCCTTGGATTCTTTTTGATGTTGCCAGTCGCTTTCTTGATTGCATTGATTTGGCCGAAAGTCCAAGCTGGCATTGGGTCCATGCAAGGGTTTCTAGCAAGTGCTGGGGTCTTTGGGGTCTGGCTCTATACTTTCTTAGAGCGAATATTGATCCCCACAGGTCTCCATCATTTCGTGTATACCCCCTTTGTTTTTGGTCCTGCTGTCGTCGAAGAAGGAATCTCCAAATACTGGATGGCACATTTACAAGAATTTGCCCAATCCACCAGACCATTGAAAGAGCTTTTCCCTGAAGGGGGCTTTGCTTTACATGGCAATTCTAAGATCTTTGCTGCACCGGGGATCGCTGCTGCTTTTTATTTCACAGCCAAGCCTGAGAATAAAAAGAAAGTCTTAGCGATTTTGATCCCTGCCACTTTAACTGCCGTTTTAGCTGGTATCACTGAGCCATTGGAATTCACCTTCCTCTTTATCTCACCACCCCTCTTTGCGGTGCACGCTGTTTTAGCAGCGACCATGGCGGCAACGATGTTTGCCTTCGGGGTCGTTGGAGATATGGGGGGCGGCTTGATCGATCTGTTAGCGAAGGTCTGGATTCCGCTATTTCAAAATCATCGCAGTATGATCTTCACGCAGTTGGTGATTGGGTTAGCCTTTACTGCGCTTTATTTCCTTGTTTTCCGCTTCTTGATCCTCAAATTTAAGTTAGCCACACCAGGACGGGAAGAAAACAATAGCGAAGTCAAACTATACACCAAAAAAGATTACAAAGAAAAACAAGCCAACACTGGAACTCCAGTGATTGCCGGTGCCAATCGCTACACCGAACAAGCCGCAGTCTACTTAGAAGGGTTTGGCGGTCGCGACAATATCGATAAAGTCACTAATTGTGCCACTCGCCTAAGAATCACCGTCAAAGATCAAGACCAAGTGCTGCCAGATGACATCTTTAAAGGCGCTGGTGCCCATGGTGTCGTTCGCAACGGCAACGCCTTCCAAGTGATCGTTGGCCTGGATGTGCCACAAGTGAGAGAACAATTCGAAAAATTATTAGCTGTATCAGACTAAGGAGGAAACAAAAATGAAAAAATTTTCAGTCGTGATCGCCGGAGGCGGCAGTACCTTTACCCCAGGAATCGTCTTGATGCTTTTAGAACACTTGGATCGTTTCCCGATTCGCCAAATCAAGTTTTACGACAATTTGGAAGAACGACAAGAAAAAGTGGCACAAGCTTGCGAGATTTTATTGAAAGAACGCGCACCCGAAATCAGCTTTTTAGCAACTACTGATCCCGAAACCGCGTTTCAGGATGTCGATTTTGTAATGGCGCATATCCGAGTTGGCTTGTATGCGATGCGCGAAAAGGATGAAAAAATCCCTTTGAAATATGGTGTGGTCGGCCAAGAAACTTGTGGTCCTGGCGGGATCGCTTATGGGATGCGTTCTATCGGCGGTGTATTGGAGTTAGTCGATTACATGGAAAAATATTCCCCTGATGCATGGATGTTGAATTATTCCAATCCTGCAGCGATCGTCGCAGAAGCGACTCGTAAATTGCGCCCTGATGCTAAGATCATTAATATTTGTGATATGCCAGTGGGAATCGAAGAACGGATGGCGCAAGCGATCGGTTTAGCTTCTCGCAAAGAATTGGTCGTTCGCTATTATGGCTTGAATCACTTTGGCTGGTGGACAGATATACGAGACAAAGCTGGCAATGACTTGCTGCCGCAGATCCAAGCGCATGTAGCAAAATACGGCTATTCATTGCCAGAAGAAATCGAAGCGAGCCAACATGCTGATGCCAGCTGGATGCACACCTTTGCCAAAGCAAAAGAAGTGTACGAGGTTGATCCATCCACTTTGCCAAATACCTACTTGAAGTATTACTTTTTCCCTCAAGATGAAGTGGCGCACACCAACCCATCTTTTACACGGGCAAATGAAGTCATGGCTGGTCGCGAAAAACACGTCTTTGGTGAATGCCAACGCATCGTAGAAAACCAGACAGCGACTGACACCACGCTTGAAGTGGATGAACACGCCAGCTACATTGTTGACCTTGCACGAGCGATTGCTTATAACACGCAAGAACGGATGCTGTTGATCGTGCCTAACGAAGGAGCGATCGTCAACTTTGATGAACAGGCAATGGTGGAAGTGCCTTGTATCGTCGGCAGTAACGGGGCAGAACCAATCACACAAGGCAAGATCCCTCGCTTCCAAAAAGGATTGATGGAACAACAAGTCGCCGTAGAAAAATTAGTCGTGGAAGCTTGGGCAGAGGGTTCTTACCAGAAGCTGTGGCAAGCACTGATTCTTTCAAAAGTGGTCCCAAATGCCCGTGTAGCCAAAGAATTACTCGATGAATTGATCGAAGCAAATCAAGCCTTTTGGCCAGAATTACACTAGCCAGCGTTCTTCGCCTCCCCTCCTGGCTTTTCAGCTATACTTAATCAATAAGGAGGGGTTTTTGTGAAATTACAGTATTTGATTCAACAGCACCAAGCAGAGTTAAGTGAACTTGATCGTGGCATTCTGAACTATATTCTTTCCAACGGCGCCACCGTTCTATCTATGGGGATCGTCGAGCTATCCGAGCAGGTTCACGTCTCAAAGTCTTCTATTTTACGGTTGACGAAAAAACTTGGTTTTTCTGGCTATTCCGAGTTCAAATATTTTCTACGGCATCAGCAAGAACAGGCAACAACGATTTCGCAGCAAAAAACGATTTTTGAAAAGCAACAAGAGGATATTTTCGCCACCCTCAACTATGTAAAAACGGTAGACTTAGCTGCCCTCAACCGCTTGTTTGACCGCAGCAAAACCATCTACTGCTACCCAACTGGGTTTTCCCAAAAGAAAGCACTGGAGGAGTTTTCCAAAATGATGCTTTCTATGGAAAAACGAGTGATCGTATTGCCGAACAAAACGGAATTTGATATGGTCATGCCGATGATCACTGCCGAAGATTGTGTGATCATCGCCTCACTCAGCGGCGAAACAGAAAACGTCAAAGAGAATCTGACGACTTTTGCGATTCGTCAGATTCCCGTTTTGACATTGAGTGCGCCAGGAGATAATTATTTTGCTCGCCATTCAACGTTTCACCTGACCTATTATTGCGATTTTTTTCAAATCGGTCGCAAGAAAATCCCTAGCCAGTCTTTGATCGGACTGAGCTGCTTGATTGATTATTTGATCCGTTCCTACGGACTATTCACTTTACAGGAGGGCAACCATGACTAAACGAAAATGGGCGTTTCCATTGATTTTACTGAGTTATTGGCTTTTGATCGCCGGTGCTTACTATCTTTATCTTTCCTTGACTGCCTTCAACCATGGGATGACCTTTGCCCAGTACCTCAACTCGCAACCGTTAGCCGCTTTAGGGGTCTTGTTAAGTAGTCTCCTTTTGCTGCAAGGGGCTTGCCTGTACTTTATTCAACGGTTTTCCATGAGTAAAAAAGGCCTTTTGGGTCAGTATTTATTCCTGATCTTCTTTCAACAGTTACTGACAGCGAATGTCATCGGCGCAGGACTCGTCTTTTTTACAAGAAGAAGTCTTTCGAGTCAGGAGGAAAACGCAACCTGGGGCGAAAAGAGTTTTACCTATGGGGCATTAGCATTCATTCTTTTATTGAGTTTATTCTTTTTCCTCCTTGTTCGATCAGCGATTTAACTTCCCCAAAAAGAAAAGCAGTGCCGGTTGGCGCTGCTTTTTTGCTGTAGCTCATGTTAGTTTGGATCTGTTTTTGAAGCAAAAACCACTTTGATTCCAAAGTGATCGCTGACGATTGGAGTACGCGTTCCGTCAAAAACGACTTCATATTCCGTTGCTTGCAGGTCATTAGATGCAAAAACATAATCGATCCGCAATGCTTCTCGATTGTCTTGCCAACCATCAATGGCTTTAACGACAGAGGCTTCACCAATCGTTTCGGTAGCCGTTAAAAAGCTGTCTTGCAGCTGTAAGGAGCTGTCAAGGACCAGTTGATGACCAGAACTGGCGGCATCGTTGTTGAAATCTCCTAGAATCAATAAGGTATCTGCCCGTTCTGCTAAAAATGCTTCTGTCTGTTGCCACTCGTAGGCAAATTTACCGTCTTGCCACCAAGAAAAGTGACAGCTAACGACTTGTACGATCTGCCCATCGGCTTCAGTCACGCCGCTCAGGTTTTTGCGCGTGGTATGATCCCAGACATCCGTGGCTTGTGAAGCAAGATATTCTTTGGCAATGATGGGCTGTTTGGACAATAAGGCATTGCCTTCGTGGTAAATGTCATAGCCTACGTGACTGTAGGTCCATGACCAATAGTAGTCACAGTCTAACAGTTGCAGTTCTTCCACTAGGCGTAAAGCAAAATTGTCCTCCTTGATTTCCACCAGCGTATCTGTCGGGCAATAAAGCCCATCAGGAACGATGGTTTGAGCAGCGATCGTTTGGTTGACTTCTTGCAAGGCGATGATGTCATAGTTGCCTGTTGCAATCTCTTGTGCGATCATTTTGCATTTTTCTAGCTGATTTTCTTCTAACCAGCTATGGGTGTTCAATGTTAATACCTTCATGAATAAGGCTCCTTCTCTCGGTTTGCTTGTACGATTCCTTTTAAAAATAAAAGAGAGCGGGTCAACAAAAGAGTCGACCCGCTTGTCATTTTATTATAGTTTTACGATTCCAACAACTGCGGCTGCTTGTTGCTTGCCGATTTGGGTCAATTCAAAGGAATCGATTTGATCGCTGTTGGTCAACACTACAACGATGGTGGTGTCTTTGCCAGCAGCACTTACTGCAGCGAGATCCATCTCCGCTAACTTGTCACCGACCGCCACTGGTTGTCCTTCAGTGACAGCTACCGTAAAGGGTGCACCGTTTAAGTCAACGGTATCTAAGCCCATGTGAACCAATACTTCGATGCCTTCATCAGAAAGCAAGCCGATCGCATGTTTCGTTGGGAAGATGTTGGTGACTTTCCCGCTGATTGGTGCGACAACTGTCGTCTGCTCTGGACGCACGCCATAACCGTCACCCATCATTTTTTCCGCAAACACTTGGTCTTTGACAGAGGTGATCGGCATCACTTCTCCAGTGGCAACGGCAGCTAGTTCAGCTGTCACGCCTTGGCTTTGATGGGTAGTGGTTTCAGCTGGTGCTTGACTAGCAGTCGGTTCGGGAATCGTGACACCAGAATCTAAGATATCTTGAATGTCTGATTTTAAGACATCTGCTTTCGGTCCATAGACTGCTTGCACACCGTTGTCTTTTACGATCAAGCCTAAAGCCCCTGCGGCTTTCCACGCTTTTTCATCGCCGACCGCTTCCCGATTTTTCACAGAAACTCGTAAACGGGTCATACATGCATCAACGTCGGAGATATTTTCACGTCCCCCTAATAAATGAATGATTTTCACGACTTGCGAATCTGGGTTCAAGTTGCCATCCGCCGAAGCAGTTGCTGGCGCATCGCTGGCCCCTTCTGTTTCATAGTTGCCGTTTCTACCTGGTGTTGCAAAGTTGAATTTTTTGATCAAGAAGTTTGCCAAGAAATACATCCCGACACCAAAGACGATGGTCACTAACACAAAGTTGATCAAATCTTGTCCTAAGCCGGCATTGATCGCCATTGGGGTACGGGTCAACAACTCGATATTCCCAAAAGAATGGACCCGTAAGTTGACGATATCCGCCATCGCAAATGCCGCCCCTTGTACGACTGCATAAACGATGTAAAGCGGTACGGCAGCAAACATAAACATGAACTCCAACGGTTCTGTTACCCCTGTCAAGAAGACAGCGATGGCAGCTGATAAATACATAGAGGTATATTTGTGCCGTTTGTCCGCATCGACATTGCGGTACATGGCATAAGACAAGCCCATCAAGATCCCAGATGAACCAATCATTTGTCCAACTTTAAAGCGGGCAGGAACAAAGTTTTCCAATAAAAATTGATATTGTGACGTATCGCCAGCATTGCGCATATTCACTAGATCTGTTGCCCAGGCAAGCCATAATGGGTCTTGTCCAAAGACTTGGGTGCCGGCTTGTGCCCCAGAAAGAATTGTGTAGGTTCCACCTAATTCGGTGTAATTGATCGGGATTGTCAACATATGATGCAGCCCGAATGGTAAGAGCAGCCGCTCCAAGGTTCCAAACAAGAACGGTGCTAAAACGGGCGCACTTTCTTGTGATTGCGCGATCCATAAACCGAAGTTGTTGATGCCGGCTTGAATGTAAGGCCAAACGATCGATAATACTAATGCGACGACTACTGAACGGGCAATCACCACGAAAGGGACGAAGCGTTTGCCGTTAAAGAAGGAAAGCGCATCCGGTAATTTGCGGAAATTATAGTATTTGTTGTAAGCTGTTGCCCCCACAAAACCGGCGATGATTCCGACAAAGACACCCATGTTCAAAGCAGGTGCTTCTAATACACTAGTAAAGAAACCGTCGATCATGATCTTTGTCCCAAACAACGTATGGGTAAAGGCGCCTTCTTCGGTTAACATCGCGCTCGTCACGCCAAAGATCGAACCAGTGATCCGGTTGATCAAAATAAAGGCGATCCCGGCAGCAAATGCCCCACCAGCTCGCTCTTTAGCCCAACTACCACCAATAGCTAATGCAAATAATAAATGCAGGTTACCAATAATTGCCCAACCAATGTTTTCAATGACGCCTCCTGTGGTGATCAAGAATGCCCAGTCGGCATTAATCATTGGGATCGTTTTCCCAATACTGATCATCAAACCAGCGGCTGGCATAACAGCGACAACCACCATTAGCGCTTTTCCGAATTTTTGCCAAAATTCGAAGCTCAATAATTTTTTCATCTTCCTTCTTCCTTCCCTGAATCGATTTACGCAATCGGTTTCTTAATAATTTCATTCTAACGGAGAAAAAAGATTTTGTAAACCCAGAAATATCAAAAGGGATTCTATTAGCTTTTCCACCTTTATATAACTGAATCTTTCTTTCTCGATGTTTCCTAATAGGAAATTCTTTAAACGCAACAACTTTCACTTGACGATGCAATCGTTTGCGCTTATGATAGAGATATCAAAAAGATTCTGGAGGGACTTTCATGAAAAAAATCCAACGATTGTTCGAGATCGATCCATGGAAAATCGCGACATCTACCTTAGATAAAGAAAATCGTCGACTGCAAGAGTCGCTAACAAGTATCGGGAATGGCTACATGGGAATGCGCGGCAACTTTGAAGAACAATACAGCGGCGATCATCACTTAGGTACCTATATCGCAGGTGTCTGGTACCCAGACAAAACCCGTGTTGGCTGGTGGAAAAACGGCTATCCTGACTATTTTGGCAAAGTGATCAATGCGGTCAACTTTATTGCGATGGACCTATTTGTCAACGACCAGTTAGTCGACTTAGCAAAAATCAGCCCAAGTGATTTCCGTTTAGAACTAGACATGGAAACCGGAATTTTACGCCGCAACTTTACTGTCACTTTGGCAGGTGCAACGGTTAAATTCTCTTTTGAACGCTTCTTGAGCATCGTAAAACATGAACTTGCCCTCATTAAGATGGATGCTGAGATCATTGAAGGCGACGCTGAGATTAAAGTCGTTTCTAAACTAGATAACAACGTCCATAACGAAGACAGCAACTACGACGAACGTTTCTGGGAAGAATTAGATCATGGCCAAACCGAAACCTTCCATTACTTGACCACTCGGACTGTAGAAAATAATTTTGACATTGAACGCTTCACTGTCACTTCTGCTATGCGTCATAGCCAAACACCGACTGATTCCGTGAAAAGCGAACTTTGCGTCGCTGATACCTTTGCCTTTTCTGGGGCAGCCGGTGACACCTGCTCATTGATCAAAGAAGTCTTGATCATTACGAGTCGTGATGTTCCCGCTCATGATCATCCAGCAAAAGTCACCGAATTAGGCACTTTATACAAAGCAGATTATGATGCGTTGCGTGCAGAACAAGTCGCTGCTTGGAAAGCCCGCTGGGATTTAGCCGATGTGATCATTGAAGGCGATGCTGCGGCGCAACAAGGGATTCGTTTCAACCTGTTCCAATTGTTCTCAACCTATTATGGTGAAGACGAGCGTCTGAACATTGGACCGAAAGGCTTTACTGGTGAAAAATATGGCGGTGCGACTTACTGGGATACCGAAGCCTATGCAGTCCCATTGTATTTGGCATTAGCAAAACCAGAAGTGACCCGCAACTTGTTGAAATACCGTCACAACCAATTGCCGCAAGCCCATATCAATGCGCAAAAACAAGGCTTAGCAGGTGCCCTTTACCCAATGGTGACCTTCACTGGGATCGAATGCCACAATGAGTGGGAGATCACTTTCGAAGAAATTCACCGAAACGGTGCCATCGCTTATGCCATCTACAACTATACGAATTATACTGGCGATACAAGTTACCTGAAAAAAGAAGGATTAGAAGTGTTAAGCGCGATTTCACGTTTCTGGGCAGATCGTGTCCACTATTCAAAACGTCAGCAAAAATACATGATCCATGGCGTCACTGGACCAAACGAATACGAAAACAATATCAATAACAACTGGTACACCAATAAAATGGCTACTTGGGTCTTAGCTTATACCTTAGCCAGCTATGAAGCCTTCAAAGACGAAGCGGCTGTCACGATCTCTGACGAAGAGCAAGCCAAATGGCAAGACATCATCGACAATATGTACTTCCCAGAAGACCAAGAGCTTGGAGTCTTCGTCCAGCATGATACCTTCTTAGACAAAGACTTGATGCCCGTTTCCGATCTTGATCCAAAACATTTACCATTGAACCAAAATTGGTCGTGGGATCATATCTTGCGCTCTTGCTTTATCAAGCAAGCCGATGTTTTGCAAGGGATCTACTTCTTCGGTGATCAATTCAGCAAAGAAGAAAAACAACGGAACTTTGATTTCTATGAGCCGATGACAGTGCATGAATCTTCCCTTTCCCCAAGTATTCATGCGATTTTGGCAGCGGAATTAGGCATGGAAGAAAAAGCGTTGGAAATGTATGAGCGGACTGCTCGTCTTGATTTGGACAATTACAACAATGATACCGATGATGGCTTGCACATCACTTCTATGACCGGCAGCTGGTTAGCGATCGTTCAAGGCTTTGCTCAAATGAAAACCGATCACGACCATTTAGGGTTTGCGCCATTCTTACCTAAAACGTGGAGCCGCTATGCCTTCCACATCAACTATCGTGGACGTCTGCTCTTTGTTTCCGTCAATGAGTCAACGGTGACTTTGAAAAAAATCAGCGGTGAGGCATTGCCAATCAAGGTGTATGGCAAAGACTATGTTTTAGAAGACGAAATCAGTACAGCGATCAACTAAACAAGCCTTCTGAAAGAAGAAATGTCTGCATTTCTTCTTTCTTTTGATTGGCTCTACCCTTGTGCCGACACTTTGTGATACTATAAGCTAAAAAAGGAGGGAAATCAGTGAGCATTACGGTCAAAGATGTCGCCAAAAAGGCTGGCGTCGCTACATCCACGGTTTCTCGTGTCGTAAACGATCATCCCAGCATTTCTGAAGATACTAAGAAGAAAGTGCGCAAAGTAATGGCAGAAATGGGCTATGTCCCCAATCTTGCAGCTCGAAATCTCGGCAAACAGATATCCAGTGCCATCGGCGTGATCTTGCCGCCCCTTGATTCGAAAGAACGACTAGGAAACCCCTTTTATTTAGAAACGATCGAAGCCATCAATGAAGAGGCCCGCCATCATCAAATGACGGTTGCCGTTGCCTCCGCCCGTGACTTTGCTACATTACTAAAAAACGTGGAACGGATGCACCTGCAAAAACAAGTAGATGGCTTTATCTTGGTCTATTCCGATGAAAAAGACCCCATCATCGATTATCTGGTCGAAAAAGAAGTCCCCTTTACCTTGATCGGTCAACCATACAGCAATGAAGACAAAATCGTTTTTGTCGATAATGACAACCAGTTGTTAGGCAAGCAAGCAACCGAGCATCTGATCGCCCAAGGGCATACGAAGATTTTATTTGCTACTAATACGACCCATGAAAATCTGTATTTCGAACGTTTTTTCGGCTACCAAAAAGCCATGATGCTGGCAAATCTCCCCTTTTATCCAGCATTGACCTTTGAAAAAGCGGAAGATTACGTCACGTTTGAAGAAACGATCAAAGAATCCCAAGCAACGGCCATCGTCGTGATCGATGATCTGTTCGCTGTGCGGATCATTCAATTAGCGACGATGTATGGCTACAAAGTCCCGGATGACTTATCCATCATCAGTTTCAATAATTCGATCTTTGCTACTTTGACCCATCCGTATTTGACTAGTATCGATATCAACGTGTTGTCCTTAGGAAAAATCGCTACCGAACGGCTGATGGCGCAATTGAATCATGAAGATTCAAACGGCGTACAGCTGGTCGTACCACATAAGCTGATCAAACGAGAAACGGTCTTGAACCGCAACCAGTTGAACTGATCCGCTGTGTTTGGTCCACTTCCCCCACACGCAAAAGCACCCGCTGTCCCTAGGGATAGCGGGTGCTTTTCATATTTTTATTTATACTCTTTGCTTTCCAGGCGGAACAATGGACTCATTGGTGTATTTTCGTGAATGCGGCGAACGGCTTCCCCCATCAATTCAGCACAAGAAATGTAGTGCAGTTTTTCTGGATGGCGTTCTTCGCTGGTCCAACAAGAATCGGTGACACAAATCCTTTCAATCGCTGATTGATCCAAAATTTCTTTAGCTGGCGGCGAAAGTAAGGCGTGAGACACACAAGCATACACTTCGCTGGCACCAGCTTCCTTCAACAAGTCTGCCGCTTTTGCCAATGTATGGCCGGTATTTAAAATGTCATCAACTAAAATACATTTTTTCCCAACGACATCACCAATCACATAGCCGCCATCGGCTTCATCTTGATCGACGATCGCGATCGCTGTATCTAAGTATTCTGCCAAACTACGGGTCCGTTGGACACCGCTGTTTTTTGGTGAAACAACGACATAGTCGTCACCAGTCATTTTTTGTTCGCGATAATAATGGGCAAACAATGGGATCGTAAAGAGATTATCCACTGGGATGTCGAAAAATCCTTGAACTTGGACGGCATGCAGATCAAGCGTCAAGATCCGAGAAGCCCCTGCTTCCACCAGCATATTGGCAATCAATTTTGCAGTAATCGGCTCATGCGGGTTGGCGGTTCGGTCTTGCCGCGCATATGCGTAATAAGGCAAAACGACATTGATGGTCTTCGCACTAGCCCGTTTCATCGCATCGATCATGATCAGCAACTCTAAATAATGATCATTGACGGGTTCATTCGTCGATTGAATGATATAAATATGGTCGCCCCGCACACTTTCTTCAATATTGATGGCAATCTCTCCATCACTAAACTGTGTCACTTTTGACTTCCCTAGTTCTGTACCGAAAACTTTCGCAATGTTTTCTGCTAATGGTAAATTTCCATTTAAACTAAAAATTTTCAACGAACTATCTTTATAACTTTCGCCCATGATTGCCTCCAATGAATGTGGTTGTTTTCTTCTATTCTAGCACAAAGTGACTGTTTTTTTAACCGTCTCGTTCAAGGAAGTGTGACGGTACCGTTTACCCAACTGGCGGGAATTACTTTTTTGTAGTTGCCCCAGTTGTCATGAACTTTAAAATAGCGTTCTCCGCTGGCGGTTTCGGCGTAGGCGTAAGCCACGACCCAATGATTGCCATATGTGCTGCCTAAAGGCTTCAAAATACCGATGATCACCGGTTTGCCTTCGTCGATTCGTTTGCACGCTCGATGCCAACCGCCAACAACGGTCGCACGTCCGCGGTAAGGCAATTGGAATTGATCGAAAAACCGAGTCAAACCATGACTGACTTGCCAAGCGATCGTCGGCAACCCATGAGGCTGAATCAGCACACGCAGCATTTCCGTCACTACTGTCAGATCCCGCTGTTTTTTTCGACGAAACGCTTTCGGGATGATCGTTTCATCGATGTAATCTTGATAGTAGGCCAAAAAGACGGCTGCCGCATAGGTGCCGCATAAATACCCTGAAGGAGTGACCCACTGCTTATACGGACGAAACCGCTCTTCGGCGATCCCTTTCCACTCTACTTGTTCCATCTCGTTCACCTGCCTTTTTTCTTATTATACCTTAGATTCTCCTCCTACTTGGATCAAAACCCTTTTTCGTCTAGAAAACTTTTCTTTGCGTCCTTACAGATTTTGTTTCATAATAGTAGAAAGCGAGAGGAGCGAAAGACATGACAACCTTGTTAAAAGATGATTTTTATGACTATGTAAATGGCGAGTGGCTGGAGACCGCTGTTATTCCAGCAGATAAACCCGCTACGGGTGGATTCCAAGATCTCGTTGACGGAATCGATTCCTTAATGATCGCAGAATTTGAAAATATGGCACACGATCCCCATGCTACGCCAAAAGGCCGCATGAAGGATGCTGTGGCTTTTTACCGCTTAGCCAGCGATTTTGCCCAACGAGAGGCAGCTGGCGCTACTGAAGCAAATGCACTATTAGCAAAAATCGAAGCGTTGCGTTCTTATGAGGAATTGAATCAGCAACTGGCAAGTTTCGTTTTAGATGGCATTGCCTTGCCTTTCCAACTGGATGTCGATGCAGACATGAAAAATGCGCAAATGAATACTTTGTCGGTCTATCCGCCTGCTACTATTTTGCCGGATAAAACCTATTACACAGAAAATCCCCAAGCAGGCGAAATGCTGCAAGTCTACTTTGAGATGGCCGTCAACGTTTTAGTTGCTTACGGAAAAGACCAAGCAGAAGCGGAATCGTTGGTAGAGCAAGCGATCGCATTTGATAAATTGATCGCCCCTCACGTCCGCAGTGCGGAAGAAAGTGCGGATTATAGTAAAAACTACAATCCTCGCTCCTTGGAGGAATTTGCAAAGCAAGCTAGCAAGATCGATTTTACACAACTCTTGACAGCCCTTTTACCAGGTACACCAGAAGAGCTGATCGTAACGGAACCCGCTTACTTTGAAGCCTTTGACATTATTGTTTCTGATAGCCATTTTGAACTCTTGAAAGGCTGGATGATCGTCAACCAAAGCTTGCGCTATACTAGCTATCTGAGTGAAGAATTGCGTCAGTTAGGCGGAACCTACAGTCGCTACTTATCAGGGATCGATGAAGCGGCTCCCCAACAAAAAGCGGCTTATTACTTAACGATGGGTCATTTTAGTCAAGTGATCGGTGATTATTATGGACGCAAGTACTTTGGGGAAATGGCGAAAAAAGACGTCAAACACATGGTGGAAACAATGATTGCTGTCTACCAAGATCGTTTGCGCAACAACACGTGGTTAAGTGAAGAAACCCGCCAAAAAGCGATCATCAAATTGAATCGTTTAGGCATCCATGTCGGGTACCCTGATCAAGTTCCTGCTATTTATGATCAATTGCATACCGATGAAGGGAAAAGTCTGTTGGCAAATGCCCTGCATTTCAATCGTTTGTTCCGAGAAGATGGCTTCAAAAAATGGCAGCAGCCCGTGGATCGCGAGGAATGGGAAATGTCCGCCGCTACCGTGAATGCCTACTATCACCCATTTAAGAACGTGATCGTTTTCCCAGCGGCAATTTTACAAGCGCCCTTTTATAGTTTGGAACAATCCACCAGCGCAAATTATGGGGGGATCGGCGCGGTCATTGCTCATGAGATCTCCCACGCCTTTGACAACAACGGGGCAAAATTTGATGAATATGGTAATTTAAACAATTGGTGGACAGAAGAAGATCTGGCCCACTTTGAACGCTTAGCTCAAGCGATGATCGACGAGTTTGATGGCCTGCCCTTTGCCGGCGGTACCGTCAACGGAACATTGACTGTTTCTGAAAACATCGCCGATGCAGGCGGACTAAGCTGTGCGCTAGAAGCAGCGCAAAAAGAAAGCGATGTTTCTTTAACAGACTTCTTCACCAATTGGGCGAAGATTTGGCGTACAAAAGCCAAAGAACAATACCAACAGCTCTTACTGGCGATCGATGTCCACGGACCAGCGAAACTACGGGCCAATATCCAAGTCCAAAATATCGATGAATTCTATACAACCTTTGATATCAAACCTGGTGACCCTATGTATCGTGCACCAGAAGATCGTGTGCAGATCTGGTAAACAAAAGCGCAAGCAGATTTTTCTGCTTGCGCTTTTTCTTCGCCAATTGTTTATTTCTGTAAAGCTTTTTTCATCATACTAATCACAGAATCGAATTGAGAATGCTCATTGACGACTTTATCGGCTTTTTGTCGATTGGGGCGGTCTTTTAGAAAGTCGAAGATTTGGTTTTCATTCTGGATTCCTAGTTTAGCCATAAACTCATCCAAGTTCTGAAAATCTGTATACTTTTGTAAGAAGTCATTGTTCAACAACGCCTTCACATCAAGATTCCCTTTTTGATACGCTTGATAAAGGCTAGTCAGTTCACTGAAACTGAAATTTGCTTTTAATTGATCCATCCATCCCATTTATGCTTCCTCCTTCGCAGAAATGATTTTCGCACCAAGGGTATTTTCAAAATGGCGTAGTGCCCATTCATGTCCGACCGCGTCAAAGCTGGCAACGGTATCTGCATCGATCACCAGTTGGTAGCCTAAATTATAGGCATCCACTGCTGTATGCAAGACACAGATGTCGGTACAAACGCCGGTCAGGTACAATTCCGTGATCCCTCTTTCCCGGAGTCGGATGTCCAAGTCGGTACCACTAAACGCTGAGTAATGGCGCTTGTCGATCCAATAGACATTTGGCGCTTCCTGATAGGTTTCATAAAGCGGGGCTAAACGACCATAAAGATGTCGCCCCGCACTGCCCGCAAGATTGTGGGGTGGGAACAAGCGGTTTTCAGGATGATAGTTGTCTGTTTCCTCATGACGATCAATGGCAAAAACGACATACTCACCGGCTTCGATAAAGGCTTGCGTCCGAGCCACTAAGGCAGCTTCAATCGCTTGCCCAGCAGCACCCGTCGTCAATCGTCCCTCATCTGCAACAAAATCAAACGTATAATCAATGGATAGTAATGCTCTCATGCTTCCTTCCTCCTCTTACGGATCGGCTCTCCTGTTTTTTAAGTTACTTTAATGTTTCAACGAATGCCAAGACCATTTCAGCGGAACGCTTGCCAGCTTCTAAGATAAACTCATCAAAAGAGACGGTTGCTGCGTGGTCGGCGGTGTCGCTAATCGCGCGCACGATTAAGAATGGAATATTGAATTGCTGCGCAGTCTGTGCGATCGCGGCTCCTTCCATCTCACAAGCCAAGGCATCTGGAAAATGTCCTAAAATCTCCTGTACTTTTTGCGGGTCATGAATGAAGCTGTCACCAGTAACGATCAGTCCCTTTTTCACGGTATGATGGGTCGCTTCTGCGGCTTTTGTCATCTCACTGATCAAATAGCGGCTGGCTTCATAATACAAAGGCATCCCACCAGGCAACTGGCCATATTCATAACCAAAGCCCGTCACATCGACATCAAAATAGGCCACTTTATCTGAGATCACTAAATCCCCTACTTGTAAACCGGCACCGATCCCACCAGCTGATCCAGTATTGATCACCATATTGACCCCGTATTGTTGGATCAGTAAACTAGTGGTGATCGATGCCAGAACTTTACCAATACCTGAACGAACGACGATCACTTCATGATTGCCGATACTTCCTGAAATAAATAGTGCGCCGCCGCGTTCCCAAGAAAGCGGTGAAATCAACTGTTCCCGCAACGCCTTGATTTCTTCCTCCATTGCACCAATAATACCAATTTTCATGTGTTTGCCTCCTGCTTCTCGTTTATTTTTCATCCTTTAAAATGAAAAACAACAGAAATTCCCACGTATCTACTGACGTGTTTTTTCTCCTTTCATGATAAACTAGTTTTGACGAAACGAACAGTTTTTTGTCATTATCAAAGGAGGCACTTATGTCTGAAATTTTCAACGCCATGGCAGCAAAATACGATACCCCTGAACGGATCGCGTTAGCACAATTAGTCACCCAAACCCTTGAACCTTATTTTAAAGACAACCAGCACCAAACTCTGATCGATATCGGCGGCGGTACCGGCCTAGTAAGTCTGCCCTTAGCAGCTTATGTCCAGCACTTAGCCATCTGGGATACTGCCCCTGGCATGATCGAGGTTTCTGAAAAAAAAATCAACCAACTGCAGCTGGCCAATGCTTCTGCAACTGTCCACGATCTGCTGCAAGAATCCTTACAAGCAAAAGCAGACGCTGTGCTGCTATCCCTCGTCTTGCTGCATATTCCTGACACAGCCGCTATGATGGAAAAACTATACGCCTTGCTGCAGCCAGGAGGAACCCTTTACCTAGTGGATTTCCTCAAAAATCCCGCCGTGTCTCACCCGCTGGTTCATAATGGGTTTGAACCTGCTGCATTGACTCAACTGACAGAGGCGATTGGGTTTACCGACACTTCCTTTACCGTTTTTCATGAAGCGGATCATTTGTTCATGAATCAGCCAGCGGCCATGTTTTTAGCTATTTTGAAAAAGCCGACCGAATAACAAAAAAGCCGCACTTGCAGAAGATGCAGGGGCGGCTTTTTCTTAGTACTAGATGAATCACAACAAAAAGATCGCCAAACCGACGACGACTAACAATAAAGTGACGATCACAATGGCTTTCATTAAAAAACGGTTCAGATCCCGAGATTTCTGGTTCTCACCGGCACGGGTCTTCGTGATTTCTTTGTTTTTCTTGCGCACTTTTCGGTAGTGGTTATCAATTTGTTTTTCTTTTTGTTTCCATTCTTTCTTGCTTTGCTTTTCTACGATTTGCTGATTACGTTCAGACGCCGCTTGTTCTTCTTCGCGTCGGCGTCGAAGTTCACTGCGGGTGATCAATGGTTCTTTAGGCAAGTCCGTTCCTCCGTTTCAATTCCAGCAACTCCCAAAATTGGATCGCAAACACGGTCTTCGCATCACAGATCGTTCCATCAGCGATAGCGGCTTGTGCTTGCTCTAAGCTCAATTCATAGACTTCCAGCACTTCGTCTTCGTCTTGCGGTAAGGGATTTGCCACTTTTTCCAGCTCTTTCGCATAATAGACGTGCAAGATTTCATTCGCAAAGCCTGGTGAAAGGTACATAGAAGAAACATGCTCTAGCGTTTTTGCGCGATAGCCAGTCTCTTCTTCCAATTCCCGGGCGCCAGTCAAATCTGGACGTGCGCCTTCTCCTGAATCGATTTTGCCTGCTGGTATCTCTAAAATCACTCGCTCTAATGGCTTTCTGAATTGGCGAACGAACAGCATTTTGTTCTCACTCGTCAAGGCGATCACGGCCACCCCACCTGGGTGGAAGACTAGTTCGCGTTTACTGGTTCCACCATTGGGCAAGGAGACATCATCAACCACCACATCAATGATTTTGCCATGGAAAATTTCATTCCGTTGGATCGTTTTTTCTTCAAAATCTTTAAATTCTAACATCTATCGACACCTAACTTTCCTCATACGTCTTATCTATCAAACACTTTAGCATAATTTAGAAAAAATATCTTCTTAAGAAATGGCAAGAAAGCTTATGAATTTACTAAAAATCGGAAAATCCACCCCAAGTCTGATATTTTTCTTTTAGTGAACATGCTAAAATAAAGATGTCGAATAACCCAATCTACTTGTCCAAGAGATTTTTAGGAGGAGGAAAAATGAAAAAAAACATCTGGCTGATCGTTGGTGCGATCGTCCTCATCAGTATTATTTTTAACGTAGTAGGCGATTCATTTGCGAGCCTATTATTAATCGTCGGTGCGATTTTAGTCTACGTCGGTATCAGAGGACGTAAAGTTCCGGCAGCGGATCCACAAGTTTTGCCTTCTTTAACGAGAGAACGAGAAGCCCATTACTTGAAAAGCGGAATGACTGCTCGTGAGATCGAATTGTTCCGTGAAACGATGAATCAGACGAAACACCAAATCGATAAATACCAAAAAAATATCACTAGCAATAACAAGTTAAAAGCCATTGACTTGCGTCACGATGCCTTGCGTGCCTCAAAAGCTCTTTTCAAAGAACTCGTAAAAGAACCAACTAAACTGCCTTTGGCAAGTCATTTCCTTTATACCCACTTGCCCAATATGGTCGATTTGACCGATAAGTTCATTGAAATCAATAGCCATGAGATCAAAAGTCGTGAGACCTATGATAAAATCGAAGAAAGCACACAAATTATCGAGCAAATGGCTTCCTTGATCGCCAAAGACTACTCCCAATTTGTAGCAGACGATCTTGATGACATGGATATTGAGTTATCCATTGCCAAACAAAGCATAAAACGAGATAATGAATAGGGATAGATTCTGATTGGCAACAAAAAAAGAATCTAAAAAAAAATCTAGCCCAGGCTAGATTTTTTTCGAAAGCAGACAATTATTAGGAGGAGTTATTATGAGTGACACACCAAATCAAGTAAAACCCGTAACGGATACGCTTGACGATTTATTGAACAACCCATTTTCAACCCCTGTCGACACTTTGACCACTACTCAACAAGCGGAGATCAGTCAGCTGAAAGAACAGCAAACAGCACCGCGTTTGATTGACAAATTACCGCCAGAGCGTCAAGCACAGGCCCAAGAATTAGCCAGCAAGATCGATGCAACTGACCAGCAAGCAGTCATCACCTATGGTGCAGCTGCCCAAACCAAACTTGGGGAGTTTTCCCAATCTATGTTGAACCATGTCCAAGCAGCTGATATCGGCCCTGTGGGCGACTCATTGACTGAGTTGATGTATCGCTTACAAGAAGCCAATCCAGATGAACTGCGTGCAGGTGAAGGCAACTTATTCAAGCGGATGTTTGGTAAAGTAAAACAATCCATTTTTGAAATCACCGCTAAATATCAAAAAATCGGTGCCCAAATCGACAAGATCGCCGTCAAATTGGATAAAGAAAAAGACGGTTTGCTAAAAGACAACCTGATGTTGGAACAGTTGTATCAAAAGAACAAAGATTACTTCGATGCATTGAACATCTACATTGCCGCTGGCGAGTTGAAGATGCAAGAATTGCAAACCAAAATCATTCCTGAAGCCATGAAAAAAGCAGAAGAAACGAATGATCAAATGGACGTACAGATCGCCAACGATTACACGCAATTCCTAGATCGTTTAGACAAACGGACCCATGACTTGCGCTTGGCACGTCAAATCACGATCCAACAGGCACCGCAAATTCGCCTGATCCAAAACACGAACCAAGCGTTAGCAGAAAAAATCCAAGCTTCTGTCAATACAGCGATCCCACTATGGAAAAACCAAGTGGTGATTGCCTTGACTTTATTGCGTCAAAAAGATGCAGTTACGGCACAGCGTCAAGTTTCTGAAACCACCAATGATCTATTGAAGAAAAACTCAGAAATGTTGAAAGTTTCTGCTATTGAAACAGCGAAAGAAAACGAGCGCGGCATCGTCGACATCGAAACATTGCAAAAAACACAAAACGACCTTGTGGAAACGATCCAAGAAACATTACGGATCCAAAAAGAAGGAAAAGAAAAACGTCGTGCTGCCGAAGTGGAATTGGGTCATCTAGAAGAAGACTTGAAAGACCGCTTATTGGATTTAACTAGCAACAAGTAAATTTCACCTATTAAAAGAGGACTTCCATTCATGGAGTCCTCTTTTTTTGAAAAATTTTATTTAAGTGAAAGCAGCGATCCAATCTCAATGAAATGAAACTTCAAAATGATTGACGCCGTCTTGATCCACCGTCAAACTGATTTGCGCCTCCAGCATTTCTGTGATGGCTTTGGCGATGGCTAAACCTAACCCATAGCCACCGTCTTGATGGTTGCGAGAAGGATCCCCGCGGTAGAAGCGGTCAAAGACATAGGGAATTTTTTCTTCGGGGATCAGACAACCACTGTTGGAGACTTGCAATACTGTCTTTCGTTGCCGTTCGATTAGGGCCACTTTGACTGTTTCTCCAGCGGGCGTGTATTTCAAGGCATTGTCTACCAATATCATGGTCAATTGCCGCAAGGCTTGCTCATTGCTTTCAAGGTGCACCTGTTTAGCGATCTGTTCCTGATAGTGGATCCCTTTTTCCAGCGCAATCGCCTCCATGCTTTGATAAACACTTTGCACGACTTGACTGGCGTCGATCAAAGAACGCACCATTTCTTGTTCGGCACTTTCGAATTTGGTCAACAGCAATAAGCTATTCACTAGCTCATCCATCCGTTCGGAACCTAACTGAATGTTTTTCAGCCATTTCATCTGGCTTTCCAAGGTTTCTTCTGGACTGCCAGCTAATACCTCAGCATTGACTTGAATGATCGCCAGTGGTGTTTTCAACTCATGGGAAGCGTTAGAAACAAACTCTTTTTGTTTGCGCCAAGCCAGTTCCACCGGTCGCAAGGCTCGATTGGCCACATAAAAACTAGCGATATAAATACTGGCTAAAGCTAAAACGCCGATGAGCAAAAGCGTGTTTCTTAGATTTCTCAGACTGGTCTTATAATCGGTGACATCAAAAAACATTACTTGGTAATACGGCTCATAGCTATTGATACTGGTAGAGTACATTCCCATTGACTCATTATTGATGGAATAATGGCTGAAAGAAGCTACCAAAAAGAGGGAATAGCGCCAATAACGATCATTCAACTTCACCTCGTTTGGTACTGCTCCTTGCGTCGTTGCTGTATCGACCAAAGCGGCATACAGTTCGCTCTCATCGACACCCTCATCATCACTTTGGATCTCAACGTCGACTTGATCGCTGACAACTAAGCCAATTTCTCTGACGTCACTCGTACTATTGATGACAGTCAAAATCATTGGATATTCTGGGTCTGCCAGTGATTGACGCACTTCTTCCTCATCTAACGGTGCTGCAGCTAGGAGATTTGATTCTTGCGAGACGAGCGATTGGATCTCGTTTTCAATTTGGGTGGCATTCAAAATATAGATAAAGGTAAAGGCACCTAAGACAATGATCGAGATCAGTGCCATATTGAACCACAGCATTTTATTTCGCAATTTTTTTAACATGGCGGCTCCTTGCTCTGCAAAATGTACCCCGCATTACGGATCGTGCGAATGCCGATATCTGCTTCAAGCAGTGCCAATTTTTTCCGCAGCAAAGACACATAGATTTCAACGCGGTTTTCTTCCACATCGGGATCAAAGCCCCAAATTTTATTGATGATGGTTTCTTTTGATAAGATCACTTTGGGTCTAGATAAGAACAGTTCCATCAGTTTCATTTCTTTGGGTGACAACACCACTTGATTGCTAGGCGTGGCTAACTGCAGCTCATTACGATCTAAGCCCACGTTGCCAAAGGCTAACTGGTCTTCTTGATAATCCAAATCTTTTCTTCTGCCTAGCGAACGAATCCGTGCCAGCAACTCTTTCATTTGAAAGGGTTTCGTCAAGTAATCATCTGCCCCTGCATCCAAGCCGAGTACTTTGTCATCGACTTCGCTTTTGGCCGTCAACATAATGATCGGCGTGCGAATATTTTGCTTGCGTAACGTCTTTAGCAATGTGATTCCATCGATTTTGGGCAGCATGATATCCAAAACGAGAATGTCATATACACCACTCGCTGCATAATCTAATCCGGTTTCGCCGTCAAAGGCCAAATCGACGGAATAATGTTGTTTCTTCAATAAGCTGGCAACAGCTTCTGCGATCGATGGCTCATCTTCTACGAATAAGATCCGCATCGGTCAGTCCCCCTTTTGCACTCATCATTTCTTTTTTCAATCACTTTTCGGTAAGCACAATCATTCCTGTAGGATCATTCCAATTGTTCTCCAATAAAACGTTCTGTTGAAACGATCCGCACGTGTTCGCTGGATTGATGAATCCACATGTGTAGCAACAATGCTACCATACCGCTTAGTAAAAACACAAACAGCTTTTTCCTAAGGTCTTGAAAATTCTCTTGATGACGCATGGGTTTCCTCCTTTTGCAGGTTGACTAAAAAAGAAAGCGACTATTCAGAATCAGATGCCGCTGGGGCTGTCTGATTGCCTAAGCTGATATCGAAGGTAATCGTATCTTCTAACGGTAAAAACTGATTGAACTTGCTCATCCCCACGATTGTCCCGTAGGGTTCTGCTGAATTGACATAACGGACTTGATAGCTGATGTTCGCCCCTTTTGAACGGAATTCATCAAAGAAGAGTTTTTGCAGATCCCCTTCAAGGATCTCGCTTCGACGGTAATCTTTGATATAAGGTTGACCTGCCGAATAGACGACTTCAATGCCTTTGTCATCTTTGCTGGTTAAGACGGTCCCGGCGGTCTCACTTTGCGAGATCAATTGACCATAGGGCAGACTCTGAGTAAACTGCATCCGCATCCGCACAATGACACCCTCAACAGCGGCCTGGGCATCATCTGGTAAAATCGTTGAAAAGTCTGGTACGGTGACCCCTTTCCCTAGGGAAATCGTTACTTGAAACGCATCCCGTTTCGCGATTTTTTCTTTTGGTGCCACGCTTTGTTCAATGACTTTGCCTTCTTCCACAGTATCCGAAGCCTGTTCTTTGACTTCAAGCTCCAGCTCATGGGCTTTCCCCCATGTTTCTACCTCTGCACGGGTTTTATCACTAAAGTCTGGTACTTCAATATCTTTTTCAAAGGTTTCTTCGCCTTTGGAATAAAAGACTCGTCCGACATCTCGACGATGATAGTTCTCTCGTGAGACTTCTTTATTGGTAAATTCTACTCGAATCGGTGCTTTTTCCTCGATCTCATCGTGGTATTCATCGACGATCGTCAAATTGCTTGCTTGATTTTTTTCGATCCACTCTGCTGCCTCGTCCCTCGTCATTTCCATAAAGTCTGGCAATGCCAATTTCTCTTCTGGATCAGGTCCTTGGCTCACGGTTAGATGCAGAGTGCTTCTTTTTCTGACTCGACTTCTGGCAGCTTCTGCTTGGGCGATCACTTGATTGGCTGGGGCTTCATCATAGGCTGGTGTGACATCAACCGCAAGATCATGTTCCGCTGCCCATTCTCTGACCTCTGAGATCTCTTTGTCCACAAAGTTATCCAACCGGACATACGCCAATTGGAAAAATAAAAAGCCGCTGAGTATAAAGAGTCCAAGCAAGGCAGCTAACCCTAGCAGTCGTTTTTTTCGCCGCTTCTTTTTGAAGGAGGGATCATGTTCGATCCCCTCTTCTAAAGAAGCTGAACCTTTTTCTTTGCGGGAAGCACGGGAAGAAGGTACTTCGGCTGCTGCTGATTCCTTGTCTGGCTGTTTCGGTTCTTCTTCAAACTTCGATAAAAAATCACTCATAGGCCGTCAACGCACCTTTTTTTAAGTAAAAAGTCTGATCTGACTGCTTGGCGATCTCGGTCGAATGGGTCACTACGATGATGCACTTGTTGTGGATCGCCGCTAGTTCTTTAAAAATATCCACGATTTCTTGTTCCATGCCTTCATCCAAATTCCCGGTAGGTTCATCGGCTAAAATGATATCAACGTTGGTCGCTAAAGCACGAGCGATGGCGACCCGCTGCTGTTCCCCACCGGAAAGCTGATTGACGAAACGATCGGCTTTCGTGGAATTGATGCCGATATAGTCCAGCAAACGATACGCAATTTGATCGTGCTGATCCGGGAGTTTGTTGTCTGAAATCGCCATCGAAACAAGGACGTTTTCTAAAGCCGTCAAATAAGGGATCAAGTTGTAACTTTGAAAAATCAGACTGATTTTGTTGCGGCGATATTCTTCATAACCGATCGTTTTGATATTTTTTTCTTCAAAAAACACTTCCCCATCGGTTGGCTGATCCAATGCACTGATCAAGGAAAGAAAAGTGGTCTTTCCTGAGCCTGATTTTCCTAAGATCGTGTAAAATTTGCCTTTTTCAAAGGAGATATTGGTTTTATCTAAAATTTTCCGGCGATTCTCGCCATCTTGGTAGTAATACGTCATGTCTTTTGTTTCTAAAATTGCCATGTTCATCGCTCCTTACAGCATGATTTTTTTCGGATTCAACCGTAAAATGTACAACAGCGGCACCACTGCCGAAAGCAAGATCGTCACGATCCCAGTCGCTAAAAAGGCGATCACATAAGATAAGGTATATTGAACGCGAAACGCCTCGTTGATCGTCGCTTGGTCGATTTTCGGTGCCCCCACAAAGAATTGTTCCATCCCTGCCTGGTTTGCCTCTAGCATACTGCTGGCTAACAAAGATTCAGAAACCATCTTGCCCAGCATATTCCCTGTAACCAAGGAGATCAGCATTGCACTGACACCAATCAACAGGAGTTCGATCACAATCTGTGCAAACACGTATTTCCGGCGTTCCCCTAACGAAAGGTAGATGCCTAACTCATATTTACGATCACGGGTAAACAACACAATGATCAAGGAGATAATAATCAAGGAAGCAATCACCGCAATCACTACGACATACGAGGAAATTTGTGATAAGCGATTCATACTGGTTCCCACACGGTCATACTCATCCGTAGAAGCATTGACCTTATAGCCATTTGGCAAGAGTGGTGTCACCTCTTGTTTGAATTGTTCTGCATCTTCTGGTTGATTCAAAATAAATTGCGGGGTAAAGAAATCCTCGTCAGATCCGGGGTCTGTCGCTGGAAACGCCGCTTGTCGCCCCGCACGTTCCTCTTCAACAATCGTTTTCACAGCATCATTTGGCATATAGATCCGATTGAAGGGACGATCATCAAAAGCAAACGAGCTGACTCCCCCCTCTTGTCCTTGTTCATTCGCTTTTTCTAAGCTGGTATTTTTAAAGATCCCGACGATTTCGATAGGATAATCATTGCCTTTTTGTTTCTCTGGATCTCCACCAGATGAATAATCGATAAACTGTCCATCTAATACCATGGTGTCACCAACGGTCAAGCCGTTTTCCTGAGCCACCTCTTCAGAAATCAACCCTACACGTTTTCCGGTACGCTGTTCCTCTTCTGTAAAGAAGCGTCCCTGTGTTAAATTCACCGTATCTTCTTCAAAATCCAACGGTTGTAAGAGATTGGTTCCTGTTAAATAGACCCAAGAATCCATACCTCCAGAAACCATGATATTCTCGTTTTCAACTTCTGGTCTAAAACTATAGGGTTTGAATTTATCAACAGCAATCATTGCTTCTCGCAAATAGTCATACTGTTTGACTTCCGAGCGCTCGCCAATTTGTTTGATCAGCTCCTCCGGCAGCGGCTGAATCTCCTCCATACTTGTGCCGCCCTCACTATTTGCCATCAAGGCTTCATAGTCGATATCGATCGTTGCGAGGGAACCTAATTGGTTTTTGATCTGCTTTTCGACATTTTGAGTCGACTGATTGACCGCAATTGCTCCAGCGATTACATTTCCTAAAATTAGAATAACAGCAAACAATATTGCAGATTTTCCTCGCTTTCTCGTCACACTCAGCCATGCCCGTTTCATATAATTCAATTGCCAACATCCTCTCTTTTTTCTCTAACAAAAGCATACTGGATGAACCTTTAGCGAATCTGTCATTTGGAAAATTTCTCAAAAAAAGCAGATTCATAGAGGACTTTTGATCAAGAAAGACTGTCATTGCAATGATCAGCACCAGAAATGACTACTATTTGAATAACAAAAAAAGCCTCCTACAACGCTGCTTATAGGAAGCTCGGCTATATTTACATAAAAAAAGACAAAAACCGCATCCGGGTCTTTGCCTTTTCACAATCCTATTCGTCAATTTTCTCATTTAATTCGCTGTTACGATAGCCATATACAAAATAGATCGCGATTCCGATCACTAAGGAGATCCCAAAAACGATCCAGGTCGCCGTTTGTAGACGGGTCATCAAGAAGAGACAGCTGGCAACGGACAACAAAGGCAATAACGGTACCAGTGGTACTTTGAATTCGCCTTTAGCAGGTGGGCCCATCATCTTCCGCAGCTTGATGATTCCTAAGGACATTAAGATCATATACGACAATGCCGCAATGTTGGTCAATTCTGCCAAGATATTCAATGGGAAAGCTGCCGCAAAGAAGAAAGCAAAAACACCCGCGATGTAGGTCGCTTTCTTTGGTGTTTGATGCTTTGGATCAATGGCTTGCATCGCTTTTGGCAATAACCCATCTTTACTGATGGCATATAACAGACGCGCCAAGGAGTACATCATAGCGATCGTCACTGTTAATAAGGTCAAGATCGCACCCACAGAAATGATTGATCCGACAACCCCATGACCGACATAACGCATCGCAAAAGCTACCGGATCATTGACTCCTAATTCCGCAAACGGAACGATTCCCGTCATGATCAGTGTGACAATGATATAAAGGACAGTTGCGATCGCAATGGAACCAATGATTCCTCGAGGGACATTTTTCTTGGCATCTTCGACTTCTTCCGCTGCCATTGCGACGGCATCAAAGCCAAGAAAAGCAAAGAAGACTAACGCTGCACCATTAAAGACGCCTGAAAAACCAAAGGGCATAAAGGGCTGCCAGTTGTCTGGTTCCACGAAAAAGGCACCAAAGACGATAAACAAGAGGATCACACCGAATTTGACCCATACCATGGCATTGTTCAAACGTAACGCTTTTTTCGCTTCTTGGCTGACCCACAAGGTTACAAAAATAATGACTAAACCAGCGATCAAATCAATGTAGGTCCCCTTGCTTGGGTCATAACCGCCCGTCAACGCGGTTGGTAAATGGATATCCGCACTGGCCAAAAAGCCTTGCACATAGCCTGACCAGCCAGATGCCACCGAAGAAACGGCCAATAAGAACTCGCAAATCAAAAACCAGCCTGCCAGCCACGCGGTAAATTCACCAAAAACGACATACAGATACGAATAGGCGCCCCCTAAAACGGGGATCCGAGAAGCAAATTCCGCAAAAGAAAGCCCTGATAACACAACAACGATACCAGCTACAACAAAGGAAAGAATCAATGCCGGTCCGGCATACTCAGCAGAAGCAGTCCCTGTAACAACAAAGATACCTGTGCCGATAATGGCGCCGATCCCCAACATAATCAAATCTTTTAACTTCAACTCTTTTTTTAAATTCGTCACACTTTCCCGTTGTATGACTTTTTTTCGAAATAAATCCATAACTCCTCCTCAAAAATATACGTTTATGTTGCTTTCATATACCCCAGCAAAACACCGCCGATAATCACCAGCAGACAACCAATCACCACATACCGCAGTTCTTTTTTGGTTTTCTTTTCGCCGAGAATAAAAATCCCGCCTAGCGTTGAAATGATGATTCCCATCTGCGACAATGAGAAGCCCACCGCGAGTCCGACTTGCTGAACCGTGATCAGCATGCAGACATTGCCGATGCCCCATAACAATCCTGACAAGGTATTTTTCCCTACAAAACGGTCGACCTTCGTCTTTCTTAAAGCAAATAGGCTGGCACCGATCAGCATCCCGACACTTTGTGGCAAAATGATCGCCAATGGGTCCAATCCTGCCCAAGTAATCAAAATCGTATAGGCGCCGTACCCAATCGTGGATGAGATCAATGCCCGAAATCCTTTAGGAAAATCAAGCATCTTGCTGCCGGCTTCTACCGGACTTTCACCATCTTGGCGAGCGGTCAGATAAGCCCCGATCACCAATAAGATCAATGCGCTAACACCTAATGCATAATCGCGGGTCTGGGTCCATTCCGCAAAAAACAATGCACCGGCGACCGTATTTAAAATCAGCTGCATGCCGGTTGAAAGCGGCAGTCCAACAGACACACCTAAATATTTCATGCCATGGAATTGACCGTTTTGACCGACGGACCAAAAGAGACCAGACAAAAGACCGATCAAAATCACCTTTCCATCAATCACTGGCATCGTCACAAAATATACGACCAGAGAAAAGAAAAAGGCACCAATCGTCATTCCTAGCGTTTGCTGGTTCGCATCCCCGCCAAGTTTGGCACTTACTAAACCAATGCTGCCCCACGCAAACATTGGTACTAATGCAACGAGTATCTCCATTTCATTCATCCTTACCATTCAATTTTAAACACAGGCTTTAGTGTATCAGTGAAAACGTTCTAGGGACAAGTGATTTTTGTCAAAAAACACAAAAAGATACTCGAAAAAAAGCAGATTAGCGTTTTTCCTCATAATAACTCAACAAGGGAAAGAACAGCGTCATGGTGGTTCCTTTTCCAACTGTCGACGAAGCCGTTAGCTCGATGCCTAATTTCTTCGCTAAACTTTTCGCTAAAAAGAGCCCTAATCCCGTCGAGTGGGTGTCCGTTTGGCGCCCATTTTCGCCCGTAAAGCCTTTATCAAAGATGCGACGCATGTCTTCTTTAGGAATGCCGATCCCACTATCTTGCAAGTGGAGATAGGTTCCTTGGGCATCTTTTTCGATCCGAATCGTCAGCTGCCCATTTTGTGGTGTGTACTTAACGGCATTGCTGACCAATTGTCGAAAGATAAAGCCGAGCCATTTTTCATCGGTCAACACTTGCTGATCCTCACCTTCAACGGCATAGTGCAGGTTCTTTTGGATAAAATAATTTGCCTGACTGCGTAAAACCGGCTGGATGACGGCTTTCAATGAAATTTCTTGGACCAGATAATCTTTTGAAAAGCTGTCCAAACGGGCGACGTACAAGACTTGCTCGACGTATTCGTTCATGCGGTTCAATTCATTTTCTAGTAAGATGAATTTTTCATCTGGAATATCAAATTCGATCGAATGCAAAAGCAATCGTGATGCGGCTAAAGGTACTTTGATTTCATGGACCCACGAATCGATGTATTCCTTTTGTTCTTCTTGATTGCTGACGACTTGCTGCATCAATTCTTGGTGCTCTCGGATCAACTGATTGATGTAAGATTCGATCCGTTCTTCTTCCGCCGAGCGTGCTCCTTGCAAGTAGTTTTGCAGCAAGCTGTCTCCGGGCTTGGGGGTGATTTTTTGCCAAAAACGCCGCTTAGATAAGTAGCTGATTGCCAAAAAGAACACCATCAAGACACTTTGCATCAAAAAGAGATAGCCGACTGTACCCCAATCCATCGGGGAATGAGGAGTCAGCCAAAAAACTAAGACCGTCAACACGAAAAAGACCAGCCAGCCAATAAACAGCAGCCAACGATCTTTCAAAAAACTGCGCAAAACCCGCCACTTTGTCATGGTACGATATACCCTTGACCAACCTTGGTCTCAATGTAGCCATTCATCCCCGCTTGTTCGATTTTTCGTCGCAAACGATTGATATTGACCGTCAAGGTATTGTCATCTACAAAACGCTCGTCATCCCATAAGGCCCGCAAGAGTTTTTCACGACTTAAAATCTTGCCGTGATTTTTCATCAAAATATACAGCAGGCGGTATTCGTTTTTGCTAAGATCGATGCTTTCGCCATTGATATACATGCTGCTGTTGTCGATATTGAGGGTCAAACCGTTATGCACTAACGTCTCGCTGCTGCTTTCTACATAGTTGTAGGAACGGCGCAATAAGGCATTGATTTTTGCAATCAGAACGTCGATCTCAAAAGGTTTTGTCACAAAATCGTCCGCCCCCATATTCATGGCCATGATCATATCCATATTGGTATTGCGACTGGAAATAAAAATGATTGGTACTTTGGAAGCTTCGCGGATTTTTTGACACCAATAGTAGCCATCAAAAACCGGCAAATTAATATCCAGTAAAATCAGTTGGGGCTCTTGTTCTTCAAAGTCAGTCAACACTTGATGGAAATCCGTCGTGCCAAAGGTCTCAAACTGCCATTTTTCTAGTTCTTCGATAATCAGTTGGCGAATCACCGCTTCATCTTCTACTACCATTATTTTTGCCATATCCGTGAATTCCCTCACTTTGCGTAATTTTCTCCTCTTTACTTTATCAAATATCAAAAACGAATGCGAACATTAATCGCCGTTTTTAGCAAACCCTAAAAAACCTCTTCACTGTCCTGAGGAATCAGTGAAGAGGCAAACAAAAAACGGACGACTAGGTTACTCGATGATCTCAACAGTCTCAATTAGTAGTTTTCCGATAAACAATAAAATCCCATCGAAAAAAAGCACACTCATGTTGACACCTAATAGCATTGATAACCGTTCAACGACATCGATTTTTGGTCGTTTGTTCAAATAACGAAACAAGAAAAAATTCACACCATACGTCACTGCCATGATCAGCAGCATCAAGATCACCATTTTAGTTCCCTGCTTTTCTTCAAATTTTTGGTTGCTGTGCTAAAAACTGTGTCAGTTTACTTTGATCGATGGCTTCATACTGCGATAGGAAGCGACCGATTGCTTGAACGACTGCCGGTAGATGACCCGCTTCATCATTTTCGATCTGCAGCACCAGCAGTGGTTCGTGCAAGCTCATTCGCAGCAAGAACCAGCCTTGGCCATAGGGCGCTGTCAAGTTGATGCGAATGCCTTCCTCATTTTCTGGATCGATCTGCCAGCCTGGCAGCAAATGATCGGCTAAATCCGCGATCACTTGGCGACCATAGTCTTGATAGTCGGCTTTTTGGATCGCAAAGCGCAATTCTTGGGTCTCGGCGGGTTGTTGCAACGCCGCGATCAGCTCATCCAGTGTCGTGCCTTGCTGTTGCAATTGTGGCAGCATCATCAAGAGCTTGGCGATCACGTACGCCCCGTCATCTAAAAAGAAATTTTCTTTAAACGCGGCATGCCCGCTGGTTTCGATGGCTAACTGTGTGTCCAGTCCTGCTTCATTCAATTCAATCGCTTTGTTGATCACATTGCGGTAGCCAGAAATATAGCGTACTTGCTGTCCTCCCAGTGCTTCGATAAAGGTTTTTAAATGATTAGAGGTTGGTGAATTAGTGACGATACGCGTGCCAGGGTGTTCCGCTAAGATGATCTTGCTTAATACAGCAATCATATTGTTGCGGTTCAAGGGCTCACCGCTTTTGGTCACGACAGCCGAGCGGTCGACATCGGTATCGAAAATAATGCCTAGATCGGCTTGTTCTCGTAAGACGGCTTCACGAATACTTGCCATCGCCTCTTTATTGTCTGGATTAGGGATATGATTGGGAAAATGCCCATCCGGTTCTAAAAATTGCGAGCCATTCGTATCTGCCCCTAGCGGCAGCAACACTTTTTCAGCAAAAAAGCCGCCGGCACCATTGCCTGCATCAACAATGATCTTTAATCCAGCCAAAGGTTTTTCCTCATTGGTTCCCATCCCTTGGCGAATTTTTTGCAGTAGATCTTGGGCATAAGGCGTCAGCAGGTCTTTTTGCTGATAGCTTCCTTTTTCCGCTGCCTCATGAACGGTAGTGTGGGTCAAAATATAGTGGATATCCATTTTTTCGGCACCGCCTTGGCGGCTGAAAATTTTTATTCCATTAAAGTAATAAGGCAAATGACTCGCTGTCAGCATCACACCAGCATCACAGTCGAAATCCGCAAACTGTGTGCTCATAAACATGGCTGGTGTCGTTGCCAAGCCACAATCGATCACTGCCACGCCTTCTTGCTGCAGCTGTGCCATCAACACTTCTTGCAGTGCTTCGCCACTCAAGCGACTGTCACGACCGACTGCCACGCGAAAAGGTCCGCTGCCCTTTGTTTCCAACCAGTTGCACAAGCCCGAAGCAACTTGCCGAACCGCTTGCTCCGTCAGCGTCACCTGTTCTTTTTCTGTTGCGATCGCAATCCCTCGAATATCAGAACCATTTTGCAAATCAACGATGTTCATTTCCTCCACCCCTTCTTGTAACCGGAATCAATTTTATTATACCAGAGAAAAAAGGAAATGAAATTGCTTTTTAGTATTTTTTACTATAAATAGTTTACTTTCCTTATTCTTTAAACGGAATCCCTTCCAGTTGCAGTAGTCGGCGTTTGGTTGCTAACCCGCCCCGATACCCCGTCAAGCGGCCGTTTTTTCCTAACACCCGATGACAAGGAACCACGATCATCATTGGGTTACGCCCCACTGCGTTGGCGACAGCTCGGACAGCGGTCGGACGTTGAATGCGCAGCGCCAAGTCACTGTACGTAGTGGTTTCACCATAAGGAATTTGGGTCAGTGCTTGCCAAACGGTTTGTTGAAACGGTGTCCCTACAAAATCAAACGCAAAAGTAAACGTCACTGGTTCCCCTGCAAAATAAGCTTGCAGCTGCGTTTCAATTACTGGATCAAGGTCAGCTATACTACTGATTTCAGCCAATGGAAAGAATTTGAGTAATTCATGATGATCCTGCTGCCGACCAAAATACACTAGCCCTTTTTCCGATTGGACCACCTCATACCATTCTTCGTCTAAAACGATCTTTGCCAATGCTAGTTTCATATTTTCACCTCATGGAATCCATTTTCCGCAGCACAACTGCTTACGTGCTGCCGCCGTTCTACGGCTGTCTCAGTGACAGTATACCATTTTTTCGAGCTGCGCAAAAAAACCGACTGGCTTACTGCCAATCGGTCGTTGCAAACAAGGGGAAAATAGGCAGATCGCCAGTCGCTGCAGCTTCAAGCCGTAGCAATGGCAGAATCAATCCAATTCGATTTTCCCAGTATATAGCTGATAATAGGTGCCTTTTTCTTCCAACAGCGTTTCATGGGTCCCCCGCTCAATGATACGGCCATGATCCATCACCATGATGGCATCGGAGTTTTGGATTGTAGACAATCGATGGGCGATCACAAACACGGTCCGTCCAGACATCAAACGATCCATCCCTGATTGGACGATACGCTCTGTACGGGTATCGATGCTTGAGGTGGCTTCGTCTAAGATCATCACTGGCGGATCAGCGATCGCTGCGCGAGCAATTGCCAACAGCTGCCGTTGACCTTGGGAAAGCCCTTCGCCATCGCCCGTGATCACGGTGTCGTATTTTTCTGGCAAATGGTTGATAAACATGTCGGCATTGGCTAGTTTCGCTGCTGCCAGCACTTCTTCATCACTAGCATCCAGTTTTCCGAAGCGAATATTCTCGCGAATCGTTCCAGTAAACAAATGGGTGTCTTGCAAAACGATTCCTAATGAGCAACGGAGGGATTCCAGATGGATTTTTTCAATATTGATACCATCATAGCGAATCTTCCCGTCTTGGATGTTGTAGAACCGATTGATCAGATTGGTAATCGTTGTCTTACCAGCACCTGTTGCACCAACAAAGGCAACTTTTTGCCCAGGCTCTGCATACAGATTGATCTCATGTAAGACCAGTTGATTATCGACATAGCCGAAATCAACATCTTCAAACCGCACGTCTCCCGTCACTTCCGTATAGGTAATGGTTCCATCCTCGTGGGGATGTTTCCACGCCCACGTGCCTGTTCGTTCTTTGGTTTCAACTAGTTGACCTTGCGACCATTTGGCATTGACCAGTGTGACGTAGCCATGATCGATTTCTGGCGTTTCATCTAATAGGTTGAAAATTCGCTCAGCACCGGCTAATGCCATGATCACAAAGTTGATTTGTTGTGATACTTGGCTGATAGGGCCATTCAATGAACGGCTCAGTTGCAAGAAAGAAGCGATCATCCCGACCGTCAGTCCAGAAACACCATTGATGGCAAACAGGCCACCAATGATGGCGATCAAGACATATTGGACATTTAGTAAGTTCATCATGATCGGCATCAAGGTATTGGCATTGACATTGGCTTTAGTGGCACTTTCTTGCAGTTGATCATTTAAGGCATCAAATTCTTCCATGACGATTTTTTCATGATTGAAGATTTTGACGACTTTTTGTCCGTGCATCATTTCTTCGATATACCCGTTGACAGCGCCTAAATCTCGTTGCTGTGCGCCAAAGAAGCGGCCGCTGCGGCGAGAAATGATGCGGATCACATTCAGCATCAAAATAACCGACAGCATCACGAACAGAGTCAATGGAACACTGATGGAGAACATGGCGATAAAGACAGAACAAAAGGTTACCGCCGCCATCATCAAGTTTGGAATACTTTGGGAGATCATTTGACGCAACGTGTCCGTATCGTTGGTAAAGTGACTCATGATGTCGCCATCTGAGCGGGCATCAAAGTAGCCGACTGGTAGAGACTGCATATGTGTAAACATTTGGTCACGGATTTTTTTCTGCGTGCCCTCACTGATCTTGACCATCATAAAGTTATAGATCAGTGCGGCCAAGATCCCAATCAGGTAGATGATCGCCATTTGGACGATCGCCCGAAACAAGCCGCCAAAATCAGGATTGGCTTGCCCTAAAAGCGGTGTGATATGATCGTCGATCACGACTTGTAAAAACAACGAACCACGAACGTTGGCAAAAGCACTTAACAAGATCATAACAACGACGAATAGGAGTTGTCCTTTGTAGTCGCCAAACATCGTTCGCAATAAACGTTTTAATGTGCGCTTGGGATTTGCTGCTTGTCTATTCTTCACCTTCACCAAATCCTTTCTGCTGCGAATGGTACACTTCTTGATAGATGGCATTGTTTGCCAACAATTCTTCGTGGGTACCGATGCCATTGATTTTGCCATCATCCATTACGATGATCCGGTCGGCGTCTTCGATCGAATTGATCCGTTGGGAAATAATGATCGTCGTCGTTCCCGGAATTTCTCGTTTCAAGCCTTCGCGGATACTGCGATCGGTTTTGGTGTCGACGGCACTAGTAGAATCATCGAGAATCAAGATTTTCGGTTTCTTTAATAAGGCGCGAGCAATCGTCAACCGTTGTTTTTGCCCACCGGAAACATTGTTCCCTCCTTGTGAGATCTGCGTTTCATATTTATCAGGAAACTCTTGAATGAAGGGATCGGCTTGTGCAATCGTCGCCACGCGCTGGATCTCTTCATCCGACGCCTCTTCATTGCCCCAACGTAAATTGTCGTTGATGGTGCCGCTAAAGAGTACATTGTTTTGCAAGACCATACTTACTTGGTCCCGCAATGCTTCTAAATCATAGTCGTGAACATCATGACCGCCGACGATGACACGCCCTTCAATCACATCATATAAGCGCGGGATCAGCTGGACGAGGGTGGATTTCCCGCTCCCGGTTCCACCAATGATCCCAATGACTTCACCGGATTCGATGCGTAGATTCGCATCGGTCAGCGCCAACTTGTTTTTGTCATTGGCGTAACTAAAGCCGACATTTTCAAAAATGATGGAGCCGTCTTTGATTTCTTTGACTGGCTCGTCGGGATTTTTCAAGTCACTTTCTTCATCTAATACTTCCACGACCCGTTCTGCCGACGTTCGTGCGATCAAAATCTGCACGAAAGCCATCGACATCATCATCAAGCTCATCAAAATCTGCATCGTGTAGTTGAACATGCTGACTAATTCACCAGTCGTCAGGCTACTTTGTTCCACGATCAACTGGGCACCAAACCATGACAAGAGCAACATACATGTATAGACTGCAAATTGCAACAATGGCATGTTAAAAGAGACGATTCGTTGCGCAAGAGTGAAATTCCGATAAACATCGGTGGACACTTCGCCAAACAGTTCTTCTTGTTGTTCTTCCCGGACATACGATTTCACGACGCGAACCCCTTGTAGATTCTCTTGCACCACATTATTCAAGCGGTCATAAATGCGGAATACTTTTAGAAATAGCGGGTGGGCAAAACGAATCACTAAGGCAAGGCCAATCGCTAAGATCGGTAAAACAACTAAGTAGATCGTCATAAGTTCTGGGCTGATGGTGCTAACCATTGCAAGTGAGAAAATCAGAACTAACGGACTGCGGACCAGAATACGAATAATCATTTGATACGCATTTTGGACGTTGGTCACGTCAGTGGTCAAGCGGGTGATCAAACTGGAGGAAGAAAAGCGGTCAATGTTTGAAAAGGAAAAATCTTGGATTCGGCGAAACAGATTGTGCCGCAGGTTGCGGGCAAAACCAGCCGAAGCGATCGCTGCCGTTCGTCCGCCAAGCGTTCCTAAAAGTAATGCGATCAAGGAACATAAAAAAAGCAAGCCGCCATCTCTTAGAATCACACCGGCGTCTCCTTTTTCGATCCCTTGGTCGATCATCATGGCCATGATCAGGGGCATAATGACATCTAAGGCAACCTCTCCTGCTACATACACAGGGGTCAGCAAGCTGTCCTTCTTATAGCTGCCAACATTCGCGAGTAATTTTTTTATCATTTGTTTCGTCCCTTCTATAGATGGCACTGCGGAGCCATTTTTTCTCGTTACCATCAAGTTTACTTTATCGATCCAGCGATTTCAAGCGGCTCGCTCGTGTTTTTTTTACAATTAGTAAGTAAAAACACCCTTCCAAAGAAGGGTGCTTACCTTTTGATGCTGTGTGAAAAAGTGTCGGTTGCGAGATTATTCGGCAGCAGATGAACCAGCGGTACTGACCGGTTCATCCGCCTCCCCGCCATCCTCTGCCGGCGGTGTTTGGGTACTGCCTTGCAGATTGCCGCGGCTGATACCGATGGTGATCCACGTTTCTAGGGGAATGAACTCGCCGTAGCGGCTCATTTCAACGACGGTTCCTTTTGGTTCCGCCGAATCGACATAGTAGATTTCGTAATAGACATTGGCGCCTTTTGATTTGTATTCATCAAAGAATAGTTTTGGCAAGTCGCCTTCCGTTGCTTGGAAACGGATGTCTTTCAAATACGGTCTGCCTAATGAGTAGACGACTTTGACAGTTGGCAAAGTATCGCTTTCGCTGTACTCTTTGCCCGCTTCCTCCGACTGACTCAAGAAACTACCATACGCCACTTGATCGGAATAGACCGTGCTGACTTGCAGCGGGATTTTTGATTCTAGTCCTTGGGCTTCTTCGATCGTGTATTGTGAAAAATCTGGAACGGTCAAAGCTTGGCCTTTTGAGACCTTCACCACAAATTCTTCTTTTTTCGCAAGTTTGCTGCCTTTGACTGGTTCTTGTGAAACGACCAGATCCAGGGCGACACTGTCAGAAAAGACGGTTTCTTCTTTGTATTTCAAGTCATTCTTTTTCGCCCATTCAGAAGCTTCACTTTTGGCTTTGCCTGTAAAATCAGGTACTTCAATATTTTTTTCAAAGACTTCTTTGCCCTTTGAATAGTAGACACTCAAACGGTCTTTGCGTTTGTATTCGGCTAAATCAAGCTCTTTGTTGGCCGCCTCTTGTTTGATAAAAGCTTCTGCTGCTACATTGTCGTCAAATTGTTCGATCAAAGAGAGGTTTTCGGCTTTATTGCTAGCGATCCAATCTTTTGCTTCGGTCACTTGCATCGCTGAAAAATCCGGTAGCTCTAAGCGTTCTTCAGGATCAGGCCCGAGACTCGCCGTCAGTGTCAGTGTGGCACCCTTCTTGATTTTTTTCTCAGGGTCGACACTTTGGTCGATTACTTGGTTGACGTCTTTGTCAAAGTCATATTCTTGCTCCACTTTGATAGCGACGCCTTCTTCCATGCCCCACGTCCGCGCTTCTGACAGATCTTGGGCAGTGAAATCCGGCACCTTCACATGGGTCATCTGATAATAGACGATCCCGATCACGGCAACCGCCAAGGCGGTCAGTAAAGCAATCAGCAAGATTTTTTTCTGCTGACGCTTTTTGTAGGTCGGATCAAATTCCGTTTCTTCTTTACCAAAACGGCTGACTGGTTCCTTTGATGCTACCTTCTCAGTCGCAGAACTCGCCGCTTTTGCTTCAGTCGTCTGTGTTTGTTGACGGGCTGCCGAGCGACTCATCGGCTCACTAGCTGTCGGCTCTTCTGATTGGTGAACCGTCGTTGGCTCCGCTGGTTTGCTCGCTTGCTCCGCGCCTCTTGCATTTTGATCTCCGACAGGTTCGCTAGTTTTTTTCTCGCTATTGCCAGCGGATTTCTTTTTGCCATCATAGTTGTCCGGGCTAAAATTTGATAAAAAATCACTCATGTTTACTCAACACACCTTTACGTAAATACAAGACTTCATCCGCTTGTTGAGCGATCTCGTTAGCGTGGGTCACGACGATCACACATTTGTTGTGGACGTGTGCCAGCTCCTTAAAGATATCAATGATCTCTTGTTCCATTTCTTCATCCAAATTCCCGGTTGGTTCGTCCGCTAAAATGATATCGACATTGGTGGCTAACGCCCGGGCGATCGCTACCCGCTGTTGTTCTCCACCAGATAATTGATTGACGAGCCGATCGGCTTTTTCTTTGGTGATGCCTATATAATCCAGTAAATTGTATGCCACTTCTCGCTGATTGTCTGGCAGCTGATTTTTCGTGATCGCCATCGGCACTAAGACATTTTCAACTGCACTTAAATAGGGAATCAGATTATAGCTTTGGAAAATGATACTGATGTCGTCGCGGCGATAATTTTCATGCCCAATTTTTTCGATATCGGTGCCTTCATAAAGTACTTGACCGCTTTTCGGACTATCCAACGCACTGATCAAGGATAAAAACGTCGTTTTTCCCGAACCAGATTGCCCTAAGATGGCATAGAAAGTCCCTTTTTCAAAAGAAACAGAGGTCTCTTTCAGTATATAGCGGCGCTGATCGCCGTCTTGGTAATAGTAATCGACTGCTTTGGTTTCTAATAAAGTCATCGTTGGTTCCTCCTACATCATGATTTTCTTTGGATTCAAGCGTAAAATATACAATAGCGGTAAAATAGCTGAGAACAAGACGGTTCCTAAACCTAACAGCAGATACGTAATGATGTAGCCTGCTGAGAAGGACACTTGATAGGCATTCTTGATATCCATGTAATCAATATCAGCTGCCATCAAACCGCCAGAATAAACACCGCCCATATCATTTTGATTGCTCATCCAATCGTTTTGCATCAAGGTATTTGAAACGGCACCACCTAATAAGTTCCCGGTCACTAAGGACAATAGCAGTGCGGCTAAACTAACCAGCAAGACTTCAATCACGATCTGTCCAATGACTTTCCCACGGCTTTCCCCTAAGGAGAGATAGATGCCCAATTCTTGTTTCCGATCTCGTAAGAAAAGCAAGACCACTAAGGAAATAATAAAGATGGTTGCGATCGACGCAATGATCACGATGTAATTTGCGATCACCCCTAACCGAGTAAAGCCACCGGCGATCTGCTCGTATTGATCCGTATTAGCAATGACACGATAATATTGGGGCAATAACGCACCGGCTTCTTGTTTAAAGGCTTCGACGTCATCCGTTGAATTTAGGACAAAGATCGGTTGATAATAGGCGTCTGACTCTTCTTCGATCACTTCTTGACCCCAAAGTTTTTCAGACTGCAATTTGTTAAAATCTTGCACTAAATTATTGCTAGCATAAAAGGTATTGATTTGTTCCATCACTTGCCATACCTGATCACTATTTTGTGAATCACTTTGATCTGATGAACTACTTTGATTGCTTTGATCCTTTTTAATTACAGAAAAGATCCCTGCAATGGTCACGGGATAATCAAAGGTCGCGACACGATTGCCACTCTCAGCCGTTTCGTCCGTCGCATCCTCACTATCATCACTTACTCCCTCGCTTGAACCACCTTCCATCATGACTTCTGCCCGTGTATCCCATACCAATTGATCACCGACACTCAGGTTATTCAATTCTGCGATTTCTTTACTGATCAATACCGCGTTCGTCAACTCACTGACATCTTTTTCTGTCAATCCCTCGCCTTCCTCCAAGCGAATCAAGCCTTCTTGCATGTCTAATGGCTCAACCAAATTTCCGCCCTTCAAAGAGAAATAGTTGCCACCCATGCCGACCGAGCCATCCTCCGGCGTATAGGCTTTCAATTTTGTTGTTTCTAACCACGCTTGATTTTGGTAATCAAAATATTTCACATAGCTTAATTGACCGATTTGCTCATAAAGATCCAGCGCTGGTGGTTTCGGATAAAAATCTTCTTGAGACCGCTCTTCCTCCGAAGCATCCGCATGGTCTTTTTCAAAACCTTCCCAATCCATTTCCACCGTAGCTACGTTCCCCATTTTGCGTTTCGTCTCTCGCTCCACGTTGGCAGTGGATTGTTGAATTGCTACAGCACCAGCGATCACATTGCCTAAAATAAATAGAACTAAAAATAAAATAAATGATTTCCCTTTTCTTCTGGTGATACTCTTTAATGCACGCTGCCAAAAGTTCATTGTTATTTCCTCCAGTGACATTATTTTTTAACAATTATTCCATACTTCTCCCTCAAGAACAATCGCAATAAAGGATCGTTTTTCGAATTTAAAATATTAAAAAACGGGTGAAAAAGATATTTCCATTTAATAACCCTTATAAAAGAACAAGAAAAAGATGTTAAATAACAAATAAAAGAATGGAATTTTTGCTAACAGTTTTGTAAGATTTCCCGATTTCAACTTAGATTTCACTTGGATTCCATCAAAAATGCTTAGCGCTTTCGAGAGTATAAAAAAAACGAAGGAATTCTCCGACTCTTTTCCAGCGAGAAAATCCTTCGTTTTGTATTCCCTATTTTTCTTTCGTATCGATCACGATCGTCACCGGGCCATCATTGACCAAGGCGACTTGCATATCTGCGCCAAATTTTCCAGTAGCAACAGTGATGCCTTCGGCTTGTAAACCTTCATTAAAGGCTTCGTAAAGCGGGGTCGCAATACTTGGCGGTGCCGCTTGAATGAAACTAGGGCGATTGCCTTTCTTGGTCTCCCCATAAAGGGTGAACTGTGAAATACTCAAGACCGCGCCGTTTATGCTTTCCAGTGACCGATTCATTTTGCCCTCTTCGTCTTCAAAAACCCGCAGATTTTTGATTTTTCTTACGAGATAAGCCACATCGTCGCCTGTATCCTCATGGGTGATCCCCAACAAAACCATGAACCCTTGTTGGATCGCACCGACGATATTGTCCTCAATCGACACGCTTGCTTGACTGACTCGCTGGATCACTGCCCGCATTCTTTCTCACCCCTTCGTACGTCTGACGCTGTAAACATCTGGAATCTGCTTGATTTTATCAACGATCGATTTCAAATGAGTCAAATTCTGAATCGCCACCGTGATACGGATCGTTGCCATTTTGTCTTTATTGGTTTTGGCTTCGACACTCACTAAGCGTTTCGTGACGCTATTGACCGTCTGCAAGACATCGTTGAGCAACCCAGACCGATCATAGCCGTAGATCTCAAGATCGGCATCGTATTCTTTGTTGATGTCGGTGGCATCTTCCCACTCAACATCGATCAAACGGTTCGCTGCCTCTTTGTTTTGAACATTGGGGCAATCGCTGCGGTGGATCGAGATTCCCCGCCCTTTAGTAATATAGCCGACGATCGAATCCCCAGGAACCGGATTGCAGCAGCGGGAGATGCGGATCAACAAGTTATCGACCCCTTCAATGACAATGCCGCCTTCGTGACGAACCTTCATTTTTTCTGGTTCTTTTTTCGCCGGTTGATTGATCATCTCTTGGACTTGCTGCTTTTGCTTCTCGATTTGTTTCTCGCGCCGTTCTTCTTCGGTCAAACGGTTGGCTAAGGTCGTGGGACTGACTTCCCCATAGCCGACAGAGGCAAATAGATCATCTTCTGTTTGGTAGTTGAACCGTTCGCAAGCTTCCGCCATTTTGCTTTTCGTCAAGAATTCTTTTGGCACAAAGCCCATATCTTGTAAGGTACGAACCACTGCCTCATGTCCTTTGATGATATTCTCATCACGATCTTGGGCTTTAAAAAATCGTTTGATTTTGTTCTTCGCTTTGCTGGTAGCCACTAGTTTGACCCAGTCGCGGCTTGGCCCAAAGGAATTCGGTGATGTCAGAATCTCAATAATGTCGCCATTTTTCAGCTTATAGTCTAATTGGACCATTTTGCCGTTGACCTTGGCACCAGTAGTTTTGTTGCCGATGTCGGTATGGATGCTATAGGCAAAATCCAGTGGACTGGAGCCTTGAGGCAACTCCGTCACATCACCTTTTGGCGTAAATACATAGACTTTGTCGCTGAAAATATCGCCTTTGACACCTTCCATAAATTCAGAAGCATCATAGCTTTCATCTTGCAGTTCCAAGATTTCACGGAACCAGCCAACTTGTTGGGTCATCTTGTCGGCTCGGACTTTTTCGGTCTTGCCTTCTTTATAGGCCCAGTGCGCAGCAACCCCAAATTCAGCGATCTCATGCATTTCATGGGTCCGAATTTGGATCTCGACAGGATTGCCTTTGGGACCAATGACCGTCGTATGCAGCGATTGGTACATGTTGGCTTTTGGCATCGCGATATAGTCCTTGAACCGCCCAGGCATTGGTTTCCATTTTGTATGGATCGTTCCCAAAACCGCGTAACAATCTTTGATGGAGTCAACGATCACTCGGATCGCCAACAAATCATAAATTTCATTGAACTGTTTCTTTTGGTCTTTCATTTTGCGATAGATCGAGTAAATATGCTTTGGTCGACCATAGATCTCAGCATAGATATCTAGTTCCTCCGTAGCGATCCGAATCTCTTCCACGGTTTCGGAAACGTAGGATTCCCGTTCTTCTCGTTTGGTCTGCATCAAATGCACGATTCGGTAATATTGCTGTGGATTCAAGTAACGCAAAGAAATATCTTCTAGTTCCCATTTGATTCGGCTGATCCCTAAACGATGAGCCAATGGGGCATAGATTTCCATCGTTTCTTGGGCGATGCGGCGTTGTTTGTCTTCCCGCAGATGTTTCAACGTACGCATATTATGTAAACGGTCAGCCAGTTTGACCATGATGACCCGTAAATCTTGCGCCATGGCGATCAACATTTTCCGATGATTTTCTGCTAATTGTTCTTCATGAGATTTGTACTTGATCTTACCCAGCTTGGTCACGCCATCCACTAGCATCGCTACATCGGCACCGAATTCTTCTTTCAGATCGGCTAACGTCACATCGGTATCTTCGACGACATCATGCAAAAAACCAGTTGCAACGGTATGAGGGTCCATCTGCAATTCTGCCAAGATCCCCGCAACTTGGATTGGATGAATAATGTAAGGCTCGCCGGATTTACGGAATTGTTCTTTATGGGCTTCTGTCGCGTAATCTAATGCTTTTTGGACAAAGGCAACATGTTCTTCACTCATATAATGAGCGACCAATTTGATGACATTGGGCCCGGTCAATATAACTTCTTTTGCCATTCATTCCGCCTCCTGCTTTTCTTTTTTGTGCTATCAAAAAGGCAGACAGAAGTCGCTGTTAACGTTTCGTCACGCACCCAAAGCCTTGCGGACAAACGTTCTAAGCATGGGACTCCTGTCTAACCTGCAGTTCTTATTTAGTAGTATTATTATACAAATTTTTCAGCTATTTTTCAATCGCTGTTGTTCAAAGCACATCGGGTGCCGGCTTGTCCTTAAGCAATTCTTCAAAAACATGATACGAGAGCCCGATTTTCTCGGCGCCGGCAGCCTGTAGTGATTGCATAGCTTGTTCATCTATTGTGTCAGGATTGATCTGGATCGACAGTTGACTGCCACCATCTAAGGAAAACAAGCTCACGTCGTGCAATGCTTCTGCTAGTGGTTGTTTTTGTCCTAACACGATCTTTGGCCATGCTTCTTCTTTCAAGCGTTGTGCCACTTGGATCTTCGTCAATTCATTCATGATCTCGGTTTGCACAGCTAAGCGGATCTCCCCTCCTGTCAAGGTCAAGGAGCGAATCGTTTCGGTCAATTCCGCAAAGCCACGATCATTTTCCATGAAGGAAGAAGCCGGTAGCCAGACTTCCAAAAAATCGGCACCTTCCATAAACGCCCGACCGATTTCAAACGCTACCTTTGCCAGTGTTCCTTGGGCAAGGGGGTAATCGATCACTGCGCCGATTTGTAAGGAAGAGCCTTGTGCCAAGATTTTCGCCCGCCGAATGGCACTAGGCAAAACGACGACTTCCTTTAAAGCCGTTTTATATTGATTGATAAAATCCTTCAAGACCCAGTCGGTCAGATCGGCCGTCAACAAACGGACACTGATTGCTTCTTGGTTCTTATTCATCAACTCACATCCTCTTTAATTCCGTTAGCACACTGACAGCACTTAAAAAATAAAACGGCGCTGTTTCTGTTCGTAAAATCCGAGGGCCTAACCCGCATAATTTAGCGTTGTTTTCCTGGGCTCCTTCGATTTCGGAGGGGGTCAGACCGCCTTCTGGGCCAAAGATCGCTAAAACTTTGCTACCAACGGGCAATTCGGTGATCACTTGCAGCAGCATCGCTACTTCTCCTTGCTTGGCTGATTCTTCATAAGCCACTAGGACCGCATCGTACTGACTGAGGCTTTGCCAAAATGCTTTGGCGTTATCCAGTAGTGTGATGGCTGGTGCGATCTGCCGTTGGGATTGCTCCGCCGCTTCTTGGGCGATTTTTTGCAGCCGCTGCTGCTTTTTCTGTAACTTCTTTTGATCCCATTTCACGACCGAAGTTTGCGCAGGAAAACCGATAAATGCTGCCGCCCCAAGTTCCGTGCCTTTTTGAACGATCAAGTCCAGCTTGTCGCCTTTCGGGTAGCCGCTAGCGATCGTGACCTGCAGCGGCAATTCCTTGTCCTGCTGTTCTTTTTCGACTTCCTCTAAGTAAACCGTTTCTTCATCGGCCTCTTTGATCTTGGCGATGATCGCCAAATGATCCTCAAAAACTAAACCGACTTTCGTGCCGGGAGTCATGCGCATCACTCGGATCATATGGTGGAAGGGTTCTCCCGAAACGGCAAACACCGCTTTTGCTTCATAAGGCTCCTGTAAAAAATATCGCTGCATCTTACTCTACCTCTGGTTTTTTAAAGGCGATCGCATACCAGTCTTTTTGATTGAACAATTGATCGATCTCAAAGCCTTGTGCGATCATGGCATCGATCACTAATTGTTTTTTCGTCTCAATGATCCCAGAAACGATCAAGGTGCCCTCTTGCTTCAATAAACGCCATGCATCAGGGATCATCAATAAAATGATATCCGCTAAAATATTGGCAACGATAAGATCAGCAGGGACCGTCACCCCTTGCAAAAGGTCATTGGCTTGCACGGTCACATCGTGAGCAATGGGGTTCATCGCCATATTTTCTTGGGCGGACCTCACAGCGACTTCATCTAGATCATAAGCAAACACGTCTTTGGCACCTAAATATTTGCTGGCGATACTTAACACCCCTGAGCCCGTCCCGACATCTAAGACGGTTTCACCGCCCCGCAAGTAGACTTCTAGGGCTTGTAATGTCAAGCGTGTCGTAGGATGCGTGCCGGTCCCAAAGGCCATTCCCGGATCAAGGGTGATGATCTTTTCATCTTCTTGCAGCGGTTGATAGTTTTCCCAGCTCGGCACGATCGTCAGATAGCGGGAGATACGGACTGGATGGTAATATTTTTTCCAGGCCGTTGCCCATGCTTCTTCCACGACCTCGCTCGTTGTGATGGTGTTTTTGCCGATTGCCAAACCATACTCCGGCAGACGGTCGATGGCTGCTTTGATCGTCGGCAGCACTTCTGGCAAAAAAATCGTCTCTGGGAAATAGGCACTGACTTGCGCACCTTCTTCTAAGGTCGTATAGGTTTCTTTATCCAAAATTTCGCCATACGCATCGCTTTTAAAATTTTCGACATCTAAAACGTCCTCGATCGCTACCCCACTTGCTCCGTGTTCCATTAAAATATTGGCGACTGCTTCCACTGCTTCGCTAGCTGTCGCTACGGTTACTTCATTCCATTTCATGTTCGTTCTCCTTAGTAACTAGGGTACGGGATCATGGTTTCCCCAGCCCCGGCTTGATAGTTCGTCATTTTCTCCACAAATGCTTCTTCGTTGAATCGCAATTCAAAGATCGCTTCTTCACTGTCATCGTTCAAGAAATCAAGCAGATCGCTTTGGCCTTCTTCTAAAATTTCTTGAATGTAATCAACCAATCCGTCTAACAACGCTTTTTGGATCCCTTTTTTTCCTGCATAAGGAATCGTCGCTAAATAATCTTCTTCATCAAACGTTGATTTTTGTGGATCATACAACAAAATCCCATCTTCAAATTCAATGATCGCTTCCTCTGATGCCACACCTTGCGCATCGTCGATTTGGACTTGTTGAGGATTTTCGGCAAACAAGCGCAACACCAATTCGATGGTATGATTTTTGGCATCCCAATCGATCGCCACATCATAATCGGAGATTTTTTTCGTTAATCGCTGATCTAAGTAAGTCAATATCGTTTCTTTCGCCATCACTATTCCTTCTTTCTAGCCAGCCATGATCTTGCTGAACAGCGGCTTTTCGTATATTTGTTAAATAAGGATTACCAGCTACCGCAAATCGAAGCGGCATCTGAGTCCACTCCCCTTTGTTCGGGATACCAATTCGAGGCAATGCCAAAATTTCTTTTGGGGTACGTCGGCGCTCAGGAACCAAATGCAGCGGACTCGTAAAAATCGATTCGCCGTAAAGCTCAGCTGGAATCTGTAGTGCCTGTACTAGTTTCCCGGGGCCATTGGCTACATCCGGTCCCGTTTTTTGTCGCTGTTGTTCCATCAAGTCAATCCCATCCACCGGTTCTAGCCCGCGAATCATGATTCCTTGTGGGATGCCTTTTGGTTGCGTAATAAAGTTGACAATTCGATGCGTATGCATCGTATATAAATAAATCGTGCCGGGTTCCTGATACATCGCCCGAACCCTTGGTGTGTTTCGCATGCCCACACTATGAGCCGCCAGATCATCGGGACCTAGATACGCTTCACAATCCACGATATACCCACCTAATGTTCCTTCTGGGGTCTCATGTTCCAAATACATTCCTAATAAGGCACGTGCGATGGTCGTTGTCGGCTGTGTCGCAAATAGTGCCATTAATTCATCCATTCTCATCACCCTCTTTATTCTACACAATTCTCGGTCAACTTACTATCTTTGACTACAGAGTTGCGGTGATCTCAACGATTTCTTTTCAACGAACCTGTTTTTTGCTGACTGAGTGGAAAATACGCGCCCTTTTGTTTTCGTAAGGACGCAAATCAGCTTGTTTATGAGAATGTACGTTCTTATGTTATACTTACAGGAAAAGGAGAGGATCGTTTTATGCAGCAGCCACTTGCTTATCGAATGCGGCCACGGAACTTAGATGAAGTCGTCGGACAGCAGCATTTGGTTGGCCCGGGGAAAATCATTCGCCGAATGGTCGAAGCCAAAATGCTTTCTTCGATGATCCTATACGGACCGCCGGGAACCGGAAAAACCAGCATTGCCAGTGCGATTGCCGGCTCGACACGCTATGCGTTTCGCATGCTGAACGCCGCCACAGATACAAAAAAAGACCTGCAAATCGTGGCAGAGGAAGCCAAAATGAGCGGTACTGTCATTTTATTGCTTGATGAAGTCCATCGACTAGACAAGACAAAACAAGACTTTTTACTGCCCCATTTAGAAAGCGGCAAGATTATTATGATCGGTGCCACGACGGAAAATCCCTACATTACGATCAATCCAGCGATTCGCAGTCGGACACAGATTTTTGAAGTCAAACCGCTCCAAGAAGAAGATATTTTGACCGCCATTGATCAAGCTTTAGCAGATGAAACTCGCGGACTTGGATCAGAAACCATCGTATTGACCGATGATGCCCGCTTGCATCTCTCGCGAGCGACCAACGGTGATTTACGAAGCGCCCTCAATGGCTTAGAACTCGCTGCCCGTTCCACACCAAAAGGACCAGACGGCATTATTCATTTGACCTTAGCGATCATCGAAGAGTGCGTACAGCGCAAAGCATTGACCCATGATAAAGATGGGGATGCGCACTATGATGTGATCTCTGCTTTTCAAAAATCGATTCGCGGCAGCGATGTGGATGGTGCGCTGCATTACTTAGGTCGTTTAGTAGAGGCAGGCGATTTGGCGATCATTTGTCGGCGCTTGATGGTCATCGGTTATGAAGACATCGGTTTAGCTAACCCAGCAGCCGCTGCTCGAACCGTCAATGCTGTGTTAGCCGCTGAACGTTTGGGCTTGCCGGAAGCTCGGATCCCTTTGGCCGATACGGTGGTCGATCTATGTTTGTCACCAAAATCCAACTCGGCCTACATGGCATTGGATGCAGCGATCGCAGATATTCGTAGCGGTAAAGCTGGCGATGTCCCGGATCATTTACGAGACAGTCATTACAAAGGCGCCGAAAGCTTGAATCGAGGAGTTGGCTATCAATACCCACATAATTTTGATGATGCATGGGTCGATCAGCAATATTTACCTGATAAGCTAAAAGGTACCCACTATTATCAACCGAAAGCCACCGGTAAATATGAGCAAGCGTTGGGCCAACGGTACCAACAATTGCAGCAACGAAAGAAAAAAAACTAGGTGCTTAGAAAAAATAGTGACTTTTTGGTATCGTTTTCAAACAACTTTATTGCACCTTCGTCATTCCTATGCTACTATAAGGGTGGGAATTCTGTGATGTACGAGTTGTCCCTTTTGTGTGTTGACCGAACATTTTTATTGATATCTTGGGATCCGTCTTGTGTCAATGCTGGTAACATGCCTTTTCCTTTGGTAGTTCGAAGCTTAGACCGTGGAACCCACCTGCTAGAATTTGCGGGATCAATACTATGGGAAAAAGAACGGCATCAACGGATATTACCCATTCTTTTTAGAATGTGCCATCTGTTTTTAACAGATGGCTTTTTTGCGTTTTCTAGCCGTTAGAAACCGTGCAACGTCCTCCATCTGATATCAAAGTAAGGGTGGCTTTTGCTATTCTTTCTAGGGTTCGCTATACTAAACCTATCAACTTAGAATAGGATGGCGTATGTTTATGATTCTTCTATTATTTACGATCGTGGCACTCGTATTATTCGGCACCAGTTATTTGCTTTATGCCAAACAAGCGATTTTTTTCACTTTGATCCCTACTACTGAGGCGAATAAAGTCTTCTTAAAAACCTATAGCCTCATTCATTTCCTTTTAGGCGTAGTGGCATTGGTTGTGGGCTTTGTCGATAGAGAGCTGATTGCCTTGTTTTATTTGGCGTTGTTGCTGCTCTCTTCCGCTTCATTCAGCATCTTGCTGGCACAAAAAATGAAAAAAAAGGAAGATTAGGTTTTCTTTTTCCAGAAAAAAGCATTACAATAAAAGTAGAAGATAACAGATGGGAGTGTTTCTTATGTTACAACAATATCAACGAATCATGGTAGCCGTCGATGGGTCTAGCGAGTCAGAATTAGCCTTCAAAAAAGCCGTGAACGTGGCACAGCGGAATGATTCTGAATTGGTTTTAGCACATGTGATCGACACTCGGGCCTTTCAAACCGTTTCTTCTTTTGACGGCATGCTTGCTGAGCAAGCAACCGAAATGGCCAAACAAACTTTGAAAGACTATGAGGATTATGCCCGCAAACACCAAGTAACTGCAGTCAAAACAGTGATTGAATACGGCTCGCCAAAACCAATCATTGCCAAACAATTGCCCGAAGATCACAACATCGATTTGATTATGATCGGTGCCACTGGTTTAAATGCCGTGGAACGAATCTTTATCGGTTCCGTGTCTGAGTATGTCATTCGCCATGCTGGCTGTGATGTGTTAGTTGTGCGGACAGATCTAGAAAACAAAATCCCAGAAAAAGACCACACCAAAGCTTGATAGCTAGACGACCTGCCGACGAACGGCAGGTTTTTTGTGCAAAAAAAACCGTGACAAAAGCAAAAGAGTCAACGAGCACTTAGGTCTCATCGGTCTTTTTGCCTTTGGTCACAGCTCTTTGACAAGTCGGTTATCCAAACTTGTACAGCAAAAAATGAAAGCAAAGTAATAGGTACTCCTATCTAACCATGTTTCCTTTTGATTGTAAATAGTTTTTCTGAATTTTCTGAATAAATAGTTAATTTATCCATCCTTAAATAAAAAAAAGCAAAGCGTCGCTTCCCTTAGGAAAAACGACGCCAAAATCTATGGTCATAATGGGCTATCCAAAGGACGCTGGTCAAGAGGATCACAAAGAAAACCGGACCATTCAATAACCAAAAATCAATCGAAGTCGCAGCAAAGCCATAAAGGATGATAACAATGACGGAAAGAAATAGCGTTGCGACTGTTCCAATGGCTAACCCAAGACTCCCCGCCCCTCTCGTAAACAATTGACTGATATTGGTCCAATCCAAAAGCAGCAATCGATAATCACGAGCAAAATATTTCAAGCACAACAGAAAACTGCTCCAAAGTGCTCCTACTAGGAAAGAGATAGCCAAAATCAGCGGCATTTTGAATAAAAGCACTGCTGCCAGCACGATGACTGCCGTTAAGCTCAGCTGCAAAACGACGCCAAAGCGGAATTTTTCCCGCAAGTAGCGCTTCATCGATAACGGCAAGGAGCGGACAAACAAGAAATTCTCCTGATCCAATGAGATCAAATTACTGATAAAAGAAGTCGGGTTGACCATCAGTGCCGCCAAGGCGATCCCCGCCACAAAAACGACACCGATAAATCGCTCATCCAATTCACTTAACTGAACCGCTCCTGTAAACACAAAGGACACTAAGAAAATGATGGGCATCAGCAACGAAGAAGAAAAGACTTGCATGATCAAATTTGGATCACGAATCAGCTGAGAATTGTAATTGAACAGTAGCTTACTTAATCCTTGATTAGGTTTATGTTTGCGGCGAACACTTCCTTGGTTAGGCGCCGCGGCTGCCACTTGCTCATAAAACTTCGGCAAGATCAACCGATAGAGGGCAAAAAGCAGCACGCCTGCTGTGACGATGATCCCTAGCAAGCTAAGCAAACCGGTGGATTGAAACGGCGCCACCATCACATAATAAAAGGGCAATAAAAAGGTGATCGCTCCCCGGTCTACCACGTCTGTCTCATAAGTATTCACCTGATTCATCATTAAGACCCCGATCACAACAACCAGCATCGTCACGCCTAGCAATAAACTAGTGACCAATTTTTTATGCTTCAAGAAAAACTTGGTGCGGGTCAGGCTGAAGACGATCAAGCTGCAAATGCTGAAGATCAAGACTAAAAACAAGCCGAACAGCAAGAACGCCCATAAAATCGTCAGTAAGAAAAAGACGTTTGCCCGAATCCCTGTCAGGAGAAATAAGACCAGCAGGGGAAAAATAAACGGCGCAACGGTGAGAAACACCACCACGATCTTTGCCAGAAAAATTTCACTCTGTCGAAAGGGCAGCGGCAAATACGCTGGCAGGTCTTGACTCTCGAAAAAGACATTGTAAATAGACGAAATCCCTTGGGAAAAGCCTAAAATCCCGAACAAAGCGACATAATAGGTAAAAAAGCCCGGCATCTGACTAAAATCCAATGTGATCATCGTCAAACCATAGACTAGCAGAAACACCACTCCAGAAAGCGCATATTGAAACAACAAATAACTGGTCAAGGTCGAACCAGCCTTGCCTTTTTTGCGGGCTTTGTCTGTTAGTTGGGGATTGGCATACCGCAAATTAACGGAGGTCAGCGTCAGAAATTGTTGTTTTCGCATCTACGCTTCCTCCGCTTCTGCAAGAATCGCTTCTTCTTGACTTCTCCCAGTCATTTGCAGATAGATTGTTTCCAAAGAAAGCGACGGATGCTGTGCCAGCAAATCTGCCACTGAGCCATTGTACAGCAGCTCACCTTTTTTCAAAATCGCTAATTGATCACACAACTGCTGGGCGGTGTCTAAGACGTGGGTAGAAAAAATCACGGTCTTGCCCTTGGCAGCATGCTGTTTCATCATTTCTTTTAAATCATACGCTGCTTGGGGATCTAAGCCTTGCAATGGTTCGTCCAAGATCCAAATGTCCGGATCGGGGATCAATGCCCCAATCAGCAGCGTTTTTTGCCGCATTCCATGGGAAAAGCTAGCGATGGTCTCTTCTTCATGAGACAGCATATCAAACAAGCGCCCTAATTTTTGCAAACGCTCGGCCTTTTCAGCTGTCGGTACTTCATACGCTGCTGCAATCAAGTCCCAATATTCCCCAGCCGTCAGCTGTAAAAACAAATCTGGCGTGTCCGGCACATAGGCAATTTGTTTTTTTATCGCTTCCCGATGTTCCACGAGGGATTGACCGTCAAAAAAGATTTCCCCACTCGTCGGTTGTAAAATACTAACTAAGCTTTTGATCGTTGTCGACTTCCCTGCCCCGTTGTGTCCCAGAAAGCCAAAGATCTCCCCTTGACGAATCGTCAGGGAAAGATCAGACAATGCTTTTTTGGGTCCATATTGTTTCGTCAGATTCTTGATCTCAATCATTTTCCTGCCTCCTTATTCCATACCTATTGTTATCTTACGCTGAAACGTAGTAAAAGAAAAATGTTTATTGCCATTTTTATCAAATCAATTGACAGGAGCTGCAAAAACAAAGATAATAAGAACACTTTAGGGGAGTAGCACATGGATCGTTCCATGATCTTAGATCAACAGCAAGCGGGAATCCGCTGGTTTAAGATGTTTCTTGCAAGACCTAAGTGGCAAGGGGCCGCTTAGGTCTTTTTGCAGTTTAAAATGGAGGGAAAACAGTCAATGAGTTCAAGTAAAATGAAAAAAGTGACCGCCGGCGGACTTTTAGTCGCCATGGGGGTGGTCTACGGTGATATCGGTACGAGCCCACTTTACGTAATGAAAGCCCTGGTGGAGGATAATGGCGGACTCCGCACCTTAACGCCCGATTTTATCTTAGGCAGCGTCTCACTCGTCTTTTGGACGCTGACCTTGTTAACGACGATCAAGTACGTCTTGATCGCATTAAACGCGGATAACCATGGAGAAGGCGGGATTTTTTCCCTTTATACCTTAGTTCGTAAAAACAGCCGCTACTTGATTATTCCAGCGATCATCGGGGGCGCAGCCCTGCTAGCAGATGGGGTATTGACGCCAGCCGTGACCGTAACCACTGCCATCGAAGGATTACGGGGGATTCCAGCCTTTTTTGATCGCTTCGGCAATGACCAATCGATCATCGTCGGCATCACCTTAGCAATCTTATTGGTCCTCTTTGCCCTGCAGCGCTTTGGGACTGAGTTTGTCGGCAAAGCCTTCGGACCGATCATGCTAGGCTGGTTCACCTTCTTGGGCATCGTCGGTGTGATGAACTTTGCCGGTGACCTTTCGGTGATTCGGGCCCTTGATCCCCGGTATGCGATCAATTTGCTCTTTAGTCCCGATAACAGCGCTGGTCTCTTTATTCTCGGCAATATCTTTTTGGCGACTACTGGTGCGGAAGCCCTCTACTCGGACTTAGGTCATGTGGGTAAGAAAAACATTTATGCTAGCTGGCCCTATATCAAAATCTGCTTGATGCTGAATTACTTTGGTCAAGCGGCGTGGCTGCTGCAAGTCTATCAAAACCCGACTTATCAAGAAATCGAAAACTTGAATCCATTTTTCCAAGCGTTGCCGCAAGGGTGGACAGTCTTTGGTGTCAGCTTCGCCACACTCGCTGCCATCATTGCTTCGCAAGCTCTGCTGTCTGGCTCCTTTACCTTGGTTTCTGAAGCCATCAAGTTAAAACTATTGCCGCGGATGCAAATCATCTATCCGGGTGCGTCTATCGGGCAAATGTATATTCCTGCCTTGAACACCTTGCTGTGGATCGCCTGTTCCGGCGTAGTCTTATTCTTCCAGACCTCTACTCGGATGGAAGCCGCTTATGGATTGGCCATTACGGTAACGATGTTGATGACCACTATTTTGCTGTATTTCTACTTGCACCAAAACAAGAAGACCCGTTTCTTGGCACCGTTCATCACGCTCTTTTTTGCAGCGATCGAAGGCATTTTCTTTATCTCTAGTGCGACGAAATTTTTCCATGGCGGTTACGTTGCCATCTTATTAGCCAGCGTGATCATCGGTGTGATGCTGATTTGGGAATGGGGCAATCGTATTCAAGAAAATGCTGCCGAAGAAGTTGCACTTTCTACCTACATCCCTCAATTGAAACAGTTGCGGGAAGATGATTCTTTGCCATTATCTCAGACGAACGTCGTCTTCATGGTTCCTAAACTGCAAGACGATCAGATCGGTCAGCAGTTCATCTATTCCATTTTAGACAAACGGCCGAAGCGTGCCAAAGTGTATTGGTTCGTCAATGTGGAAGTCACCGATGAACCTTATACGAAAAAATATGAAGTTTCGATGGCAGATACCGATTTTATCGTTAAACTAAAGCTTTATCTCGGCTTTCGGGTGCCGCAAGAAGTCAATCTCTACATTCGCCAAATCATTCAAGAATTGATGAAAGATGGTCGCTTGCCGCTGCAGCCGCAACGCTATTCCTTAACGCCTGGACGCAATGTGGGTGATTTCCAATTCGTGATGATCGAAGAAGAGCTGTCGAATGCAACTGCATTAAGCAAATGGCAGAAGCAAGTCATGCAGACGAAGCTTTTTATCAAACGCCATACTATTTCACCTGAACGCTGGTTCGGCTTAGAATACAGCGATGTGGTTCATGAGACCGTTCCTTTGGTCATCGGTCAGATGAAAGAAAGCTCTCTGACAGAATTACGCATCGAGGAACGCTAAGAAACCGCCAGTCCTGGTTGAACTTTCTGATACTTTCAGGTACACTGAAAAGACAAAGACACAAAGGAGGGAAAACGACCATGATGCGCATGACTAAAATAACAAGTAATGAAAATTACCAACGATACCATATCGCATTTAGCCATGCAATTGGTTTTACAGTTGCTGTTGACGGGACGAGTCTGTCCAAAACAGTTAAATTTACGTAAAATCAATGGCCATCTCAAGGTATTTTTCTCAAGAGAATCTGAGTTTAAATAACACTGGCCATGGATATCCATGGCCTTTTTGAGTGGTCTCAAGGAGAGAGATCATGATCATACAAGCAATTGCTATAAAAAAAAACATCGGCGGGAATCCGTTATTTGAGGAGTTATCCTGCCAAATCGAAGCTGGGGAAAAAATTGCCCTAGTCGGCATCAACGGAACGGGCAAATCAACCTTTTTACAAATCTTGACTGGCAGTGAAGGCGTTGATAGCGGCGTTATCAGCCGCCAAAAAGGCTTGAGGATCGGGACGGTCGAGCAAGAGCTGACAGTTTCTGAAGCAACCGTTACCCACTACCTGCTCCATTCTGCTGCTACCATTCAAGAACTCAAGCAGCAAATGAGCCATTACGAAGCCTTGATGGCAGAACCCAATACTGATTTAGAGAAGTGTCTGATCCGTTATGGCGAGTTGCAGCAGCGCTTTGAAGAGTTGGGCGGTTATGGATTAGAAGACCGAATTTCCGCGATCTTACAAGGGTTAGGAATTCCCCATCGGCAGGACGCACGGTTAACAGACCTTAGCGGGGGTGAACGGGTCAAAGTCGCTTTAGCCAAAGTGTTAGTCACCGATGCTGACTTGCTGTTACTGGATGAACCAACCAATCACTTGGATCTTTCAAGTATCCGCTGGTTGGAAAATTATTTACAGAATACGAAAAAAGCGGTTCTAGTCGTTTCTCACGATCGACACTTTCTCGATCAAGTCACCACCAAGACCTGGGAACTGGAAGAAGGCGCCCTGATTGAGTATCCTGGGAACTATAGCCGATTTCGTGTCTTGAAAGAAGCTCGCTTGGCGGAGCTGACCAAAAATTACGAACTGCAGCAAAAAGAAGTCCAGCGACTGAAAGTCATGATTCGTCGATTTCGTCAGTGGGGCCATGAAGGAGACAATGAATCCTTCTTCAAAAAAGCCAAAGAATTGGAACGCCGCCTAGCGAAACTTACACTGGTCAAACCGCCAGCGCCCCCGAAAAATCGGCTGCAAGGCTTGGCAAATGGCGGAAAATCAGGCAAAGAGGTGTTCATCGTTCACGATTTGCACCAGCAATACGCCGGCCAAGTCTTATTCAAAGACAGCAGTTTTGCGGTCTACCGTGGGGAGCATCTAGCCATCATCGGCGACAATGGTACCGGAAAATCAACCTTACTCACATTACTTCTCGGTGAGGAGCTTCCTAGCGGCGGCACTATCAAGCGCGGCAGCAGCTTACAGATCGGCTATTTGCCCCAGCAGCTGCAGTTTGCCGATCCCGAGAGCCGCCTATTAGCCTACGTCCATACATTGACAGGAAACGAAGAAACGGCTCGTCGGCAATTAGCCAAAAGTGGTTTTTATCAAGGTGATGTGGCCAAACGAATCAAAGATCTATCCGGTGGTGAAAAAATCCGTTTGGCGTTACTGAAACTCTTTTTAGAAAAAATCAACGTCCTGATTTTGGATGAACCAACCAATCACCTCGACAGCTATGCCCGAGAAGAAATTGAAGAAATGCTGCAAGATTATCAAGGAACCCTGCTGGCAGTCAGCCATGACCGCTACTTTTTGCAGCAGCACTTCCAAGAAGCCCTGGTCATTGCACAGCAGCAGATCACACGCCAGCCACTAAGCCCATTGATTGACTAAGACATTGATTCGCAACAAAAAAACTTGATTTTCCTACAGTAAGCATGGGTTGTTCAATCCATGCATAGGCGGAAAATCAAGTTTTTATTTTTTGATCAATGAATGTTGCCGATCAAGTTGCGGATCGGTTTTCTAGCTAAATACAAGATGATGCCGACAACAACGGCTACTCCGCCGACGATGCCATAGTACATCCCTTCTGTTTGTGGTGTATAGAACCGAGCGATTTGCGCATTGATGGCTTGTGAAGAAGCGTCTGCTAACAACCAAATCGCCAAGGTTTGTGCTTCGAAAGCTTTCGGCGCTAGTTTGGTCGTCACCGACAAGCCCACAGGTGAAAGACACATTTCCCCCGCGATCATAATGAAGAAGCTCAATACCAACCATAATGGGCTGACCCGTTCTTCTACTCCAAACAAGAGGCTTGGCAGCATTAGCAATAGAAAGGACAAACCGGCTAAGACCAAACCAATGGCAAACTTCACTTCTGTCCGGGGTTGGCGAGAACCTAGTTTGGTCCACAACCAGACAAAGACAGGTGTCAGTAAGACGACAAAAAGTGGATTTAAGGTTTGATACAAACTTGCTGGAATATTGATGCCGAATAACGTTGATTGCGTACGGTCAGCAGCAAACAATGCCAAGATCGATGAGCCTTGTTCTTCTAAGGACCAAAAGACGATCGCTGACAAGAACAGCGGAATGTAGGCCAACACTTTTTTCTTTTCATCTGGTGTGACATCTTTCGAACGCAGCATTTTGGTAAAGTAGTAGATCGGCAAGAAAATACCTAGAACACTGATGAAGTTGATGAAGAAATCAACCGTCAGATGGCCAGTTGCAGCAGCTGCGCCAAACAACACTGCCAATGCGAGAAGAACCAGAACGACTGCTCGGAAGAAGGTTTTCTTTTCGGCTGCCGATAAGGGATTCGTTGGCGCGATCGCTACACTTTTCAACGTGGTTTTTCCTTGCACATAATACTGCACCAAACCGATAAACATCCCGATAGCAGCAATCGAAAAGCCTAAGTGGTAGTTGACCTCTTGTCCTAAGATCCCGACGATGATCGGTGCTAACAAGCCACCGATATTGATCCCCATGTAGAAAATTGAGAAACCAGCATCCCGACGGATATCGTCTTTGCTGTACAAATGCCCCACCATACCCGACACGTTGGATTTCAATAGTCCGGTTCCGATGACGATCAGCATCATGGACACAAACAACGCTGGAATCCCTAAAGGTGTTGCCAAGACGATGTGTCCTAACATGATCAAGATCCCACCATAAAAGACGGATTTATTTGATCCTAAAAGACGGTCCGAGATCCAACCGCCAACAATACTTGACATATACACTAAGGAACCGTAAATCGACATGATCGCCACAGCCGTTCCTTTTGGCAACCCTAAGCCGCCGTTGGCAACTGCATCGTACATGAAGTACACCAAAATCGCCCGCATACCATAATAACTGAATCGTTCCCACATTTCCGTGAAGAATAACGTCGACAGCCCTCGCGGCTGACCTAAGAATGTTTTTTCTTTTTCCATATGTAATGGCCCCTTATAAAAATTAATGAAAATAAAATAGCGGAATTTTTCTGAAAATTCACAAATGCCAGTTTATTCCCATTTGGCAACTTTTACAAGGGTATTTCCCTGAGAACATCTTGTAAAAAAGGAAGGAAATTTAAATTCAAATGAAAGCAAAATGAGAAGCCATCCACCTAGGTGCAGTATGAGCCAATTTTCATATGTATAATTATTAAATTTTCTGTTTAAAAAATTAGAAAATGGTCTTCACCAATTTTTCTCTCTAGTCCCGTTTTGCGGACTTTCCTACAAAAAAACACATGCAAGCATTTCTCTTGCATGTGTTTCAGCTTCTATTCTAAGAAATGTTTTCGCTTAGCCGCGTAAACGTTCCACATCACGAGCGATCATTAATTCTTCATCTGTTGGGATCAAAAGTACTTTGACTTTTGACTCTTCAGTTGAGATCACTAATTCTTCGCCGCGTTTTGCATTTTGATCGGCATCTAATTCGCAACCAAACCAAGTCATGCCTTTGATAACTTCGCTGCGGACGTGGGCATCATTTTCACCGATACCAGCAGTAAAGACGATCGCATCGACACCGTTCATGGTCGTTACATAGCCACCGATGTATTTACGGATGCGGTCAGTAAAGACGTCATAAGCAACTTTGACTTCTTCTTTGTCGTAGTTTGCTTCTAGATCGCGCATGTCGCTGGAAATACCAGTTAAGCCTAATAAACCAGATTTTTTGTTTAAAACATCCACCATTTCATCGATGTTCAAATCTAATTTTTCCATTAAGTAAGGCAAAACAGCAGGATCGATGTCACCAGAACGTGTTCCCATCGTTACACCAGCTAACGGCGTGAAGCCCATTGATGTATCTACTGATTTTCCGCCGTCAACTGCAGTGATCGACGCACCGTTCCCTAGATGGCAAGTGATGATTTTTAATTCTTCGATTGGTTTGCCTAACATTTCTGCCGCACGCTCAGAAACATAACGGTGGCTTGTACCGTGGAAGCCGTATTTACGTACTTTAAACTCGTTATAGTACTCTAATGGCAAGCTGTATAGGTAATTGTGTTTTGGCATCGTTGCATGGAAAGAAGTATCAAAAACAGCGACACTGATGATTTCAGGCAAGATTTTTTTGAAAGCAGTGATCCCCATCAAGTTTGCTGGGTTGTGTAATGGCGCAAATTCAGCCAATGCTTGGATGCGTTCCATCACTTCGTCTGTGATCACAACTGAATCAGGGAAATCTTCTCCGCCGTGAACGACGCGGTGACCGACGCCAGTGATTTCATCATAAGCACCTAAAATGTTTAATTCGATCAGTTGATCCAATAACATTTTTACAGCTACTTCGTGATCGTTGATATCGATGATTTGTTCGAATTTTTGATCTTCCCCATATTTGATGGTAAAGATAGAATCTTTCAAACCGATTCGTTCAACGATTCCTTTAGCGACAACTGTTTCCTCTGGCATTTGATATAATTGCCATTTTAAACTTGAACTTCCAGCATTGATTGCGATTGTTTTTGACATGATGATCTCCTTATCCGAATTATATTACAGATTTGCTGCTTTCCAAGCCGCAAATTGTTCAAAAAGTTTTGTGATGTTCTTTGGTTCTTTCAGTGAGGCTAGCTTGACCAGCAAGACTTCTTCTGCTTGTTTGCTTGTCCCTCCGTGGTTTTGTAAAAGCAATATACTTTTACGTGAATGTTCATTTTTAAAGAGTTCTTCAGGAAGCTGAATCATTCCTTGCAAATAAACCTTTTCTTTCAGCCATTTTTTCAAAAATTCACTCTGTTCCGTTTCCAAGAAATTGCTTGGTAGTAAGAACAAACCGTAACCGCCAGCTTTGACATAGTTCATCGCTTGTTCCATCAACAAATGATGGGCGTAACTGTGTCCTTCTGGAGCCGCCGTAATAAAGCTGCGGGCTTTGTCATCTTGTGGGTAATAGCCCACCGGTAGATCGCTGATCGCCAGATCCATCGGTTCGATCAAAAGCTCTTGCAAGCCATCTTGATGGAACAAATGCAAGGGCGCTTTGGTCCATTCGCCAGTTGCAGCTGCGATCGCCAACAAGGTTTCGTCAATATCCACACCGGTTCCTTCTACTGGACGCTTGGCTAATTGCAGATTCAGCAAGACTGTCAATAAGAGATTCCCCATGCCTACCGATAAATCAAGAAGTTTCACTGGTTGATCGGCACTACTCAACTGCTCGATCAAATAGACGAATAAAAACCCAAGACTATCTGGTGTCAGTTGGTGATTGGCCTGCAGGCGCTCCGTTTGGCTGCCTTTCAACAAAACCAACTGCGCAAGCTTGCGTTTTTCTTCTGCCGATAGTTCCATTGCTCGAATTTCTTGATAGATGGTTTCTAAACGAGCAGCAGTTGCTTCATCTGGTACCCCATCGATCACGCGAACTTGGTATTGATCAACAAAATTTTCGATCGTCTCTACGTAAGCATCAAAAAAAGACGTTTCCAATGCGTTTTGAAGCAGTTGGATCGCTTCAACGGTCAAATGAAAAGACGTTTCCATTTTTTCTGCGGACATCTTGCACCTCTTTTCAAAACTATAACAACATATATACCTGTTTAATTTTAGCCGATTCATCCAAAATAATCAATCGCTTTCGTTTAGAATAATTTGTGAAGCTGTAAACATTCTTTTTCTATTTCTGTATGAAAAAGGATGGTCGAAACAACCATCCTTTTCCTGTACTATTCTTCTTGGTCATCTGTGTCTATTTCAGGCTGCTCTTCAGGCAACAAAAAGGTAAAAGTAAATCGCCGACTTTTGACATAGCATTCGATCTGTAAGCTCTGTCCTTGCCGTTCATAAGTCAACTTTCCTACATTATAAAACCGTGTCCCTCGATCTTCCAACTCGTTTTGCAAGAATTCCGCATGGAAAAGTTCACTCATAATACGGGCTTCATAGGTTTCAATGGTTTTTGTATAAAAAAGGGCTGTTGTGCGGCTGTTTTCTAACACCAGCAATAACATCAAGCTCAACAGCTGCACAAACAACAATGCTGTGAGTAAAATACCGCCTTTATGCCGCCTCTTGTGAGTGTATTTTCCATTGTCCAATTTTCTGGTCTCCATTCTCAAAGGAAACGGTAAAGCGGATCGCTGCGCCAATTTTCTCAAAAGACACATCTGCCACTTCTGTCAACAACGGTTGATAGCCATTGTTGTCCCGTTTCCGCAACACGCGGTTGATGCGATCGATCGTTACCGAATTGTTTTGACTGCTTCGCAAATATAGCGTGTTCTCGCTGACTGATAGATAGACACAGGTACTTAATTCCCGTTCCAACTGAAACAAAAAAACATGCCATTCTTGATCTTTGCGAGCCATGATCTGCTGATTGACCGGTGCGAGGTGCTTGACGATCCCGCTGATCATCAATAAGCAGATCGCCAATACCCATAAAGACAACAGACACTCCAACAAAGTAAAGCCTTTACTCTTCATACACAATCTCCCAGAGCTGTTCGCCACTTTGGATGCGTGCCTGTTGATGCTGCGCTGCTTGCCAAAAGCGAACTTGATAGACCGTCTGACGCTGCGTCGTGTAGGTAATGGTTGACGCATCAAAGGAGTGGTTCTGGACTTCTTCATACAGCACCCGCAGCATTTGGGCTTTTTCCTGCAATGCCGCACTTTGCGTCAGTGAAGCGGTCTGCATCGCTAAAAACAATAACACACAGGTTGCCAACACCCCAAAGCCAATCAGGCTTTCTGCTAAGATGAACCCGCTATTCAACGATTTTTTCATAGCGTCCGCTCCCAAATAAAAACTTATAGCTGATGGTTTGCTTTTTCTCCTGCCAATAGAAAACAATCCTTCGCAGACTGCTATTGTTGCCGGACTGACTACTAAAAAGAATATCGGGAAACGCCTGCATCGCTAGTTGAGGAGGGACTTCGATCTTGGTGACCGGCTCAGTTGCAGCGCCATAAAATGAAACAGTTGGCGTTGGCGCTGCTTGATAAACGGCTCGGGTTTGTGTGTTATCGATGATGGCCGATTGCTGTATGGTATAGAGGCCTTTTTCTAAGCGTGCACAAAAGCCTAAGACTTCAGCAGATCGTTGATAGTACTCGATGGCCACGACGGGAAAAAAGAGAAACATACTACTGACCATGAGGACCAAAAGGCTTTCTATTAAAGTAAAACCAACAAAAGAACACCGTCGACAGCCCTTAGTCCCCTTGCTCATAAATCGCATATTGCTCCTCAGATACATACCCTTCAGCGATCAATTCTTCTCTCGAGGGCTCCCGATTTTCATTCAGACGAAAGAGTTCGATCTGGGTTTCCACCACTTTCACGATGGCCGCATTTCCTTTCTCATCAATGATTCCTCTTTGCTTGGCAAGATTTGGGACAAACAACAAAACCAAAATACTGATCACTAATAAAACAACCAACATTTCAACCAATGTAAAGCCTTTTTTGACACGCCAAATCCCCTGCTTGCGAGAAGATGCGACTTTCTTTTCTATCATTCGATCACTCCTTGGATATTTCCATAGATTGGTAAAAACATAGCGGCATAGATCCCAACGATCATTAAAGCAACCAACAAAAAAATCAGAGGCTGAACCCAGTGAATAGCTTTTTCGATTCGTTGAAACAAGCGATCCATCAATAATTGACTGTATAAAAAAAGCTCTTCTCCTAACTTTCCCCGTACTTCTCCTTGAAAGACGATCAAAGAAAATTCTGGTGTGAGAAACGAGAAATGACGAAGTTTTTCTGGGAGTTCTCCGCCAAGTGTCAAGGTCACTCGCAACTCTCGCGCTAATTCTTGGATCAAGGTAGCTTTATTGGTGTGCTCCATACACTCAATGATCTGTTGGATATCTAACCCTTGCTGAAACAACTTGCCCCATTCCAATGCGAAAAAACTCGTGTGATAACTCGTGTACAATGCTCCGAACAATGGCAGGTGGCTGAAGAATACAGCTTTTTGCAAGGCAGTGCGGCGGGCAAATACCCAGCGGCTGATCACAAAAAGCAGCACACTTACCAACAAGAAGAGGATAAGTACTGCTGGTGCCCAAGTGATGGCGCGAATGCCCCAATGACCTTCGTCGATCATGCCAGAGGCTAACAATTGAGGCATTAAAAAGCGATGCATGCCAAAGAGAGCCGCCACTAAAAAGACCAGTAGCAAAAGCGGATAGGCCGCTACTTTGTACAGCAGCTGTTTTTGCTTGTTGACCAATTTGTGGTAGTCGACCATCCGCCGCAAGGTCGTCGTGAGATTCCCATGACTTTCTGCTAAATAAAGCTGATTTTTTTCGGTAGCCGATAAAGACAACGGCGCTACTGCTGCTGCCAAGCTTTGCCCTTGGGCAAGATGGGCAATCAGCTGTTCGATCACAGGTTCAGAAAACTGGCGACTGCGCAGCAACACTTGGAGGCTTTCTTGTAGGGAAAAGCCACTCTCCAATAACACCGTGAAGGTGACCAAGAGGGCTTCAGTTGCACGGCGTGGTAGCTGGGGCTTCTTTTTCATAAACTTCATCGGTGATCCACCCACTTTCTTTCACTCGTTTTAATACGTGCTGCCACTGTTTTTCCACTTGCCCCTCATAAAAGTGATACGCCAGCAATCCATGGGGTTCGTTGACTTCATTCGGCAACAATCGCTGATAAACGATCCCTTGCAACGCGTGCGCCAGAAGATCGTCTGCCCCTAGCAATTCCAGCAGCCGTGTCTTGGTTTCTGCTACGCCTCGTGCATGGATCGTGGCAAATACTCGATGACCTGTCAGAGCGGCTCGTACAGCGGCTTGCGCCGTCTCTTTGTTACGGATCTCGCCAATCAAAAGCAGGTCCGGACGATGCCGTAAAGACAAGCGAATCAATTCATCATAGTCTTGTCCGATTTTCAAATTGGTCTGCAGCTGCAAAAAATGCGGCTCTTCAATCTCCACAGGATCTTCGATGGTAATGACTTGTCCCTTGGTTGCCCGTGCTAATTGATACATGAGGGTCGATTTTCCTGAGCCAGTGGGACCAGAAAATAAATATAGGCCTCTTTGTTTGGTTGTCTGTTGGATCTGCTGGACGTCTTCTGCAAAAAAATAGCGCAGATGCTCCTTGTTCAAAGGATAAAGAAACCGCATCACGAGACTTTCACGCCCTTGATAATCACCCACCGTTGAGACGCGCAACCGCTGTAGCTGATCGCCTAACAGATAGCTGACTGCGCCTAACTGAGCTTTGCGCCGTTCTCCCACCTCCATTCCTCCTAAAAATTTGAAGCGGGTGATCAGCTGCTGAGCTTCTTCGTTGGTCAGTACTTGATAGGTCTTTCTGAGATAGCTTTTACTGAAAATCACCTCCATCTGTGTACCGCTAGGCAAAATGGACAGATCCTGCATGCGTTCTTGTCTTCCATAAAGAATCAACTCGTCTGAGAATGCTCGAATATCCACGACTTATCCCTCCTAAAAAGAAATACGCAAACGCTTTGAGAATAGAAAAAAAAGATGAAGCAAATTTGCTTCATCTTTCATCATTCGTTTATTTCTGTGGTTCTTTTGCCACAAATTGGGCTTCCACCCGATAGATCCGCTGCCCGCGGCTTGAGAATTTTTCTTCATATTCCGTCATGATATTGTTCTCAAAGGAACTGTTATGCAAGTCCAACCAAACTTGTTTGATAATCATGCCGTATTGAGAAAAGCTCGCTAAGGAATACTCAAACAATCCTTGGTTATCCGTTTTGAAATGGATCTCGCCGTTGGGACGTAAAATCTGCTCGTCGACTGCTAAAAAGGCTTTGGAAGTCAAACGGCGCTTCTCATGCTTCTTCTTAGGCCATGGATCAGAAAAATTCAAATAGATCTGGTCTACTTCATTGTCTGCAAAATAGTTGGTCAATGCGGAACCATCGACATGCAGCAGTTGCAAGTTCGGGATCTCCTGCTCGATCATTTTATCTAATGCGATCGAAACGACACTAATCTGCATTTCCACACCAATATAATTGATCTCGGGATGAGCTTTCGCCATTTCCGTAATAAATTGGCCTTTTCCCATTCCAATTTCGATATGCAGCGGGTGATCATTGCCAAAGCGTTCATGCCAACGCCCTTTCCATTCAGTAGGCTCTGCCACGACGTATTCTGGATGAGCGTCAATCAGCTCTTTTGCACCTGCACGTTTTCTTACTCTCATGTTTCTTCCTTTCCGAAAAAACAAGATGGAACCAAATTGCCTCGCTCCATCTTCTCTTCATTCGCTATAAATTCGTTTTAATTGTAAAATCTCTGCATTCATGGCTTTGTAATCGCCTCGCAGATAATATTTTTTGACCTCTTGCAGCATACTCAACAATGCGTACCAATAAATCTTTTCGATCACTTCGCTGCTGCTGTGGATACCATAGCGCACGAGCCAATGAGACCAGCCAGATAATGGCACATAGTGACCTAAAATAGTGCCGATATCGATTGCCGGATCTGCAAACATCACGGAATCCCAATCGACTAAATACAAATAGTTTTGACAAACTAGCCAATTTCGATAATTGACATCGCCATGGACGACCGCGGCTTTCTGCTCGTCAAAAGCTGGAATATTGGTTTTTAAATACTCGGTGACCAAATGAATAAAACGGTTTTGGGCGACCGCAGAAGGCAGCTGATCCTGATAATCCATCAGCATCTGTTCAGGCGATCTGACTTGTCCGCCGATTTTGCTTAGCATCTGTGCCAACGTTTTTGAATGATGCAAGTGATACAACACATCAATGACATCATTTCTTTGGCCGATTTCATCGGGATCTAAGACCCGTCCATCCAGCCATTCTTGTGCGGAGAGCGTATCCCCATTTCCCGTCCGTTTCGTCCAGACGAGTTTGGGTGCAATGCCCTCTTTAGAGAGTGCCGCAAGCATCGGGGTCGTATTTCGTTTGATAAAGACTTTGTCGTTGTCCTTGAGCCCGATATAGGCTTTCCCGGTGTCGCCTTTGATTGGCCGCATACGCCAATCTTGATCCAAGCGAATATCCATCCTAGCTTCTCTCCTTATTTCGCAGTACCTCTTATTCTAGCTTCCTAATGGGTCGCCGTCAAGCGCATATGCGTTCGCTTTTTGTAAGAGAGGCCACTTGTGGATCAGGCGTGCATTTTCTTTAATCGCCCTGGCAAGTAGATGCCTAAAAAAAGACCCGCAAACCCTAAGAAGCCAAGAAACGCGATACCGCCTTGCCAAACAAAAGGCAAGCGCAAGCAACAGATCACACCGAAAAGAACTGCGGTCACCAGTAAGAGTGCCCCAAGAATTTTTTTGATCGCTGCGGCTTTTTGTTTTTCTGGCACGGGATACAGATGTGTCAAAACCATGTATTGAAACTCATTGATCAAAGGAATCAGTTGGAAACCGATCAGATAAAGAAACAAGCAGCCGATCAGCAGACTGATCCAAAGCTCATCGACAAAGAATAAGACGAACCCACCAATCAAAGTCAAACGGACATAAAGCCCGCCATATTGCCCCCCACGGATCACTCGGCGCAAGTAAAGATAGAGGTACGTATTGCTGTGCACTGGTTTGATCTTTGCCAGCAGCCAGTCGAGGTATTTGCGCCGTTTGGCTTCCGTCGTGATTTGGGGAACATCTGTAAATAAGTTGATAAAACGATAGATACGCATTAAGCGCGACTGTTCGGCTTGGATCATATAGTCCCAATCCAAAAGCTGGCTATTGGCTTTCAGTCCAAAGAGGAACCAGATTGCTTGGAGGATGCTGATCCCCAATCCTAGCCAAGGTGCTACATAAATACTGGCAAGTGTGGCAGCAAACGTACTTGCGAACCAGATGCCTCGCTGCTGTTTGACTTGCTGCTGAGTTTCTTGATACAAACGAATCCGTTGTAGTGAAAGATCCCCCAGTTTTAAGAGCCACATCATCCCTAAAAAGTATGGGAATGAGGCAAAGGTGCTGTTTGCTGTGACCACGACCAAAGGCATCGTTGCCCCTACGGCTAAAAATAAAACCCCAAAGGGCAGCCAGAGGGAATAACGTAACGCTTGGCTGAGATAACTTGTCATTTGTCCTTCTTTGGCTAACAGAAAAATCAAATCTGCCGGTTTCGTCAGTGTCGCTAAGCGTCCCAGCGGTAAAACAAAGAGCCAAACAGCGACCACGATGATGCCGCCTAATGGAAACGGCCGCGGCAATGTTTTTAGCAATTCAGAATAATAGAGCCCCAGACCTCCGACTAAGAAGGTGCTGATCAAAGCAAAATGATCATTGAAGACATAGCGCAAATAGCGTGTCATCTGTTTTTGATGCCGCTGTAAGCGTTGCGAGAAAAACTGCTTCATGCTTGACTCTCCTTTGTCAGTGCGAGGTACAGATCATCAAGGGAGGCTTCTGGTGCTTGAAATTGGCTTCTTAGTTCCGCCAATGTCCCTTGTGCGCGGATCTCACCGTTATGCAAGAGGATGAATTTGTCACAATACTTCTCTGCGGTTGCTAAAATGTGGGTGGACATCAAAATAGATGCCCCGGTTTGTTTCATCTCATTCATCAGTTCCAATAACGCATTGATCGCTAAAGGATCTAATCCTAGAAAGGGTTCATCAATGATGTAGACACTCGGCTCAATCAAAAAGGCACACAGTACCATGACTTTTTGTTTCATCCCTTTTGAAAAGTTTGCCGGGAACCAATCGAGTTTGTTTTCTAAGCGAAAGGTTTTTAGCAGGCGTTCTGCTCGCTTCATGGCTTCTTCTTGTGGAAGATCGTAGGCCATCGCCGTCACTTCAATGTGCTCTCTTAAGGTCAATTCTTCATATAAAGAAGGGGTTTCGGGGATATACCCGATTTGTTTGCGGTATTGCTCTGGGTTTTCTTTAAGGGTCAAGCCGTCAATCGTGATGGTGCCGCTGTGAGGTTGCAGTAAACCGATGATTTCTTTGATCGTCGTACTCTTCCCTGCCCCGTTCAAGCCGATCAAGCCAACGAGCTCCCCATCGCCGATCGTAAAATCAATATTTTTTAAGACTGGCAGCTGATTATAGCCGCCTGTCACGTTTGCTACTTGTAAAGTCATTTTTTCCCTCCGATTCGCCTGATTATGGCTCTTTGTCAACGTAGGCTCTTTTTGTTCAATTCAGTCAGCTGGCAAAACAGTTGTTTATTTTTCTTTATTCGTGACTTGCAGGATAAATTCATTTTCTCCCACTGTAATGATTTCTTGCGCTAGTTCTTGGCTGCCAAAGCGCTCTTGCCACGTTTGTGCTTCGCTGGCTGGAAAAACGACCATTTGGATCGCACCAGCGGCAAGACGGGTGGTAAAGGCTTGGACAGCGGCTGGTTCGGCATAAGAAACCAGGCTGATCCTCAGCTCTTCTTTTTGATACCCTTGGTCTATTGCCCATGCTTCAACGGCTGCTTCCAATTCACTTTGCACCGCAGGGTCCATTGCTGTTTCAGTGACAATGGCGGCATTGACTACTTCTTCTTGCGGACGTGTCAGAGAATAAGTGATTGAACCAGCAAACACCACAAACAGCGTGATCGCGATCAACCACTCTTTATAGGCATAGGCTAAGTAGCGAAGCTTCGCTGAAGTCGTTGTTTTTTTCTGTAAGGTTTCTTTAATGATCGGTTTCATAGGTTCCTTCTTTCCAAATGATTTCTGATATTAAGTCTAGGGTTGTTGGAATCTAAATGCAAGCGTTTCTCGCTCGCTTTTCGCATTTCTTTAAAAAAGCGCCTTTGTTGAAGGAACAGTTGCCTTGTTGCGACTTTTTCAAAGAGGAAACCAGACGAAAAAAAGCAAAATATGGTAAAGTAGAGGTAATAGATCAAGGAGGTTTTTTACAATGGAAAATTGTATTTTTTGTAAAATCAATAATCGTGAGATTCCTAGCTACAAAGTCTACGAGGATGAGCAAGTCTATGCCTTTTTAGATATTTCCCAAGTCACCCCTGGTCATACATTGGTCATTCCCAAAACGCATGTGACGGATATTTTCGAGTACGATGAAACGTTGGCAGCAGCGGTTTTTGCCCGTATCCCTAAGATTGCTCGGGCGATCGAAAAAGCATTCCCTGAGATCGAAGGCTTAAATATCATCAACAACAATAAAGAATTGGCGTACCAATCCGTCTTCCATTCCCATGTCCATTTGATTCCTCGCTACAGCAAAGACGATGATTTCAAGATCCATTTTGGCAATCATGCAGAGAATTACACGGGGGAAGAGCTGGCGGCAATCGCCGAAAAAATTGGAAAGCAGGTGAACTAAATGATCGGTAATTTTCTTAAAGGACTTTTGTTCGGTTCCATCGCCGGCGGTTTAGGCGGTTTGCTTTTTGCACCAAAAAGCGGCAATGAAACCCGTGAAGAATTGATTCGCTATTTAGATGACACGACAGAAGCGACCTTAGAATTCAATGACAGTGTCAAACAGCTCAAAGATGCTGTGATGGTAACCCGCAAAACGATCGACGAAACGATCCCAGTTGTGACCGAATCTTTCACGAAAGATTTGGAAGCCTTCAAATTCCAAGCACAACCGCGCCTTGCTCGGATAAAAACCCAAATGGAACAATTGAATCAGCACATCACGACGATTCAAGCCCAAAGCGCAGAGGACGACAAACAAATCGAAAATTTGTAGTTTTTATGAATTTTGTTTGAAACATCCGCTGTTTTCTTTCCAACCATTTCTAGAAGTGGTATAGTAGGTGCAGTGATTATTATGAAACTTTTTAGAATTAGGAGTGCTTAAACGAATGAAGAAAAAATTAATTTTAGTAGCAGTCAGTGCAATGAGTCTTTTTGCATTAGCGGCTTGTGGTAACTCAAGTGAGGAAATCGCAACAATGAAGGGCGGTAAAATCACTGTTCAAGATTTTTATGACAAAGCAAAAACAAGTACAGAAAATCAACAAGCGTTGCGTGAAATGATCGTCTTGAAAGTCTTTAATGAAAAATACGGCGATGACGTAACGGAAGAAATGATCGACGAACAATTCAACAACGTGGCTGAGCAATACGGCGGCAGTGATTCCTTTGAATCAACATTGACTGCCTCTGGTTATACGGTGAAATCTTACCGTGCAGAATTAAAACAACAACTTGCGTTACGTGAAGGCTTAAAAGCCAACATGGATATCACTGATGAAGACATGAAAACTGCTTGGGATTCTTTCCACCCTGAAGTAGAAGCACAAATCATCAAAGTAGCAAGTGAAGATGATGCCAAAGACGTCTTAGAAGAAGCGAAAAAAGATGATGCAGACTTTGGCGAAATCGCTAAAGAAAAATCAACGGATGCGGCAACAAAAGAAGATGGCGGAACGATCAAATTCGATTCTACTTCATCAGCTGTACCAAGTGAAGTAAAAACAGCCGCTTTTGACTTAAAAGATGGTGAAATCTCTGAAGTGATCTCTGCAACCAACACGTCAACTTACACGACGGAATACTATATTGTGAAAATGGTGAAAAACCAAGACAAAGGCAACGATATGGATAAATACAAAGATGAATTGACTGAAATTGCTCAAAACACTTTGTTGAATGATTCAACCTTTATGGCAGCAACGATCGGTCAAGAATTGCAAGCAGCTAATGTGAAAATGAAAGACTCTGACTTAGCAGACTTGCTTTCTGATTACATCACAGCGGCCGAAACAGAAGATTCAACTGCTGACTCTTCTGCTAACGATGCAACGGACAGCTCAGCGGCAGATTCTTCTGCTACTGATGCAACCGATGATTCTACTGCAACGAGTGAAAGTGCTACAGATTCTTCTGCTGAATAAACGAAAAAAGAAGTGCCGTCGTAGCAGCGCTTCTTTTTTTATGCTAATTAGGTTAATATTGCCGATTCAGCTACTTTTTCCAACATCTGAAAAACCACGCTAAGCAAGCCTAGCGTGGTTTTTGTTCTTTCCGTCATTCACTTTGGTTGATCGTGCTACAAGGTCACGGCTACACTTCTTTCGGTACATAAAAACTCCGATTGTCCATGCCAAAAATTCGGTCTGTGTATTGACCTGGTTCCGTTAAACGAATCGACGTCAGCATCATTTGCATGGAAGCATCCAAATTATCGATCTGATGGAGGATCTCCGCTTCCATTATGCGGGGGCGAACAGGTGACCCATATTCTAATAAGCCATGGTGGGCTAAAACCATATGCCGCAAAACAACGATATCTTCTTCTTTGTCATCAAATTTCAAAGCCATACAGGCTTGCGTGATTTCTTCATCCACTAAGACCAAATGCCCTACTAGATTCCCCGCCAAGGTATACTCTGTCGTCATCGGACCTGTCAACTCGATCACTTTTCCTAAATCATGCAAAATGATACCCGCATACAGTAGTGAAGCATTCAATTCAGGGTACTCTTTGACGATTGCTTTTCCTAACCGCAGCATAGTGGTCGTATGATACGCCAATCCACTGGCGAAGGCATGGTGATTGCGCTTCGCAGCTGGAAAGTCAAAGAATTCCTTTTTATACTTGTTCAGTAAGAAACGGACGATTCGATTCCAGTGAGGATTCGTGATCTCAAACAAGGTTTGACTGATTTCTTCTTCCATCTCTTCTTTTCGCAAGGGTGCTTTTTCCATGTATTGGCTTGGTTCATGGGGCTCTTCCGGTTTCGCTAAACGCAAATGCATGATTTTGACTTGCGGATTGCCTTGGTAGACCTCCCGTTTTCCATCTAGCAGTACTACTTTCCCGGGTTCAAAACGGGCGATTTCTTCATCTGATGCATCCCAGAACTTTCCGTCGATCGTGCCGGATGTATCTTGAAAGGTGAAGGCAATAAATTTTTTGCCGTTTTTCGCGATCCGCACATCGGCATTCTTGATCAGCAAGAAAAGTTGAAACGTTTCATCAACAGTTAATTCACGAATTTTTTTCATGGGCTTATTTGGCCGATCAGCCAAATCTTTCACTTCCTTTACTCAGATCCTGGATAGGCTGCTGGTACTTCTGATAATAGCTTACCATTTCTTGGTCAGAAGACAAACAAATTACTTGATAACTTTGCCCAAACTCTTTTAACAGTGCGGCAAACCGTTCCTTACGAACACTATCATAATGCAGCCAACCATCATCAATAATGATTGGACACAATGGGTGATTTTTTTGCAGTGCTAGATAACCGAAGCGTAACGCCATGATTAACTGATCCTTCGTGCCTGTGGACAGGTCGATGATCGAAAACGTCTCGCTGGCATTTGCCGCTACCAACAAGCCATTTTCCAAAAGAATCTTTTGATAACGTCCGTTTGATAGCTGTTCAAAATAGGTTGAAGCAGCCGACAATAGCTGCGGCAATTGCTGTTCTGACAACTCGGTCGTGACATCCGTTAAAATCGAAGCCGCCAACTGACGACTCCCCCATGCCACAGCAAGTTCTTCAATGACCGCCTTTAGCTCACTTTCTTCTTGATAAAGCTGATTCAAGGTGCCATTTTTTTGACTAGCTGCTGCTTCTAATTCCAAACGCTGTTTTTGCTCCGTCAACTGCTGTATTTGTGCCTGAAGCTGTGTTTGCTGCTGCTTGATCTGGTCTTTTTGCTGCAGCAATTCTGCTTGTGTCACTGGTTTAGGATAAATCGGTGTTAACATCACCGCCAATTCTTCTGATCGCTGCTGCGTGCGTTGCGCCGCTTCCCATTGCTTCAACCAGAGGCTGATTTCTGCAGGGTGATCTAAGCCTTGTTGCTGCAAGAGATCACTGGCCTGGGAAAGCAGCTGGTCGCGTTCATTGCGGGTGCGGGTCAATTGTTGGGCCAGCAGCGTGCTAGGTTGTTGCAGTCGTGAAAGCTTGATTGTTTGCATCTCTTCATTAAACCTCTGCAAGATCGCTGCTTTTTCTAACAAGGTTTTGTTTTGCAACGGCAGCCACTCAGCATAAGGTCGGAACTGCTCGTCAAAGGGGGCCAGTTCTTCTGCGACGGCTTGCCGTTCTTGATAGGCTTGTTTGCGCTGCTGTGAGTAGGCTTGATAGCTAGCAACATCTTCATCATAGGCTAATAAATACGACTGCCAGCTTTCCACCGGCAAATCACCAAAAAAGGGGGCTAAGGCTTGGTGAGCACGATCGATCTGCTGCTGCTTTTGCTGCTGTTCATTTCCCAGCTGCGCCAACTCTTCTCCCAGCAGATCCAGCTGCATGAGAACCGTCTGCCATTCCTGTTTGATGCCTTGCTGTTTGTTTGGCGCTGCTTTCATCAACGGCAAAACACTGCCAATGATCGCTGCGATCCCTACACCTAGAGCAAGCCAGCGCCACGGACTCGGCAAAAAGATACCGATCACTACTAGCAGCCCACCGACGATCCCTAGCGGCCATAGCGGGCGAGAAACCGGCTTGCGGCCAATCAATTGAGGATGCTGCTGTTCTAAGCGAGCTGCGGTGGCTTGCAAAGGCTGCGCTTTTTCTTCTAAACGCATCATGCGCTTTTCGAGCTCTTCTAACTGCACACGTTCTTGTAGTAAACGTGTGGTTTGTTCATGGATCGAAGCCGTTACTAGCGGCGGCGATTCTCTGCTCCATTGGCGCTTTTCGATCAAGCGATTCAGCTCCGTGATGGCGACGGCTTCTTGTTGATTGGCCGCTGCTTCACGATCTGCCAAACGCACCATCGTTACTTGCTGCTGCAGCAAGTGATTGATTTGGTGCTCGTGATCAAGGTAAAAGAAATACTTATCTGATTCTTTTCCTTGCTCCAACTGATCTAATTCAGCTTCTTTTTTGCGAATTTCTTCCGTCAGCTGCTGATACTGCTGATAAAACTGTTTGATGGCTTGGACTTGCTGAGGATCGGCTAACGTATCTGCTGGTGCCATTTGCTGCCACTCTTCATAAAGACCCCAATGACTCAGCTGCTGCTGATTTTCCTGATAGGCTTCATTCAATGCTTGAAACTGGTGTCGCAAGTCTTGGATCTGTTCTTGCAACTGGGCGATCTGCTGATACTGCTGTTGGATGCGGCTTTCTTCGCTTTCTTTTTCCGCAATCGTTTTTTGCAGTTTTTCTAATTGTTTTAACGCCTGATTCAAAGGCAGCTTTTGCCCCCGTGGCTTGTATTGCTGCTGATTGATGGTTTCATATTGTGCCACTTGCTGCAGCATTTTTTGACTGCCGCTGATTCCCAGAGAAATCAACGCTTGGTGCAGCTCATTTTCTTCTAGCTTATCGATCTGGGTCAATTGCTCTTGCTGAAAGGTAAAGACATCGAAGAACAATGCTCGATTGAGGGGCTGCAGGTGTTGTGCCAGCCATTGCTCATCGACCGTCTGACCAGCGACATGGACTTTGGCACGACCGCGGTCTACATGCCGATAGCGTTCCACGATCACTTCGCCGAAGGGTTCCAGCGCCAACCATAACTTGCCACCGTAAGCTGCACCGTTTTTGGGGGTATAGTCTTTTTTCTTGGCTGTCTTTTTCGGAAAGCCAAATAAGATGGCGGCAATAAATTGATACAACGTCGATTTTCCGATCTCGTTGTGCCCAAAGAGCAGCTGATTTTGCGGATGAAAGGCAAAGCTTTGTTCATGGTATTTCCCAAAACCGGTAATCTCTGCTTTTAAAATTCTCATGACTGCTCCTCCCATTGAAAGTCGTCTTTCAACAATTGCTTGGCTTGCTGCAAGACTTCTTCTTGAAATGATTCATGGGTGATCCCCCGCTGGATCAGCGGATGCTGCAATAGATCGGACAGTCGGTCCGCAAAGATCTCTGGTGACTCATACATCGCTAAAAACTGCAGCATATAGTCTTGTGGTACCGCCAATGCGATCTTGTCTTCATTGGCTTGCTCGACTTCAAGGGCATAGATTACTTGCAGCGGCTCTGTTTGTGCCAACCGTTCATTGAGGTAGGTCAGCCATTCATTTTTTTCCGCAGTTGGAAACCAATCTGGCGGCAGCTGCTGCACATCGGTCAACACCAGATGCAGCAAGCGCGAACGAGGACTTTTTAAGCGCTCGATGATCGCTGGCAATACGGCATTCGAGGCGGTCACATCCGCTAAGGAGACCACTTGCTTTTGCCAAGCGATTTCCGCGATCTCCAAGCGCTCGATTGTTGGTCCTTGTGGCGATAATTCTGCCAAAATCACCCCAGTCGCCTGCTCTTTCTTGGTCTTTCCTTGAGGCGTACCGGGATAGAGGATCGGTGGTTGCTCTGAGAGCGTCTTAGGTACATGGATGTGCCCCAAGCCCCAATAATCATAGCCTTTTTGCTTCATTTCACTGATTGAAAAGGGGGCATACCGTTCACCGGCTTGATCCCCGTGGTAAAGCCCAATATGGTAATCCACCGCTGCTCTTGCGGGAAATTCTGTTACTTTATTTTCAGCGATCCAAGGATGTTGGTAGCTAAATCCACTGATTGCATAGGTTTCACCGTTTTTCGTTGTTCCTTGTACCGTTTGAACTTCTTCCGATGAAAAGAGAATGACGTTTTCTGGAAAAGCAAACCAATACCGTTGCGGATCATAATAATCATGGTTGCCGAAAATCATATAGACTGGGATCTCTGCTTCTCCCAGTCGTTGCAGTTGGGCAAAAAAGTCATGCTGCACTTTTAGACTCGGCCGTGCTTGATGGAATGTATCCCCAGCCAGCAAAACAAAATCGACCGCTTTTTCTAAAGCAACATCCACCAAATTACGGATGATTTTTTGATTGATAGCAGGGAGTTGGGTCTTCACTTTTTCAGATAACAGATGGACCCCTTCAAATGACCGGTCGATATGCAGGTCTGCACTATGTAAAAATCGCATTTCTTTCTCCCTCCTTAATGCTTCTATCATAACATTTATCAGTCATTTCGTCAGCAAAATACGAAAATTTGTTCGCCTTTTTCATAAAAAAAACCAAAGAAGCGCTTTTGAAACTTCTTTGGAAACGACTCTTGCAGTTGCAGCCGGTTTCTCTGAAGTTTCACTTGCTTCTTTGGTCTTTGTTTGTTGGCGATTACGCTTCGTATAGATCTCTTACAGGACCCATGATGATGCGGTTCAAGTCATTGGCTACTAAACTGAAGGCTTGCTCTTTTTGCATCAAGTCAGAAACGATGCCGTCTTGTTGAATTTTTTGCGATAATTCTTGGGCTTTTTGCGCTTCTTCTTCCGTCATTTCTTCGCCAGCCATCATTTTTTGTTGCAGGCTTTGTTGCAACTCTTGAAACTCTTTGAATAACGCGTACGCTTCTTCATTTGCTTTCAAACGGTCGAAAGAACCTTTCAGATCTTGAAATTGTTCTGACTCTCGTAATTCACGTTCTAATTGATTTGCTGTATCATAAATATTTGCCATTTTGACGCCTCCTCTTTTTTTCTAGTATACCATTCTTCTCAGGTTCTAGACTAGCAGTTGCCTAATTCCTTTAATTTCCACTAATGGAATTCCACAAGCCGCCAAACAATTCTTTCGTTCCTTCTTTGATCTTGCTGCCGAATTCCTTCATACCTTCTTTGGCGCTTTCGGCAAAGTCATCGATGGTTTGTTGCCAATCATTGCTATTTTGTGACGTACTGCTATCAGGATCTGGTACCTCATCGGCTGCCATTAATTTTCCGCCTGTCCAATAAGCGTCTGCAACTTGGAATTGGGTGCCTTGACTATAAGGCAGTAAGCTTTCGGCCTCTGCTTTAAATATTTTCCCAACAACTTGTCCGCTAGTTCCCGTTAAGTAATGATCTTCACTCACATGTTCAAATCCTAGCCAGGTTGACAGAACCATATCAGGAGTATAGCCGACGATCCATTGGTCATTGACCTTAGAAGCATCAAAGTTGGTCTCTGTCGTACCCGTCTTACCGGCGATCGTAAAGCCGTACGGACTAGCACTAACCCCCGTCCCGTTAGAGAAGGTTCCTAGCATCATGCTCGTCATTTTATCAGCGGTCTCTTTAGAAATCACGCGTTTGCCTTGCACAGACGTATTGTCAACGATCACGGCACCAGTTGAATCAACGATTTTGGTGATCAAATGCGGTTTGTAGTAATACCCGCCATTAGCGAAAACGCCATACGCTGCTGCCATCGTCATTGGAGATTCCCCTTTTTCCAAACCACCTAATGCTAAGCCATAATATTTGTCGGATTCGGTCAAGGAAAGACCGAATTCTTGTGCTTTGCTATACCCGCGATCTAAGCCGATCTCATGCAGCAGCCAAACTGCTGGCAGATTCAAACTTTGGGCGAGGGCTTGGTACATGACTGCTTCGCCAGCATAGGTCCCGTCAAAGTTTTGAGCATCATAAAAATCAAGAGGCTCGTCTTTCAGGACACTGTCCGGTTCAAACCCAGCTTCTAGGGCAGGGGCGAAGACGCTGATCGGTTTGATCGTGGAACCTGGTGAACGTTTCATTTGCGTGGCAAAATTAAATCCTCTAAAGACGTGCTCACCACGACGACCCACCACCGCTTGCACCCCACCGGTATTCGGATCAAGTGCGACAGAGCCAGATTGCACCATCGTGCCATCAGCGGCATTTTCAGGGAACAAGGCATCGTTTTTATAGGCAGCTTCCATTTGTGCTTGGTAGTTTTGATCCAGGGCTGTATAGATCTTGTAGCCGCGATTCATGACATCATCGGCGTCCAACCCATAGGATTCGGCTTCGTCGATGACCGCATCGAAATAATAAGGATACTTATAGCCAGATTCTGAATTGCCAAATCCATCATAAAGTAAATTGGCTAAGACAACTTGTGATTCTTGGTCAGCAACGGACTGGTCCAACTTGCCGTTATCCACCATCAAACTCAAGACGGTGTCGCGACGGTTCGTGGCGTTTTCCAGATTGTCGATCGGGTTATAGATCGAAGGACCTTTGAGCATCCCCACCAACGTCGCAGCTTCTCCCACGCTTAGTTCAGAAGCATTGACACCGAAATATTTTAGCGAAGCATCTTGAATGCCCCAAACCCCGTTACCGAAATAGGAACTGTTCAAATACATTTCTAAAATCTCATCTTTAGAATATTTCTTCTCGATCTCGATCGCTAAGAAAAGCTCCTTGGCTTTTCGACTAAAGGTTTGATCCAAGGACAGATAGGCATTTTTAGCAAGCTGCTGGGTGATGGTACTTCCCCCACCGCCTTCGGCACTGCGGTTGACCAGCATACGTAGGGCTGCCCGAGCGATCCCTTTGATATCAAACCCGTGGTGATTATAGAAGTTGCGGTCTTCGGTTGAGATCAAGGCGTTGACCACATCACTGGAGATGGCATCAAGAGAAACGTACGTGCCTTTTTGCGAGTACAACTGCCCTGCTTCATCACCATTGGCATCAAAAATCACCGTCGATTCTTTCAGACCTGACTCTAATTCACTGACTTTCGTATTTTTGGCGATATAAAATAAATACCCGCTCATGATTAAGATAGCAACTAAACTAAGTAAAATAAAAATTTTATTTACGTGGTATTTTTTCCAAACCCGCTTGCGCCATTGATGAAATTGCTGCAAATACGGTTTTAACCAGCGCCAAAAGGTCAGCCAACCGGTCTTTATTTTGTGAAGGATGTGTTTCCAATCCATTACTTCACGCTCCTTTGGTTAAGTGTAGCATAAATGACTTTCTTTGTTATACGGCTCTAGACGTAATTTCATTCGAAAAGAATGCTTTATTATTCTAGCATTGAATACTCTGTTTTTTATTGTTTTTTTTATAAGAAAAGCTTAAAGATGCTATAATAGTCGGTAGCGAATAGCAAAGAAAGGACGTTATTATGGAATACACCATGACTTTACCCGAAAATCACCCGCCCATGCCGCTTCGCGATTTGTTGGAACAGGAGTGGCTCGTTCCACGAAAAGTGCGCCATTTTCTGCGCACACGGAAAAATGTGGCCGTCAATCAGCAGCCCGCGATGTTTCATCAAGAAGTTCGTGGGGGTGATCAAATCACTTTGATCATTGAAGACAGTGATTACAGCTACCAGCCGATCCAGTTAGGCCAAGCGGACAAAGTCGACGTACTTTTTGAAGATGAACACTTATTGGTGCTGAACAAGCCTGCCGGGGTCAAGACGCACCCAAATCAGCCATTAGAAGCAGATACTCTGTTGAATGATGCAGCTGCTTACCTTGCGCCGAAACAGCAGCAGCCTTATGTGGTCCATCGTCTAGACAAAGAAACCAGCGGTGTGGTTTTATTTGCAAAAAATCCTTTGGTGTTGCCGATCTTGGGCCGAATGCTGGAAAACAAACAGATTTTCCGTCGCTATCAAGCCACTGTTTTGGGGAAACTTACGCAAGATCAAACGATCGCCAAAAAAATCGGTCGTGACCGTCACGATCGTCGCAAGCGGATCATTGACTCCCGCAACGGTCAGTCAGCCGTCACCCATGTAACCATCGCTCACGCCCAACAAAAGACAACCAATGTGTATTGTGTGTTAGAAACTGGTAGGACCCACCAAATTCGCGTCCACCTTGCCAGCATCGGTCATCCAGTCGTTGGCGACCCGCTTTACCAAAACAAACCAGCGCCACGTTTGCTGCTGCATGGCTACGAATTGCATCTAGAGCATCCTTTTACCAAAGAACAGTTAGTGATCATCGCTCAACCGGGCTTGTGGTAAGCAACCAAAAAGCATGACGACTTGAGGAATCCCTCTTGTCAGTCATGCTTTTTGGTTTCAGATGATTTTCTCCATGCTTCTACTTGGTATTTTGGTTTATAGCGGTAAGTAAGCTGCTGGATCAACGAAATCTGACCACAACGTCTTACTCAGTCCAAAGTGCAGATGGACGCCTGTCGAATTTCCAGTCGTCCCCATCGTACCGACTTGGTCGCCGACTGCAACGGTCGCCCCCTTTGAGACACTGACAGCTGTTAAATGAAAATAATACGAGTAAAAGCCATTATCGTGAGCCAAAATCACGTAATTTCCAGTGCTTGGGCCATAGCCAGCATCTTCTACCTGTCCATCACGAGCGGCGACGATCTTCTCCCCCGCTTGACCTGTGAAGTCGATCCCGTCATGCTGCGTCCCTGAAAAACCAGTCGGGTCTGCTCGAGTACCAAAACCGCTGGAGATCGACACGGAGCCAGTGATTGGCAGTGAAAATTCACTGGCTGCCGCTTTCTCCGCTGCTTCTTTGGCTTTTTGTTTCGCTTCTTCAGCTGCTTTTGCTTCTTGCTCCACTTTTTCTTGTAGGTCTTGCACTTGGGCTTGCGCCTGCTGCAGCTGCTCTTGTTGGGACTGCAATTCTTTTTTGGCTGTTGCTAATTGTTCTTCGCTATGTACTAATTGAGCTTGCGTCAAGGTTTGGTACGAAGTGATTCGTTGTTGTTCGGCTTCTTTTTCCGCCAATTGTTGGTTCACTTCCCGTAAAGCCGCTTGTTGTTCACTAAACTTGCGTAGTTGCTGGATCGTGGCTTGCGGTCCATCGACTACCAGACTGCTTTGCGCTTGGCTTCCTTGGTGCTGGGCTTTTTGATCATTCAGTGCAGTGATCTGCGTTTGAACTTCCTTGCTTTCTTCTGCCAATTGGCTTAATTCTTCCTGATAATCCGCTAATTGACTTTCCAACGCTGTGACTTTCTGTTGGCTGGTGGTGACTTCGTCTTCATAAGAGGCTAGTTCTGTGGTCAAAACCGTCAGTTCCTCGCTGCTCTTGGTTTCAGCAGCATAACTGATAGCTGGCTGGAAAAGCGGCAACGTAAGGGCGAGCAATAAAAAAATCTTTTTCTTCAATGAGGTAACTCCTTCTTTTTTTAGTAGCTTGGCTACTTTAACATGCTTATTCATGAAAAAAAAGAGGGTTTTTCCAACAGTTTAAAGTCTATTGTTGCAGACTTTCATGTAAATCACCTATAAAACGGGCTTTTTTTACAAATATTGCAGCCGAATAACAACTTTCATAAGAATTTCTTTAGCTCGCCGATCGTCTTATCCTCGCTCTTGCAGCTTCGCCAATTCCTCAGGAGTCAATTCCCGATACTCGCCTAATGCCAAATCATCTGGCAGGGACAGGCCTCCCATGCGAATCCGTTTCAAATAAACGACTTCTTTTCCTACTGCATGGACCATCCGTTTGACTTGATGAAACTTGCCTTCATGGAGGATCAGTTTGATCTCGCTGCGCATTTCGTCTTCATCGACGTTGAGGATCTGCAGCTCAGCCGGCAAAGTCCACTCGCCGTCTAATTTGATGCCTTTGGCAAAGATTTTTTGATCCTCCGCTGTCATGATTCCCTCGACTTGGGCATAATATTCTTTTTCCACATGCTTCTTAGGCGACAATAATTGATGCGCCAATCCGCCATCGTTCGTAATCAGCAAAAAGCCTTCGGTGTCTTTATCCAACCGTCCTACTGGAAACAAATCTTCGCGAAACGCTTCTTCAGAAAACAAATCTAAGACCGTCTCTTCATAGGAATCGACGGTTGCCGAAATCACTCCAGCGGGTTTATTCAGCAAATAATAAAACTGGCTTTGATAGACGATGGGTTCCCCCTCAAAACAAACGGCATCTTGTGTTTCTAGTACTTGCGCTTTGTCACTCTTGATGACTTGTCCATTGACGGTCACGAGACCTTTTTTGATCAACTGTTTCACTTCTTTGCGGGAGCCATAACCCATATCCGCTAAAAACTTGTCTAAACGCATCGGTTTCTTCCTTTCATATAAAACAGCCGCCAAGGTCTCACAAAGGAGGCTCAGCGGCTGCTTCTAGTTTTATTTGATGTGTAATTTCTGGCGTAAACGAACCATTGATGAGCCGAGTAGTTTTTCAGCTAAACGCAATTTCAGCGCAATGTAGATGTACACACTGCCACCGACTCCTGCTACTAGCAAGCTCAAGATAAAGGCTTGGACTTTTCTTTCCGAGCTAAAGATGAGACCAAAGAGTTGGCGGGCGATCAACGCTGCGATCACCATAATGATCGTCATCGCGCCAATCAATAACGTCCGTCGCAACGTTAAGTTTACATTGAAATGGCCTTTGCGAATCATCTTGCGAATGTTCAGCCAGCAGACGATCCCTAAAGCAATCGTCGTGGAAACTAATGGGCCATAAACTTGGAACAACCGAATCGCTGGATACTGCAGGATCAACTTCACCAGCAACCCTACAAAGAAGAAAACAACGGCTTCTTTGTTGTGGTACATTCCTTGCAGCATACTAGAACTAAGCATAAACAAGCCCAAGACCAGACCAGACAGACAGGCAGCGACTAAAACGCTCGCTCCTAACGCATCTGGACGATAAAACAAGGTGTATAAGGGATAAGACAGCACGATCATCCCAAAGGTCGCTGGGAACATTACAAAGGAATACAATTGTAAGTTGTTGCTGATCAATTTAGCTAAGTTCTTTTTGTCTTTTTTGGCGACTGCTTCACTGATCAAAGGCAAGCCTGTTGAAGCCATGGAAGTAGCTAATCCGATAACCACCATCGTCAACTTATCAGGGTTGCTACCGAAGATCGCCATTAATTCTAAGAGCTGATCATTTGAAAATTCAGTAAAACTACTCATGATCCGCACAAAGGTGTATTGATCCACCAATTTTAAAATCGTGATCCCAGAACCAACGATAATAAAAGGGATCGCTTCTTTGATGGTCGCTAAAACCAATTCTTTGGTTTGCAACACGGTTTCTTCTTTGCTCATATCGACTAAGACGTCCATCCGCACCCGTTGCTTTTGGAAGTAATAGCCTAAAACCAAAATACTGGCTAAGACACCGATAAAGGCGGCAAAGGTCGATTGCGTCACAGCCGCCGTGTATTCGCCTTCGATAACCCGCATAATGATGAAGGTCGCCAAAAGCATATAGCAGACGCGGGCGATTTGTTCGACAACTTGCGAGATCGCAAAAGGTTTCATGTCTTGGTTTCCTTGGAAGTATCCTCGCATAACACTCATACAAGGAAAGACCAATAGTGCAATGCTCAATGAGCGCATTGCAGGAATCAATTCTTCCCCACCTCCTGAAGCCGTTGCCAACCATGGGGCTGCCAAATACATGATTCCGGCGGTCACCACGCCAAAGCCTGCCATCAATTGGAAGGCCCTTAAAAAGAGCTTCTGGCTAGTGCGGTATTCTTGGCGAGAATTATAAAAAGAAATCTGCTTGGCAATTGCCGATGGGATCCCAGCAGTTGAGATCATTAAAAATAAGGCGTAAACATTATAGCCCATCCCAAATAACGCATTTGCTTTATCGGCATTTGCCCCCATCCAATAATACCAAGGTAAAATGTAAATGGCGCCAAGCAAACGTGAACCGATATTGCCCATTGTCATCCAAGCAGATCCTTGAGCCATTTTTTCTTGTGTAGTTAATTCTTTTGACACTGAACGCATGTGATTATCCATCGCCATTATCTCCAACTTTCTACAAACATATCCCTTCCATTTTAATTCGAAAAAGAGTTGGTCGCAATCTATTTTTGCAACATCTTAAAGTTTCTTCAAAATAAGAAGAAAAAAAAGAAAACTTTTCCCTCCTAAACGGCGGTTTTTAGGAGTTATGCTATAATAAGAGAAATCTTTAGAGGAATGAAGGAGAACAACGATGCAAAAGGAACTCATTACCGTGCCACAGATCCGCAAACTCTTATTGCAGGAAAACCTATTAAAAGAAATCATCACCCCCACTGATTGGGTTTATACCGTGCCGCAAGAAATGACTGATATTGCCTTTACCTCCTTAAGTTACGACTCGCGAACGGCCAATGCGGCAACGCTTTTTTTCTGTAAAGGGGCTTCTTTTAAAGAAAGCTACCTGGCCGCCGCCATTGATCAAGGCATTCAGTGCTACATTTCAGAAACACCTTATGACAACTTCGCAACCTACGGGATCATTGTTACGGACATTCGAGAAACGATGGCAGTGATCGCTCAAGCGTTTTATGGTAACCCGCAAGAACAGCTAGTGACCATCGGCATCACTGGCACAAAAGGCAAAACCAGCTGCGCCTATTTTGCTCGGGCGATTTTAGCAGAATCGACGGGTCAAAAAGTAGCATTCTTTTCATCGGAGGAAAACTCAGTCGATGGAAAAACCTTTAATGAAGCAGTGTTGACGACTCCCGAAACACTGGATCTTTATAAAATGATGGCTGAGGCTGTTGCAAACGGCATGACCCATCTTGTAATGGAAGTTTCTTCTCAAGCGTATAAAACCAAACGGGTCGCCGGTATTACCTTTGATATTGGCGCGTTCTTGAATATTTCGCCTGATCACATTGGACCGGTGGAACACCCGACTTATGATGATTACCTTTACTGCAAACGGGAACTGATCCGCAACAGCAAACAAATGATTTTAAATCGTCAAAGCGATCACTACCACTTGCTGCGAGAAACTTGTGAAGTCCATCAAGTTCCTTATATCACCTACGGACGTTCAGACGCCGATTATGTCGTCCAAGAAGGAATGGACCTAAAGAGTTTTGCCCTGACAGCTGCTTCTGATGTCTTGCAAGTCTCTGGTGAATATCAACTGGGGATCTTAGGTTCTTTCAACCATGAGAATGCCGCAGCGGCGATTTTGGCTGCCTGCTTAGCGGGTGCCTCTCGTGAGGACGCTCAGAAAGTCCTGCCGACAGTGATCATCCCTGGACGAATGATCGTTTTAGAAAAAGAAAATGGCGCCGTCATGATCGTTGACTATGCCCACAATTACCTGAGCTTCCAATCATTAAGTGAACTTGCCCGTCAATTACGCCCAGATGGTCGCCTGCTTTTTGTCACTGGCAGTGCTGGCGGAAAAGCCCAATCTCGCCGAGCAGATATGGGACGAGCGCTAGGAGAATATGCGGACAAAGTCTACCTGACCAGCGATGATCCTGATTTTGAAGAAGCAGCTGCGATCGCAAAAGAAATTGCAGATGCTATCACCAATCCTGAAGTTGCCATCATTCATGAGATGGATCGGGCTCAAGCCGTCAAATTGGCGATCGCTGAAGCAGACGGTCGTGATATCGTGATTATTGCGGGCAAAGGCGCCGAACAATACTTGAAAGTCGCTGGAAAAAAAGTCCCTTACATCGGTGACTTGACCTTAGCGCAGCAGCAAGCCAAGCACCAATAGCAACAAGTTTTCTCAACAAAAAAAGCTTTCAGATGATCCATTAAATCATCTGAAAGCTTTTTTCCTGCGTGATTAAGGTTGTTCGTCTTCGTAAGTCTCATAGACATAGGGTGCGCCATCATAACGGAATTCTGTTGAAATGGCAGCGTCAAGGTCTTCGGTAAACATTCGCTTGCTGAAAGGAAACAAAAAGACTTGCCCTTCTTTGGCATCTTCGGCTGCTAAACGGTAAAACAGCTCTTCTTCTGTTAATTGTTGATTCAACTGTTCCAAGACATCGGCAGTGACTGCCTCTTCTTCATAGCCAGGTTTGGCAATCCGTGCATAATCTTCAAAAAAAGCCGTTTGGCCTTCAAATGATTGATACTCCATGTACGTCCCCTCTTTCTTTTCTCTTTCTTTATTATACGAGAGTCTGTGAGGATCAGCGAATAATATGATCGCTAACAAGCGGAAATTTGGCTTTTTTAGCGCTTAAATATGTCAGAAATATTTCAAGTGTATTACGAATCAATTATTTGACAAAATCAGATTGAACACGTATCCAAATTTTGTATAATGATACATAGAGACTATAAAAGGGGCAAATGTAATGAACAACGCAAAGAAAAAATTATTCGTCGGTACTGGTGCTGCAATTGGTTTTGTCGCAATCGTTGCTATGATGGCTCAGTTCATGATTTCCAATCATCTATTTGGCGGAAGTGATGCTTCATCAGAAATTTTCACTCGCGCTACGTATCCAAACGGCTTTCTACTAGTGATCTTGATTCCATTGGTCGCAACAGCCGCTTTGTTCTATGGGATCATTCGCAAAAAATAACAAAAAAGTGTTGCTGAGAACCACTCAGTAACACTTTTTTTCTTTGTCGCTACCAAAAAGCTGCCTAACAGACCATTGACCTGTTAGGCAGCTACTTTTTTAGCGTTTAGTTTGCAACGATATTGACCAATTTATTGGGTACGACGATCACTTTGCGGATCGTTTTTCCTTGGAGCTGTTCTTGAACAAGTTCGTTTTCTTGGGCCAATTGTTCAAGCACTGCTTTTTCTGCGTCTGCTGGAACCATTGCTTTGGCACGAACTTTGCCGTTGACTTGAAAGACGACTTCGATCTCATCTTCCACTAGGGCACTTTCGTCATAGGTTGGCCAAGGCACATAAGAGATCCCATTGTCATTTCCGAGGATCGACCAGAGCTCTTCACCGATATGTGGTGCGATTGGAGCCAATAGCTGCACAAATCCTTCGACATACTCGTAAGGTAAGGCATCAGCTTTATACGCTTCATTGACGAAGACCATCAATTGGGAAATCGCCGTATTGAAATGCAGCTGTTCATAATCTTCCGTCACTTTTTTAACCGTTTGGTTATACACCTTCGACAATTTTCCATCGTTGAATGTCGTGATGCGGTCGCGCATTTTGCCATTTTCATCGACGATCAAGCGCCACACGCGATCCAAGAATTTGCGACTGCCTTCAAGGCCATTCTCATTCCAGGCGATCGATGCATCCAATGGTCCCATAAACATTTCATATAGACGCAAAGTATCTGCACCGTATTGATTGATGACATCATCTGGATTGACGACGTTGCCGCGGGATTTCGACATTTTTTCATTGTTTTCCCCAAGGATCATCCCTTGGTTGAACAATTTTTCAAATGGTTCTTTCGTTGGTACGACACCGATATCATACAAGAATTTATGCCAGAAGCGAGCATAAAGCAAATGCAAGACAGCGTGTTCCGCCCCACCGATATAAATATCGACTGGCATCCAGCGTTTCAATTTATCATAGTCTGCCAAAACAGACTTATTATGAGGATCGATAAAGCGTAAGAAATACCATGAGCTTCCTGCCCATTGTGGCATCGTATTGGTTTCGCGACGTCCTTTTTTCCCAGTTTCTGGATCGGTGACATTGACCCAATCCGTGACATTAGCTAATGGCGATTCCCCAGTACCGCTTGGTTTGATATTGTCGGTTTTTGGCAAACGCAATGGCAGCTGATCTTCAGAAAGCGCTGTGGTCGTCCCATCTTCCCAATGGATGATCGGGATTGGTTCACCCCAATACCGTTGGCGAGAGAACAACCAATCGCGAAGACGATAGCTGACTTCTTTTTTCCCAACATGGTTTTCTTCCAACCATGCGACCATTTTTTCAATGGCTGTCTCTTTGTCTAGCCCATCCAAAAAGTCTGAATTGATATGCAGTCCATCTTCGGTATAGGCAGATTCTTCCACGTTGCCCCCTGCCAATACAGGAATGATCTCTAAACCGAATGTTTTGGCAAATTCGTGGTCACGTTCGTCATGGGCAGGAACCGCCATGATCGCACCTGTTCCATAAGAAGCCAAAACGTAATCGGCGATCCAAATCGGGATCTCTTTGCCATTCACGGGATTGATGGCATAGGCACCAGTGAAGACACCGGTTTTTTCTTTGGCCAAATCTGTTCGGTTCAAATCAGATTTTTTCGATGCTTCTTCTACATAGGCATCAATGGCTGCTTTTTGTTCTGGGGTAGTGATTTGAGCCACTAGCTCATGTTCTGGTGCCAATACAGCGTAGGTCGCACCAAACAAGGTATCTGGGCGAGTCGTAAAGACGGTAAAGTCTTTTTCCATCCCTGCCACTTTAAACGTTACGTTGGCTCCGACAGAACGTCCGATCCAATTGCGTTGCATTTCTTTGATGCTTTCTGGCCAATCAACTTCTTCTAAATCGTCCAACAAACGATCAGCATATGCCGTGATTTTTAGCATCCATTGGCGCATCGGTTTGCGGATCACATCATAGCCGCCCCGTTCGCTCTTGCCGTCAATGACTTCTTCATTGGCGATCACAGTTCCAAGCTCTGGTACCCAGTTTACCGGAACTTCGGCTTCATAAGCTAACCCTTTTTCATAAAGCTTGGTAAAGATCCATTGCGTCCACTTGTAATATTCAGGATCTGTCGTATTGATTTCACGATTCCAGTCATAGCTGAACCCTAGCGCATTGATTTGACGGCGGAAGGTCTCAATATTTTTCTTCGTGAATTCCGCTGGATCATTTCCAGTGTCTAGTGCATATTGTTCGGCAGGCAGACCAAAGGCATCCCAGCCCATTGGGTGCAGTACATTGTACCCTTGGCTGCGTTTGAAGCGGCTCAAGATATCCGTTGCCGTATAGCCTTCTGGATGTCCGACATGTAATCCTTGTCCGGATGGATATGGGAACATATCTAGCGCATAAAATTTTGGTTTGTCCGGCTCATCATGGGTGTTGAACTCATTTTTCTTTGCCCAATATTTTTGCCATTTTTTTTCGATTTCTTTGTGATTGTAATTCACGATGGACTCCTCCTAAAAATTGGTGCTTTGCTCGTCAAATCAACCAGCAAAACTTAAAAAAAGTCCTATAAAAATCGCTATGATTTTTATAGGACGTTATCAACGTGGTACCACCTAAGTTTATCTGCTCCTCAAAAAAGCAGACCTCGATGTTTTAACGGCCATCGCCGTATCTGCCTAGCCAAATCAGGTTCAGTCAGATATCACTCGAAGACGAGTTCGAAAGGTGTGCTGTGCATTTCCACCAACCATGCACTCTCTAAAAGTCCCACCGTACTTCTACTATTCCTTCTCAAACGTGAAAGTTTCTTTGCACTTATCCTAACAAAAATCATTAGGAATAGCAATCTATTTTACCCTAACTGTTTGTCCTGGGTAAATAAAGTTATTTTGAATATTGTTCCATTGAATAAATTGATCCGTCGTGATGCCAAACTTATCTGCGATCCCCCAAACGGAATCACCCGATGCGACCTTGTAAGTACCATTTGTCGCTGAAGTGCTGGTAGTAGCTGTTGTGCCGCCTTGCTTGACGACCACCTTTTGTCCTGGATAGATAAAATCATTTTTGATGTTGTTCCAGTTGCGGAATTGGTCCATCGAAATCCCGTGTTTATTGGCAACTGACCAGACTGAATCACCCGCTGCCACCGTATAGGTGTTGCCTGCAGCACTGCTGCTGGTTTGGCTGCTGACGGTCGTGCTCGTTGTTGTACTTGTCCTCGTTGCGGAACTACCACTGACGACAACTTTTTGTCCTGGGTAGACAAAATCATTTTTGATATTGTTCAAACTGCGAAATTGATCCATGGAGATCCCATGTTTGTTGGCGATCGACCAGACTGAATCACCCGCTGCAACTGTATAGGTACCGCCACTGCTTTGGCTAGCAGTTGATGCAGTGCTGACGGTCGTGGTACTGCTGGTATTCGTAGACGAACCACCGCTGACGACAACTTTTTGTCCTGGGTAGACAAAGTCATTTTTGATATTGTTCAAACTGCGGAATTGATCCATTGAAATCCCATGTTTATTGGCGATCGACCAGACTGAATCACCAGAAACTACGGTATAGGTGTTGCCTGATGTAGTTGCTGAAGTATTACGATTGACGATCGATACCGTAGAAGTTGCCGAAGTGCTTTGGGTGCTGCCGTTAACTTTCAACGTTTGCCCTGGATAAACAAAATCATTTTTGATGTTGTTCAAGCTGCGCAACTGGTCCATGGAGATGCCATGTTTGTTAGCGATCGACCATACAGAGTCGCCCGAAGCGACTGTATACGTTTGACTGCCGCTCGTGCTGACAGCCGCCGTTGTAGTCGTAGTATTGGTTGATGCGCTAGCTGTGGCACCACCACCGGCATTGCCAGAAGCAGGTGTGTCGTATTGCGTCAAACCAAATTGTTGGATCACTGCATTCAGGGAAGAAGCATAATTGGGTGCAGTCGCATAGCGGCCTGCTAGCCATGCGGTTGCATCAAGATATGAAGTCGTATTGCTTTTCCAAGCGCCAGAATAATATGAAACGCCGCTTTGTAAAGAGGTTGAGCGTAAAGTACGTGCGTTATCTTCGAATGATTGCGTGTATGATGGGTAGCGCTTAAAGGGTTCATTCATAGTCAACCATTGATTGTTCAAGTACTCCAAAGTACTCATATAAACGGTTTGACCGTTGTAGCTGCCTTTGATCCCGAATAGATTATAATTCGGTGCTTTTGATAAACTGCTTCGGCCCCAACCACTTTCTAAAATGGCTTGTGCGATCATCACAGAAGCATATAAATCGTTGGCTTGTGCCACGGGCTGAGCGTAAGTAGCGATTTCGGCAATAAATGCGGAAGTATTCGGCGCGGCAAAATTGCTAGTAGAAACTTGGGCGATCGAGGTCTCTACGGCTTCTGCTTGAACCGATGACACCAATGGAGCTACAACAGAGCAAGCAGTCAGTGTCGTTCCTAAAACAACTGCACTTTTTTTGATCACTCGATACTTATCGCCCGATTGGTCTGCTTGACGATGTACTTTTCTTGATTGACTCGTGTTCATGTCCGTTATTCCTCCGTTTTTTCCTTATAGTGAACGTAGGTTTAGTATACAATTTCTTAAGAATTTATAAAAGGTATTTGAGCCGATTTCAGAAACTGTAAACTCTTTGTAATCAAACGAACATTTATTGAAATGAAGAGTTTGTATTTAACCCAACGAAAAATATTCCTTGGCAGTGGGATGCTCCCTGAATGGTTCCCTGCTTTTTCCGTCTTGCGATAAATGCTATAATACCTTCTAGATGTCTCTTTGCTTGAAGGGACAGAAATTCTCTAGAAACGAGGCTTTTCCATGCATAAAAAACTTTATTTTCAATTTGCCGGCAGCTGCTTTTTACTGCTGTTCGTTTTTCTCGGCTATCTCGTGAAATTTTATCCTACTTGGTTGGTCTCCTTTGACGAAACCTTGACTCGCATCATCCGCACCGGCTATCCATTTTGGACACCGTTTTTTCTATGGGTCACAAAATTTGCGAATCCTACCACGATCATCTTGCTCTTTCTTGCTGTTTTAGCCGTTTTAGTGATCAATAAATATTATGCAGAAGCACTATGGCTCAGTATCGGCACCATCGGGATTGCTGGGCTCTTTAATCCATTGATCAAACTGGTCTTTTTACGGGAGCGCCCAACTCTTGAACACTTAGTCACGGAATCAAGTTTCAGTTTCCCCAGTGGACACTCGACGGGCAGTATGATTTTTTATGGAACCTTGCTCTTCTTGGTCCCAGTTTTCTTCAAGCAGCCTTTTTGGCAATGGGGCATCCGCCTTTTGCTGGGCCTTTTGATTGGCTGCATCGGCATCAGCCGTATTTATGTTGGTGTGCATTTCCCCAGTGATGTGTTAGGCGGTTTTTGTGTTGGCCTGTCTTGGCTGCTGTTGACCTATCCGTACTACTTGCAAAAACGCTTTGTCTGGCGCTTCACGCGTAAACAATTATAAAAGAAGGTAAAAAAATGAATCCATTTCCTTATGCAGAAGATAAAAACAAACGATACCATTCATGGAACTTTGCTTTGCGGCAAGAATTTGGCGAAAAAATCTTTAAAGTTCCCATCGATGCGGGCTTCGACTGCCCCAATCGTGACGGCACCGTTGCCAAAGGCGGCTGTACATTTTGCAGTGTGTCCGGTTCTGGCGATATGATCGTAGCTCCTGAAGCCCCACTGCCAGAGCAGTTTGAAAAAGAGATCGCCATGATGCACAAAAAGTGGCCACAAGTGGACAAATACATTGTCTATTTTCAAAACTTTACGAACACCCACGCACCGGTGGCAGTGATCCGCGAGCGCTTCGAGCAAGTACTGACACTACCTGGTGTTGTCGGCATCTCCATTGGGACCCGACCAGACTGCTTACCAGCAGATGTCGTTGACTATCTGGCAGAGCTCAATCAACGCTTTTATTTATGGGTCGAATTAGGACTGCAAACGACTTTTGAAACCACGAGCAATGCCATCAACCGCGCCCATGATTATCAAACCTACTTAGACGGCGTCGCCAGCCTGCGCAAACACAATATTCGTGTCTGTACCCATTTGATCAATGGCCTGCCAGGCGAGACGATCGAGATGATGCAAGAAAACGTCCGCCGCACCATTCAAGATTCTGATATCCAAGGCATCAAACTGCACCTGCTGCATTTGATGCGCAATACTCGGATGCTGCGGGATTATCATGAGGGACGTTTGCAATTGATGCGGCGCGATACCTATGTGTCATTGATCTGCGATCAGTTAGAAATGATCCCCCCAGAGATCATCATTCATCGCTTGACAGGCGATGCACCATGGGATTCTCTGGTAGGTCCAATGTGGAGTTTGAAAAAATGGGAAGTCTTGAATGAGATCGATCAAGAAATGCTACGCCGCAACTCCTATCAAGGGAAATTCAACGTGCGAAAGGAGCTTGTCAATGCTTCCGACCGCCATGCGCTATAGCCACACCCTTTTAAAAGAAGTTGTGCAACCGGGACATACCGCTGTTGATGCCACGATGGGCAACGGCTTTGACACGGAATTACTGGCTTCCTTAGTTGGGCCGACTGGTCAGGTGTTTGCTTTTGATATTCAAGAACAAGCCCTCCAAGCCACCAAAAAACGTTTGACTGAAAAAGAGCTGTTGCCGCAAGTTCAGCTGATCCATCAAGGCCATGAGACGTTGGCAGATGTTGTGAGTGGTCCGGTTCACGCCGCCATTTTCAATTTAGGCTACTTGCCTAAAGGGGACAAAGCGATCATCACGCTGCCTGATACAACGAAAACGGCTTTAGAAGCTTTACTGACACGTTTAGTCCCGAAAGGTAGAATCATCCTCGTCTGCTATTATGGACACGCTGGCGGCGAAGCAGAGCTGAAAGAAGTCCACTCCTTTTGTCAGCAGCTGCCGCAAGAGGAATATAATGTCCTTTCCTATCAATTTATCAATCAGCGCAACCAGCCGCCGATCTTATTTTGTATCGAACGAAAAAACCATCAGTCCTCGGCACGTTAAGGTGTCGATCGACTGATGGTTTTTTTATTCACTAAAAAGCCATTGCAGGACTCGTTGGATCCATTGATCCCAAAAATTCCAATCATGATCCCCAGTTCCCGATTCAAACGTTACGGCTAGTTTGCGTTTTTGCAGCTTATCCACCGCATATTCACTTGCCGGATACAGCTGATCCTCGGTTCCGCAGCTAATAAAAAAGCGCGGCGCGGTGCTTGGATCGATGGTCTCAATCAGATGGATCAAATCATTTTCTGACCCTTTGAATTGCTCTAAAGGGCCAAAGATTCCTTCCCAATAAGCTTGGCTTCGCAGCTGCAGCAAGGAATCCATGCTTTCAGCCAGCGCTAATGCTCCAGACAAAGACGCTACCGCCGCAAACTGGTCAGGCTTGCGCAGCCCAAGTTTTACTGCCCCATAGCCCCCCATCGAGAGACCTGCTGCAAAAGTTTTTTCTCGTTTTTGCGTCAGTTGAGGAAACAGTTCATGACAAATTTGTGGTAATTCTTCGGCGATAAACGTCCAATACTTCATTTCGTATGTCGTATCGGTATACCAGCCCAGATCAGTAGACGGCATGATGACCGCTAGTTGATACTCTGCGGCATATCGCTCGATCGACGTCCGTCGCTGCCAGACACTATGATTTCCGTTCATCCCATGCAATAAATAAAGCACCGGGAGATCTGTGCCCGTCGATTGGCTTTGCGTACCGATTTTTTTCTTGGTACTTTGAGGCAAGATCACATCGATCATTACCTCCATTTCAAGAACATTTGAATAGATATTTGCTTGTAAAAAAGCCATACAATCACCTGCGATCCTTTTTTTATATTGTACCAGATTCTCGCGAAATCGTGCGGGTCAAACCAATCGCTAGCACAATGAGTAAAACACCGATCCCAAAAACCCAGTGTAGACCGCTATAAAGAATCTCCCGTAATTGCCCTAATAAGGCTGTTGGCAGCTGACGCGCGGCGGCTGGATCTACCAGCTGATTCATGACACTGCTATCAGTGACTTGCGCCTGTGCCAAGCCCACGCTATTGCTGGTGTTTAAAACGATACCGAAGACCGCCACCATAATGGTTTGCCCGATCGTTCGCAGCAGGGTATTAAAAGAAGTCGCCACGCCGACTTGGGTGGGTGCAACGCTGGTTTGGGCAGTAACGGTACAAACCACCATCGTTGCCCCTAATCCGACGCCCGTAATAGAAGAAATGACCAAGAACAACCAGAATGAAGTCTGTGCCGGTGTCAAAAACAACCACAAAGCACCGGTAGCCGTGATCAACAAGCTAACCGTCAAGACCCAGCTGACACTGTGCTGTGTCAACCAACGGCTGGCTAAGAAGGAACCAATCATCCATAAAATCGACAACGGTGCCAACACAAGCCCGCCAATCCCCGCACTCATGCCTAAGACCCCTTGCATCCACATTGGGATATAAACATCGATCCCCATCAAGAAGCCGCTAGCCAAAGCTGCTACGATATTGACCACCACAAATAATTTTGAATGAAACAGCTTCAGATCAATAATCGGATCTGCTGCTTTTTTCTCCACCCGAACGAAGCCGATGAACATAAGGACAGAAAAAACGAACAGACTGAGGACAGGCAGACTTACCCCATAATCTCCCAGCAACTGGAAGCCTAGCAGGAGCCCTACTAACGTCAACATCAACAAGAGACTGCCTGCATAATCAATGTTGACTGCAGCAAAGGCCTTTTTTTCTTCATGAAAATAAAACCAAATCAAAGCGATCAACCCTAATCCGATGGGCACGTTGATAAAGAAGATCCAATGCCACCCGATCGTATCTACGATCAATCCACCGGCTAAGGGACCAACGACACTGGCGATCCCCCAAGCAGTGCTATTGAGCCCTAAGACTTTCGCCCGCTTTTCAACGGGATACAGGTCCGCAATGATCGTTAGGGCAACGGGCATCATGGCCCCTGCGCCTAATCCTTGCAATGCTCTGGCAATGATCAACGTCAACATTGTGTTGGCCATCCCACAAAACGCCGACCCGATAATAAACAGCAGCGTACCAAATAGAAAGACTGGTTTGCGGCCGATATTATCGGCAAACTTGCCGTAGATCGGGGTCAACATCGCACTGGTCAAAAGATAGATCGAGAAGACCCAGTTCATGATCTCGATTCCTTTCAATGAACTAACGATGGTAGGCATCGCTGTCGTAATGATCGTTCCTTCGATCGCGGTCATAAACGTTGCGACAAAGACCGCAATAGTGACTAATTTTACATTGGTTCGCATGTAACTCCTCCTTTTACTCCAAAAAAAAGAACCCCTATCGATAGTCATCAATAGAGGTCGCCTCTTTTAATCCTTCACACTTGCCAAAAGTGCCGCCACCTTGTCGGTGCGTTCCCATGGCAAATCGATATCTGTACGACCGAAATGTCCGTAAGCGGCAGTCTGACGATAAATCGGACGGCGCAAATCTAACATTTCAATAATTCCTGCTGGTCGCAAATCAAAGTTTTCTCGTACCGCTTGGATCAAGCGCTCGTTGCTGACGGTTCCGGTACCAAAAGTGTTGATGCTGATCGAAACGGGCTGTGCCACACCGATCGCATAGGCTAATTGGACTTCCACTTTTTTGGCTAGCTTTGCTGCTACGATGTTTTTGGCAATGTAGCGAGCCGCATAGCTGGCTGAACGGTCAACTTTGGTTGCGTCTTTTCCAGAAAACGCACCGCCACCATGACGAGCATAGCCGCCATAAGTATCAACGATGATTTTTCTGCCTGTCAAACCGGCATCCCCTTGAGGACCGCCGATCACAAAACGACCAGTAGGATTAATATAATATTTTGTCTGCTCGTCTAAAAGATCGGCAGGGATCACTTCTTTGATCACTTTTTCAATGACATCACGGTGGATCGTTTCATTATCAGCCGCATCATCATGCTGGGTACTAATAACGACGGTGTCCACTCTTTGTGGTTGATCGTTATCATCATATTCAACAGTTACTTGCGATTTTGCATCTGGACGCAAGTAGCTTAGTTCATTGTTTTTACGCAACTCTGCTAAACGACGGACTAACCGATGACTCAATGCGATTGGTAAAGGCATCAATTCAGGTGTTTCATCAACGGCAAAACCAAACATCAAGCCTTGGTCACCGGCACCGATATCTTCTTTATCCGTTTCTCCGCGACTTTCTAAAGCATCGTCAACGCCTTGAGCGATATCTGGTGATTGCTCATCGATCGCTACTAAAACAGCAACCGTATCGCCGTCAAAGCCGAATTTTGCTCGTGTATAGCCGATTTCTTTGATGGTTTCACGGACGACTTTTTGGATATCTACGTAAGCAGAAGTAGATATTTCTCCAAAAACTAAAACCAATCCGGTGGTAACTGACGTTTCACAAGCAACCCGAGCCATTGGATCTTCGGCAAGCAACGCATCTAAGATGGCATCACTGATTTGGTCGGCTACTTTGTCTGGGTGTCCTTCTGATACGGACTCTGATGTAAATAAGTGTTTCTCTGTCATTTTTGTATTCCCCCTAATATATGTTTCGGTTACAAGGCATCTTCGCAGCTGCGAATCCTTTCGGGAACTTGCAACGGACTGATTATAACAAATTTTGACCCTTCGTAGTTGAAAAATGATAAAAAAGATCATTTTTGGGTAATAAAAAAACACTCTCAAGAGTGTTTGCATGATCCGTACGGGATTCGAACCCGTGTTACCGCCGTGAAAGGGCGGTGTCTTAACCGCTTGACCAACGGACCAGTTTAAAAATGTAATGGGCCTAAATGGACTCGAACCATCGACCTCACGCTTATCAGGCGTGCGCTCTAACCAGCTGAGCTATAGGCCCCAAATAAAAAATGCAAAGCGGGTGACGAGAATCGAACTCGCGACAACAGCTTGGAAGGCTGTAGTTTTACCACTAAACTACACCCGCATTCCTATGGCGCGGGACAGAATCGAACTGCCGACACATGGAGCTTCAATCCATTGCTCTACCAACTGAGCTACCGAGCCAAAAACAACGGTCTGGACGGGACTCGAACCCGCGACCTCCTGCGTGACAGGCAGGCATTCTAACCAACTGAACTACCAAACCAGAAGCTTTGTATTGCTGCTTTGCCGTTAAACAAAGCAATTGCGGGAGCAGGATTTGAACCTACGACCTTCGGGTTATGAGCCCGACGAGCTACCAGACTGCTCCATCCCGCGATAAGTAATTACTTTACAGTAATTAAAGGACTGTGATTCTTTTGCTCGCAACAAAAGAGACAGTTAAGGAGGATAAGGGATTCGAACCCTTGCACGGTTTTACCCGCCTGACGGTTTTCAAGACCGTTCCCTTCAGCCGGACTTGGGTAATCCTCCAATAGTAAAAAATGATCCGTACGGGATTCGAACCCGTGTTACCGCCGTGAAAGGGCGGTGTCTTAACCACTTGACCAACGGACCAATAAAAAACGGAGAAGGAGGGATTTGAACCCTCGCGCCGGTTTCCCGACCTACACCCTTAGCAGGGGCGCCTCTTCAGCCACTTGAGTACTTCCCCAAATGTATGACTACATTTTTATGGGCCTAAATGGACTCGAACCATCGACCTCACGCTTA
>NZ_CP172940.1:3275000-3595000 GCF_050543505.1 Enterococcus sp. DIV1067f
GTTACCTCACCGACTTCGGGTGTTACAAACTCTCGTGGTGTGACGGGCGGTGTGTACAAGGCCCGGGAACGTATTCACCGCGGCGTGCTGATCCGCGATTACTAGCGATTCCGGCTTCATGTAGGCGAGTTGCAGCCTACAATCCGAACTGAGAGAAGCTTTAAGAGATTAGCTTAGCCTCGCGACTTCGCAACTCGTTGTACTTCCCATTGTAGCACGTGTGTAGCCCAGGTCATAAGGGGCATGATGATTTGACGTCATCCCCACCTTCCTCCGGTTTGTCACCGGCAGTCTCGCTAGAGTGCCCAACTAAATGATGGCAACTAACAATAAGGGTTGCGCTCGTTGCGGGACTTAACCCAACATCTCACGACACGAGCTGACGACAACCATGCACCACCTGTCACTTTGCCCCCGAAGGGGAAGCTCTATCTCTAGAGTGGTCAAAGGATGTCAAGACCTGGTAAGGTTCTTCGCGTTGCTTCGAATTAAACCACATGCTCCACCGCTTGTGCGGGCCCCCGTCAATTCCTTTGAGTTTCAACCTTGCGGTCGTACTCCCCAGGCGGAGTGCTTAATGCGTTTGCTGCAGCACTGAAGGGCGGAAACCCTCCAACACTTAGCACTCATCGTTTACGGCGTGGACTACCAGGGTATCTAATCCTGTTCGCTCCCCACGCTTTCGAGCCTCAGCGTCAGTTACAGACCAGAGAGCCGCCTTCGCCACTGGTGTTCCTCCATATATCTACGCATTTCACCGCTACACATGGAATTCCACTCTCCTCTTCTGCACTCAAGTCTCCCAGTTTCCAATGACCCTCCCCGGTTGAGCCGGGGGCTTTCACATCAGACTTAAGAAACCGCCTGCGCTCGCTTTACGCCCAATAAATCCGGACAACGCTTGCCACCTACGTATTACCGCGGCTGCTGGCACGTAGTTAGCCGTGGCTTTCTGGTTAGATACCGTCAAGGGATGAACATTTTACTCTCATCCTTGTTCTTCTCTAACAACAGAGTTTTACGATCCGAAAACCTTCTTCACTCACGCGGCGTTGCTCGGTCAGACTTTCGTCCATTGCCGAAGATTCCCTACTGCTGCCTCCCGTAGGAGTCTGGGCCGTGTCTCAGTCCCAGTGTGGCCGATCACCCTCTCAGGTCGGCTATGCATCGTTGCCTTGGTGAGCCGTTACCTCACCAACTAGCTAATGCACCGCGGGTCCATCCATCAGTGACGCAAAAGCGCCTTTCAACTTTCTTCCATGCGGAAAATAGTGTTATACGGTATTAGCACCTGTTTCCAAGTGTTATCCCCTTCTGATGGGCAGGTTACCCACGTGTTACTCACCCGTTCGCCACTCTTTTTCTTTCGGTGGAGCAAGCTCCGGTGAAAGAAAAAGCGTTCGACTTGCATGTATTAGGCACGCCGCCAGCGTTCGTCCTGAGCCAGGATCAAACTCTCATAATGATTTGTTTGAATGACCATACGGTCATTAAGCTCATAAAAATTAACTTTGCTAGCTATTGCTTGCATGTATTTGTTTCAATAAATTGAAACGTCCTACACATTGGTTCGTTTGCTTGCTTTGTTCAGTTTTCAAAGGTCTACAGTGCTGTGTTAGCAACTTTTATATCATATCAGAGCGACAATTGATTGTCAACTCTTTTTTAAAAGTTTTTTTCGCTCGTTGTTTTTCAACTTCGCAGCGGCTGTCTCAGCGACTTCATTAGAATAACAAATGATTCGTTATTTGTCAACAACTTTTTTTAATTAATTTTGTTGATGTATCAACGTCGATTAACTATTTTAAAATTGCGACTTCGTTATAATATCATCTGTCGAGCTGTGCGTCAACCACTTTTTTCAATTCTTTTTACGAATTCATTTCAGTCATTTGGCACATGTAATAATATACCAACTAAATCCCTTGCGGTCAATCATTTTCTATGGCTTTTTTTAATTTTTACAAACCCGTCTAATCACATTGAATCCAGCTTTTATCGTTCGCATTTAATCCGTTTTCTAGCAATTACCTTGGCTTTTTCCCCTCTAATTCCTCACTGTTTTTCTCCCTGATCCAGCAGACAAGAAAAAAAGCCGCCCATCTCTTGCGAGTGGACGGAGCTTTTTTATCTCATTGTCGGGAATAATAAAACGTCACGAATCGATTGTGCATCGGTCAACAGCATCACTAAGCGGTCGATCCCGATCCCTAATCCACCAGTTGGCGGCATACCGTATTCAAGTGCTTCTAAGAAATCTTCATCCACCCCATGGGCTTCATCATTTCCTGCTTCGCGCTCTTTTTCTTGTCCTTCAAAACGTTCTCTTTGATCGATTGGGTCATTCAATTCCGTGAAGGCATTCGCAAATTCACGACCAACGATAAATAATTCAAAGCGATCCGTAAAGCGTTCATCTTCTGGATTCTTTTTCGCTAATGGCGAAACTTCCACTGGATGACCAAAGACAAAGGTTGGCTGCTGTAACGTTTCTTCAACAAATGTCTCAAAGAATTCATTGATGATATGGCCAACAGTCATGGCATCAGTGATTTCAACATGATGTTCTTTCGCTAAACTACGCGCTTCTTCAACGGACATTGGTTGCCAGAAATCAACACCTGTTTGATTTTTGATTGCATCGACCATATGGATTCGTGCAAAGTCGCTAGCTAAATCGACTTCTTGTCCATCGTATTGGATCGTTGCTGTATGCAAGACTTTTTCAGCAGCATTACGGATAATGCCTTCTGTCAAATCCATCACATCTTTGAAATCTGTATATGCTGTATACGCTTCTAGCATCGTAAACTCGGGATTATGGGTCGTATCGATTCCTTCATTTCGGAAAACGCGGCCGATCTCATAGACTTTTTCCATGCCACCCACGATCAATCGTTTCAAGTGAAGCTCAAGTGCGATTCGTAAATACAGATCCATGTCTAAGGCATTGTGGTGTGTAATGAAGGGACGAGCCGCTGCACCACCTGCTTGATTATGCAATACTGGCGTTTCGACTTCGATATATCCATGTCCGTCAAGGTAACGACGAATTTCGCTAATGATTTGGCTTCGTTTCATGAAACGATCAAAGCTCTCTTTATTACTGATCAAATCCAAGTAACGTTGACGGTAGCGTTGTTCTACGTTCGTCAAGCCATGGTATTTGTCTGGCAATGGACGCAATGCTTTGGATAAGATCACGATTTCTTTGGCTTTGATGGTCACTTCGCCAGTGTCGGTCTTCATGATTTCACCAGATACACCAAAGAAATCACCTAGATCTGCATGCTTGAATACTTCGTAAGGTTCGTCCCCGACTTGGTCTTTACGTACATATATTTGAATACGGCCTTCGCGGTCTTGTAAATGCGCAAAACCAGCCTTCCCTTTTCCACGTTTTGTAACGATTCTTCCTGCAATGCTTGCTGAAAGATTCATTTCGGCTAATTCTTCTTTGGTTCTTTGATCAAATAACTCATGTAACTCGGCAGAATTATGGGTGCGTTCGAATCGCTTGCCAAAAGGATCAATGCCTTCTTCCCGTAGTTTTTCCATCTTTTCACGGCGAACCAACATTTGATCATTCAATTCTTCTTGTGTTTGTCGTTCCTCTGTCACGAGTTTTCCTCCATTCTTAACTTGGGTTTCCTTCTTATAATGCCAATGATGACGCAAAAAATCAAGCCGAACTTTCGAATCGACTTGATTTGTTTCTTATTCCTTAAAAGTTGCTACCGGCTGTTTTTCGGTCTTCTCTACAAATGCATCTAATAAATCAAAAATCGTTTGCTTATCTTCTGCTTGATTGATAGCTGCCTTCACTTTGGCTGCCCGTGAAATACCTTTTAAGTAGTACGCAGCATGTTGGCGGAATTCTCGCGAAGCGATTTTTTCCCCTTTTAGATCAGCCAACCGTTCTAAATGAAGTTTCGCTGTCGAAATTTTTTCTCGTGGTGTTGGTTCCGGCAACAACTCGCCTGTCTCCAAGTATTGCTTGGTGCGGTGAATCATCCACGGATTGCCTAAGGCTGCCCGTCCGATCATCACTGCATCAGCGCCGACTTCTTCCAACATTCGTTTCGCATCTTCAGGGGTTCTGACATCGCCGTTGCCCATAAAGGGAATGGTGATACTTTGCTTCACTTGTTTTAAAACGTCCCAATCAGCCGATCCTTCATACATCTGTACACGGGTTCTGCCATGCATACCGATTGCTGCAGCACCCGCTGCTTCCGCGGCTTGGGCATTCTCAACCGCAAAGACGTGCTGCTCATCCCAACCGATCCGCATTTTGACGGTAACGGGCTTGTCGATCGCACTGGAAACAGCATGGACCATTTCATAAACCTTGTCGGGATCTAAAAGCCACTTCGCACCAGCTTCTGCTTTGATGATTTTGTTTACAGGACACCCCATATTAATATCAATGATATCGGCAGTTGTGTTCTCTGCGACAAATTGCGCTGCTTCTACTAAGGATGCTTTATTCCCACCAAAAATCTGAATACTAAGAGGATGCTCGGTCTCGTCAATAAACAGCATCTCAAGGGTCTTCTTGTTACGCAGTTGAATCCCTCGATCACTGATCATCTCACAGACGACTAAACCCGCGCCAAATTCTTTGACTGTCACACGAAACGCAGAATTGGTGATCCCCGCCATTGGCGCAACGACGACGCGGTTAGGAATCTCAACCGAGCCGATCTGCCATGTCTGTCTATCTTTCACTTACGCTTCCGCCTCTTTCTTCAACGCCGCCAATTCCGTTTCATCAAAATGATACTTGTTGCCACAAAACGAGCAGACTGCCTCTGCCCCATGATCTTCATCGATCATCGCTTGGATCTCCTCAGCCCCTAAGGTGATGATCGCTGTCGCAAATTTTTCTTTCGTACAATCACAGTGGAACTGGACGGGCATTTTTTCTAGTACTTCGATCGTCGTGTCTGGTAACAATGTCGCTAAGACCTCTTCTGGTGATTGGCCTTCATCGATCAAGGTTGACACTCGGGGCAATTCTCCCAAACGTTTTTCGATGGCATCAATGATCTCTTCACTGGCACCAGGCATGATCTGTAGCATAAATCCACCGGCTGCCCGAATCGAATCATCGGTTTCTACTAATACACTCAGACCAACAGCAGAAGGAATCTGTTCTGACACTGCTAAATAATAAGTAAAGTCTTCCCCAAGTTCCCCAGAGACGATCGGTGTTTGTCCAGAGAAAGGTTCTTTTAGCCCTAAGTCTTTGATTACGGTAAAAATTCCTTGGTCTCCCACTGCGCCCCGAACATCCAATTTTCCTTGAGGATTCAATGGCAGACTGATCTGTGGATTTTTTATGTATCCTTTTACGTCCCCACGGCCATTGCTGTCTACGACGATTGCCCCAGCAGGACCATTTCCTTGAATTTTGACGGTCAATTTGTCTTCCCCTTTTAAGGTACTGCCTAATAACAAACTTCCCACCATCGCTCGCCCTAAAGCAGCAGATGCCGTATTCCATGTTTCATGGCGTCGTTGTGCTTCGGCGATCGTCTCTGTTGCCGATACGGCGTATGCTCGGACGAAGCCGTCATATGCGAGTGCTTTTACTAAATAATCCTTCATCTTGATTCTCCTTTTTATTCATTAATGAATCATACTAGGAAGCGCCGCTTTTTTCAACTGAATGTGTTTGAATTTAAGAAAAGTCTTCTTAAATAGAAACAAAAAGGCGCCGAGTTTCCTCGGCGCCTTGATACGTCTTGTTTTAGGCGTTATCATCTTTGTTTTCTTGATCAGTCGGTTGGCTTTCGCTATTGCGGCGAACGTCTTCCAATTGTTGATCAAAATCGTTTGATGATGCATCTTCGCTGTGTTTTTCTGCAGCTTGCTTCTCTGCATCTTTTTCTTCCAGCGCACGTTTCGCTTCTTCAAACGTTTGGGCTTTTTCACTAGGATACTCAGAGCTTTCAGTCCCTGCAGGCATTTTGCCTTCTTCAAACAAGGATTTGATTGCTTTAGCATCCAATGTTTCATGTTCAAGTAGTTTTTCAGCGATCAATTTGTGTTGGGCACGATGTTCTTCAATGATTTCATGGGCTTTTTGATGGGCATCCATTAAAATCTTGCGAACTTCTTGATCAATTTCAAAGGCAACTTGTTCAGAGTATGCTTTTGTTTGACCGTAATCGCGACCGACAAAGACTTGATGGTTTCCTTCATATTGAACTGGACCTAATTTATCGCTCATTCCATATTCTGTCACCATGCTTCTTGCAAGCGCAGTTGCTTGTTCAAAGTCATTGGAAGCCCCCGTTGATTGCACACCGAAGATGATTTCTTCAGCCGTACGTCCACCTAGCAAGCCAACGATTTGTTCAAACATATCTTCTTTAGTCATCAAGAATTGATCTTCTTTCGGCAAGGCGATCATGTACCCACCAGCTCGCCCCCGAGGAATGATGGTTACTTTGTGTACCACACGGGCACGACTCAAGACTAAACCAACAATGGTATGTCCTGCTTCATGGTAAGCAACCATTTCACGTTCGCGTTTGTTGATGACACGGTCTTTCTTCGCAGGACCAGCGATCACGCGGTCTTCTGCTTCATCGATATCTGAAGCATCGATTTTTTTCTTGTTACGACGAGCAGCAACTAAGGCGGCTTCGTTCAAGACGTTTTCCAGATCCGCACCGGCAAAGCCCGGTGTTTGTTGGGCAACGACTTTCAAATCAACATCATCTGATAAAGGTTTGTTCCGAGCATGAACACGGAGGATTGCTTCACGGCCTTTCACGTCTGGACGACCAACTAAAATCTGACGGTCAAAACGACCTGGACGCAGCAACGCTGGATCTAGAACATCCGAACGGTTCGTTGCGGCAATGACGATCACGCCTTCATTCCCATCAAAACCATCCATCTCAACCAATAATTGGTTCAATGTTTGTTCCCGCTCATCATGTCCGCCACCCATACCGGCACCACGTTGGCGACCGACGGCATCGATTTCATCGATAAAGATGATGGCTGGTGCATTTTTCTTCGCTGTTTCAAATAAGTCACGTACCCGGCTTGCACCGACACCGACAAACATTTCAACGAAATCTGAACCAGAGATCGAGTAAAACGGTACGCCAGCTTCACCGGCAACGGCTTTGGCTAGCAACGTTTTCCCGGTTCCCGGAGGTCCCTCAAGTAAGACACCTGCTGGGATACGGGCACCTAATTCAACGAAGCGTCGAGGATCTTTCAAGAATTCCACGACTTCGACAAGTTCTTGTTTTTCTTCTTCTGCACCGGCTACGTCTGAAAAACGTACGCGGTTGGCTTTTTTGTCCGCTTCTTTGGCTTTTGATTTGCCAAAGTTCATCACACGGCCGCCACCGCCACCGCCGCCGCCTTGTTGGCTCATCATCATATAGAAGAAGAAAATGATGATCACAAGTGGTAAGAAGCTAACCAAAAGCGATAACCAAATACCACTGTTGGATTCTTCTTCGATGGTAGTTTTGACCCCTTGTGCTGAGGCCAGACTGGTGACTTCGCTCAGCGTAGAATCATTTGGTAAAATGATCGTTGAAAAGCGGGTCGAACTCGCCTGTGTATTGCCTAAAACAGACAAGCTGTTGTCATTGCTGACAGTTTGTTCTTCATTGTATTCACCCACGATTCGATAAACACCGTTAGCGGGTTGGACAGTAAATTGTTTGACCTTCCCGTCTTTCAGTTGTTCTGTAAACGTGGAGTACTCGATCGTTGGGGTCTGCTGATTGCCATTTCCAAAAATGAAATAAACGACCATGACCATCGCCAACAAGACAAGTACATAATATAAGGTATTTTTTACCATACCGTTATTTTTCTTATTCATGCGTACCTCCCTGGCTATTTTGTTTTATCAATCCTGACCATTTAATTGTATCACAATTGATTTAGAACAGTCACTAATTTGACTGATAAACACTAGGTTTTAAGACGCCAACGTAAGGTAAGTTTCGATATTGCTCTGCATAGTCCAGTCCATATCCAACAACAAACTCATTTGGCACATCGAAGCCGACGTAATCAGCATCGATCTCAACAACACGGCCTTCCGGCTTATCTAATAACGTCACGATTTTCACTGATTTCGCTTTACGGTATTTGAATAGATCTACCAGATAAGCCAACGTGCGACCGCTGTCAATGATGTCTTCAACGATCAAAAGATCGCGGCCCTCAACATTTGTATCTAAATCTTTAATGATTTTGACTTCTCCAGATGAAATCATGGCATTGCCATAACTTGAGACATCCATGAAGTCTAACTCCAAGTAACAATCCATCTCACGAACGATGTCTGCCATGAAAGGAACGGCACCTTTCAGTACACCTACGACTAGAGGATTTTTATCCGCATAAGCCGCCGTTAATTCTTGACCAAGTTCCACACAACGATTTTTGATTTCGTCACGGGAAATCAAAATTTTCTCAATATCTTTATCTAGCATAAAGTTCTCCTTCCAACTCTTACTTCTGATATTTATAAAGAAGTATGTAGTGTATTTTATCAGTTTCTGGCGTAATACTCAAATAGGAAAATGCATGAGGTAGTAAGGCAATCACCTGTTTATCAAGGTTTGTGACGACCCAACTTTTTTCTCGCTCTTCATTAGGAATTTTTGAATCGATAAAAAAACGACTGATCTTTTTGGTCAGGCCACGTGCCAAGCGGATTCGGTCTCCTGGCTGACGCTTACGTACGATCAGCTCAGAGGAATAGTTTAGCGGTAAATCTTGGGAAAACTCTGACCAATTTGTGATTTTTTTGGGAATATGCTGTTCATTTATCGGAAAATACCCAATCCATTCCTTTTCAGAAAGATAGATCCCTTCTCCTAAAACCAGACGCTGACTGACTTCTGTCAACGGCGCTGCAGGCTTTTGGGGAACAGCAATGGGTTCCAATAGTAATTGGTCATAACTGCGCCGCAGCTGCCACTGTTTGTGCAACGCCAATTGCCATTGCCCTTTCTTTTCGTCTAGCAAACGCAATAGCTGTGGCAGCTGTTTTTGATTGAGTGGATGCTTTGTAAAAGCTTCTGCTTGTTGCAAAAACCCCGCATAGAAAAAATAGCGCTGCGCCGGCGAAAACGTCGGCAGCTGTTGCAGATCGATCACTAAGCGAGTAGCTTGCTGTTGAACGAACGCAGACAACCATTGCTGCTGCTCTTGCTGGATCAACTGATTGGCGAACTGCATTTCTACAGAAAGCTGTTGAAAATGCGGCAACAGTTGCGGATTTTCCGCTTTTAATGCCGGCACTACTTGCTGGCGTAGTCGGTTTCGCAAATACAGCGGTTCGTGATTGCTTTCGTCTTCAAAGTAGGGAATCTGCTGTACTTGCGCATAGTCGTAAATCGCTGTCTTACTGACACTAAGCAACGGCCGCAACAGGATTCCAGCGTGAAAAGGCTGCTGCTGCTGCATCCCGCCAGCCGATTGCAAGCGGCCTTCTCGCATCATCTTCATCAGCATCGTTTCTACTTGGTCATCACTGTGGTGAGCAGTCAGCAAAACATCATAGCCTTCTCGGGACATGACATCGGCAAAAAACGTATAGCGAAAGTCCCGAGCGCTAGCTTCTATGCCAGTTTCTGGCGGATTTTCCCAGCACCGCTCATAAAAAGGAATGCCGCGTTCTTGGCAGTACTGCCGTAAAAAAGCAGCTTCCTCAGCAGATGCTGGACGCAATTGATGGTTTACATGTGCCACACCAAAGACCTGCTCTTTTTGCATTTCGGGAAACAACTGACAAAAGACCTGCAGCAAGACCATGGAGTCGACTCCCGTCGATACCGCCAGCAAAAAGCGGCGTTTTTTTTCAGGATCGATGGCAGTGAGTTGCCCTCGAACGGTTTGAATGACCATCATTTGCCCTCCTTCTCATTTGGTAGACCCACAAGAAAGAAAGCTGAAACAAAACGAACCAACAGTTTTGTTTCAGCTTTTTCCAACTTGCTATTCATGTTTAGTTACGGCGTCCGCCGCGGCCACCGCGTTTTCCTTCTGTATTTCGACGTAATGATGAAAGACGATCATCACTATCTTTTAGAAAAGAACTCATCAATGAATCGAAGTCTTGTTTATTTACATTCGTAGTTTGATTGCGTGAAAAAGATTTTTTCGGATTTGGTCGATTGAATTCTTTTTTAGGGTATTCACGTTTTTCTTCCGGCTTATCTTCTGCTTTGCGGATCGATAGTCCAATTTTTCCATCGTTGCCGATTGCCGTAACAAGTACTGTCACTTCATCCCCAACAGACAACACGTCGTGAATGTCTTTGACGAATCCGTTTGATACTTCACTGATATGCACCAAACCAGTTTTCCCTTCACCAAGATCAATGAACGCACCAAAATTTGTAATACCAGACACTTTGCCCTTTAGTTTCGCTCCAACTTCGATTGACATATAAAAAATGTTCCTCCTAATTTTTACCCATTTAAAATAATTCAAACTACTGCGCTGAGTAGGTATGACATTGCTTAATCTTGTGACTCTGTGGATGATGATTCTTGTTCGCTTTGCGCAGAACGCTCATTAGTGTTTTGAGAATCCGTTCCATCTGGCAAGACAGGATAAATTTTTTCGCCATCTTTTGAGTAGAAGAATCGGCTGCGGGCCAATTTTGCCACATACTCATCGTCTTGCAATAAGGCAACATCTCGCTCCAATGAAGCCACTTTTTGTTCAGCTTCTTTTTGTTCGGCGACTGTTTCCGCCTTGTATTCCTTTAGTTTTTGCAGGCGCATTTGGTCGTTAAACATCTGAATCCCCACGACTGCAAATATCGCTAATGCCGCCACGAAAAACGCCACCAGCCGACGTCGGCGAAACACGACTTGCCGCCGCTCTTTTTCAAACTTGGCAAATTGCTCTTTCGCATAATCGGTCTGCAATAGTTCTATTTTTTTATTTGATTCTTTTGCCACCTGAACTCGCTCCCGTCGCTGTCTTTGTTTTTTACATTATACCAACATCCGCAAAGCTTGTCTAACTGAAAATGCCGTAAAAATCAAGCATTTTCTGAGATTCTTTCCTCTGAAACAATCTCATACATTTTTGCAGCGTCTTCTTTTTTCGTCGATTCATGCAATTCATTGACTTTTACTTCCAAGACCTTATTCCCGAACTGAATACGCATAGTATCGCCTACTTTGACGTCACTGCTTGACTTGGCTAATTTGCCGTTGATCTGAATGCGTCCCTTGTCTGCCACTTCTTTGGCCACAGAGCGACGCTTGATGATGCGGGAGATTTTAAGAAATTTATCTAATCTCATGTTTTTCACCTCTTCTTAATAGTTTCTTTCCAAATGGAACTAACAGCCATTCGCGAATCGTTAACAATTTGATTTTGATCGCTGCCCCGATAAAGGCTGCGCCTCCCAAACCGACACCGCCTAGGCAAAAAATCAGCGCCTGTAGTCGATGGGTCAAAGGACCGTTCAATAAGATCGCAACGAAGCTATAATATAAGAATAGCACGCTTGCCATGATCCCTAAACAAAGAAATAATTTTTTTCCATAATTTCCTTCATACCAAAAGCGATTGATGCTACTTTGTGCTCGACGCTGTTCGGAAACCACAAAACAGCATAAGGTCGCGCCTAACCCCAACAGCGTACTGATACTTGCTCCTGCAGTCCCATAAGAAGCGGTCAGCGGCCACATCGATAGACATTTGACTAAAAGACCAATTCCCGCAGCGAGCAAGCCGAAGGTATAGGTATTGCGACTTTGTTGAATGCTTTGATAGGCTTGGATCGTCGCCATCAGAGCGATGGAAAAGACAAACAATACCAGCGCCGCATTGCCAGATCCGTCTTTAAATAAAGCAAAGTTGATATAAGGCAGCAAAATCGCTAACCCTACCGCAGAAGCCGAAGCAATCCCGATCGTTAGGCGCAAATACATTTTTGCCGACTTTTCAAACAGCTGCTGATTTTTTACCGTCAAATACTTGGTCAACGTTGGCAAAAACGTCGAGCTTAACGCCATCGCCACCACAAGACCTAGTTGGACGAGGGGTTGTCCGCGATCATAGATCCCTTTCGAAATCCGGGCTGCTTGTGCCGTCAATCCCCCCGCTTCTAGCGCATTGGTCAATAAAAACGAATCCGCTAACTGGAACAAGATCAAATAGCCGCTATAAATCGTCAACAGACCGCCTTCTAAGAAGAACCGTTTTTTCAACGAGGCGGATAAACCAGCGGTATTTTCTCCTGTACGGGTGACTGGTTTATGCCATAGCGATAGGCGTTTGCCGTTGATTTGTCGGCTATAATAACTTAAAATCCACCACGCCGCAAGGCCCCCGACTAAGGCACCCATCATGGCGACAGTCCCCGTTTGATAAATCGTCCAGCCCAATTGCTGGAAAGCTGCCGCAGCACCTAAAATCACACCAACTCTAAGCAGCTGCTCTACAACTTGAGACACTGCGGTTGGCACCATTTGTAGATTTCCTTGAAACATTCCTCGATAAAAGGTCAAGGGTGGGACAAACAAAAAGGTAAAGGAAACGACTCGAATCAAGCCTGCCAGTTGATGGTCCCCCATCACTTGCGCGATTGGACCGGCAAATAAAAAGGTCACAGCCCATAAGCCAATCGCCGACCAAAGCACATAAGACGTCAACGCTTGCAGCCGCTCCTTGCTTTTCAAAGGATCAGGTTCTTCAGCAACAATGCGGGAGATAAACTGCGGCAAACCTGACAACGCCAAAGTCATTGCCAATCCATAAATCGGATAGACCTGTTGATACACATAAAACCCTTCGTCGCCTACCAGGTTCTGAAAAGGGACCCGATAAACGGCACTTAAGATTTTTGCGATAAAGGAAGCGATCGTTAAAATAAACGCCCCTTCCATCGTACGCTTCAATTGTGATTTCGGCATCCCTCTGGTTCCTTTCTAGCCTTGGCTGGCGTATTTTTGTTCCCGTAACGCTTTGACAAAATCTTGGATTTCTAATAGCCAGGTGCTTTCTTTCATCACTGGCGGAATCTGTAATTTGATGGTCATTTGCTCATGATCGACACCCATCGTGGCTTTTAATTTAGTGGCTTTCAATGCTTCAAACAGCTGCTCCACCGAATAATTTTTCGTGCCGACTTTACTCAAAGTAAACGACACGGTTTGTTGCTGCTTGCGGATAGTTTCTAACAAGGCACGATCGCCGTTCATTTTGATCTCGCCCACCGTTAAGAGGTGCGCCACTTCTACAGGGTATTCTCCGAAACGGTCTAATAAATCATCTTGAAGTTCATCAACTGCTTCTTGTGATTCCAGCTCACGAATTCGTTTATAGATCTCGATTTTTTGCCGTTCGTCTTCAATATACGAAGTCGGTAAGTAGGCATCGATCCCCAGATCGATCTCAACGGTCGTTTTTTCTGTTTGGGTATTTTTCCCTTGTTTACGAGTGACTGCTTCCGACAGCATTTGTGAGTACATGTCAAACCCGACTGCATCGATAAAGCCGTGCTGTTGCGCCCCCAATAGATTTCCTGCCCCACGAATCGAAAGATCTCGCATCGCGATTTTGAATCCTGAACCTAACTCCGTAAAGTCCTTAATGGCTTGCAGACGTTTTTCACTGACTTCGTTCAACACTTTTTGCTGTTCATACATGAAATACGCATAAGCGACTCGATTGCTCCGACCGACACGGCCACGCAACTGATACAACGTCGAAAGCCCCATGTAATCGGCATTTTCCACAAACAACGTATTGGCATTGGGAATATCCACACCGGTTTCAATGATCGTCGTCGTCACCAACACATCGTATTGCCCTTCAATAAAGTCAAACAGGGTATTTTCCAATTGGATCTCGGTCATTTGCCCGTGGGCATAAGCGATTCGTGCATCTGGCACTAACGCCTGCAGTTCTTCGACTTTTCGCTCGATCGTATCGACACGATTATAAAGATAAAACACTTGGCCCCCGCGTGCCATCTCCCGTTGGATCGCTTCTCGCACCGCTCCTGGATTCATCTCCATCACATAGGTTTGGATCGGGTAACGATTTTCCGGTGGTGTTTCGATCACAGATAGGTCCCGCACGCCCAGCATCGACATATGCAATGTTCTTGGGATCGGCGTTGCCGTCAACGTCAACACATCGACTTGCGAACGCAGTTGTTTCAAGCGCTCTTTGTGTTTGACCCCAAAACGTTGTTCTTCATCGATCACCAACAAGCCCAAATCAGCAAACTCGACATCTTTTGACAATAATCGGTGGGTCCCCACCAAAATATCGACTTGCCCTTTGCGCACTTGCTCGATTGTTTCATTCTGCTGTTTTTTCGTCCGAAAACGACTCAGCACCCCAACATTGACGGGGAATCCTTCAAAACGATCGACCATCGTTTCATAGTGCTGCTGCGCCAAGATCGTTGTCGGCACTAAGAAAGCCACTTGTTTGCTTTCTTTGATCGCTTTAAAAGCAGCCCGCAGCGCCACTTCTGTTTTCCCAAAACCGACATCTCCAACTAACAAACGGTCCATCGGCTTTTCTTTTTCCATATCCCGCTTAATCTCTGCCGTACTGCGCAGCTGATCATCGGTTTCCGAATAAGGAAAGGCATCTTCAAATTCTTTTTGATAGGCATCGTCTGGTTGAAAGGCATAGCCTTTTTCTGATTCGCGTTTGGCATACAATAAAATCAAATCATCTGCGATGTCTTCAATTTTAGCCGTCACTTTGCGCTTGGTCTTCGCCCACTCACTGCCGCCTAATTTATTGATTTTTGGTGTTTTCGATTCGGAAGCCACATATTTTTGAATCAAATTCAATTGGGTGACTGGAATAAAGAGCTTGTCTTCGTTTTGGTACAAGATCGTCATGTAATCTTGATGGACGCCATCGACTTCTAAGGTTTCCATGCCGATGTACTTCCCGATCCCATGATTCGCATGGACGACATAATCGCCGGCTTTTAACTCATTGTAGCTTTTGAGCCGTTCCGCATTGGTGACATTTTGCCGGCGGGCTCTTTTTTTGTTCATCTTTTGGAAAATTTCTTTTTCTGTAACCACCACTAGCTTGTCTTGCGGCATTTCAAAGCCGCTTTGCAAACGTTCCACCACGATTTGGGTGCGTCCCGTAAACAGGCGGTCTTGTTGCGTCTGCACGGCATAGATATCATGATCTCGCAGATCTTGCTCTAACTTCTTGGCCCGTTCTTGGTCACTGACCAGAAAAATCACCGTTTGCTGTTGCTTCTCCCAGCGATCGATCTCAACTTTCAAGAGACCCATTTGGCTGAAAAACTGCTGCATCGGCCGGTATTGGAATTGATGGATCGCTTGGAAGCGAATGTTCCCCATTCCTTTTTGGAATAAAGAAAAGAAGCTGGTCACAAAGGTTTCTTTTTGCAGCAGTTGATGGACATCGATCCCGAATTGCTGTTCAGAAAAGACCCGCAGCTCCGCTAATTTTTGGGTATGCCACTCCGCTTCTTCCCGTTCGATCTCACGATTGGTCTCCATGATCCGAGCATAATCATCGATCATCAAAAAGGCGTCTTCAGAAAAATAATCTAAGACACTCGTTTGCTGACGATAAAGCAAATCCGTGTAATAACGGGCACTTTCACCGGGAATCCCCGCTTGCCATTGGGAGGCCAATTGGCCGAAATAGTCTTCTAAAAACGCGCGATCAGTTACTTCTTTGGTGACCGCCAACCGTTTGTTCAATAATTCTTGTAGCTGCTTTTGCCCCGCCGCTAAATCTTCCGCTGAGAAAACCAATTCGGTAGTCGGTAAAATAGCCACTTGCTGCAGCGTTTCCACTGAGCGTTGCGTTTCCACGTTGAAAGAACGCATCGAGTCGATTTCTACATCGAATAACTCGATCCGTACGGGGTATTCGGCATTTAATGGATAAATATCGAGGATGCTCCCACGAATACTGAATTCGCCGGGTTTGCCAATCATTGACTGCCGTTCGTAACCCATCAAGATCAATTGTTGCGGCAAACGCTCTAAATCGATCTCATCGCCGATTTGCCATTGGAATTGGTTGGCTAACCAGGTTTTCTTCTCAGGTAAATACTTTCGCAAAGCCGCTACCGGCAACACATAGATCCCGGTTTTCCCTTGAGAAACAGCATTCAGCGCTGCCACTCGTTCTTCTCGTGCTTCTGGTGAAGAAAAAGCCATTTCGGCTGACAACACTTCGTCCACTGGGAAAACATAGACATCATCCGTCACGTTGCGCAGATCTTCGGCTAGTTGATTCGTATAATACAGATTTGGTGTCACCACGATCACTTGTTTTTGAAATGCCTGATACACACCGGTGATCGCCAATGTTTTTGCCGATCCAGCTAGACCGGTCAATAATTGCCGGGGGGCCTGTTCACGTAAACCTGCATGCCAAGCCGCCACTGTCGGCACTTTATTTATTAATTCAATTAAATCCATCTCGGCCCTCCTTAGTTAAATCGATTCATTGTGGCAAGAAAGTCGCCGTTGGTCAAGTAATCACTACTTGCCTCGACTGCCTTATCAATACTTTGTAAAACGATGGGCAGATCGTCTTTTGCAAAAGGACTCAGTACATGATTGACCACGGTTTGTCCTGGACGTGGCCGATCGATCCCGATTTTGATGCGGTCAAAGACTGTCGAGTCCAAATGCGCGATCAAACTCTTGATTCCATTGTGTCCCCCCGCACTGCCTTTTTGGCGCAAGCGGATTTTCCCTAATGCTAAATCAAGGTCATCATAGACCACTACTAATTCTTCTTGATAGATGCCAAAATAGGTCATCAACGGACCTACCGAACGACCGGATTCATTCATGAAGGTTTGCGGTTTGACCAAAAGGATTTTTTCACCCTTCAAGAAAAACTCTGCCACTTCTGCTTCAAAAGCCGACTTTTTAAAGGTTGCTTGGTACTTTTGTGCCAAGGCATCCACTACCATAAAGCCAACATTGTGTTTGGTTTTCTCATATTTTTTGCCGGGATTTCCCAAGCCTACAATCATTTTCATTTTTCGATTACGCTCCATTATTTCTAGTTTCAAGCTGATTCTTCATCTATTTTATCGGTTTTCTTATCCAAACACAAAATACTGGGCACACAAATGCGCCCAGTTCTTTTGCTGAAATAATTATAACACGAAATGGACTGTTATGGTGGCGTCCTCTTGCTCAGTTTTTATCTTTCTTAACGAATCTTAATAAAACGTTGATATATCCTCTTTTTGACGTAATAACAAAGAAAGCATTTACAACTGAAACAGCGATATTTTGTGTAATATTGTTGTGCAAATCACATGACAAATATACTTGAAAATGGTAGGATGATAGCGAGTAAAACAATTATGCGGAAGGAATGATACACAGATGACTGCAAAAACGAACAAAAAAGATCACCAAAAGGTAATTCTTGTTGGAGACGGTGCGGTTGGTTCTAGTTACGCGTTTGCGCTGGTGACCCAAAACATTGCGCAAGAAGTCGGAATCATTGATATAAATACAGCAAAAACAGAAGGCGACGCAATTGATTTGTCCCATGCCTTGGCCTTTACTTCCCCTAAAAAAATCTATGCCGCTTCTTATGAAGATGCACATGATGCTGATTTAGTCGTTATTACAGCTGGTGCGCCTCAAAAACCAGGTGAAACCCGCTTAGATTTGGTTCATAAAAACTTGAAAATCAACCGGGAAGTAGTTACCCAAATCGTTGATTCAGGGTTCAACGGAATCTTCTTAGTAGCAGCGAACCCAGTCGATATTTTGACTTACTCGACTTGGAAATTCTCAGGCTTCCCGAAAGAACGCGTCATCGGTTCAGGTACTTCTTTAGACTCTGCACGTTTCCGTCAAGCTTTGGCTGAATTAGTCGATGTTGATGCCCGTAACGTCCATGCCTATATCTTAGGCGAACACGGGGATTCAGAATTCCCTGTTTGGTCTCATGCCAACGTAGCCGGCTTGCAAATCTATGAATGGGTCAAAAACAACCCAGATATCGATGAAGAAGCAATGGTCAACATTTTCTTCAGCGTTCGTGATGCAGCCTACACCATTATCGAGAAAAAAGGTGCGACTTTCTATGGGATCGCGGTAGCCTTAGCACGGATCACTCGTGCGATCTTAGACGATGAAAATGCTGTTTTACCATTGTCTGTGTACATGAACGGCGAATACGGCTTAAACGACTTGTACATCGGTGCGCCTGCAGTTATCAACGCCCAAGGGATTCAAAAAGTGATTGAGATCCCATTGACGGATGGTGAAAAAGACCGGATGGCCGCTTCTGCAAAACAATTAAAAGATATTCTTGATGAAGCTTTTGCGAAACTAGATGCAGAAGACAATCAATAATTTCTTTCACTTCGTTTAGCTAGTCAACTATGCCACTGAACGAACCTTACAGCTCACTCTTTTTCAGAACAATTTGATCAAGATGATTTGCTGCGGTTCGTTCAGTTTTTTTATGCAAAGAAATGCTTTTCTACAGCTTAGCTAAAGATAGTTTAAGAATTTTCTATTTTTCATGGAAGTTTCATTTGCCATATTCGCTTTCTTGGGGGAATATGGTATGATTTAAGCGTTATTATCTATTATGCCATTAGAAAAAAAGGAGTAGTTGAATGACTCGTTCAAACAAACATACTGACGCCAAGAACAATACCAAGAAAATTGTTCTAATCGTTGTGGCTGCTATATTAGTAGTGATCGCTGGCGGCTATACCTACCGAAGTACATATTATGCAAACCGTTTTTTACCAAAGACTGAAATCGATGGGATCGACATCAGCAACAAAACTGTTGCCGAGGCCAATGCCCTGCTGCATGACCGCTACTCGCAAGAAGATTTCACCATCAAAGAAGGCGATAGCGAATGGAAGACAATCAACCTTGCTCAATTTGGGTTACAAACGGATTTCACCAATGAGCTGCAATCATTAAAAGATGAACAGAACCAGTGGAGTTGGGGAATGGCTTATGTTTCCGCTGCAGAAGAAAAAACACTGGACAATCTCTCGGTGGATCAAGATACGCTAAACAGCGAAACGGACACGATCCAAAAGGAACTAGAAACTTTAAATGAGGATCGTACCAAGTCAGCCGATGCAACATTGGAAAAAGGCGAAGACGGCTTTTCTATCAAACCAGAAGTTGACGGCGATGCCATTGATGTGGACAAAGCAGTAGCAGACTTACAAGAAGCCATCGTCAGTGGCGAAAAGGAATTAAATCTCGTCGATTACGTCACAAAACCAAGTGTGACCGCTGATGATCCTGATCTAACCAAAGAAATGGATTCGTTGAATAAAATCGCCAAAGTAACCGGCAATTATACGATCAACGGAAACACGTTTCAAATTCCAAGAGAATCGATCATGGATTGGCTCTCTTACAAAGATGGCAACACCACGATCGACGAAGACAAAGTAAGAAGCTATGTCGCTTCTATCGGAGAGCAATACAACACCAGCACCAATTCTTCGCCCTTCAAGAGTACCAAACAAGGCGAAGTAACGGTTCCAGCCGGCACCCTCAGCTGGACGATCCAAACCGATGCGGAAACAGAAGCATTGATTGAGGCGTTAAAAGCCGGCGAAGACTTCACGCGCACACCGATCGCTCAAGGAAGCACCGATGCTGGCAGCCCGTTATTTGGCAACACGTATATCGAAGTTGATCTGAAAAACCAACACATGTGGTATTACAAAGATGGCGAGCTGGTGCTAGATACGAAAATTATCTCTGGAAAACCAGCCACACCAACGCCAACTGGTGTCTTCTATGTCTGGAACAAAGAAGAAGATGCAACCTTGACCGGTGAAGATTATGCGTCCCCTGTTGATTACTGGATGCCGATCGATTGGACCGGTGTCGGAATCCATGATTCTGATTGGCAAACGGAATACGGTGGTGATCTTTGGAAAACCCGCGGCTCTCACGGCTGTATCAATACTCCGCCAGGCGTGATGAAAGAATTGTACAGTAAAGCCGAAGTCGGGACACCCGTGATCGTGATTTAATGGAAAAAAGAGTCAAACCTTTTTATAGATGAACCAAAAGCCGCAAAAAAATTCTTTTGCGGCTTTTTTGTTGTTTCCAAATGTTCCTGTTTACAAAGCGCCATTTAATTAATATACTTAATTAAGCATATTAATTAAAAAGGAGAATCACTTTGGAAAAAGTTGTCTTTATTGATCGTTCTACTTTAGCTGGAAGTCTGATTAAAATTTTCGCCCGCAACATCCAAATGCTGTCCGAGGATCAAATCAGCGTGACTGTTGTGACACCAGAACGTCTGATGAATTATCGTTTTTCGCAAGAAAAAATCGTTTTGGTCGATCCTTTGCTTTCTTTAACAGATCCGATGATCAAGCAGGCCATCCCGCCGCGAATCAAGCGCCTGTCATTTCCCATCAATCATTACAGCGGCATGAATGCTGAAGCCATTCTAGAATTGATCCAACAAGCATAGCCTAAAAAAGGCCGACGGAAACCAATGGTTTCTGCCGGCCTTTTCTCATGCCACTTGCCCTCTGCTAGACAATCGCCTCTTCTTGTTCTAACAAAGTAACTTGTTCTCCTTTGTCTTGTAGCGCAGCGACGTGCATCGTGCCCCACTGGCAAAGGGTATCCAATAAGCCGCCTAACGTTTCTCCATATTCACTCAAGGAATACTCAACTTTGGGTGGTACTTGATTATAGGATTTGCGGGTAACGATATCAGACTCTTCTAGTTCCCGCAATTGCTGCGTCAACATTTTTTGACTGATGCCAGGAATTTTTCGCCGTAAATCACTAGGACGCAATGCCCCATGGCGTAAATTACAAAGAATGATTGGTTTCCATTTCCCGCCGATGACATCCATCGTTGCTTCTACACCGATATTATAAATTTTTTCTTCCATTTTTTTCACCTCATCAAGTCTGTAAACACACAAATGTTACCAAAAGGTGTGTATCAAACAAAAAAGTACGTACTATACAACCTTACCTCCTCATTATATGATGATTACAGAAAAAAATAAAGGAGATGTTTTTATGATCGAAAAATTATCGGATACCGTTACACTGAACAACGGCAGCAAAATCCCCGGTTTGGGGTTAGGTGTCTTTCAAATCCCTGAAGCTGAAACAGCAGAGGTCGTGAAACAGGCCATTATCAATGGGTATCGCCTGATTGATACGGCGGCTATTTACGGCAACGAAACAGGAACAGGGGAAGGAATCAAACAAGGCTTACAAGAAACGGGGTTGGCTCGTGAAGAACTCTTTGTCACTTCCAAACTTTGGAACGATCATTTAACTTATGATGAAACGATCCATGCTTTCAATGAAAGTTTGGCCCGCTTAAACCTCGAGTATCTCGACTTGTACTTGATCCATTGGCCGGGAAACCAGGCATTTCAAGAGTCATGGCGCGCCTTGGAAGACTTGTATGCCGCTGGAAAAATCAAAGCAATCGGGGTCAGCAACTTCCAGATTCATCACTTGGAGCAACTATTGGCCGCTGCTAAGGTCGTTCCTGTCGTCAATCAGATCGAACTGCATCCCAAACTTACGCAGCAAGACCTGCGGGACTTTTGTGCTGAAAAGGGGATTGCGATCCAAGCTTGGTCACCTTTGATGCAAGGCAAACTGCTGAAAGAGGAAACCGTCTTGGCGATCGCCGATGCACAGCAAAAATCAGCGGCACAAGTGCTTTTACGCTGGGCTATCCAACAAGGAATCTTAGTCAATGTCAAATCGACACACCCTGAGCGAATGCGCGCCAATGCAGCGATTTTTGATTTCCATTTATCAGAAGATGAAATGGCTCGCTTGAACGCATTAAATGAGGACCTGCGAGTGGGTCCAGATCCAGACACATTCGATTTTCATTAACCAAACGATATACTAAACAAAACCTTAGGAGGAAGTATAATGACAAACACAAACACAGGCTTTTCAATGGTGAACCACGTGGGAATCACCGTCAGCAATCTCGAACGTTCCATCCAATTTTATGAAGCATTAACTGGAAAGAAAATCGCCAATCAAGATACGATCGGTGGCAAACGAATGGCGCAAACGCAAGGTTTAGAGGATACATTGATCAAATACGCCAATCTTCATTTAGACAATCTCAACATCGACCTTTTAGAATACGTCGAACCAAAATCCAACAAAGCTAGCTATTCCAATGAGCAAATCAGTGCCATGCATCTTTGTTTTGAAGTCGAAAATATTGATGAAGCCGTTGCTCGTCTAAAAGCCATCGGGGTTGAACCTGACGGTACCCCAATCGTTTTTGAAGAACAAGATGGTTTAAAAAGCGGCTTCGGGACAGGTGTTGCCTACTTTACAGATCCAGATGGTACCAATCTTGAACTGATTGCACCTAAAGGACCATTTCAACGCGGATAATTGAAAAAGGGATGGCGACTTATAGCGCCCTCCCTTTTTATTTACGCAAAACTATCTATTTTTTCAATAGTTCCCCTTCATAGAACCCTTTACAGCGAGTACAATAAATAGATAATCCTTTTTATTCGCTGATTTTCCCAACAAACCTCGCTTGAAAGGAAGTGATCTCGATCGATATTGGTCTTTTGTTGTTGATTTTTACGGGTATTTTTTTCATCGTCTTCCGGTTCTTTTACCGAGAAGAACCCAATTATATATTCGGCTTTCGCACCAAGCGCAGTACAGCCAGTGTCAGCAATTGGCGTTTTTCCCAGCAGTGGTTCTCCCTGTTGGCGATGCTCTTTCTAGGTGGGGTCATTTTGCTGCAGCGCAACGAGCTGATTGAAGAGAAATTTTACCAGATAGCCGTCCTTGGTAGCTATCTTCTAGCAGCACTGCTGGTAGAAATAGCGCTTTATCTCAAAGATTCACGCGCGAGCACCAAAAAGTAAGACGAAAAAGACATTCCGGGGAATGTCTTTTTTCTATTCTTTATTTTGACTGTGGATCGTGATTCCCAACACCAGGGCTAAAATTCCTGAAACCACCCAGATGGTCCGGTGGAATAAGAAAATTCCTAGCAAGCTGCTTAAAACCGCCCCAAAAAAGAAACCGCCGATGATCAAGGAAATAGAAATGATCTTGGGTGTCACTGATCGGTCCTGCTTAAACCCGCGCAAATACAAGTAATCAGCCAGCGAACGTAAATTGCCAGTGGTCATCGTGGTGGCATAGGGCATCCCTGCCAAGCGCCGATAAGCGGCATATTGAATCGCTGCAAAAAAAGATAATCCGGAATCAACCAGGACATTGGGTAAAGAACGCGCAAAAAAGCCCAGAACCAAAATACCGATTGCTTCAAAGATCAACGCAGCATTTTGCCAAACGATCCAACCACCAGTCGGAAAATGATGCTGCAGATAATTCGTCACCACGATCCCCACTAAAAACATACAGATTGGTGGCAGATACCGAAAGGCTTGTTCAAACTGCCCCGTTGAAAGATTGATCCCTAACAAAATAACATTCCCCGACTGCATGCTCGCAAACACTTCACCGTGAAAGAGATAGGTATAGGCATCTAAAAAGCCGCCAGCCATCGCGAGAAGAACCCCCACCGGCAAACTTTCATGCACGACAAACTCGGTTTTGCCTTTGACACTACTCAAACTTTTTTCCATTGGTTTCGCCTCTTGTTTTTTATACTTTCTAACAGCTTAACGCTTAAAAACGCCGACAACTCGTTATGTTTTGCGGCGTTTAGGTGACTTTTTCGATAACTGACAAATCAACCACCCCAAAAGAACGGCGGTCAGTGCTCCAGCTGAATCCAGCATGACATCTTGAAAAAGCGGCGTCCGTCCTCCCGTCAGCATTTGATGGTATTCATCGATCCCAGCATAGCCGGTAGCTGCTAACCAAGCAAAAAAAGCGGCTAGCCAATACGGCGTACGGCGATATACGAGAACGAAGAACAGACTGCCCCCTAAGACAAAATAGGTAAAGAAATGTGCGCCTTTACGAATGAAAAATTCCACAAATGAGAAATAGCCTTTTTCCGCAATACTGATCTCCGAACCAGCATAGGAAAAAGAAATCTTCTCTAGCCACTCTTTCAATGGTTCATTTTTTAAGATTCGTGAAAGCAACCCGATTTGTGATTGCTGCTCATAGGTTTGTGAAGAACTGATAAAGAGGATGACCATAACCGCAAGTGCGATACAAAAGTAAAAATTCGGTTCTTTCAGTAATTTTTTCATAGTTTTCACTCCTCATTTTCCTATCTTACCATTTTCATTTGGTGATGCAACTGTTTTTCCAGCAAACCGTGGTGACATTGCACACACAAAAAGAGTGCTTCCGTGAAGATTAGAAGCACTCTTTCTTTTTAAAAATAGCCATCGGTATGAAAAGCCGTCACCCGTTTGGTCGTGAGATTTTGGGGCTTGTGACGTTCAGCTCCTTCAACGATTCTCAGGGCAGTTTTGCGTTTTTTTCTCCAGTAAACAATGACGAACCCATCTCGTAGCCTTCTACATAATGGTTCAACCGATCGACCACCTCTGCTGCCGCTTCTTGTGACGGCGTGATGATCAATAAAATATCAAACCCTGCAATCGTGCCTACAATTTCTGGTAGCTCCATTTCATCAAGATAATTGGCGATCACATCGGCGCCGTTTTCAGCCGTATGAACGACAACTAAAAAGTCAATCTGCGTAATCTTTTTTAGGTACTCATACATCGAAAACGCAATTCTGTCTTCTAGATCCTGCTCTTTGGATTCAAAGATCGAATAATACGGCCGACCGTTTTTGGCATACGTTTTAGCGATGTTCATTTCCCGCATGTCTCTAGAAATCGTGGCTTGGGTAGCTGAAACATTTTCTTTTTTTAATAAATTCATCAATTCTTCTTGAGACTCAATCCGATGTAGGACAAAGAGTTTTTTGATAATTGCTTGTCGCTCTTTTTTTTTCATTTACTTGATCCGCTCCTCTCAAGTCGCCTCGCTTACTGAAATAGTTGATCCGTCTCGTTCACATCTTGAAACGTAGCTTACAAGAACAACATTGAGAAGATTAAAATGGCAAGATTGGAAATTCCGATAACCAGTAACGGTTTGCGCATAAAGCGGGTCCAAGTGGAATAGTTGACCCGAGCCAGCTCCAATCCCCCCATCACGACGCCAGAAGTTGGTGTGATCAAATTCACTAATCCGCAACCAGCAGTAAAGATCATCACCATGACGTTCGGATTGAGTCCGATGCTTTGCGCCAAGGCCCCCATGATCGGGATCGATACATACGCTAGTCCGGAAGTCGATGGAATCAAGAACGATAAGAGCAGATACAAAATGTAGGCGCCAATCACAAACAGGACAGGTGATAGACCTTCTAAAAGATGGGAAGCCCGATCCAAAATAAACAGATCCAAGTACGTCGTTTGCATAATGTAGGAAGCACCCCGTGCCACAACGATGATCAAGACAACGGATAAAATGTCTTTGACCCCATCGATAAAGTTGGTCACGATTTCTTTTTCTGAGAATCCTTGAATCAACGCAATGATGATACTGATGTAGAAGAACCACATGGCCAAATCACCAAAATACCATTCACCGAAGCTATTGCCGGTCAAAAAGGCGGTCCAACCGTCAAACACATGGATATCAAAGTCGCCCCAAGGAATCAAGGAAACCACCATGATCACAAAGGATAAACCAAAAATCGTCAAAATCAGGCGATGTTTTTGCGTAAACACCAAGGCTTCGTTCGTGTCTTTGACAAAATGTTCTTCCATTTCTTTTTGCTCTTGCAGCGATAAGATCGTGGAGCCTTTGTCGGCTTTGACTTTTTTGGCATAAGACATCACCACAAAGATACAGTATGCGGTCGTGACTAACCAAAGCAATGCCCCGACTACTAAGATCGTGCCATTGTTTGGGGCAATATCGATGCTTCGCAAGGCATCCATCGCAACGCCGGTCGCAAAGGGATTGACGGTGGAGCCAATCACGCCGGCACCAGCACCCAGCATAACGGTTCCTGCTGCGACGATCGTATCAAAACCTGATGCCACCATCGTTATTGCTAATAAGGAATAAAAAGGAATCGTTTCTTCCGCCATTCCATAAGTGGAGCCGCCGATCGAAAACAAGATCATTAAAATCGGAATCAAAATCAACTCATTGCCTTTGAGTTTTTTGACCAAATGCTGAATCCCGGCTTCCAAAGCGCCTGTTCGCGTGACGATATTCAAAAAACCACCCAAACAGAGAATAAACACACAGATCTCGATCGCATCACGAAATCCGTTAAAAGGCGCCATAAAGAAATCAGAAAACTTGGCACCCACCACTTGGCTGACCATCTCTTCTTGGCCTGCTGGTAAAGAAGGCGCAAAAGGCTGCCCTGCTAAGAGCCAGGAAGCGACCGTCAAGGCGATAATGATCAGAAATAAGATACTGAATGATGTCAGCGACTTTTTTTCTTTTTGCTTTTTTTTCATCTGTGTTCCCCCTTTTTTGAATCGATCCTATTTGCTGCCAGCCATTACTTGGCAACATGAGAAAAATAATCTTGGTCATAAATAATGAGTTCTTTGTAGCGATAATAAATCTTTCTTTTATGCACGAGCGCCTTGAGCGTTTGACTGACTGTCTCTCGCGTCGTTCCACTGTACTTGGCTATATCATTGATAAAAACTGGAAAAGGGATGCGAATCTGCTCACCTTGTGTCTGCCCATGCTCGATCATCAAAAGACCAATCGTATTAACGACTCTTGTTTGCGCGCTGGAGGTGACACAATACTCGACACGGCGTCTTTGCTTTTCCAACTGCCGGCTCATTTGCTGATTGAGCCACAGCAACTGACTTGTAGACGAAACGACTAGCGGTTCAAACAGTGACATCGCTGCAAACTGCACGACAATGTCTGTTGCAGCGAATGCCGATACATCATAGTTGTCTCTTTCAAACAAGCCAATCAAAGGAAATAACTGATCTGGCCCAACAAAATCTACATAACAATAGGAATCAGTTCCGTCGGTCTTTTCGATCCGTACAAGTCCTTCTATCACAAGGAATATCCGATCTCTTACGTCGCCTTCATAAAAAAGCACTTGACCTTTTTTGTACGTACGGCAGTAAATATGCTCTTTCAAACGCTGCTGATTTTCTTCTTCCAGCCATTGAAAGCTGTTCGCTCTTGTTGATGGATCTTTTATTTGGTGGTCGATCATTTTTCTCACTCCAATGTTTTGGGTCTTGCTTTGCTGCTTCGCTTACTTCCAGGTGATCTGCGTGCCAGCATCATCGATAGCTGCCAGCTTGTCTAAAGAAGTAATCACTGCCCGTTTTTCCGCCCCCATTTTGACAAAGTTCAAAGCGGCTTGTACTTTCGGCAACATACTACCTGGTGAAAAATGGTCTTCATCGACATAGGTTTCCAATTCCGCGGCGGTCACATGATCCAACCACTGCTCACTTTCCTTGCCAAAGTTCAAAGCGATTTTTTCTACGCCCGTTAAAATGATCAGCTGATCCGCATCGACTAATCGAGCCAATTTTTCAGAAGCAAAATCTTTATCGATCACGGCTTCAACACCCAGGCCATTGTCTAGCACGGGAATGCCGCCGCCTCCTGCACAAATGACGATCGTGTTTTGTTCAATCAGCGCTTTGATGCTGGCAACTTCTTGGATCGCTTGTGGTGCAGGACTAGCCACGACTTTCCGCCAGCCACGACCAGCATCTTCCCGGTAGATGGCATCTGAAGCCGCCATGGCTTCTTTGGCAGCCGTTTCCGTTAAGAACGGCCCGATTGGTTTTGTCGGATGGGCAAATGCTGGATCTTGGGCATCGACTGTAATTTCCGTGACCACAGTCACCACCGGCTTCGCTATTTGTGCTGCTTTCAACTGGATTCTCAGCTCATTTTGCAACCAATAGCCAATACTGCCTTGGGTCATGGCGACACAGGTATCTAAAGGCATTGCTGGGTTTTTGCTAGAATCGCTCGCTTGCTGCTGCAAAACCAGGTTTCCCACTTGGGGACCATTCCCATGAGTAATGATCAAATTGACGTCTTTTCGGATCAAGGGAATCAGATAGTCCACGGTCTGTTTGAGTCGTTCTTTTTGCCCTTTGGCACTGGCATCTTCTGCTAAGATGGCGTTGCCGCCAAGGGCGACAACGATCGTTGGTTTCTTTTCACTCATCTGCTCACTGCTCCTTCTCACACTCTAGGAATAAATAGATCGCCTAATGTTACTGCCATGATCGCTTTGATCGAGTGCATCCGGTTTTCAGCCTCTTCAAATTGACGACCCCAGTGACTACGGAAAATATCGTCTGTGATCTCCATTTCAGAAATGCCAAATTTTTCTTCGATCATTTTTCCATACGTCGTATTCGTATCATGGAACGCTGGCAAGCAGTGCAGCACGATCAAGCCATCGTCTTGTTTTCCGGTGGCCATCACCATTTCGCGGTTGATCTGGTAATCTTTCAACAGCTTCACCCGCTCTTCGAACTGGTCTTCTTCCCCCATTGACACCCAAACATCGGTATACAAGACGTCTGCATCTTTGACGCCTTTTTGGATATCATCTGTTACCATCAACTGACTGCCAGATTCTTTAGCAAATTTGTTGGCATAGTCTGTCACTTCTTGCGCTGGGAAAAGTTCTTTTGGTGCACAGATACGAACGTTGACCCCTAAAATTGCCCCCGTCACTAACAAACTATTCGCCATATTGTTCCGGCCGTCGCCCACATAAACTAGCGTAATGTTTTCCAAGGTGCCGAAGTTTTCTTTGATGGTCATAAAGTCAGCGATCATTTGGGTTGGGTGCCATTCATCGGTTAAGCCATTCCAAACAGGAACACCGGAGAATTTGGCTAAATCTTCAACGACTTGTTGACTGAATCCACGAAACTCAATACCGTCAAACATGCTGCCTAAAACTTTTGCTGTATCTTCGACAGATTCTTTTTTGCCTAGCTGAATATCATTCGCGCCTAAAAATTCTGGATGGGCACCAAGATCGATGGCAGCTGTCGTAAAGGCCGCCCGTGTCCGAGTCGATGTTTTTTCAAACAAAAGGGCAATGTTCTTGCCTTCTAAATAACGATGAGAAATATTTTGTTTTTTCAATTGTTTTAAATAGATTGAAAAATCAATGAGGTATTCTAACTCGGCTTTCGTAAAATCTTTTTCTGCTAAAAAACTTCTTCCTTTAAATACTTGTTCCATCGATGATTCCTCCTCTGATTTAAATATCTTCTCTAACAAATGGCATGCTCATGCAACGAGGACCGCCACGACCACGAACCAATTCACTGCCGGAGATTTTGTGCAATTTGATACCGGCTTCTGCCAACTTCTGATTGGTGATGGTATTGCGGTCATATACGACGACTTCGCCAGGTGCGATCGTCAAGGTATTGGAACCGTCATTCCATTGTTCCCGAGCTGCTGCAATCAAATCACTGCCGCCGCAACGAATCAATTCAACCGTATTTAGTTCTAGATAGCGACATAAAATATTTTCCAACGTGTCCTTTTCTTCTTTGATCGTCACCCCATCACCTGCTCGTGAGATTGAATAAACCGTCAGCTCTCCTTCGATTTCTGGATGGATCGTAAACTTGTCATGATCGACCATTGTAAATACCGTATCTAAATGCATGAATTTGCGCTCTTGACCAATGTCAAACGCTAGAACATACTCAAAGCTTGGCTCATTTTCGAACACTTTGCGGGCCAGCTGCTCAATCGAAGCGGCATCCGTTCGTTGCGAGATACCAATCGCCAACACATGTTTTGACAGAACTAATTCGTCGCCACCTTCGATGCGGGTTGGTTGAGCGCGATCATAAAGCATATGAGGCGGATTTTGCTGGAACATTGGATGATGAGCAAAAATATATTTGCCGTATAACGTTTCGCGCCGTCTTGTTTCTGAATACATGCGATTCAAGGATACTCCGTTACCAATCGTCGCAAAGGGATCTCGTGTAAAATACAAATTTGGCATTGGATCGATCAGAAATGGGTATTGATCATCCACGGTCCCAGCGAGGCTCTGGGTATTTGGCAGCTCCAGTTCATTTTTGGCTAAACCAGCCATAGTTTTGTCGATCAGTTCCCGATCATTGTCACAAGACATAAAATAATCCGTGACTTCTTTGATGATCTCAGAACTTTGGATTGTAGTTTCCGCTAAATAATCCTTGAGAAATTGCTGTTTGATTTCTGGTGACGTGAGCGATTCAGCAGCTAAATCTTCTAGATACAACACCTCCACATCATTTTGACGTAGGACTTCCGCAAACCGATCATGTTCTGCTCTGGCTTGTTCCAAAAAAGGAATATCATCAAATAGCAGGCGGTTCAAATGATCAGGAACAAGGTTCTCCAATTCCCGACCAGGGCGGTGAAGCATGACTTGCTTCAATCGTCCAATCTCTGAAAAAACATGAATAGCATTTGGCATTTTTCTTCCTCCTTCTTCTGTTTACACCTCTATGCTACCTAATTGTATACGCTTTCGCAGTGGTATATTTCGTGTTCTTTTCGCAAAGGATTTGGCATTATGCATGAAAAAGCGAATATCGCTCATCAGGCGTTTTTTTACTCGCTGTTTTTTTTCATATGTAATATTTATCCATCGATTTTTTTCTAAGAATTTGATGAGGATGTGATAGTTTTTTTATTTTTGACGTTTTTCCGCCCTATCAATAGATCAAGGAGTTATACATTCCATTTTTTGTTTTTGGTACAGTTTCATCAAGAACCCTTATTTCATAAGGATTCTGATGGTTGCGACCAAATTTCGTTATGCTATACTTAATAAGATCGAAGGAAAAGAAAGGGGTTTGATAGGAATGACCTATTCAATCAATTGGAATCTGGAAACAATCTTTCCGGGAGGCAGCGATTCTGTTCAATTAAAAGAACGCATGAGCCAACTGGAAGAACAAATTGCAAATTACCGAACAACAGTCGATGCATGGTCGCCCAACAGCGAAGACGATGCAGCAAAATTAGAAGAGTTACTTGATTTATCCGCAACTATTAGTCAAGGATTTTCACAATGCGGCAGCTTTATCAATGCCTTGCTTTCAGCGAATGTCAATGACAGCAAAGCCAAAATCCTGACGGGTGACCTCTACGCAAAATTGCCAGCACTGCAAGCAGCACAAACCGTTTTCTCGAAAAAATTGACAGAAATTTCTGAGGATGATTGGACAGCACTAGTTAAAGCGGAAAACTTAGCACCTGTCGCTTTTCGTTTAAGCGAGATTCGCCGCGACGGCAAAGAATTGTTATCCGAAGCAGAAGAGACCATCATCAACACTTTAAATTTAGATGGCTTGAATGCTTGGAGCCAACATTACGATACGATCGTTGCCTCGATCGAAATTCCTTTCCTTCAAGAAGACGGCACGACGATCAAGTTTTCAGCTGGTCAAGCCTTCAATAAAATGATGGGTGATCCTGATCCGGAAGTTCGTGCGCGTTTATTCGACACTTGGGAAAAGACGTGGGCAGAAAAAGAAGACCTCTTTGCGGATACCTTGAACCACTTAGACGGTTTCCGCCTTTCTACCTTCAAACTTCACGGTGTCACTGATTACTTGAAGGAACCATTAGAATACAATCGTCTGCAAAAAGCGACATTGGATGCTATGTGGGGCACAATCCAAAAGAACAAACAGCCAATCGTTGATTTCTTGACTCGCAAAGCCCAGCTTTTCGGCAAAGAAAAAATGGAATGGCAAGACCAAGATGCGCCAATCATCCTTGGGGACATGGAAGAAAGAACCTACACCTTTGATGAAGCAGCTGACTTTATTTTGACCAACTTCCGTAAGTTCAGTCCGAAAATGGCTGACTTTGCCCAAGTTGCTTTTGAAAAAAGCTGGATCGAAGCAGAAGATCGTCCCGGCAAACGTCCTGGCGGCTATTGCACCAGCTTGCCAGAAACCAAAGAGTCACGTATTTTCATGACCTACAGCAATTCAGTCAACGAAGTAGCGACGCTTGCCCATGAGCTAGGTCACGCGTTTCACAGCAGCGTTCTTTGGGAGCTGCCAGAATTAAACCGCAACTATGCCATGAACGTTGCCGAAACAGCAAGTACCTTTGCTGAATTGATCGTTGCTGATGCAACCCTCAAAGAAGCAACGACAAAAGAAGAAAAAATCAATCTATTGGATGCTAAAATGCAAAATGCGATCGCGATGTTCATGAACATCCACGCACGTTTTATTTTTGAGAACAGCTTCTATCAAGCTCGTCAAAAGGGCTTGGTTTCAGCGGAACAAATCACGGAAATGATGACTGCGGCGCAAAAAGAAAGCTATGCGGATGGGTTAGCGACTTATCACCCACATTTCTGGGCAGCCAAATTGCACTTCTTTATTGACGATGTGCCGTTCTACAACTTCCCTTATACCTTTGGTTACCTCTTTAGTATGGGGATCTACGCGTATGCCAATGAAAAAGGGTCTAGCTTTGAAGAAGAATACATTGCTTTATTGCAAGATACTGCTTCAATGACGACGGAAGAACTGGCGCAAAAACACCTTGGTGTCGATTTAACGAAACCAGACTTCTGGCAAGCAGGGATCGACATGGTCCTAAAAGATGTTGCCAGCTTTATGGAATTGACTGAAGACTATATCTAAAAGAAAAAACCCTCTTCCAACAAGACGCTTGGAAGAGGGTTTTTCTATCAGGCATTCAATAAAGTTAAGCCAATCGTTAAGTAGCCGGCGTATAAACACCAAATCAAATAAGGAATAAACAAGTACATCGCTTTTTTGTCGATGCGAGCAAAGAGGATCATACAAATAATCACTGATAACACTAACAAGACAATAATGACCGTTCCTGCCCAGTAAGCATTCCAGCCAAAGAAAACGATACTCCAAAAGAAGTTTAATACTTGCTGGATCGCAAAGAAGATGTAGGCATTCTTTTTAAGCGCTGGATTGACTTTGGCGACGATCAACAGATACAACGCCGTTCCCATAAAGGCATACAAAATCGTCCAAACGATCCCAATGATCCCGCCAGGAGGGGCTAAAAAGGGTTTTTCCATTTGCGCATACGTTCCGGCAATGTCCCCTGCAAACAAACTCGAGATGATTCCTGTTGCTTCAATGCCGATCACACAGACCAGCCAAATTAAAAATTTCATGTTCTCCACTCCTTCTTTTTTTCATAACTCACTAGTTTCATCGTACCATCGAATCGAAAAAAAGCAGAATAGAACGCTTAAAAAAAGAAACGGCCGTGTGGACGTTTCTTTCTTATTCCTTTCGATTTATGCTGCTTGTTCCCCTTCTTGGGCTTCTTGCTTGACTAGGCCTGCGTCATAAGAACGAGCGAATGGGAAGTAGATCAAAAAGGCAACGCCTGCACATAAGAAAGCACAAACTGCGGCTTTCCAATCGCCTCCACTTCCAATAAATGCGCCGATGCCGATTGGAGAAGGCCATGGCATTTGGGCGATCATCGGTCGAATGATTTCCAATTCGATCGCAAAATAGGCAATCGATGCGGATGCCATCGGTGCTAAGAAAAAGGGAATCGCTAAGAAAGGATTATAAATCAAAGGAATCCCGAAAATCAACGGCTCGTTAATATTGAATAATGCTGGAATGATCGAAGCTTTTCCTAACACTCTTAATTGTTTTGATTTCGCCAGATAAACCAAGAATAAAGCGAGACCTAGCGTTGCCCCTGAACCACCGACGGTCACATACGCATTGTTAAACTCACCAGCTAATGCAAAATTGGCGCCCTCAGCATTGGCTGTCAAATTGCCTAAGGTGATTGGCGTCAATACAGAAAAAATGATATTTGCGCCATGAATCCCTACTAACCATAATGCACTGACTAAAAAGTAAATCACCATCAAACCTAACCAACTGTTGGTCAAATTGGTAACAAACCCAAAAGGTACCGCAATGATTTGGAAAATATCCGTTCCTGCTGCAACTAATGCGCCATTGATGATAAGAACCGTGAAGGCCACAACAAAGGCGGGAATCAATGCTGTAAAGGCACGGGCAACCCCTAATGGGACTTCTTCAGGCATTTTGATGACCCATTTTTTCGTCACACATAAACGGTACAACTGAACGGCCAACACCGCCATAATGATACCGGTAAATATCCCGGTCGTTCCTAAACGCTCCACCCCGTCGCCACCGATCGCCCAGCCATTGATGATAGCATTTTCTTGATCGGTGATCCGTGACATGTTGCCATCCACAATCATCAATTGTGGGATCGACATGAAAAAGGCAAACATCGATAATAACGCCCCACTCATAGGCGCAAGATCCAACTCTTCTTCTTCCGCATAGATCTTGGTGTATTCATAGCCGAGAACGATACAAAAATATAATGCCAAAAGTCCCATTGTCGTGCTGTTTGCCAGCATATACAATTCACTGACTCTGAAAAAAGTATTATTGAAGAAATCTTCTAAAAAGGTAAAGGTCTGCGGCAATACATTGATAACTAAAAACATCGAGCCAACGATCGTAAAAGGAATCGAAGCCATCCCAGCAGCCATGATGGCACGTACGATTTTGAACTGTGCCACTTTTCCTAACGGTCCCATGACGGCCGTTTCTAAGAGACTGAACAACTTGCTATTTGATTGTTCCATAATGTAACTACTTCCCTTCAATGAGTTTTTGGTATTCTTTAATATATCCATAATACGTATCTTTTTTGTGACGGATCTTATTCACACGCTGCAAACATAGCGCAGCTAACGTTAGCCCCACACTAAGCCAGAGTGTAAGAATGCCTCGATTGTGCAGTGTATTATCAAGAAAAGGAAAAACGAATGAAAACAGAGGAGAGAAGAAACAAACGGCGCATAAAAGGAGATTCATCGTCAGTTGACAAAGATAAAACAAGCGCGTCCACCGCAGTTTTTCTGCTATTTGCTCTGAGTGGCTGCCATAAAGGCGCACGTATTCTCCAATTGCCGAAATAGCCAAAACCAACAGCGCCAGCGGAAGAATCAGGAGTAGGGCATTGCTGGCCATCGCAGCCAATAACCAATAAAGATTTGCAAAGAAAAACACTGCTAATACATACCTTAGAAATAAAAAGCGATTAAACCGAAAATTTTTTTCTGCCATTTTTTTCTGTTGTTCTTGATTGGTCATTTGTTCCCTTCCTTTCTACCGCTCTCGCTGGTATAACGCCAGCATTTCAATCGCCACTTCTCGCAAAGTCATCGTTGTCATTAGATGATCTTGTGCATGGACCATGATAATCTCCATGTCGATTTTTTCGCCGCTGGCGTATTCTTGTAATAAGCCCGTCTGTGCTTTATGGGCCTCTACTAGTGCTTCATTTGCTTGATCCAGTTTTGCTTGTGCTGCTTCAAAAGTTCCTTGGCGCATCTCTTGGAATGCTTCATGAACGATTGTCCGAGCATCCCCGCTGCTAAGAATGATTTGAAAAGCGGTCTCTTGTAATTTTTCTGATTCCATTGTTCTTTCTCCCTTACATGTGCTATATATGTGCTTCTAGGTGATACCCAATAAAACATTTCATAAAATGTTCAAAATCACCACTTGCTATGAGTGCATCTTTAAATGATTCATCTTCAATGATCGGTACTAACAGTTGGCTGATTTTGTTCAATTCTAATTGCCCCAATCGATCAGGGGAAAGTAAGAAAATCAGCTGGATCTGGTCATGCTCGTCATCCCATTTTATGCCTTGTTTTAGTATAGCAACGGCCGCATAAGCATCATTGGTGATCGGTTCAATGGGGTGCGCCACCGCCAAATGATCCGAAAAAGCTACTGAGCTATAGGCTTCTCGTAAAGCAAGCTGCTTGCCTAGCGCTTCTTTCACTGAACGTTTTTCCAAGCCTTCAATTTTCGTCAGCAACTGATCCATAACAGTTGCTTTGTCAGTCTCTTCCTCTATCAGCAGAAAAAGTTCTGAGCGAAAGCTGGTCTCAATCAATTCCCGCTCCTTGTCAGATAAAGATTTCGGCTGTTGTTTCAGTATGCTACCATACTGTTTTTTGATTTTATACTGCTTCAACTGGCGATTGATTTTTTGGATATCTTTTTTATCTAAAAAAACACTGACGGTGACGATGGGGATATTTAGAACCACATCTGGTACTTTGATGGATGAAATGATCAAATCGATCCCTGCTAGTTTTTGTTCACTGATTTCGTAATAGCTGATCATATCTTCAATCACGATTTTTGAACCAAGTTCGTGTTCCAAACGATTTTTTAACATTTGCGAACTACCAATTCCTGTTGCACAGATCACTATGACCTTGGCTTTTTGTTGATTCGCTAAGCGTTCCATCGCAGCAGTTAAATGGATCGTCAAATAGGCAAGCTCTCCTTCGGTCACTCTATAGGGGGCAAAGAAGGGAACATCAGAAAAATGCCGAATCGTTAACTGAAAAAAGTCACTGTAATCTTTTTTGATGGTCTCTAGCAAAGGATTCTCCATACTCGTACCGTTATTCAATCGTTGCAATAAGGGGGTGATATGCATCATCAGCCCTTCTATCAACAGTGGATCTTCGACTAAGCAAAAGCCGGTTTCTTGATCGATTTTATGCAAAACAGCTAACAGCTGTTGTTTCACCTCGTTATCATCTAAATCGATCTGTTCACGGATAGTTTCGGAAACTAGTTTGTTTTTTAAGTGAATGGCGATATAAAAAGCCTCTTCTGGCGGCAAAGCAATGCTCATCTGTTGGCGAATCTTCTCAACGATCTCTATAGCCGACTGGTATTCTGCTTCTTGTTCCAATTCAGGATCCTGCGGATGCAGCTGGATCTCAAAGCCCGACTGCAGCCGTTTTATCGCTAAGCCTATATGCAGGACGATCGTGTAGATCATAAAATCAGAGAGTTTCAAAAAGTATTTACGGCAGGTGTCCAAGACGATGATCACGATCTCCTCGATCGCTATCCCCTCTAACAGATGTTTGTACATTGAGAATGCATAAAGATTGTCTTGCAGGCGATTCATGAAAAAGTAATTCATGATGAAATGCCGCAGACTGTTTTCAGATCCTTCAACATAAATGCCTTGGCTGGTTCGATGTTTCAACTCGATCGTATAAGGCTTTAATAATTGCTTGATTTCAACGATATCATTTGAAATCGTCGAGCGCGAAACACATAGATCCGCTGCTAAATCATCAACAAAAACGGGCTTATGCCCAAATAACAATTGATTTAGCAAAAAATATTGCCGGTCATTGGCTTCATTGATCGTGGTTAGATCGTCAGCTGTTGGCCTGAGATTGGTCTTCTCTGAATAAAACAGATCAAAGGAACGCTGGTCCGTGATGTTCAAGCGATACCCCTGTCCTTGCTTGGCACAAATTTGACCAAGCTTATGGTTCTTCAGGATAAGACCCAGACCTTGAAGGTACTTGCGAGCAGTCCGATCCGAGACCCCCAGTTGATTTGCGATCTGTTTGCTGCTAGTGTATGTGTTGCGGTTTTGGTAGAGCATCTTTAGCATGATGATTTCTTTTTTACTCAACATTATTCATCAACCTTTTTCATCAACCTATTTTCATCTAGCTACTTGTTTGAACTGCTATTTGATATTTTGTTCTACCACAGCAGCTAATTTTTCAATACCCATCGGTATCGGAACATAGGCTTGGGGCGGAATATTTACGATGGGTCGTTGGTACTTGATGGCAGCTTTTTCAAGATTCGCAAAGTACATCTTAGTTTGAGGGCTGACTAAGTATAGGTCGTATTCATCTTTGGCGATCGTGGCTGCTCCTTGAGAGGCAGACGTTGCATCTAGTTCAATTTCTTTTCCTCGCTCTTTAAAATATTCCGTCGTTTTTTTGGCAATGACCGATGAAGACATACCGCCTGCACAGATGATTAATGCTTTTTTCATATAGTTTTCCTCCTTAACGAATACACTCATTTTCACTATCTATGTTCAGTAGCTGCTAAATAGTGGTGTAGTACTGATTTTCCTTACGTTGAATAAATCAGTTGCTCACCTGATTTAGCATGGCAATGGGTTGATAATGTCATCATAATAGATAGCGCTTTCTTTTTGAACACAAGGTGTTTCCTTATCGATGCGGAAGCAAATTAGATGCGTCTACTTGATTTTACAAGAATTCCCTTCAAAAAATGATCGAAAAAAAAGCTTTACCTGTCTTTTGTCCAAGTAAAGCTTTTTTAATCATACGCTCTTTGATTGTTCCTCTTCAAACTTCCGCCGTTCATTTTCTACATATTTGTATAACGAACCGTAGCGGCTGCGATAGCCTTTCTTCCATGGTTTCTCTTTGCCGCAAAAATGCAGCAAAACGGTATGTTCGATGACCCAATCCAAACTCCATTCCCCTAGGCTGATCGTCTCATACGTACGGTTTTTCCGTACATCATAGTTATAGAGCTGATCAGGAATCGCCAGCACCCGATCACCATATAACCCATTTAAAATATCTTGATCCGGCAAAAAGAGGTTCAAATGATTTTTCTCAATGAAGGCTGCGATTTCTGTTTCTTTGACCTCTTGCCGTAGCTGGTGCACATTCATCAGCAAGACACCTGAATTATAGTAGCCTTCTGACTCATAATTGCGCAAACGGACTTTATTGATGACCGTCGTCACTTCTGTCAGCTTGGAATGACTGGCAGCGGCATACAGAAAATCCCCTAACGTCAGCTCATACAAGGGGCGCAAATCATTGATGCACAAAATATCCGCATCCAGATACAGGATTTTTTCCACCTGCTGCGGCAAGTAATTTTGTGCCAACAATCGATAGTAGATTGATTCTGGGTAGCGGTCACTAACTGGTGCCGTTTTAAAGATCGAACCAGAACCGATGATGACGGGATGATAGGTCATCGCCAATTTTTGACAAAAGACCTCTAGCTCTGCACCTTGCCTCAATTCTTTTTCTTGTAAGACATAGACATCGAAAGATGCTGCTGTCGTATGGCGTTTGATTGAATATAACGTTGTTTTTAATTGTTCACTGAATCGATCATCAATCGCAAAAAGTAGATTCATGCTCTTGTTCACTCCTCTGTTACTGGATGCACTCGTTGGGCAAAAAATCGAACGCAGTTGCCCGCATCTTCTGTTCTTCTAGTATACCCGATTTTTAGTCATTCTTTCAGTGAAATAGCCTTTCCAGTGAAAACCATTCCTTGGAAACGCAAAAAAATGCTGCTCCATTCAATGAATGAAACAGCAAATGATCGATGATAAATGGTGACCTCCTAAAACAGATCAGCGAATCGTGGCAAAAGCTTTTGACCACAACAACAATTCATCCAGCATGTCATTGACACCTGCAGCCATGTGCGCACCGGGTTTGAAGGTACTGAAATTTTCAAAATCTGTGAAGAGATTGAAGGCTGGGTTAGTCCGCACGGTGGCAACTTTTTGTTCAGCTAAAACGTTACGCAATTGTTCAGCGGCACGAATCCCACCGCCAGAACCATAACTGACGATCCCAGCTGCTTTATCAAACCATTCTTCCCGTGCAGAGTCTACGGCATTTTTCAAGGAAGCCGCAAAACCGTGGTTGTATTCTTGTACGATGAAGATATAGCCATCTAATTCAGCGATTTTTTTGTTCCACGCCATGTTTGGCTCAGCCGTTCCCATAAACGGTAAATCAAATGCCTTTACATCAACGATCTCAAACTGATGCTCTGACCGTTGAGTAGCAATTTCTTGAATATATGCTCCGACTTGCGGACTTACGCGTCCTTCTCTTGTACTGCCTAAAATAATACCAAATTTCATGATAGGTTCCTCCTAAGATTGTTTTCGTTTGTTTTTTAACGATTGGCAAATGTGTCTGCCCAGTCCAGTAATTCCGTCAACATATCGTTCATTCCTGCCGTCATATGTTCGCCAGGAGTAAAGGTGGCAAAATTTTCAAAATCAGTAAATAAGTTGAAGGCTGGATTAGTGCGCACCGTGGCTACTTTTTGTTCCGCCAAAATCAAGCGAACTTGCTCAGCGGCCCGAATACCCCCTGCTGAACCATAGCTGACGATTGCTGCTGCTTTGTTGAACCATTCCTCGCGGGCGCTGTCTAACGCATTTTTCAAGGAAGCCGATAGCCCATGATTGTATTCTTGTACGATGAAGATATAACCGTCTAATTCAGCGATTTTTTCATTCCACGCTTGGTTCGCTTCGCCTGTACCCATAAAGGGCAAGTCGTAGTCTTTGATATCAATGATTTCAAATGAGCGGTCGCTATGTGCTCGTGCTGTTTGTAAAACGTAATTGGCTACTTGCGGACTCACGCGGCCTTCTCTCGTGCTGCCAACGATGATTCCGATTTTTTGCGCTTTTTTCTTTTCCGGAGTGCGATACACCTCTTTAATTACTTCTTTTTCAATTATTTGTTCTTTTTTCCCAAATCCAAAGACCATTCTTTTGTACTCCTTTTATTGTGTTTTCTTTAACGATGGACTCAGCATATCAAACTTACTTTTAGTAAGTCAATCATTTTGCTTACTTTTTGTTAGAAAAAAATCCCAGCTACTTCCTCTTGACATTCGTTCGGCACCGAACTATAATCAACTCATCGATATCATTAGGTACCGAACAATAATTCAAAAGGAGTGTTCTCAATGAGTACAATGACCGATCACTTAATGAAACAGCTTCGTTTTATCAGCGAAGCCAGCAATGCTTTTATGAGTCAAAATAACCAACGCCTTTCTGGACAGCAACGCGTCCTAGCCGTTTTAAATTTAGAAGATGGCTTGGTGCAAAATTACCTCGCAGAAGTTTTAGATTTACGGCCAAGTTCCTTGGCAGAACTATTGAAGAAAATGGAAAGCAGTGGGGATATCCAACGCAAAGAAGATGCAGCCGACAAAAGGATCAAACGAATCTTTCTGACAGAGACTGGACGAAAAAAAGCAGAAAAATTACTGGCACAAAAAGAAGCCGCCAGCAGTCAAACGTTTTTTGCTGGGTTAACAGAGGAAGAACAAACCGAATTTGCTCGTCTGCTTGAAAACATCGCCGCTGGGTGGGAAGCTGACTTTCAGCAACAGACGCAACGCTTTATTGACCCGATGGATCGTCTACAAGCTATGCAGGAGATCCGGGAACAGATGATGAAGCAATGGGGTGGAAATTGGCAGGAAATGACGAATGACGATCGCCGAAAAATGAAGCAACAAATGAAAGATACTTGGCAAGATATGGGCGCTGACGAGCGGCGTCAAATGAAAAAGCAGATCAAAGAAGCCATGCGGCAAATGCCATTTCCTGGACACCGCGGCATGTTTGGCAATCGGTCATTTGGGCCATTTGGGCCATTTGATAGTAGCGAGGCGAATGATCCACGGGACACATGGGGAAAAGGCAACTTTTTTGATGCCTACGGGTTTGGACAAGACCGCAAAGCAAGACCTGATTCCGCTTCTAAAGACGAAGCAGCCGAAGATGATTGGCAGGATTTCTAATAGCACCTAATGAAAAAGAAAAAGCTGCAGGACATCTTGCTTGTAGCGGAGGAAAACGAATGGAAACAACGACACCAACAGTGAACAAAAACAAATTTAAAATGAAAGACTTTATCCACCTGATCGTCAGTGTCAATCCCAAGAAAGGCTTGTTTCTTTTAGGGATGCTCTTTAGCCTGATCACGAGTGCCGCCAGTTTGGTCGTGCCGCAGCTGACGAAAACGCTAGTCGATGCCAGCGGCACCCCCACGTTCAGCACCTCCATGCTGGTCGTTTTGATCCTAGCCTTTGTGCTGCAATTAGGCGTAGGCACTTTAGGCGGCTTTCTCTTGCGCTATGTGGGAGAAAGTGCCGTGAAAACATTACGAGAACGTCTTTGGAAACATCTGCTGCATTTGCCAGTCAGCTATTTTGATGACCATAAGTCGGGGGAAAGCAGTTCGCGACTCGTTAATGATACTTCCGTGATCAAAGAACTAGTCACCTCGCAATTTCCCAGCTTTGTCACTGGCTTGATCCAATTGGTTGGTTCGATGATCATCTTGTTTTTGATGGATTGGAAGATGGCGGCGATCATGTTCAGTGCGGTGCCTTTGATCACCTTGATCATGTGGCCGATCGGCAAGATCATGTCGAAACTAGGACGCCAACTACAAGCAGCGACTGCCGATTTCAATGCGGATGCCAGCGAAAAACTCTCAGAGATCCGTTTGATCAAAGCCAGCAACGGAGAAGCTAGTGAACAAGAAAACGGTCGGCGCAACATTGGGGCAATCTTTACCCTCGGGGTCAAGGATGCGAAAGTTAGTGCGATTTTGCAGCCAATCATGACGACGGCAATGCTGGGATTACTCGTAGGAATCCTCGGTTATGGCGCGATCCGTGTCCAAGCCGGCACCTTGACGAGTGGCGCATTGATTGCTTTTCTACTGTATCTCTTTAATATTATTGCGCCTGTGACGACGTTTGCGATGTTCTTTTCACAAGTCCAAAAAGCGATGGGTGCTACGGAACGGATCCAAGAAATTTTGGATACGCCGCTGGAGCCGATCCAGGCAGCACCCAAAGCCGCTATCGACGGCGCAGTCCTACGGGCAGAACAGATCGATTTCAGTTACGATCCCAAACGGCCGATTTTGCAAAACATTTCTTTTGAAGCCAAACCCAACACCGTGATTGCTTTTGCGGGACCAAGCGGCGGCGGAAAATCCACGATCTTCGCTTTACTGGAACGCTTTTATGAACCCACCAGCGGGCGCTTGCTGATTGGTGAACAGCCGATAGCTGACATTGATCTGCAGGACTGGCGGGCACAGATCGGCTATGTTTCCCAAGACAGTGCGGTCTTTGCCGGTACGATTCGGGAAAACTTGCAATACGGATTAAGCCGAACACTGTCAGAGGAGGAATTGTGGCAAGGACTGGCATTGGCTTATGCCGATCAGTTCGTCCAAGAGTTCCCCGAAAAACTAGAAACACAAATCGGCGAACGCGGCGTCAAACTATCTGGCGGGCAAAAACAACGGATCGCCATCGCACGAGCATTCTTGCGAGACCCCAAGCTGCTGATGCTCGATGAAGCGACCGCCAGCCTAGATTCTCAGTCGGAAGAAAAGGTCCAGCGGGCGTTGGATCATCTAATGGAAGGGCGCACGACATTAGTGATCGCCCATCGCTTGTCGACCATCGTGGATGCCGATCAAATCTACTTTATAGAAAAAGGTACCATTACCGGTCAAGGTACCCATGCAGAATTGATCAACAATCACCCGCTTTATGCTGCCTACGTGAATGAACAAATGATCAATTAAAGAATAAAAACTAGAAAAAAAACTGCTTATTGATGGATAAGCAGTTTTTTTCTATTAGCCAACGGCTGAATGTTGCTTCTCTTCACGCGCCACAGGCACTTGATTCCCTCGCTGTAATTCTTTCAGCACCTGGTTTTCTGCCCGCAAAAAATCCCGTTCGCTTTGGGCAGTAGCAAGCTTTCCTTGATAGACCAAGACTTCTTCTTGGTAGGTTTTGGCGGTCTTTTGGACTTCTTCTTCTAACTGATCGATTTTATGGGTCAATTCTTGATTGATCTGTTCATATTTTAGGTAAAGCTTTTGGGCATTTTCGATATTCGTTTGTTCCAAATTCGCTTTGCTGGATACTCGGGTAGCCAAATAAGTAAGTACACCAGTAATGAGTGACGGCAAGACAACTGTTACGATCGATGTATCCATGATCCTCCCCCATTCTTTTTGATACGATTCATATCATCTGTTTCCAGTATAAAAGATACGATTCGTATCGTCAACTGATGTGATATTTTTTATATCAAATAATACAAAAATAGATACAAATTATATCCAACGTGCTATACTACAAAAAAGGAGGCGATCACTCATGCTTGGCGAACGGCTAAGAACACTCAGACTACGAACCAACCAAACCCAACAGCAGATCGCAGATCAGCTAGGGATCACCCGCGCAGCGTATTCGCATTTCGAAAATGATCGTAACGAACCCGATGGCGAGACCATCGTCAAACTCGCGGAGATTTTTCAAGTATCCACCGATTTTTTATTAGGCAGACAAGTCCCGGCAGGCTTTACGCCGCCCTCTGCAAAAGTTCAAACCGTTGCGGCCCATATTGATGATGACGTCACCGATGAGCAGATGGAAGATATCCTCAGCTACATTGAATTTATAAAACAGCGGCACGCCCAAAAGGAATGATGGAAATGGATAAAGTAGAAGAACTGATGGCCGCCTACCCAGACTTGCACTTTATTTTCGATAAAAATATGCCTGATGGTCAGCAAGGATTGTACATCGATCACCATATTTACTTGAACCCTGACCAATCACAAGAAGACCTCTTGAGCACCATCGGTGAAGAAATCGGTCATTATTTGACCAGTGCTGGCGACATTACCGCCCAAGACACCAACGAAAAACGCAAACAAGAACGCAAAGCCCGTGACATTGGTTCTGCGATCGTGGTCACGCCCTATGATATCATCGCTTGTTTTGAAGAAGGCTGCAAAACGTTGGCGGCATGCGCTGATTTTTTAGGTGTCCCCCCACAAACCTTCAAAGACGCAGTCACCTATTATGCTCGCCGCTTTGACGGTATCAAAACCGAAGAAAACTATACCTTGTTTTTCCATATCGACGGCACGATTGAAGTTGTCAAAACCTTTGGCAATCAAGGTTAAGCCTTTTTTGCACAAAAACAGACGTTCCTTTCCTGCTGCTAAATTCAGCGTTGACGGAACGTCTGTTTTTTATCCTTGCATGTTGACCCGCATCAATACGCGGTTCGGTCGATAGTTTTCTGAGGATTGATGAACCAGCGCGCCTTCCTCAAAACGATACAAATTGTATCCATAGCGTTCTTCAAAACGGACCATCCCCTCGCCTTCATCTTCCCCGACAAACGACATACTTGCCACAGTATAGTAAGGAATCCCTGCGATCGTTCCCGTAAATGCATGATGGGTATGTCCACTGAGAATACAAGAGATCTGATACTGCTGCAATAATGCCACCAAACGATTGGCACCGGCCCATGCCGGCGTGCTTGCTTGATAAGGCAACAAATGATGGTGCGTCACAAAGATGATCTTTTTCTCTTTGAGCTGCGCCAGCGTGGCTTGCAGCCATTCAAACTGTCGCTCATCTACGATACCGTCGGCATAGCCGTAACAGGAATTATCGAAAGTCACGACCGCCAATGTCTCCGTTTCATAGACTTGATTAAAAGGTGTATCACTGGCCGTTTCTACTGACTTGCCTTGCCAGCCTTGGCGAAAATGCCGTTTAATATCATGATTGCCTAGCGTTACTACGATCGGCACTGAGCCAAAGGCTTTTTCTAGATAATGCTTCAAAGAGGCATAATCGGCAGGCGCGCCATCTTCGGTCAAATCACCGCTGATCACCACCAAATCAATCGCCCCTCGCGCCTTGGCATCTTGGATACACTCTTCAAGAGGAATCAAGGGATTTTGCATAGCTGCCAGCATTCCTTGATACCCTTCTTCACAAGGCAGGTAACTTTCTCGAAAATGGATATCTGATATATGCAATACATTCATAGGTTTATCTCAATTTCTTTCTGATGATTCCAGTCAACTGGTCTAATAAGAAGACGGTCACAACGACGCCCAACAAAATAATACTTACCTTGCTCCAGGTTCTGGTTTGAATAGCAAAAATCAATGGTGCACCGATCCCGCCGGCACCGACTAACCCTAACGTTGCCGCACTGCGGACCGCAATTTCAAAATGATTCAACGCAAAGGAACTATAGATGGGTGCTAAATAAGGAACCCGCACGAAAAACATCGTTTGCCAAAAGTTGGCACCGACTGCTTGCATCTCTTCCGTCAAGCGCTCATCCATGGCTTCCATTTCTTCCGTGAACAGCTTGCCCAGCATACCGATCTGGTGGACACCGATCGCCATAACCCCAGCGAAAGGTCCCGGACCTACCACACGGACAAAAATAATCGCATAAACTAGCTCTGGAAATGCCCGCAAGATATTGCAGATCATTTTGCCGATCTTCGCGACCCACGGCGCAGAAGACCATAGGTTGGCGGCACTCAGCAAGGTCACCGGTATCGCGCAGACTGTTGCGATCATCGTTCCTAGACAAGCGATCCCGATCGTCAGTAACAATAAGCTCCACAGATCCTCCCCGCTACCGTCGTAAAAGAAAGACCAGTCTGGCTGACTCAGCCCTTGCAGGACATCTCTTCCCATCGCTAAGGAAAAAGTACTCAATCCGGAATAATCCAGCGTCGCTGCGGATAATGCCAGTAAGATAGCAAAGAGTCCCCATAACAGCCAAGTCGTTTTCTTCACTTCTCTGATCATCATAGGAATGACCTCCTTACCCGCTCACTTAGAAAATCAACGATCGCTACCGTTAACAAAATCGTCAAGATAATGATCGAGACCCGTTCATAATTCAACAATGCCAATGAGGCGTTCAAGATGACCCCGATCCCGCCGGCACCAACATATCCTAACACCGTCGAAGCTCGAACATTGACTTCAAAGGCATAAAAAGTATAGCTGGCAAACTGGCTGATGACTTGAGGTATGATCGCCCAAACAGTCACTTGAAATTTATTTGCCCCTACCGCCGCCGCTGCTTCGATTGGCGCAAAATCAATGGTTTCGATCGCTTGGAACATCAGCTGTGAAACCATCCCAAAGGTAAAGACCGCGATGGTCAAAACACCAGTGGCTTCACCGATCCCAAAAATCGCTACGAACAATGCCGCCAACAATAAATTGGGGATCGTCCGCACCAGACCTAAGAGAAAACGCATCGGCACAGAGACCCACCGGCTTTCTGTCACGACTGTCGTCGCCAACAGACTCACCGGTATCGCTGCGACTACTCCTAAAACGGTGCCTAAAAAGGACATCTGCAATGTCTTGATCAAGGGCATCATCAGTTGTGGTAAATAACTAAAATCCGGATGCAAAAAGCGAGCCATGAAAGCCGTCATCTGGCTTCGATTCGACCACACTTGGGCAAAATCAGCCCCCGTGATCCAGGCACTGCTTTGAAAAAAGAGCAGCAATAAAAGAATCAGCAGCAGGTGTTTGTACCAATTAAAATGAACTGTTTCTTTCAGTTTCATCGATTTCTCCTGCCTTTTCTTCAAAAATTGCTTTCCCATAGATTTGTTCTAAACGCTGATCCGTCAAAGCGGCTGCGTTGCCGTCAAAAACGATTGCACCTGCTTTTAAGGCAATGATCCTTGTCGCATACTGACGAGCCAAGGGAATCGAATGCAGATTGATGACAATCGTTTTGCCCATTTCTTGATTGATCTTCTTCAGATCCTCCATCACTTTCTCTGTCGTGATGGGATCTAGCGATGCCACGGGTTCATCTGCTAAAATCACTGGTGCTTGTTGGACCAAGGCACGGGCGATGGATACCCGCTGCTGTTGCCCACCACTCAACTGGTCGCTTCTCGTTTGCAGTTTGTCTGACAAGCCGACAGTCGCTAGTGCTTCTTTCGTTCTTTCGTAGTCTTCTTTCGTAAACAACCCTAAAATACTTTTCCATGTCCCGTAATACCCCAAACGACCAGATAGCACATTCTTTTGGACAGTACTACGTTTGACCAAATTGAAGCTTTGGGAGATCAATCCGATTTGTCGGCGAATCAAGCGCAATTCTTTTTTATTGGCTTTCGTGACTGATTTGCCATCTACCCGGATATCTCCTTCAGTGATTGGCACTAAGCGATTGATCGAGCGCAAAAAGGTACTCTTACCAGCACCGCTCAAACCAATGATTGCCACAAATTCTCCTTGTTCAATCGTTACATCTATGTTCTGTAATCCTTTGACCCCATTCGGGTAGACTTTGGATACATTCTCAAAAGTTATCATCTGTCTTCTCCATTATGTAGGGACCGCGGCAAAGTTTCCCCAATCGGTCACGGTCTATCTCACTAAAAAATGCACTGATACTGCGTATTCCACCTATTCCCCTAGTAAATCGCTGCACATCTCCGTGTCCCGTTATCCTTCTACCGCAATCCCTGATTTTTTACTCTGCTGCTCGTTTAGTATAGTCGCGAATGGTATCGTAAGCAGAATCAGCTGCTTCTTCATACCCTTGGTGTCCCCACAAGCTCATTGCTTCGGCGCCTTCTTCATCGTCTGCCATATTCAAGAACACTTCTTTGATCTGCTCTTTTAGTTCAGCATCCATCGTCGGTTGAACGGCAATGGCGTCATTCGGGATGTCCCCTTCGGTTAAGTAAAGAACTTTTAGATCTTCGAATAAATCGTTATCTGGGAAGCTTGACGCAAAGACATTCCGTGCCCCTTGAAACACAAAGGCGGCATCCATCTGACCATTCAAGACTGCAGTGATCTCACTTGGAATATCGTTCACCGTCGTTAATGTAGCATCCGTCGTTGGATCAACTCCTGCATCTTTCAACTCGGCAACTGGGTAAATATAGCCGCTGGCAGAGTTCGGACTCAATGTAGCGATTTTTTTCCCTTTTAAGTCCGTCAATTCTGTCATATCGCTATCCGCACGTACCAAGATCTCCCCTTTGAAGGTATTGGTTTTTTCGCCTTCTAATGGCAAGCCGGTCTCTGGATCATAGGCACCTAATTGAGAAGTCAAAATCGCTTCTGCTGCATCCATATCTTTGGCTTGAACATAAGCGGCTGGCGGCATGATCCCTAAATCAACTTGTCCAGAAGCCATCGCTTCTACGATCGTCGAATAATCCGTTGCTAACGTTACTTCTACTTCACGGTCTAATTTTTTTGATAAATACTCAGCAAACGGTTTTGCTTTGGCTTGCATCGAGCCGTCATTATTGGTCGGTACGAATTGTACCACCAGCTTTTCTTTTTCGGCTGCGGCACTGCTGTCGCTGCTGCTCCCATTCCCACAGCCGGTCAATGCTGCAACTAACGCAATTCCTAACATCCCTTTAACAATTCGTTTCAATGGCATTTTTTCTCCTCCTAATGGTTTGAAGCTTTCTTACATTCAAATCATACCAAGTATCCCTTCAAAATGAAGTGACACATGTCCTATTTTACCTTATTTTTACATACAATTTACATTAGTTTTTATTTATCGTTCGTGTTGAGTCAAAAGGGGAACTAAGCTATACTTAAAGAAAACCATTCAGGAGTGGCTGATTCCCATGAAAAAAATCGATGATACCGCACGCCTCAGTAATTACATTGACACATACGATCTGCAATCTTATATGGACAATGATTTGTTAGCGATGGCCACTTTGCATTCCTTTGAAAAAGAAGAGCACCTGATTCGAACGGGCACGCCTTCTGAATACTTGTATTTTCTCGTGGAAGGAACCGTGATGGTCTATTCCTTCTCTTCGGATACCCAAACGATTTGTATTGATTACGCCAAGCCGGCTGCACCTTTAGGGGAAGCTTCCTCTTTATGGGAACTCTTGCCGAAAAGCAGTGTCAAAGCCGCTTCTGCTTGCGTCTGCGTCTGCATCCCTTTGAATCGCTACCGCAGCACCTTGCAACAAGACGTCCGCTTTTTGCAAACCATCTGTCAGTTGCTCAGTTCCCGCTTGAATTCGGGGATCAACTTAGCGAATTCATTGACGGAACCTGTAGAGACACGGTTGGCCAAATTTATTCTTGCGCATCAAGAAAACCAACACTTTTCCTTTCAGTTAACCACCTGTGCCGCAATCTTGAATGTCAGCTATCGCCACCTGCTGCGAACCTTTACCAGCTTTCGTGAAGACAAGCTGATCGAAAAACAAAAACAGGGCTATGCAATTCTCGATTTCCCCGCTTTAGAGTCGCTTGCCGAAAATTTAAGCCATGTATAAGGAGCAGCCCATAAGAATGTTCGGATTTTCCCTGAGTACGCGTTCCTGCTGTTGGTCTTGCCCTTAACTAGCGCTGTGACAAGCATTCTCCACCGAAGAAGGCAAGCGAGACCGGCAACTGCGCCTTATTTTCTTACAAAAAACCCGATCCTTGCTGATATTCAGTCGAGGATCGGGTTTCTTTTGCTTATTTTACGATGGCTAAGAAGTCTTCTCCTTGCAAGACATCGGTTTGATTCATATCCATCACATCTAAATATTGCGGCGTATTCGTCACAACGATTGGTGTAATCGTGGATAAGCCGGCAGCTTTGATCGTATCTAGATCAAACTTCACCAACAAATCACCGCGTTTGACTTGATCGTCTTGTTTAACAAAGACCTCAAAGCCTTTGCCATCTAGTTCCACGGTATCCATACCAATATGCATCAAGACTTCTGCTCCATCCGTAGTGGTCAAACCAACAGCATGGCCGGTAGGAAAGAGCGTCGTGATGGTGCCATCTGCCGGCGCATACAAAGCCCCGACGGTCGGTTCGATGGCGATGCCTTTTCCTAATGCACCAGAAGAAAAGACTTGGTCTTTGACTTCTGCTAAGGGAACCACTTTGCCTTCTAACGGACTACTGAGGATCACTCGTTCTTTAGACGAACTATCTGTGGGTGCTGCTGGCTCTTTTGCTGGTGCTGCACTGGCTTCGGTTGCTGGCTGATCTTCAAAACGTAAGAAGAAGGTCAAGACAAACGCGGCGCCAAAAGCGATAGCCGTTCCGATTGAAGCTGCGATCAGACCACTTAGATCTTTCGTATCTTGTGGGATAAAGGAAGGAAGACTTAGTAAGCTGACTAACCCAAAGGTATAGTTTTCGACTTGGCTGAAGCCGATGAAGGCTCCCCCGATGGCACCACTGATACACGCGGCGATAAATGGTTTTTTCAATGGCAAGGTTACCCCATACACCGTCGGTTCTGTGATCCCAAAAATTGAGGTGATCGTTGAAGAAAGGGCCAAGCCTTTCAATTTCACATTTTTTGTCATAAAGAACACTGCTAGCGCTGCACCACCTTGAGAAAGGACAGCTGGCAACAGCATTGGTACCATGGTATCGACACCGGTTTGACTGAGATTCAACATGATGATCGGCACAAAGCCCCAGTGCATGCCAAACATCACAAAGACTTGCCATAAACCACCCATAACAGCACCAGCGATCAGTGGGCTGAAGTGGTAAATGCTGTCGTAAGCACTACCTAACAAGTTTCCTAAAATCGTTCCTAGTGGACCGACGACAATAAAGGTCAATGGCGCCATGATCAAGAAGACCGCTAAAGGTACACAGATGATCTGTAAGAAGCTAGGAATGACTTTTTTAAAGAAACGCTCCACATAGCTTTGTAAAAAGACCGCTAAAATAATCGGAATGACTGAAGACGTATAAGCACTAGCACCAATAATGACCGGTAGGCCTAAGAAACTCAAGGTTTGTCCAGCCAAAGCGGTAATGTCTGGATGAACCAACGCCATCGCTAAGGAAACCGCTAGAAATTCATTGGTGCGAAACTTTTTCGCTGCAGTAAAAGCCAACATCACTGGTAAATAGGTAAACAACCCATCGGCAATCGCATACAATACGGTGTAGACCCCAGAATCAGCTGCTAACCAATTCAAGGTGACTGCCAGCGTCAAGAATCCTTTTAAGACCCCGGCACCTGCCATTGCGCCTAAAAACGGCGTGAAGATCGACGAAATAATATCCACCAGTTGATTCAACAGGTTGCCTTTGTCGCCTTTGCTGTCTGCTTCACCATCGAAGTTCGCTACTCCATTCAATTCACGGTAAACGTCGCTGACATGACTGCCGATCACCACTTGGTATTGTCCGCCGCTTTGAACGACTTGGATCACGTCGTCGTCTTGATTCAAGCGTGCCGTATCCGCTTTGTTCTCATCTTTTAATTTGAAACGCAAGCGGGTCGCACAATGCACCACGCTATTGACATTTTCTTTGCCGCCCACCGCATCGAGGACGCGAACGGCAATTTCTTTATTTGAACTCATTTTTTCAACACTCCTTTTTTAATAAAAAAACCCAGATTGAAAAAACGACCGTCCAACGAGTCTTTTCCTCGCTGACTGTTGTCTTTTCAATCTGGGTATTGCCTGCCTGACAGTAACAATCCGTTAATGATTGAATGTTAATTGGTTTGATCATTGACGACACGTTCGATATGGATCGTTAAGTAGATCATTTCTGATTCACCGATCGATTTGTCGTAGGTTTTGATCAAATATTCGTTGATCCGTTGAACCGTTTGAAACGCTTTAGGGTACTTCGATTGCACAAGGGCAAATAAAAATTCATCTTTTTCCCCCGAAAGTTCATCGCTTAAATAGCGCTGCGCAAAATACTGTAAATGCGTGGTGATCCGTTGATAGTTCAAGGAATCTGGGTTAAAGACTCGTCCATAAAAACGACTGATGATCGCCAATACGTCACGAACGATCTCTACCGCTTGCATCGTGGTTTCCATCGTACCATTTGCTTGTTCGCTATTGACGATATGAAAGGCGATAAAGCCAATTTCCGATTCCGGCAATGAAATCCCGAAGACTTTTTCAAAATAAGCAACGGCATCTGCTGCAACCGCATACTCTTTCGGATAAAATTTGCGGGTCTCAAACAACAATGGATTCGGCAGCTCAATGCCTTCACGTGCCCGAACTAGCGCATAATGGATATGATCGGTCAGTGTCAAATAAATATTTGGCGACAGCTCGATCCCCAATGACGCTTCTGCATCATCCACCACTTGCTTGACGGCTTCGACTTCTTCCACAGGAATGTCTGAAAACAATTGCTGAAACTGATTTGCGGTAAACGTATCCTTTAACACAAATTCTTTTTCGACAAAGGCTTCATCCACTGGATCGCCGACCTTCTTCTTAAACGCAATGCCACGACCCATATAGATCACTTCCTGACCGGCATCATTGGTCGAGATGACGACATTATTATTTAATATTTTCCCAATAACCATCGTTTTCCCTCACTCCAAAATAAAAAAACCTAGAATCTCCCCATTAGCGCGCTACGGTCAATTCTGGTTTTGCCTGCCGAACAGTAACAATCCTTGTAACTGAAAGAATAATAACACACCCCTGTGGCAGATGCAACCCTTTTCAATCAGAATTTCTGCAACGTGCTTTTCCTTTGTTATACCATTGAACAATTCTCCTTGCAACATCCTTCACTATCTAAATTGAGTTGTTTTTTAATAAAAAAAGGAATGGCTCAGCTGCAGCCATTCCTAATGTATCAGAGTTGCTTTCTTTGCTGTCCCATGCGCCGCTCTTTCATCGCCGTGCCTAACGTACCATAGGTGAAGACCGCGATCCCCAGCCAAATAAACGCAAAGGCGGAAAATTGGGCCAGTGAATAGGTTTCGTGAAACAAAAAGATGGCCAACAAAAGCATGATCGTCGGATTGACGTATTGAATAAATCCAAGCGTAATGTAAGAAACATTTTTCGCTGCTTCCGCAAACAGCAACAACGGAATAGCCGTCACGATCCCGGCACCCATCAATAAGAGATTGGTTTGCAAGGGATAATTCATAAAGCCGACGGTTGAAAACCCTAAAATATACACGAGCGCAAAGGGAAAAATCACCATCGTCTCGATCGTTAACCCAGTGACGGAACTAATAGGGATTCTTTTTTTGATCAAGCCATACGTACTAAAGGAAAAGGCCATGATCAGTGAGGCATAAGGAATCGTTCCTGTTTGGATCGATAATAAGATCACCCCGATACTTGCCAGCAGACACGCCAGCATGCCAGTACGACTAAGACGTTCTTTCAAAAAAACGGTTGCTAACAAGACATTGACTAGCGGATTGATATAATAGCCTAAGCTGGCTTGCATCACATGGCCCGCACTCACCGCAAAGATAAAGGTGAACCAGTTGATGGAGATCAGCACAGAAGCTAAAACGATCAGTCCAGCAAACACTTTGTTCTTCCACAGCAGACGCGCTTCTTGTAAAAATTGCTTTTTCTTCCCGGAAAGCAAAATAAACAGCACCATAAAAACAAAGGACCACACGATTCGGTAGCACATCGTTGCTAATGGCGAAACCCCAACGATTATTTTCCAATATAGTGTGACCAAGCCCCACAAGACATAGGCAGACAACCCAAAATAAACGCCTTTATTCTTCATTTTCTCCCTGATTTTTTTCCATGAAAACAAGTCTTTCCTGAAAAAAAATACTCCTCCTAAACCATAAGTTATCTTATTATATCGAATTTTTTGGTTTTTCATAGAGTTTCATGAAATAAATCAAGAAAAGCACCCTTCAAAGAAAGGTGCCCCTCTTTATTCCAGCGGTTCCTCCGCACCTTCCAGCCACACGGCTTCTGGTTTCTGATCACGAATCAAAAATAGCCCCGTTGCAAACAGCAGACCAGAAGCGATCGTCATCAATAAGAAAGAAACATTCATCCCGTGAAGCAGTGCACTCGTCCCCGTTAAGGTCGTGCTGTTTTGCGCCACACTATTCATGATCCCGACAAATAATGCTGTCCCGATAGCGCCTGCCACCGTCCGCAAAGAAGTCAATAATGCTGTTCCATGCGCCGTCAACTGCGGCGGAATATTTTTATTTCCCCACGTCACGAAGGGCATCAACAAACAGCCTGTGGCGGCACAGCGCAGCATGTTCAAGACCACTGCTACCCAAATACCCGTGTGTATATGGATGAAATACATGCCGATGTTGCTCAAGACCAGTGAGCCGCCGCCGAAAATCGTCAACAGACGGATGCCGACTTTGTCATAGATTCGTCCAGCCACCGGACTTAAAAAAGCCGAGACTAGGGAACCTGGCAAAACGACTAATCCTGAGATCGTCGCTGATTTGCCTAAAATCGACTGCACATAAAGCGGCATCAGCATCGCCGAACCCATCAAGACCAAGTAAAGCATGATACTGCCAAAGACACTGATGGCATACTCTTTTGTTTTTAAGACCCGCAGATCCAAAAATGGGGTTTCTGCTCTTAATTGACGGAAGACAAAGAAGATCCCTGCTATTAAACCGATCGCTAAGGTTCCTAAAACCGGCAAGCTGAAAAAGCCATAGCTGCCGATGTTTCCAAAGCCTAAAGTGATCCCACCAAAGGCGAAGGCACTCAAAACAAAAGAGGTCTGATCAAATTTGCTGTTGCTTACTGGCAACACATCATCAAAAACCTTTATGGCCCAAATCAATGAGATCAAAACAATCACGGCAACGATATAAAAAATCGCATGCCAGTTCAAGCGGTCCACGATCAGCCCAGCGATCGTCGGTGCGATCACAGGTGCCGCGGTGATTGAGAGTCCATACCAGCCCATCACGACACCGATGCGATTGATCGGATAAATCGATAAGAGGATCACTTGTGCCATCGCGGTCAAGATTCCATTGCCTACGGCCTGCAAAATACGAGCAAGCATCATGACTAGAAAATTGGGCGCTGTGGCACAAAGCAGCAAACCCACCAGAGCGATTCCTAATGCAGCGAGATAGAGCTTTTTGGTTGGCACACGATTCATAAGATATGCCGTCAAGGGCATAACGATCGCCATTGCCAAAGAATACCCGCTAGTCAGCCATTGGCCCGTAGTGACGGAAATCTGCAAGTCATTGACGATGGCGGGTAAAGCCGTCGTCAATGCGGTCGCCAACATGGATACGGCAATACATGTAATCATTAAATTAATAAAAATCAGCGTCCGCTGACGTTCCGTTCGTTGGACTGTTTCACTCAATCAACGTCCGCCTCCTTCTCAAGATAAAACTGTTCGATTTTTGCTAAGGCTTGACCAAAGGCTTGTTTTTCTTCTGCCGTCAAATAGGTCAGCATTTCTTGGTGCGCCTTGCTGCGTTTTTCTTTCATTCGCTGTGCCTCTTCCTTGCCTGCTTCTGTCAGCGAAATCAAATGACTGCGTTTATCTTTCGGATCGACTTCTTTTTGGATCAGCCCTTTTTCAGCCAGTTTCTTTAGTAGTTCGCCAGTGGATGTCGAACGAATCGCTAAATACGCGGCGAGATCTTTTTGGGTCAACGTGCCTTTTTCGTCCAATACCAGTAAGCAATTGAACTGCCCCCGTCCCGGCATAAAGCGTCCATACTTTTGTTCCGCATACCGCCGATTTAATTTATACACTTCAAACAATCGTTCCACGATTTCTTGTTCGGAAACCATCGATCTTCAGCTCCTTTCGCCTCTTCACTATTTAGATAGGTACCTAGTTAAAAGTCCGTTCTCCATTTTACATAGGTACCTATCTATTGTCAAGAAAGGATTGACATTGAGAGCGGGTACAGCAACCAAAAACGAAAAAAGCATTGAAACTTACGCTTCAATACTTTCCTCGTGGTTCTTTTTCTCCGCAAACTCTGCCAGCAGTTGCCGAACTTCATCCGTTGATTTGGTATTCATCAATTTTGCCCGCAAATCACTGGCTCCAGGGAAGCCTTTGACATAGATTTTAAAGAAACGATGCAATCCTGCGATCGAGCGTGGCACCATTTTGGCGTAATGATCCTGCAAGTCTAATTGCAGCTGTAGCAAGCCTAATAGCTCTTCTGAGGTATGCTCTTTCGGTTCTTTTTCAAAGGCATAGGGATTCTTGAAAATACCCCGACCGATCATGATTCCGTCTACGCCATATTTTTCTGCTAGCTCTAAACCTTTGGTACGATCAGGGATATCGCCGTTGATCGTCAGCTTCGTTTGTGGGGCGATTCGGTCCCGCAAGGCCACCACTTCAGGAATCAATTCCCAATGGGCATCGACCTTGCTCATTTCTTTGCGGGTTCGCAAATGGATCGAAAGGTTAGCGATATCTTGTTGCAGGACATGGGTCAACCAGGCTTCCATTTCCCCTAGTTCGGTATAGCCCAAACGCGTCTTGACGCTGACCGGCAAGCCGCCAGCTTTGGCTGCTTGGATCAGCTCAGCAGCAACTTCTGGTCGCAAGATCAAGCCGCTGCCTTTGCCTCGTCCGGCAACGTTTGGCACTGGACAGCCCATATTTAAGTCAATCCCTTTAAATCCCATCTCGGCTAATCCGATACTCATTTCACGGAAATACTCTGGCTTGTCACCCCAAATGTGCGCCACCATCGGTTGCTCATCTTCGGTGAAGACTAAACGTCCCCGCACACTGTCGCGTCCTTCTGGATGACAGTAACTATCGGAGTTGGTAAATTCCGTAAAGAAAACATCTGGTGCGCCGGCAGCTTGAACGACATGCCGAAAAACGACATCGGTGACATCTTCCATTGGTGCTAGAATAAAAAAAGGCTTCGGCAATTCAGCCCAAAAATTTGTTGTCATGATTTACGCTCCATTTCTTTGTCCAAGGATCTTATTTTATGACCCCCACTTGCAAAACAAACCCCATTATACTAAGAATGCGTCAAAGAAGCAAAAGAGCAAGACGACACCCGCCGGTGCTTCGCCTTGCTCTTTTGCAACAGACGCTTAATACTGCCGAATAACTGGCGGTTCGTAGGCTTGAATAAAAGCTTCCAGCTCCTGGGTTGTTTGCGCAAAGCCGATTTTTTCGCGATCGGCCTGCGTCAAGAACTCATTTTCCACCATATTGTCATACAAGGCTCTCGTTGCGTGGTAAAAGTTGTTCACATCATAAAAAGCACAAGGATTCGGGTTTTGACCGATTCTTGACCACGAGATCATCTCCGTGATTTCTTCCAGCGTACCCGGACCACCTGGCAGTGCGACAAACGCCTGCGACAATTCGAACATTTTTCGTTTTCTTTCTGACATCGTCTCGACGACATGGAGTTCGGTCAATCCAGGATGTGCTAGTTCCCGATCTTTTAAAAATGTTGGGATCACCCCGATCACCTGACCGCCATTTTCTAAGACAGCATCTGCCAATACGCCCATCAAGCCCGCTTTTCCGCCGCCATAAACCAGTGTATTTTGCCGTGAGGCGATCCACTGCCCCAATTCTTGGGCGGCTGTTGCAAAACTAGGTTCATTACCGACACTGGCACCACAATAGACTGCAATTTTCATAAAACTCTCCATCATCCTTCTCAATCATTTTGAAATAGTATATCATGATTCTGATAAAGGTTCTGGGAAAGGATGGAAAAAAATTTATGAACATTGAGGAGTATCAACGATTTATCAGTGACTTCTACAAAGCCCGCAATTGGTATCAGTACGATCCGTTTATTCGGGCGAATTTTTTAGCAGAGGAAGTCGGGGAAGTGAGCCGTGCCATTCGGACATTGGAAATCGGTCGTGACCGTCCCGATGAACAAGAAGGCTTGCCGGAAGAAAAACTGGCAAATCTGACGGAAGAATTGGGCGATGTACTGGATAACTTATTTATTCTCGCCGATAAATACGATATTTCTCTGGAAACAATCATGCAAAAACACAAAGAAAAGCTTTTGTCTCGCTATCAAATGAACCAAGAGACAGAAAAAAACAGCTAACGGGCGACTTGTTGCATAACGGGCAGCGGCAAAGGTTGCTTTTCCCAAATACAAAAAACCAACGTTTCTGTGGTCAATCGGCCAGTGAAACGTTGATTTTCTTCTATTATATAAAAAGTTGGTTCTCCTTTTTATGGGAATAGGAGGTGTTTATTGTGCCATTTGCTCTACCAGTTCTTCCAAACCAGTCAAGGCTTGGTAGCCGTAGCCAAAGAGATAATTGTAGTCCATGCTGTAGACTTGTTTGTTTTTGATGGCTTTCATGCTAGAGAGTTTGTCGTTTTTGTATAAGCCTTCAATGATTTCTTGACCGGAAACACTGCCTTCGATCGTTGACCAGTCGCCGACGATCAAGACATCGGGATCCGTTTCGATCAAGGTTTCGACACTGACTTCTCCTGAATAGTCTTGAAACACATTGTTCAGTTTGATCATATCAAAGTTGCTATTGAAAAAAGACTCGTCCTGAGCGGCATAGACACTGACCACACTTGGATCAGACATAAAGAGATGGGCAAAGGTTTGCTCTTCTTTGTCTGCTACTTTTTCTTCCAAGGCACTCTGACGATCCTTTAATTCTTTTTCAAAAGCAGCGGCTGCCTCAGGGACATTGAAGAGCTTACCAAGGTTTTCAATGTCTTGATAAACAGAATCAAACGTCGCCCCAGTGACAGAGGTTTCTTGGACGTAAGTCGGAATGCCCATCTCGTTCAAGGAATCAACGGTGCCGACGCCCCAATCTTGATTATCGAAAAGTCCCCCGCGGCCAAAAATCAAATCTGGATCCACACTTAAGGCTGTTTCTTTACTGATATAGTCGCTGCCCAGGTCGTTGAGTTCTGCATAATCAGCAGCAACTTCCTCATCGGCGGCACCAAAGGTTGCACCGACACCCGCAATCTGATCCTTGAGGCCGAGATGCAGCAGCAATTCCGCTGCTGGTCGTGTGTTGGCTACGACTTTTTTTGGTGCCTCATCAAAGGTTTGATCCTTGGCGGTCCATTGCGTGCCGCCTTCTGCTTTGGTGTAGTTGCTGATGGTTAAGGGATACGTACTTTCTGCCTGTGAGGAAGAAGCCGAAGTTCCTTCATCCTTCGTATTGCCGCAAGCGCTTAATGTAAAGACTGCCAATCCTACCCCAATCATTTTTCCCCATTTATTCATCTGTTTGCTCCTTTTCAAAATAATAATGAAACCCTAATCCGCCTGTGATCGGATGATGGTAAATACTGCATTTCACGCCATAGACCTCTTCGATCAGGTCTTCTGTCAGCAGCGTTTCTGGTTCGCCATAACCTATGACCCGCCCATCTTTTAAGGCATAGATAATGTCGCAATAATTGGCAGCTTGTTCCAAATTATGCAGCGCCGCCAACAAGCCAATTTTCAGATGCTTGACGGTCTCTAAGATTTCCAGCTGGTAACGGATATCCAAATGATTGGTCGGCTCATCGAGAATCATAAATTTCGGTTCTTGGGTGATGGCACGAGCAAGGACGACCCGCTGTTTTTCGCCTCCTGATAATGAGAGGTAGCTGCGTTTTCTGTAGGCACTTAGCCCTGTTTTGGCTAAGGCTTCGGTGACCAGCTCATGATCGGCTTTGGTGTCTTGTTCCAACAACCCCTTGTGGGGCGTGCGGCCTAAAAGCACCATCTGTTCTACTGTTAAATCAAAGCTCAACTCATTGAACTGACTGACGACGCTGACTTGCTGGGCGACTTTTTTTTCAGAACTTTTCAAAATATTCATCTCACCCAAATAAATGTCGCCGCTGTCAGGTTTCAACGTTTTGTAGATGGCTTTTAACAACGTGGACTTACCACTGCCATTAGAACCAATCAAGCCGACAAATTGCCCCTGTGCGGTTTGGACGGAGATGTCTTTTAGAATCTGCTGATCCCCGATCGTCAGATTGAGCTTTTCAACTGCCAATTTCATCTCGTCACCCCCCAAAGTTGTATTGTCGTTTGACAATGATATAGATAAAGATCGGTGCGCCAATCAGCGCTGTAATGATCCCGATCGGCAGTTCGACTCCTTGCAGGGTCGAGCGGGCGATCACATCCGCCCAAATCAAAAACAACGCGCCTGTCAAAGCGGTCAAAGGCATCAACAGGCGATGATCCGAGCCGCTGACTCCACGTACGATATGAGGAATGATCAAGCCGACAAAGCCGATCATCCCAGAATTCGCCACGATGATACTAGTTAATAGCGCTGCTAGCAGCATGTAAAAACGCCGATAGAAGGTCAGCTTGACCCCTAAGGTGGAGGCAACTTCATCCCCCAGCAAAAGCGTATTCAAAACACGGTATTGCGTCAGGAAGAAGAGCGTGATCAAAGAAACCAGAACCACGATAAAGCCCAATTTGTTCCAAGAAGCCGAGGCTAGGCTGCCCATCGACCAAAATGCTACGGTCTTCATCCCTTCTGCATTGCTAGCCAGATAGATGATCAAGTTTGAAACAGAGCTGCATAAGGCACTGACGATCGTCCCCGACAGCACAAGTTTTGTGGAAGTCATTTTCCCACCAATACTGGCAAGCAGCAGCACCAAAATGGTGGCAATCCCCGCTCCTGCAAAGGCACCAAACGATAAGCCCAGCTGGAAGACTAGCGCCGAGCCGCCAAAACCGACTAAGATGGCGAAGGTCGCCCCTAGGGATGCGCCAGAAGAGATTCCTAGGATATAGGGATCTGCCAGCGGATTTTGGACCACTGCCTGCATCACCGCCCCACTGATCGCTAACCCCATACCCACAAAAATAGAGAGCAAGACCCGCGGTGCCCGAACAAACCAGACGATATTGATGTTTGCGTCTGAAATACCTGAAAGATCACCAACCAATCCATGGCTGATTTTATAGAAGAGAATTTGGTAAACTTCGCCAAGGGTGATATTGGCTTGTCCGTTTGCCAAAGCAACTCCTGCAGATAAGAGAATGGCGACAACTAAAACACAGCAAATGATTGTCGAAACCATCCAACGATTTGATTTAATCAACCCTACCGACATGTGATTCTCCTTTATTCAGCACGAACCCTCCTGATTTCACAGCAAAAACAACCTTGACCGTTGCCTCGCCGCCATCGTAAAAGGAGCATCTGTGCGTTTTTTCGCTTATAACAGTTCTTCTCATGAAAAGCGCCAAAGCCATATGCTGCTTTGACATCTATTTGCAAATGAGAATCACTCTCAATGAATAGAGTCATTATAAGGAACCTTTTGTGAAATGTAAATAATTTTCTGAAAATTTCCTTAAATAAGAGTTATTCTAATGTTCGTAATTGATTGGGCGTTTTTCTCTTCATTGACCTATCGAAAACACGGTATCCGTGAAGAAGCAAATTCTTCGGCAAAATAATCCAGTTTTTTTAATGATGAAAAAAGACAGACTTCATTTTGTACGAAGTCTGTCTCCAGTCTAATGCCTATGCTTAGGCAGGCTTTTTCTTGCTAGCTTCCCTTTGTTCGAACGTGAAACCTATGCGTTGCCAAGGATTTGCTGATTCAACGAAATCATCTCCAAAAGACCTTGAGCGGCTTCACTGCCTTTATTGCCGGCTTTGGTTCCCGCTCGTTCAACGGCTTGTTCAATCGTTTCAGTCGTCAATACACCAAACATGATCGGAATGTCGGCATTCAGACCAATTTGGGCTACGCCTTTCGCCACTTCATTTGAGATCAATTCATAGTGGGTCGTTGCTCCGCGAATCAAGGCACCTAATGTCACGATCCCATCGTATTGTTTGTGGTCAACGATTTTTTTGGTAATATACGGAATCTCATAAGCACCTGGTACCCAATACACATCGATGTTTTCTGCTTTGACTCCATGACGCACCAAATTGTCTTTGGCGCCTTCCACTAACTTGGAAGTGATAAACTCGTTGAATCGTGAAACCACGATCCCTACTTTGACTGCCTCTCCCTGAAACGTTCCTTCAAATACTGTCATCGCTCATTCTCCTTTGGTTGATTAAATAGATAGGTAATGGTGAAACTTTTCTTTCTTCGTTTTCAAATAGCTGCTGTTTTCTTTATGCACAGGCATCTCCAGCGGTACCCGTGCTACTACCTTGATCCCTAAGCTTTCTAATTCCTTCACTTTGTCAGGGTTGTTGGTCATCAGTTGAATCTCCTGCACTTCTAAGGAACGTAAAACATCGGCAGCAAACGTGTAATGACGAGCATCTGCTGCAAAACCCAATGCAATATTTGCTTCATACGTATCCAATCCTTGTTCCTGCAACTGGTAGGCACGGAGCTTGTTCCGCAAGCCAATACCGCGGCCTTCTTGGCGTAGATACAAAATCGCACCACGGCCTTTTGCTTCGATCTGCCGCATAGCTTCTTGCAGCTGTTCGCCACAATCACAGCGATGAGAGCCGAAGACATCGCCTGTTAAACACTCTGAATGGATCCGTAGTAACAGCGGCTCGGTAGTATGTTGAATCTCGCCTTTGGCTAGTAAAAGGTGTTCATTGCCGAATTCATCTTCAAATAAGGTCAATTGGAACGCCCCATAAGCCGTTGGCAGATCCACCGTGATAGGTGCAGTTCCTCGTAGATATTCCGCCAACTCATCAATGGTCAAAAACGGCAGCTGCCATTTTTCTGCTAATTTTTTCAATTCTGGGACCCGAGCCATCGTGCCATCTTCATTTAAAATCTCACAAATGTAGGCTGCTTCCACGCTGCCAGCAAGCTTCGCTAAATCCACAGCCGCTTCTGTATGTCCTCTGCGTTCCAACACGCCGCCAGGTTGAGCGGTCAATGGGAAGATATGTCCAGGGCGATAAAAATCCGCAGCCTGTGACGCAGGATCAGCCAACTTTTCAATCGTCACTGCCCGGTCTTTCGCAGAAATTCCCGTACTCGTCATCACGTGATCGACACTGATGGTAAACGCGGTACCAAAGGCATCCGTATTATTGGCGGTCATCGCAGGCAATGCCAGCTTTTCAGCGATCGCTTGTGAGAGGGGTGCACAGATCAAGCCGCGGCCATAAGTCGCCATAAAATTGACGGCTTCTGGCGTTGCGTATTCAGCAATCCCAATCAAATCTCCTTCTGATTCCCGATTTTCATCATCGGCGACAATCACTAAGCCGCCTTTTTTTAACCATTCCACTGCTTGTTCTACTTTATGCATCGTCTGCCTTCTTTCATTTTCGTTGGTATTTGACATATTTCCCAATCATATCCGTCTCGATATTGACCCACTCCCCTTGTTTCAACTGCCCCAGCGTCGTCTGGTCTTTGGAATGGGGGATCAAGCTAACGGAAAAGGCCTGTGCCGTCGTCTGGGTGACCGTCAAACTGACGCCATTGATCGCAATCGACCCTTGCGGAATGATTTCCCCTTGCACACTGACAGGATAAGCAAACGTCAAGATCAAGGCATTTTCCAACTGCTTTTTCTGGATCAAACGGGTCGTTACATCAATGTGGCCTGCGACAAAGTGGCCTTCAAAACGCTGCGTCGCTGCCATCGCTCGCTCCAAATTGACTTCGGCACCCACCGAGAGTTGTTTAAAGGTCGTTCGTTGAAAGGTTTCCGGCATGATATCCACCGTAAACGTCATCGCTTGTTTGGCGATCGCCGTCAAACACGTACCGTTGATCGCCATGCTGTCTCCGATCTGGTAATCCGCCAGCAAGCCTTCCGACGCACTGCAGGTTAGCTGGATCGTGCGGCTTTGCTTGCGGATCTCTTTGATGCGGCCTTTTTCCTGAATCAATCCTGTGAACATTCCTCTTGTCTCCTTCCTCGGATGCAAACATCTTCCCCAACTGCTGTCACCGTCACCTCTGTTAGCTGCTGCAGCTGTTTCGGGGTACGTTCACTGGTAAAACTTGCGAGACTATTGCCCCCAAGAAACTTTGGCGCCACATAGGTAATGCTTTCTTGCCACAGTCCGCTGGCTAAAAAGGCATCATGGATCGCAGCGCCTCCCTCCACGTAAAGCGATTGGACCTGTCGTGTGGCAAGCTCCTTCAACAATGCAGCGATCGTCAACTCTTCCAGCTGGATCACTGAGACATGCGCTGGCAAATCACTGACAGCTGCCTGCTGCGTAAAAATCCACACAGGTGCCGAATCGTCGGCAAACAGTGCCAATTGGGGTTGCGACAGCGTTCGTCCCCGACGGTCTACCACGATGCGAATCGGCGGAAAGCTGGTTTCAATCGTGGTCAATAAGGTGGGATCATCCGTCAACACCGTCTGACTGCCCACTAAGATCCCTTGGTAGTCCCCACGTTCTTGATGAACGTTTTGCCAAACCGCTGAACCAGTGATCGCACTGCGGGTCTGCGCATCATGAGCGATCCGACCATCTAAAGTGATCGCTTGCTTCAATGCCACGTAAGGTAGCTGATGCTGATGGTAAAAATTATAGTGTGGATTCAAACGGCGCACTTCTGTTTCTTCGATACCCACCAACACGTCGATGCCCTGATTTTCTAAAAAGCGCTTGCCTTGTCCAGCCACGATCGGGTTAGGGTCTAACTGGCCGACGACTACTTTTTTGATGCCGCTGTCGATGATCAGCTGGGTGCAAGGCGGCTGTTTTCCTTGATGGTTGCAAGGTTCTAACGTCACGTATAAAGTCGAATTGATTAGGTCTTCGGAGGAATGGCATTGTTCGATGGCGTTTCGTTCCGCATGGGGCTGCCCATAGACTAAGTGAGCCCCTTTGGCAATGACCCGTTGCTCTTTGACGATCACAGCGCCCACTAGCGGATTGGTAAAGGTTTGGTAACGCCCTTTTTTGGCTTCTGCGATCGCCAAACGCATGTATTCGTTATGCATCTTCCTTCCTCCTTTCAATAAAAAAATGCCTCGTGAGAATCTCACGAGGCATAGACAAACAAGACCGGCAAAAATCAATTTTAGACGCACTGCGCCCCTTGAAATTTTGTGGTTTTTCTTCTCCCATCCAGACTTTCACTGTCGGTGCCAGATTCACACTGGCTCCACCGCATAGCTATGCGGGTCACGGACTTCAAGCATTGCACTTGTCACCGTCGGTCGGGAATTACACCCTGCCCCGAAGAATACTATTCAATTCATGTGCATTTTAGCCTGACCATTTTTGTTTGTCAATAGGCCTGATTACAAGCCAATAGGAATTCCTCTTGGTTTTTTCTTTTGGCAACCCCAAAACAACGACAGCAGAAATCCCTTGTCGTTCCGCCATTTTCCTAAGCTGCAGCAAGGCGATTTTGCCTGAAAAAAAATACAAGAAAACCTAGGTTAAATATTTTTTCTTGAGCGAAGCCATTTATCGAACTCCGTCACGAGTAAGACGACCATCCCGGAAGCTGCTGAGATGACCCAGCCGATCAAGGACATGTCCTCCGTATGAAAGGCGCTTTGCATAAATGGAACATAGGTCAATAACAGTTGCAGAACCAGCATCACACCAATGATCACGAACGCTTTTGGATTGGTGAAGGAAGCTTTAGAAAACGCTGGTGCACTGGTACGGATGTTGAACAAATAAAAAATCTTACTTAAGACCACGATATTGACCATCATGGTACTAGCAACGGCTTCGCTGACGCCTTGCAGCAAGAGCCAGTCATGAGCGATCAAACTGATGACTGCCATCAAGATCGATACATACGCCATCTGCCAAATATCGTGGCGATTCAACAATTTATTGCCTGTCTTTCGCGGTTTGCGGCTCATGATCCCAGACTCTGCTGGTTCAAAGATAAACGCAAACTGGATCGTAATAGCAGAAACCATGTTGATCCACAGCAGTTGTGTCGCCTGCAACGGCAATTCTTTTTGCATCATGATCGTAAAGGCAATGATCAGCCCTTCGGCAAAAGATGTCGGCAACAGAAACAGAATGCTCTTTTTGATGTTGTCATAGATCCTCCGTCCTTCGCGAATCGCTAAGGACATGGTACCGAAATTGTCATCAGTCAAGATCATATCAGCAGAATCTTTGGCTACATCCGTGCCGCTGATCCCCATCGCTACACCGATATCCGCCCGCTTCAACGCAGGGGCATCGTTAACACCGTCCCCTGTCATCGCCGTGACTTTGCCTTTGGCTTGTAGCGCTTTGATAATGTCCAATTTATTTTTCGGTGTGGTTCGTGCAAAGACTTGATTCGTCAAGGCAGCATCTTGAAATTCGGCTTCACTCATCTGATCCAACTCGGCACCAGTCACGACGTGAATCTCATCCGCTAAGCCAAGCTTTTCCCCAATCGCTTTGGCGGTCAGAGGGTGATCCCCAGTGATCATTTTCACTTGAACACCGGCTTGGTTCATTTCCTTCAGGGAGGCAATCACTTCTTCTCGCGGCGGATCGATGATCCCGGCGATCCCTAGTAACTGCAGCCCTTGCTCAAAAATCGTTTCATCAATGTGATCAATCGAAACTTTCTGATAGCCCACCGCTACCACTCGTTTGCCTTCTGCCGACAAGCGGCGGACATGGCCTGTCCAATAGGCTTCATCAAAAGGTGCCGCTTGTTTTTGCACCATTTCAAACAATTTATCTGGGGAGCCTTTAACAAATAACAAGCGTTCCCCCGCAGGGTTTGCCACTAGTTTCGCCATGTAGCGGTTGTCCGAATCAAAGGGTAGCATATCCAGTTCTTGGTAAGCGGGTGCTTGCGGATAGGCAAATTGCTTATGATACAGCGTCAAAAAGGAGCCGTCTGTTGGTTCCCCATTGATCGTCCAGTGATTTCCTTCTGGCACCAATACCGTATCGTTGGCTTCGTAGCCAGCTTCCAAAAACAACTGCAAGATGTCTTGCGTGCGAACGTCCTCCTGCTTTGGACGAATCACGCCCACCGGCGCATAGCCGTCACCCGTCACTTCGTATTCCTGCTCAGCCAATACGATGTCTTTAACTGTCATTTCATTTTTGGTCAGGGTACCGGTCTTATCCGTCGCGATCACATCCACTGAGCCTAGCGTTTCAACCGCTGGCAGTGTTTTGATGATGGTGTGCTTGTTTTTTGCCATATCACTGACACCCATCGCCAAAACCACCGAGGTCGTTGCGGGCAATCCTTCTGGGATCGAACCGACGATCATGGTGACGACGGCTAAGGACAAGACAGAGATCGCATAGGTTTGCTGGAACAAACTGACGATAAACAGCAAGACTGCCACGCCCATGATCACATAGGTGATGCCTTTCCCCAGTCCATCGATCTCTTTCATTAACGGCGTTTTTCGTTCTTCTGTTTGGTTGACTTCTGTGGAGATTTTCCCGATCTCAGTCGTGGCGCCGGTAGCGATCACGATCCCTTTCCCGCTTCCTGACGTCACGGAAGTTGAAGCAAACGCCAAATTCCGTTGTTCTGCTAATGGGGTTGCTTCATCCACTAAGGCATCTGTTATTTTTTCCACCGAATCGGCTTCACCAGTCAAGGCGGATTCTTGGATACGCAAGTTATCGGCTTCGATGATCCGCAGATCCGCAGGCACATTGTCGCCGGCTTCTAAGAATACGACATCCCCCGGAACGACTTCGGCAGCTGGAATATCTTGACGAATCCCATTCCGATAGACCGTGGCTTCTGCTGATAGCATCTCTTTGATCCGCTCTAACGCATCGGAAGCATTGGCTTCTTGGTAATAACCGATCAACGCATTGACCAGTACGACGATGCCAATAATCACGGCATCAGAGAAATGCCCCATCAGCAGCGTTAAGATGGCGGAGAAAATCAAAATGTAGATGATCGTGTTATGGAATTGTCGCAGCAGCAAACGCCACTTGGCGGTTTTTTTGACCGCTAATTGATTCAATCCGTAGGTTTCTAACCGCTCGGTTACTTGCGCCTCAGTCAATCCCTGATCGATAGAGGGCACCTGATACTGTTCGATTGTTTCTGACACTGATAATTGAAACTCTTTTTTATTCATTTATTCTTCTTCCTTTTCTTTTTTCATTGATGGATAACGCAAATAAGCCCCTTATTTAGAAACTACTCCTAAATAACGCGCTGTTGTTGGTCTCCTATTCAATTAAAAAGTAAGGCAAGTCAAAATAGTGTTTCTGCTCACCGTCACTCGAGTCGCTTGACATTCGTTTACCACCCCCTCTAAAGTTAGCAATAAGCGTAACAAACTATTTTTCCAAAGTCAAGAGTCATCGCTTTCATAGCAATGAAGGGGCATCTCAAAGTTTTACGAAAAAAAGCCGCACGACAACGATTCGCTGCCGTGCAGTTCCTTCAGTACATTCTCTTCAAGCCCAAAGGCACGCCTTAAAGCTGATCCAGTGCCTCGCTGATCGGTGTTTCTCCTGCTTGGACTTTGATGACTTTTTGATAAGTTGCTGGACGTTCCAGCATTTCACCTAACAATACGGCGACATCCTCGATGGGGATCGCACCAGAGGTCGTTTCACTGATCTCGATCAAACTAGATCCTGGTGTTTCTTTCAACGCACCCGGCTGCAAAATCGTATAGTCTAGTGAGGTATTGTCGATCAGCCAGCGATCAGAGAAAAATTTGGCGATCGTGTAATCCATCAATGACGCCATGCCTTCCCTTTGCCACTGTTCAGGTTCTAAGGCATAGGCTGAGCTAAGGTGGATGTAGCGCTTGATTCCTTTTGATTCAGCGGCTTGCATCACTTTGACCGCACCATACAGATCAGATTGCAGCAAGTCTTTGCCTCGGGAACCCGCCACGAAGTATACCGCTTCCGCATCTGCGAATTTGGCCGCCATCTCTTCCGGTTCCGTGTGTAAATCAAAGAACACGGGCTTGATATTCTCCGTTTCTGTGATTTTCTCACTGCTGCGCGCACCAGCATAAACGATGTGTCCTTGTTTTTCTAGAAAGGCGATCAATTTTTGGCCCACCCGTCCGGTAGCACCAACGACAAAAATTTTCATTTTCTTTACTCCTCTCGATTCTTTTTCCAACTCTTTCTAGTATCATCGTAGGACAAAAACCTAGATCCAACAACTATTCTGTTTCTAAAGGAAGGAGAAAAAGGCACAGCACAAACCAATTCTTGCTATTTTTCCCCATAGAAACCCATGTTTTTAAAAAAACACCCAAAAAAATGAAAAAATTTTCTCAAACGATTGACAAAGCCTTGACTCTTTTGTAGACTAGGTAGAAATAATTTAAATATTTAGAAAATTCCAAATAAAGAAAAGGACGGTGGCGTATATGACCTGCACCAATGTTAGCAAACGAATTATTTTATTATTATAGCCGGGACTGTTTGATTTATACATTCAAAGAGTCCCTATTCACATTGCATCCAAAAAGAAGATCAACTTCTTGAGATGGAGTGTTTTTTTATACCCATTTTCAAGGAAGCGGCCTTTTGCAAACTGACACATTGATGTCAGATAGATCCAAAACGCTCGTTGAACAACTGCTGCCGATTCCCCGCGGTTATGCACTGCACTTATTCTAAAGACCCCTTCTGTTTGAACACTTGATTGGTCAAGCAGAAAAAGGAAGGATGATTTTTCTTATGAAAACCGTCAACACGATCGCTGCTTTTGTAAACAAGTATTTGATCTATATCATGATTTTATTGATGATCGTCTCTTATTTTTTCCCGCAACCCTTCTTATGGATTCCGCCTCGTACAACGATTCTTTTGAGCATCATCATGTTTTGTATGGGGATGACTTTAAACGTTGCTGCTTTTAAAATGGTCGTCTTACAGCCTAAAGCATTCATCTTAGGGGTGCTTTTCCAGTTCACCATCAGTCCTTTGGTGGCTTACGGCTTAGCGCAGCTGTTTGGTCTTTCTTCCGGTTTGATCATCGGGTTTGTCCTACTGGGTTGCGTTTCTGGTGGAACCGCCAGCAATGTCATGACCTTTATCGGCAAAGGCGATGTCGCCCTCACCGTTTCCATGACCACGGTATCGACCTTGTTAGCGACCGTCGTTACCCCCTTTTTGGTTTACATCTTGGCTGGTCAGTATACTGAGATCTCCTTCTGGGAAATGCTCTTGTCTGTCTTGCAGATGGTGCTTTTGCCGATCATTTTAGGGGTGATCGTCCACAAACTCATTGCCAAGCACATCGAGCGATTTCTGCAATCATTTGTGTTGATTTCTTCCGTTAGTATCTTATTGATCGTTGCCGGAACTGTCGCTCGCAACGGTGCCGTCATCGTCCAATCTGGCTTGATCGTGATTTTCTTAGTCTTGCTCCATAACTTGATTGGCTACGGTGCAGGCTATGGTCTGAGCCGTGTGATGGGCGTCAGTGCCACCCAAGCCAAATCCATCATGTTTCAATTAGGAATGAAAAATACCGGCCTAGCGATCTCGTTAGCCAATGCCCACTTTGCCGCCATTGCTGCAGCCGTTACCCCTGCCGCAGTCGGCATGGTGATCCATCAAATTACCGGACCAATTTTAGCCAATCTCGTGGCCAAGAAAGAAGGAAAACAGTATGAGTCAAAGTATCTTTTTGCCAAACTACACAATCGGGGCGGACGCCTACGAAAAAGTAAATGACATCGTAAAACCATACGGCACCAATGCCGTGATCATCGGCGGAAAAACCGCCCTTGAAAAAGCCGAAGACAAGATCAAAGCCGGTTTAACGTCAGAAGTCAAAGTGACGGATACCTTGTGGTACGGCGGCAACTCGACCTATGAAAACGTCGATCAGCTGTTAGCCAATCCAAGCGTCCAAGCCGCCGATGTTCTATTCGCCGTTGGCGGCGGCCGCGTTTGCGATACCGTCAAAGTGGTTGGAGAAAAAGCAGGCAAACCAGTCTTCACCTTTCCAACGATCGGCTCCAACTGCTCACCAGTCACCGCGGTCTGTGTCATCTATAAAGAAAACGGCGAGATGCAAGGGCTGTTTTTCCCTTCGCAACCACCGACCCATGCCTTTATCGACAGTGAGATCATCGCCCAGGCCCCCGACAAGTACTTATGGGCAGGAATCGGCGATGCCCTCTCCAAAGAGATCGAATCGACGTTTTCAGCGCGGGGCGATGAGTTAGACTACACCGATGGGTTAGGCATCCAAATCGGCAAAATGTGCACGGAACGCTTATTGCAATACGGCACACAAGCCTTGAAAGACAGTGCCGCCAATCAGCCATCTTATGCCATTGAGCAAGTCGTCTTGGATATCATCGTGACCACCGGCTTAGTTTCCGTCTTAGTCATCAATGATTACAACTCTGCCCTTGCCCATTCCTTTTACTACGGAACGACCGTTTTGGAAAAAATGGAAGACTATTTACATGGTGCTTCCGTTAGTTACGGCGTTTTGGCCTTGTTGCAGCTCGATCAGCAAGATGCCCTCTTCCAACGCATCTACGCCTTTATGAAGGAAAATAAACTGCCGGTTTGCCTAGCGGATATGGGCCTTAACGACACCAGCGACCTTGAGGCGATCTTAGACAAAGCAATGACCACCAATGACATCGTCCACGTGCCTTATGAGATCACGCGAGAAATGTTTAAACAGGCAATCCTAGAGGTGGAAGCCTATCATGCCAAACAAAACCAAGCAGCATTGGCAGCTGCCAATTAAATGAAACCCTCCAGCAATTCGTTGCTGGAGGGTTTTTTTATGGCCTTTTTTTCGCTTCTTCATACTTGTCCTCCTTCTTCTTTCTTACATGTTAAAAAACATGCAATCGTTTACTTTGATTTATTTTTAAAAACTTATTACTATTTTAGTATAACAAAGGAGGAGATTGGTTTGGAATTGGTTTATTTATCTGGGTTGTTTTTGGTCATTTTCTTGTTGTATTTCCTGGCAAAGAAAAATAATCGCATCAAACAGCTGTTTTCGAAGATCACGATTACTTTTCTGTTTATTTACTTGGTTTGGCGTTTATTTTTCACGATCCCGATTGATAGTTCTGCTTCACTAGTATTTGGGATCATTCTCTATATTGCGGAAGTCATTGGTTTATTTGTCTATGGCTTTTTTGTTTACCTTTTTTCCAATAAGCTCTCAAAAGAATACCGCTACGAGGGGGATGAAGCAGAAGAATTCTTGCCAAGTGTCGCCGCTTTTATTTGTACTTACAATGAAGACATCAAGCTGGTGATCGCCACGGCACTAGCTGTCAAAGCCTTGAAATACCCTAATAAAAAAATCTATATCTGCGATGATGGCCATCGAGAAGAACTAAAAGAAATGGCCGAGCGAATGAATCTCGGCTATTTGACCCGCGAAGGAAATGCCAATGCCAAAGCTGGGAATATCAACTATGCCTTGTCCCAAACCAGCAGTGACTTGATTTTGCTTCTGGATGCTGACTTTATCGTCAAAAAGAACATTATTTTTGAAGCTGTCGACTATTTCCGCAATCCTAAAGTCGCATTGGTGCAATATCCACAAACATTTTATAACAAAGATCCCTTTCAATTACTGCGCAAATCCATGTACAACGAACAGGAATTATTCATGCGCTTTCTAGAACCAGCACTTTCTCGTGAGAATGCTTTGATCCATATCGGTACCAATGCCATCATTCGTCGCAGTGCCCTTGAAGAGATCGGCGGTGTTCCTACCAGCAGTATCACCGAAGATATGGCGACCGGGATGCTTTTACAAGACGCCGGCTATGAAACGATTTTTATCAATAAAGCCTATGCCTTGGGGATCACTCCTTACACTGCCAAAGAGCTGACCTCACAACGGACTCGGTGGGCGCAAGGAACGAAACAAATTTTTGACCACTTCAAACCGCGCCGGTTAAAAGGGTTGTCTTTTATGCAAAAACTTTGTTATTACAACTCCTATTTGTATTGGTTTACCTCTTTCCAAAAAATCATCTTTTTATTGGCACCAACCTTATTTATGGTTTTTGATATCTTTATCGTCAGAAGCAACAATCACCAATTATTGTTGTTCTTTTTACCGCCTTTCATTATGATTTCCCTGTCGTTTCGGCTGTATGTCCCTAAGATCAGGAACCTGACAAGTTCCCACATCTATGATTGCTTTGTCGCTCCTATCCACACTGGGGCATTGATCAAAGAATTTATGAAATCACAGAAAAAATTCAACGTGACCAAAAAAGAGATCGTCGGCAGCAACGCCTTTGATTGGCGAACCGTCTTGCCCCACATCATCCTCTTTACTTGGATTTCCTTTGCCTGTCTGGTAGCTGGGTATCGTTTGTACCGAGGAGAAGGCTATGAATTCGGCTATATCGTGACCTTGATTTGGTCGATCTATAACCTCTATGGCTTGTTTTATGCCATTTTGATCGGGAAAAACCGTTTTATCGAAAGTGATAGTGAAGCCTTGAGTATCGCCATCAATCGTCAGCTTTCTTATGATGCGAAGACGTTCGAAATGTATCAAATGAGTTTCAATGGCTTCCGTGTCCGGACTCATCCCGAGCAAACCTTCGTACCAGGTGAAAGTTACGTCTTTTACGATGATAAGCGTCGCTTCACTATCAATTCGATTTGTCTAGAGGATCATGGCTCCTATGTAACTTTTGCCTTCAACAATCTAACACCGCAATCTGCTGAAGAGCTTGCCAGCTACTATAGCGACCAGCTCAATGCTGCCAAACAGTTAGAATTTGATATGGAGGAAGAAGTCGCAGAAATGAATAGTTAGTCCCGCCCCCTTTGTCGCAAGAGACAAGGGGGCTTTATTGATTCCAGAAAGCTCCTCGAAGGGTTGTTCCCCATATTATGATGCTTGTCTTCCTTTAGATAACATTCTGGCATTTGCTACACTCTTTTCCAATGATCATTGATTGAAAGAGCCAGAACAAAATCTAGACGATTTCTCGATGGCAATACTTTTAAAGCCTTTAGAAAATATTAAAAAGTCTGCTTTCCCTATGACCTGATTGAGCTGATGCGGGTGCCACAGCTCTCACATTTGTGAATAAAAGCGCATGGAAAAGCAATCCTTGTTATACTTATAAATAACACGAAGTCCATAGTAAAAAGGAGGAATCCTCATGATCCGTTACAAACGATTTCGCTTTGTTCATTTAGGCGCTTTTTTGGTGTTGGGCTTACTCCTCACTGGCTGCAGTGCGGATACGGCACCAATTGAAGAACAACCGACTACTGACACGGTCACTCCTTTTGAACCAGCGGTTTCCTATGAAACTTTTCCATTGCCGCAACCGATCTTAGATGGGGAAACCAGTGTGGCGGAAGCTCTCTTCAATCGGCGCTCGCAACGGGATTTTCAAGACACCGAGCTAACACAAGAACAGCTGGCACAGCTTTTATGGGCCGCTGCCGGTGTCACTACAGAAGATGGTCGCCGGACAGCGCCTTCGGCTGGTGCCTTGTATCCCTTAGACCTCTATGTCGTGGTTACACAGGTAACAGGGCTTGAGCCAGGGCTTTATCTGTATCAACCTGAGCAGCATACCTTAGCAAAAGTTCTTGCCGGCGATTTTCGGACCGCATTGGCGGAAGGTTCGTTGGATCAGCAAGCGATCCAACGGGCACCTGCCACATTGCTTTATACAGTGGTTTATGAACGACTGATTGAGCGCTATGGGGACCGAGGAATCGAACGCTATGCCTATATCGAAGTCGGTCATTCAGCCCAAAACGTCCTTTTACAAGCCCAAGCGTTAGGCTTAGGCGCTGTGCCGATCGGCGCCTTCACGGATCATGAACTCAAAGAATTATTACAACTGCCGACGGAAAATGAACCCCGCTATTTGATTCCAGTGGGGGTTATTGAGTAGCGCTACTGAATAACAGAGCCCATTTTCGTAGGATTGTCAGTCTTTCATTAGAAAACGGCAACTGGCAAGGTTTATTTTCCCAGCAAAACTAGTACAATCGAAAAACCACCTGCAAAAACAGCAGGTGGTTTTTCGATGGACTTACAGTTTGTATGATCGGACTTCTTCTGGTATTTCTTCTAGCGGCAACTCTTTTACTACCGCCTCGGTACCTGCTGCCATCGCTGTATCGTAGTACCAGCATTTGTATTTGATCGTATTCATCGTTTCTTGCAAGGCTGCCATTTGCTTGGTGACTTCTTCCAAACGTTCATGAAACAGCTGCTGTCGTTTCTGCAAAGACGCATCGCCTTCTTCGCCCCAATCCAAGAAATTCTTGATGTCTTTGATGGGCATGCCGGTATTCTTCAAACAATCGATCACTTTGATCGTCGCCACTTCTTTTTCTGAAAACACCCGAATGCCGCCATTGCTACGGGCCATATTCGGAAACATTCCTTCTCGATCGTAGTAACGTAGTGTCGAGATGGGGATGTTAGTCGTTTTTGATACTTCACCAATCGAGTAACTCACTTGCATCGCTCCTAAAAAAGTTTTGTTTATCGCTTGACCTAAACCTAACTTCAGGTTCTACAATAAAAATACACCGCAAGCACTGTACTGTCAATCACCCGTCATCTCGCAGGTTTGGGTTTGGCAGCAGCAGGATTCGATGAAAAAATCATTCACTGGAGGAAAGACAAATGACAGAAATCAAAGAAAAAGTTATCGTAATTATGGGAGCCTCTTCAGGAATTGGGGAAGCAACCGCCGTTAAGCTAGCCGAACAAGGGGCAAAAGTAGTAATCGCCGCCCGCCGTGAAGAGCGCATCAAAGCACTGGCTGAAAAACTAGGAGAAAATGTCTTGTATCAAACAGCCGATGTCACGAATCGCGAACAAGTCCAACAAGTCATTGATTTAGCCATGACCTCCTTTGGTCGGATTGATGTCCTTTTCAATAATGCTGGCATCATGCCTCAAGGAAACTTGGCAGAGTTGAACTATGACAGCTGGCAAAAAATGCTGGATATCAATATCATGGGGGTATTGAACGGGATCGGCGCTGTGCTGCCCATCATGCAAAAACAACAAGACGGCTTGATCATCGCCACTGACTCAGTTGCTGGACATGTCATTTACCCGGGATCTGCCGTGTACAACGGGACAAAGTTTGCGGTTCGTGCAATCATGGAAGGTTTGCGCCAAGAAGAACGTGAACATGGCATTCGTTCCACCATCGTCTCTCCGGGAATGGTCTCCACGGAATTGTTTGAAACCGTAGGTAATGCTCAACTAGAAGCAGCCTTGAAAGAAACCTCTCGCGTAGAAGGCAACAGCCTAACGCCAGAAGATGTAGCAAATGCCGTGGTTTATGCCATTCAACAGCCCAAACATGTGGCGATCAGCGAAGTCTTGCTGCGCCCAGCAAAACAAACCGTTTAAGCTATTTCTACTAGCCCGTGAAACCTGCTACCCGCCTGAGGCGATCGCAGGTTTTTTTGTCGTCAAATCCCGCCGTTTCCCTGGAAAAAATTACTTGTTTTTCTTGTAACACCCACTTGTCCGAGTAATGTAAACCAATCGTTGCTTAATGTAAACGACTAGGTTCTGTTGCTACGGGGGAAATTTTTTTATACTTAGTACAAAGCAGCTTCCGTATAAAACGACCAATCAGAAACGAACCTACCGTATTTCTCTTATTTATGAATAGCCGAGCATGATTGATATCCCGCCTTCACCGTTGACTTGCAAGTATTATTAGCTGTCCTCTTTTAGTACTTGCTTTTTATAAAAGAATGGAGTGAGTGTATGAATGTGAAACAGCTGCTCGTCATTGCCGAGCAACGAAGAAACATCACGAATCAGAAATTGACCTATGCAGAAAACTTCTTGGCGGCCGGCTACTCCGCGGCCGAATTGCTGGCAGACGAAACCTTTCTCGAATTAGAGCGAAGGGAAACCCAACTGATTGCAGAACGCAATGCTATATTTTACGAAGAAGTCACCCAAAATTAATCCCCCATTCCCCGATCCAATTCCGGGTGACAAAAAGCGAAGGCACAGTTGGGCCTTCGTTTTTTCTGTAAAAAAATGAATTTTCGATTATCTTAATTAATTCCTTCACCATTTGATTGAATCACTTTTTTGTACCAATAAAAGGACTTTTTCTTATAGCGAGCCAACGAGCCAGTCCCATTGTCGTGCTTGTCTACATAAATAAACCCATAGCGTTTTGCCATTTGTCCAGTTCCTGCTGAAACAAGGTCGATGGGCCCCCAAGAAGTATATCCGATAAGATCGACGCCATCTGCAATAGCATCAGCCATTGCCTTAATATGTCTTCGTAAATAGTCGATACGATAATCATCCTCGACTGTATATTCACCATTTTTTTCAATGAGGGTATCTATTGCACCTAACCCATTTTCGACCACCATCAAGGGAATTTCATAGCGTTCATAAATTTGATTTAACGCGATGCGCAATCCTAATGGATCGATTTCCCAGCCCCATTCACTCGCTGTAAGATGCGGATTTTTAACTCCATTGAAAAAATTCCCCGTTTGCTTTTCGGCTTGATCATTTACTTTAGTCACAGTAGAAGATTGGTAGTAAGAAAACGTATAGAAATCAACAGTGCCCTCTTTCAGTACTTCTAAATCTCCTGCTTCGATAGTAAGATCGATCCCTCTATCTTGCCAAAACTTTTTAGCAAAATATGGATAGCGACCTTTCACTTGAACATCACCACAGTAAAAATTACTGATATTAGTCATCTCTTGTGCGAAACGAATATCCTCTGGATGAGAAGACAACGGATAAATCATTCGATAGGCAATCATACAGCCCATGTGCAAATTTTTGTGTAGACTTTTTGCGTACTTGATCACTCGGGCACTTGCAACGAATTGGTGGTGGAGCGCCTGAAACCGCTGCTTGCTGTTATCGATATTTTTAGTATTCAAAAAATCATCAATATCCTTTGGATACATTCCTCCTCCTAAATACGTACCCACCCCTACATCTCTGGATAAAATATTGATTTCATTGAACGTCAGCCAATATCTCACATCATCTTGATAGCGATCAATGACCGTCTTGGCGAATCTTTCATACGCTTCAATCATTTCTCTGCTTTCCCAGCCATTAAACTGCTTTGTCATTTCTATCGGTGATTCATAATGAGACAATGAGACCATCGGCTCTATCTCGTATTTCTTTAATTCTGCGATCAAATCGTCGTAAAACTTTAACCCTTCTTCATTTGGTACTTTCTCTAAACCGGTCGGAAAAATACGAGTCCATGCGATAGAAAAGCGATACAGCTTAAATCCCATCTCTGCAAATAAAGCAATATCCTCTTTGTATCGATGAAAATGATCAATCGCCTCATGACTTGGATAAAAAGCACCTTCTTCAATTTCTGTGGTGATTCGCCGAGGCGTTTTCACATCGCCTCCCAGAAGCAGATCACTAATTGACATTCCTTTGCCGTTCGCTTGATACGCTCCTTCTAATTGATTAGCAGCTGTCGCCCCACCCCAATAAAATCCATCTGGAAATTTTGCTTTCATTTTTTCCCCTTCTTTCTTCTAAATAATTGTTACTAATTTATTCGAGTAATCAATCAATTCATCGTGCTCAAAAAATACCGGTTCATTCTGATTGTTCATAAAAATCAAAACAGAAGTTGGATCGTAGCCTTTAGACTTGATAAAATCAATATCAACACGGGCTAGCAAATCACCCGCCTTTACTCGCTGACCTTCCTCAATAAAAAGTTCAAATCCCTCTCCATCCAGTTTCACTGTATCTAATCCAATATGCAGTAACATTTCTAATCCATTATCATGCCGCAACCCGATGGCATGTTTTGTTGGAAAGACAGTTGTTATCGTGCCTTCAATCGGTGAATGGAATTCTCCCGACACAGGATCGATCGCTAGCCCTGGACCCATTTGTTCGGTGGCAAAAACCTCATCAGCTACTTCACTCAACGGCAAAACGCTGCCGCGGACAAAGCCTTGAATCAATGCTTCTTCAGCCGCTGTCCGTTTTTCTAAAACAATCGGTGAAGGCTTCTCCAACTTTTTCATATCTTCTTCAATACTCTCTTCAAAACCAAAAATGACTGTCAAAACAAATGATATCGAAAAAGCTAACGCCAATGTTATGGCTGCTTTTACAATATTAGAGGCATCCTCTCCGAAAAATACCGGCAAGGTCAAAAGCCCTGGCGATCCGAATGAATAGCGGACTAGTCCGCTGATACCCGCATAAAAACCAGCAATTCCACCTGAGATCATCACATAAATCAGTGGTTTTTTCAGTTTCAAGTTAACCCCGTACAGCGCAGGTTCCGTGATACCAGACAGCGCCGTGATGCCGCTGGAAAAAGCAATTTGTTTCATCTGTTTGTCTTTGGTTTTAACAAATACCCCAAAGGCGGCACCCGCTTGCGAAATGTTGCTTGCTAACATACCTGGTCCTTGGACGATTTCAAAGCCTACGGTTGAAAAGGAGACTTGCGCAATCGGAGTCAAAGCCGTGTGCATACCAACCATTACTAATAAAGGCGTGAAGATGCCCATCAGTGTCGGCACGAGCCATGGAACAGTCACTCGCAGATAATCCACAACAAAGAACAATCCATCTCCAAAAATCGCGCCGATGGGTCCTAAGATCATCAGTGCGAGCGGAGCCATGATGATCACGATAAAAAGCGGCTTCAACATGGTTTTTAAAACACTTGGAATGATCTTTTCAGATAAACGATCAACATAACTCATAACCCAGACGATCAAGATGATTGGGATAACCGTTCCTGAATAAGCGGCTTCACGTATCGGAAGCCCAAACAGCTGCATAGAAACATCCGAGGCAACCAGACTCTGAAATGTTGGATGTAATAAGACACCTGTGATCCCCAATGCTAAATAAAGATTGGTTTTAAATTGCCGTGCCGCACTGGCCGCAATTAAAAAAGGCAAAAAGTAAAAGGCGGCGTCTCCAATCATATTGATGATTTGATAATTTAAACTTTCTCTACTCAATCCCAAAAGGACCAGTAAAGCTAAAACCGCCCGAATTAAACCAAATCCGATCAATGCTGTAATGATTGGCGCCATTACACCAACAATGTTTTCGACGATTCGTTTCACAAGTCCGTTTTTAGGTGTATCTGCAGCTTCATCACTGTTTTTTTCCGTGATTTTATACTGATTGATTACAGTCGAATAGTAATTTCCTACTTCTCCGCCAATCACAAATTGTACTTCATCTCCAGTCAATTTGGTCCCTAGTACTCCTGGAATTTCCTTCGCCTGTGCTTGATTGAATTGCGTGGTATCTTTTAACTGGAAGCGAAGGCGAGTTGCACAATGATAGACCGCGTTAATATTTTTCTCTCCACCGATCGATTGAATGATTTTGTCTACTGATTCTTTCTTTTTATCAACCATTTGGTTCACTCCTCATTTTGTGATAGTAATAGTCTATTAATATGAATAGCTAAATATGCAATTTCTTCTTCAGTGATTGGTTTCTCATAGATTTCTTCTAAAGTCCGTTTTATTCGCTGACTATAGGCCATCGGTTCTTGATACAGCGTAGAGACTGTCTTTATTAAAACTGCATCATTGTTTAACATCGTGTTCGTTAAATAGCGTTCTGCAAAAAATTTGGCATGTGTAACCAGACGCTCATAGTGCAGACTGTGGCTATCCAATTTTTTCTTCACCAACATTTGTACAGACTTTAAAATATTTGTCACGATTTTTGTGATTTGGATAGCATTGGCATGAATTGCTGAGCGACTATTTCCGTTAATGATATGGAAAGTAATGTTCGCTGCTTCTTGTTCATTCAAAGAAACACCAAGTGCTTTTTCAATAATGGCAACACCTTTTTGAGCAGCCTGAAATTCTTCAGGATAAAATCGTTTGAACTCCCAATACATTGAAGAAGTCATAATGACATTGTCTCTGATCCTCTCGACAGTAAAATAAATATGATCGGTCAGTGAAAAGAGTGTATTAGCAGATAACTCCGTATCTAGATATTTCTCCGCTTCTTGGATGACTTCATACGCTAGCTCGATATACTTTACAGGTACATTGTTCATAAAAGTGATCAAGGACTCCATTCGATTATCTTCAATCGGAAGATAAAATTTAGAGATTTTCTCTTCCGAAATCAATTGACCTTTCTTTTGCTGATAACCGATACCCTTGCCAAAAGCAATAACATCTTTGTTGTCTTTCTCAACAATAATAACGTTTACATTCAAAACCTTCTTAATCAAATACATGTATTCTTCTCCTTCCTCCTTTCTGAGCGTAAAAAAAGGCATAATAAAATCAAATCTGCGAACCTTCGCAAAATTGATTTTATTATGCCTTGCCTGCCGTACAGTCACATACACATAAAAAAAATCACTATTTATTTCTTAAATTAATCATAGCATCCAAAAAAAGAAAACGCAATCATTTTTTTATGTACAAAAAACCGCAAAATAGGTATTTCCCTTCTTTTGCGGTCAGCTTCGAATCTTACATCTAGATGACAAACAGACTCTTTCAAACAAAACTAAGTCGTAACACTGTCAAAAATCCCGCTATTTCTTCACGATCAGCTGAACGGCTTGATCGATTTTCTGCTTTTGGGTTTCCGTGTCGCTGTCTGGATTTTCCAAACAATTTTTCAAATTCTCAGCGACAATGATCCCCATAATACGGTTGACGCTGGAACTGACGGCGGACAATTGCGTGATGACATCGACGCATTCTTTCTCGTCTTCGATCATTTTTTGAATCCCCCGCAACTGGCCTTCGGTTCGTTTTAACCGATTCAAAATATCTTTGTTGCATGCGGTCATCGTTTGATTTCTCCTCTCCATGCTGACATGCCGCCGAGGACATTGGTCACTTGAAACCCTTGCTGGTTCAAAAACTCAGACGCCATTTGCGAACGAGCCCCTGAATGACAGATGACATAGTAATTTTTATCCTTCTTTAAGTTGCTGATTTGTTCCGTAAGCTCGCTCAACGGTAGGTTTTGTGCTGTTTTGATGTGTCCTTGTGCAAACTCATCAACTTCTCTGACATCAAGGATCTCAAGCGCCTCACGTTTTTCTTTTTGGGTAAATTCCTCCATAGATATGGCTTTAATCATGAATAATCATCTCCGGCTTAATAGTATTATACAACGAAAAGGCACCATCGAGGTTTTGACAATTGATGCCCGCTTGTTTTAAGATGCGTTCGGCAATGTAGCTTCTCAATCCGCTATGACACGTAACAACATACGAAACACTTGGATCCAATTCAGACAACCGATCTCTCAATTCATCTAACGGAATGTGGAGCGCCTCTTGAAAACGCCCATTATTGGCTAATTCCATCTCTGAACGAACATCCAACAACTGCTTACCGTTTTCTAAGGCCTCCGTCAATTCGTGCCATTGGATATTCTCACTGATTCCTTCTGCCAGATTGATCGCTGCATAGCCAATCATATTCACTGGATCTTTCGCTGAGCCAAAAGGCGGCGCGTAGGTGAATTCCAGTTCAGGCAAGTCAAAGATCGTTAAGCCGCCTTTGATCGCTGTTGCCAAAATATCGATCCGTTTATCGACCCCTTTGGCACCGATGCCTTGCGCACCATAGATGTTTCCAGTGTCAGCATCAAAAATCAGCTTCAAATAAATATCCGTCGCATCAGGATAATACCCAGCATGGTCTTTGCCTGAAAGATGAACCACCTGAGGATTTAGCCCCGCCAGTTTGGCACTGCGCTCACTCAACCCAGTGGACGCTGCGGCAAGATCGAATACGCGCACGATCGCCGTCCCAATACTGCCTTTGTTTTTGCGAGTCAGTCCTCCCAATACATCAGCCACTTGCCGACCTTGGCGATTGGCTGGTGACGCCAAGGAGATCAGCGTGTCTTCGTTAGTGATTTGTTGTTTCACAACGATGGCATCTCCCACCGCGTAAATGTCTTTCTTGCTGGTTTGGTATTGCTCATCTACCAGGATACCCCCCCGGTGTCCTAATTGGATACCAGCACGTTTCGCCAAATCCGTTTCTGGTTGGACACCCACCGAAAGAATCGTGATGTCTGAAGCCAGAACCGTTCCATCCTCCAGAACGATTTCTTGCCCTGCTTTTTCAAAAGCGGTCGCTGACTGCGAGGTCAAAACATTGACCCCTTGCTTGATCAATTCATTTTTGACATACACCGCCATTTCTTCATCCAAAGGTGGCAATACGTGGGGTGCTTTTTCCACGATCGTTACTTGTAGGCCTTTTTTATGTAAATTTTCAGCGACTTCTAACCCAATAAACCCAGCGCCAATGATCGTCGCTTTTTGAGGCTTTTTGTCTTCAAGATGTGTCATGATTTGGTCTAAGTCAGGAACATTGCGCAAAGAAAAGGCGTTGGTTGCTTCTTCTAGCCCTTTGATCGCTGGTACTAGCGGTTTTGCCCCCGGTGATAAAATCAACGCATCATAAGATTCCGTGAAGACCTGTTCGCCATGTTTGACCGTGACCGTTTTCTCCTCCGGATCGATCGCCAGCACTTCATGAAGAGGCCGCACATCTAGGTTAAACCGTTTTTTTAATGCCTCAGGTGTTTGGACCAATAAGGCGTCTCGCTCTTCGATCTCACCAGAAATGGCATACGGCAGTCCACAATTCGCAAAAGAGACAAAAGGACCTTTTTCAAAAATAATGATCTCCGCTACTTCTTTAAGCCGACGTAAGCGCGTTGCTGCAGACATTCCTCCTGCTACCCCACCGACAATAACTATTTTTTCCATCGTTACTTTCCTCCTTTGGTTGTTCCCCGCCATTGATTCATGCCACCGCGAACATTGACCACATCAAACCCCTTTTTATTTAGGATTTTGGCTGCTTGTTTGCTTCGCATCCCTGATTGGCAAATGACTGCCAGTTTCTTGTCACCTTTTTTAGTGAAGCCCGCAATCTTGTTTAACGGTACATTTTTGGCGTAGGCAATGTGCCCGCTACGGTACTCCGCCGGCGTGCGAACATCCAGAACCGTCCATTCTTTGGCTCCTTCTTTTTGTAAATCTGCTGTTGACATACTTGGTATGCGTTTAAATAATGAAAACATTTCTTGCTCCTTTCTTATACCCCTCGGGGTATATTAAACAAGATGTTTCCCTATTTGTCAACTAAGTGATTTTCTTTAAGAAAAGAAACTTGCTGTTGCGTTGCTCCCCACTCGATAAACTGTCATGTATCGGACATGTACCAATCAAGCAAGAGGAAAAAAAGCCACATATTTCCTTCCCCTCAGCCTCAGTGCTATAATAAACAAAAAGATATGCAGTAAAAAATAACACACTACAAGGTCACTTCGTCAAAGACGTTTTTCACGACCTCAGAATAAAAACGATGCTCCTCTCAAAAAAACAGCAGATAAAAAACGACGCAAGCACCACTTTCCCTTGATTTATCAAGAAGCAAGCCCTGCTTTCTTGGAATCAGCGTGGGTTTCGACTATGCTTAAGTCACATCAGCGAAAGGAAAAAAAGATGGAATTTGGCGAAAAAATCAAAGAAGTACGCACAAGAAATAACTTGACCCAAGAACAATTTGCCACTCAATTACACGTGACGAGACAAGCCGTTTCGAACTGGGAAAACAATCGCAATCTACCAGATTTAGAAATGCTGATTGCCATCGCCACGATTTTTCAACTCTCGCTTGATGAATTGATTTTAGGAGGAACTCAAGTGAACAAGATCACTGAAAAACTAATCAAAGACGGCAGCGAGACTCGACGCGCCAAACTCAATTTGATCACGACCTTGATCGGAACATTTTTACTACTATTCGGCTTTGCCTGCTTCTTCATCAAAGCAAGCTCCGTGGAATACATCGATCAATCCGGCATTTTACATGAAAATTTCTATCTAATCCCCGTAGGATTTTTGTTCCTATTGGCTAGTTTCGTAGTATTTGCGGGAACCGGGATCAATTATTTTCGAGCTGCTAGAAGAAAATAACGCAAAAAAACTCGATCCCAGATGATGGAATCGAGTTTTTAACTTTTGTTTAATAAAGAATAGTCCCTTCAATGAACACTATCCCTTAGCCAAGCAGCATTTCCAGACTCTAACGGATAATCCACCCCTAAACGAAAATAGTCCCACAGTTAGCTATTCACCGCTTAAAAACCCAATTTCCAAGCACAAGATCCTCTTTCAGATATTCCGATATTTCAAGTAAGAGGCACGTAAGTTTTCAATGTTTTCTTCATAATGCTCTTTAAAGAAAACAGAGTAGATGGAATCAAACAAAAATTGAAAAATGATCGTGATCGCAAAATCAGCGATCTTGTCTTTTTCATGATCGATCGGGCCTACTACGAGGTTGCGATCGCCATGATGATTGAGTAAGTGGTCATCAGATGAGCTGATGACGACCATTTTCACTTGATTGCCTTTTAAAATCTTTGCTAGCTCCAAGTGACGCTTTTGAACAGGATGATAGGAAGCATATATCGCAATGTCTTGGGTGCCTGCCGATTGTGCAAGTGAAATTTTTTGATAGAGATTTGCAGGAACTGTGACTCTGGCACCACAGCTTTCCATTCGATCTTTAAAAATTTTTGCTACATGCAGCTGTTCATCATCGACAAACACAATAATATTGACAGCATGGATCAAGTCCACGGCAATCTGTTGCAGATCCTTGACACTGATAAAAGTCGTTGCCAAAAATAACGAGCGCTCGTACAAATCTCTTAAATTTGAGATGACGGTAAACGCAGAATCTGTTTTTCCAAATGGAATATTCAAATCTACTTTTTTATCTGCATGCTGTAATTGATCGGCATAAGAGGCAGTGACCATTAATTTCAATTCATTCAACCCGGAATACCCCAACTTTTTGCAAAAACGATAGATGGTAGCTTTAGAAACAAATGCCAATGAACTGATCTCACGAATGGTCATCTGTGTAAAAGCAACTGGGTCCTTATTAATCAAATCAATAATGTTGTGTTCTGTATCAGACAAATATTTAACACAATTCAGTTTTGCAAATAAATTCATGACTATATCTCCCAAACGATTTTGCACCGAACGATTTCTGGTCTTTTTCTAAACGCAGAGTGTCTCCCATGCTCATATAAGGTTGTGTTTTACTTTTTTCACTTTATTTAAATGATGATTCATCAAGGCGCCGATCAAATTCGCGTCATTTCGAAACTTGCACGGAACGATCTTCGGCACTGCAAGATGATATGTGTGTTTCTCTTTCAACCGATCAATGCTTTTTTCGATTTCTTGGATAAATCGTTTTTGCTCACTGATTCCGCCCCCGATAGCAAATGTCTCGGGATCAAAAATATACTGCAGGTTGAACAAATGAAGAGCGATCGTATCACAATACTTTTCTAGAACGCCTTGCAGTTCTTTGTCGCCTTCTTCAATCAGTTGAAACAGCAACTCACCACTGAGCGTGCCTTTTTCCATCCCTTTGACTCGTTCTCCTTCACTAACCAGCGACAGAACACTGCCAGAAGCACCGAAATAAGCGGCTGGTTGATGGTACGCATCGGTTTGCTGGACAAAACTAAACTCGCCAGCGATCCCGCTGCTGCCGCGATGTAGGCGATTATTGATGATCAGTCCACCGCCGACACCAGTGCCAAAGACCAAGACGATGCCATGATCTGTATGCGCCAGCGCTCCGACCCACGATTCTGCCAATGCCGCGCATTTGCCGTCATTTTCTACCGAGATCGGCAAATCAGTGAATGTATGAAAGAGATCAACGATGTTTGTCTGTTCTAAAAAGGTCAGCACACCAGCGGTATGGGCATAACCGTTGAAAACATCAATTTTCCCCGGCATACTGATGGCGATACCATCGACTTGCCCTTCGAATTGCCGAAAAATTTCTTCGACAGCGACTAAAAAGCAGGCTTTCTCTTCAAGAGGTGTTTTTACTTTCCCTTTGAAGAAAATCTCACGATCCCCCGTCATTAAACAGTATTTGATGTAACTGCCTCCTATATCATAAACAAGATAATTCATTGTTTACCCAACTTTCTCAAAAAATATTTCACCTCGGAATATATGGTATCTTCCGAGGTGATAACCCATTATCGTTTTTGCTTTGCTAACCAGTGAAACAACGACTGGGTTTCATTCGCAATCTCACCATTATAAACTGGAATCCATGCCCAATGATCATTGTAGTGATATGGTTCGCCCGTATCGTCCTGATAGTAGCCTGTTTCGTCTGTTATCGCATCCAGAGCAGTCAAGTGAAGCTCAGGATGGTTCATCGCTTTTAGCATTTCATATAATGACTGACTATGCTCGTTAAAGGAAACGACTTGATCGTGAATGCCATGAGTCAACCAAAGTGGGACCTCCTTGAGGCCTTCAAGTTGTCTTTGATCGAGCCATTCTGTCTTATAGGCCTGACAAATAGGAAAAGCTGCCGCGAAAAAATTGGGCTTTCTTAAAAGCAGATTGATGGTCATAAAGCCGCCATTGGAGCCGCCGCCTAAATAGATCCGCGTTGGATCGATCGTTTCAAAGGTCTGAACTGTTTCATCAATCAAACGGCTGACAGCTCGGGTATACTTGCTGGTGCCATCTTGAGTGTAACCGCCGCTTCCATCGTTCATCCACATATCTGGCACTTGAGGAACCAGAAGATAGGCGCCACCAAACATCGCTTGTACTTCGGGATCAGACCAAGCAACCACTTTATTGCCCAAAAGCGCAATTTCAGGATCGATTCCGCCTTCGCCCGCACCGTGCAAAAGAATGATTAGGGGATGCTTACCTTTATCTTTCGGTTCAAAAAGTGCATGGTGTAAAGTGATCTCACCAAACTCAGCATCTACATAAAGAAATTCTTTTTGCAGAAATTGCTCGGTCCCTTCATAAACGGTTTCTTCAAACTGTTGGTTCGTCAAAACGAGGTCGTTCAAAGAAGAACCATTAATACACATTGGCTTCTTTAGCGTAATCGTATACATCGTCTGTCGCTTTTGATTCAAAAACAGCTGTGGATTAAAGACAAAGGGTGATGTCAAAGGGGCATCGGGATGAACCTGCAACGCCAATGTAACGCACGTCGTCGGCAGATCGACGGGTTGCTTTTGTCCTGTCGAATCAGATAAATAAGCCTCTTTGAGTTCAATCTTGCCTTTTATCTGCTTTGGCATTTTCGTCGACCAATCAAAGCCTTCTTTTTCTCCTAGTACTTCAAAAAACGAGGCATCTACTTGCTCATCGATCATTTGTCCAAAATCAATCACAATTTTATGGTTTGCCGGTCCCCAATCGTATCCTTGGCAATGGACGGAATACGTGATCTGGGTAGGTGTATCAGTCTCTGTCTTTGTCATAAAAAACCTCCAGGTTGAATCAAGACTTTGCTTGGATTGAGGTGCCATTAGATTCAATCACTTTTTTGTACCAATAAAAGGATTTTTTCTTTTTGCGGGCAAAAGTCCCTTTTCCAGCATCATCCAAGTCTACATAAATGAACCCATAACGTTTTTTCATTTCCCCAGTTCCTGCCGATATGATATCAATACAGCCCCACGGTGTATAGCCCATTAGTTTCACGCCATCATGTACAACCGCTTTGATCATCTGCTCAATATGGGCACTGAGGTAAGCGATACGCGCATCGTCAATGATCTCTTTTTGTTCGTTAAAAGTGTCAAGTGCGCCTAAGCCGTTTTCTACAATAAACAACGGCAGCTGGTAGCGATCATACAATTGGTTCAATACGATCCGCAAACCTGTCGGATCAATCGGCCAACCCCACTCCGATTCCTCTAAGTAGGGATTCTTTACCGCTTCCATCATATTGCCACGGCTCGTTTTTTCTTGTTCTTTTGTGGAGATGACCGCTGAATTGTAGTAGCTGAAAGAAAGAAAATCGACCGTTCCTTTGCGTAAAAGAGCAAGATCATCTGATTCCATGACCAGCTGCCAGCCGTTTCGTTCATACTCCTTCAAGGCATATTCAGGGTAATAGCCACGGCACTGAACATCGCTATACAGATACTTGAACATTCTAGAAACTTCGATTTCCCGCATACTGTCGTTGGGATTACAGGTTTCTGGGTACATACCAGCACTGGCAAGCATCATTCCAATTTGAAAATCGGGATTGATTTTTTTCCCTTCCATCACGCAGCGGGCACTAGCAAGAAAGACATGATGCAATGCTTGCGCCCTTTTTCCTAAGTCTTTTCCTTTGATCCCTAAAAAAACATAGCCATTCAAAAAATTGATTTCATTGAAGGTGATCCAGTACTTCACTTGCTCTTTAAAACGCTCGAACAACAAGACTGCATAATCGAGAAAATCTTCAATCGTGCACCGATCCAGCCATCCTTCACGACTTTCGGCTAAAGCCAGCGGCATATCAAAATGATTTAAGGTAACGATTGGTTCAATGCCGTATTTGAGCAGTTCATTGAAGATCCTTTCATAGAAGAGAATTCCTTCTTCATTAAGCGATTCTTTCGTTCCATCAGGAAAAATCCGTGTCCAGCTGATCGACATCCGATAAGCCTTGTAGCCTTGTTCAGCAAATAAAGCAATGTCTTCTTGCCAATGATGGTAAAAATCTGTGGCGCGATGGCTAGGATAATACTGATTTTCGTCTAAGTATCCTTGGCAATCCGCTGGCATTCCTTCATACATAGAAATGTTGCGGATTTTTCCTTGCGCATCTTTCACAGTAAGTTGACGGGGCTGTTCCTGACTGCCGCTGGTAACAATATCCAATGTAGATAGTCCTCTGCCGCCTTGATCAAAGCCCCCCTCATATTGATTGGCGGCGGTAGCGCCGCCCCATAAAAATCCTTCTGGTAAACTCATGTTATTGACTGATCCTCCTGTCTTTCTTTAGACCGCCTCTGTGACTTTCTCTGCCATAACCTCAGCTTCAAGCGCTTGCTCTTCCGCCAATGCCAGCTTGTCGGCTTTTAAGAAAAACGGCAAGTAGATCAACCCATTGATACAAATCGCAATGACTACCGCAATCACACCTTTGATCCCGATGGTCAAGATCGGTCCAATGAAGGCTGGCATGATCCAAGGCAGTGAGATCGAAGGGTTCAGTGTGTCATACACCCCAAGATTGTAGCCGATGATCCCTATAATCCCATTTACCAAAGAAGTACTGACCATCGGAATAAAGAAGATCGGATTTAACATCAGCGGCAAACCAAACACTAACGGCTCATTGATGTTAAAGATCGCTGGTGCCAAGCTGAGTTTTCCGAGGGTTTTATAGCGCTGTGATTTTGAAATAAAGGGAATCAACAACGAGATTCCTAAGGTATTGCCGGCTCCTCCAAGTGAATAAAAAGCCATCACCGCCGAAAATGCCAAATGCGGCATCGGCTCCCCATCCATAAAAGCAGTAAGATTGGCAACCCCTGTAGCCATTAAGACCGGCAAGTAAATACTGAGGATCGTATTGGGATGGATCCCAAAAAACCAGAAGATCGAAATAGTGATCATAAAAATAATCGCCGAAATCGGTGTTGCCCCCAAGTTCATAATCGGTGCTCCGACCACGCCATTGATAAAATCAAAATAATCGCCCCACGCAGTTAGACTAAAGCCGATGCGAGCTAAGCAAACAAGTACAAATATAATAATGGCAATAAAGGTCGGCGAAAGCGACTGCGCAACCATTGGCGGCACCGAGTTTGGCAGTTTAACGACCAAGCCTTTTTTGTCCAATACACAATATAGACTAGACACCAATAGCGCTACGATCATCCCGCCGAAAATACCATTACTGCCGATATAGCCAAAATTTAGTCCGGCTACTTCGCCCCCATCATAGGGAATCACTTGCGGCATCAAAACGAAAAACGAGGCCAAAGATAATATCCCACCGGTCACAGGACTTGAATTTCTTTCATTGGTATTATGATAACCAATCATAAACGTCATATACAACGCAGTAATTTCCATTGTCACCTTGATGGTGGCACGCATATGTTCATCGATCCCAGTTTGCGCTAACCAAGCCAACCAAGGCTCAACTGGCAGATTGACTAAAATAGCGATCAGACTGACCCCCAATGTCAATGGCATGGTAGACATCGCCCCATATTGAATCGCTCGAATCGCTTTTATCTGACTAATTTTCCCCATTACAGGCATTATTCGATCATTGATGATAGATTTTGATTCACTCATATTTTTCCTCCCTGAAAGAAATTGGCTTTCAATCACATCAAGTTTCTCCGGATAAAACTATTGTAACCGATTTCAATATCTCGTAATTTATTGCTTATTTCAATAGGAAGGACTGAAACTGAGACGTTTGTTTCACGATTCGTCATGAAATAGCGCGGAACATGAAAAAGAGGTCTCATTGTTCCCCGCTTCTTCAAAAACGATCTTCTGAAGACACGAGCAGCTCCTAGCATTCCCTCCTCACATAAAAACGGGGCATTACACACAAAAATCGAATGATCGTGGACAGATTCAGGTGAACGCACCGTCTCACTCACCCCCATCGCTTAATCACTACAAATCCTAGCAATTCGCTAGACTCTCCATCCATGCAGCCAATAGATTAGCACAAACAAAAAATGATCCCTAGCTGAGAAGATGCTATCAGCTAGGAATCATAGGACAATCATATATGAGACTGATGGATCAGAATATTTCATTCCTTTGTTCACTATCTTCCTTCAAAGAATCGGAACAAACAAGCCACTGATTTTTTCTTTTGTTTTCGTCAAAAGGCTTCTGGCTTGCCATTCTTCTTTTTCTACTAATTTTGCATGAGCTAAGTCTTCCATAAATTGCTGATTTAACTCTGTGATTATTTTCGACGGCCCATAGATGAACATAGATAACTCATGGTTAAGGTAAAAACTACGAATATCAAAATTTGTTGACCCGATCGTTGCAGCAAACTCATCGACGATCATATATTTACAGTGAATAAAAGCAGTCTCATCATAGGTGTAGACTTCGACGCCGGCAGATAATAATTCATCAATAAACGAATTCGTGCCATGAAAAGAAATTCCTCGATCCCCTTTTCCCGGCACAATCAATTGTACGTTGATCCCACACCGTGCTGCTCTTCTAAGCGCACCTAAACTTTCTTCATCAGGAATAAAGTAAGGCATTGCGATCTTAATCGAATCCGTTGCCTTTCCAATGAGGTCATTAAAGGAATCCTTAATGATTCGCTCGCTATCATAGGGTCCGCCGTAGATTACCTGAACGATTTCCGAACCGCTTTGAACGTCGGTCTTCAACGGAAAATACGTAGCTGTCTGTGTCAAAAAATGAGTGACCGTTTCTTCCGTTTCATCAAGAAAGAGCCAATCATAAATAAAGCACTCTTGTACTTCTAGAACAGCAGGTCCTTCTATCCGGATGTTTGTGTCTCGCCAATAAGAAAACTTACTGCCTCGCCCACTATATTCATTTCCAATATTCATGCCTCCTGTATGTGCAATCTCACCATCAATAACGACCATTTTACGGTGATTGCGCCAGTTCGCTTTATTACTTAGCCAAGGCGAGTTCAACAAATCATACGTGCGTACCTCTACCCCATTCTTTCTCATCAATAATAATAATTGATTAGGAAAGGCGATCGACCCCACGCTATCGTACATAAACCGAACTTCCACCCCTTGTTTGGCCTTTTCGACCAGAACATTTGTCAGCTCCTCCCCTGTTTCATCCCCTTTAACGATATAAAAAAACACATGCACATGATGCTTGGCTTTCTTGATATCTTCTAGCAAAGAAGCGAACGCCTCAGCGCCTTCATTTAATACAGTCAGATGATTATTGATTGTGGGATATTTGCCTGAAAGATGAAAAATCTCAGTGGAGAGATCATGTTTCCCATGAATGACCTCTGAATGTTCTTGCAAAATAGCCGAAACCGTTCGCTGCACTTCCCGTTCATTTTGTATCTGCTGTTTGGGCAACTTCCTTAATCGAGGTTCACGACCAATTAAATAATACAACATGACTCCTACAATCGGTAAAAACAATAAAGCTAAGATCCAAGCAATCTTCGAAGTTCCATCCCTTTGATCAAAAACCACTAAGTAGCCACAAAGAAGAATCGCCAAAATTTCAATGGCCTGCCAAGCATAAATCATCTGATTTAAAAAGAAAATTAATCCAACCGTCACAAGTATCAGTAAAAGCGTTAAAATTTTGTATTGCTGTAATTTGTTTTTGATCATCCTTCACTCCATCCAAATATGCGCTTATTAATAAACGCTAAAGTAAAAAGCCTCACTATATACTATGATTATATACGTTCTCGTTACGCAAATGTAACTCATTTCATCCCCTACTACTCATTTTTTACCTATTATTTATTAAGAAGAGACGATTTGCAGAAACGAAACGGTAAATGACAAGCGCCTATTCAAATCGGTGTACCAATTAAAACAAACCCTGTAAGCATCCCTCGACTTGCTGAAACAGCAATTTTCCTTACGCAATCGCCAAATTTGAATAAATCCCATCTTTCCTTTACTATGAACGAAATCCGATCGTTTTTTTAGCACGGTTATACTATCAAGGAGGTTGTTATGGCAATTCATGTGATGTGGTTTAGAAAGGATCTGCGCTTAGAGGACAATACGGCGCTTACTGAGGCGCTTTTGTCTCTTCAAGCAAACGACCAATTGTTGTGTGTGTTTCATCTCAATGAAAAGCAGTTTCTCCCCGATGCACCAAGCCATGATTACTTTTTTAGCGCGGTTGCTCACTTTATCGAGGCTGTCAAAAAGCAAAATCTGACGATCCACCTCTTGACGGGAACGTTGACAGAAGCCTTTGATCAGTTGTTCGCTTGCTATCCAGAATGGAGCCAGCTTTACTTCAACTTTGATAACCGTGGATATGGTCGTAAACGCGACCTCTACATAAAAGAATTGGTCGAGAAAAAAGGCGTCACTGTCCATTCCTTTGAAGAACATCATCTACACCAACCAACGGAAGTCACCAAAGAGGACAGGACGTATTACAAAAAATTTACGCCCTATTATAAGAAATGGATCCAACTGCCCAAACCGGTGTATCAAAAGCAGGCCCTTGATTTTGAAAAAGCCGCTCATTTTAATGATGCCCCTCACTTCAAAGCAGGGACAGCGCTGCTTGCTGAGGTGCTAAACAATAGAAAGACCGATTTTTCAACGATCGTTGGGGAAGACTATGCGCATAAACAATTGCAGGCCTTTGTGCAAAAGCGTTTGGCTGCCTATGAAAAAGACCGAGATCTCCCTTCAATCAAAGGAACCAGCCGCCTGTCCCCTTTCTTGTCTTTTGGACAAATCTCTATTCGGAAGGTTTGGGCCGCTTGCCAAGGAATGCCACCCAGCACTGGCAAAGCGACCTTTTTAAAAGAACTGGCTTGGCGAGATTTTTATCATATGATCTACTTCACTCATCCGGAGCAAAAAAACTATGAACTCATTGAGAAATATCGAAATATGGATTGGCAAAAGGATGAAGAGGCCTTTAACAAATGGCAAGCAGGACAAACCGGCTATCCGATCATTGATGCCGCGATGCGGCAGCTGAATCAAACCGGTTGGATGCATAACCGTCTACGGATGATCGTCGCTTCCTTTCTAACCAAAGATTTATTGATCGACTGGCGGCAAGGAGAAGCCTATTTTGCTCGACAATTGATCGACTACGACGCTGCCAGCAATATCGGCGGCTGGCAGTGGGCAGCTTCGACTGGCACCGATGCGGTTCCTTACTTTCGAATTTTCAACCCCATCACTCAGGGGAAAAAATTCGACAAAGAGGGGACGTATATCAAACAATTTGTTCCCGAACTCGCCCAGTTGCCGCTAAAATTCATCCACGAACCTTACCTGATGACTGACGAAGAACAAGCCGACCTAAAGGTAGTTTTAGGCACCGACTATCCGTTGCCTATAGTCGACCATAACGAAGCCAGGAAAAGAGCCCTCGATTTGTATAGTAAAATCGAGCCGTAAGCAGCTGTCATGGCCTGCGCTCAAACATTTTCAGTAGAAAAAAAACAGCAAAGACGCTCCGTAAGAGCTCGTCTTTGCTGGTTTTTTATTAAACTGATGCGCCGTTTTTCATCTTTCTATAGTGAAAAAAACAACGACACGTCTTATCAAATAGTCTGCTGGTGAGCATACAAAAAAGAAACATTTTCCATGCTGCGTTTTTTTATTAAGGTTTTTTCGCCTGATTCCGCACTTATTTCTAGTCACTCTAAGCAACAATACCCTGACGATTTATAGATAGAACCCTTTATTAGCGGCGTTCCCCACTTTTCCACGACTGGCTAGTAACATTTCTCCTTGCAAAACTGTTCGTCTGATGAAAGGTCATCTATAGAACCATTCTGTTATAATAGCTCCATATTTGAGGATAAGGATGGTTTATATGAAAAAAATAATCGGATTCGTCTTAGTCGTACTTTTAGGGTTTGCCGGATACAAAGGCTATGAGTATTATCAATCCACCTACTCAGGACAAACAGCTTACGCGTATGTCCCATCTGAGATTCCCCCTAAGGTAGAACATGAAAGTAAAAGTGGCATCGGCGACCAGTCGCCTTGGTATTCTTACGATTACACGTTAAACTTTGTAAAAGAAGATGGCAGCACACAAACACTCGAGGTTTCATTATCAGAAGATAACGCAAAACCCTTAACCCCAAATTCTTATGTAAAAGCGGTGATCAGTGAAAAGCGCACAATAAAAGGCCCGAATAGCGTTGAAAAAGATGCAATTCCCAAAAAGGTTCTAGAAAAATTAGAAAATCAGAACTAACGATTGCAGACTCACATCATTATGTGGGTCTTTTTTTTACATCCTTCCAAAACCAGCATTTTGAATCCCTTCTGTTATTTTCACGCTTGATGTCTTCTGCTCTGTTGCGATACGTTATACAAGGATACTGGACACATTATCTAGCAGAAAGCTGCTTGACTGATCCCTGTTTTCATTCCGTCATCAATGATAAGAGCAATTCAAGCGCCTTTTCCTTTCCCTACTTCGCAGATAATTGAAAAAGCAGCGAATCACCTATCCGTTGACTCGCTGCTTTTTAACTAACAAGTGATGGCTCACACCACAAAAGAATGATACTTAGAATAAGCAATTTGATCGACGATCGCAGAAACCTGATTGACATCTAAATCGGCACCAATGGCGGTCACTTGATAAAATTGGTCATAATTGTTCCCTAATTGGGGGAGATTGGCATTGGAAATCAACAAGTCAAATGTCTCGTCCGGAGTATAGGGTAAAACAACAACATTTTGCTTGCCTTTTAGTTCATTTTTTAACAAGTATATCGAAGCATCCGCCAAAAGACTAGAGCACATATTTAAGACCCCGATCCGTACCCGATATTCTTCTTTAGGCGATAACATATAAATTAAAAAGACTAGGCGTTTCTTGAGATAGTTGAGTTTCGTGGGCGTAAACAAGTTGGTCGGTGCAATAATGTGTTCCAGAATGTCTGAGATCACTTGATCCCGCAAGGAATTGTGAAACATTTTGTGGTAATAATTTAGCGTGACTCGATCGATGGAATAATTCACTCCATGAAAGTAATAAACTTGTGCGATTAAGGAAAAGACATTGGCTTTGATATCGATCGTCGTATGCGAGGCATCAAGACGATAAATGGACTGGATTGCTGCCATGACTTCATCGGTGATCTCAAAGACGGGATTTTTATTAGTGTACAGTCCTAAGCGAAGTTCCTCGTAAGGAATCCCGCCCACCGTAATGAGGAAGAGACAGATAAAGAATGGCACGATCTTCGCTTCATCTACTGAGCAGATACATTTTTTAGAAGCATAGATCTGTCGAATAAAGTGACAGAGGGGCATCTCTTGGCAACGCTCGATTTTGGTTTGTTCTTCCGGACTTAAACTTCCCAAGGTCGTGTGAGACGTGACTTTTTTCATAATCACATACAACCAGATCTTCAGCTGCTTTTGTTGGGCAATCGATAAGGTTATTTTTTTCGCTAACTCCGCAACCAGGTCATCGATCAAAACAGAATCGATCGTTGTTGCACCCATTTTGAAAAAATTATAGTAAAAATAAATGCGTTGTGTCATCGTTCCAACTAGTTTTTTGTTTCTGATCTTTAATTCAAAATGCTGCAACAACTGATTGCACTCAGCAATCAATCGATTGAGGGTCCCCACACTTATGTTTAATTCATCAGCCAAGACGAAGGCATCATAGCCTGCATGTTGAAACAAATAATGGATGATTTGATATTTAGCAGATTTTTTCAATAGCGTGTCGGTCAAATCATCCAGTGAGACACTATCGGTTACTTGCAGTTCCAACGTATAACGATTGATGATAAATGAGACCTTCTCATTTTTTAGTTGCCGTTGAAGGCTCTCTGATAATTTCGTCAAGGTCGGCATCGTAATATCTAATTCCCGACACGCATCACTTTTTTTGATATGACCGGTCGATAAATACAAAAATTTGAGCAAGATATACTCTAATTTTAAGTCCTTATCCAGTAAGTCTTCTTTATACATGACTGTTTTTCCTCCAGTGTAAATCTATATTCATTCAGAATAGTTACAACCAATTTACAGAAAAAGATAGCAGTACGTTACTTATGAAACAAACAAGCGCAGTAAAAACAGGCCCTTTCTACACATACTTTTCCTTCACTTACTCCCCAACAAACCATGACTGACAAACAAAAACCCTCGATGCAAGACGAATTTCCCTAAGAATTCCCTCACGACAACGTTCAAGATTTCCTTTTTGTTTATGTAAAACGTTCTTCTCTAAAAAAATATATTTAGACCATAATAATTAATACTATCACAAGCCAGAAATGTCAATAAATGAAATTATCAAGCGCCATTTTTTTACTTACTCTTAAAAAACGACACTATCAAGTGCTTACCCGTTCTTACAAACAAAAAAATCAAAGGCAGTCGATGCAACCGCCTTTGATTTTTCTATAAACCAATGTTCATTCAGTCTTGCAAAAAACGTTTCATAAAGGGACTTTTTATTCATTGAAAAAAGCAATGAAAGGGTTTCTAGCGATACCGTTTCTTAATGTGAAAAGCCATAGGTTTGATCGGATGAAACATGACGGCTTGGTCGCTTGTTCAAGCGCTCGATTCCTTCTTTCATGTCTTGCACCAGATCCATTGCCATTTGCATACTTAAATCTGCCCGACAGACAAAGCGTTGGATATTGATATGTGATAGATTATCAGGTAATGGATAGGTAGGGACTTGCCAACCTTTCATCGCAAATTCATCCGTCAAATCATACAGATTCCAAGAAATATCGGCATCTTCTTTTAATTTGTAGCAGACGATCGGCAACCGTGAACCATCATTATAAATATCGAAGTAACCCATGTTTTCAATCTCTTTTGCTAAATATTGGGCAACATCGCTGGTCTTTTTGTGGATCAAGCGGTAGCCTTCAAACCCATTGCGGATAAAGGTGTAATATTGTCCGATGATTTGGCTGGCGCTTCTTGAAAAGTTGATGGCCATCGTTGGCATTTCACCGCCAAGATAACTTACTTTAAAGACCAACTCTTCTGGTAAGAAATCTTTTTCTTTCCAAAGCACCCAACCGATACCAGGGTAGACTAACCCATATTTATGTCCAGACGTACTGATGGAACGAACGTTTTTCAAACGGAAATCCCATTCAAGTTCTGGTTCCATAAATGGCGTGTACAATCCCCCACTAGCCGCATCCACGTGGATGTAGACTTTGTAGTCGGTGTGTTTGTTGTATTCCTCTAATTTCTTGTCTAGTGCTTTGATATCATCGTATCGTCCAGTGTAAGTGATTCCTAAAATACCAACGACCCCGATCGTATATTCATCTAAATAGTCCGTGACCTTTTCAACATTAATGCTGCCATGTTCTTCATCGATAGGGATCGTTCGCATTTCAATGTCCCAGTAGACACAGAATTTTTCCCAAACGACTTGATAGGCAGAAGAAATCACTAAGTTTGGTTTTTGTTTATTGATATCTAAGCCAAGTTTTTTTGCCCGATTGCGCCAAGCAAATTTTAAGGCCAATCCACCTAACATACACGCTTCACTTGAGCCTACCGTTGATGTACCGATAAAATCGGACGCTTCTGGGGCATGCCATAAATCAGCGATCATATTGACACAGCGGTTTTCAATTTCTGCTGTCCGTGGGTACTCGGTTTTATCGATGGCGTTTTTATCAAGGGTTTCACTCATAATTTTGACTGCTTCTGGTTCCATGTAGGTTTGACAGAACGTCGCCAAATTTTGTCTTGAGACCCCTTCATCGATCAATTGATCTTTGACTAATTCATAGGCATCCCGCGGTACCAAGGACTCTTTTGGTAATTTGTACATAGGGATCGCTTGATCCATTGCCTCATTCCCATAGATAGGCTCCAAATATTGGGCTTCTTTTCGATTTTTTTTACTAAATAACATGCAGCTCTCCTCCTCATAGGTTGTGCTTTTTATTTTTTATCGCTTGCTTTTTCACCTACATATTTATAGATGACAAACGGTATCACGACAATAATCAGCCAACTGATGATCAAGATGGCTAAATAGGTTCCGCCCTTTCCGGTGCCGATATCGCTCGGTGGAAAGAAGGAAATAAAGAAAGAAAAAATAGAAACAAGCAAACCAACCATCGCAACACCAATTTTCACATTTTTCCCACCAGGAATATGATACGTTCTTGTTAAGTCGTCTTTTTCTTTGACTAATTTAATATAGGAAAGAAACAAGAGGACATAAGCCACCAGATAGATGCAGACCGTCAACGCCATCGCAACGAAGAAGGATAGATTGGCGCCTCCACCGCCTAATGTCAAGACAACCGCCCAAATGGAAACAATGATGCCTTGTACCAAAACGATATTGATTGGGACATTGTGTTGATTGACTTTGGCCATTTGTTTTGGCAGCAAGCCATTTTCAGCTGCTTCAAGCATCGCAGTCGATGGGCCGACCACCCAAGCAGCAATTTCTGCAATGACACCTAAACAGATGACCACGGCAATCAAACGAACCAGCCATTCTCCGCCGCCAAAATGATGGATCAAATAAGAATAGGCTTGAATCACGCCAGTATCAAGAGACAATTGATTTTGGGGAATCGTGGCAGCCACCGTTGCCCCACCTAACGTATCCAAAAGAATCGTTGCTACAACTAAAATCAAAATAGCTTTCGGGTAATTCTTTCCAGGATTGTCCATATCTTTTACGTGACTGGCAGAAGATTCAACCCCTGCATAGGCTAAAATAAAGGAAACAAAAACGACCAGCGTATTGATTTTCGTGAAATCAGGAATCCAAGCGCCTGATCCAAAAGAAACTTTGACGGGATTCCCTTGAGCAATGTAGACAATTCCTAAGATAAAAAGAATGATCCCTGTTGCGACGATCCCCACAAAGAACCCTACTTTGGCAATCTTCGCAGTATTTTTTGTTCCGCCAAATTGCGAGATCGTGATCAGCCAAAAGATCACTAAAGTGGCAATCAGCTTCAGCCAAACATTCGTATTAAGAGCCGGCCAATTTAGGGCATAGGAAAGCGCCCCGACAATAAAGTAAATCATCGTAATAAAGCCTACCGTGATTTGGAACCATTGGAAGAAAATGGCAGCAAAGCCCCATTTTCTCCCTAATGTTTTTGAGACCCAGGTATAGAGTCCCCCTTTTTCCCATCCCTTTACAGTAGCCATCTCCGCAGAGCAAAGGGCTACAGGGATAAACCAGAGGAAACCGCCGACGAGTAAATAAAAAACTAAATTCATCTTCGATGTCGCAAAGGTTGGATACTCATATACCGTCATCACCATTGAAGCAGTTATTGCAAAAAAACTCAACAATGATAGTTTTTTCTTGCTAGTATCCATTTTTTTTACCTCCTATCGTTAGATACTATTTTTCAGCAGCGGAAGATAGATCAATATGGTACGTATGTGTCAAATCTCCATCTGCTTTAAATTCGATTTCGACCGCTTTGATCGCTGGCAAACTTTGTTCTTGCGCCACTTTAAAATGAATAAAGCCATCTTTATGTTTGTCATGGGTCAAAATCTCATCATCTAAGTAGTCCACAAACACTTCCGCTTCTACTTTTTTGCCATCATTCAACACCAAATAGGCTTTGTCAGGTTTGATTTTTTTGTCTTTCGAATCTTCATTAAACAATTGATATTTCAGTGAGAGCAATGTTTTGTATTCTTTGTCTTTGTCTTTGAATTCTTCTACATTCACGATTTTTACATGATTCACTAAAAAGCGAATGTGATCCCAACCAGCATTTTCATAATTCGTTTCATACCAAACGACGTCTTTGATTTTCGGATCGATTCCCTTAGTTACGATTTCTTCAAAATACCCGTCATCACTCAATTTTTCACTTCCCACAACTACTTCATCTGACGAATCGCTGATCAACGTTTCCGTTCCAGACCCAGAGACCACTTCCCCTGATTCTTCCACTGTTGAGCATGCACCTAGAGTAAACAAAACGCCTACACCTAAAACGAAACCTGCAACTAATGATGTTTTCTTCATTGTAAATCCTGTCCTTTCTTTTATTATTTTTATTCCATCTCAGGTATACCATTTAACCCAAAAAAGCGAATACCTAATTTTTTATTTTAAAAACAAAAAAACGCGAAAAATAATTCGCGTTTCGATGCTATCATGAAGTGCAGATAAGAACAATGACCATTGAAAAGAAAGGACTGAGTTTTTTTGAGAGCGCTTGTGGTCGTCCTAACTGCCGTTTTGTTAAGTATCAGCCCTCTTTCAGCTGACTTTTATCTGGAAAAGACGGACAGACATACTTCTAACGCAATGTTTTCTCGGATAGAAGTTGCCCAAAATGAGTGGGCGACTACTGGATCAAAAAGATTTGTTGGAACGCTGATGCTTCCTGATGCAAAAGGCAGCCTGTTGACAGCTGACGGGCATTTTATGAGAAGACCTTCCAAGCTTGCGACGAATAGACGCGTAGCAATAGCAGCTTGTAGGGTTCCAAAAACACCCAAAATCGCACGGGGCAGTCATCTGTCTCAGCGCTGTAGCTCTTTAGCCCCTACGACTTTGCGGTTAGAAAAAGCGTGTCAGGCACGGCAATCAAACGTCCTTAGCTCTCATCCGAGTATCTGGTGTCGTACATGACGCCTTCATCCACAGGGTTTCCGCAGTGATGGCACATAGGTAAGTCAAAAACAAATGATCCTCAAAACGTTTATCCTCCGGCGTATCCTAGACAAATCTACTTCCCCATCCTGAACAAAAAAATAGCCACTACCTACTTTCCACTTACTTGTGCCATCCTCTGCTTGATAAAATGATCAAAATTTTTTGATTGAAAAGAAAAAATTGCCTATTCTGTTTTGATCATTTTTTTAGTGATCGATCATTACTTAGCTAGCTAAGCCCCCCAAACCTCAAGCAGCCCCCGAAAACAGTTTCGGAGGCTGCTTGGGGTGAGCTTTGCTCACTATTTAGTTTTCTTATAAAAATTTTAATATGAGAAATCATTTATTACAATATGAATGAGAAAATTGAGTTACGCTTTCTATTTTCATAAGTAAGTATAGATTCTATTCACAATGTAACATAGTAACCTTATTTAACTAAGCTATTTTTTTAAGAAGACCTTATCAATCTTCTGAAGCAAAAATATTCCACCAGATTATATTAGTCTTGCCGAAGCCATTTTTATATGCTCTTCAATATTGTACTTATAGCTAACGCACTTCGACTCACCTGTATTCATTCGAATTAACGGACAGCCTCCTAAACACAAAGGTTGAACTTTACAACTTGAACATTTCGCTTTCGAAAAAAATTTGTACTCTGTAAATGTTTTATGCACACTGTTCAATTGTATTCCTGTATAGATATCTCCAACTCGTCCAATCGTTTTACCAATATGAACCCAGCATTTATATAAAAATCCATTAGGGTCGATTACATAGTCATCTCGATTGATAGCTTCGCAGAACCCAATCGTTGTCCGTGGTATGGCAACAATATTTATCCCTCTTTCCAAAAGACTTTTATAAACCATTATTTCTTCTTTCGAAAACTCTTGGGATGTATAACATGTGGGTGTTTTGTAGGTATCAAAATCCTCTACCGGCGCAAGATAAAAGCCAACTTTCTTAAGTAAATTAAAATTATCCAGCGAGTTCATCAAACGAATAACATCTTCATGATTATTCTCCCTATCTATATTTACTCTTACAGTTACTGGAATATATTTTAGAGTTTTAACTATATTCTGTAATATTCTTGCAAATGTCCCTTTCCCATTTGTTAAACATCTTCTAGAATCATGATTTATCTGATCCCCATCCAGAGTAATTTGAGCATAATTAACGTGATAACTTTTTAAAAGTTGTGCAACTTTTTCTGTTAGCAAATAACCATTGGATACAATTTCTGCGTTGAAATTTTTATATTTTTTTTCGTTTTTCATTATTATTTCACTTATAACTTTAATAGAGTTCAATCCCATCAAAGGCTCTCCTCCATACCAAATTACTTTCAATGACTGATGGGGTAATACATTTTTAAGAATAAACTCAGCTGTTTTCTTAGCAGTTTCAGTAGTCATAGTATGTTGTCTAAACCCTTGCTCGTAACAATAAAAACAGGAAAAATTACAGTTCATCGTAGGGGCAATTGTGAAAGTTACTTGACTAGGATTATATCGTTTTTCATTTGCCACAGACACTAATCTTGCTTCTTCATCAATCTCATCGGAAACAATGATATTTTGATTTTCTAAATAAGAGAATAATTCTGTTTTCTCAAAGTTATCGTTATTAATAAAAGTCTGTAGATCATGGAACTCGCTTTGAGTTAGTAAAACGATAGCAGAGTATACCGAATTGTACAAAAGTATTTCATTATCCACTTCTTCAACAATCGTATATTGCGATAATTTCATAAAATCACTCCTAATTAAATTGGGTAAAAAATTTTCTGTTACCTAGATTTGTATGCTTTACAAAAGAACGTATGAATGTTTCTCTATCAATTGAATAGTTGGGGTTACATGAAGTATCACACTGTACCTTTCCTCGACACACTGCAATTAATTCACATGAATTACACTGATTGTTGCTTTTCGGAAGAACACTCTTTTGGTCATAAAGGCTATATTGAACATCTTCTGCAAAAGAAGATGATTCTGTAAAACTTTTTATTATTCTACGTTCATAAAAATTTGTTGCATTACATAACCCTATAGATCCATCAGAGAAAAACTTTACAGACCAAGGATTATACGCATCGCACTCAAAGCGATACGAAGAAAATGGAGAGACATTCACCAGGAAACCGTTTTCAATTAGGTGATCAATTGCAGTTGAAGATACCCACTTTAGATATTTTTCATAGGATAATGCATTGAAATAATTTTCATTAAACTCATAGTTATTAATGTAATAGCAATTGATATGGGCTTTGATATCACTTTGGCGGATCGTAACGAGAAAAGACTGAAACTCTTCTGTATTTTTATCAGATGTATTATAACCAATATGGATTTTAACACGTCCGCTCTTAGATGCTACCGCTAGATTTTCAAAAATCTTATCATACGTTCCGCTTCCACTCTTAAGAGATCTATTTCTATCATGATCTTTTCTAGATGTTAGTGTAGTATCGACAATTAAAGAATCAAAATGATTTATAAAATCTGGAGTGAGTAGATAGGCGTTTGTTCCTAAACCATAAGAAATTGAGAGTGATTTCTCTGACGCAATTTGATCAATCTTACTTTTAATTGCGAGAATTCTTTTTTTATAAAGAAGTGGCTCGCCCCCGAAAAAATAGATATATAGTCTCCGAACGCCTAGCTGAGCAATGTCTAAAATGTATTGCATTATATTATTTATCGTCTGATCAGTAATAACATTTTTAGAAAGGAAATCATTCTGGTAACAATAAGTACACGAAAAGTTGCAATCTTCTGTGATATTTATAGTGATAGTAACTAAGTCTCTCTTTAAATTGATTGTTTTCTGTTTATAACTTTCCAAATCACCGTGTATAAATCCATTTTCAAATAAATATTTTCGTTCACCTTCACTTATTTCGCTCGAAATCTCCGTTTTACTTTTCATTTTTTTTGAATCAATAGTAACTATTTCTTGCGTTAATGTATTGCAAAGAATAGTCTCGTTACCGTTCTCAATGATATCGACATACCGTGAAAAACGCATCACCTAACCCCCTTTTTCAATAATTATACATTTCACAAAATAATATTTCAATTTTTTTTTAATTTGTGATATAGTTTTTACATAGGAGGGAGAGAATGAAAAAAATATTAAAAAGAAACCAACCACTTTTCTTTTTGCATGTGATTTTATGCGCAATGGCAGCGCTCATTCAAGTTGGGGTTGCTTTGGTGTATAGACAAATCACCGAGGTTGCTATGTCAGGAGATGTAAAAAGACTTTTATTTATTGGTATATTCGCCTTCTTTTACATCTTATTGAACACGATGAGCGATTTTATTCCAAGAAGAAGTAAATCCGTCTTAGTTCAATCAATAATGAATCAACTGAGAGAGAGTCTCTCGCAGAAAATCGTTCGAATGAATCCGGTACTATTTCTTAAAAATGAGAAAAACGAGTATCTCTCAAAGTTGGCAAATGAAATGAAAGTCGTTGAATTAGAATTTTTAAAGCCCGGATTTGGACTGATTTTAAGCATTTTTACCTTTCTATTCTCTCTTTTATTCACACTAAAATTAAACACTTCTTTTTCATTGATTATGCTGCTCTTAGCTTTTAGTCCTTTGCTAGCCCCTTATTTCGCTAAGCGAATCCTTAGTGATCGTCGCAAGTCCGTTGTTCTGGAGCAAGATCGTACACTTAGTTTATTTGACCAACTTCTCTCAGGATACCTGACCTTACGTGTCGGCAAAGGTTTTCCAACATATACGAAAATTTTTACTAACAGTAGTGAACGATTAAAAAAGGAAAGTATCACTTTTGAAACCTTACAAGGACTGACTTATGCAATTTCTTTTGGACTTGGGGATCTTGCCTATTCAGGGACATGGATCGTTGGTGGTTTCTTTGTTGCTGCCAAAATAATCACCATTCCCGATCTTATTGCGATGACTACACTAATGAGTACGATTGCCGGTCCGTTAGAGTATTTCAGTACTTCAGTTACAGATATTTTAGCGAGCAAGAAGGTCGCGGACGATCTTATAGCTTTCATTGATGGTACCGATGATGATGAGCCCAATCGCTCACTTGAACTTGCAGAACCAATAAATACTTTATCGATTGAAAATCTGCATTTCCATCATGGAAATCGTTTGATTTTTAATGGTTTTACTCAAACATTTGAGCGTGGAAAAAAATATGCTATCACTGGCGCAAGCGGTAGCGGGAAGTCGACACTATTGAATATTTTAGCGGGAATTTACCCTATCGACGATCATCAAGTATTGGTTGACCAGCAAGAGATGAATCAGCTATCTAGAGACTCCCTTTATGAGAAAGTTGCACTTGTCCAACAAAAAACTGCTATCTTCCAGACGAGTATTGCTTACAACGTTTCTATTTTTAGTGAATACGAACTTGAAAAAATCGTTGATGTTTTAAAACGAAGTGGATTAGATGATCGCTTTGATAACAATGATTTAACCGATACGCAAGATAATACATGGATAAACTTTCTTTCTGGCGGCGAGCTTAGACGGCTTGAGATTGCTCGGGCAATCTTTAAAGATTCCGATGTTATTCTTTTTGACGAACCAACATCTGGTCTAGACAGTATAAACGAGATGATTATCAGTGACTTAATCTGCTCACTTACAGATAAAATAATCATTGTCGTTACTCACTCAACAAATCAGGAATTTCTAGGTTCATTTGATGAGCTAATTCAGTTAAATAAATCATGAATTTAGATGATATAGGCCTACCTTATGTCATCTGGAAATATAAAAGAAAGGAGAGGTATACAATGAAAGTAATCTCTGAAGCTTCAAAAGAACAAATCATCACCATGTGTGGAAGTAATCAGCATTCCCATCATCCACCAATCATCTTACCTGAAGAGACTGATACACCATTTTCAAATCAGAAAAAAGAAGAGATAAAAAAAGAAGAGAAAGCTAGTTAAGAGAAAATCATTTGATCCTTACTTTACTTATTAATAAGGATAATAGCAATCAAAGAAGGGGTCGTGACTAGCTATATATGTCTCGACTCCTTCTTACATATTTCCCGCAAACGCAAATAATTTTTAACAGCTACTTGTTATCAACTTTCTTCATATAAAGAATTGGATAAGGGTTTCCTTGTTCGTCTAACTCGCTTCTTTTGTATACCTCAAATCCCATATGCTCATAAAATCCTTTCGCCTGAGGATTCTGTTCATTTACTCCCAGTTCATTTACAGAATAGTTTTCCATCCCGTATGCCAAGAGTTTTCTTCCTAGTCCCTTGCCTCTTTGTTCATTTGCTATAAAAAGCATTTCAAGATTTCGATCCGAGATCCCCATGAAGCCAGCTGGCTCTCCATTTTCACTTTCTACGATAATCAAATGTGGCACATGATGCAATGCCTCTGGAATGTATTGCTTAATGGCTTGGATTTCGGTCTCTGACAAAAAGGTGTGCGTCGCCTTAACAGAACTCTCCCATACTTCAATTAATTGTTGCTCTAACTTTTGATTCATACTACTTACTTCTTTTATATTCATGGATAGTCACACTCTCATCAGCTTATTTTCGTTTTTCATAACAAGAATCGCTGTTTCATTGATCCAAGTTAAGAATTTTCAACATCATCATAACATGAGATGGATTTATTTAAAATCTATGGATAAAAACTGCCTCGCTCAAATAGATAACGAAACAATCAATTCTAAGAGAGTATGACTTGCTTTGAAACACACTAAGAAAGGAGCTTTCAATACTGATGATTTCTCAAATCATTCTGTTGAAATAAAAATGCTTGTAGCTTTTTCTTCCCGAATAGTCGCCATAACGAACAAAATATATTCTTTTCAATAAACGATTTTAAACCACTTGCCCTAGAGTCCACTTCAGGGTTTATGATTACTTATAGAAAAGATAAGGAGAACCAACGATGAATATAAAAAAAGCAGCGGAAATGTTTGATTTGAGCGTAGACACATTGCGCTATTATGAACGAGTCGGTGTGATTCCACCTGTCCAACGCAATGAGAGTGGCTATCGGGTGTACACAACAAATGATCTAAACTGGATCTATTTAGCAAAACATTTACGAAATGCAGGATTGTCGATCGAATCGCTAATTGAATTTGCTCAATTGGCACAAGTACGTGAAAGTCAAAACGTCGAAACAGCTCAGAAACAGATTTTAGCCGATCAACTCGAAGAATTAGAGAAAAAGTTAGCAGCAATGCAGGAAGTAAGAGACCTACTTATTTATAAGATAGAAACGTATGATGAGCATATCGCAAAATTTAAAGCAGGAAATATGACCCCTGATAAAGTGGAAAAATTATGGGAACGAAAAAAGTAACATCTTTCACTTGCTATGGACTTAACTCCAAGGTTTAGGATAGAACATGCAATGAAAATTAGAGGAGGAAACATTATGCAAACAATCACACTCAATAATGGTGTCACCATGCCGCAACTAGGATTTGGCGTTTATCAAATACCTTTGGAAGAAACAGCAGAAGCTGTTTACCAAGCAATCAAAGCTGGGTATCGACTGATCGACACTGCTTCTATTTATGGAAATGAAACAGAAACAGGCGAGGGAATCAAGCGCGCCATCACTGAAGGTCTAGTCACTCGAGAAGAACTTTTTGTTACCTCTAAATTATTTATTCTCCAAGCTTCCGAAGATAAAGCGAAAGAAACGATTGAACATTCGCTTGAAACAATGGGATTAACTTATCTTGATCTCTACCTTATTCACCAACCATATGGAGATATTTATGGTGCTTGGCGCTCAATGGTTGCTGCTCAAAAAACAGGAAAATTACGTGCAATTGGCGTTTCAAATTTCAAATCAGCTAAGATGATCGAGTTTGTCGGCTTGAATGAGGCGAAACCTCAAATCAATCAAATCGAAGTGAACCCTTGGAATCAACGAGCGGAAGATCAGGAATGGCATGAAAAATATGACGTCCAAGTTGAAGCTTGGGCTCCCTTTGCAGAAGGACGCCATGACCTATTTACCAATCCGACATTAGCAGAAATTGGCAAGCAATATGGCAAAACGGTTGGTCAAGTTGTTCTTCGCTGGTTGATGCAAAGAGGGATTGTCGCTTTAGCAAAAACAGTTCGTCCAGAACGGATGGCTGAAAACATTGCTATTTTTGACTTTGAGCTTTCCCAAGAAGACATTGAAAAAATAGCCGCTTTAGATAAAAAAGAGTCCGCATTCTTTGACCACGATGCCCCCCAACAAGTGGAATGGTTTATGGAGCGGATGTTAGATACTGAAAGTTAATAGGTTTTTATTGAAGAAAACCAATACAAGTCCGCTCACATTGCAAAAGGAAGCGGACTTGTATTAGTTCTTACTGAATTGTATGTCGTCACTTTTCTTTGTCAGTATGACAATGTTCTTGGAAATAGGGCCAGTGAGTCATCTTTGAACAAGGAGTTGCTTTTCATATTTAGCAGTGGAACCTAAATGATGATCTAAAAAATGACGAAGGACAGACATTCGTAGATAAGAACTGTACAAAACAACATGCCTAAGACGCTTCTCTGACCTCTCAAATGTACTTTCACCAAATATGTTTTAGAGATTCTATACGTACATAATAGATAAATTGCCCCCAATTCTTCTACTATTAAGAGGAAACATTAAGAAGAAATCTTTAGATCAAGATAGCTGCTGCCATCACAACGAAATTATAGAAGCTATGTGCAAAAATGGATTCCCAAATATTTCCCCTACGTAAATAGGTGATCGTCAAATAAAACCCTATGACAAAGTAGGGAAAAAGAGCAAAAAGATTCCCGTTCACATTTACGATATGACTTTCAGTAAAAAGCAAGAGGCTTCCGACAGCAGTGATGATTCTCAACCATCGTTTTTCTCCAACATAAATCAGTGTATAGCGATAAAGCATTTCCTCGAAAACAGGTGCTAGCAAAAGTACATCGAATACAAATGGAAGGGTTCTTTGATCGGAGAGATAAACAAAAATCAACGCATTGAGATCACGAAATAAAAGAATATTAATTAAACCGATAGTGAGGATAATACTAGTAGGTACGATGAGACCGATTTTTATTAGCGCAATTTTATTTATCTTTTTATAACTCTCTACTAAATAGTTACGGAAAAGAAGGATACCAAGTAAAACGAACAATAGTTTTACTCCGAAATGATTATAACTCATCAAATATCTTGCATAAAAAGAAGGAATGCCACGTATTGCTAGCCCCTTCCATAGGACATAAAACAATAAAAATAACCCTCTTTTCAACTTATCCCTCCTAATGAACGAAAGCTTTATACTCCAGATAGTTTTACTCTTCTTTCAGTTCTTCCTATCTCTAAAATAACAATAAACCAAATAACCACTCGAGCATACTAACAAAGGAAGTCCGACATAGAGCATACCAGTTCCTAATGGATAATTAATAGCAAGATCAAGTTGGATATTCTTAAGCTCTTCTTGGCTTATTGTGTCAAAATCTTGAATAGGAATCAAAATCGTTTGTAAAAAAAAGCCAACGACCGTGATAAAAAGACTGAAACAAAAAACGCCGAGTGCAAATTTTTTCATAAGAGACCTCTTTTCAGCATACACTTTATTGCTTTACCATCTTATTATACATATCAATAATTAAAAAAAGAAACTTAAAATATTTTTACACATTATACTTACAACAATTAACAAGGAAACCATCCTATAGAAGTCATTCCTTAGCTGGAAAAAGGAGTCTCCTCACTAATAATTCTTCCATCAAACAACATAGGAAGTGCTTAATTTCCTTCATTCGACTTACTTGAAATCTGCCTCTATGAAGACTAGAAACACGTATCCAAATCACCGCTATCCACCGTATTTAGAGTATCGATGTGCTTTTTTAAGACAGTGCCGAATTGGCAGACCTTTTCTCCGAAAAAATCAGAGGAGATGCTAACAAAAATACCGCTAGCAGCAAACGAATCATCGTCCTTACCAACGGCATTTTATTAAAGACTTCTGTCCTGGATTCTCTAAAAATTCCACTTCATATTTTTAGTCAGGCACTGTTTTTATTGTAAAAAGAACTTTCTTTTCTTTAACGTAGTAAAGGTGCATTGCCATTCTTTTCTAACACATGTTTTGTGGCCCATAGTAGAAAGACTCAGTACTTTTTAAACGGTTCTTTATCTCGTAAATGAATATTCTCATGATTGTCTTCGATCATTTCAATCACTCTTGGTTCACTCGTAGCGTACGCTTCCTTCAGCGCAGCATCTAAAGCTTCTTTGGAACGTACACGAACTGCTTTAATACCGTAGCTTTCAGCCATTTCTTTATACCCAATATAATCGATATCGACCCCTTCTTTTTGTCCGTTATAGTCTAGTTCTTGTTGGAATTCAACCATGTTGTATTCTTTATCCACCCAGATTACTTGCACAATATTCAAATTGTAATGGGCTACTGTAGCTAATTCTTGTGAGGAAAACATAAAGCTGCCATCCCCACCTGAAGACAAAATCTTTTCCTCTGGACGTAACAGTGCTGCTGAAATCGCCCAAGGAAGACCGACGCCTAAGGTTTGTTCCCCATCAGACATTAAGAAATGTTTTGGCCGATACACATTTAGGTACGAACCCAGCCACACTTCATGACTTCCTCCATCCATAACAACGGTCGTATTTGGATGAGCCTCGATTATTTTTTGCAAAGAGTCAACAATTTCCAATGGATGTAGTGCATCCTCAGGTGTTTGGCTGGGTACTTTTTTCTTCGCTGTCAATTTTTCTTGCAAGTCATGAACCACCATTTTCCACTCATCCGTAATGGCTTGTTCCGTTATGCTATTGGTAATATTTTTTAGATTTTTTGCGATATTGCCTAAGAGGATGGTGTCAGGGAGATAAGTTTCATCTAAATGATCCACTACAGTATCAATATCAATAATGCGCTTGTTATCGGTATTCCAAACAGAAGCCCAGTATTCAACCAAATTTAATCCCAATGTAATCACTAAATCACTGTTAAAAACCAGTTCATCCCCAGGCAGGTTATTAAACAGCCCCACTCGACCCACATAGTTTTGGGAAAACTCATGCGTCAATAGACCTGTAGCTTCGAACGTCTCCACGACCGGAATTCCCGTTTTTTTAACGAACCCTTGAATGGCAGCCGCCGCATTATCATCGGCTGCCCGAGCACCAACGATAATAACTGGGCGTTTTGCCGCTTTGATTTTCTCAACTGCACTAAGAATGGCAGCTTCGTCACTAATCGTATTGTCCAATTGATTCACTAAGGTCGAAAAAGCCAAACCAGATTTAGTGGTCTCAGCTAACAGAATATTACCTGGAATATCCATAAAAACGGCCCCGGGATTGCCATTGATACTTGAGACATACGCATTCGCTACTTCATCCGCAAGGGCATCGGTATGCTGAATTTCCTTGGCATATTTAGTAATCGTTGAATCATTCATTACGCCAGAAATATTAGGATTTTGAGGATACGGTGTTACTAACTTCGCTTGTGGAACTTGTCCGGCAATAGCCAATACCGGGTCACCATCAGAAGTCGCCGTAGCTAAGGGCGTGACCAAATTCAAAGCCCCCGGTCCTGACGTAGTCATCACTACACCAGGTTTACCAGTCATGCGCCCAATTCCTTGTGCCATGAAACCAGCATTTTGTTCATGTCTTACCGTAACAACTTTAATCTCTTCACGTTTTTTCAAAGCCATTAATAACGGACCCAACTTGCCGCCTGGCAATTGAAAGACATATTCCACACCATTTTTAATCAATGTATCTACAATCAAGTCTGCACCGTTCTTATTCATAATAAATCTCTCCTAAATGTTTTTTGCAAGTTGTTTATTAGGATTACTTGAGATAACTGTAAAGGTAATAAATTTGCTTACTCGTGTACTATAGATTCAAAAGAAAGAGTTGTACATTAGGGAATTTTTTTATACGTCTATTTCTTATTGCCTTCTTACGATTAGGAGATGAATTGTTTTACAAATAGTAAGTAAATCCTTATGATACTCTCAGACATACGGAAAAGGAGACAACGGAAGATGACAAGAAAAATATACAATTGCGAACATGGCTGCGCGGTCGAATCGACTTTACAAATGATTTCAGGTCGTTGGAAAAGCGTTATCTTATATCATTTGATGTTTGATGGGTCACTTCGCTATAACGAACTACAAAAGCTGATTCCTGGCATCACTAGAAGAATGGTCTCTTTGCAGTTGAAAGATTTAGAAAAGGATGGATTGATCTATCGTAAGGTCGTTCAGGAAAAACCATTACAGGTTGTGTATGGAATGACCGATTATGGCTACTCTTTAAAAGAGATCATTGAATTATTGTATCGCTGGGGCGAAGATTTTAATCACAAAAACGCGGGATTACTTGAAGAAGAATGTTTAACTTGCAATTGATCGCGACTGCTAGTAAAAATGAGGTTTTTAACGTGAAAAAGATTGAAAATATTGAAGAATTATATGAAGCATTAAGCACATCAATGGAACATTCAACGTGGTGGGATACAGAAAATCCATGGGAAATCGTTGTCGGATCAATTTTGGTTCAAAATACCAATTGGAAAAATGTGGCCTATTCCTTAGCAAACATCAGAAGAGAGATTGGATTTTCTCCGAAAAGATTGGCAGAAATTGATCAGTTCCTTCTTCAGGATCTGATTCGGCCCAGTGGTTTCTACAAAAATAAATCCCGCGCGATAAAAGAAATCTTTTCTTGGTTTCAGCGCTACAACTATGATATCGGTATTCTACAGAAAAAAGAACAGGCTGAGTTACGAAAAGAGTTGCTAGCTATCTATGGTGTTGGCTATGAAACGGCAGATGTACTAATGGTTTTTGTGTTTAATAAGGTCGTGTTTATCGCTGATAAATACGCACAACGAATTTTTAGTCGCTTAGGCCTAAATGAGCCGCTTACTTACCTCACCCTTCAAAATATGATCGAATTACCAGATACATTTACCAATGAACAAGCTCAAAACTTTCATGGTTGGCTAGTTGATTACGGTCAAGTCCATTTGAAATCGGATAAAGACTGGCAAGCAGGCTTCTTAAGTCAGTTTACACTCGTTCACCTCTAATTGTGGTATAAAAAAATTCCCTAATTTACATTTCATTGACCGAGGATTACGCTATCCTTGTTACAAAAACACGTTTCAAGGAGGAGATAGTATGAACGATCCATTTTTAGGATTACAAGACGTGCCAGCGTTTCACGTGACCAGTAAGGACATTGTTGACGGGAAACTTATGGATAAAAAATTTATGTCTGGTGATTTTGGGATTGAGGATGGACAAGATATTTCACCAGAGCTTCACTGGACCGGTGCACCAAGCAATACGAAAAGCTATGCGGTTACCTTATACGACCCTGATGCACCAACTGGATCAGGATTTTGGCATTGGGCAGTCATGAATATCCCCGCTTCTGTAGAGGAATTATCACAAGGAGCCGGCAGTAGCGATAACGCAAAGCTGCCACCGGGAGCCGTTCAATTACCAAATGATGCCCGCATGAAAAAATATATTGGTGCTGCGCCGCCCAAAGGTCATGGTGTTCATCACTACTTCTTAACGGTTTGGGCATTGGCTATTGAGAAAGTTGAAATTCCTGAGGATTCTACCCCAGCTTTTTTCATTTTTAATACCTTTGGACATGTCCTAGCTCGTGGTGTTGTGAACTTTGAAGTCGAAGTGAAATAGGGAAAGCTCAGAGAGGAAGATACGTAATGAATGCTGCAAAAGAAAACTATTTTGGCAAACTAGAACAAGTCCATGAATTTTATGATGCGATGCCTACCGGCGTTAGCTTATCGGAAACCGGGAGAATCTTTATTAATTTTCCTGAATGGGGAGACCAAGTAACCGCGACAGTCGTTGAACGAGTAGACGGCAAATTAATTCCTTATCCTAGCCAAGAAGCGAATACATTTGATCCTCAAAAACCGGAAAACGGATTTCTAAGTGTACAAAGTATCGTTGCTGATGGTGCTGGTACTTTGTGGGTATTGGATACCGCTGCACCCAAATTCACCGTTCCTGTTAAGGGTGGGGCAAAACTGGTTGCTGTGGATTTAAGTACTAATCAAATTCGCAAAGTCTATACTTTTTCACCGGATGTCGTCCTAGACTCTACGTATTTGAATGATGTTCGAATTGATTTACGCCGCGGTTCTGAAGGGGTAGCCTATATAACCGATTCTTCTATTACCGGTCCTGGTGCGTTGATCGTACTCGATTTAGGTACTGGCGATGCATTCCGTATTTTAGATGGCACGCCCTCCACCGCGGTTGATCCAGCCTTTATTCCTAAAGTTGAAGGCGAGATTTTGTTAAATCGCTCGGCTGATGGAACAACTTCGCATTGGCAAGTGGCAGCTGACGGCCTAGCGATTTCTCCCGACGGAAAAACCTTGTTTTTTAGTCCTTTATCCAGTCGACATTTATACTCAATTGAAACCGATAAAATTTTCAACAAAGAAATTGATGATCACGCATTAGAAGCACATGTTAAAGATTGGGGCGAAAAAGGCGCCTCTGATGGCATGATTACGGCAGAAGATGGAACGATCTATGCTGGCGACTATGAAAACAACAGCATTCGTGTGATTCACACGGATGGTACTATGGAGACTTTGGCTCACGATCCGCGTATTTTATGGCCAGATACTTTATCTATTGGACCAGATCAATACTTATATTTTAACGCCAACCAGCTGCAACGGCAGGCTAGTTTTCACAAAGGAGAAGACCTGATAGAGAAGCCTTACAGTCTGTTCCGCATTTTTATCGGAAAAAATCCTGCGAAAGCAAACTAACCGGTCTTGATCCAAAGGGAGGGCAATACGTAAAAGAACTAATGCGATTTTCTATCCAGAAAAGGAGGAATGAAAATGTCAGAACAGAAAACGATGAATGTAATAGGCTTTTTCGAAGGCCTGCCAATTGAATCTACGCATAGTTTTATTGACCAAAAAGAAGGAATCCCTGTTCCAGGCCCTCGTGATTTATTAGTAAAAATCAAAGCCGTTTCGGTCAATCCAGTCGACACCAAATTACGGCAAACGACTCGCAAGCGAAATGCCCTGCGTATCTTAGGTTTTGATGCGGTCGGAGAAGTGGTCGCTGTCGGAAAAGATGTCATGAAATTTACTGTTGGTGATCGGGTCTTTTATGCAGGAACCACCACTCGATCAGGAAGCAATCAAGAATATCAAGCAGTCGATGAACGGATCGTTGCCCTAGCCCCTAAAAATTTAACAGATGAAGAGGCTGCTGCATTCCCATTGACTGCATTAACCGCTTATGAATTGCTGTTTGAAAAATTCGGCTTGATTCCTAAAGAAAACGCCAATCAAGGGAAAAGTATTCTCGTCATCAATGGTGCGGGTGGCGTCGGATCGATACTGAATCAGTTGGCTCATTGGGCAGGTCTAGAAGTGTATGCTACCGCTAGTTCAAAAAATTTTGACTGGCTTCAAAAAACCGGGGTTGACCACCCTTTAGACTACCATCACGACCTAAGGGACAGCTTTCGAGAATTAGGCGTTCCGAATGTTGACTATATCGCTGTCTTGTTTGACATCACCCAATACTTTGATCAAATCAGCCATTTGGTAAAACCTTATGGTCATGTGGGCACGATCGTTGGCCTTCACGAGCCCCTTGATTTAAGTGTATGGAAAAACCTTTCTGTTAGCTTTGATTGGGAGTATATGTTCGCTAAAACAGACCACGACTATCAAATCGAGACACAAGGACAAGCGCTAAAAGTGATTGCTGATTTAGCAAATGAAGGGACACTAAAAACAACCTTAAGCAAAGTCTATTCGGATGGAATCAACGCGGCAAATTTGAAGCGCGCAACGAGAGATGTCGAAAGTGGCCATATGTTGGGAAAAGTCGTTGTAAGTGGTCCTTTTAATGGAAACCCTACAGGGAATTAATCGCCCGAGCCATTTAATGAACGCACCCTTCAACAGAATTCATCATATATTCTAATACACTATCACTGATTTTTCGCAACAGCCGGATTCTCAAAGAATGATTTGTAGATGAAAAAAGCATTCAGAAAACAATGGGTCTCTGGATGCTTCATTCATCAATATAATAATCTAATGGATAACATAGTTAAAACTGAAATCAAGGTAAATCCATATTCGTTTTTCATAAAATCATCATCCATTCATAACTTAAAAAATAGTCATTCTTAGTAAGTGTTTATTTTCAAGAAAATTCATTCTCTTTACTTAGTAAGATAGAAAAAGACAACAACCATTATGACAACAAGTACCCAAAAATACCATTTTTCAGAGTTTTTTTTCTTCATATCTATTCTCCCTTTCTATTCATCTCAATTTTGAAAGAAACATAATAAGCAAAATATCGCCTTCTTGAAGGGCAATCGCTATCTGATTCCCTATCCGATTAATTCTCGGTTAACTCATCCCTAAATTTCAGGAATAGGTCTTTCGCTTGTCCTGTACGCATGTTTGTCAGGACTTTAATTTTCTTGACCATGCCAATATCATTTTCGTTTTTCGAAAGAATTTGTCGTGCCATTTCTTCTTTGATCTCTGCTTCTTCTTCCTTCGTTAAATTTCTGACTTCTTTCTTTTTACCAAAGAATCCCACCCTGTTCTCCCCTTCTTATAAAATTTATGCGCTTTTCACACTAGCCAGACTGAGCATTCTTTTTATCTAAAATGCGTTTTTCTGTCCATGACTTGATTCCTATACTCTAATCTACCATTTCTGTCGAAACCGTGGAAATGGTTCGTTCTCTTTTTTATTTTTAGGGAAGATATAAAAATAAAACACGGAGCCAATGATGATCGCTGGCGGCACCGAGATGCTCAATAATTTTAAAGCAGTGTTTAAAAGTACACCAAATTTTTCTTGAATAGAAAGATTCATAATCGTGCTGAAGTCTTGATTGAACGAAGTAACGATCATCGTGACAAAAAAGAGCAAGCAAAAACTAATCACCCCATACTTGATACTTACTTTTAAATCATCATTGTCTTTCTTAGTTTCTTCCAAAAGTAATGTTTCTAATGAGATATCCAATTCTTCGGCTATTTTGATCATATTTTTTTTGCTAGGGTACGTAGCACCTAACTCCCATTTTGAGATTGTCTTGTCACTTACTTCTAATAATTCTGCTAGCATACTTTGTGTTAGCTTGTTTTTTTCTCTATATTCTTTCAGCTTCATTGCTAATATTGTTTCCTTCATTTCAACAACTCCTCATCGATTTCTACCTTTCATTTTGACATAAAACCTACCATTTAACAGGAATTCTTGAAAAAGAGAGTAGAATAGAGGGGATTTTTTTAGCTACTTCTGGTGATTTTCCTGAAACATACTACCGATTCCTTCCTTTCAACAATAGTTGCTATGCATTCTGATATCTTCTAAATAATATCAAACCAGAAATCATAAGCGTCTGTAAATAATTAAAGGAGACGCAAAAACTTCCCAGTTTTTGCCCTCCCTCATTTCTCAAGAAAATTTGTTAACAGAGGATTTTCTATTTATCATTCTTATTAGAAGAAACCAAAGTATTTTTTCACTTCAATATACACTAAAGGAAAAATGGATAAGCCGATTACCCATAGCCAGTCAACTGCACGAAGAGAAACAAAGCCAAAAATAGTTTGCATGAATGGAATCGTTACTAACAAGATAATGATCAATGCACCTATGAAGGTTGTCATTACTAACAACGGATTGCTCAAAAAACGCAGCTTCAGAATAGATTCTTTACTTCTACAATTAAACATATGCACAATAGTTGATAATCCCAATACAATAAATGTCATTGTCTGCGAAACCTCTATCGATTCTAGACGTCCAATTAGAATCGCGCCTAATGTGACGCCTGTAAAAACAATTGAGATTTCTACAATTTTTACCAATAATCCTTGCGCAAAAATGCTCGTGTATTTAGCGATCGGGGCTTCCATCATTGCTTTTTTATCGACTGGTTCAATGCTAAGACTCATTCCTGGGATTCCATCTGCAACTACTTTTATGATTAACAATTGAACCGCTGTAACAGGTGCTCCCCACCCAACGAGCAAGGAAATTAAAACGATCGTCAGTGCAGAAATATTGCAACCAAGCATCGCGTATAATGATTTTCTGATATTGCTGTATACCCGTCGTCCTTCTTCAACCGCCTGAACAATCGTCGCAAAATTATCGTCTACTAAAACCATATCAGAAGCTTCCTTTGCTACTTCTGTGCCACCTCCCATTGCGATCCCTACATCAGCTGCTTTTAATGCAGGTGCATCATTGACACCATCGCCAGTCATAGCGACAATCTCATCATTTTTTTGAAATGCTTTTACGATTCGAATTTTATCTTCTGGGGAAGTACGGGCAAAGACTCGATAGTCATCAATCACATGGGCTAATTTTTCATCGCTCATTTCATGTAAATCCGCGCCGATCATTGCTTTTTTCCCATCGGTGAGAATTCCTACATCTTCTGCGATTTTTTTTGCTGTTAGTAAGTGGTCCCCTGTGATCATTACGGTTTGAATCCCTGCTTGTTTTGCAATAGAAACAGCCGTATAGCTTTCGGGCCGAGCTGGGTCGATAATCCCAACAAATCCTGCAAACTCTAACTGACTTTCAAGAATTTCTTCAGTAAGACGTGTAGGTTTTTCATCGTATCTTTTATAAGCAACGCCCAAAACACGGTATGCTTGATTGGCCAACTCATCATGCTTGCTCACGTAGGTGGGGTTGTTCGCATCAATGAGATCCAAGCGATCAAAAGCCCCTTTTGTGACAGAAACATATTGGTTGTTTACTTTATATAAGACAGTCATTCTTTTTCGTTTTGAATCAAAAGGAACTTCATGAATCTGTTCAAAGGTTGAAGCGACTTTACCTAGTTCCTCTTTAGTGAAGAGCGATGCCAGTTTTTTTCTGATCGCCAACTCTGTTGGATTACTAGTTACTGTTGTATTTTCTTCCATCGAACTAGCAAGATAGAAGAGAAATAAGAGATTTTTATCCTTCTCTTCTGTTATTTCTAAGCAGGAAGTCAGTCTATCCTTCATGATAATAACTTCTTTCACGATCATCTTATTTTCCGTAATCGTTCCAGTTTTATCTGAGCAGATGATTGAAACACCTCCAACGGTTTCTACTGTTGAAGGAGTCCTAACGATGGTTTTCTTCAGTGCCATATTTCTCATCCCAACCGCTAGAGAGATTGTTACTACGACTGGCAAAACCTCTGGAATAGCAGCAACAGCCATGGATATTGCGGTCATGATACTGGTCTCTAAAGACAATCCTTTGCTGATTCCTATAGCAATCGCTAGAAAGCCAGAGAGAATAGCGATTAGTCCTAGAACTTTCCCAAGTTTTTGCATTTTTATTTGTAGAGGTGCTATGGTTGTTTCTTCCTTGCTTAATAAGCTCGATATTTTACCAATTTCCGTATTCATTCCTGTCTTTTCAACTCGAACGTTTGCTTTTCCTGTGACTACTAATGAGCCAGAAAAAACCAAGTCTTTTCTGTCCCCTAAAGAATCTTCTTTAGAAGAAATATAGGTGGGATCTTTTTCACTTGGTTCACTTTCACCAGTTAGAAACGATTCATCAACAAAGAAATTACTACTAGTTAAAAGTTTAGCATCTGCTGGAATACGGTCCCCTAATGCCAACTGAACAATATCACCAGGAACAATGTTCAAACTTTCAATCTCTTTTAACGCCCCATCTCTGAATACTTTACTTACGGGAACACTTATCTTATTTAATTCACTTATTGATTTTTCCGCATGTTTTTGCTGTCGAATCGACAAATATAGATTAAGAATGACAATTGAAAAGATGACTATTGGTTCCGTAAAATCATCAGGGTGGTTTTGAAATGCAACGTAACTAGATAAGAGCGTTGCAACGATTAAAATCAAGATGGTAATATCCTTCATCGACTCTTTCAAATAGTCATAAAAATGCTTCTCGTCTTTGCTTTCTATGGAATTAAACCCATATTTTTCTAGCTTCATTTCTGCTTCTTTACTGGAAAGTCCCGACTGGTTAGGGCTCTTTCCTTTTTCTTTCAATTGTTCTTTTAACATCTGCCTATACCTCCTAAAACAAAAAAGAAGTCAGACAAACTAACCATAAAAGCCTAAGGTTAGTTTTTCTGACTTCAATAAGATTTATTCCGGCGAACAAATCTAATGTCATTATTTAAATTCCACCTAATTATTGCACATCCGAATATTTGGGTCAAGATTTTCACGATGACCGATCAATCAAAATGAGAGAATGGTATGCAAAATCGAGAAAAAGTACGTGTACATCCTTATCCTATAGACAAGAAGCTCGCCCTTGCAAAATGATTTCAGGACTTTCTTTACTTAGCACATAATCATTACCTGCTACTTTAAAATACTCTTGAACCAACTGACTTAACTCTTTGATTGCTTCATTCGCCCGAGCCCGTTGCGTTTCATTGATCGATTCAATGAATAAAACAGCATTGGTGGTCTCTTCTGTTAGCATCGTACGTTGAGCTTCCCGCCAATTTAAGCATCGACAGATTGCACCTTTCTCATCATAGTAAATGACTTCCTTTTCCAAGGCTGGGGAATCAGTATCTGCACCTAAGGGAAAGAAAGATTCGCCACCTTTTGCAACGCCTAAATGAAGGTCGCCAACGATTGTATCGAGGTCTTCTCCGCCTAAAGGGACACCATATTTCAAGGAAATACTATTATAAATATCTACTAAAGGATTGATGGGAGAAAATTCTCTGTCTTGATTCACCCGTTTCAACAGTGCTTCGATGGAAGCGCGTACCCCTTTTTTCGTTTTAAATTGCTGAAAAGCACTTCGCCATTCTTGGATCACTTGGTTTTCACTGAAGGTGTCGGTTGTTAAGTAGCGCTTTGCTTGTTCTTTACTACTTTTTAGCAAGTCAGTAAAAAACGTTTCGTGTGCAGCATCGGCAACATTGTTTATATTTTTTACAACAAGGCAGTTGATTTGTGCTTCTGGAAATAGTGCCCAAAATTCTTGATCGATCATTATTTTCTTCACTTTCTCTACACTCCTGTTTAGTTTATTTGAACAAATTCATGTCCTTTATTTTTCAGGATCTCTGTTTTTTCAGCAGACAGCCGAGCTATATCCTTTTTAACCAAATATCAGCTACCTGTGCTTCCTACCCTAGGTAGCATGAATGTACATTCAATCAGATCCAATCTCCCCAGCGGCGTTATTCGTTTAATAGTCTCTTTTGATCCCATTCTTGACGTTGACCCAATCAACTTCTACCGAAGATTTTATTTTTTTCAGCATTTCCGCAAGATTTTTTCTTTCTAAAGCAGATAACTGTTGAATCGCTACTTTATTTGAATAGTTATTTTCTCTTATGATTAATTGAACCGCTTGTTTCCCTTTGGCGGTTGTGTATAAGTGTTTGATTTTTTTATTTTCTTTGTCTGACTCTTTTAGAATAAACCCATTTTCCTCTAACTTTTTTACCGCCCGGGACAAAGTCGTGCGATCAACTTTGATCCGTTCGGCTAATCGTTCAGGAATAATTCCTTCATTTTCAAATATACGAACTAAGTAAATGTATTGTCCTTTACTGAGTTGAACCTCTTTAAATTCAATATTAGCAATGGATTCCAACATTCTACTGATCGAACCTATCTCACGAAGTATATCCTCCACGAACTATCCCCTCCCTATCTAGCACTATAATAGCCCATTATTGTTGCACATGCAACAATAATGGGCTTGATTTACTTTATTACTCACTCTTAGAAAATGGGTGCATGGAATAAGCTTGTTGTTTCTGTTCTCAAAAAAAGCAGGAGAATACAGAGAAAAAATTCTGGCTCTATAATTTATGGGACTGATGAATCAGAATTGATTCTTCAGCCCCATTTTCATTTTAGGTATTAAAAAACATATCGTTCTCTAGTATGATTAAATCACCACAAAATAAACAACTGAGAGGACGATATGCTATATGAATGATTCTATCAAAAAAATGTTGAGAATAACAGAGAAAGATTTGATGATTACAGAGATCTCTTACGAGACCCTTCAGAAGAAAAAGACGTTGGTCGTCGATGCTGTTCTCTCGCCTACTCCTCGTGCTTGTAGAAGTTGTGGTTCTACTGTGGTAGATGGAAACGGGAAAACAATTATAGTGAAAAATGGGAAGAAGGAAACGATTGTCCGTTTTGAACAATACAATCATATGCCTTTGGTTATGCGCCTAAAAAAGCAGCGCTATACCTGTAAAAACTGCCGAACCCATTGGACTGCTCAAAGTTATTTTGTCCAACCCAGACATTCAATCGCAAATCATGTTAGATATAAAATTGCTTCTTTACTGACTGAAAAAGTATCTTTATCTTTTATTGCGAAAAGCTGTCAGGTATCTTTGACCACCGTTATTCGTACATTGAAAGAGTTTAAAAGCTATTTACCAAAGCAATCTAAGAAGATTCTCCCCAGAGTATTGATGGTTGATGAATTTCGTTCGCATGCTTCCATAGAAGATAAAATGAGCTTTATTTGCGCAGATGGCGAAACAGGAAAATTAATAGATGTTTTGCCTACGCGTAAATTACCTCGATTAACAAGCTATTTCTTAGGGTGTACCAATCCAGAAGAAGTAGAATTCTTGGTGACAGACATGAACGCCGCCTACTTCCAGCTCACCAAACGTGTTCTGCCAAATGCGAAAGTAGTGATTGATCGGTTTCATATTGTCAAACACATGAATCAAGCGTTCAATGAGTTGCGTATCCGTGAAATGAATGAACTTCGTAAAGCCGGACAGAAAAGCCAGGCAGAAAAACTGAAAAAGAACTGGCGCTTTTTGCTAAAAAATCGTGCAAACATCAACCATTATGAATACAAAACATGGAAAAGTTTCCGAGCACCAAAATACCCATTTCTTACTGAAGCAATGATGATTGATCGATTGCTTGAGTTTTCTACGCCCCTGAAGGAGGCGTATCCCTTTTTTCATGAATTAGTTGAAGCCTTTCGAGACAAAGACCCTGACTTATTTTTCTCCTTATTGACAGAACTTCCCGAAACGTTAGATGACAGCTTTCGGGAGAAGCTTCAAAACCTTCTGACCTATGAAGAAGGCATCACCAACGCAATGATCTATCCTTATTCCAATGGAAAAATAGAAGCGAAGAATACCCACATAAAGACAATGAAACGAGTATCCTACAGATTTAAATCATTCGAGAACATGAGAATTAGAATCTTTTTGATCAGTCAATTAATCAAAGTGAGATAACAAAAAATCTGAGCCAGAATGAGGTTCATTCTGACCCAGATTTGATTTTGCACAACTCATCAGTCCTTATTGACAAATAGCCATTTTTTCCCTTTAGGCCTCCTTCCACGTAAGTAATCTATTCATTTGTTAGGAGAATAGTTTTTTAAACAAAAAATGAGAACACTTAATAATCCACGTTATTAAGTGTTTTATTTATACAAAAATTAATATATGTCTAAATTTTTTTTTTCGTTTAGCTTATTTCTTTGGTTTTTCCTTCTCAAGAATTATAAGTTATTTTTTAGCGAGGCATTACCTTACGCTCCGAATTGTTATTATAAAGATAATAAACTTTTAAAATGTCTTCGGCTTTCCTATAAATCAGTTTTATATTTATTAATAATATTTGCAGAACAAAAATACCCGATTACGAATGATCGGGCTCAGAGAGTTAGAACGAAGCTTCTAAATTTTAGGGCCGGATAAGTCTAACTGCTTTAAGCAAATTGTACAAGAATAAAGTGTTTTTCCTTCAGGTCAATTACTGAAGAATTTTGATGCGAAAATGAGAGAGAATCAACGTTTTTTCTTTTGATACTAATGAGTAGTCTGACTATTAAAACTGTAGAAAGTGTCCTCTTGTTTCACTCATATCTCATTCCATTTGATTACTGATTTTTAATGTTTCTGTCCCTTTATATTAATTGTCCTAATAATCATAAATCTAATTTTTAATTGAACAATGATTTAGTTACGAGTTTATGTACACAAGAATAGAGCAATAAATTTCAATTATGGCATTTAAAAAGAGTGTTCAGGAAATCGTCATTTTCTGAACACTCCATATAATGAAAACTGAAAAAATCACTCAATCATTTTTGAGTGATTTTAATGGTGACCACATTTTTATAGTTTTTTCTTAATTTAGAAATCCATATCGAGATTATGTTAATTTGGGGAAGAATTAACACGCGCACTAATTTTTTATCGTTTCTTAATCGTTTTATAAATGCCGTATGCACAATATAAAATAAACAAGACGGGGATAACGACTAATGGCGTTTTTAGTAATAAATAAGGATCTAAAACACCATTGATTGTACCTTGTTTAACCAAAAGATAGTTACAGTAACTGATCAATTGTAATTGAAATAATAAAATGAATCCGATAAATAAACTATAAATGTATTGTTTCTCCATCTTTTTCTCCTTATAGGTTTTTAAATGAGTAATCCCAATGACTAAAGGTTTTTACAGTAGCGGTTCTAGCTGTCTTTGTTTTGACTCCACTTATATACTCACGCTGTACTACTTTTGTAGATTTGTACACTGGTCTAAAAATTATTTGTTGTCTTTTACCTGCGGGGATATTTATAGAATAAGATACTCCGTAAGTCTTTGATTGCCCAATTGTAATTCCCAACGATGCTCCGATTTTATCGGCACCAATTGGATAACTACCTGAAATCGAAGACGAAACAGATCTACTAGAAGTATTTGAGTTAGTGGCTGACAATGTTGCTTTTCCCTTTCCAGATGGTCCATTTCTCCATGCGCCATAAGATGTACCAGCTGATGTTTTCGATTCAATTCTCCACATTCTATATTGAGCTACTCTAGTATTTACTTGTATGCCTTCCGAGTACAAGTTTGTATCATTATCAAGATTAATTTCAGGAACGTTTAAGTACTCTGCTCCTTCGTCCGAAAAAATTGGTGCATTTTCGTCAGGAAGAATAAGTTCATTAGTTTCTTCCATTGTTTCTGCTTTAGCATAAGTTACTGCACCACCAAAAGCTGTAAATACAGTGGTTGCAACTATTGCTGTTAACATAGTTGTTACGATAGATTTTTTCATTTTGATCCCTCTTTCATTTTTTATACACTAAGTATCCTTGAAATATGAAAAAATGAAAGAAACGAGAAGTTTACATCATCGGTTTACTACTAAAGGTAAACGAAAAGTTTACTTTTAGTAGTTACTATTACACCTTCAGAATTAAAATTGTCTTCACCATAGAATGGTACTACTCATTTAATAGTTTATCTCTTTCTTGAACTAATCCCTTTTCTTTATCAATCAGTGTCAGAAATATTTTATCAGAATACAGTTCTTCCTGAATTTTACCCCTAAATAGCAGAAATTCTTCCGCATAGTTTAATTTTTGCTGATTGACGCTTCTTCTTTCATTACAAACAGTAAGTAAATTTCGTTTTTTCATTCTTACTCCTACTGATTTTGACGTTATTCAATCTGTTCGATCGAAACTGATCCCCACCCCATATAATTTGCTAAGTGTCCGTATCCAGCATATAAATTTAACGCCAGTGCTAAAATGCTGATAAGCCAAATTAATTTATAGTATGAATTACAGCGCTTATTTCTGACAAATACGAACATACACACAATAATGCCCACTGGAAATATGAACGATGCTAGCGCTGAAAGACCAATTAAAACCAGACTTTCATCTTTTCCCAGCGTATTTCGTAAAAGTTGGAGCTTCTGTTTCTTGCTGGCAATATCTTCATTATTATGTTCAATTTTTTTCTTCAACTTTTCATTCTCATCGAGTAGCTCTCCAATAGAAACTTCATAAAGTTGGCTCAGTAGAATTAAGTTGTCGTAGTCAGGGTAGCCTCGGTCATTTTCCCATTTTGAAATAGATTGTCTTGAAACATTAAGCTTTTCAGCTACAAACACTTGTGAGAATCCTTTGTTTTCCCGATGTGACTTAAGTTTTTCCCCGAGTTCCATCATTAAATACACCTACTTATTATTTTACAACCAGTTTACCATTTGAAATAGTCGTCGTCACGCTCGCATTAGAAGTCATTGTTCCAATCTTGTGTTTGAAGTTACAGATAGCTCTTGATGAATTGCTACTCAAAGAACTTGAAGTAATACTCCCTTGATAAGTGGTCATATTTAAATTAGTTGCAGCTGTAAATTGTTTGTTCGAGTTGACAGTCACATTGTACGATACTAACCAATTACCCGTGCTTTTTTTCGAGACTTTGTATGTCCCTTTACCTACCCTAGTACCGGATGAAATATTTTCAATCATTAGTTCAATAGTTTCTCCCGAGTCATCTATATACGATGACTCGCTTCTAATAGTTGTTGAATCAAGGTCAAATACTAACTCCTCATTTTCGTGCGCAAGTCCCGTTGCTGGAAAAAAAAGAATACCTACTCCTAATATAAATAACGTAAATATTTTTTTCATTTCGTTCTCCTATTCTAAATTTTTCTCTTAGTATACATTGTAATAATGGTATTTATAAGTATCGTTCTATTTACACTACGTAAACTTCAGGTTTACATCCCTTCGTAAACCTGAAATGTAAACAGATTAGTCCTTTAAAGTAAATAGATATGTGTCATTATGAAAATGTAAATGGAAAAGGAGTGTGAATGATGAGAAAGAGAATATTTAAAAATAAAAAAACACCATTATTATTTGCCATACTTTCAACAGTTGCATTATCCATAATTATTTTTTTAGTTTTGCCCGGCCTCTTATTAACTAATCCTAAGTCCGAAGAAACTCAAACTATTGTTTTCGAAAACACCATAAGTTATGGATTACGTGATAGTAATGGTCAGATAGTTGATGTAGGTACACAAATAAACCAAAGTGGCTCATCTTCATTTTCAGGGGATCTTGAAATTATCCAAGATATGGAGGGACAATACCTTTATTACTTAAACATATTAAAGGACTTGCATGAAATTCCCTATGAAGTTAATGGAGAAGAAGTTACTTCGGCAAACATATTTTCATTGACCAATAAACAGAAAATAAATATAGACCTTTCAATAGACAATATTTCTGAGGGAAACGAACTAATGATTTTACTTTTTAAATATCCGAAATCGAACGACTCGATGACCTTAGAAAGAAGTTTAGAATACTCAGTTATGGGACTAAGATTCAATTTGACTAACAACAGTACCTATCCTCAGTCCATTAAATTTCTTAATGATAATGATACGAACGATTACAACGCCAGAATTTCAATGGTAAATGTTCAATCTTCAAATGAAGCGATCCTCGAACTTGAAAAAAGATCTAATGACAGTGTGGAGCTTCTTTTGGGACAAACTAGTAATGAGAACAGCAGACACTCAATTCTTCCCTTTATAAATGGCTCTCTCATAGAAAAAAATGAACTGCCTCCAAACACCGTGTATGAAATCTCTGATAATAAATTGTATAGGATTCCGATTAAAATTCCCGTCACAAAAAAAGAAAACAGTATTTTTCAATTAGTTGATGTTCTGTCGCCATATCAAATGGACGATGGGATATATTCTATTACTGAAATTGATTTCTCAAATCCTGTACTCATAAAAAATAGTAAGTAGGTGGAAAAATATGAAAAAAACAGCAAATCTCGTAAATAACTTAATTTTCGCATATTTCGTATATTGTATATACGTCATAATCTCGCCAATAGTTGTTCCGTTTATTTTCCAGTTATTGTTAGCAAAAGAGGTTCCTCTGGATACAGTAAATCACAGTTTCTCTTTCGTGAAAGCAGTATTATTTATTGTTTTCATCTTGAAGGGTAACTTTGAAAATAAAAAGAAAGAAGGTCATCACAATGAAAAAAGCACTATATAAAATGGGGGTACTGGGTCTCTTACCACTTACAACACTACCAGGTTTTGCATACGCCTCTGAAGAAGGTGGAAATATTCAAGAAGATCCAATTTTAGAAGAAATAGTCATCTCGAATAGTGATTCTAGCTCCATGACAGATGGGGTTTCACGGTCTTCCATCAAATGTACTACGACTGCTACAATCCATTACACACTCGCTCCAATAAGTGCAGCGTCCTCTGCAACTGGAGAAGCGGCTAAAATGATGGACAGTATCTTTGTACGATCACGGCTCTACAATTCAAACGGTGTACTGAAAAATGATAAGTCTTCTACTAAAACAAAAACAGCGTATAATTCTGTTAAAACAAATCATGCCCCAGTAAGTGTGTCAAAAAACTATACCTATGCAAATTCAACATTTAAGAAATCAGGTTATTCAACGGTCACTCATGAAGTTAGAGCGAATCAGTAAAGGAGAATCAATAATGAAAAGAAAAATTATACTTTTTACATTCTTGCTAAGCATCTTAGGATTCAATGTCTCGACGACAGCCCTTGCAAGCGAACAAGGAAATCTACTTGAAGTTGTTGACTCAAACGAAGCAACAATGTCGAATGCACTCACACGCTCTTCTATTTCAGTAAAAGGAAATCTATCAAAATCTAATCTAGTTTTTGTGGCTACTTCAACTGCTAGTCAAACACAAGATTCTATCTGGTCGAAATGTGAGTCTTATACATCTGGAAAAAAACTCATAAACAGCGATCAGAATACAGTAAAAAATAGCAAATATGGAAGCGCACAAGCAACGTTTGGTATACTGCACACTAGCCCTAAATCTTTAGGGTATCATCAGTTTAAAAAATCAGGCTACAACACTGTAACATTAACAACAAAATATAATTGGTAAAATGAGAATTCTTTTAATTCAATCACTGAATTAAAAGCATTTTTTGTGAGTATGGAAAATAAGAAATTCTATTTTCAAACTATATCTGTATAGTTACTTACAATAAAAAATAACCATCACTATGAGCAAGGTATCAAATACTATTAAGTATCTGACCACATCCAAGGTTTGTCCAAATACTCATAAATCTAAATTTTCATTGAACAATGATTTAGTTACGAGTTTATGAACACAAAAATAGAGTGACACATATAAATTATTGTATCTAAAAAGAGTGTCCAGAAATTCGTCACTTTCTTAACACTCTTTGTCGAAAAATTAAGAAGATCAAAAGCTATTAAATTTCTGCCCATCACATAGCTGTTAAAAAAATCATGAACTGAAATTCTTATAAACACCTTTTTTAATTGTTGTTTTTTGTATATCTTTTCAGATGTTTTGCTGTGTATGAATCTTCTAACGTTAATAAGTCTATTGGGTACCCTTGAAACAATACTTTACCTCCAAAGTTCCCCCCGCCAGGTCCCATTTCGATAAGCCATTGAGCCTGACTAATTATTTTGAGATTGTGCTCTAGAACAATCAATGTATTTCCTTTTTGCAAAAGTTTATTTAACAATAATAACAACTTGTCAATATCCGCCTCATGAAGGCCGGTAGATGGTTCATCTAATATTAGACAGTTAGAAGTATCTTGAGCAATTATTTTTGCTATCTTTAAACGCTGAAGTTCTCCACCAGAAAATGTATCTAGCGACTGCCCCAACTTCATATACTCTAGATGAACATCCATGAGAATTTGCATCGTTCTGATCAATAAGCGATCATCAAACAAATCTACTGCTTTTCGAACTGATAATTGTAAAATATCGTAAATAGTGAAACCATGCCATAAAATAGATAAGGCTTCATCGTTATATCTTTTTCCTCGGCATTTCTCACAAACTTGCTCTGCATCCCCCATAAAAGCCAAATCCATTTTTATCACTCCTTTGCCTTTGCACAGAGGACATGCTCCTTTACCGTTATAGCTGAAAAGAGAGGCACTTTTACCAGAACATTGCGCGTAGATGCTCCGAATTTTATCAAAGACATTTAGATACGTGAGAACATTTGAGCGAATGTTGCCATTTATCTGACTCTGGTCTAATATACTTGCTTCAGGATATTTTTTTTTAAAAAGATAGCGAATGAGTGTGCTCTTCCCAGAACCAGCGACTCCGGTTACAACCGTTAATGCTTGTTTTGGCAACACCACAGAAGCGTTTACAACATTGTGCAAACTAACCTCATTTAATTCGTAATAGGAAGAAAATTGTTGTCTTTGTGTATTAACGTTCAACTGATCTGCCAACGCTCTTCCAGTGATGGTGTTCGACTTCAGTAGTTCATCATAGGTTCCTTCAAAGGTGATTTTTCCACCGCTATCCCCGGATCCTGGACCGATCTCAATGATATGGTCTGCAATTTGTATAATATCCGGATCATGGTCAACAAGAACAACAGTATTTCCTTTATCTTTTAACCCCCTAATTATCTTTGCTATTTTTTGAATATCTTCTGGATGGAGTCCAATACTAGGCTCATCAAAAATGTATAGAATATCACTAAGTGCACTGTTAAGATGTTTAACCATTTTTATTCTTTGAGATTCTCCACCAGATAATGTTGCTGTTGGACGGTTAAGAAACAAATAGCCTAGGCCAACCTCCTCCAAACTCTGTAGTTTCTTACTTAAATCTTTCAAAATCACCTGAACAGCAGAAGAATGAATCTCTTTAATAAATTTGTTTAGTTCAGGAATAGGCATCCTCACACAGTCTGCGATCGATTTTCCATTTATCTTTGCAGAGCGAACGAGTTTACTTACTCTAGTGCCTTGACAATTGGGACATTCTTTCACTTGCAGAATGTGATTTAATGGTGCACTATATTGCGTGCTTTCTTTTTCGATAAAATTTTTGGTAATTCTGGGAATGATCCCTTCATAACGTGCAGTTTTTGGCCATTTATTCGTAGGATTACTTGGAGTGCTGCCGAGATCATTTAGTAAACGGTCCAATTCTTCTGCTAGGTAATCTTTAATTTTTTTATTGTTATCGAAATTACCAGATTCTGTATACCTAGACAGGCGCCATCCTCCCGGTTGAAAAGTAGGAAATTGAATAGCTCCCTCTGATAAAGATTTGTCAAAATCGATTAACTTATCGACATCAATCTCTTTGACCTCACCTAATCCCTTACAAACTTCACACATGCCCTTGGGATTATTAAACGAATAATTCATAGAATATCCAATAAAAGGGGTTGCAACCCTCGAGAATAGCAGCCTTAAACTTGAATATATATCTGTTACAGTTCCAACTGTGGAACGTGCATTTCCTCCTAGTTTCTTCTGATTAATCACAATAGACACTGGTAGATTTTCTATTTTATCAACGATTGGTTGAGAATAGTGAGGTAGTAGCTGTTGGATATAACTCGAATAGGTCTCGTTTAGTAATCGTTGGGATCCAGCTGCTAAGGTATCAAATACCAAAGAAGATTTTCCCGAGCCTGAAACACCTGTTACGACAGTTACTTGATACTTAGAAAGTTTCAAAGAAAGATTTTTTAAATTGTTTGTTTTAGCTCCTTCGATAGAAATGAGATCATTCATCATACCTCAGCCTTTCCGTTTTAAGCGCTTCTAAATATTTCTTTGCTAGTTCAGCGAACTGCTCTTTTTCCTTCCGATTAAAAACTGCATTTGCGATTTCAGATAAGTGCGTATGTCCATTATCAATAGTTGTTAATAAATGACTTCCCTCTATTGTCAAAAAAGTGAGTAGTTCTCGACCATCTGCATCATTGGGTTTCTGTTGAATATAATTCATTAATTTTAGCTCTTTTAACGCCTTTGAAAGTTTTGTCCTACTAATTCCTAGCAAAACACTCATTTTTGACGGGCGCATCTCAGTTTCAGAATTTAGAATATTTAAAATATCATATTGAAGCCAACTAATTGTTTTAGGATTTAGTCTGGTTCTTTCCGCCACCAATTCACATTGTAAGTTTACTAATACCTCTTCTAAATTATTCATTGAAAACTTCCCCTCAAATTGATTTCTATTTGGAAACTATATCATTTGGGAAATCAGATGTCAAATAGGTAGTCTATCCATCTGGCGCTTATCATTGTTGTGCGTTGATTCCTGCTTAGTCAAGCAGCCTCTTTCGTAGAAAAACGACAAGTTATTGGAATGGCTAAAAAGGAGTCATGATCCAATGAATTTCTGACACTGGAAAACTTAATTATCGGAAATTCATCGGCCCAAACTAAAAATAGAGTACTCAGAAAATAGATATTTCCAAGCACTCTATGTATTAAAATTCTTTCTTTCACTATCAAAGCAAATGATTTAACTCAAACGATCAATTTGAGCAGGACATGCGTACTTGAATTCATTTGTTCAACAGGTTTCCCTCGTTAACCATGGCTGCTTTTCTTAGTGTATGATTCTAAACTAAATTCAGTTTCTTCATAAGGAACATCTTCCGCATATATGCGATTGTATCGCTGCTTAAATTTTCGAAACCCAAACACCACTAACACTTTCACGATTGCATAAAGTGGTATACCGAAAATCAACCCAAACATGCCGAAAAGTTCACCCATTATCCATAGCACAAAAATAATTGTTACTGGATGGATCACCATATGTTTTCCCATGACCTGAGGTTCGATCAGCTCCCCATTTAATAATTGAACAACGATCCAGACAATGCACAACTGAATGAACATCGTAGGAGACGTCATGATTGCAATGATTGCACAAGGGAAAAAGGCGACAACCGGTCCGATATAAGGAACGATAGCTGTTGCGCCAACAAGAAATGCTAAGCTTCCAGAAAAAGGCATGTCGATAATTAAGAAGCCAATAAAAGTCAATGTTCCTATGATCACACAAACGACTAGTTGGCCCTTTAGATAGGCGCCCACCTGATTTTCCATTGTCCGAATGATTTCTTTGACTTCATGACGTAATCTAGGGGGGAAGATACCTAAAGAATACTCTACAAATTGACGGTCATTTTTCAATAAAAAGAACGTGATGATCGGCACTGTCAATAACAACAATAGGACATGGGTAATCGTTGAAAACACTTGTGAAGCACCGAAAATAATATTGCCCAGATATACGCCCACATTATTAGAAACTTGATTTATCCAATTCGCCAGAACCTCGAGTCCCTCATGATATGCTTGTTCATATCTAGTATTTTGTATAAAAGTTTCTATTACTCGTTCAGCTTCAATCAAATAATTTGGGAAGTTTTCGATCAATCGTTCAAATTGTTGGATAAGTAACGGCAGTGCGAGGGCAGTTGACAAGATGAAGGCAGCAGTAAGTGTGCATAATGTAATAATAATACTCAGTACTTTTGAAAGTCCTAGCCCTACCAAAAACTTTACAACTGGTTTAAGTACAAAATATAAAACGAGCGTCATAGTTAACGGAGGAAGAACCACCTGAAATACTTTAACTACTGGCTCAATCAAAAAGGTAAGATTTTTGAACAGCAATAGTGTTGCGCCACCTATAAACAGGACCGCTAAGATGTATAAGAGTGTAGCCCCACCCAACATTTGTATCACTTTATGTTTCTTTTTCATTTCTTCTCCCCGTTCTTTCATTATCTAAATCAATCTTCTTTTCTTGTAAAGATTAGCTCACCCCAAATGGACCTTTTCATTCACTAATCTCCCCCACTTGAGGATTCGATGCGATTTGAAATGAAGACAACTTTTATTTAATAATCTTACCATAATTAGTCATAAAAATACCTCTAAGCTATATCTCTAGCCTAGAGGTGTTTTTCAGATTGATTAATGAGCTATCTTCTCTATATTATTTGACAAACTCCCTTTATTATTTTAGTATTTTCAGAACTTTTTATAATCATTCACAATAAATAAATTTTAATTATCAATGAAAAATCAGCCTCCAAAAAAATTATACCGTTAGCTTAAATGAACATAATAAAAAGAGCCTAATCAAAAATGAAAAACAGGTGAAACATTAATGAATCAAGAACTTTAAAGTTTGCAATTCCTTAAATGAATTATTCTTATATTTAGCGACTCCTATTTTATCTAGACATAGATTTCATTGTAGGTTTCTATACACAATATCGAATAGTATTATTAGAAATTTGATTCAAAAAGAGTGTCCAGAAACGATCATTTTCTGAACACTCTTTCTTCCTCTTATCGATTACTTCTTTTACGTTTTTTAATTGCTACAAATACGAGTGTGACTAACAAAGCTCCGACACTACTTAAAATCAGTTGTCCTTTAATCTGTTGTCCAGTTTTTGGTAAATGATTATTTGAATTACCATTGTTCTTAGGATTATGCGCTTTAGTGTTATATACGTACACCACTTCTTGTCCTGTATCACTGAAGGTGCCTGAAGCATTATCTGGGGTTTCTACTACATACCACCCTGGGATCTCTTTGGCTTCGCTTGTATATGGTAACCCTACTTTTCCGCTTAATACCGTTGGGTCTGCCAACTGATTCCCTTCGGAATCTTGATATTTCACCGTGACTGGTGCTGCATCGCTGCGTTCGTACACGTACACCACTTCTTGCCCTGTATCACTGAAGGTGCCGGAAGCATTATCTGGGGTTTCTACTACATACCACCCTGGGATTTCTTTGGCTTCGCTTGTATATGGTAACCCTACTTTTCCGCTTAATACCGTTGGGTCTGCCAACTGATTCCCTTCGGAATCTTGATATTTCACCGTGACTGGTGCTGCATCGCTGCGTTCATATACGTACACCACTTCTTGCGCTGTGTCACTGAAGGTGCCTGAAGTATTTGTCGGTGTTTGTGCTACATACCACCCTGGGATCTCTTTGGCTTCGCTTGTATATGGTAACCCTACTTTTCCGCTTAATACCGTTGGGTCTGCCAACTGATTCCCTTCGGAATCTTGATATTTCACCGTGACTGGTGCTGCATCGCTGCGTTCATATACGTACACCACTTCTTGCGCTGTGTCGCTAAACGTGCCTGAAGTATTTGTCGGTGTTTGTGCTACATACCACCCTGAGATCTCTTTGGCTTCGCTTGTATATGGTAACCCTACTTTTCCGCTTAATACCGTTGGGTCTGCCAACTGATTTCCTTCGGAATCTTGATATTTCACTGTGACTGGTGCTGCATCGCTGCGTTCATATACGTACACCACTTCTTGCGCTGTGTCACTGAAGGTGCCGGAAGCATTATCTGGGGTTTCTACTACATACCACCCTGGGATCTCTTTGGCTTCGCTTGTATATGGTAACCCTACTTTTCCGCTTAATACCGTTGGATCTGCCAACTGATTCCCTTCGGAATCTTGATATTTCACCGTGACTGGTGCTGCATCGCTGCGTTCATATACGTACACCACTTCTTGCCCTGTATCACTGAAGGTGCCTGAAGCATTATCTGGGGTTTCTACCACGTACCAACTAGGGATCTCTTTGGCTTCACTTGTGTATGGTAACCCTACTTTTCCGCTTAATACCGTTGGGTCTGCCAACTGATTCCCTTCGGAATCTTGATATTTCACTGTGACTGGTGCTGCATCGCTGCGTTCATATACGTACACCACTTCTTGCGCTGTATCACTGAAGGTGCCGGAAGCATTATCTGGGGTTTCTACTACATACCACCCTGGGATTTCTTTGGCTTCGCTTGTATATGGTAACCCTACTTTTCCGCTTAATACCGTTGGGTCTGCCAACTGATTCCCTTCGGAATCTTGATATTTCACTGTGACTGGTGCTGCATCGCTGCGTTCATATACGTACACCACTTCTTGCGCTGTGTCACTGAAGGTGCCTGAAGCATTATCTGGGGTTTCTACTACATACCACCCTGGGATCTCTTTGGCTTCGATTGTATATGGTAACCCTACTTTTCCGCTTAATACCGTTGGGTCTGCCAACTGATTCCCTTCGGAATCTTGATATTTCACCGTGACTGGTGCTGCATCGCTGCGTTCATATACGTACACCACTTCTTGCGCTGTATCACTGAAGGTTCCCGTCGGATTACCTTGAACTTCTTTTATAGTATACCCGTCTATTTCTAACTTATACTCTGGCGTTGTTGCATCAAAAGATTCACCAATATTACCGCTAATTTTTTGAGAAGGCTTCAATTCATTCCCTTCAGTATCAATATAACTCACCGTAACATCTGCAGCGGCTTCTTGATGATTGATCGAAAATTGGTGCAAATAGGTTCCTGAAGAAATGGCGTAAAAACTATATCCATCTGGTTGAGCATAGGATCCGGCAGGATTATTCAGTCGTGCGTTATACTCCATTGTTTCGATACTTTCAAATTCACTTTGAGTAACCCCAGATACAGTAATCCCATCTTCTGTAATACTTAATCTTGAGGAGGGTACCTGTACACCATTCAAATCAAAGTACGTCTGACTAGTACTATTCGATTTTGTAAAAGGAGGCTGATATCCATCAAAATTTGTTAAACGATTAGGCATAATGGAAAATGGAACAAAAAATGATTGATTATCGGGATCGTAATTTAACTCTTTTGCAGATAATGAAGTAATCGCATCATTTCTTCCTGTGTTTTGGCCATAAGCAGCTAAGTTTGATAATTTGGGAAACTCATTTATCACAGTAAAATCTGTCACGCCACAGAACTGTATTCTTAATTCTGTTAGATTTGGTAATGCAACCAGAGGTGCAATTGTCGTAATATTCATATTGGACTCGAAACTTAGCGACTCTAGTCCTTTCATATTAACTATTTTTGAAAATACAGCATCGGTTACATTTGCGGAACTAAGATTTAATCTAGTTAAATTGGCACCAAAGTTTGGTACATTATCATCCGTTACATTAGCACCCATCAAATATACATAAACTAAGTTATTTAACGAAGTGAGAACGGAAAAGTCAGTAACCTGATTTTGGCCGCTCATATAAAATGATGATAGATTTGTTGCATATTCCAAGCCTGTCAAATCAGCAATAGCGGAATCTGCAGCGTAGATATAGAGAGTCTGAAGTTTGCTCATCTGTTCCTTCGTGATTTCGGACACATCTATACCTAAAGATTTAGCAACTACGGATTGTAGTGCTGGATCCGGAAGCCAAGCTGCAAAATCTTCTTGATCATTATTTACTGCGACCTCAGATGGATTTGCAGAACTTTGACTTGTCGTCTCATTTTCAACTTGGCTATTCCCCTGATCTTCGCCAGAATATTTTGCGTTGTTAGAAGAGCTTTGCGTTGTTGTTTCTTCCGTGGATTCATTATTATCTTCTGTCGAAGTATCAGAAGATTCACTTTGCGTTGTTGAAGAATCCAGCGTTGTAATCGAATTACTCATATTTTCAGATTCTTCATTAGTTGCTTGTGCTACACTTTCTTGTTGCTCATCTGATCGAACATTCACAATGGGAACAAAAAAAGAAGGTACTATTAAACTTGCCAAAGATATGTAGGAAAAAATTTTCTTTTTCATCTGCCAACTCCATCGTGGTATTTTTTTAACCACCTATTTTTATATCTCATCTATTGTAGTAATAATGTATTCTATAGTAAATACTTTTCAAGCAAGGACAGAGTTCCTTCAACCAAAAATAATCATTATTTTTATAAGATACTTGGTATTATGTAATAATAGTTCCTCTTTGTTTTTTAACAACCCCAGAACAAAATTTAAAGAATGAAAGTTTCTATCTTTGTTAAATGATAGTTAGTGAAAGTCTTCCCGATGTGGACCAAACGTCGAAGAGATGCCCAGATTCATGATAAGATAGATCATTTCTGCATTACCTTTGACCAATTCTGCTTTTCCCGTGTCATAGTTGGTAAGTGCATAGGATTCAATAAGCACGTTTAGCTTCTCGCAATTTTTCACGTCTGTCCTCTATCGTTCGGTTAGAAATTTTATTACGTCTTCATAGGATTCCATACCTGACTTCAAAATATATTATAAAAGACTACTTTTCCTTGATTCTTTTTCCAGATCACTTTATTTTAAAAATTAGTGAATGGCTAGTTACATCATTCAATTTATATCCACATAATTCTTTATTGTAGTATGGATAATCTTGTTCTACTATTTTTAACACTTCTTCGTCTGAAAAATCAAAATCTTCAATAGTGATAATGAGTTCTCGTAATAATACTAACTTAGAATCTATTCCCATAATTATTGGAATATCAATCCAAAAATTCGCGGACGTTAATGCTTCTATCAATTCTTTTAATTTTTGAACTTGATTTTCAATATAATTTTTTATCAACGGATGTGCTTTTAACTGCTTTTCTTCAAATTGAAATTCTTTGATATATTCAGATAGATTACTGATTTCGATCATAATTTTCGTCCTTTCCAAAATGAAATCAATACTATAAGCCGGTTTCATTTATTGTTTTTCCCTAGATGAAAGCCTCTGAAAGAAGATGCTTCCTTTACAGGTGAACAATGACCTATTTGAAAATTAAAAGAAAAACGCAAGTTGTTTGTTGCGCTGAACTATACACATTAAAGTTGGTTTGAGGTCTAGTTTTTAAAAAGCAATCGTCCTCTTAATAAATAATTGATATTTCACTCGTTATCCAAATGCCAAGTACTATAAGATCTATAATCTAAGTGGATTGGAAGAACCTTTAAGTATTTGTAAATTTTTATTTATCCTTAGGTAAGAAAGCTCAATTCAATGACAATGCTTTTTTTATAGAAAATGAGTTTCTTTATTCATTTCCTACTACAGCTTATTAATTCCCCTTGAATCTATACCTCATTAATACTACCCTTCGCTTTATTTCAAAATACGAATTTGTTGATTTTTTAAACCTTCAAAATCAACAGTTGGTGATTTATACAAAATAGAAGAATTGCGTTTTTACTTTCATAATGTCCTGACTGATTAGTTGATAGAATTAAAATAATGCATTACTATTCTTTTAAATAGAGTTGAAGAATATGGTCTATTTGTTTATAGTATTTTAGAAAGTTAAGATTACTTTAATCAAATTTCAAAGTCGAAGATGATGTGTTCTACTACTCATATATCACTATAAGTTACAAAAAAGAGGAGGAATTGTTATCTCAAATAAAAAGAGAACGATTACGGAAATTGCTAATCTATTCAATATTGAACCGTCAACTATAAGGTATTGGGAAAGAAAACAACTAATTTCGTTGAGTAGAGACGAAGAGAATAACTACAGATATTTTGATGCTCATTCTATATTACAGTTAGTTGATATTACTTTTTTTAGAAACTTAGAAATTCCCATTACCGATCTAACCCTTCATTTAAATGGTGATTTGGATCAAAGAAACCAAATATTAAACAATACTCTTATTACCGTTGACAACTGGATCAAACAATTAAATGCTGTATCAAAAGTACTTAATACCAGAATAAAAGATATTGCTCATATCAATCATTGTTTAAACGGAGAGAAAAAGCTAAATTTAGGGTTTCCTTTTTCGAAGTTTGAACCCCTTGATCTCTACAAAAAAGAACACGTTTCTTCGCTATTAAATAATCCAACAAATTTTTTATTATTATTTACTGGAGATCATTTTGATACCATTACAGAAGAAATTGGCTTTATAGACATACCCAATAACACTATTTCTAAGGATCAACTTACGGAACCAAGTGAACTATACTTTGGTGGGGTGCTAACTGTTGATAGATATGACTATAATGAAAATAACTTGAATCAGTTATTGGACGATATACAAGATTCTGCCGATTACTCCAGTGTAGTCGCACAGTACATCGTCGGAGGTTTAGAAAATAATCGGCCGATTGACTACTACTTTTTTTGGCTTCTGTAACTGATCATTATCTATGAAAACAATCAAAGCAGAGGGATTAAAATGAACATTTTCTAAGTAATCGTTCCCAAAGTTTCATCATGTATGTAGTATTATTTATCGTAGGAATGATTTCCTAAACACTACACTTTTGCAATCTATTATTTCTCGATTATCAAGATATTCCTTTATAAAATGATGTTAAAACTACTACGTTACTTTAATTGCTTATTATTAAGATATTAAGGTACTATATGTTTCTATTATATTTTTTCATATTGTTAAACACCAAAACATATAGTACCGAAAAAAATCAACTTGTCTTTTCTTTCTTTTTTATTAACCAAACTATTAAGATTACGCTGCCTCCCAAAAAGCTCATTGAAGAAATTACTCCTCCTGTTTGTGGCAGACTCTTCTGAATATCTATTTCTGATGGTTGACTATCTAATTCATTTTGTTCAGAACTTACTGTCTCTTCTCTCTGATAAAATTGTACCCCCGCTTGATTCTCATAAGTAGATGCTTCTACGCTTGGCAAAGAATTTGAATAATTCATATAAAGAGAAATTATACTGAAAAAGAGTGCGATTAGTATTTTCTTCATTCGCTTCCTCCCAACGTAGGATCACCCACTAGTTCCCAAGTGATCACTGAGCGATACGTCCCATCATCCACTGGCGTATTCGCCGGCAATCTCAATTGAACGCCTGTCAAAGATCCATTCATTACTTCCCCAATTTGAATCTCTGTTGTACCATGTTCTCCTTCATATAATTCATTGGGATTGCTCATTGCCCCAACTAACTTCGGAGTGTGGCTCAATACAATGTCTTTTGACGGAACCGTTAACCCCGTATGGACCGTTTCTTGGACACTTAAATCTTTGAGTATCATCGTTGCCCCAGTCAACACTTGCTTTTCTGAATTCACAAATGGACTAGCAGAAACAAAAATGGACCATTGCGTAGTATTGCTGTAATCATCAATCGTAATGGTTGGTGCGTGTTCACCCTTGGCCGCTACCTCTTGATGGCGGCTTGATTGCTCAATGATTCCAAAATTAAAATTTCCATTCGTTACATTAGCCAGCTCCAGCCGACCTGGTTCAACCGTAAAAGGCACTTCATAATCACGTAGAATAAATTTCCCAGTACTCAAACGTTCTTCAACACGAATAATTCCGACTACTTGTCCGATTTTGGATGTATCCGGATATTCTTGAAAACCGCTAATCGAGACATGACTGGTGTCAGAAAGATCTAAATATTTTGATATGTTTGCCTCCAATTCTTTTTCAGACATTCCTAACTGAATAGTGGTAGGATTTGGGTGTGCTCGATCAAATGTCAATAGGCTGTATCCATTACTTGTCAATTCAAAATATGCACGATTATTCAAGCTATTTACTCTTTCAGATTCAGAATGGGGGGCGTCATATTTTCTGAGTCGTGTAGGTTCACGATGATAGACTTCGACAATATCGCCAACTTTAGCATTTGTCTCCCCAAAACCGTTCCCAAAGTCAGAAACAGCTGAAGCAATCGTTTGAGTTCCTCTTACATCATACGAATAGGTCAACGTATCAGTGCCTATGACACGCCGCGTGTTATCACCTAAATCATGTATGCTAAAGTTATAATAAATACCAGAAAAATTGTTGTGTACATTTCCTGTCGTGCTTGTCGTTCCTCTTCGAGCAGTGATAATTCCAATGTCGGAATGCCAAGTGTAGATCCCAGCACTATAGTCATTAAACCCACTGAATCTTATGGCGTTTCCGAAAGTAACTGTAATTGGTATCTCGAGTATTAATTGTTGACTAGTTCTGTTGTGGTTTAATACTACAGAAGCACTGGTTGTTGTTCCGACAATACTCGTATCTGGAGATTTATTTATATTAAGGGTATACTCATCACTTGATAACAAGCCTCCATTAAGCGAAACATTGGTTATGGCCTGGGTAAGCTGACTTTCCGTCAATCGACCACCTAAATCAATTGTTTGAGGCACAACTTCTGCTGTCAATGCACTCTTCGCATAAACATAGGTCACTTCGATGACTCTTCCTAAAATATAGTTTCCAGAAGCTTCACCTCTGATTTCTAGAAGATAAAATTCGTCCAAATTTAAAGCCTCTGTTGTATATTCCGCCCCTGGCATCCCAAGATTTGACTCAGCATCACCTATCTCCTTTCCAGACTCATCAATATGAGTTACATTGAGTATTCCCCCCAAGGCCATTAAACGTGTACTGGATGTCACATCCGGTTCTCTTCTAACCGTATCGCCACGCATATTTACGACAAATATTCCGAAAGTAAGTTCCCCAAAATCGAAATATCCTCCTAAACCGTCAAAGATAATATCTACAGGCGCATGTTTATTAACAAAACCAAAAATTTCAAGAGTAATCCAACCATTTCCTGGAGAACTATCTGCTCTCGTTCGAAAATCTACATAATCAGACCTAATGTCCGTAAAAAAGGCAGCACTGATATCATTTCCATGCGCATCAACCGCTCGAACACTAAATCTTGAAAACTGATTACTGATTCCATAAACACGTGCCACATTGTACGCTCCGGGATTCACTCCGTTAAACGCAGTCGTAAGTTCCATATTAATAGTAGCGATTAGAATTGGTTCATCTATGTGCCAATCACTTATTGTGCTAGTGACAATGCTAGTTAATCTTTGATTTCTTTGCAATTGATCTTCAATAACTCCCTCGACAGTATCTTCAATTGATGACTCTTCCAGATTTTTTGCACTTGTTTGATCAGAGGATCCATCTGATTCTGTCTCCGATTCTTCTCCCTGCTGCTCCTGATTATTACTAGTTTCTTGGATCTCTTCTTCGTAATCAGATTCACTCGTAGACTCTTCGATCACAGTGGCCACAACGATCGCGGGAAATAAAAAATGAGTTGATAGAACTAGGCTCAACACAAAAACAAGTAAGACTTTTTTCATTGGACTATCCCTTTCTCTTTGGTTTCTGTACTGGAGAATAGGGGACATCCCCTTATTCTCCAGATGCGTTTGTTGGATCCGCGACCAACTCCCAAACTAGTGCAGTTGAGTAAGCCGTATCATTTTTTGTGGTATTGGCTGGAATACGTAAGACAACGCCATCAGTCTGTCCTTCTGCATTCGCATTCCCCAGAGCTAGTGTCCATGCACCGGCACCCTGTGAAGCATTGGCGGTTGCCAAAGTTTGTGCGGCTTCTCCTAATACAATCTCGTTTTGATTCGCAATGGGCGTAGCTGATGTGGGATTCACATAACGCAGACCACTCAAGGTGATCGTTGCTCCTTGCAGCTCATGTCCGCTTGCATCACTCAATTGTTTAGGCTGTGAAACTTGCAGCTCCCAGCCTAATCGATCACTCCCACGACGATCTTCTGTTGCGACAAATGGTACCCGTCCTTCTTCTGATGTACCAGAAAATACATGGTCCAATCGTGCCTCTTGAACGATTTCACTTGAAATATTCGGAATCTTACCAAAATCAAAGTTTGAAACATAATTGATTCTTAGTCGGCCTGGGTGGGGGTTAACTGGTACTTCAGGATCTACTTCTTCTCCTGGATTTTCTGGATCTGGAATCACCGGATTAGATGAATCATTTTCTAAAATAATCACCGTTCCCTCTGTCCTTGCGTTCGTCGCATCCTCATACTCTACTTCTGCTGCCTGACTAATTAATGTACCTAGTCCCATACTTCCCGCTAAAAGTGCTGCTGCTATTGTGATTGTTGTTTTCTTCATTGTTCATCCTCCAATTTTTTTGTTTTTTCTTTGTTTTGTTCGTACGTGTTGCTTTCTTATTCTCCTTTATTCTCAATTGATTTAGTATTTTTCCCCTTCCGGTTTCAGCTGGATGAACACTATAAACCAGCATTTTTTTAGAGCGATTCAGCCTTCTTTCTCCCATTAATTCTAATCCATCTGCCAATAATCAGGAGAATAAGAAGTCCAATTCCCCCTAAAATCAGATAAGATAGATAAGGCGTCCTCTCATCAATATTCACTGCACTTTGGTTTAACTGGCGGGCTTCTGACGCGGCAATCGTGAAATTTTCTTCAAAATGATACTCCTTCCCATCTGCTTTTACCCTCATTTTAAGAACATAGTCCCCAGCCTTTATGGGTCGTTCCCCCGTTGGTATACCAAAATTAAAATTAGAATTGGGCGCCATGCGAAGATCGTAGACATCGTACGTATAAATCGCTGCTTCCCCCCCTTTTTCAGTCACAGTAGATTCAACACTCATATTGCGAACAATCGATGCTGCACTATTTTGAATGTTAGCTTCAATAAAGTTTCGATAATTTCTTTGTCCTGTTGTAATGTCTTGTAAATGCAAGTCATTTTCAACTGTTTCCCCGTCTTTTTTGTTTAACAAAATACCAACGGTGTACGCAACTTCATGAACTACTGTTTGTTCGCTTATATTTTTAACTTCTTCCGTAAACCGAATCCCTCCGAGAATGTCTCCCGCCCAGTCTTCTTCTGGGAATAAAACTACTACTTTCATGGTGACAAAACCTAACGCTGGAATCGTACGTTTTGCTTCGTCAATCTTGACCAATTGATCCATTCGATGCGTTAATGAATCATCGTACGTGTCTTCTGCCAAATAACCAGGGATACCATTTTCATTGGTGGAAGCGGGATTCACCGCAGCTTTTACCGTAATTGCTACATCAGACGCATTATAAATCCTAATAGAAACTTCACGTTTTTCTCCCGGCAGACCGTCGAAATGGTAATAGCCTTGCGCATTTACATTTCCATCCTCATCTAACGTTTGAATCGAAAAATTATTCACCTCATCTGCATAGCCTGTTTGATAAAAAAAACCAAGACTTAGGATTACCGTAAATAGAATCCATCGGATTGCGTGTTTCTTTCGTTCTTTCTTTGTTTTCAATATAATTTCCTCATTTCATAAAAGTGAGATAGTTCATTATTAAATATTTAATTCACAAATTAATATACGGGTTAAACCAGGTTTAAGGTCAATGCCTTTTTTTCAAAAAAAAACTACAAAATAAAAAAAATTCAAAAACAGACTTGTAAATGCTGATTTATTAGGCGTTTTCAGGAAAATAAATTAAAATGATTTTTCTTAATTTTTATAAATTAGCATTTATAATAATCAACAGTCTTATTATTTCCTTTCCCACTTGAAATATATTGAACAATTGATTTAATAAACTCAGCTCTATAGAATCCTTCTCTCTTAACACGTACAATGTACTTTCTGATTGCTTTCAATATCAACTTCTAGCAATCCGTCAAAAATAATCCGAGCGCTCGCCACTTTTTTCTAGAGGATCTTTTTGATTTACCGATAGGTTGAATGATAATCCCATCTTTCATTACGTTTGTTGAATTTTGTTCAAAAAACAATACAAAATACGCAACAGTAGTTACGTATTGTTACATATGTTCTTTCCGCAACAATTAAAGTGTCTCTATTTCTATAAACTTTCTTTTTAAATGAACAATATTTTGTATATCAATAGACACAAAACGAAAGCTACGTGCTTCAATTGTCATAAAAAAAGAGGGTCCAGAAACTAGTCATTTTCTGAACACTCTTTTAATAGTTTCATAATGCACATTCCATTATCCGAAATTTATTTTTGCGCAACATATTTAGCTGCCAATAATGATTTGTATATTTCATTCGGCAAAAAATCCATGGAGTATACTCTACTGTTCTCTGAAATAATACCTTTTTGATCTAGTTATTGAATTACTTAAGGAGTTATGAAATAAGTAACTAAAAAGGATCAAAACCTTTTAAGTTTCTGTTCACTTTTGATGAGCTGTTCTAATACTCACAAATCTGATTTTTAAGTGAATAATGAGTTGTATCTGATTCTATAGATACAAAAATAAGCTACTCGTTCAGAAAATAAACGAGTAGCCTTGAACTGCCAAAATCTCTAAGGTGTAAATTCTTTAATTTTGTAAAAAATGATTATTGATACAAGAGAATTTCCTTAACAATTTTGATTGAATCTACCATAAAAAACGATCTTCCTACTTAAGTACATAAAAAAGGTATCTAGAGAGGATTCATTTTCTAGATACCTTTCTTTATAAATAGTTCCCAGCGAAAGGAAACATTGCTCCTAAAATATAAGCGTATGTTCACTCGTTTTTCTATTATACACTCAAAAAATTATTCAAGCAGCACGACTATTGCAGGGAAAACCGAATCTATCTTAGAGATTCTATGCTATTTTGCTTTGTTTGCTTCATCGACAGCTTGTTGCGCTTTTTCCTTACTTCCATTGCTGTCATTAGCTTTACTAATTGCGGCTTGCAGTTCACTGTCCACTTGACTCAACGCATCATTGGTATTATCGACGTCTATGGAGCTATCGCTTAAACCGGCGTCCGCAGCAACTGCGTTCGCATAATCTTTTAGCTTCGTATTTGCAGATTCTAAATCTTTTGCATATTGCGCTACCTTATTAACATTGGCGTTCGCACCACTTACAGCAGCAGAAGCTTCACTATTTTGGGCTTGCACGTTTTCGATTGTTTCATTGGCCGCTTGTAAATCACTTTCCGCTTTTGCTTTTGCTGCTTCAGCTTCCGCTTTTTCTTGGACTAGTTGTGCTATTTGGGCTTTTTGACCTTTAATCTCTATCCCCAAAGCGCTTAAAACTTGTGCAATTCTTATGGAATCATCTTTTGTCCCCAAAAAATGAAACGTCGTTGCAATCGCTGCATAGGCGCCCACACTAAATGAAAAGATCATTCCCAGTGCAGCAAGAGCTAGGACACACCCTTTCTTATGCTCTTCAATATACCTTCCGATTCTTGTTTGTTTCCTTCTTTCTCTCATACACTTCTTCCCTCTCTCATTTTAATTATTTATACTTCTATCTTTCGATAGTTTTTTATATTGTTTGCTAACTTAGACGATGATAGTCGCTACTCACTCTCTCATTACCCTTTGTTGAAAAGCAACGAAAATAAACTCAGTTACAAATCGACTCCATCCCATCCATAATTGAAAAATGGCCAATGTCAATGTCCTAGATTTGATTACAAAGTAAATCATCAGAAAACCAGTTCTGCCGGAACACTATTGTGACATTAAGCACAATGTATAGTTTATCAAACCTCGTTTGTTCGAATCATTTTGGTCTGGTATTTCGGACTTTCCAGATTTGCTGAATTCCACTTTCCTTTTATAAACCTATGAAAATAAGCAATAAAAAAAAGAGTTCAAAAACGTTTTAGTTTTTTGAACCTTTGCTTCTGTAATCCCCTATACTTTTTGAACTATATTTACACAAAGCGCCTATCTATGAGTCACCTTGCATGGCGCTGTCTTAAAAATTATATTTAGTAGCTTCTAACTTCAACATAGATTTAATACACTGGAATCAGCATGTTACTCCAACAATAACGAGAACATTTTTGATAAAGGTGCTTGATCAAGTTCAACCATGATGTCTAGCATTCTTGTTGCCATTGTTCTTCCCTGCTCCTCATTGACTGTCCTCATAATCAGTAATCCTTCAAAAAATTTGTACAGCGTTCTCGAAAAAAAGTCTTGGAAACTGGTGGATAACAACCCCAATTGGGTAAGTAAAACTTCTGCAAACTCATACTGATTTTTTACAAATGTATATTCAATAATATTAATCAGGAGACCACAATATACTTCTCTGCCTTTCTCAAATTGAATATAATACTCCAGCAGTTTAGAAACTCTTTTAAAAAAGATAAATATAAATTCGTGATCTAAAAAATCTAGTGTATTGGCAAATAAATGTATTTCTTGAAGCGTCCAGCTTTCAATCCCCATTAAATAGGACAAAATCAGTTGCTTATCTTCTTCTAAAACGACAGCGGTATTGTATACTCCATAAACTTCTAAATGCTGTAAAATTCTTATTCTCGAGCGTACCTCAGCCACTCTGATCGCATTTATTTGTCCTGATTTTCTTTCTAGTTCTTTTAAAAGTAACGCTAATCCTTTTATGTCTTGCTTATTAGATAGGTTGGCGTAATGAGAAGTGTAATGATTTTGTTCATTTAATTTATAGCCATTGGCAATAAACAAGAACTCGCTAATATCCATAGACAAGTTTTCTAATATCTTAATAAGGACATCAGAAGATATATTATGTTTCCCTTTCTCAAATTCAATCGCATATGATTTTGAGATAATATTTCTATAGACTTCTTTTTGACTAAATCCTTTTTTTAGCCGTATTTCTCTAATCGTTTCTCCAAACATGCATTATCCCTCTCTAAAAACGTGATACATTTCTAAATAAAACTGAGTAATACTAAAGTGCATATCATAAAAAACCATTTCATAAATTATTCTCCTTTTCTATTTTTGATGTTCTATGGCACCTAAAGATTATGCTTTCACTGAGAATCTAGACAAAGACTGATCACAATAGCTTCAGTCTTTGCCTATTTTGATTTCTATACAGTTTCTGCGTACCCGGCAGATGACGTTTGGAGAAAATTATTATCCAAATCAATTAATTAAATTGATTAGTTCTTTGTTTTCTTCACTCTTATGCTAACTACACCTAGGACACTTATAACTAAAAAACCTACAGCTTGTAAAATATTGGAAAATAGCGTACTTTCACCAGTCTTTGGGAAAGTATGACCGTTGTTTTTAGATAAAATATTAGAAAAAGCAGTGTCTTTTTTGATAGCTCTCATGGGAACGCTTTTTTTAGCTGAACTTAAAAACCTAACAGGTTTCGCTACAACATCCGTTTTTGTCTTTTCTTTTGATGTTGATCCATTTGTTCGGTTCGATCCTTTTCCACTAGTTTCGGCTATCCTTGTATCTTCTTCGGACTTTGTTGCTTCTGTTGTGGTTGGTACGGCTCCTTTTTTAATCGTTGTCGTTCCTAATGTCGGATCTTTTGTTGTTGGTTGTTCTACAGTTGCTTCAACGGTCATTCCCGTTTGACTTTCTATTGTTGATTCATTTGTTTGGTTTGATCTTGTCTTTGTGGTACCAGCCATTCTTGTATCTTCTTCGGGCTGTGTTGCTTCTGTTGTGGTTGGTACAGCTTCTTTTGTGATCGTTGTCGTTCCTAATGTCGGATCTGTTGTTGTTGGTTGTTCTACAGTTGCTTCAACGGTCATTCCCGTTTGACTTTCTATTGTTGATTCATTTGTTTGGTTTGATCTTGTCTTTGTGGTACCAGCCATTCTTGTATCTTCTTCGGGCTGTGTTGCTTCTGTTGTGGTTGGTACAGCTTCTTTTGTGATCGTTGTCGTTCCTAATGTCGGATCTTTTGTTGTTGGTTGTTCTACAGTTGCTCCAACAGTCATTCCCGTTTGACTTTCTATTGTTGATTCATTTGTTTGGTTTGATCTTGTCTTTGTGGTACCAGCCATTCTTGTATCTTCTTCGGGCTGTGTTGCTTCTGTTGTGGTTGGTACGGCTCCTTTTTTAATCGTTGTTGTTCCTAATGTCGGATCTGTTGTTGTTGGTTGTTCTACAGTTGCTCCAACAGTCATTCCCGTTTGACTTTCTACTGTTGATTCATTTGTTTGGTTTGATTTAGATTCTGTGGTACCTACTGTTGTTAACATTTGTTGGTGTACCGATGTTCCTTCATCTTGTACTTGTATTTGAACTAATTCGTTCGGTTTGTCTGAGTCAGGTTCCTTTAGTTCAGGGTAATATGATGAGCCTTGTATTGATTCTAATGAATCGGAGACGATCTTGCCGTATTCTCTTGTTTCATCATTGAACCAGACATTGCCGTCCTTAGACCATCTATCTCCCTTATCATCAACTGCTCGGCTTTCACTTAAACGTGTAACATGATGACCATTGATTGTATCCGCATGAGCTTCCGCTGCAAACACTAGAATAAATCCCGCAGCTAAAGTAGTAGTTATAACTCTCTTTTTCATTATTTACTCTCCTATAAATTTCTAAATAAATGTTTCAGCTGAGCATCATTGTGATAAAAAACACAACCGAAAACATTTTTAAATTCATTCCTAATTTTCTGAAACTAATCTTGCAGTTTTCATTATAGTCTCCTTTAAATAAAATTTGCATTAGGTCTTATATTTGAGACCATCTTATTGGCCATATTTAAAATATCTTAAATATAGATCTTTTATAAATAATTCTGTTTATGAGTTATCCGTAAAAAGGGTCATAAACTATTAAGTTTCTGACCCAATCAAATAATTATTCAATCAACCATAAAATGATTTTTCAATCTAAAAATGAGTGATTTACGATTCTATGGTCACAAAACAAAATGATTGATCTCAATTATTTTATATAAAAAATGAGTTCAGAAATTAAGCATTTTCTGAACTCTCTTTTACACTTACCAATCACCTATATATTATTATCAAGTTATTACTTTTTAACTTATTTTTTACAACTAAATTTTTATTCATCACCAAGACCAGGATTATCCACTTTAAATTCGTCGTCTCTTATTTATCTTTGTAACTTCAATAATTAGTATCTGAATTGATTCAGCAAATCGATAAAATAATATAAACACAGTTACTTTCATACCAACTTTTATACTAAACACTTAATTGAAATCTATTGAAAATTAGATTTATTTAAGTGATATTCTTTTAATTTCCTGTTCCAAAGCTCTTTATCTACTCCATCTATTTCTCTAATTACTCTAGCAGGATTGCCACCAACGATAGTATTTCCAGGGACATCTTTCGTTACTACAGATTTTAAGAATCAGGTTGTGATTAATAAAAATTACACTATCCAATCATTCAACTCTTCAAATTTCCCTAATTTATCAAAGTCTTATCTTAAATATCTTTCGTTCTCAAAAACTGTCAATGTGGAATTCGGTATCACTTTCACTAGATTTAAATTTCCTTGTTCAGTCAAAGCGTTGTATCAGTGTAATTGTTTATCCATAGGTGAACAATAAATTATAGCTTCTCTGTTGCAATATTTTTAGATAAATAGTATTCAAAATTTATATCCATAGATAGTAGCATACCGATAAACTCTTCCTTAGGACAATTAAATTCGGATTCTATCCAAGATTTTATCATAGAAAGAAAGCCACTTATATGATAAACACTATACAGATTCATCTTAAAGCCCACAGCATGGTCTCCATATACTTCTTTCCATTCATCTGAAACAGATTTTTCCAAAAAATTGGTTAAATCTGAGAAGAATTTTGTGTCGTAATCGTTTCTAAATACCATTTTACATACTGATTTATTGTTTATAATGTACTCAACAACATGCCTAAAAAATTCTGTCATTCCATTTTTTTGTTTATCCATTATCTCTTTCAAATCTTTCACAACACTATCTTCAATTTGTTCATATAAGTCATATATATCTTTATAGTGACTGTAAAATGTAGCTCTATGAATATCCGATTTGATACACAATTCTTTAACTGTAATTTTCCTCAACTCTTTGCGTATCATGATTTCTGATAAACCTTCTTGTAAAGCTTTCTTAGTTTTTCTAACACGAGGATCTTCATTAGTGCTTTTCATATATACCTCCATTTGTTTACATATATTCGATGGGAATATTCAGCATAAATATTAACGCTAATATAATTATGTATATAAGAAAATACTTTTCACAAGCTTTTTATTCAGTATTGTACACTACATATAAAGATTGTCTATTAAGCGACACTTGTACTACTTATTGAATATTGTATTGAAAAAATCAGTAGATTAAACTTATGACTATAAACATATTTACTACATAATTATGATTAGGAGTGAAGGGCAAAAATGATAGAATATAAAAAAATGGAGAAATCCTACCTTTATCAAGCAGCTAGAATGAATGCTATTAGTTTTTCTGATTACCCTCTTGTGGGTAAAATTCGCAACGAATTTGAAAGTAACGAAGCTTTTATTGATTTTTTGACTGAAGCTCTTAAAGTTTACATCTATGCTCATAGTAAGAAAAATACAGTCTTTTTAGGTTTTGAAAACAATAAAATTAGATCTTTTGCTATCTTAGTTAGTCCTCGTGATAAAAAAGTAAATTTCTTTGATTATATGACATCTGGTGGAGTAAAACTATTAACAATGGCTCCTATAAGCAAAATTTTCTCACTATTACAACTGTTAAGCACCGGGCATAAAGCTGTAAATAGTTTTGCAGGAAAAACGTGGATGCTAGAATCATTGGCTGTAGACTCTTCCCAACGAGGGAAAAACTATGGAAGTAAAATGATCAATGATTGTCTTTTACCATATATAAAAGAAAATAAGCCCCAAAAAAGAACAGAGTATTTCATCACATTTACTAATACTGAACGAAACAGACGATTCTATTCTAAAAATGGTTTCTTTGAATTCGATTCATCGGTAATTAAAGATGGTAATCAAAATATAGGTAACTGGAGTTTTAAAATGGATATCAACTAATTTATCTAATATAAGTTTCTATCGAAAAGCAATCCGGAGTAAATTTGATTTAAAAAACTATATTCTAAGAATTGAAGCTTGCGGCGAGTTTCATATACTCACAAATTACAACCGAATCTTTAAGTGATCTCTATTCAAGTTCATTTATCAATGATCTCCACATATAAGGCATCAAACATGAGTTAATAGCAAGAGCGTGCAGCGTTTAAAAGTAGTCAAAATTAAACTATAAGTATCACATATTCAAATAATGAAATACAAATTCTTTATAAACTTAAACTTTACCCATTTCATTAATTGTTATTGTCTAAAATTATGTTCGTCAATTAAAATAAATGATATCCAGTTAATCAATTAATCAGATTGGCTGACAAAAATAGTGTTACATTGGAGGTCCTTATGTCAGTTTTAGTTTTAGGCGGTGCGGGTTACATTGGTTCAAATGCAGTGGATATGCTTATCAATCAGGGATATGAGGTCGTAGTCGTTGATAATCTTTGTACTGGATTTAAAGAAGCTGTTCATGACAGAGCAAAGTTTTACGAGATAGATATACGAAACAAAAAGTTACTGCGTTCTGTTTTTGAAACTGAAAATATTGACTCTGTGATGTATTTTGCTGCCTTATCTCTAGGTCGTGAATCTGTCGAACAGCCCTTAAAATATTTCAACAATAATGTTTACGGAACACAGATTGTTCTTGAAGTCATGCAGGAATTTAACATAAAATATATTGTCTTCTCTTCGTCTGCTTCAGTCTATGGCAATACAGAAATGAATCCTGTTCATGAATTAATACCTACTGCACCAATAAATCCCTACGGATGCTCTAAAGTAATTATGGAGACAATGATGGACTGGGTTAGCCGATCATCCAACATGACATTTGTTTCTATGCGCTATTTTAATGTCGCTGGGGCTAAAAAGGATTTTACACTTGGTGAAGTGCGTCCTCGTCTGATTCCTATTATTCTAGAAGTGGCTCAGAGAAGGCAAGAAAAGATAACCATTTTTGGGAACACTTATACTACTCATGACGGTACCTGTGTACGTGACTACATTCATGTCTTAGATTTAGTTGAAGCACACATATTAGCCTTGGAATATTTAAAATGTGGTGGTGCGAGTGAAATTTTTAATCTAGGATCCTCGAAAGGTTACTCTAATATAGAAGTGATAAATGCAGCTGAAAAAGTTACAGGGAAAAAAATCCCAGTTGAAATCGTTACGAGTGTCGTTGGAGATGCTTCTTCTTTAATAGCTTCAAACAAAAAAATTAAAACTATTCTTGAATGGGAGCCTAAGTATAGTGGAATTGAGGAAATTATTTCTGATTCTTGGGGATGGCAAAAAAAATACCCAGATGGTTACTCGAATTGATTAGTTAAATAACCTGTTCTTTGACATTTAGTGTTGGTAGAACCAGAAAAATGGTCACATTCATCTCAGCGTGAATGTGACCATTTTCTATTTTCAACATGTGTTCTATCTTTAAAATATATTTATTTTATCACTTTTGAAAGTTATAAAAAAAGATAAGGTAATAATATAAACTAAAAATAAAGGGAAATCATTAATCTTAATTTAAACATCTAAGTTGATTATACTCAGAATCAACCAACGAAATTATTGTGAATATTTTAGAATAATAAGATATTATATATACGGTTATTGAAGTCGCTAATACCAGTTGGACTATTATCAATAAAGTATCTGGTTGCAAATTTGATAAAATGAAAAGGATCTTTTTGGGGAAAAATTTTATAACAGTTTTAGAAACAGGCACCATAGTAATGCAATATAACTTAATTTTTAGAAATATGAGAATAAGAATAATTAAAAGCCCGTATCCCCGAAATAAATTATTTTTAAATCGAGTATTTCTAATTTTAAACACTGCAGAGGTTGCTCTTTCTAGATATGATGAGAAGTAAATTATACCCAGATCCTCAACTTTAAATTTTGTGATAAATTTAAAGTAAATATGTTTAGAAATAAACTTAGTAACAGGTTTTAACATCAATATCGTCTCAAAAAAAATATATGTCGTGACTATTGATTTCAGTTTAAACGTTTTATTAATTAGTATATATATGAAGAAAACTACAATAACTAAAAAGAAATAAATGTATTGCTTTGCTATAGTACTCTCTTTAGAAATATAACTTTGTACTTCAGTAACGTAACTGCTTCTTTGCCTAAAAAAAGCTTTGACACTTTATTAGCTATTTTCTCTCACCTCGAATCTTTCTTTTCTATTTTAAATTAACTAATCTTATTACATTCGTATTCTCAATTTCTATATGGTATCGAAAAAAAGATATAAATGTTAAGTTTCTGACCCTCTTTTCTTGTTCTATAAAAAAAAACCGAGAGGAAAGATCCTCTTCGGCTTCTGATAATAATTTTACTTTTGGTTAGACGCAAAATTCCCCATAGAAATGGACACTCTATTCCAACTATTGATTTGAGTAATTAATAATACTAGATCAACATATTCTTTTTCATCATAGTAATCGCGTACACGAGCATACAAGTCTTCAGGAACTTTTAAATCTGAAATTAATGTTATAGCTTCTGTAAGCTCCAAAGCGACCTTTTCTGCATCCGTATAAAAATTACACTCTCTCCAAGCACTTATACAGTAGATTCTTTGTTCTGTTTCCCCTAATTTTCGAGCATCGCTGCTATGGAGGTTTAGACAAAAAGCACAGCCATTGATTTGAGAAGCACGAATTTTAATAAGCTCTCGTAGATTTTTATCAATCTCTGTTTTACTTAAGTATTTTTCCACTTCCAACAAGTGTTTCATTCCATCAGGTGCTGTTTTATAATAATCAATTCTTTGTTTCATTTCACTTTCTTCCTTCCTATTGACGAAATCAACCAATTAATTTCTATAAAGTAAATATGATAATTTGTCTTACAATGATATTTAAAAAATTACAAACTATTAGAGGGTGATAAATTTTTCGATCGCACGTAATACGCCATCTTCGTCATTTGATTTAGTAATGAAGTCTGCTTGTATTTTGACTTCCTCAAAAGCATTTTTCATTGCAACACTGATACCTGCTTGAGAAAATAGTTCGATATCATTAAACCCATCACCAAATGCAATCGTCTCAGATTTATCGATGTTCAAAATCGATTGAAGTTGGGCAACTGTTGTTCCTTTATGAACATTTAAGTTCGAAATATCGATCCATGCTGCTTCTGAAGCAACAACATAGGCTCTATCCTGAAATATTGCCAATTCCTTCACTGTTTCAAAAGAGCGTAATTGCGGATCGTATACAGTAATTTTAACGAAATTTTCTGTTATATCAGCAAGATTTTCTAAGGTTTCTAAGATCTCGTATGAGCCTCTCGCCTTTTTGATATCTTGGTCTCTTGTCGTATTTTTTACGTATGCGGCGGTCGGTGTGCAGGCTATAATTACATAGTCGTCTGCAATTTCGTTTAACTTAGCGATAATATCTAAACCTATTTTATTAGGAAGCAATGACTGATAGATATAGTTTCCTTTATGTTTTATCCGTGTTGCACTATCACCTAATATCCATATATCCCTTGATAATTCTTCACCAAAAATTTTTTCTACTCGTTCACATTGTTTTCCTGTACATGCAGCAAACGTGATGTACATTCTCTTCATATCTTGATGAATCTTTTTAAAATATTCTTGATTGAACTTACTATCACTATTCAAAAAAGTTCCATCCATATCACTAATAATCAATTTTATCATTACTATTCCTCAATCTCAGTAGTAGATTTGTGAACTAGATCAGTTAGGTCTATACAAAAAGATCCCACTCATAATTCAGCATTTGTTTAGCCTCCATCATAATTTCTGACTCAGACAACAATGCTGTTCCTTGTGCTCTAACAATCCCAAGTCTAGAGAACCCCATGATTTCCTCAAACATCTGCTTGAGATAATTGTATGAGAAGTCCATTTTAGAATATCGGTCATCATTTGTGTAAATACTACCGCTTGCTTGCAGGAAAAGTATCTTATAATCATCGACCATTAAACCAACAGATCCTGTTTCGGTATATTTAAATGTCTCACGAGCAATCAAGATATTATCCATATAGTCTTTCAAACGAGACGTCACATTGAAATTATGAAGGGGGGACACAATCACGATTCTATGATGATCTTTAAATTGTTGTAACAGAGTCGTAGAAGTCTCATCAATTTTTATTTCATCTTGCGTTAAGCTCTCTCCAACTCGTTTTTTCTCCCAAATTGCTAATAATTGACCTTGCTCAACTCTTGGAATGTCCATATCATAAAGGTTGATAGTAGTGATTTGGTTTGGATCAAATTGCTCATGAAACTTACCTAAAAATAAGTCTTGTAGCTTACTTGAATAAGTTGTTTTTTTGTTGAATTCAGGGTGGGAATTAATTAGTAAAGTTTTCATGTAATTACCTCTTTTCTTTTGATATACTTACTATACTACGAAAAGGTGTCAGAACATGATACCGTTTAAGGAGAGACTATGAAAAAGTCAGAGCGACTAAATAAAGAATTGATTTTTTTAAAGAACAAAAATTTTTTCAACTTAAAAGATCTTATGGAAGAATTTAATATTTCTAAAAGTACTGCTTTACGTGACATTGAATCTTTAGAAGAAATGGGGCTTGCTTTGTACTCCGATTATGGGAGAAGCGGCGGATATCAATTAATGGATCAGTCACTATTAACGCCTATTTATTTTGATCAAAATGAAATTTTTGCGATTTTTTTTGCCTTGAAAGCACTAGAACTGCTTTCTAGCACTCCTTTTGATAAATCCTATACACATATCCAATCAAAACTCATGGTTACTTTAACAAGCAAGCAGCAAAAAGAGATAGAAACACTTTTAACTGTTGTAAAGTACTACAATACAGCGCCATTAAAAACACAAACAAATCTAGCCAAAATACTTGATTCTATCCTAAATGAAAAAGCGATAAAAGTGACCTATGCCCAGTTTGAAGAAATTGAAACAATACTGCAAAGTAATGAACTTTTCTATCGAAACGGGATTTGGTTTTTTAGTGCCTACGATTTTACGACCCACCATTGGGGAACTTACCGAAGTGATTGTGTTGTAGCGAGTGAGATCTTAGAAGAATTTGATCAGTCGTTTTCTATTGAAGAACTAAACCAAATTCAAAAAAAATATGAACAAAATTTTCATGATATACCTTTTCGTTGTCGATTAACGGCATTTGGTAAAGAAATCTTTCATAAACACAACTATCCTAACATGTCCTTAGAGATCAAGGATGGCATTTCTTACATCGTTGGTGGATATAATCAAAAAGAACTTCCTTATATGACTCATTATCTATTACGCTTTGGTAATTGTATAACAGTCGAATATCCTGAAGAGTTAAAGGACAGCTATTTGAAAGAGCTTCAATTGATATTGAAAAAATATTTAAAATGAGAATGATTCAAACGCTCTCAAACTTATTTTAAACTAAAAAAGTATCTTGACCGATATGGGTTAAGATACTTTTCCCTATGTAATCACAAGCATTGTAATTTTGATATAAGATTGATAACTAAAAACTCTTAAGTTTCTGACCCCGTTAAGAATTTGTCCAAATACTTATAAAAATGATTTTCAAATGAACAATCATTTAATTTAAAAGTTTAAGGACATAAAAATAAAAATCTTCACTGCAATTATGGTATCTAAAAAGAGTGCTCAAAAAATAGTTATTTTCTGAACACTCTTTTAAATAGATTCCTCAACACCTTGATGATTTAATCATTTGGATATTATTAACAAATAAACCACATAATTTGCTGCACTTTTCAACGCACCCCACCATATTCTTCATATAATTTAGTCATCATCCATTGTATCTAACTCTTGGTCTGACTTTAATCTCTCACATATTAGGCTGCAGTTTCATTGGTAAATTCAATGATTAAAGAATGATGATAACATTTTAGACTATATTATGCTATTTAGCAGTTCACCCATAGTGGCTACAATATACATTTCCTCTGTTTCAAAAATAATATTGTTTTTACTAGAATAAACATTATATATCTCGTGTCCTACTTTTTCACTAATATCTATTTTTTTAATACAGCACATAGTTTTATCAAATAAGTAGATGGAATCTTCTGCAAAAACACAAATATAATCATTAAATTGTCGAAGTTCAAATATAGTAGCGTCACACCCAATTTCTTTTACTTCAGTTAAATGGCTATACAAATTACATTTAATCATTATTTGTGTTTCTACATCAGTATATGCGATTAAAAAGATATCACCATTAGCGGATATTGTAGATATAGCCCCTAGATCAATGAATGTCGAAGTTAAATGATGAGGGAGTACCGCATTAAATCTATTTAAATCTATATTGAATTCTACTAATCCATAGTGAGCCCAATCGTTTTCAGCGGATAGTATTCCTTCTTCATTATACGCAACTAATACTCCGCTTGGAGATGGCACTATATTTAGTATTCCATTTCCTAATACAGTAATAGAATTATTTATAAAGATAGCCTCTTCATCAACCATCGAAAAAAATAGATACCACTCATTTTTATACATCATAATCTCATGAATCTTAATTTCCTTTTGTTCGAACAGTTCATGCTCAAAAGTATGAATTATTTTATCTTCTTCAAAAATTTTAATAGTAGATTTTTCTTTTGAAAATATACATAAATTGTTTTCTGTGGGTGTAGTTAAGATTGTTAGGTTATCTTTTAATGGTAATTCTCTCATCATATGCACCTGCACTTTTTTTCGTCGTTGATGATAGCTCTAAGATCTGTGACCGTCCCGCGTTCTTTTAACTAATCGGAAAACATAAAGAAACTCAACAATCCATATTATAACAATTCGAGTAATTTTTATAGCAACGAAAAATCCTACCCAAGTAGTGATTGTTACCGGAATTTATCCATATGAATTAAATTTATTCAATGGATTACTATCCAAGTGGGCATACACATTATAGATTCTCTTAATCGATATTTAGTTAGATAAAAATTCCGTGAGTTAAGTAGGTCATAAAATAATTTTGTACGCCAAATTTTTTGAAGATACGTTAAATAAATTAGTTTTAAAATGAAATCTGTAACCTTTAAAATCTAAAGTAGGTTCATCTAGCAGATTATCGCTTCTAAATGAAAAATTATAATTAAAATCTATTACTCCTTGAAATTTGAGGACGACCTTTGAAGATGTTTCTAGAGAACTCAATAACAATAATAGACTTGCGTTTTCATACATATCACTTTCCATACCTTCTTCACTGGTTAACATACTAACACTAGCATATGATAGCGATCCATCTAAACTTAGTATCATATCCGAGTAAAACTCCATTTTTTCAACAAATGAATCATGAAAATTTCCATACTTTTCATTCAAATATCCTACTTCATCCGAATTATTTATATAACTCCACAATTCACATTATCTCCTTTTATTAAATTTCTTATTATATCTTGGGTACTTTTGGCCATTTACATTTCTATTGTTCCAGCTGTGCTTGTGTGGAACATGGGGATGACGTTTAGCATTACTGTGATTACTGTAATCGATATCAACACGCGGCTTCTTTTCTTTATCAAAAACATTGTTTTGTGTATTCTATCATTTTTTATAGAGATTTTTTTTTGTTATAGTTATAGTTTTTATTCTACATCCCTTAATGCCTTTATAAGGCCTCACGAGCTATAAGAAAGATTTGGTGTAGATTTTTTAATTTTATTAGAAGCTTAAATAATAACCTATACCTGTTCCGGACAACCTTGTTACATTTATATAAATCCTTATGCCAGCTACTATCGAAAAATGCCCATCAGGATCAAGAAAGTCAAACATTACAAGCTATATAATAAAGTGCCATTAAATACTACTTTTAGATTTCAATAGTATTTAATGGCACGCATATCCGTCATAACCCTAAGAATTGATTTTCGCATAATTAACTCTCTTCAATCTGTTTCATGAAAAAGAATATCATAATTCAAAATCATCATTTTTATGGGGTATATTAAAGTGAGAGGTATGCTTGATTCGATCTCAATCTAAATTTCAAAAAATTAATCAAATAGTGCGGTACGATCAAAAATACACTTAATTCCTAATCTTCATCTTTTCGATTTAAAAATACAATTTGTTCAATTGTAATATCCCCTGCTTTCTGTAGTTTATTGAAATCAGTCAAACTAATTGAAAAGTATTGGTCTGGTATATTTTCATTAAGATTTTCCTGCTCTCCTTTTTTTCTTTTAGCAGATAATAGTTGAAAATAAACATTTTTATCATCGATAAAATGAGCTACTGCTCTGAAAGCTGAAAGCTGAAGTCGCGGTACAACTCCTAAAAAATCCAATTTAGCTCTACTATCATTTCTTAAGTATTTGATGTCATCTTCTTGCACAACCGATTTCCATTTAAAAACTGCTTCAGAAATATTCTGAACTTCCGCTGATTTTACAACTTCAGGCTCACTTGACACATTAAATAAGATTCCACCTATCAAAGCAAGTGAGATCATACAAAGAACAGCGAATGTAATGATTTTTTTCAAATCTATAGTCCAAAAGCATTGAAGTGGTTTCCGCTTTATACAAAGAAAGTCGAAGAGAAATTACCCTCTTCGACTTTTCTACTTGGAATGAAATTGAAAGGTCATTCAAAACAGCATAATCCATTGGTTGAAAATTAGGCAAGTCCGTTTATTTTTCAAGCTTTGCAACACAACCTCAAAAACCTTGATCAGAATAGATACTTGTTAATTTTTTTAATTTCTTTTTTGTTATATATAATCCCGAAACAAATCTCTGTTGAAGATCTAGATTATTGATATTTGATACCCAAATAAAATCATAGTTATTCTGAAAATCTTCTATACTATTTTTTAACTTTTCAGACTTTATACTTAAAAGGAATATATCTTCAAAGACTGTGTCCATATATAGGAATCTATCAAAATTTTCAGAGAATATCATAAAAGGATACATTGTATCATTTGTATAATTCCCCAAGAAATTTTTTAACAATTTTTTATCGAAAAAACACTTCTTACTATATTTAAAGAAGTAATCATCATAATAAACATAAATATTTTCTTCAGTTTTAAAAATCAATTTTAATATCTTATTTATATCTGCAATTGAAATATTTGAATCACCAAAAAAATTATAAAATTTTTCTTGTTGGAAAAATTTTGAATACATATCTTTTTTTAGATTAAATAATTTATTAAGGTTTTCTCTTATATACTCATAATCTGTCATATTACCACCTACGGACTCTAATTTTAATAACTTTATTTTTACCCTTGGCATTTTTTATTCCGCTAAAATAGTCATAAGTGTGATCTCCTGACTTTGCCTTCCCTCTATAAACATATCTTTTATTACTTTTTGTATAATGTACTACTCGTTTCCCATTAGAATATGTTTTTGTTTGTTTGTAACCACTTTTCTTAAGTGCTTTACCAAAACTTCTCACAGATTTGTTAACTCTGATATTTTTAACACTAGAACCTCGTTTAGTTACGTTAGACCATCTTAGGTTGGAAGCTGATCGAGCAAACTTTAGACCTCTCCCGAGAACTTTGAAAGCACCACCAAAGGCCGCAGAAGTCGCTGCACTTTTCGCCGCTGCCCAGCCAGCTTTCTTCCATGATTTTGTTTTTTTATAAGTCTTATATGCATCATAAGCCGCAAACCCAGCACCAACCGCAAACCAAACCCAATGCCCATCAGGGTCAACATTCATCACCGGATTATTGTCCGCGTAAGTATATCCATTCATGGTCAATGGATCATCTTCGTCCCCTGGATCAGGATCAAGAGAGGTAAAAACTCCATGAGCCGGATGATAATACCGTGCCATTAAATAATACTGTTGGATTTCAGCATCGTACGTATATCCGGCATAACCATAAGGATTGCTTTTCGCTAGTTCCGTTTTTGCTTCACTGGTTAGAACGTTTCCCCACGCATCGTAAGTGTAACTGGCTACTTGCTGGCCGTTTTCGTCCGTCAATGCAACCACATCACCATGCCCATTGTAATGATAGTATACCGTGTTTTTCCCACTCTTCATAGCTAAGCGAATATTATCATCAGAGTAGATATAATGACGTAAAACTTGCCCATTCGTATCTGTTTCATACAGCACATCAATACTATCACCATCATAATGGTAGTTCGTTATCTTTCCATTAACCTTCTTAGACAATCGTCGGTTGTCCTCGTCGTAAGTGTATGTGACAAATGGTTGGTTTTCTCCATTTTTCGTCACCCCTACCAAGCGATCCGCTTGATCCCAAGCGTAGTTATATTTTTCATCACTTAGACGATTCCCATTTGCATCATAGGTTAGTGCTTGACCATTGAAGCTAATCAACTGGTTTCCGGCATTAAAAGTTGCTTGATGAGTTGCGTTGTTGATAGTTACACTTGTTCGGTTCCCAAATCCATCGTAAGTGTAAGACCGTAATTCTCCGTTAGGTAAGACTTCTTTAGTCAATTGATTAGTGGAATCGTAACTGTATGTTGTCTTTTTCCCGTCTGTATGCACGATACTCGTCCGATTACTTGTCGCATCATATGCGTAACTCTCTTTTAACACTTGAATATGGTTTTTAGTTCCGATTGCTACTTCTGTAAGTTTATTCGTTTGATCATAACTAAAGTTTGACATAGAACCATTTCCTGCGGTGTAGAGCGTTTTATTTCCAAACTCGTCATAATCAAATCTATACTTGTTGTCGCCATCACTAACACTAGTGTTTTGATCCAACGCATTGTACTCATAGCTAACTTTGCTCGAATACGCTCCCTTATTTATGGTGACATCGGCTACTTTATCTGTCTTTCCTTTATTATCTTTTGTTGGCTTGTCTTTGTACTGATAACTGATGGTTCCCCCGCGCTCTTGAACCTTAGTGATTCGATTTGCATCGTCATATATTTTATCAGTTACTACTTGATTGAGATGATCTGTAACCTTAGTTTGATTCCCATTAGGATCATATTGAAAGCTATAAGCAGGAGTAGCCCCCCACAAAACTTTTGTTTGACGGTCTGCCGAATCATATTCATTCTTAATCTGATTACCGTTGGGCATGTTCACACCAATTTCATTCCCGCTGGCATCATATTCATAAGAAATCTTGCGACCTAATGGATCCTGATACAAGGTTGTTTTATCATCAGCATCGTAACTATACCCATGGCTTTGAGCTATGCCATTCGCAACAATCTCTCGTTTCGTTATATTCCCGTTATCATCATACGTATACTTCACTTCTGTCCCGTTCGCCAATCGAGTAACTACCAATTGATTGTCTTTATCGTATTGAAAATTCTTTTGCTGTCCTTTTTCATCTGTTTCACTTAAACGATTTCCAAATGTATCATAGGTAAAACTTGTTTTTCTAAGTTCTTCATCATATTGAGCAACCACATAATTTCCAGCAACATCGTACTCACTTTCAGTTAGCCTGCTCCCTTCCATGATACGAAGATTGTCAAAATACGCAGTACCAGTCATCTGATTTCGGAACATAAACAATAATTTGACTTCTTTGATTGGCTGTTTTGGTTGTACGGCAATAGCCGCACGGTTCCAATCTTGATTACCTGTCGGAAATTTCTCATGTCTTAATTCTTTCGATCCATCTTGATAGATAATATCTGCCCACAGTGAGTAGTCTTGATGGGCAGCACTTTTATCCCCGGCTTGCACATTTTTGGCTTTAGATAAAGCAGAAATAGTGATTGGTTCAGCTTTCTGTTGATTTAATGAGACGTATTGGGCAATATAGCCATTCCCTTCTGTTCCGCTTTTTCTTGTCATTTCAAATCCTTGTTCTCCAGAGAAAGCTTCATCTGATAACTGCAAGTTCGTTTTCGTTCCAGAAAGAGAGAAATGCTGAATTTCTTGTAACCCTGTTGCTTCCTCTAACCCACTATTTAGTACCGGGTTATATCCAGTATGTGTGCTGCCTTTTTCCAGCTGCACATTATCAAACCAGGCATCGCCGCTGCCAGCTTCATTAGCCAATTGCTCATTTTTCAAATAAATGCCGATACGTCGTGTCTCTTTTGTGGTAGTAAAAGTAACTTGTCTTCGAACCCAATCGCTATTGCCTTGGATTGCCGTTTCTCGGTTATTCCGCCACCCATCACCAGTTTGGTTATCTGATTTAATAAACCATACATCTAAAAAGGCTTGAGAAGCTTTCATATTAGCTGTTTTGATGTCTGCACTGAGCGTATACGTGGTATTTGGTTCGACATCAAATCGTTGGGCGATAGACGTACTGCTATGTGTTTTTCGATCATTATTTGCGGGTTCAGAATGGATCTTGATTGCATATTTCCCGCTTAGCGAACCAGGTGCTCGTTCTTTGGTATCAATACTCATCGATCCTTTGGCACGGGTTTTGTCTTGTGAAAGATACCATTCTTCTGTATTGCCGGATTCAAACCCACTATTTTTCACCATGTTTTCACCCGTTCCCAAAGAAGCACTCTCTTTCAAGATGTTCCCATAGCGATCATACATTGTGAACGAGGAAGTATTTGCATCATTTATCGTTTCTGATAATGCATCTGCTCCATCATATGCAGTAGTAGTTTTACGATTTTCTGTATCTGTTTCTGTAACAATATCGTTGTTCTTATTATATGCGTACGTCTCTGTACCATACGCATCTGTGAAGGTAAGAATGTTTCCTTCTCCATCGTAAGTATACGTTTCTGCTTGTCCTTTTGGATTGATTTCTTTCATTAAGTTATTGGACTCGTATTGATAGGAAGTGGTTAATTTTAATCCTTCGATATCTTCTATCGTCTTCTCTGGATTTCCTGCCTTTGAATAATAATAAGCGGTTTTTTTTCCTTTCTCATTAGTGACAGTAGTAACATGTTCAGTTGTATTATAAGCAATCTGCGTTTTCTTTTGTACCGGATCAATTATCTCTTTGATTTTATTGTCTTCATAAACATATTTAGTCTCTTGGGGATGTTCATCTGTATGTTTTGGCTCGTACAATGAAATTAGTTGCTTTTGCTCATTATAACCATAACCATAGGTTTTCCCTCGGGCCGTCTTTGATTCAATTAATTTCCCTTCGCTATCATAACGAAATGAGAGAGTCTTACTTTCTGGTAATTGGATGCTCTCTACCAAAGAGCCATCTTTCGAGTAGTTTAGAATAACCTCACGATTACTTGCATCTTTGATCTTTATCAGACGGTCTGCGGCATCGTAGGTGTAATTCGTGGTATTTTGATTCTTATCAATTTCTTTGACCAATTTTCCAGTTTTAGAGTAAATGGTCTTTGATTTATCTTCTTCTGTTTTCGTATAAGTTCCATCAGCTTCTTTTTTAATTTCAGAAAAAAGTCCAGGTGGTGCTTGATAAGCAGCTTCTTTTTTCTTAAAAACGTGTTGCTTATTATCCGCTTCCATCCAATAAATTTCATTTTTTTGTACATTATCAATCAGTCTTTCTTCAAAAGTTGAAGACCAACCTTTACCAAATATACCCATTTCTTGATTGAAACTATTAAATGTACGAGTTAAGCCAATCGAGATTCCACGACCTTCTAAGTTAAAATCTTCTTCCGTTACAAGCAAATTTCCATTTACTGCATTGATCTGACCACCACGAACTGGAATACTTGTCCAAAAATCAGTCATACCCAGCTTATCCGCCTGACTATCTGGTATGCTTGGCGTTGCTGCTGCAGAGTCATTACTTTTTACATGTTTATTGTCTTTACGATACCCTCTGACTCGAAACCAATAATTTGTCTTCGCCGCATATTGTGTTCCGGCATTCTTATACACTGGTCGTGGATCTTTGGCTAACTCGGAACCTTTACCATCGGTATGAAGTTGGTACTTTCCTACAGCAATTTCTTCGTTGGTTGGCCAAATACCTTTTCCTTGTGTTGTCCAAGTTAATGTATTTCCTACATCGAAAGTTTGATAATCTTTTCCGTTAAAAACTAATACTTCATAACTATCCGCCAAAGGAACCTCTTCCCAACTTAACTGAACATAACCACTATTTTCTTCAGTTAAATTACTATAGGCTTTTGCAATGGGGCCTTTGGGTGCTCCTATTGGAAGATAGGTACGTACATAATCAGATTGAGGACTAATACCTCCAGGGTAGACTGCAGCAATTCTCACATCATATCCTGATATTCCTTTTAGACTATTTGCAGCTCCTTCTGCATCTACGTTTTCATAAAATTCTCTCGGATCAAGAGCTAAATCAGTCCCTTTTCCATCTGTGTGGTAGCGAGAAATCCCTTCCGCAATTTCTTTATCAGTGGGAAAAATTCCTTTCCCTTTAGTTGAAAAAGAAGTGACATTACCAACAGGAAACGCTAAATTTTCTTTTCCACTTGATAAGATAATCTGATAACTTGTTGCACCGTTTATCTTTGGCCAACTTATTTCTAAATGTCCAGTTTTCTGATTATCATGTGCTATACCTTTGACAGTAGGCTTTACTGGTTTATTATATGCATAAGTAATCTCAAAATATGGAATATTCGTACTATTTTCTTCTGCAACTACTTGTTTCCAATGATCATCTTGATTCTTAGTAGTTAAGCTGATCCCATAATTAACTCGCTTTCCAGTTGACCATTCTTGAACAAGTGTTGTGACATCAAAAGTAGCCCACTGAGCTTTTTTTACATTTGTTTTAGTTATATAAGTGTGCGAAGGTTTGTTGTTCCAGGTAATTTTTTTTGGGTCCCAATTTTGATTAACAGCATTTAGAGACAGCTCATTAGATAAGTTATCATATGAATGCCAAACATTATATACTTTAAACTGCGCTTTTTGAATGGTTGCTTGATTAATCTTACTCATATCTGTTTTAAAATAAGCTTGATTCGCTTGTGTATCTTGATATTTTCCTACCCACAAAGTGTGTGCTTTTAGTTGTGGGCGCCATAAACTTGCTCCGCTATAGTTTGTACCTCCATTCGCTTGTCTAGCATTGGCATCTTGCAGCTTGTTATAAGTAATACTTGGATCAATATAAATGGGAAATACTCGTTCCGTGGACTGAATCCAATCACTATCTACTCGAAGTACAAGCTGATACAAGTTTTTTGTTAACGGAATCACTTCAAAATAATTACTTTCATTTGATATGCCTGACCCCAATTGCTCATCAAAATTTGAATCCGTCATTGTCGGCCGAGGAATCTCATAAATAAATTTGTTGTCTTTCGTTCGAAATGTTACTTCTCCAGTATCCTCTACCTTTGGATTTAGTGATGTTTCGATTTCAAAATAATAACTATGGTAATCGTTTACACTATGGATGATTAAATCTTCTTTTACTGACTGATTAAACACCATTTGACGAAAATCAATTTCTGGCAAAACATTTTTGTAAAGAGCTTCGTTTTCAGAAATTTCAACATCCCGATCTTCTGTGACGATTGATACTTCTTCACCATATATTTTTTCTTGTTTTTCTTCCTGATCATTTATTGTTTCTTGCGTATGCATCTGGCTGTTTGCTGCTGAGCTATCTTCAATTACCTCTCCTGAAGAATCTGCTATTAATTGATTCTTTTCACTCGTTTGTTCTTTACTTTCTTTGGCTACTCCTGAAGCGCCTTTAAATGAAAAGGAGATCTTCTCGCTCCCGTCTCCTACAATCTGATACAATCCTTTTTCCATTTTTGGAAGAAACGTTGTTGGTATTGTCACATTATCTGGTTGAATAACCCCATCTTCTATTATTAGATTGGTCTGTACCTCCTCTAACTTTCCGCTGTTTTCAGCTTCTGTATAAATGGGTTCTTGATAGATTTTCTTTGTGAAAGTACCATCATGATTGTCTAAAACGACTTCATTTTCCGTTCTTTCCTCTATAATTTCTGTTGGCTCTTGAGGGCTAGCTACTTGTTCCTCAGAATCAACTAAATAAGGATATTCAGAGTCCATATATTTTGAATCTATTTCCCCGATACTTTCAGCAACAGCTATTGTAGATGGTATCACAATAGCCGTCAATAGAATGATGACGCTACCAACGATCCCTTTTCTAAAATAATTCTTCTTTCCCTGCACTATTCTCTCTCCCTAAACATTATCCTTCTAAATTGAGTGTTAAGCCAGAAGGTCAATTAAATATAATTTAATTGCATATAAATTGTCAATACATTTTTTAACAATGTAAATACAAGACTTTCTACTACGAAAATTGATTATAATAGCATGCTCGAAGAAAGTTTAGTGCTAGTTAGAAAATAATAGCTAAAATTATACTGCAAACAAGCGGATCTGTTTTTGAAGCAATTAAAGCTCTTGAAACGATAAATTATGTCTCCAGACTAAACGTTTGAAGAGTTCTTTAGGAAAAAAGGTCAAAAACTTTTAAGTTTCTGACCCTTTTTTATTCCCTGAATAGTCTACAAAATATGAAATTTTCAACTATTCTTATTTATGGCATTTTTTCTTTCAATTATAAGATTGGAAAAGTATTCGGTTTGCTTTTTGGTCTTTAAAGAGTTTACTGCATGATTAACTAATTTTTCTACAGCCACTTCCCCATACTCTTCTTTTATAAAATTTATAAAAGGAATACTAGGCCTGTAAGCCCGTGCTAATACGTTCTGAGAATATTTAATCTCTTCTACTTTTAAATACCCTTTATTTAATAAGCTTCTTATCACAGCAGCAGTCGTATTTTTGTTTAGTTCTGGAAGTCTTTCTAATAGTTCGTGTTTAGTTAAAGCCTGATTGAATTCATAAAAATAGTAAAGAATTTGATATTCTGATTTGCTTAATTCTAACATGATAGCCCCTTAACTTTTTTTCGATTATTCTCTATTTGTAAAATATAAAAACGACCACTAGCCAATACACATATTTGATAATATCTATTATAATCCATTGTACCTTGCCATTAGTTGCTTGGGTAGAAAAAAACAACTTATACATATGAAGTTAATGACACTGCTGCTGATAAAGATCACTATAGCCAAACAGTTAAGATTACAACGATTAAAAGTGTATATAGAGCTAACATTTATAACCACGCCTACCACTTTTTCATTATAAAAAAACTTTATGTATAATACGATTGCTGAAGCAAGCTATCATCAAATTAACGCTTAAAAAACATTGAATTTGGTAGAGATGAGTAGACTCTATCAAATAGATTTTCTGAAACAGTTGAAAAGAAATTATATTATTTTAAGTATTAAAAGCATATCGTTTTCTACGAATATTTAAATAACTAAGAAGACGATATGCTATTTGAATGACTATACAAAACAATAAGATTAATTTTCTATTTGAGTTTTAAATTCTATGTTCTCTAATTTATTATCCTTTATTCTATAAACTTTATCGCAGAGTTTATTTATATCTTCTTTATTATGACTAGCTATTAATATAGTAGCTCCTTTAGTAGCTATTTTCTTAAATAAAGAACGCATTTTTTCAACACTTTCCTCATCTAAAGCATTCATAGGTTCATCCAATAAAATTACTTCTTGTTTTTCCATAATTGCTTGAGCAATCCCAAGTTTTTTCTTCATTCCTAAAGAGTAATGTTTAACTTTTTCATCTTTTCTATCGATTAGTCCTACTTCTTTTAGTACTTCAAATATATCTGCATCTGATATCTCATTTTTAATACTAGAAAGTAATTTAAGATTTTCAAATCCCGTAATATCTTCTAAAAAAGGTGGTTCCTCTATAAGTACCCCTAATTTATCAGGTAGTGCATTATTTCTCGTTATATTAATACCATTCACAGATATATTTCCTTTATCTGGAATAATAAATCCAGAAATAAGTTTAAATAATACACTTTTTCCAGATCCATTTTCACCAACGATACCAATTATCTCTTTAGCTTGACACTGGAAATATAAATCTTCGAAAATGATATGCTTCTTAAATTTCATACTCACATTGTCTAATTGTATTACACTTTCTATAGTTTTCACTAATATCACTCCACTCCTAATTTCTTCAGATTAAACAAATTTAGATATCCTATGATTAAATTTTGTATACTAAACCATAAAAGATTTGGCACTAATGATTCTTTTTCCAATAAGAATAAATTAGTTCTGTAAACAGTTAAAATTCCTGTGTTAAGAAATAAAAAATGATTTTTTCCAAAAATGAAAAATGAATATATATAAATTATCAGTAGAAAAACAATGATTCCAAACGCTAATGTCTCTTTTCTTAACTGAGCTTTAACCAGAATAAAAATGTTTATAAGACTAAAACTAGTAAGCATATTTAATAGGCAAAATAGCATTGTTTCTTTTGAAATTAATAAGAAAAAAATTTCGGATAGGCTGCTATTGAAAAGCGTAAAAGCAGATAAATAAACCACAAGAATAGTAACTGCTATTCCCCAATATAGTACGGATAGAATTAAAGAAAAGAAAATAGAGTTATAATACAAATTACATCGACTCTTAAGTCTGATAATGGCTAGATACAAATAGGAATTGTTACTAAAACTAGACGCTGCCGAAAATCCATAAACATAGGTTAGATGTAATACTAAAAATCTTATAATTGTTAAAAAAGAAAAATCTTGGTAGGGAATACCGTTAATGATTGACTTATAAATTAAATCTGGTTGATCACCGACATCTATTAATGTAGAAATATAAATAATTAAAATTAATATAATGCTTGATGCGATAAATTTTTTGCCATTTAATTGTGCGAAATAGATTCTTTGAAACCGTAAATTGCTATGCATTTTAATCTCCTAGTTTAGTATTTTTGTATAGTATATATAGAGATGAATAGTTAGCTACTAAAAGGGATAGCCAATACAAAAAACTTATAGAAATTGAAATAAACTGGCCATTTGCTCTTTCAAAATAAATCAAATAATGATTAATAGGCATCATAATTTTAATTAAGCTATTTGTAGGTGATTTAAAAAAGTACGCTTGCAGCCCAATCATTCCAAATATAATTAAAAAGCTAATTCCTTTCTTTTTTAGTAACACAAACAAAAAATTAAATAAATTCCCAATAGTCAATAAGTATAAAAAGAAAAATAGAAAGGCAAGCCCTGTTTGAAATACGGGAGAATAATTAGTATTTGGTATAGCTTGAAACGTATTTTTAAAAAAAGTAACTAATTCTGGACTCCAACTATTATTAAATCTCAACTCATAGATTCCTAATACTGAACTTATGAAGAAAATCCCAGCCATATAATAAAAAGTAACTTTCAAAACTAAATTGATATCTGAAATAAATAGAAATTTTCTATTAGGTATCCTACTAAGATAAAGATAATTATTAAGGTTAAATGAAAACTGCGAATTTATTATGATTAAATAAAGCAGTGGAAAAGCAAAAATTGTGGAATAAAGATTTTGAAAGTTATAAAGTAACCACATGAAAAAATTTCTAGTTGGTGTTTCCAAAAAAAATTGATAGTAAGAAAAACAAATTATTATTAATAATAAACTTACAAAGAATATAATATGACGATTATTTTTAGATAATCTTATAGCTTCTATTCTTCGAATCATATGTTTAAATTTCCTTTTGCGATTTTTTTATAGCCCACAAAGAAAGTCGATATAAGTAGGAATGCTAACTGCAAAGATACTAAATAGCCATTTGTGGCTGTATTTGAAGTTAAATCAAATGTTGTAACTGGTTCATATTTATCAAATCCCATAAAAGGGAAAATAAAAGATGGTAAAAAATATACGATTAAAGGAAAAAACACACATATATATCGATTTTTAAAGTAGAAAGAAGAAACTAAACCAATGTTGGCATATATAAATCCAAAAATACTGCTATTTACTATAATGACAACAGCATAAAACAATTGATTTTTTGAAAAAATGCTAGAAAATGCTCCTCCTATTACCCCTACATATGCATTAGAATAGTCAGGAAATATTAGTAAATTTATTATTAGTAACAATGTCAATGGGAAGAATAAAGATAGAAAACCAGATAAACCCACACTAATAAATTTTTTAAAGAAATAATCTTCTTTCGATTCTCTAACAAATATTGCTGTAGTCATATTATTCTGAAAATCATTTATAAAAGAATCGGCCATTGGTAAAGCCGCTAACAACGGAGCCAATAAAGGGAGTATTGAGGAAGTGCTTAAACTAAATCCAGAAAAGAAAATAGTTAAACCTTTCTCCATTTCGATAAGCAATATGTTACCAGCTATTCCTATTACAATACTCACAATTGATAAAACTATTGAAAAAACAAATAATTTTGATTTTAGCACTAACTTCAATTCGTAGTGTATATATTTCATTATTAAATCCCCTTTAGCAAAAAATCTGGCGCTATCATATATTTTAATTTACAAATTATTTTTCGTCTGGACTCCAACTTCCTTGAGCAGCAACTTTAACGGTAGTTGTTACAGGAGTTGCAATTCCAAGTGAAGTGTTGCTACCGTTATAAGAAGAACCGCCACCAGAGTAACTAAGTGTAATTCGGTCCCCAGACCCCATATTGTAAGATGGGGTTATATTTGAACTATCCTTTTTTAAACGAATAGAGGTATTGATTCTTTTATTACCACCTATTGCAGAGTTATTATGAACACCTTTCCCTGCAGACTCTTTCTTCAATGAACCAGTAACGATTGCGCCTTGTCTAGGAATCGTTACATCATAGGTTGAAATACTTCTTGCGAAAGAAGGAATTACAAAACCAAAGAAAGATGCGATTATACCAATTGTCAAAACTAGTCTAATTTTTTTCAAAATAATATTCTCCTTTTATTGATAGCGCCATAATTAACTTTATCATTTATATAAACCTATATCAATAATTTTTTAAATTATACAGTCTTTTGACAAACAAATTATAGCTTAAAAATAAAATTAGAAATATTAAATTATTGATTTTTCTTAAAATTATTCCAGTAAAGTTTCAATTTAATCCCACCGATTTATTGTCCAGCTGATACCATGCTTCACCACCACTAGACCATATATCTAATGGTTAAATATTGTATCTCTCACCTTATTTTTTTAAATCATAGAAGTATTAATCAGTAAACAAAATATAGATCTAAGCAATAATTCACTACTCCTCTCTGGATAATCTGCCATCAAATCACATTTTACTATTGATTTCTCATTGGACAAAATTAACCAACGAGCGAAGTTTTCCATCATTTGCAAGTGCTAATAATTTTACGATTTTCTTTTTGGCTTTTTCATCCATTGGATCTCACCTTTTGTCTGATTTTAGTTTACCACGTATTGGATAACGGTTTCACTGATAAGTGATAGCACTTCAATAAAATAGAAAATAAAGTGCAGTCACTTTCTAAGCTCAGGAATCTCAAATCCCGCTTTTTCTTGCTCAAGCAACATATCTAAAGCGATACACATTAATTTCGATTCACTTTTCTTGTACTTGGTGTTCAAGTGCTTCAGTCCCTGCTTCCTCTTTTCATTAAGCGTTACAGGAAGACGTGTGTTTCCTTTTGCAATGGTCATAACTCGCTCTCCTTCATTGAAACGATCAAAGATTTAATCAAAGACGCAGCGAGCGTGTAACCACACTCGCCGCAGCTTTGAACGGACTCTTTTCTACTGATTGTTTTTCATGACTTCCTTTGCTTCTTCTGTAAGGGGAAAGACTTTTGCAACAGCCATGCCACAAGGAATTGCCCCTACAGCTTCCTCACAAATGACACCAGCTTCTATCAGTACATCTTCAATGCCCGTATTTTCAGACCACCCTTTGATTGCGACGAAATCTTGTTTGATTCCGACACTCGTGTTCACCGTAGCCGTAGCAAGCAGCTCTTCTTCAGACTGACCTCTTCTTTTCTTAACCAGTTGAATCGCTACATTGTTATTATCTTCATAGTGATCAAATGTCACAATACATTTTTTCTTATTTAAAACGGCGTTCATAGTTTCTCCTCCTAAAGATAAGGAGTTACAAGGCAAAACCCTGATTATTCAGTGATTTCTTCTTTTAATTGATCCGCAAGTTTTGTAAGCTTTGCAGCGTTATCGAATCGCATTCTTTCTATAGAAGATTTCTTGTGCATCAAATCAGAGACAGTCATTGCTTTGACTTCGGATCTATTCTTGATTTCAGTGATCGAGTGACCGCTTTTAAATAGCAGCCATTCAATTTTTTCTTTATCTGCATACATATTTTTTCCTCCTGAAAGGAGTGTGACAATTAAAGCTTGCCACTACTCGCAATTATGGTATATTTTGAGTAGTAGCGTCCCGTGAAAGGATTTGTTACTGTGCATTTATTCTGTTCCCAGCAGAATAAATGCTTTTTTTGTTCCGTCTATTTTTAATAAAACCCCTCCTTAACCTAAATAAAATAACGGTATACCGTATATTTATTATATCACGGCATACCGTTATTTTCAAGAACTATCTATAATTTTTTACCTTTCGCTAAAGCGATCAAAAGCCGTCGTATCGTTTATTTCGAAGTGCTTTGCTATGAAATAAATGACTGATACAGTAACCGAATTTCCAGCTTGTTTGTACAGCTGACTATTCGAAGTTTCTTGATCGTATCTGCAGTTATAGTGATCAAGCCCGTTACTGATTATTTCTTCAGCAATCTGCCTACTACCGAATTTCGCTGACAAAAAGGTCCAATCAGGAAACAACTGCAGTCGCCAACATTCAAGTGGTGTTAGTTTCCGGATCTGAAAAACATCGGTTACTACGGCTTGCTGATCACTTGTAACGTGGGTATATTTGCTTGCTGATTTCCCACACGTCCCCAACGTTTTGTAGATTTAGGATAAACGAAATTGATACTATCGGCTGGTAGTACTGCAGTATAGCCTTTTTTCGTGGCTGCTTTCACCAGTATTTTGGGTTTGTGGCCGCCACCACTCATGGTGGTAAGTGTAGGGCATAGCCATCTACGGAATGGATCGCTGCAGCTGATCGATAGGAACCATCGATCGACCCTGCCACGATAATTCCGTGACGATCTTGTGTGGTTAAGATAAACATCGGTGTTTCATTTTCCTTCATTCTACGGCCGTTTTGGCGAATAGTGGCTTTATCTGGCATTAGGATCGGAATCGCAATTTTATTTCCTTCCCCTTTGTTTGTGGTGATCGTAGGACTAAGTCCTGAAGCATCATATACTTGGCCATTCATTCCTCCACCGCTTGGATTGACGTTGCCAACAACGATTTGTTTCGGTGTTTTGTAGTCCGTTGCGGTCAAAGTCCCCATCAGACCATCTGTATATTACGTTCTTTCTCGTGTAAATCGACTTAAATCATTCGCTGCATGTGACGCCAGCTAAATGGATCCTTCCTGATTTTTGATCAACTGATCCTTCTTCTCTTGTGATAGGAAAATCTTTTTGGTACCTGCTCCTCTAAGATGTCCGATAATAAATAAACGCTCTCTGTTTTGGGCGACAAACTCTTTGCTTTTAAACAGTTGCCATTCCACGTCATACCCCAATTCATCCAAGGTTCGGAGGATTGTCTCAAACGTAGCCCCTCGTTCATGGTTGAGAAGTCCTTTGACGTTTTCAAGGTATAAAAGCTTAGGTCGCAAGGTAGATGCTAAGCGTGCATTATCAAAAAAGAGAGTTGCTCTAGTATCTGAAAAACCCTTTCTTTTTCCAGCAAGGCTGAAAGCTTGGCACGGAAATCCTCCCGCGATAATGTTCACACGTCCGATTCCTCGAATAAATTCATCTGAAAATTTTGTGATATCATACATTTCTACCTCCTGTTTTGTGTCAGGAATTGATTGATAACTTTTTCTGGCATGGCCATCGATCTCACAATACCCAACACATCGGTAGCCAGCTTGTTCCATCCCTAAACGAAATCCTTCGATTCCTGAAAAAGATCTAAAAAGGTGCCTTTATTTTCTGTTGTACCATTTTCCATTGTTCACTCAGTTTCTTCATGCGCATGAAAGGTATTTCAAGTACCTGATGGATTAAGAATACCGAGAAAATGGATGGTTAAATTGCGGAAAAATGGTGGTACTTAGACCTTTTTAAAGAAAGAAAAGCGATCTTTTTTGCCCTCCACCTTCCAGCTGCTCCCCACCACTTAGGAGGACAAAAAATAGACGTGCAAAGCACGTCTGTAGCGTCAATGATTGATATCTTACTGAAATCTTGCTATAATTACTGTGTAAAGAGGAGTTGCGTCAACAACTCCCCTACAGCACCGTTTAAGACGGTGGCAAGTTTTATATTATTTTAGTAATCAGTCAACTCGCCAAAGTTTAGTGACTGGTTACTTTTTTTTTGTCGTTTTTTGCTGCAGTTAGGATGCCAAAGATAATCGTTGCGATTAAAGAACCGAAACTAATCATTAGCCCTAATGCTTCAGCTACAGACAAAAGGCTTCTCCTTTCTAAAGAGTTAGCACTTACTTTCATAAGCACCACCACCTTTCAAAAGATAGCCACCGTCACAAACTTTACTGTACTACTATTATACCAGAAACCCACGCTATAAACCGATAGTTATCAAGGTTTTTAGCGTTTTGTCATGCGATAAGAGCGGTCTAAGTAAAGGAATTTTTTTCTCGTTTCAGTGGTTAAAGGAACCATCCATTCGTCTTGTCCCGCATTGAAAGATCCCTTTTATTTCAACATCCGAAGAACACGCACCTGCACCATTTTTCTCTGACCTTACCTCAAGAAATCCCCACTCCTCCCCCTTCCTCCTCCCAAGACAGCTCATCCAAGATCCTAATCAACTTTTGAACCTCTTGATTCAACATCGCACTCTTTAAATAGGCATATTGAATATAAAAAATTTCCTTATCTTCAGGGACTAGCGGTATTTTCACTAAGCCTTCCATTTCTTGAAACACAGGAAATTCCGTCATCAAGGTAATGCCGATATTGGAACTGACCAGCTGGCCAATCGTCTGGACGTCTGAAAAATAAAAGGGGACTTCCGGCTTCTTCTTTGATTTCTCACTTAAATTCTGAAAGGCGCGCATGTGGGTATAGCCTTTTTCCAATAGGATAAAGGGATATTCGGCAGCTTCTTCAAATGAGATTTCCTTTTTCTTAGCTAATGGATTTTCTTTTGACACAAAAATAAAGAATTCTTGCTGATGCAATAATTTCACCTGCAGATTCGGGTGGACGAGGGGATTGACACTGCCCAGCAAGCTAAAATCGATTTTTCCTGACAATAGTTTTGAAAGCAATTCATTGGATCCCCCAGATACCAAGTGAAATTTCGAAATAAAGCGGATGATCTCTTTTTCATCTAAGAGTTTTGAAAAGACTTTGGAACGAATGATCGGTGGCAGGCCGATGTGGGTGCGGTTGTTTTTGGCATGGTCAATGGCTCTGTCTAAGGTCACAAATTCATCTAAGATATATTGCGCATGAGCCTTCAAAATTTCCCCTTCCGTGGTCAATGAGATGGAGCGATGTGAGGCTTCTCGCACGATCAAATCACAGCCATAATGCTCTTCCAAGCGTTTGACAGCGTAGCTGACGGTTGGTTGACTGACCGCAAATTTATGCGCTACTTGGGTAAAAGAAAGCATATCTGCCAAAGCGTTAAAGTATTCTAAATCTCGTATATTCATCGTCTGATTCCTCCCTTAACCGGTTTAAACTAGCAGCGGTTTTGTTATAAATAATTTTTATTATACCACCGATAGTTGACTATAATTCTGTCCGAGGATTAAAGTAGCTAATGGAAATGAACGAGTACTCAAAATATATCCATTGGAGGAACATAATGAAAGCACATGACATCTTAAATAACCCATTTTTGAACAAAGGAACCGCGTTTACACAAGAAGAACGAAAAGAACTAGGGCTGATCGGTTTATTGCCCCCACACGTGCAAACGATCGAAGAACAAGCAGAACAAGCTTATTTGCAATATGTCACCAAAGAATCAGACATTGAAAAACGTCACTTTTTAATGGAAATCTTTAATACCAATCGGACATTGTTCTACTATTTGTTCAACCAACATATCGTTGAATTCAATCCGATCGTCTACGATCCAACGATTGCCGATACCATTGAAAATTACAGCCGCCTATTTGTGGATCCTCAATATGCAGCGTACTTAGATATCAATCATCCAGAGAATATCGAAGAAACGTTGAAAAATGCCGCTGGCGATCGAGACATTCGCTTGATCGTAGCCACTGACGCTGAAGGGATTCTTGGGATTGGTGACTGGGGTGTCCAAGGTGTCGATATTTCTGTCGGTAAATTGATGATTTATACAGCAGCTGCTGGGATCGACCCTGCTTCTGTTTTACCAATCGTGATCGATGCCGGTACCAACCGTAAAGAATTGTTAGAGGATCATTTGTATCTAGGCAATCGTCAAGAACGTGTCTACGGTGATGCCTACTACCAATTCATCGATCAATTTGTTCAAACGGCAGAATCATTGTTCCCTAAACTTTACTTGCATTGGGAAGACTTTGGCCGTTCAAATGCTGCAACGATTTTGGACAAATACAAACAAACAATTCCAACTTTTAACGATGACATCCAAGGAACGGGAATCGTTGTACTTGGCGGTATCTTCGGTGCACTGGATATTACAGGTGAAAAATTAACGGATCAAGTCTACTTATGTTATGGCGGTGGTTCCGCTGGTGCCGGGATTGCCAGCCGTGTCCATGCCGAAATGGTCAGCGAAGGGCTTTCAGAAGAAGAAGCCTACAATCATTTCTTTATGGTTGACAAACAAGGGCTTTTGTTCGATGATATGTCCGATTTGACTCCTGCACAAAAACCATTTGCCAAAAAACGGGCTGACTTTGCCAATGCTGGCGATATGACGCAATTGATCAATGTCATTAAAGTCGCAAAACCAACGATTTTGGTCGGTACCTCAACCAATGCCGGTGCCTTTACCAAAGAAGTTGTGGAAGCGATGTGTGAAAACACTGCTCGTCCAGTGATTTTCCCTATCTCTAATCCAACCAAAAAATTAGAAGCAACGGCTGAACAAGTAATCGAATGGTCTGATGGAAAAGCCTTTGTGGCAACCGGTGTCCCTTCAGGAACGATCCAATACAAAGGAGTCGACTACCAAATCGGTCAAGCAAACAACGCCTTGATCTATCCTGGTCTAGGGTTAGGTATGTTGGCTTCAGAAGCCTCTCTCTTGACCGACGAAATGATTGGTGCCGCTGCTCACTCATTAAGTGGTTTGGTTGATTTGAGCCAACCCGGTGCACCTGTTCTCCCACCATTTGAATACGTTGCGGACGTTTCTATCAAAGTGGCTGAAGCAGTTGCCAATAAAGCCAAAGAACAAGGACTAGCCCAAGCGCAAGAAACCGATATGGCAAAAGCTGTCCAAAATCTTAAATGGTATCCAACATACTAGGAAGGTCTGAAAAATGAATAAATTAAAAACGATGACGATTTCGGGAATTAGTCTTCCCTTGTATCTCTTTTTCATGGTTGTCATATTCAGTGCGATTGCCTTAGACAAGTTGCCATTAAATATGGTCGGGATCACCATTTTACTGGTTGCCTTAGGACACCTGCTGTATTTCATTGGGGAAAAACTCCCGATCATGAATTCTTATCTTGGCGGTGGGTCAGTTTTTACCCTGCTTGGTGCCACCCTTTTGGCCTCCTTCCATCTCGTTCCCACGAAAGTCATTGACGCGGTCAGTGACTTCATGGGGGGCGGTTTTGGTTTTCTTGATTTCTATATTGCCGCTTTGATTTGCGGCTCGATTTTAGGTATGAACCGCAATTTGTTGGTGAAGGCTTCTACGAAATTCATTCCTGTTGCTTTGATCACCATGGTAGTAGGCTTTTTCTCCGTCGGCCTTGTCGGTATGCTGCTAGGCAATGGATTCGCTGATTCGGTGATGTATGTGTCTCTACCAATGATGTCTGGCGGGATGGGGGCGGGAATCACCCCACTTTCACAAATTTATGCTGATGGCTTGGCAAACGGCAATCAAGCCGCCATCTTTTCTCAATTAGCGCCAGCAGTTACTTTCGGGAATATTCTTGCCATTATTGGTGCTTTATTTATCGCAAAGGCCTTTGCTAAAACCAAATACAATGGCCATGGCACCCTGATCAATGCCACGAAAGAAGAATTAGAAAAACCAAAAATAACGCTTGATGCCCAACAAATCGGGGTCGGGATGCTGTTTTCCTTTTCACTGTTGGTTGTTGGTGCGATTTTAAGCGACTTTTTCCCTAAAATTCACGAGTATGCCTTTATGATCGTGATTGTCTTTATTCTGAAAGCCTTGAATATTGTCCCTAAGAAACTCGAAGATTCTGTGGTGATGTTCAACAATGTTGTAATGACGAATTTGACCCACGCGGTTTTGGCGGGGATTGGTTTGGCATTGATCGATCTGTCAACACTGGCCTCTGCCTTTACTTGGCAATTTGTCGTGCTTTGCCTAACCAGTGTCGTATCTATGGGGGCTGCCAGCTGGTTCTTCGGGATGGTATTAGGGATGTATCCCGTTGAAACCGCAATTGGCGCCGGTATGATCAACAACTCGATGGGGGGAACAGGTAATATCGCTGTATTGTCTGCCTCTGATAGAATGGAAATGATTGCTTTTGCCCAAATGGCCAACCGTTTATGCGGTGCGATCGTGCTGATTCTAGGTGGAATCTTGATCCGTTTCTTCTATTCTTGATCTAAAACAAAAAACAGGTGCTGCTACGCATGATGCATAGCAGCACCTGTTTTTGCATTCCTCAAACGAATTCGTCCAATTGGTTGCACGAATCGAACAAAGATTCAGCCATTCACTCATAAAAGAGCCAAAAAGAGCAGTGCCTCCGCACTGCTCTTGCTTTCCTGATTCATTCAAGTGTTACAGCTTCTTAAACAAGGTTGGTGCTTGATCAGGAGACCAAGTGGTGTCCCCGTAATTTGAGTGGGTGTTAATCACGACATAATTGCTGCCTTTATGGCTCACGATTTCACCACTTGTATACACTTCTGGTGCAGAGAATGTACCTAGTTTCCACACACGGTATTCTGACTCCCCGCCTCCAGGTGTTTCAGTTTCTTCTTTGGCATTGGTTTTCACGCTCAGCTGGTTACTGAAAGCGGATTGTTCGCCCGTTTTGCTGATTGCTTTGATTTGGTAATTGTAGGTTGTATCCGCTGCTAGATTCGTGTCTTCATAGGTTGTTCCTGTGGCCGTAGCAATTTTGACGCCATTGCGGTAAACATCATATCCAGCGATCCCATTTGTATGAGTCGATGCTTGCCACATTAAGGAAACGCTGCTGTCTGTCACGCTCATTTGATGCAGGTTGCCTGGTGTCGAAGGGGTTTCGACTTGATTGTCTGCTGAGGTAGTCACTTTCACTGCAGCACTTTTTTCTGAAACTAACGCAGTAAAGCCGATTGCTTCTACTTGATAGCTATAGGTTGTATTGGCTTTTAATTGTGTGTCGGTAAAAGTTGGCTCAGTAGTCGTTGCCACTAAGGCACCATCGCGATACACGTTGTATTCTTTCGCATCGGTTTGACCGTTCCATGCTAAAGCCACCGTGCTGCTAGTCACTCGTTCTGAGCGGACATTTGCTGGTGCTGCTGGTTTTTCGGGAATGACCGTTGAGCCGGAAACGTTGACGTCGATCACGTTATAAAAGGCATTTGGCGTATCTGCAACATCCCAGACCGCTAAAATGACATGGTAACCGAGACGATTTTCTGGAATGGTAATGGTATGGCTTGGGCTATTGCTGGCAGCCGAACCATCGTGATTCACAGTAGCGATCAATTCCAAGCTATCTCTTGAAAGTGGCGCGTTTTGATCCCAACCTGGTTTCGTGATATAGTAATGCCATTTTGTGGTCTTGTGAGGCGCTGTATAATGCCAATTGACCCGCAATGGTCCTTGATTGATGTCTTGTTTGGTCCAACGATTGGTTCCTTGTTCATCAAGAACAAAGTCCCCGATTTGTCCGAGTCCACCATCTGCCGAAGCGATGCGACCATCTACTGGTCCTGCTTCTGGAAAGCCTTTTTTAGTTTCCAATGATTGTGGGTTTGAAATGACATTGCCATATTTCTCAAACGCAGCGCTCCACCCTAACGTATTGCGATCCAAAGACCCTTGATAGCCCCGACTGACCGGTGATTCCACATAACCATGAGCAAATACTTGTTTCCCCGTGAAGAACAAGCTCCCTCCAAGTAAGATTGCCACCCCGACCGACCATTTTACCAATGCGTTTTTCATACTCTGCCTCCTAAAATTTTTTATCATCGAATAAACCAATCCTATCCGTTTATTCCTTGATTCCGATTCATTGAAAAGCAAACTCTACATTTAAAAATAGTTTATTTATATATGTATGATAAACGACTTAATCATTATAAGATTATAATGACTAGTTTTCCGTCCTTTCAGTTAGAAATACAAAAAAACTTGAAACGATTCTCCTCCTAATCACTTAAGAGGATTCGTTCCAAGTTTCTTTCTTTATAGACGATCTTTTTTAGGAAAAAACAGCCGCTTATTTCCCGTTTTCTTTCACATAGTCAGAGGATTGCGCGCCTGCTTGGCGACCAAAGACCATAATGTCGGCTACAGCATTGCCGCCGATTCGATTTTGTCCGTGGATACCGCCGGTCACTTCACCTGCTGCATACAAGCCAGTGATTGGTGTGCCATCTTCTTTCAACACTTGGGTCTTCGTATTGATCTTGACGCCGCCCATTGTATGGTGGATCCCAGGTGCGATTTGAATCGCATAGAATGGCCCTTCCGTCAAATCATAGTCCATCGCCGTTTCACGACCGAAATCTTTGTCGACTTTGTCTGCCACTGCTTGGTTCCATGTATCTAAAGTTTTCTTCAAGGTTGCTGGATCAACATCAATTTTTTCAGCTAACGCTTCGATGGTGTCAGCTTCTACCACTACACCTTGTTCTTTGTAGTAATCGACTTGTTTGGCTCTACCTGCTAACGCATTGTCAAAAATCAAGTAGGCATAGCTTTCTGGCAGATCCGTAATAGCAGCTGAAACATTGTCGCGGGTTTCTAATTCATTGTAGAAACGTTCCCCTTGTTGGTTCACCAAGATGGCGCCTTCTCCACGAACGGTTTCACTGATCAACATCCCTGTATCTTGAACCACTGTTGGATGGACTTGGATTTGATCCATATCAACCGTTGCGCCGCCTAATTCTTCGATCATCTTGATACCATCGCCTGTACTTCCTTCAGAAGTCGTGCTGACATAGCCTTTCAGATCTGGACGATATTTTTCGATCAGTTCTTTGTTGGAGCCAAAACCACCAGTAGTAACAACAACTGCATCACCAGCGATTTCTTTTTCTTCGCCATTGATTTTCACGTTGACGCCAGTGACTTTGCCGTCTGTTTCATTGATTTTTGTCACATCAGCATTTACAAATAAAGGAATTTCTTGCTCATGAATGTTTCTCAACAGGCCATCCACCAAATACGTACCGACTGCTGAACCGTCGTGAGGACGATGGATCCGTTTTACACTGGCACCGCCGCTGTAACTGATATTGTCTAAAGTGATCCCCATTGAATCCAACCAATCAATCGCTGAAGCAGAGTTGTCTACTAAATAATGTAGCAATTCTTGATCGTTGGTTCCTTTACCACCTTTAAGGGTATCTTCAAAAAATTGTTCATTCGAATCTTCAATGCCTTGGGCTTCTTGGAATTTGGTTTCTGATGCGTTCATTCCGCCAGAAGATTTCAAGGTATTTCCGCCTGCGATCGGCATTTTTTCTAAAATGACTGGATTCATTCCAGCATCTTTAGCCGACAAGGCTGCTGCCATCCCTGCACCGCCAGCACCAACGATGACGATATCATATTGATCTTTTAACTCTGCTGGATCGGTATACTCTTGTTGGGAAGCACCTGAAGTGACTTCACTTTCTGAAGAAGAGCTTGCCGCACTGCTGCTGGCTTTTGTTCCGCCATCGGCACCACATGCACTAAGCAACAATAATGAGGCTGTCCCAATCACCCATTTTGACCATCCACTTTTTTTCATTTGTTTCCCTCCGTTTTTCTTTTTGCCCTTTTCTCCTCACTGATCCCCGTCATATATGATGAGAAAAGAAGCATTTTTCTTGCGAACCCTGCTTAACTTGTTACTTTATTAACAATGGTAAACATCTTGCGATCGGACTATTTTTCTATTCTATAGCGATAAAAACATTGTTTAAGCAACATTTCAACAGAGTTCTATTTTATTTAACCATTGTAACAAAAAAAGAAACTAAGTGTCTCGTAATAATTTGTGTATATTTTAACTATTGATTCTCATCTTTTTCTAATTTTATCGGAAAAAGATACTATATTTTCCTCGCTACTTTCTGCTATTCAAAGCTGCCACAAAGGTCCCGCTCATAGAATGACCGTTAAGTTCGCGGTCAAAAAGATATTGCCGCGATTGTTCTTTCACTGTTCTTTTCCCTTTGTCCTGCGCCTTCTTTTGTATAATAAAAGAAAAAGCAGAAATGGAGTGGCAAATGGAAAAATTGACCCGGATGTTCGAACGAGTGATCAGTATCTGTATTGATAGCATGTTAGCGATCTTAGTCGTTGTCGTCTTGATTTTTATGGGAAAAGCGATTTTTATGATCAGCACGACGCTCTTTCCTTTAAGTGAAGCGCCCCACCTGTCCTTTTTGATTGAAGAAATTGCCACGTTATTCATTTTGTTAGAAATCATTTTGATGTTGCTGCGGTATATGAAGGACGGACACCATATTCCCGTCCGTTACTTGATTTTGATCAGTATTACTGCGATTTTGCGCGAGCTATTGCTGACGCAAGGCATGGCGAACGATGCCCTATTTTTTGCTCTAGCGATTTTTGTCTTGGTACTGGTCTTGCTAGTCCTGCAAAAAATCAATGCCTTCCAGCATGCCCAAGAAAAAGACCACTGAAACCATCCCATTGGATCAGTTGGGTTTAGTGGCTTTTTCGGGATCAGTTAGAGGAATACCAATATAAAAGGTGGTTCCTTTAGGCGTACTTGTAACATCGATCAACCAGTCGTTTTTTTCCACGATCGAAGAGACAGTAAAGAGTCCTAGACCAGTACCGCCAGTGGCACTCTTGGTCGTGAAAAAGCGGGTAAAGATTTTTTCTTGGATTGCTTCTGGTATGCCGGGACCGTTGTCGACGATTTCGATCAAAGCAAACTCCTGTTGTGCGGAGAAAGCTTGCTTACGAAACGGAAAGGTGGCGCTCTCTGTCGAAGTGTGACTCAATCGAATGCTGCAATCGGCATTTGCTTGGTACACATTCATCAACAAATTGTAAATAATGACTTGCAGATCGATCTTCTCGTAGACGGCATATCCTACTTCTTGGATATCATACGTAAGGGAAAAGGCTTTTGGCAACAGTGCGCGCATAGTATCGATGGCTTCTGTCAAGGTAGTAGCGATCGACTGCACAGTTTTATCGGCACTTTCGAGTTTCGAAAAACGTAGCACATTGCTGGATAACTCTTTGCCTTTTTCCGCCGCTTTGCAGACTTCTTGCAAGTCCTCCACTAAGACTTCATCGTGTTGGTTTTCCTCGATCAGCAATTGCAGATGACCAATCATAGGCGTCAAAAAGTTGTTTAGGTCATGGACGATTGAGGTCGTTAGCAAGCCAATGGTTTCCAGTTTTGATTCTTGCAAAATGTTTTTTTCGATTTCGTGCTTTTCTTTTAACAGCCGTTGTCGTTCTTTCAATGCTTGGTTTTCGACATAGGCTTGATTGCGTTTCATGTAGTTTTTGATCAGTACGGTCAATAAAATCATAATGACAAACAACAAACCCAGCAGGCCGATCAAAATCAAGTTGTCTTGTAAGAAGAGACCGCTTTGCTCCAAAAAATCGGCATTGCTGGCGACGATCAGCCGACTGTCGCCGATGGTGATCCATTGATAAGCAGCCAATTTCAGCACTTTTTGCAGTGTTTCTTCGTTCCACCAATAAGAATAATAGACGGAGGTGCCTTCTTCATTGTCGATTTGTTCTTGCTCCAAGCGCTCAAGATCGGTGAAATCCAGCTCTGGAAATTCTTTTTTGCGGCTCTCAACGATGGAAAAACCAATTTGTTCGTCCGATGGGTGCATAACGATCCGCATATCGGCGTTTTTGACCATCGTATAGCCGGAAACATTGCGATCGGTGGTAAATTCATGATGGTACATGCGCTGCAGATTCAAAGGCATCACAAGAACCGCTTCTTTGTCGTCAAGGGTTAGGGACTGATACACATTTAAATAGGCCTCTTTACCATCGAAATAGACTTGCCCATTTTGTACCTGCCGACCCGCCAATACTTTGTCTAAGGATGGATCTTTAAATAACAGTTCCTGCATCGTTGGATCTTGTGGTTTATTTATAGACGTTGCGGTATTTTGGGCGATGACCTGACCTTGTTGGTCGATCAAAAACAATCCGACCATGGCATTGTTCGCGGAATTGATCACTGGTAACGTTAAGGGGCGCTGCAAATCAGCCAAGGCGGCACCTTCGAGGTGGTCATCGGCATAATTGGCAAGAGCCATGTGGTACGATTCGATACTACGGCTGATCAGCTTGATCGCCGCTTGGTTGACCGTTTCTAACTGCCGCAACCCGACGGTTTCAGCTTGTCTTTGTGCGCTTTTATAACTTGTAAAGGTAAAAATAAGTCCAATCAATGTAATGAATAAGGTAGCGACCACGCTTAAATACAGCCAAAACTTTGATGGCGGTTTCATTGTAAACCCCTTTCATATTTACTATAATACTATTGATACAGGAGGCGGATATTTTGCGAGATGAAAAAATTTTAATCGTTGATGATGACCCTGCTATTCGGCGGCTGATTTGGAAATCTTTACAATCGACGGGCATTTTGATCTACCAGACTGATTCCGTTGAAAAAACGATTGCGATCAATTCTCGTGTCAGCTTTGATCTTTTTTTACTGGATATCAGTTTGGAGCATGAAAATGACGGCTATCATTTGGCACAACTGATTCGAGAAGAAAACCCCACGGTGCCGATCGTCTTTTTGAGCGGTAAAAGTGACGAAAAAGATATGATCAACGGCTATGAGATTGGCGCTGATCACTACATTACGAAGCCTTTTTCACCGGCACTCTTAAAAGCACAAATCGTTTCGATTCTTGATCGCCGCAACGTGCTGCGAGAAAAAGGGATCGCCAAACCGGAAGGGGATCTGTGCAGCGGCATGTTTCGTTTTGACCAAAAACGCTATCAGTTTTTCAAAAATGACCAGCCCATCAAGTTGTCTTCAAAAGAAATCATGCTGATGCGCTTTTTCATGGAAAATCCGGATCAAGTGTTCTCGAAAGAACAGATTTACAGCAATGTTTGGCAAGATGGCCAATTCGATGCCAATACCGTGATGGTTTTTATCAATCATCTGCGAAACAAAATTGAAGATGAGCCGAAGCAAGCCCGTTTTTTGAAAACCGTTTGGGGGATCGGCTATACCTTTTTACCAGAAGGAGACGCCTTCTAGCTGCAAGAAATAAAGGGCCAAGGCTAAAAGATCCGCCGACCCGCCAGGACTCAAATGGCGTGCGATCAACAATTGATCATAGGTCGTTAATTCACGAAGCAAGTCTGTATCCGACAGATTGGCTTGGTGAATTTTTTGCATTTCCTGCTGCACGGTCTTCATCGCCTCGTAGCCGCCTCGGTGGACGAGGTTGCTGTCTTCGGTTTCACTCATTAGATAGACCAACCCTCGCAACAAGGAAACGGAGGTTTTTTGTGGTTGCTGCCGTAAGTACTCCAGCAATTTTTTAACCGTTGGATAACCAGCTGCGGCTTCTCCACGAATCCCCATCGTGCCGTAGGTCAAATAATTTTTTTCTCCGTAAGACAACTGGTCTTTGTGGGTGATTTGCTGCAGGTCTTGCTTGACCAAATGCTGGCAGATGTTGGCGGCAAGCCGCAGGATCTGATTAGTATCTTCAGCCGTCAGCACAGCCTTGTCATGCTGTTGATAATAGACTCCTGTCGCCCCCAACAAAACTGCAAAGGAAAAGTTCGCCCCTTTGTGGGTATTGATGCCTTTGGTTGCCTGAAGCATCGCTTCTTCTGCTTCTTGACCGATCCCACGTAACTGGTCAAACAGCTGGATCAGTGCGCCTGTATGGGCAAAGCCAGCTTGGCTATAGCGCTGAAAAAAAGGCGCCAAACAAGTGATACTATTGATAAAGGTAAACACATTCATGTCCTGATGCGCACCAGAGGAGCAAGGATCTACTAAACCAGGCTTGGGTGCTAACGCTACCTCATAATGCAGCGCATTGACTGCATAGCTGCTGGCGATAAAAAGACGGGAATCAGTCAATTTTTCTTCGCTCCATTTCAGCAAGAATAAATTGCAGGGAGTGATCCAAATGTTCATGGGTCAACAACGTGATCTGTTCCGTGTCATTGGTTCTCATGCCGCGATAAATCAGCCAATGTTCCGCCAATGCCGCATCCCTTCTTCTAGAAGAGCGAATCGCAATGTCACGAAAATAAACGAGGTACGCTTGCAGATCCAGCACGATACTTTTTAACCGCAGCATCTGGCTTTTTTCGTAAATAAACGCATTGAAGTCAGAAAAGTTTTTCAAGACCCCATCCACATCATCCTCACGATTCAGCTGTTCGCCATGTTCTAACAAGCAGCGCATCTCCCGGAAATCCTCCTCACTCATCAAGGCCATTGCTTTGATAGTCGCCAATGTATCCAATGATTTGCGGATATCGTAAATCTCATAAGCATCTTTGATACTGATCCCTTTTACGACGATGCCGATTTTTGGTACGTGTTCCACCAGTTTTTCAGCCACCAGCTGAGTCATGGCGTAACGAATTGGGGTCCGGCTGATGTTTAACGTATCGGAAAATTCTTTCTCATTGATGCGAGAGCCTGCGGGAATGTCTCCTAAAATAATGGTTTTTTTGAACGCTTCATAGATCAAATCTTTTAATGGTTTATTTTTGGTCAGATCCAGATTTTTATTTACTGCATCAATAATTGGATTCATGATTTACTCCTATCATACTAAAAACAAATGAGATTTTTGGGAAAAAATAGATATATCGATAAACAAGGAAAACTACCGAGCAAAATGGCAGCCTGCTCGATAGTTTCTTTATGAAGTTACTGTGGAATATAAAACGGCATATGACCTAATAGTACGATCGTAACGACAAAGATCACGAAAATCCCCAGTGCGTATTTCGCCGCTTCTTTTTGCCATTGCCCCATATCTAAGCCAGTCAAGCGCAATAGCAAGTAGATGAAGGCAACCAATGGACTTAACAAGTGGAACGCTTGGCCCATTAAGGACGCCAAGGCCATCTGCATATTGGTGAAGCCATACGAACGACCCGCTTCTGCTAAGACCGGTAGAACCCCAAAGTAAAACCCATCATTGGAAATAAAGAAAGTCCCAGGTGCAGAGATCAGGGCGATAACTATGCCCCAGAAACCAGCCAATTGTTTAGGAATGATTTGCGTGAAACTATTCGCTAAGGCAGTAGCCATCCCAGAGCCTTGGAACAAGCCCATGAAGACGCCCGCTGCAAAAACTAAAATTACTACTTGCACAGCGTCGCCGCCGTTGGCACCGATCCGTGACGATTGATCTTTCAAAATTGGGTAGTTGACCATCAATGCGATACAAGTACCTACAAGGAATAACAAGATTGGTGGTAAAGCGATACTAGAAATAAAGGAGCTTGCTACTAACCAGCCAATCAAGACGATCGTTAAGATACCATTGAAGACAAAGTTTTTCGGACGACGGATCGCTAATGTATCAGGATCAGTCACAGTCGTCATTTCTAATATCTCATCGTTCGTCAGTTCCGTAACCCCTAAACGTTTCCGTTCTTGGATCCCCATTCTGCGAGCCACGAAGAAAATCACATATAACAGAGACAAAATCATTCCTGGCAACAAATAAGAAAGAATATCCGCATCAACTTCCAGCACGGCCATTGCTCGGGCAGTCGGTCCGCCCCATGGCAATAAGTTCATGATGGTGTTTTGCAAAATGATCAAGACACCAAGGTTCATCATTTTCATATTCAGCTTCTTGTAGATGGGAATAAACGCAGAACAACAAATCAAGGTAGTGGTCGTTCCATCACCGTTCAAAGAGACCGCAGCGGCAACGACTGCCGTTGCCATCAAGACTTTCATCGGATCGCCTTTAGCAAAATAAATCATTTTTTTCGTGATTGGATCAAACAAACCGGCATCCAACATAATGGAAAAGTACAAAATCGCAAACAGCAACATGATTCCTGTGTTGGCTGTTGTGGAGATGCCCTCAAGGACAAAATCACCGATGTTGCCTTTTTCGGAAACACCAGCAACCATCGCAACGAGGGTAAATAGTAATGGGATAATTACTAAGGATGTAAAGGGTGACATTTTTTTCTTCATGATGACAAACATGAAGACAATAATCATGGCATAGGACAAAATTGTTAAGAACATTTTCTTCTTCCTTTCATGCATCGAAATGTGTAAGCGTTATCAAAAAACATTTTAAAAAAATTACAGGCCCGTAATTTGTTAGCGACAAGCGTCACTAGTTTGTGAATATTTTTCTTTTATTAAAGGAAATAATGTTATTGAATGCTTTACACGTCTAAGAATAAACAATCAAGAAATAGAAAAAAAGACCCGTTTAAAAAAAGAACAGCAAAAAAACAATTTCTCTTTTCAAATCTTATTTTTCGTTTAAAAAGTTCTTAACAGAATATTAACGCAAGAAAAACCTTGATAAATCAGCGTTTATATCGGTTTTTCACTCTTTTCTCAAAAAAGGAACACTGAAAAAACAATTTTCAGCCGAAATAAATCTCGCTGATTGAACGGGAGTTTCTATAATGAAAGGGAACGAATCATTGAGAAAGGAGAAACCCATGAATCTTATTAAAAGATTGTTCAAAAAAACGCATGATGAACCAGATGCGCCTGTCAGTCCTCCTCTGAAGCCAAGGGAAATGATAGCGGACCCACCCGCGTCTGATTGGCAAGAAGTGTCGGGCTATCAGCCGGCGCCTGCAGAAGATTATCCGTTAGTCAGTCTGATAGCCGCCGCACTAGGTGCCGAGTGTTCCCCTGAAAGTCAGTTTGTCATTCGAAGAATTGAGAAACGCAATCCTGAATTTAAGCGAGTCACCCTGATTGCCGCCAGTATCGCCGCCGGAGAGCTATCAGATTCTCAGTTCACAATCAAAAAAATAGCCAAAAAAAATGAAAACAAGTGAGGGAAAAACATGTTACGTAAATTTAAAATAGCGATCGATGGGCAAGAATACCTTGTCGAAATGGAAGAAATCGGTGCCCCGCAACCTACCGCTCCTGCCCCAGCAGTGCCAACACCGGCTCCAGCAGCGGCACCCGCTCAACCAGAACCAGAAGTAGCACCACAGCCAGCGCCAGCTACGCTTCCTGCTGACGGCGAGCCGATTCATTCTCCAATGCCGGGAACGATTTTACGTCTCTTGGTCAATGTGGGGGATACTGTGCAAGAAAACCAATCATTGATGATTTTAGAAGCCATGAAGATGGAAAATGAAATCGTGGCACCAAAAGCAGGAACCGTTGTTGCCATTGCAGTCAATGCGGGCGACATGGTCAACCCAGGAGAACTGCTGATTACGATCGGCTAATTTATTGAAAAGGAAGTGACGTAGTGGAAACGTTAATTGAAGGTGTAGTCGGGTTAGGATCGGAGCCGGGACGGATCGTTATGATGCTCATCGGTGGTCTATTGATGTATTTGGGGATCAAGAAAGAATATGAACCAACCTTGTTGGTCCCTATGGGATTGGGCACGTTGTTAGTGAACTTCCCGAACTCAGGTGTGTTAAGTGCTGGTGGAGAAGCTGGCCCGTTCCAAGTATTGTTTGATATGGGGATCTCAACTGAATTGTTCCCTTTGCTTTTGTTTATCGGGATTGGTGCGATGATCGACTTCGGTCCATTGCTGCAAAATCCATTTCTTTTGTTGTTTGGTGCCGCTGCGCAATTCGGGATCTTCTTTACGATCATCGTTGCCGTGCTGCTTGGTTTTGATTTAAACGACGCAGCTTCCATCGGGATCATCGGTGCCGCTGACGGACCAACGTCGATTTTTGTCGCAAATACGCTGAACTCGAAATATATGGGTGCGATCATGGTAGCAGCTTACTCTTACATGGCGCTTGTACCGATCATTCAACCGGTAGCCATCAAAGCTGTGACGACCAAGCACGAACGAAAAATCCGCATGACGTATCGTGCCGGTGAAGTTTCGCAAACGGCAAAAATTTTGTTCCCGATCGTGATCTCGATCGTAGCAGGGTTGATTGCTCCTGTTTCATTGCCATTGGTCGGATTTTTGATGTTCGGAAATCTCTTGCGGGAATGTGGTGTCTTGGATCGTTTGTCCATCACCGCTCAAAACGAACTGGTGAATATCATCAGTATCCTCCTAGGTTTATCAATTTCTGTGAAAATGCAATATGAAGAATTTTTACAAGTCGATACATTGATGGTTATTGGTTTAGGGCTGGTTGCCTTCATTATGGACTCGGTCGGCGGGGTGTTGTTTGCGAAAGTGCTGAACTTGTTCCGTAAAGAAAAAATCAATCCAATGATCGGCGCAGCCGGAATCTCTGCGTTTCCAATGTCTAGCCGGGTCATCCAAAAAATGGCGACAGATGAAGATCCGCAAAACTTTATCTTGATGCATGCAGCCGGTGCCAACGTTTCAGGACAGATTGCTTCGGTCATCGCCGGTGGCTTACTGCTGGCACTGATTGCTTAGGTCACTAGAAAGGAGAGGAAAATTATGAGTCAAGATTTACTGACTTCATTTGAATTGTTGTTATTCGGTTGGGGCGGCGTCTTTGTCGTGATCCTGATCATCTACTTCGCATCTTTGCTTTTGTCGAAGCTCTTCCCAGTAAAAAAATAAAGAAGGCATTGTATGTATACCCTAAAAAGAATCTGGCTGCAAAAAGATCCGGAAGTCTTTTTGCAATGGCAAAAATTGATCACCCGTGCTGGCTTAGCCGTCGGTGAAGAAGTAGCCTATACCATCGGCATTTTTGACCAGCAAACCTTGATTGCTACTGCTTCTTGCTATGCCAATATCATCAAGTATGTGGTGGTCTGTGAAAAAAAACGCTCCGAACAGCTGTTGACGCAATTGATTTCGCACCTTAGCGATCATATCAAAGACGAGGGCTATACCAAGTCCTTCGTCTATACAGCACCGAAAAATCGTCTGTTTTTTGAATCTCTCGGGTTTCGTGAAGTGCTCGCTGCGCAAGACATCTTGTTCATGGAACAAGGCGTTCCTTCTTATGAAAGCTATGCCCAACAACTGCAACGGCAGCGAATCGGACAAAACAACGGCGCGATCGTGATGAACGCCAATCCTTTTACCAAGGGACATTTGTACTTAGTCGAAACGGCTGCGAGTCAAAAAGAACAGGTTTATGTGTTCGTTTTATCAGAAGACCGCTCGCAATTTTCTGCCAGTGAACGGCTGCAGATGGTGACGGATGGCGTGGCTCACCTGTCAAATGTAACGGTGCTGCCGACCAACAACTATCTCGTCTCTTCAGCGGTCTTTCCCAGTTATTTCTTAAAAGAGCAAGCACCTGAGGCGATTGCCAAAAAACAAGCCGCCTTTGATGCAACCCTCTTCAAAGAAAAAATTGCCCCGCTGTTGGCGATCACCACGCGTTTTGTAGGCTCAGAGCCTTACTCACCCGTGACCCAACTCTACAATGAGGCAATGGCTGCCGTTTTTTCTCCCGAGCTTGAACTGATCGTGATTGACCGTCTGAAGATCAACCAATCAACCGTTTCGGCTACAAACGTTCGGAGAGCGATTGCAGAAAAAGATATACCTTCCTTGCAGCAATTTTTACCAGAAACAACGTTCTCATTTTTAATGCAGCATAACTATATTTAGAGGTGATAATAAGTGGAAATCAAAAAAAGTGCGGTTGCTGGCTCTGTTGAATCCAGTGATATCTTGATCGCGATCGAGCCCACCACAACCCAAACCATCGAGCTGACCCTCGATAGCAGTGTCGAAAAACAATTCGGCAAACAAATTCGCGCCGTCATCCTTGAGACGCTGAACCATCTAGGCGTGACACAGGCCAAAATCACTGCCACCGATAAAGGCGCATTGGACTGTACCATCAAAGCCCGAACTCTGACCGCCGTTCATCGGGCCGCCGAACAAGAACAGTATGCTTGGAAGGAGATCGACACATGGAACGTTTAAGAAGAACGATGATGTTTGTACCAGGAGCCAATGCTGCCATGCTACGGGATGCGCCATTGTATGGCGCCGATTCCGTTATGTTTGATTTAGAAGATGCGGTCTCCTTGAATGAAAAAGACTCTGCTCGGACACTGGTGCATTTTGCCTTAAAAACCTTTGACTATTCTGCCATCGAAACCGTCGTGCGCATCAACGGCCTCGACACGGTGGGTGCCCTTGATATCGAAGCGATGGTCCTAGCGGGGGTCAACGTCATTCGTCTACCGAAAACCGAAACCGCCCAAGACATCATTGATGTTGCCGCCGTGATTACACAAGTGGAAAAAGACAATGATCTACCGGTAGGAACCACCAAAATGATGGCTGCCATCGAGTCGGCCGAAGGCGTTTTAAATGCCCGAGACATCGCCACAGCTTCCGACCGCTTGATCGGGATCGCTTTAGGGGCAGAAGATTATGTCACCAATATGAAAACCCGTCGCTACCCAGATGGGCAAGAGTTGTTGTTTGCCCGCAGTATGATTTTGCATGCAGCTAGAGCTGCGGGGATCGCCGCCATCGATACCGTCTTTTCTGATATCAATGACACAGATGGCTTTATCGCTGAAACGACCCGCATCAAGCAGCTTGGTTTTGACGGAAAATCAGTGATCAATCCACGGCAGATTCCCCTAGTTAATGGGATCTATGCGCCTTCAAAAGCCGAGATCCAACAGGCCAAAGAAGTGATCTGGGCCATTCGTGAAGCCGAAAGCAAAGGTTCTGGTGTGATCTCCTTGAATGGCAAAATGGTCGATAAACCAATCGTTGAGCGAGCGGAACGCGTGATTGCCCTTGCCAAAGCAGCGAAATTGATTACCGAGGAGGAAGTGTAATTATGGTGTTAAACAAAGCAGGAAAAGATATCCCTGAATGCTATGCCACCCAATACGGGGTCTTCGAAAATGAAACAGCCAATATCCATGCCTACAAAGAAGCGAGTCGCAAGATCGAGCCAGTCCTGCCGGGCAAAAGCAAGGTCTTGGGCAGTATTCGTGAAGCCATTGAAAAAACAGGGTTAACGGACGGCATGACGATCTCCTTCCACCATCATTTTCGCGAAGGGGATTTTATCATGAATCTCGTTTTAGACGAGATCGCAAAAATGGGCATCAAGAATCTTGCGATTGCCCCTAGTTCCATCGCGAATGTCCATGAACCATTGATCGGACATATCAAATCTGGGGTCGTGACCAATATCACCTCCAGCGGGCTGCGGGACAAAGTCGGTGCCGCAATCTCCGAAGGCATTATGGATGCCCCAGTCATTATCCGTTCTCATGGCGGTCGGGCTCGTGCGATTGCCGCCGGCGATATCCACATCGATGTCGCCTTCTTAGGGGCCCCTAGCTCAGATGCGTATGGCAATGCTAATGGCACCGTCGGAAAAGCAACCTGCGGCTCACTAGGCTATGCGATGGTCGATGCAAAATACGCCGATCAAGTCGTGATCATCACCGACACCCTGGTGCCGTTTCCAAATACCCCAATCAGCATTCCCCAAACGGATGTCGATTATGTCGTGGAAGTCGACGCCATCGGTGATCCTGCAGGGATCGCAAAAGGTGCGACCCGCTTTACCAAAAATCCAAAAGAATTGCTGATTGCTGAGTATGCAGCCAAGGTCATCACCAGCTCGCCTTACTACCAACAAGGCTTCTCCTTCCAAACCGGAACAGGCGGTGCCGCATTAGCCGTTTCTCGTTTTTTACGCGAAGCGATGATCAAAGATGAGATCAAAGCCAGCTTTGCCCTCGGCGGCATTACCAATGCCATGGTGGAACTGTTAGAAGAAGGATTAGTGGAAAAACTGATCGATGTCCAAGACTTTGATCACCCTTCCGCACAATCGCTAGGGAAAAACGCCAATCATTACGAGATCGATGCCAATATGTATGCCTCACCATTAAGCAAAGGGGCGTTTATCAATCAATTGGATACCGCCATTCTTTCCGCACTGGAAGTCGACACGGATTTCAATATCAATGTCATCACCGGTTCTGACGGTGTGATCCGCGGTGCTTCTGGTGGCCACTCAGATACCAGTATGGCGTGCAAAATGAGCTTAGTGATCGCTCCTCTTGTGCGGGGACGGATCCCAACGATCGTCGATACCGTCAACACGATCGTCACGCCAGGCGCCAGCATTGATGTCGTCGTCACAGAAATCGGGATCGCCATCAATCCAGCTCGCAAAGACCTGATCAGCCATTTTGAAGCATTGGATATTCCCCAATACACCATTGAAGAATTAAAAGAAAAAGCCTACAGCATTGTCGGTCAACCCGAACCAATCAAGTACGGGGAAAAAACCGTCGCTTTGATCGAATACCGCGATGGCACGATCATTGATGTGGTCAAAAATGTCTGATGCCCTATTTTCAGGAACCCCTGTGACGCTAACCGATATGCTGCAGGCGCGAGAAGATAGAAGCTCCCTTCAACGGGAGCTTCTCGCTGCGGATGAAAAAGCGGCATTGCTTGTTGCCACCATGAATATTCCCGGTCCCGTGAAAAATTCTGTCCCATTGACCGCCGTTTTTGAAGAACTCATTACGGAAATCGAAGAGGCCGTCAAGGAACTGATTCCACTGGCAAACCTCTACCGTAGTTTGGAAACTGGACCGGAATATTATCTCGTACTGCCCACAGATCCTTATGAACTAAAACGAATGATGGTTCAGATTGAGACCCATCATCCTTATGGTCGATTGGTGGATCTGGATGTCTTAGCCAAAAACCAAGACCAGCTTTTACCTATCAGCCGCACCGAAATCGGTCTGCCGGCAAGAAGCTGCTACGTCTGTGAACAAGATGCCAAAGTTTGTGGCCGTTCTAGAACTCATAGCGTAGCAGATATGCAGCAGCAGATCCGTAAAATCATTCAGGAAAGAGTGAAAGAATGAAAAAAATCCAATTTACCGAAACCGTCTTGCGGGACGGCCAACAAAGTCTGATCGCCACGCGAATGCCTACCAGTGATATGCTGCCGATCTTAAAAACCATGGACCAAGCAGGCTATCATGCCTTGGAAATGTGGGGCGGCGCGACCTTCGATGCTTGTCTGCGTTTTTTAAATGAAGACCCATGGGAAAGATTGCGGGCGATCCGCAAAGAAGTGAAAAAGACCAAACTGCAAATGCTCTTACGGGGACAAAATCTCTTAGGTTACAAAAACTATGCCGATGACGTCGTTGCTGACTTTGTTACCAAATCGGTTGAAAACGGCATCGACATTCTTCGTTTGTTTGATGCCTTAAATGATGTCCGCAATTTAGAAACCGCCATCCGCGCCACAAAAGCAGCCGGCGGACACTGTCAAACAGCAATCTCTTATACTACTAGCCAAATCCATACGGTGGATTACTTCGTCGACCTTGCCCATAAAATGGCAAACCTCGGCGCCGATTCCATCTGTATCAAAGATATGGCAGGCGTTTTGACACCGCAAACTGGCTACGAGCTGGTCAGCCGAATCAAAGATGCCGTCGATCTACCGCTAGAAGTCCATACCCATGCCACCAGCGGCATCGCTGAGATGACTTACTTAAAAGTTGCGGAAGCCGGTGCAGACATCATTGATACCGCCATCTCCTCCTTTGCTGGCGGCACCAGTCAGCCAGCAACCGAATCTGTGGCGATCGCCTTAGAAGATTGCGGCTTTGCTACGGGACTTGATTTGCAGAAAGTCGCTGAGATTGCTGAACATTTCAATCCCGTTCGTGATCGTTTCCGCGAAGAAGGACTACTGAACCCGAAAGTCAAAGATATCGAACCTAAAACCTTGATCTATCAAGTACCTGGTGGCATGTTGTCAAACCTACTCAGCCAATTGACGGAACAAGGATTGCAAGACAAGTATGAAGAAGTCCTAGCAGAAGTACCAAAAGTCAGAGCAGACTTGGGCTATCCGCCACTAGTGACCCCATTGTCGCAAATGGTCGGTACCCAAGCCTTGATGAATGTGATTTCAGGAGAACGTTACAAACTTGTTCCAAGTGAGATCAAAGATTACGTCAAAGGACTTTACGGTCAATCGCCAGCACCCATCACCGACGAAATCAAAGAAACAATCATCGGAGATGCTGAAGTGATCACCGTCAGACCAGCTGATCTACTGGCACCACAACTGCCAGCCTTTCGGGAAGAAATCGCTGAGTATGCCCAAAGCGAAGAAGACGTGCTGATGTACGCCCTCTTCCCTCAGCAAGCCCAAGACTTTTTAGGCCGACGAGAAGATCCCTTTTATGATGTCCCCGTACAGACAGTGTCTGTGAGGATTGCGGTGGATTAACAATGAAGCCAGAAATAGAGAAAACAACTTAAAGTGCCCCTCACAAATTCGCTTGCTTTAGCAAATTTGTGAGGGTTGTTAGCATTTACGGATATTTTCATCTTCATTTTTACTAAACCGCCAAGCTCGAAAGCCCCGCGCTGTATCCACCTCGCCAATAATCTTGTATTAGTCGCTTCTCGCTCACGTATTTTGGGTAGCTGAGAAGCCAGGATTGTGCTTCCGCTCCATCCATTCTATAATCAGCTAAAAGAAGGGTTTTAAAGGAGGGGGTATCCATGCAACGATACATCGCTTTATTAAGAGGCATCAATGTCGGTGGAAAGAACCAAATTTCTATGAAAGAATTGAAAGCCGGTTTTGAAGAATTGGGATTTAGCAATGTGGTCACTTATTTGAATAGCGGCAATGTGATTTTTTCCAGTAAAGGGGATGATCCACAAGACCTTGCCGAAACGATTAAAGCAATGGTCAAACGCGACTTTTCCTTTGATATCGCTATTTATATCATTCGCCAATCAGAGCTGCAGGAACGCTTGACCCATATGCCCGACTGGTCAGGAACGGAAGATAAAACCATCTATGACAACCTGATCTTTTTGATGCCTTCGCTGACCTACGAGGAGTTATCTGAAAAACTCGGGGCTCCGAATGCCGAGCTTGAACAGGTTTTCCCTTACAAAGACGTCGTCTTCTGGTCTTACCTCCGCAAAGACTATCAAAAAACCAATTGGTGGAAAAAAACAGCCAGCACCAGCGTCGGCAAACAGATTACGATTCGAACCATCAATACCGTACGGAAGATTGCGGAGCTGTGAGGACATTCTAAAAAATATTCCTGTTTCAGCTTATAAGAAAAACCGTCAGCAGGAGTCCCTCTGACGGTTTTTCTTTGACTATCGAATCGTCTTTTTCGCTTGATGGATTTCAATAAAAAGTGCCAGCAGAAACGTGAAGGTTACGATCCAAATTGAATATTTTTTCAAAATAAGACTGATAAAGGCTAGTAAACAAGCACCAATGACAAATGAGAGCACGACGATCGTATAGTTATGGGCATTGCGTTTTTGAAGCGACGTTTTATTCCGTGAGGTCAGATACAGATACCATTCATTTAGCATTTTCCGATAATTTCCTGAGGTCATCATGATCGTATAAGGATTTCCTTCGATTTGCGTTCCAGTAAACGTCAGCATCAGCAAGCCACTTCCAAAAGCAAGCAGACCAATTTTAAAAAGGTGCAAGTTTTGAGACAACAAGGGAATGATCAAGCTCGATAAAATAACAGGTAGCATGGTGTAACTGCGCCAATAATGACTGAAATTGCTGCGCTTTAGAAGAATACCTAATAAAAATCCTACCGTAAACAAAATGATCGATACGATTTTAGGCAGCATTTGCTGCCAATTATATTGGGATAAGTTCGAAGCCATCAAAATAATGTTCCCTGTCTGAGTAGCAACTAATCCATGAAAATAATTGTGAGAATAGACATCTAATGCCCCGCCTGAAAAAGCCATTAAAATCGCAAACTGACGACTGTTATTCGAGACAGAGACAACTTTATAATTTTTTTTTTGCATAGTAGATTCCTCAATCGCTTGATAATTTTGCTAATAGCATTTGTTTTAGACGCTTTTCTTCTATCTGATACATGAAAAAGATCGTTTATCCTTGAAATGAAGTTTTTTTCAATAGTAAGTACAACAGAATCAACATCTCCTCTTACTTTAACGAAAAGGAAATATATAGCAAGTAAAGAAGCCCAACGAAATTTGCTTCGTTGGGCTTTCCTTATAGGATGTTCGAAAAGAAACCTTTCGTTTTCCTTTCTTCCATAAACAAATATTCCGAATGTATCTGATTCATATACGTTGTTGGTTTTGCATGGCGGGCAGATCATTCTTATTTAGTTTATTTAGATAAGGAATCATCATTAAGACACCCGCAACAAACGCGATACCTTCTGTAATCGTCATTGACCAAATCAATCCATCCAATCCATAAAAATGATGCAGCAATAAAACGATCGGAATAAAGAATGTTCCTTGAATCGTGGACATCACTCCGGTCTGAGCACCTAGTCCAGATGCCTGAAAGATGCCCGTGAATAAACCAGAGAAACCATTAAAGATCGAAGAAACCAACTGTGCCCCCAAAATCGTTAAGCCAACTTGGATCACACGAGGATCACTTGTAAATAACCCCAGCACAGGCACTCGCAACCAATACACAATCAATGCAAAAAGGATGGAGATCCCACCTATCCACAAAGATACTTCTTTCAGTGCTTCTTTCACTCGTTTCGTGTTATGGGCAGAGAAACTGTAGGCAAATAACGGTATGACGCCCAAAAATAGACCCATTGTTAAAAATTCCGGTAATTGCGTGATTCGAACAGCGATACCAAAGCTAGCCACAACATTGTCTCCATATTCAGCAGAAAAATTGTTCAATAATAATGTGGTGACGATCATGAAAGCTGATTTAAACAGCTCGGATATCCCTATTTTATAAACTTCTAGCTGATCTTTGATTGAAAGTTTCATGTTCTTTAAAAAGCCCTTCAATGTCTCGCTTTTCGTTTCTAGGAACCAGACATAATACGTTGTTGAAGCGATATTCGCAATCACTAGTGATAGCCCTGCACCGATCACATGTAGGTTAAAGACGAGAATCAATAATGCATCCAGTAGGATACTCACTGCAACACTGACAAACATGCCGTACATTGATTCTTTTGATGCCCCTTCTGAACGCACCAACTGTTCCAAAGCAAAATTTAAAATGAACGATGCTCCACCTACAAACAAAATCAGTGAATATTGTTTTGTATACAAAAATGTCTGCCCACTTGCTCCTAGTAAATGAATAAACGGATCCATGAAAATTACTGTGACAATCCCTATGATCACACCGAGCAGGATGCTTGAGTAAAACGCATAGCCGGCAACTTTCTTGCCCTTTTGAGTGTCTCCATTGCCTAGTAGTCGTGTGATATAGCTTCCTCCACCAACACCCAGCATGTTCCCAACCGCCATCAACAGAATCGTAATGGGCATCGCCAAGGTAATCGCCGACATCATATTGGTATCATGGATCAATCCAATAAAATAGGCATTAATCAAATTATAGATCGTCGTGGTTGAAATACCAACCATCATCGGGATCGATAAATGGGCAATTGCCTTTCGCACCGGACTTTCGCTTAAGTAGTAAATATTGGATTCATTCATTGTGACTTCTTCCATGATGATTCCTCCTTTTATTAGATAGTTAACTGTTAGAAATCTAACTTTCAGGCAATAAGCAGTGATTGACTGCTTATTGCTCATAGACTTTGATCGATTTTTCTTAACAAACGAGTCAGTTCTTCGACTTCTTCTGCATTCAGTGCTTGGACCAGTTCTTTTTCTGCCGCATAAAAAGCTTCATTGGTTTGATCAATCAACGCTTTTCCTTTAGGTAAAACGTATATATTTTTTTGCCGCTCATTATTTTTGGGGATGCGGCGTTCGATATACCCTTTTTTTTCTAACCCTTGAAGCATACTTGTGATGCTGGCATCACGACGTTGAAACACTTGGGCCAAATCCTTCTGAATCAAGCCTTTGTCTTCATTTTGTGCGATATACGCAATCATTCTTCCTTGCTGCTGACTGATATCCAGGTCTTTTATACGCAGTTCCATCGATTCCCGTGACTTATTCATAATGGAACGCATCAAATTCGAAACGATCAGTTCCTCCAAAACGACTCCCCCTTCGCCAAATGTTAGATATCTAACTATTCGAAAAAAATATAAACCGGTTAAAAAGGAAAGTCAATAAAAAGATTCGCTACCTAATAATCAGATCTCTAATTATTTTCAAATCCAATAATGGTAGTAAGGCTCAGGGAGTTTCACACTGTGGTAAAGTTACTCACAAAAGCAGACAACAAGGGACTTTTTATTGCCTTTGTAGTAAACGTGTATAAAAGAGCCCCTGGGTTCATCGATTTTTTCCCTCATGGTATCACAGCCAATTAGAAAAGTAGGCTTTATTTTCCGCTCTTGCTAGCGAAAAAAAGAAAGCTTATCCAGAAATCATTTTCCGAATAAGCTTAAACTGATTTATCGATCTAATTAAAAAAATTTTCGTCAACTAAGATCGGCTTCAATACTGTAGTAGGTATTATGAACTCTTGTGTCCCCATGTATCCAGCCGAAACTTCATATTTATCAAACGAAATAACTAGTTCATGATTTTCATTAATATAAAAATTCGGATCATTCTCCAACCAATTTGTATCATTATAGTCTAAAACCCAATATTTGATATCGCTATTTACTCTCATCCGCTCTTTCATTTGGTGCTCAATTTCCTGAGCCAGCACCTCTAAATAGTTTTCCGTTTTAAATAACATCTTTAATGATAATAAGACCTCGTTCTTTTTATCGAATGTATCAAATCGATGTTCGACATTGGTGCTCCCCACTGTCTCTTCAAACGTACGGTCGATTACTAAAAATCGATTATCATTGACTTTCACATCATAGGTACCACTGACATACATTTGTTTTTCGTCCACCTTATTTATTACGTCTATATAACTTTGATATGCTCGTTGTCCTTCACGGAGATATTTTTCATTTAATTGCGAATACACTTGATTTTCTTCTGTTATCTTAGGCACATCAATAGTGATTTCTGCCTCCTCTTGACTGAACAGAAGCGTTTCCCCAGTTATAATTGATACCAAATCCCCCAAAATAGGTATTTCTGATGCAAAACCTCTAAAGGTAGTATTTTGAAGCATAATCAAAAAACTAAAAACCACCAAGATCACGCTTTCGACGCCTCTTCTAAGTACTTTTCGCTTCTTTTCTTCGTATACCTTTGCCTTTTCTATTTGAAAACGTGCAACTATTTCACGCTTTAATTGTTCTTGGTTTTCTCCATCAAACGTGTGCTGTTTCATTTCGCTCATTCTCCTTTTCATATCTTGTTTTTTTAATTTAAAAGATGCTTAAATTGAACAAGAGAACGGTACATCTTCGTTTTCACCGTATTCTCATTTAAATTAAGTATTTGAGCAATTTCCTGCAAGGTAAATCCATCAAAATATTTTAAAATGATGATATCTCTTTCCGGACTAGGCGTTCTCTCTAGAATTTCCTTTAGTTCAAGAAATTCACTTTGATCGAAACAAAAATGACTTAGTTCTATAGTTTCTTCAAAGGCTAATCCAAATGGTCTTAGTCTCTTCACTCGCCATTGATCAATCGCGGTTCTTACTAAAATTTTATAGAACCATGCTTGAAAATTATCAATTTCTACTGTGTTTCTAAAGCTTTTTAACGCCTTTTGAAAGCTATCTTGCAGGACATCTAAAGCATCTTCATGATCATAAACATAACTGTAGGCAATTCGATACATTTGATCATATTTACCTTCTATCAGTTCTTCCAGTAGATGCTCATAATAGCGCACTTTTTTTGTTTGACTTCTATTCTTAAAAATAAAGATCACTCCTTCCACAACTCTCCAAGGGACTAGAAAAGACTGCTATTTAATTTCTCTTTGGTCAGCTAAACCAAAATACTGATTTAGTGGTTTTTGTCCATAAGAGAGCAATTCGCTTATAGTCACAAACTCATAGCCTCTTTTTCTTAGTTGACTTACCATTTCTGGAATGGATTCTACGGAACGTTCATGGATATCATGAATCAAAATGATTGATCCATTTTCTACAGTATCAATTACCTTATTTACAATCAAATCTTTATTTTTGACTTGCCAATCTTCAGAGTCTACATTCCATTGAATAATAGGCAATCCGATGGTTTTGGCAACGGCGCCGTTTACTGCTCCGTAAGGTGGTCGAAAGAGTTTTGGCAATACCCCTGTAGCATGAAATATTGCCTTATCAGTCTTCAGTACTTCTTCTTTGACTTTATCCAGGGTTACTTGAGTCAAGTCTGGGTGAGTGTATGAATGACTGCCAATTTCATGCCCCTCTCCCACTATTTTTTTCGCGACCTCTGGGTTCTTATCAACCATCTGACCTAAAACAAAAAAAGTCGCTTTGATCTTTTCTTTTTTTAACTCTCCTAGTAATTTTTTCGTAGACGTATCGTTAGGTCCATCATCAAAGGTGAGCGCGACATAGTTTCTTTTTTGGTCTAAGGATTTTTTTGGCAGATTATTATCAGAAACGATCGCTGGATCAATAAAAGGCAGAATTTTTTCAATGTCGACATTCATCTTTGTCACCCCTAAGACCTCTTTATCAAAAGCGATTTGTATTGAGTGAGGGAGAATGGTTATCTTACTATCCTTGCTTAAAAAGTCATTTGTTAACACTTGATCTAATTCTTCCTCATCAATTGTCGATTTTAATTTAGTTCGAGTACTAAGTAGCTGTTCTTGTACAATTCTGTTTATCGCAAGCAAGTCTGATTCATCGTTGACAATATCTTTTAATCGAGGCTCATTTCGATTTTTGGATAAGAGTATTTCAGATAATTCTTTTAATTCACCTAAATATTTCAAAGACTTTGTTTTATCATCCCAAATATATTCCTTTGTTACTAATTGTCGATTAATAAGGGCATCATTCACCTTTTCCTCATTGACATAGGAAAGCACCATTGACCGAGAATCCTTCAATTGTTTCGAAGCAACCTGAGTTTGAGCTTCCAATTGTTTTATAATATTTTTATTTTCAGTCGCAGAATAGTACAGGTAATATTTGTTGTATTGATTATCGCCACTCTTTGATTCTTCAATCTGAGTGATATCACGATCAAAAAATTCAGTTTTAATTGTTTTTTCGACTTGCGTTTCAAAATTTGTTTGTTCTTCTCCATACACTTGACTCATTAGGTACTTATACATGGCACCCACTACTAACGTAAGAATCAGTGCACAGAATATAGCTATTAACAATAATTTTTTTCTCATAGTATTTCCTCTCTTTCGTTGTTCTATAGGGTATGACGAAAGAACAGGTCAAATAGTTTCATTTATTAGCAAGTTTTTATCAATCGTGAACTTTCTTAATCGTGATTCCTTTATCTCCATAATGTTGCTGTCTAAATTCATTAGCGAAAAATAGTAACTTCCAAATTATTCGTTTTTTCCTATCTTTTCCTTTAAGGTTTAGCTTTGACATCAGACCTTTGCATTTTCCCTTAACTATGTCATTAGACAATAGCGTTAGTTCTTAATCTTAATACTTGCGGAAAACAAAAAAAGGCTTCAAAAAATTTTTTTTGAAGCCTTTTTTAAGATAATTTGTATTTATGCAAACTCTATGACACATTGAATACGATAGAATTCTTCTTTTCTACACTTAGATCATAACCACAGATTTCTTTGAAATACGTCTTGTAATCATTCTCAGTAATTCTAATAATCTCATCTGCTGAGAAATCGTCGAATCGAGATAATTCTGAAACTAGATTCATCTTTGCATCAAGTCCTAGAATTTTTGGGAGCACTTCCCAGAAATTATCTTTTGAAATCGATTCAATCAGCTGACCGAATTCAGTTAGGTGTTTTTCGCAATATGCTTCCAATTTTTCACGTTCAATACCTTTTTTTATTTTCTTAAAATTGAAGTAGTAAGAAAAGGTTTCGTGGTTGTTTCCACCGTCCATTCATTTGCCCCTCTTTCTATGTATTTTTCCTAAAATTTTATTTGTATCAGCAAAACGCTATTATCTTGCCTTCCTTTTTATAACAATTAAATAAAACTGCCCTATCAGCTCCATCGAGGTGTTCTGATAGGGCATAAGTAATTATAGAATACTCTGCCTACTCATTTATTTGTTCACTAATTATAGTAATCAGTCGTTCCATAAATGTGTCTGCTTTTACTCAATAGTAATAAGATAGAAAATACTATGAGTGCATACCCCAGGATGATCAAACTGCTTGTGTTTGAAGAACCTGTTTGCGGTAATTTTCCTTGTCCGATTTGAGAAGCATCTGCGACGATCGTTTTCTTATTGTCATCGTCTGCTTCTTCCTCTTCCTTCGCTGTTTCACCAATTCTACCAGTCACAGTGACCTGCCCTGTTGTCGCCTCTGCGACAACGGTTTCTGATAGATCCCAGACAGTCAGAGCCAGTAATGCAGCGATGAAAAAAATGATTCTTTTTCGTTTTTTCATACGATAGATCCCTTCTTTACTGGGATTTCAGTTTTTAGTCTTCCTCTACATCCGGCGCAAAACTCAAGACCAATTTGAAACTTGGGTTTGATTCTTCTGATGCATTGGCAGGTGTTGCTTCACCAGTGAACGCAAACGTCCCTTCATTCGTTCCTTGGTTGCCTTCAAGGGTAAACAATTCTGTTTCTGTTACAGTTGGTGTGCCGTTTTCAAACAACTCAATCCCGTTTACGTTTAACAAGTCTACTTCAGACATATTCAATGGTGTACCAACACCTGCAACAGAAGCGATCACACCAACTGCTGAGTTATTTGTCACCGTGTACGTAGGCGAAACGATCTCTGTATGACTTGACGCTTCTGTCGTATAGAACAAAGCAGTCGTTGGAATCGTTACATTGATCCATTGGTTCAAATCATCGGGATTTGGTCCAGGTGTTGTATTATCGAATTCACCGATGATCCCGTTTACTTGGACATCTCCTGACGTATCGCCTTCACGTCCGTCAATAGTTTGTGTCGCAAAAGCGGTGGTGCCGCTTGCGATTACTCCTGCGATCGTTGCTGTACTTAGAATAGCTGCTACAAATTTTTTCATTTTTATTTCCTCACTTTTCCTTTTTTTAATTCTTAACGATAATCGTTAATTCAGCTTCAGTGACCCCTTGTTTTTCTTTGCTTTCAGGGTCGTAAATATTGATGGTGGCTTTGGCAGGATACTCGCCTTTTGCCAATGGTGTCGCTAAGGCGACATTTTCAACAAATTGATTTGGATAGATCGCACCGGAAGAATAGATGACTTCCCCGCTCGACAGTAAAGAGATATCCACGGCGATTGGGTACACATTGGTTCCTGGATTAACGATTTCGATGGATCCCGTGCTTTGACCATCTTCAAAAATGGCTTCTGGATTGATTTGCAGGGTGAAATAATTCGCATCTGCAATTTCCTGCGCCCGTTCAGATAATCGCTGATCGGTGGCATCGCCAGATTCAGGCAAAAGGTCTGCACTGATCAACGGAACTGCTTCTTTTGATTGATAGAAATAGTACCCGAGTCCACCGGCAAGTACGGCCAATAGCAACAACCACCAGAGCCATTTCCGTCGTTTTTTGTTTTCGGTTTGATTCGTTTGCTCCAATGGATTCACCTCCTTCCCATTTGGTACGATCTTTTTTTCTTAGTCTCGTGGAACAAAGCGTAAGACGATGCGATAATTCGGTACAAGCAAGTCTTCATAATACCCGCCTTGATCGGCTTCTGAATCAACGACCCACTGGGGATAGTCCCCATAGAAATCCCCCGTTAAGGAAATCGGCACGCGGCTTCTTTCTTCTAAGCGAACCAAGTGTTGTTCTTCCATCGCTTCATAGAGTTGAATCTGGGTTTCTTCCGTTTTTAGGTTCAATCGCAACAGCGGGGTTGAGATATCGTCATAAGTAAGGGCTGGGTCTTCCTCTTCGCTTTCAGCGTAATCGAGGGGATCTTCTCCCTCTTCTAACAAGACGATTCCGGCAGGATCACCGATCGCCAATTGATTGATATAAGTATCCACAGCAAGTGGCGATTGATTGCGGATCTCATACGCTTGGCTCTCAAAATTACGATTCGATTCCGCAGGATTGTACAAGGATTCAAAGACCATTTTGGTCGGGATCGTCACCCGCATATGCTCAAGTTTCGATGTCACATCGATACCGATGGTCATCTGGTAGGCTTTATTCCCCACCTCAAGAACAGCGAAGTAGCTGCCGTCTTCGTCCACTTCTCGTGTAAGATCCGTTTCTACGATGCGAAAGTCATCCGTCATATCCGCTTCCGTCAACACATTTGCGGCTTGCGCGCGACTTTCTTGAAGGATCAAAGCATCTAATTCTTCTTGCGTGCTTAATTCATTAATTTTGAAACGGTCTAAAGTGAAGTTATTCGCTCGATAATTAATTCCTTTTATGACTGTTTGTTCTTCCGTTCTATCACCGGTCGTTTCAACAGAAGGTTTCGAAACTGTAATCGTTACCTTTGTCTCGGTCTCAAGACGTTCATTCCCTATCAAATCAATTTGGAACTGTCGGACTTGTTGATTTGACTCTTGATAATCGCCCCAAACAATTCGAGGATCATCTTTTTCAAGAACTACCTTATCTCCAGACGTCGTTTGGTAACTAATAGTCAACTCATCTACGGACTCTGTTGCATATCCAGTAATAGTTTGGGACTGATCGCTTACTCGATCAATGCTTGCGACAAGCTGTTCTGGAGCTACTCGCTCCCAGATATAGGTTCCTGGGGAACTACCATCATAGTTAGCCATAAACTCAGTTGAGTTTTCAAAAGTTATAACCGAACCATCACCCGACAAATTTTCTTCTAGCGTCCAGCGTCCAGTATATTGTTCAGTACTTGGGATTGCTGGTAAGTTTGTAGCAGCAGAAAAAATGGATTGTTCTCCTAATGTTATTCTATTTAATGCGTTAGTATTACCAAACATACTCTGCATATTAGTTACCTGAGAAGTATCCCAGTTGCTCACATCCAGCTCCTTTAATGACCGCGTTTGGCTAAACATAAAACTCATATCTGTAATTTGAGAGGTATTCCAACTACTTACATCTAGCGTAGTTAAAGACTCTGCAAGTTGAAACATGGCTCGCATGTTTGTTACTTGAGAAGTATCCCAGTTGCTCACATCCAGTTCCTTTAATAACTGCGTTTGGTTAAACATAAAACTCATATCTCTAACATTTGAGGTATCCCAGCGACTAACATCTAACTGTTTGATGGATCTTGCAGCACCAAACATATTGTGCATATCTTCTACATTTGAAACGTCTAAGTTTTCAGCATGCTCAATGGTTTCTAAGTTGTTTAATGAAGAAAACAATCCTCTAGAATTTCCTGGCAATGCAACGATATTTTCAATAGTAATTTGTTTAAGGGAAGTATACGTTCTCCAAGGTGCTTCTGTTACAGAACCTGCAATTCCTCCGTATAAAATAATAGATTCTGCTTCTTCGTCATATTCCCAAGGTACGGTGCCCCATAAATTTTGTTGCGGTTCGTACCTTTCGTATAAATAAAGAACAACCTGCTCCTCTTGGGTAAAAGTACCGGATGCGTTATTAGGGATTCGACTAACATTCCACCCCTCAATTGTTAATGCTTCTGTTGAATACTCTTCATCAAATAAGCCTGTTAGAATTTCGTCTTCTACTAATTTATTTCCTTCGGCATCTTCATGCTTTACTATAATGTCTCCACCTTGCAAAGGAGCGAACATAGCCTGAACGACTGAATTACCTGCCCCCATAATTAAAGCAGGAAATAAATTAGTTGGGGACAGCAAGTTGACTGGTCCGGATACAACTTCCCATTCAACAAAGTGATAACCTGTATTAGGAATTGCTGTAACATTACCAAACCCCATTCCTACGTCACCCCAAATTACAGTAGAGTTCGTAGCTAGATTAATAGCAGTACCTCCTCTAGGTGGATTGGCAATTAAATCAATACGATACTGGGTTGAGCGACTACCTTCATTGGCTTTTTCAGGTTCGCTTTCGCTCTCATCAAGTTCTTCTTCCCCCTCTTTGATATTTGACGATTCGCTTTCAAAATCATTTAAGCTGTCAAAAACTTCCGTTGATGCATCTACTAATTGAAATGGGACATGGGATAGAAATAAGACAGTGATTAAAAGAAATCTCCCCAGAAAGCCAATAGATATTACCCGTTTCATATTCATACCTCCATAAAATGTCTCAAATTTCTTCGTTTTTGGGTTGACGACAAAAAAGACACCTGAATTTATCAGTTGTCTTAGAAAAAGTTGTTAGATTAGGATTTCTGAAAAAGAGGATACATAACAGACAATCGTTCTAAAAAACGAAGGTTTTTGATACTTTTATTTGTAAGTTTGTATGCATACCTTTTCCTTACATGATTAAGGTTACCTGATTTTTTGGTCAAATTGGAATCAATATTTTCATATACGGATGAAATAAATAAAAAAAACACTCGTTAATACTTTTAACGAGTGTACGGGGATTAGAGAAATGGTTTTCGATACGGATCAATTTTTCTTTCCAGATTCCGCCAGTCATGCTCATCTGGGACAGCTTTCAATAACAAGTAATCTGTTTCAATAATATAGTCTAAGAGGTACCGATTATAGTTTGTGACAATCAAATCAATATGATCGGCATTTAATATTTCTTGTGTCAGATGTTGCAATGGCAAAAAGGTCAACGTGTGCTTTGTACCAAACTGTTGCATTGCACGAGTTCGAATCTGTTGGCAGATGAAGTGATCACCTTCTAGAAGAAAATAAATTCTTTTTGTCGGTGAATAAAAATCAAAAATCAAATCACTGTAGATCGTTAAACTCACACAAATATCTTCAAGATATGGTGCAGCCAAAAAGTCTTTTCTTTGATGCTTCTTTAAAAATCGTAAATTCCGTTGATAGTTTTCATTGTCAGAACGCATGAGAGATTCTTTGATGTCCTGTGCCTCTTTGTTCAATGCAGGAGCTAACGCATAGTTCACTTTTCTAGACAAAAAGAAGGATTGCAAGAAAATTTTTATCTTGGCATAGCTCTCATTTGTGAGCTCAAACTCTTGTAAGTAAGCCTCCGTAAGTTTGGCAATTTCTGATCCTTGATGAAACTGCTGGTAGAACTTTTCCTCCGATGCTTCTCTATCTAAGGTACGTTTACAAATAGTAACTAAATAAATCCATGCAAATTCTTCCTTCGCTAGTTCTACGCCGTAAAGCTTGTTGATTCCGTCTTTTAAAGAATACAGGAGGGAGAAGCTATTTCCTTTGTAGGCTAATTCAATCAAGTATTTCGGGACTGTTATCGGAAAACCAAGGCTCGCCCGTTTGATTGCAATAAAAAAAGTATAGTAAAAAGCAGCTGGTGTTGTTCCAGAGCCAATATCATATTGTCCTAGTTTGTTGTTTAACTGGGTTAAGACCAACTCATGCAATGCGGGGTCGGGAACAAGGGTATGGGCAGTATCAATCCCTTCGTAATAAAAGTCTTTGAAGAATTTCCGTAAATCCGCTTCGCTCCCTTCAATTGTCAATGGATTCGACACCCATTTTAACCGATAACTGCTCAATATTTTGTTCGATTGACCCAACAACCGTCGAAACGTGCTCTCAGAAAAATGATAATGATGGGCTAACTCGTCAATATCCATCAATTCCCCTTGAAAAATATGACCGATGATTTCAAATAAACACTCATTTTCTAGCAAATCTTGTTTCTTTTCTTGGTACACGGAAGGTTTTTTCTCTTCAAAAAGAAAGCCACTATTCCCCGAAATTAGGGTGATACAATCACCAAAATAGTCTTTCACATACTTGAGATCATTTGCAATTGTGCGTTGTGTGACTTGCATCTTTTCTGCCATTTCACCAATTGTAAATAAACGATCTCGTTCCATCACACTCAAAACTCGAAATAAGCGCTTAGTTGTGCGATTACTGATAAATGCTAACTGTAAGTCTCTCATATTCTCCGCCTCATATCTCACTACGTCTTTTGTCTAGATGTTACATACATAACACAACAACAAAAAATGAGCAACACACGGCTCTTAATCACTTCATAAAAAAATAAGCTGCTTCTAAACACAAAAAGGCTCAAATGCTCTTATGCTTTTCCATTATTATCTATTTGCTTACAAAACATTCTAATCTCCTTAGCGATGGTGGAGAAGAGGAATGATCTCGAGCTTCTTTCATTGCAAAAATCTCCTTTAAATGGTTTAATGGTTTAAACTTTTAAACGATTTGAGAGAGACAATTATGATAGATTATGCCAATCTGCAACAAGATTTTTCTGAGTTAAGTGATTTTTTAATCGCGCTAGGTGACAAAAAAAGACAAGCTATCATCATTCGGTTGCTAGAAGCGGAAAATTGTGCTGGCTTACAGGTCACTTCCTTATTAGAGGCCACCAATTTATCTAGACCCGCCATTTCACATCATTTGAAAATCTTGAAAGAAGCCAAAATCGTGAATTTCAGGCAAGAAGGAACAAAAAATTATTACTATCTCGATCATGAGCAAACAGAAATAAAAAAACTCCAATCCTTTTTAACGAAAGTCATTCACATTATGAACGAGAGGGACCATTCATGAAGAAAGTATTAGTTGTTGAAACAAACATTCAAAAATATGCTGGCACGAACGAGGCTACCGGACTTTGGTTAGGAGAAAGTGCCGAGTTTCTAGATGAGGTCTATCAACAAGGGGTTGACGTTGATTTCGTAAGTCCATTAGGAGGCTTTGTTCCTCTAGATCCAAGAAGCATGAAATATATAGATCAAGCCATTATGAACATTTATCTGGAAGAAAATTTCATTCAAAACGGCTTGATTCAAACGAAAAAACCCGCAGAAGTAAATCCAAATGACTACCATGCGATTTATTTTACCGGAGGGCATGGTGTCATGTGGGATTTTCCTGATAATAAAGAGCTGCAAGAACTCGCTTTAGCTATTTATGAAAACAATGGGTATATTTTATCTGTTTGCCACGGAATCGCTGGTTTACTAAATATAAAAGATAGAGAAGGAAGCTTTTTGATTTCTGGAAAAAAAATCACAGGATTTACGAAAACCGAAGAATTTCTCGCCGGGAAAATGAACAAAGTTCCTTTCTTTAATCAAACCGCCGCAGAAGAAAGAAACGCTCAATTCAAAAAAAGACGCTTTTATAAAGCATTTGCCCTAAAAGATGGGCGGATCATCACTGGCCAAAATCCTTTTTCTGTACGTGCTGTAGCAAAACTATATCTTGAGGAGGTACAGTCATGCAAACAATTTTAGGAAGCAATGGACAAATCGGCTATGAACTAGCAAAAGAACTATACAAAAATTACACAAATGAGCTTCGACTAGTTAGCCGGAAGCCTCAAAAAATCAATCCTACAGATCAGATCGTTTCCGCAGATTTGATGGACTTTTCGCAAACGAAAAAAGCGATTGAACATAGTGAGATTGTTTACTTCACTGTTGGGTTACCGATGGATGCTGAGCTGTGGGAAACCAATTTTATGAAAATCACAGAAAATGTCATCCGCGCTTGCCAAGAAGCACAGAGCAAACTGGTTTTTTTTGATAATACTTATATGTATCCAAAGGATCGTACCCCCCAAAAGGAAGACACGCCATTTTTTCCAGCAGGCAGGAAGTCCCTCGTACGCTCTAAAATGGCTCAATTGGTTTTATCCGAGATGGAAAGTGGCCGTTTAGATGCGGTGATTTGTCGAGCCCCAGAATTTTACGGCCCAGGCAAGACCCAGAACATTACTAATACACTCGTCTTAAACAATATAGTCCACAATGCTCCCGTCAAAATACCTGTCAATAAGGACACTTTACGCACACTTATATGGACACCTGATGCTAGCCGAGCAATGGCCCTTATCGGTAATACGCCTAGTGCCTATGGCCAAACTTGGCATTTGCCCTGTGATACACCTCATAGTTTCCAAGACATGATCGATCTCGCCGAAAAAATTGAAGGCAAACCATTGAAATACCGCGTCATTCCTTTGTGGCAATTTAAACTTGCTAAGCTATTCAGTAAAAACGCGCACGAACTAAGTGAGTTATTACCTAGATACACGGTGGATAATCTTTTTGTCTCTGATAAATTCAAAAAGGCATTCCCTCATTTTAAGATCACAACGTTTGAAGAAGGCATTAGGCAGGTACTTGTTGAGAATAGGGCAGGATGACTGACAACACTTTATTAACCCCAATGAAGAGAATGACTGATGAGAAGCTACCCAGCTTTTAGTAAATCAAATTCAAAGAATATTCGCGTTAGTAGAAAGTTGAATTAGATATACTTATTTTACCGTTAGCAAAACCGTTCATTACACCGTCACTATTATTAATAAAAAGGATATTCATCCCACCCAAACACAATTAGAACAGGAATATAGAAAACCAATTAGGCATAGGCCTAATTGGCTTTAATAAGACATTCTGTTTCCTTTTTCTTTGCTCGGGCTAATAGAAAAAAACAGGCACTAAGAAGTAATTTTGAGGCAGCTAGACAACAATATAACTGAAGACGAGAACGAAAGAAAAAATTCTTATTTGCGACATTCGATTACGCAAAAAATATATATGAACATCTATTATTAGCCATCCTTTTTTCTAGCTCTCATTTTAGTTAACCTTTTTATCTATCCTAACTGCTATAAAAACTCTCTCACACGTTCTTTAACATGCTGCTATTGTTCCAACTTCTTTATTGCTAAAGCTAAGCAGCCGATCAAACCTGCATCGTCAGCAAGCATTGGAGTTAGTAGGTATTCTTCGAGAGTGGGCGTATCCACGTAGGAACCCATTTTTTCTTTAAACGCTTGGCGAATCAACTCGAGTAGTTGCGGCTGTTTCATTACACCCCCGCCTAAAATTATTACTTCCGGTGCATATAGTAACGTTGTGTTATACACACACTGAGCAAGATAATCTGCCTCAATCGTCCAATAAGGATGATCAAATGAAATGGTCTGGGCTTTTCTTCCAAAGCGCTTTTCAATCGCGGGTCCTGAGGCTAACCCTTCCAAACAATCATGATGAAAAGGACAGATTCCTTCAAATTGATCTTCATTATGACGTTGTAAGAGCATATGTCCCATTTCAGGATGACTGAAACCTGTGACTATTTTTCCATCGACTACAGCACCACCACCAACACCAGTACCAACGGTGTAATAAAGAACACTATTTTTACCTTTTCCATACCCTGCCATATATTCTCCATAACAAGCAGCATTTACATCGGTAGTCCAATAGATGGGAACCGACAAGGCGTTTTCCAAAGCTCCTACAAAATGATAATTTTGCCAAGCTAACTTCGGAGTGTTGGTGATATATCCGTAAGTTCTTGATTCGATTTGAATATCAATAGGCCCAAATGCTCCTACACCAATTGATGCGATATTTCCTTTGTACTTATCAAAGAAATCAAACACTTGCTTCATCGTTTCTTCTGGTGTTGTGGTAGGAAAACTTTTCCGTTCTATCACTTGTAATTGTTCGTTACCAATCCCACAGACAAACTTTGTTCCACCAGCTTCTATCCCGCCATATAACATTTTATCTACACCTTTCATTCACTCATTTTCAAAAAAAGAAACGTATTTGCACTAAGCAAAATCGTTTCTCACTAAAGATTTCGTTGTTCCACCTTCACCAAATTCAATCGGCAATACGGTACGTTTTTCTACTGTCTCTCCATTAATGACAGCAATTAATTTTGCCACTGCCACTTCCGCCATTTGCTTTGTAGGTTGGGCAATTGTTGAGACGAGATAAGGGTCTCCTTCTGTCATCTTTTGACCATCAAATCCGATAACTTGGACATCCTCTGGTACGTTTTTCCCTATTTTTTCAAGCATACCAATGACAGCTAATGCCATCGGATCGTTGATCGTAAAAATCCCATCGATATCGGGATTCTCTAACAAAAAATTTGTTACACGTTCTGAGAGATGGTCTAAAGGTTCTAACATATCTAACGCTTTATAGGAAATCCCCAGTTGACGGCACTCGATCTCAAAATATTTTCGACGACTCTTCGTTTCATTCGGTGTTTCTTGGTACCCACCGATATATGCTACATTCTGACATCCTCGGCGATAAAGTTCATTTGCAGCCAAACGTCCACCGGCCGCATTGTCAGCGGTCACATAAATCACCTCTTCAGTGAAATAACGGTCAATACTAACAAAAGGCAGATTACTCGAAATGTATTCATCGATATCTGAATAAGTAATTCCAATGATGCCGTCTACTTTATTTTGGCTGACCATCTGGATATATTCTTGTTCTTTTTCACTATTACCACTGGAGTTACACAAATAAAGCTTGTAGTTTTGTCTTTCTAATGCTGTTTCTACATGGTAGGCAAATTCGCCAAAAAATGGATGCCATACAGTGGGTAGAATCAAAGCAACCGTATTCGTATGCTTCATCTTTAACCCCCGGGCATAAAAATCTGGTTGATAGTTTAACTCTGTCATTGCTGCTTCAACTTTTTCTCTAGTAGAAGCTTTAACAGAGCCGTTATTCAATACCCGGGAAACAGTTCCTACTCCGACACCTGCTAATTTTGCGACATCTTTCATTGTTGCTTTCATAGTTGATCCCTCACATTTCTGCACAAGTTTAGTATAATGAATTTTGTCATAAATTACTAATTTTTTCAAAATACTAATAGCAAATCCATGGGAAATCTAGCTATCTGTTCTTTTCTAAAAAATTATCCTTCAAAACCTATTAAATAATTGATTCATCGCCTAAGCAATCAAACATTTATTTCACACTCGCTGTTTCAAAAGCTTGAATACGACTTTCTCCGATCGAATGAAACAAGATATCTCGAGCTTTTTCCAGCTCATAGAAAGTAGCCGTCATAACTTCTAACCCATTAATAAAGACTTCAACTGATGAGGTATCTCTAAAAATCTCAAGAACGAGCTGATTATCAATCAAAGGTACTTCAACTTTTCGGACATTCAGAGGGTCTTCTTCCGCCCCTGTAAGCTCTCTTCCTAGTTTCTGACGATCCAATTCAAAAACCTGTGTAGCAGTGTCATAGGCTAGTTTGAGACAATCCGTCTTAGACCGCAGTAATTCAATTGTAAAAACTTCTGCTTTCTCCAAATCTGCGACTAGATGTAAATATGAAGAATCCGACAGTGCGTTTCGAAATACGACTGATGTGTCAGTCACTGCGATATTTTCACTGCCTTGTTGATAAACTAAATGACTATATACAGTTGAGATGGGTTTTTGTACCAATCGATTTTTTTTCACTCTTAACTCTCGGGGCAAACTCATAGAGCCTGCCCAAAGATGGCCTAACTCATGTGTAGGCAATGTACGATCCCACATCTGCATCCAAGCAATCATCACCCGTCCACCATTAGGATCTGTTGTTGTTTGTGGTGCATAAAAATCCATTCCAAAATCCATTTCATGGAAATTATCAACTATCATCTGACCTGTTTCCCAGTCTACCTCACCAATACAAGCCATGGTAGAACTGATATTATGATATTCCAGTCCGTTCTTCTTGATTTGTATCGGTGACATGATTAAGACATCTCGTCCGTCTAAATGGAATAAATCAGGACATTCCCACATTATTCCTTGCTCTGAAGTCCCTTCTAGCAACACAGAGAAAAAGTGCCAAGTATACAAATCTGACGATTGAAACATCACTATTCTACCAGTAGACTGTGTAGATTTAGTAGCTACTACCATATAGTAAGCATCGTTGTGAACAATTACTTTAGGATCACGAAATTCTTGTATCAGCCCATTCTCACCTAGCTGTTTTTCTGCTACCACAGGATTACCACTGTATTTGCTAAAATGAATACCATCTTCAGAGACCGCCAAACATTGATGCTGATGGCTAATACCATCAATTTCTTGACAGCCTGTATAAAATAAATATAGTTTTCCGTCTCTTTCAATTGCACTTCCTGAGAAACACCCGCCGCTGTCATAAGGTTGATCTGGGGCTAACGCTACTGGTAGATCTTCCCAATGGACCAAATCACTACTGCGCGCATGCCCCCAATGCATGGGCCCCCATCGACTATCGTAAGGATAGTATTGATAGAAGAGATGGTAATGCCCTTTGTAATATATAAACCCATTGGGGTCATTTATCCACCCGATGGGTGCGGAAAAATGATAGTTTTGTCGATACTGAGGGTTAACTTTTCCTCGCATCATTTCAATAAATCGATTTGCTTTATCCAAAATCGCCGTTTCTTCTACTAACACTTATTGTGCTCCCTTCAAAAAATTATCATAGCCAGTTTGTTTTATTTGAATCCATTCTTCCAAACCTACACGTTCCAATTCAGCAAGGTATTCTTCCCATTCTTCATCGATTTTACCGCCGGTGATCCACTCTGCTCTTTTGCGATAGATGTAATCCCACATATCTGTTTCAATTTTTGCTAATCGATCTGTTTCTTCTTTTTCTAAAAAGACACGCGGATAGATATTGTCTTCTGTAATATATGGCAAATACGTGTCATGCATCAAATCTAAACGCCACTTCGCATCATCTGGCATAGTAGTGACTATGCCGTAATAAGAATCAAGAACTGCTAATGGTCCTCCAGCTTCGGTTTTTTGTCTTAGTTCCCCCGGTGCTGTCCCCTCTAAAGGCAAATGTTTTAACATACCATCCTTTAATTCAAAAATATTCGCCTGTGCTTCATCACCGTAGGTTCCCCAGTTATTTTGGACAGACTGTAACGGTTCATACATTTTATCTATCCACCTAGCTGTAAGTTCCAAGTTTTTATTCGCACTAGTAATTACGAAACGATCTCTTGAGAAACCCATGCCATTCGTACGAGTAACGTGTTTCGTTCCATCTGGTCCCGCTAAGACTGGCAAGACGTCATAACTATCATCTGCACCCGTGATATTTGCTTTATCCCAAGTAAAGTACACGCCATACTTATGTTCTTTCCCTTTGGCAACATACGTATTCCAATCTTGTTCGAAAGCCTCTTTATCAATAAGACCTTTATTATTCATTTCATTGAAATATTTGATGGCATCTTTATACCCTTCTTTGTTAGCAGTAAATTGTACCTGGCCATCGTTATCAACGACTAAGTGGTCATCATTATCACCTAGACCGAATGCCCCCATTAAAAATTTTAAGTCTTCGTTTCCTCCATTGTTAATAAAGCTAAAAGGAATTTCATCTGCTTCACCATTACCATTTGGATCTTGCGTCTTGAAAGCCTCCAACACAGTCATCAACTGATCAGTGGTTTGCGGCATTTCAAGTCCCAAATTATCCAACCACTCCTTGTTGATCCAAGCCATCCCATTTACTGTATGAATCGACTCTTTTCCTTCGCCTAATTCTTCAATCCAAGGCATAGAGTAAATGTGACCATCAGGTGCAGTAGACATTTGTCGGTATTCGGGGTTTTCATCAAAAATTTTCTTCAGATTTGGCATATAATCTTCGATCAAATCTTCAATCGGTACAATAACACCACTTTCCGCCCAGTTTAATAAATCATAGTCACCTGCAGCGGCGTTGAAGATGGCATCTGGTAAATCACCACTAGCGATATCCAAATTTCTTTTTTCGGCAAAATCACTACTGTAGTTTGTCCAATCAATATGGAGATTGGTCTCTTCTTCTAATCGTTGGAAAATCAATTTGTCATTAGGATCATTGGGAGCCAAAGGGGCACTTTGAGACATCATTTTTAAAGATACTTTTTCTTTCAATGGAAAAGAGACATTTTCTAGTTCATAATCAGGGCTTGATTTACTCTTTTCTTTTGAGCCTCCACAAGCCCCCAAAATTAGTACGGAAGTAAAAACGATTGGCAGCATCCATTTTGCTTTCATCTTAAAATCTCCTTTATAATTTTTATTCATACAAATAGTGAACAATTCTTACCCTTTAACAGAACCAACTAAAACACCTTTATCAAAATATTTTTGGAAGAAAGGATACATTATGATTAATGGCAGACTAGAAATGACGATCGTTGCGTATTTGATCAACTCAGCAATTTGTTTCATTTCTGCCATGGCAGTATTGGCTCCCACCATGTCTTGTGAGGGTTGGTTTTGGATCAAAATATTTCTTAATACGAGTTGCAACGGCTGTAAGTCGGGATCTTTGATGTAAATCATGGCATCAAAATATGAGTTCCATTGCCCAACAAAGGCATATAAAAACAATACGAACATAATTGGTTTAGCTAATGGAAGCATGACTTTGAACAGTATTTGCAAGTCATTGGCGCCATCGATAGTAGCAGCTTCAGAAAGTTCTTTTGGCAAAGCACTAAAATAGGTACGGGCTAAGATAATATTCCACACATTTATAGCACCTGGTACGATAATCGCCCATACACTATCTAACATGCCCAAGTTCTTTACCAATAAATAGGTAGGTATCAAGCCGCCACCCACGAACATTGTAATGACAAAAAAAGTCATAATAATCTTTTTCCCCGCCAAGTTAGGTCGAGACAAAGGATACGCAGTGATCATCGTAATAAATACAGTCAATAAGCTGAAGCTAAAAGAGTAAAACAACGAATTTACAAAACCGCGTAAAATGGAATCATCTGCAAATACCCGTTGATATCCTTGTATTGTCCAATCTTTCGGATTGAAGCTTATACCTTTATTGATCAAAGTAGCTGGGTCCATAAAAGAAGCTACCAGTACATAAATCAGCGGAACAATGGTGATGACGACTAAAAAAGTTACAATCACTCGATTCAACCATAAGATTTGACGGTCGATTTTTGATAAAGCACTATTCATAATTTTCTCCTTTCATTACAAGCCTTGACCATCGTTTAGCCGCTTGGTTATATTGTTGACAATCAGTAATAAAACGACATTAATAATCATATTGAACAGACCAACAGCAGCAGAGTAGGCATAATCACCTGATTGCAAGCCGACTTTGTATACATAAGTGGAAATGATTTCTGAGGCAGGGATGTTCATTGAAGTTTGCATCAAGTAGGCTTTTTCATATCCTACATTCATAATACCGCCGGCGGCCAAGATGAAGCTGATCACCATCACAGGCCTCAATGCGGGCAAATCGATATGCCAAATCTTTTGTAAAATATTTGCCCCATCGATATTTGCTGCCTCATATAAATCGGTACTGACTCCCGCCAGCGTCGCGGTGTAAAGAATGGATGACCAGCCGATTCCTTGCCAAATTCCCGATAAAATATAAATCGTTCTGAAATAAGCTGGATTAGACATGAACATAATTGGTTGCCCCGTAACCTTTTCTACTAACCCATTAATAGGTCCATTTGCGGATAGGAACAAAAACAGCATCCCCACGATAATAACTACTGAGATAAAATTCGGCGCATATAGAATCAACTGGATTTTCTGTTTTATTTTTTTATTGATAATTTGATTCAAGCTCAGTGCTAAAATAATTGGTGGAAAAAAACCTAACAATAAACCATAAATGCTAATTTTTAATGTGTTGCTCAGCAAAAGCGTAAAATTTGGTGAACTGATAAATTCCCTAAAGTGATCTAGTCCTACCCAAGGACTTTCCAAAATTCCTAGCATAGGATTATAGTCTTTAAATGCAATCACAGCACCGTACATTGGCACATACTTAAAGATAAACGTCATGATGATACCTGGTAAGAGCAACAAGTACATCCACTTATCACGCCGCAACTGTTTCTTTAATTTTTCCCACTTCGAGATATTTTTTTTATCCCGTTGTACCGCCCTTATCTCACCACCTGGTCCCAATGTCTTTTCCAATTCAATCTCCTCCCAATACATTTTAGAAACGTTTCCATTTTCGTCTAAAAAAATAAAAATTTAACGAAGATGCATTTTGGAAACGTTCCCACTATTTTCGTTTATAGATTACCATAGCCATTTTTTTAAGTCAATATTTTTTTGTAATTATTCTTTCACCCACACTAAGCTTCCTTCAATTCATTTATGGTTTACGAAAATTGTTAAAAATTAAGGATCTCGATTATTTCATTAATCCTATTTTTCTCTACTTTTCTAGAATTCTTCTTTTATGAGTTTACTTATCACAACTCGCATCCTCTAATCTCTTTTCTACCAATCATTCACTATTTAACCGTTCCAATCGGAAGATTATCTGGTTAATTATTTAAAAATAGCTCGGATTCACATTTATTTTTTGCTTTTTAACTAACTAAAAGCGAAAAGATAAAAGTTAGATATGTAAATGTATATAAGGTTAGGAGCTGTTAGATGAGCTTTATAGGGGAATCTTGGACAAGTAAGGTCGCCAATCAAAATTTAAAAAATGTGTAGCACCTAAGAGTATTCACTTTTTCATCCGCCAACTGAAAGAAATTAGCGAAAAAGAGTAAACTTACAAAAAATGAGTTTACTCTAGATCAATATAATAATTAACTGCGCCCTTCCTCATCCATCTCTCGATAATCAAATTCATAAAACACAGCTTTTGTGTCATAGCCTGCATAGTCAACCGCTGCTAGTCCGACAAATGCTCCGGTGAAGAAGCCGCCGCAAGTTTGTAATACATAATCATCCGATAGAATAGCAGAATCAAATTCGATTGGTAAATCTTGCCATGTTTCTCCATCAAAGGAATAGGCATATCTATAGGTCTGCTTGCGGACTTTTGTTTTGAACCATAGAAAATCCACAGCATCTGGAATGGTAATTGCATTTTCTCTTAAGTAGGACGTATAGGTTCCTTGATTGTTTTCAGCTACTTCAATTACTTTTCCATTTTCTTCATTCCAAGTGATAAAAATGAAGGACCAGTGTTGGTCATTATAGTAATTGGTTAGTCCTGCCATTTGTTGGTAAGAAAATGGATCAAATTTTACTTTTGTTATTGCATCAAAATAAAAGGTTTGCCAACGGCGTGCGATCATTGAAAGATCATGATGATTTGTTAAGCTTCCTTTTCCAATTAGTTCTAGTTTCCCATCGCCTACACTGCCCATTTCTGCTGAAAATGGTACACGAAGGGTCTGCCAGTTTTTATTTAGCTGCTTCTCACTAAAGTCATCATAATGAGAGCGGCTACTCAAAACTTCGGTAGGTGCTGCATCTTTAGGAGCCTCCACGCTTGTTTGTCCCCCATGTCCACCAACGATTCTTGGTCAGTCTTCAGAATCCCATTCAACTTTTTGAATGGCAGTCTCACGTCCTAAAGTTGACCATCCGCGAGGATTTGTCACCGACTCGTTTTCTCGATGTAAGGGTCTGGCACATAGTGATGCATAGTACCATTCGCCTGAAGGAGTAGACACAAGCGCCCCATGTCCTTGCTTTTGCAAGTATGAATGAGGCGTATCGTAATTGGTTAGAAACGGTCCATGAGGATCTGTCTCGAACGAATCAGCTTCCAGTGAAGAGGACCTAGCTACGACTTCTTGATGGGTAAAGACAGTTCCACCTTCTGCCACAAATAAATAGTAACGCCCATTTATTTTGTATAGATGCGGTCCTTCAACTAATCCTACATTCGTTCCTTCATAAATCATTCGAGCAGTTTCTGGTTTCAACTGCATGGTTTCTACATCAAATTCGGTCAGTGTAATGCCATTGAAAGGATTTTTATACTCTCGATGATCCCACGTCTGTTGCACGAGGTATTTTCTGCCATCCTCATCATGAAACAGAGAGGGATCAAAGCCAACGCCATTCAATCGAATCGGTGTAGTCCACGGTCCATGGATATTCGTTGCGGTAGTCAAATAGTTGGTCATGTCCTTAAATGACTCATCCACACCTTTGACGTCGGTAAACACCAACCAAAATTTATTGTCTGCATAGGATAAATCTGGTGCCCATATTCCACCAGACGACGGATTTCCCTTCATGTCTAGCATCTCTACTGAATCGAGAGGAGCATCCAGCAGTTTCCAATGGACCAAATCTTTTGATTCGTGCAAACGAATCCCAGGGAACCATTCGAACGTTGAATTAGCTATATAGTACGTATCTCCTACTCGGATGATGGACGGATCAGGATGAAAGCCGGATAAGACAGGATTTTTTATTTTCATAGGAACACCTCTTTTTTTAAATTTAAGCTACAGTTTTTGATTAGTATTCATTTCAAGCCGTTCGCCCTTGTTGCCCCACTCCTCAAAAAACAAATCAAGTGAAAATCGTCGAATCAAATTACGATACACACCGTAATTGATTACACCACTAAGAAAACAAAGATACGCCAAAGAGAAATACTGCATTAAGAAAATTGACAGTCCAATAAATGCACTATTATAAACAGTGACTGAAGGCAATCGGTAGCTTATCAGCAATGACCATTCTATTTTCTTCTTAAATGGGATTTGAGTGACGCGGAAATCGCTTGAAATCAGTAAGACAAAGAGCATACTGCTTAATAAAAAACAGCTCGTAAGGACAAATGGCAAAAACATAACAGATCGTTGATATAATATCAGTATTTTCAGTCCAAAGAGGATCAAGAGAATGATCAGAGAATACAAGAAATATAATCCCCAGTTTTTCTTCAAGCATTCTCGATAGTACTGAAAATAGTTCTTTGTACTCGATAAATGCTCTGGGTTGTTAAATAAGCCGAATTGAGCGGACAGACTTGCAATAAAAAAAACTAGGGGTACCCAAAAGAAGACAATATTATTCAGAGTCAATCGAAGAAAAAACAAGTGCATCAGGAGTAAACTATTCGACAGGATGAAATACAGCTGACAAACCAAAAGCCGATAGGCTGAGTGGACGATGGTAACGGTCCACTCAGAAATAGCGTGAAAGAAAGGATTCATACTTACCTCCTATCCTTTGATACCCGAACTTGTGACACCTTCGACAAAATACTTTTGCGCGCTGAAGAATAAGATGATTGCTGGCAACAATGAAATCACCGACATTGCAAACACTTGATTCCATGGGGTATTCGTAGATGGGTCAACGTTGAGCCGCAACGCAAGAGATACTGGGAATTTGTCTTGTGAAGTGATATAAATCAATGGACCTAAGAAATCACTGAAACTCCAAACGAATTGAAAAATCACACAAGAAATCAGTGCAGGTTTTAATGCCGGAATCAGGACACGCCAGAGAACACCGAAAGAAGAACAACCGTCAACGATCGCTGCTTCATCGAGATCCCGTGGAATTGAACGCATAAACTGGATCATCATGAACACGAAGAAAGGTTCTTGTCCTAAAAATGAATTGGCCAGTAACGGAACATACGTATCTAATAGATCCAAGCGATTCCAGAAGAGATACAAGGGGATTCTGGTTACGACTTGAGGTAAAAACATCGTTGCCATTAACAACGAAAACATGATTTTCTTGAATGGAAAGTCAAACCGAGCAAATCCATAGGCTGTAAGAGTCGCCGAGACAACGGTAAAAAGAATCTTTGGAATGACGTATTTAAAGGTATTGATAAAATACAAGGTGAACGTATAATCGCCCTTGGTGTTCCAACCATCAATATATGCTTGGAAATCAATCGTTGAAGGAATGAAGCCGATTGATGTGAAAATCTCTGTGTTCGTTTTGAAGGACGCTCCAACCATCCAAATAATTGGATACAGCATAATCAGTGCAACGACCGTCAACAAAATATAGCGAATCAGTGCTTGACCATGCTTACTCGAGTGCTTCTTTTTTGCAGATGCTACAGGGGTTTCCTCCATTTATTTCCCACCTCCATCAGAATAATAGACCCATCGTTTTTGGCTCGTGAAAAGAAGAACCGTTGAACAAACAATCAACGCAAACAACACCCAACTTGCCGCACTTGCGTAGCCCATATCAAATTCTTTAAATGCTTTATCATAAATAAACATTGAGGACAGATACGTGGCATTGAGGGGACCACGACCGGTGACAATAAAAGGACCGTTAAATTCTTGAAAGGCATTGTTCAGCTGCATCACTAAGTTGAAAAAAATGGTTGGTGTGATCAAAGGAATCGTAATTTTGAAAAACTGGGTCACCCTTGATGCGCCGTCCAAACTCGAGGACTCATACAAATCCTGTGGGATTTCCTTCAATGCAGCTAAGAAAATCAACATGGAGGAACCAAATTGCCACACTTTCAAGAGAATCAAGACGACCATTGCGCCTGTAGGTGTCGATAACCAGTTAATTGGCTCGATGCCAACGGTTCCTAGAAAAATATTCACCAAACCTTCTGGTTGAAACATTGATCGCCAAAGCACACCAACGGCCACGTTTCCTCCTAGAATCGAGGGAATATAATACGCCGTCCGATAGAAATTGATGGCTTTTAATTTGAAATTCAGGATAAACGCAACGAACAACGCAAACCCTAGTTGAAAAGGTACAGTAAACACTGTATAAATTAATGTTGCCCGCATCGAATCAAGAAACGTTTGATCCTTAAAGAGATTCACGTAATTTTGGATGCCTAAAAATGCAGGTGTCTGTCCGACGCGAGCCAAAGAATAATCGGTCAGTGAGTAATAAAATGAGGACAAGATCGGCCAAGCGGTCAACAGTAAAAAACCAATCAGCCAAGGGGTTACATAGATCAAGCCCACTTTTTCCTTTTTCATAAAATCCCTCCAATCTTTTTGACAACGATGCACGACACTTCATGGAAGCAAACAAAAGCCATCCACTCCCATAAAGTATGCGGATAGTTGTCTATTGCAATTTATAGTCTTTCGCAAGCTTTTCGGCTTGTTCTTTTGTTTTCGTGTAAACGTTGCGAGCAGCTGTTTCTAAATCCGTTCGTCCTAATTCGACAGCTTCCATTTCTGCAGTGTAAATAGTCGTTAAGGTACCATCTTCATAGAACGGCGTCTGGTTGATTTTTGCGACACTTTGGGCGTACTCAAAGCCTTCTTTCATCACACCTGATAATTGTCCATCTTCCGTCAATGCTTCGATCGCTTTGCTAGAAGCAGGAATCCCTCTGGAAAGACCCAAAATTTTATTTGCTTCCTCGCCATTTAAAAATTCATTTAAAAATGTTCCTACTTCTTCTGGATGCTCGACATTTTTCCGAACGGCAAAAAGCAGTGAAGGTTTTGACATTAAATTCACCTCGGTGCCGCCTTCTGCGATTGGGTAGTCAACGACGACCATTTCATCCCCTACTTCTTTCAATGCTTCATAATTAGAAGACATACTAGCATTCCAATCGATGCCGCCCGCATATTGTCCTTCAATCCACTTTTTGTTGGTGGCTAAGGATACCGGTTCTGAGCCGACGTTTTCTAAATAATCTTGTCTTGAAACGAAGACCCCAGCATCTGCCATTTCCTTATACCAAGTCATCGCTTCTAAATAGTCTTGTTCTGTCCAATTCATATTTCCTTGTTCATCAAACTCAGACGTTCCAGTCTTTTGTTGCAACCAAATGGTTACTGGAAAACGCCAAGTTGGGGATACGACACAAAAGGTCCCTTCTGGTAACTTCTTAGCGGCTTCCACATAATCGTCCCACGTCTTCAACGTAGTGACATCAATACCATGTCTTTCATATTCGGATTTGTTTAAATACATGACTAAAGTATTTTCCCCATAAGGAACGGCAACCTGCTTTCCATCAACTTGTCCGAATGCCAAAAAATCAGGATCATAGGTGGACAGATCCAAACTATCGATTGTATTAAGATCATAAAACCCGTCATTTTGCCCGAATTGCGGCACCCAATTGTAGAGTAAAGTCGTGATATCCGCCAAAGTATTGCCAGCATACCTCGTCGTGAAGGCTTGATCCAAATCGCCAAAGCCGCTCGGCTCTCCTTTTACTGCAATTTCAGGATGCTCCTTTTCAAAATGAGCAATCATCTCTTGGGTTGCCTGATGGCGATCGTCATTTCCCCACCAACTAAAGCTGATTTCTACTCGATCACCACTCCCCGTTGTCTCAGTCTTTTTTCTCCCAGCATTGCATCCAGCCAACACCAGTGATACAGAAAGCAAAGAACCTACCACTATCAATTGTTTTTTCCATTTTTTCATCACTCTTCCTCCTGATTCTTTTTTAGTAAGTTGGATAAACTAACTTATATGACAAAAAATTTTACCTCTGGTTGAAATCTTTTTTCTTAGTGATCTAAACGGTCTATCTCTTCTTTGAAACCTAGCACTTGTTTCTCTTTTTACGCATAAATTTGACGTCCATGTGCATCTGGAATGCCGCTTTTACGATAAAAATACGTGTTGACTTGATCCCGCCAATCTCTAGCAGAACGAACTTGTTCTTGCAATCGTTCGGCGACGTTTTGATAACTTTCTTCATCGATTTGTCCTTCTAAGGAAGCCCACTCGGTAACATATTCCTCTACTTTTTCATAGCCTTCGAAATGCGTGTCATAGATGTGTTGAATGATCGTTTTGTCGCTTTGTAAGACATGGTCGTATGGCAGATGGTGGAAAAATAAGACAAGTTCATCTGGGCAAGTTTCTACATTTTCGTATGTTTCACACCAAGCATCCGCATACTGCCTTACATAGCCGGTGCCGTCTTTTAACGTTCGATTGACGCCAATGCCCTTTCTATCTGCAAAGTGATACGTCCCCCATCTATCATATTCGTAGCCATCGACATCAGGCCCATAGTGATGATTGGGACGAACCATAAAACCGATACCTAGTGGGGCAGTATAATTTTCATAGGTCTGATAGGACGTAGCGAGGATTGCAAGTAGTCGTTTTTTAGCAGAATCATCTAACTCAAAGGACAAATCGATCCATTCGCAAAGGATAGCTTCCGTGCTTAATTCATTGTTCCAAATCAATCTGCCATAGCCAAAAAGGTTCGCTTGCGCTAGCTTGTGTCCGGTCCAATTATCATCCATGCCGATATTGACGACTGCTGCCACGCCAGAGTATTTAGGATTTGGACTTTGCTCTGGTAGAATCTTCTTTAATGTAGCGTGTTCAAGTGGATGCTTCGTATTAAAATCTAGCACATCTTTCCACATCGGTAGTAAGCAGCAAATGTGCTTTTGTTGTCCGGTATACTCTTGCGTCACTTGGAATTCCAACATTTGATTGGTGTATTTTAACGCGCCAAAAAGCGGCGTCACGGGTTCTCGTACTTGAAAATCAATCGGTCCATTTTTGATCTGTAAAATAACATTTTCCTCAAACGTACCGTCTAATTTCATAAAGTGGTCGTAGGCAGCTTTGGCACGATCAATTGAACGATCTCGCCAATCCTGTAAACAGTCATAAACAAAGCAGCGCCATATCAGTAGCCCTCCATAGGGTTGCAACGCCCGTGCCAGCATATTGGCACCATCATTATGGTCACGCCCGTAAACAAACGGTCCCGGTTCCCCTTCAGAATCAGCTTTGACTACAAACCCACCAAAATTCGGCATCACCTGATAGATTGTATCTGCTGTTTTTTGCCAAAATGCAATAACTTCCTCAGCTAACGGGTCGGCGGTCGTTAGTCCTCCAACGGATAAAGGTGCCGCAAAGTTGATACTTAAAAACGTCCGAATCCCATAGGCAGCGAATGTATCTGCGATCTTTTTAATCTCGATCAAATACGGTTCCGTAATAAACCATTTGGCATCTCCGCGAACATTCACGTTATTGATAGAAACCGCATTCATTCCGATGGAAGCTAAGAAACGCGCATAGTCGCGTACCGTTTCATGGTCTTGCCGAAACTGATTGTTTGAAAAGAAAATCGATTCTCCAGCGTACCCACGTTCAATCGTCCCATCAAAATTATCCCAATGATTGACCATACGAATGGCTTGATTGGGAATCGACCTCAGATTTTCTGGCAACTCAGTGGTTCGAATCACATGCTTGTAAAGTTCAAAGAAGCCATATAACCAGCCTTTACTAGCATTCGCATAAACGACTGTCTGATTGTGCTCATAACTGATCTCAAATCCTTCATCCCCAAGCAGCGCATCCGTTGCCTTTTTGAAATATAACTCTGCATTTGCCTCTTCCACACAGCGGCACATTGGAAATAATGTCTGCATCTCTCGTTTGATCGTATCCGTCAATTGGTCCGACTGCTCGAAACTATATGTCGAAACTACATCAGTTGCTACACGCTTTTTTAGCCAACACTCGTCTTTCTTTCTCATTGCTTCATCCCCTCTTTTATCTAAAGAATCCCTTCCGGCAGTTTCCAAGCAACTTCACTTTCTATGTGAATCCCTCCTCAGAACTTTTTGATTATTTGATAGACGAATAGAAACCGAGGCTTGCCGACACTTTATTTTATAAATGAAATGTGTCAATACCTGTTATTTTAACTTCCCCATTTGAAACACAAAAAAAGGATTGGACGACTGTCCAATCCTTTTGACATAGCGAAATAAGCATAAGGCATCCTGCATAAAATCCCAGAAAATCTGCTTTTCCTACTAGAAAAAGAACAGAATATTAGGTACAATAAACAGGTCGATACCTTAGGGTATTGACTATGGCAACTTGATTAGTCAGTTCGCGTGACTTTTCAAGGCCTCGTATTGGAGCGCCAACTCTGATACGGGGTGCCTTTTTTTATTCGGTTTCTATTCCCCTCTATTGTATAGAAACCCGTTTTGGAAAGCAAGACCAAATCTGAGGGAAATGATTTAATAACAGAAAAGATTTGTGTGCTTTTGATGGTTTTAGGATATATTTTGCGTATTTCTTTTTGTAGCGTAACTCTTTGAGTTTCTTTTTTAAAGTTACTCTTAGATTTTTGCATTAAAATACACAGAATAAGCTTTTATTTATTAGATTGAAACATGTGAGGAGATATCGGATTACACAGAACAGGCTCGCTATGCCTCTAATATTAATCCTGTAGAAAATATGACTTATTTTAAAGCTTTTTAAGAAAGATTACATTATGAATCAACTTTTAAGCAATAAAATTTTTTACTTGAATGCTTTTACTATTACTGACTTCCTTTTAATAAATTTTTGTTGAAAATAGACAATATTATTAATAAGAATAAGAAAGACCAGAAATATCCAAAATTTTTAATAACAAAATACATCGATCAGTAATTTCCCTGAAAGTGAAATCAAAGAAAGGTAACTTACTATCTATGAAAACAACTTGATAGGCAATCAATAGGAAATGATTTCAACATATTTTTCTATCTCCATACCTAATACCGCAATCAAAAACCCATGAAGATCAGAACAAGATTTTTTTATTACACATAAAACTTAATTTTTATTTCTAAATTAAGTTTTATTGGTTAACATCTCTTTTAGTTCTTTTATTGAATAAGCTGGTCTCCTTCTATGCAGCATTGAATGACAATTGGGACATACTGGTTTCATATCACTAATTGGATCAATTTCATAATCTTGACTGATCAAACTTAATTCCTTCTCATGGTGTACGTGAATAAATTTTTTTCCTATTTCTCCATAATTAGATTCAAAATCAAAACCACATACTATACATTTAAATCCATAATGTTTTAAACATAATTTTCTTGCATTCAAATCTCTCTCATATATATTTACAGACCTAGAGATTTTTTTTCCTTCAATAAATTTTTTTCTATTTAGATTTAATAATTCTGACGTCTCTACTCTGGAATTTCTCCCCTGAATTTTCCAAGAAATAAACGCAGGTTTTCCATCTTCATAGTCTCTCAAAATACCTTTTCCTTGATAGAAAAAATCAGGTTTTTTACTATCATATCTTGTAAAAATGTGAACAGGATATCTCCCACTCGTCATTTTTTGGATAGTTGGAACGTAAAAATGATCTGTATTTTTTGTATACCAATATAAAACATCATTCTTCATAATATTCCCATAATTATGACCCGTTCTACCTGCATCAGTAATTGTCGCAAATATATAAAATTTATCTTGATATTGAACATAACCAGTTGACCATATTCCACCGATGTTGTTCGGATTAGGTATACCTAATATTTTACGAATCTCTTTTCTTGTATATGCTTTATCTATTGTAAACATTAATAATCCTCGCAATTAAGTTTTTTAGCACTAACAATAATTATACATCATCTTTTTATCAAAATTGAGTGAAATTAATTTTAATGATTTAGAAGATTTTAATGTTTACTTTAAAAGTTATTGGATATTTCCCTGGACTTACTTGCTTTTTTTTGATATACTGTCAACAATAACTCAGGAGGTGGCGAATTAATGCCTTATGCAATAGACCTATTCTGTGGTGCCGGGGGATTTAGCGAAGGAATACTACAAGCAGGGTTTGACATAATTTTTTCAAGTGATAAAAGCCCAATGGTACAAGAAACATACACTAATCGCCATAGACAACTCGGATTAATAGAAGGGGTAGATACCCATTTTGAGCTAGCTGATATTAAAGATGTGACTTCTGATTATATTTTCAGAACTATCAACTCTTTGAAATACGGAAATATTTTTGCACCGAAAACTATAGATGCCATGTTTGGAGGTCCCCCTTGTCAAGGATTTAGTCGTTTAGGGAAGAGGGATTCTAGCGATCCAAGGAATATGCTTTTTCATGAATACCTAAGACTAATAAGAGATATACGTCCAAAATATGTAGTTATGGAAAACGTAACTGGAATTTTGGATATGCAAATGCTGGATTTCCCAAGTGTCATTGGCCAAGTCTATAACGGCCAACACCTTGTACCTTATATTTTGCAAAATGAACTAGAGAAACTCGACTATACTGTATTGGAAATGAAAGTATTGAATGCTGCTAATTTCGGCGTACCTCAACAAAGGAACCGTGCTATCTTTCTTGCTTATAGAAACGACGTTCCCCCAATTAATTATCCAACTTCTATTGATACAAATGTTACAGTTTACGATGCTTTAGGTGACCTTTATTATGAGTATATGTACTCGACCGACTATTCTATAAAAAGCATGCATGGAAGAACTCCTATGAAAAATCTAAATAGTACTATAAAACGAGAAAAAATTACAAATATGGAAATATCTAAACATGATATAACCGTAACAGAAAGATTTTCGCTTTATAAGGAAGGAGAAAATCGAAAGAAAGCTTTAGACAGGATCAAATTTGAAGGAATTGATTTACTAGAAGAGACTCCAGATTTATTTTATGAGACATTATTTCAAATAAATAGCACTCATAATTCTAAAGTAATCCAAGAGACACTCAAATTATATGATTCAGGAGCACAAATAAATTTTTCTGATCGTTGGCTTAATAATACCAACAAACAACTATCTTTAATTCTTAAATATGAAAAAAATATTGACTCAAGAAAATTATTAAAAGATTCTATCCTAGCCTTATCACGTAGAATACATTTAGAGTATGAAACAACTTTAGAATTTCTGAATAAAATAAAACCTTTATTAAATAAAAATATTTCTAAAAAAGAGCTTCAAAAGCGACTTCTAGATGGAGATATTGATTCCGAATTAGCGAATGCTCTTTTTACAAAAAAAGGTATTCGCACTCGTTTAAACTCAAAAAAAGTTGCACCTACTATGGTTACTTTACCAGATGATTATATCCATCCATATTTTAATAGAATACTAACTGTTAGAGAAATGGCTAGACTACAATCTTTTGATGATAGCTTTGAGTTTCTTGGAAAAAGAACCACAGGTGGAAGTAAACGAGCTTTAGAAACACCACAATTTACTCAAGTTGGAAATGCTGTTCCACCCCTACTAGCAAAAGCAATAGCTGAGGAGGTCCTTAAAGCTATATGCTCTGCAAAATAAGCAAAAAGAGAAAGCAAGTTTCGCTTTCTCTCTTTTTTATACTAATTCAATTTTCTCCATACTCCCAAAAAGTAACTTTCTATATTTTTTCTTTATTCTCCAAGCATTCCCATGATTTTTCCCTTTATATTTACCTTCAGGCGTTGTATATCCTCTCCAATCATAAGTTATACCCCCTGTTTTTACTAAAGCCAAAAAAGTTGTAAACTGCGGCTCTCTAGAGAGCTCTGCTTCAAAATAATTAAATTCCACAGTATCATTTACCACTTGCTGTTCAGCATTTACCCATAAAGTAGCAGGATGCTTTAAATGCAACTCTTTTTTTAAAGTATCAAAAGTCCAAAAAGCTGTTAATTCATGTAAATCCTTGTCGATCCACTTTCTCAACTCGATTTGTCTATTTTCCTCATTTATTTCAAGAAAAAAACCAATTTTGTTCTGCGGTGCTTCCTTTACGCCGATGGTAATATACAAAGTTTTATAGCCCTTGTGTTTTTCGGATTCGTATCCGTATAATCGAGTAAATGCAGATACTCTAAAACGATCTATTTTCTCTTTTTTCTCAATACTTGTCCCCTCAAATCTGGGTCTTAGAGTAAACAAAGTATCCATAGTTTTTCCAGACTTAGCTTTTATCTCGATTTTCCCTTCAAAATCAGCTTTTTGACTATTGTTTACCTTAATACCTAACAAATATTCTAAAGTATCCCCCACATCCTTGGGAGAGACTTGTCCTTTTCCTTTAGAATTTTTATGGAATCCTGCCTTTGATATCTTTCTTATTTCAGGGATCAATCTATTTAACGCTTCTTCAATCTCATCTATACCAAATACAGATAGTAAATTTGTACGAGAAGCCATATTACTTGTTAAGTTTAATATAACTATTTTTGGTTCCTTATGAAGTTTGACAACTGTGACATATAATAAATCCCCCGTGTTTAACTTACCTTGTTCAAACATTCTTTTTATACCATAAATCGAAAATCTGGGGTCACTTCTTTTCCCTTTAACTTTATAAAAGTTCATGATAATTTTTTCAGAAGTTTCATTTAATACTAATTCTACTTCTGGTCTTATTCCATTTTTTCCGCCATTTTTTAAACTACTATAATCGACTACGTCACTGCTTTTCAACAAATCCCTGAGCAGAGCATTAGCATCAATATTATTTTTTTTTATCATAGTTTCTGTAAGCCTTATTAATACATACTCAGATTCATTAAATTTATGTATTTCATTAATATTGTACAATTCATTTGAATTAGGTTCAAAAATCATCTTATTCCCTTTCTAATGTAAAAATATTTTTAATTAAATGAATCCTTAGTTAATCTCAAAATCCTTGACACATCATCAATTTCTAAAGCATCCGCGATCCTCTCAATGTGTTCTAAATAAATTTTTTTCCTTTTTCCATTTGCCAAATTGCTTAAATTTGATGGCTCAATTCCCGACAATCTTGCGAGTTCTCTTAAAGACATTTGACGTTCCGCTAATAAATCGTTGATCAGCACTTCCACTTTTCTACCACCTTCATTTTCGTTCATTTACACTTCCTCCTCATGTTGTCTATATAAACATGTTATAATATATTGATTTCAGATTGTTGTTCGTATAGACATGGGTCTTGTACGATTGAAGAAGGGACCTATTATGAAAACAGGAAAATAGAATTACTGACAGATAAGATTCACCCAATTAAAGCTATTACTCAACAAGATATCAATGCGCTAGAAGTAACACATGAGCAACTTCAATCATGGTCAGCAATACTAGAAGTATTACCCAAATTATTCGATTGTGAAAAAGAACCAATTAATAAAGAAAGATTATTCAAAATTACCTTTAGATACGAAAAAAAAGACACTTCCCCAAAAAGGAAAGTGTCTCGAATCTTCGATAAAAAGATTAACGTTTTGAAAACTGTGAAGCTTTACGAGCTTTCTTAAGACCTGGTTTTTTACGTTCAACCATACGTGCGTCACGAGTAAGTAAGCCAGCACGTTTAAGAGCTAAACGGAAATCAGGATCAACTTGTAACAATGCGCGTGCGATACCGTGACGGATTGCACCTGATTGTCCAGCGTATCCACCACCATTTACGTTTACAAAAACATCGTATGAACCTTTAGTTTCTGTAACGCCGAATGGTTGGTTGATTACTTCACGCAAGTCTGCGTGTGGGATGTATTCTTCAACATCTTTTTTGTTAACAGTAATTTTACCAGTACCTGGTACTAAACGTACGCGGGCTACTGCATTTTTACGACGGCCAGTGCCGATATATTGAGCTTGTGCCAATGAAATTCCCTCCTATTAGATTAAGTTTGTGATGTCCAATACTTCTGGTTGTTGTGCAGCATGTGGGTGTTCAGCGCCAGCATAAACATGAAGTTTCATTCCTTGTTTACGGCCTAAAGTGTTTTTAGGAAGCATGCCTTTTACAGAAGTTTCGATCAAACGACGAGAATTTTTAGCACGTAATTCTCCAGCAGAGACTGATTTCAATCCTCCTGGGAAGTTTGAGTGACGGTAATAAATTTTATCGCTTGCTTTGTTACCTGTTAATTTGATTTTTTCTGCATTAATGACGATTACGAAATCGCCTGTATCCACATGAGGTGTGAATGTTGGTTTATTTTTACCACGTAAGACAGATGCTACTACTGCTGAAAGACGACCCATAGGAACATCTGTTGCATCTACTACGTACCATTTACGTTCTACTTCGCCTGATTTGGCCATATATGTTGTACGCACAATTTTTTCCTCCAATTCAATTTCACGAATGTTTGACATACACTTGAGTTTCCGGGGCTCTTGTGGGGCAAACAATACCATATAACATAATACCTTCTATAAAGCCTAATGTCAACGTAATTCCGCCTCTTTTTGAAAATTTTCTCCATTCATTTTCTGCCATTTTCTCTGAAAAACGAAACTTGTTGTTGCAGGCTGCTAAAACTGAATAGATTTATGAATATTATGTATAAACTTTCATCCACGAAGTGAGCATCCACTTCTTTTCCTTAACCATCGATAATAGTATAAAAACCTGATAATCGCCACTTTTATGTATAAATATTTAATTTTACCCTTGATTTATTATTTTTATTCTGATAAGATAGCTTCAATCACTTGAAAACACGCGGAAAAGGAGTTAATAAGTATGAAAGAAAAAGTAATATTGGCCTATTCTGGAGGATTAGATACCTCCGTTTCAATTAAATGGTTAACGGACCAAGGATATGATGTGGTGGCTTGCTGCCTAGACATCGGTGAAGGTCGCGACACCCAATCCATTAAAGACAAAGCTTTGGCAGTTGGCGCGATTGAATCTTATGCCATCGATGCCCGCGAAGAATTCGCCCAAGATTTTGCTTTGATCGCTTTACAAGGCAATACTTTTTATGAAAATTCTTATCCTCTTGTTTCCGCTTTGTCTCGTCCATTGATCGCCAAGAAATTGGTGGAGTTGGCATTAGCGACTGGCGCAACGACCGTCGCCCACGGCTGTACTGGTAAGGGCAACGACCAAGTTCGGTTTGAAGTAGCGATCGCCGCTTTAGCGCCTCACTTGAAAGTCATCGCACCGGTTCGGGAATGGAAATGGTCGCGAGAAGAAGAGATTGCCTATGCGGCTGAAAAAGGAGTGCCGATTCCCGCTGACTTGGACAATCCATATTCCATCGACCAAAACTTGTGGGGACGTGCCTGTGAGTGCGGCGTCTTAGAAGATCCTTGGGCAACACCGCCAAAAGGAGCCTACGCCATCACGCAAGAATTAGAAGATACGCCTGACGTACCGACGATCGTTGAGATCACCTTTGATCAAGGGGTACCGACCGCCATTGATGGTGAAACGATGAATCTAGCAGAATTGATCATGAAATTGAACCGGATGGCTGGCGAACATGGCGTTGGTCGGATCGACCATATTGAAAATCGTCTGGTGGGGATCAAATCACGGGAAGTTTATGAATGTCCAGGAGCGATCGCTTTGATGACGGCTCATAAAGAATTGGAAGATTTGGTCTTTGTACGGGAATTGGCGCATTTCAAACCAATCATCGAGCAGCAATTAGCGCAAGTCATCTATGATGGTCTTTGGTTCAATCCATTGACGGAAGCCTTGATTACCTTCCTGAAAAGCACACAAGTCTACGTCAACGGAATCGTGCGTTTGAAATTATTCAAAGGCAACGTCATCTGTGAAGGACGGAAATCTGAAAACAGCCTGTACGATGAAAACTTAGCAACGTATACTTCTGCAGATACCTTTGATCAGCATGCGGCCATCGGCTTCATCAAATTATGGGGACTGCCAAGCAAAGTGCACGCTGAGATCCAAGCACAACAGCAACTAACAGAAACATTGATTTAAGTATGCACGGCTGAAGCTGCCGCTTCAGCCGTAATCTTTTTTTGAGGTGAGAATATGGCAAAATTATGGGGCGGACGTTTCGATGGAAAAAATGAAGCATGGATCGATGCTTTTGGGGCTTCCATCACGTTTGATCAAAAGTTAGCAAAGCAAGACATTCTTGGCAGTTTGGCACATGTCAAAATGCTGGTCCATACGGGCATCATCAGTCAAACCGATGGCGAAGCGATCATTGACGGCTTGACCACGATTCAACAGCAATTAGCCGCTGGCGAATTGACCTTCACGATTGAAAATGAGGACATCCATTTAAACATCGAGACATTCTTGCATGAATTGATTGGACCAGTGGCAGGCAAATTGCATACTGCCCGTAGTCGTAATGACCAAGTGGCAACCGATATGCATTTGTATTTGAAAGAAGTCGTGCAAGACGTGATCACTTTGATCGCTGAATTGCGAGAAGCGCTGGTTTTACAAGCCGAAGCCAACATCTACACCATCATGCCCGGTTATACCCATCTGCAGCATGCACAGCCGATTTCTTTTGCCCATCACCTCTTAGCCTATTACAGTATGCTGACGCGTGACCAAGAGCGTTTCAGTGAGAGTTTGAGTCGCATCGATGTGATGCCTTTAGGCAGTGCTGCTTTGGCAGGAACTACCTTCCCTATCGATCGTGCCTTCACTGCTCAAGAGTTAGGGTTCAGCAATATTTACAGCAACAGCCTAGATGCGGTCAGCGATCGTGATTTTATCTTGGAATTTTTAAGCAACGCATCTTTATTGATGATGCATCTGTCTCGTTTTTGTGAAGAGCTGATTCTTTGGTGCAGCCACGAGTACCAATTTGTGGAACTGACCGATACCTTCTCAACTGGCAGTTCCATCATGCCTCAAAAGAAAAACCCTGACATGGCGGAGCTGATCCGTGGAAAAACAGGACGTGTCTATGGGAACCTCTTTGGCCTTTTGACGGTCATGAAGGGCTTGCCGCTGGCGTACAACAAAGATTTCCAAGAAGACAAAGAAGGCATGTTTGACAGCGCCGAAACCATCACGAAAAGCTTGCAGATCATGACGGGCATGATCGCAACGATGATAGTCAATCAGGCACGGATGCAAGAATCCACTGAAAAGGATTTTTCCAACGCAACAGAATTAGCGGATTACTTAGCTGGCAAAGGCGTGCCTTTCAGACAAGCCCATGAGATCGTCGGCAAACTCGTCAGCGAGTGTTTGAGCAAAGGCATCTATCTGCAAGATGTTTCCTTGGAAGACTACCAAGCGATCCATCCTGCCATCGACAGCGATATTTTTGAAAAACTTGATTCCTATACCGCCGTCAAAAATCGTCATTCTTATGGCGGCACCGGTTTTGATCAAGTGGCACAGCAAATTGAAGCCGCCAAAACGTTATTAGCAAGCAAGTAAAAAAACCAGCGAAGAAAATTCTTCGCTGGTTTTTTTGTGGATTAATGACGTACGCGAGATTTCGCTGGATCGATCAATGGCGCTTCGCCTAAGTGCGCTTGGATCATCCAAATACGTTTTTCGATGGCTGTTTTGAAGCCGATGAAGATATCTTGGGTTGGATCGTCGCCTTCTTCACCAGATACTTCGATCCCTTTTTGGTATAAGTCCGCTAAATAACGGTAGCCTTCCACCAATGTAGCTAAGCGTTCTGGAATCGTGCGGTCCCAGTTGCCGACTTCATCAGGGATTTGAGTGTGTTCTGCCATTTCACGCAAAGTTGAATATGGTGAACCGTCTAATGTAATCAAGCGTTCAGAAACTTCATCCAATTGCTCATTTAGATCATCCATGAATTCGTCCATCATTGGATGCAATGTCAAAAAGCCAGGTCCACGCATGTACCAGTGTGTTTGGTGAACGACCATAGCCATTTGGCTTAAATCAGCAACAAGTTGGTTTAATACTTCTTTTGTTTGTTCAAATTTCATAACGATTCCTCCTCTAAATTATCTATTTTAAGGATAATACGAAACAAATAAAAAGTACAACAAAATCATCTATTTGAGAAAATTTCTCACTCTCTTACGTATTTCTTTATAAGGAGGATCGAAAAATGACGATTTTCGTGTTTTTTTTAGGCGCTTTACTCGGCTTCTTTTGGCTTTTGCTCTTACAAACCCTGTTTTGGAATCCGTCAAAAAGTGATTCTCGTTCTCATTACCAGAAGGTGAACAAAGTTTCGGATAACCATTGGTTTTTTCGCCTTCCTACAATATGGCTTTCATCCCTACTTTATTGGGCCTTCACCTGCTTGTGCTATGGCGGACTTTGCGTGGTTGCCGTTCATGATTCAGAAAGCTTCTTGACTTTTGTCTGGCTGACCAGTGCCTTTTTACTCAGCTTGACCGACTTGATAGACTATAGCGTCTACCCGCAACTGCTGTACCCCGGCCACCTACTTCTCGCGCTGGCACAGCTTAGAAGCGGCGCTTCTTTTCAATGGCTGTCTTTAGGCTTGCTGGTTCCACTGATCTTTTTTGTCTGGCAGGAAAAAATGGGCGGCGGCGATCTATTAGTGCTATCAGGCTGGAGTATTTGGCTAACGCCGACGACCCTTTTGGCCCTCTTACTGGTAGCCAGTAGTCTTGGGCTCCTCGCTTTTTTTAGCTATCAAGGCATCTGGAAGAAACGATTGGCGCAGTTGCCCTTCGTTCCCTTCTTGAGTCTTGGTTTGCTGATTGTTCGCTTCCTAGCGTTTCATACTTTTGACGCTTTTTTTCTTTGAAGTGAAGAAAAACGGGGCAGGAAAAAGCGGGACAAGTTGGCCTCATCCCGCTTTCTCTTTCTGCTCTGTTGCTTCCCCTGCCTATGATAACGGCGTCCGTTTTTTGCGATCAAGGTAGATGCCTACTGCGATCACTACTAACAACAGTCCCAAGACGACCCAACCAGCGGTCGTGGTGTCATTGGTTTTCGGTAAGTTGCCAGTGCCCGGCTTCGTTGTTTTGCCTTCTTTGACACGGTTGTTGAATACCATGTCTGCCGTTTGTTCCGCTTCAGCCACTAATTTTCCGGCTTGATCTTTGACTGTGACCGTCACTTGATAGGTGGTTTCATCATAGATGATCGTTGCGTCATTGCCAGCTTTTTCACGAATCGTGTAACGATGTTCCCCAGCATCGTCATATGTCAATGCATCAAAAGTAATCGTTCCGTTTGCGTCATTGCGTTGGGTTTGCAGAACCTTTCCAGCTTCATCCACTAATTCAAATGCGAATTCGTTGGCTTGCAAGTCTCTACCCGTCAAGACTTTCTTCGCACTTAGTACGACACTGCCAGCTTTTGGTTGGTAGCTGTTTTCGAAGACTTGATTGTCTTCATATTCCGCCACTGCAGTCAACTGTCCGGCTTCATCGGTGACCGTTACGACTACTGCCAGTTCTTTCGCATCGTAGGTGATGGTACCGTCAGTTCCTGCTTTCTCACGAATAGTGTAGTGGTACTCACCTGTCTCCTCGTAAGAAAGAGCATCAAAGTAGATCTTGCCAGTGGCGTCGTTGGCTTTTGTTTGAAGTACAGTTCCGTCTTCATCCACTAGTTCAAAATTAAACTCATTTGCTTGTAATGTGCGGCCGGTTAAGACTTTCTCGGCACTCAATACGACACTGCCAGCTTTTGGTTGATAGCTGTTTTCAAAGACTTGGTTGCCTTCGTATTCGGCAACTGCGGTCAACTGTCCATCTTCATCCGTCACGGTCACGACTACCGCTAGTTCTTTTGTATCGTACGTGATAGTGCCATCGCTGTCTATTTTCTCACGAATGGTGTAGTGGTACTCACCTGTTTCTTCGTAAGGGAGCGCGTCAAAGTAGATCTTGCCAGTGGCATCATTGGCTTTTGTTTGAAGTACAGTTCCGTCTTCATCCACTAGTTCAAAATTAAACTCATTTGCTTGTAATGTGCGGCCGGTTAAGACTTTCTCGGCACTCAATACGACACTGCCAGCTTTTGGTTGATAGCTGTTTTCAAAGACTTGGTTGCCTTCGTATTCTGCCACTGCAGTCAATTGTCCGTCTTCATCAGTGACGGTAACGACTACTGCCAGTTCTCTCGTATCGTAAGTGATGGTGCCATCGTTTCCTGCTTGCTCACGGATGGTATAGCGGTATTCGCCAGCTTCCTCATAGGCGAGAGCGTCAAAGTAGATTTGTCCGGTTGCATCATTGGCTTTTGTTTGAAGAACAGTTCCTTCTTCATCTACCAGTTCAAAGGCAAATTCGTCAGCTTGTAAGGTGCGTCCGGTCAAGACTTTCTCGGCACTCAGTACGACACTACCAGCTTTTGGTTGATAGTCGTTTTCAAAGATCGCATTGCCATCATATGTTGCTTTTGCCACCAGTTGCCCGTCTTCATCGGTTACTTTCACGACAACGCCAATTTCTTTCATGTCATAGGTAATGGTACTATCTGCGTCAGCTTTTTCTCGAATCGTGTAGCGGTATTCGCCGACTTCGTCATACGTTAATTCATCGAAGTAGATTTGTCCGGTTGCGTCATTGGTTTTCGTCTGCAACACGTTACCTGCTTCACCGACTAGCTCAAAGGAAAACTCGTTGGCTTCCAGCGTGCGACCGGTCAATACTTTCTCAGCATTCAGCACCACTCCGCCGTCTTTTGGCGTATAGTCATTTTCAAAGACTTGGTTGCCTTCATATTCCGCAACTGCGGTCAACTGTCCATCTTCATCCGTCACGGTCACAACTACCGCTAGTTCTTTTGCATCGTAAGTGATGGTGCCGTCAGTTCCTGCTTTCTCGCGAATGGTGTAGTGGTATTCGCCTGCTTCATCATATGCGAGAGCGTCAAAGTAGATCTTGCCAGTGGCATCATTGGCTTTTGTTTGAAGAACAGTTCCTGCTTCATTGACTAATTCGAAGTCAAATTCTTCTGCTTTCAAATCACGACCGATCAGCACTTTCCCAGCATTCAAAACGACACTACCGGCTTTTGGCGTATAGTCATTTTCGAAGACTTGATTGCCTTCATAGACTGCTTTCGCAATCAACTGGCTATCTTCTTCCGTGACGGTCACAGTTACCTTTAGTTCTTTGTCGCTATAGGTGATGGTTGGATCATCGCCGGCTTTTTCCCGAATCGTGTAATGGTATTCGCCAGGCTCATTGTAAGTGATGGCGTCAAAGGCAACTTGACCGTTGCCATCATTAGTTTGTGTTAAAATCACAGAGCCAGTTTCATCCACTAGTTGGAACGTAAATTCGCCGTCTTTTAGCTCGCGCCCATCAAGCAGCTTCTGAACATTCAAGGCGTGGGTCGTTTCTTTGATTTCCCGCTTGTTGGCTAGTTCAAAGACATAATTGACTTGCTTATCAGAAATAGTGAAGGTGTACTGAGTCGCATCTCGTTCGTATCCTTCCGGTGCGGTGATTTCTTGGATCATATAATCGCCGTAACGCAGATTGTCGATCCGATCAATGGCGTTGCCGTTTTCCATGATCTGATTGTTTTTCACCACCAGATTCGATAAGATGACTTCATAGGTATTTTGCGCATTTTTGCGGCTTAATTGGAAAACCGCTTCTTTATCGATCCCTCGTTCTTTGGTGCCGTCTGCATCGTATTTCATGATCGTTAAAGAGCCGTTCGTCCCAGAAGACGTTCCGCTGCCATCTGTCGATTTGATGGTGATTTCTTTGGTCACTGTGTGAATCTCGATCTCACTACCCGTCAAATTGACACTGTTGGCCACCCGTTCATTGTTCAAAATCCCGGGATCAAGCTGTGTTTGATAAACAATAAAGTATGGTTTATCAATCATTTCTTCAAAAGCGATCACTAACGATTGCGTCCCTGCTACCACATCCGAGGTGATTTTCGGATTGTCTTCGTTGGTGAAGGTGACTTTTTCTCCTTTTTCCCACGTACCATTGTTTAAGACCGCTTCATACACATCTACGATCACGGCATCGTCGGCATCTCGTAAAAAGGTGTGTTGATTGTAGTTGATGGTATCGGTCACTACCGCATTGTGGATTTTGCGGCTGTCAGCATTGATCATGACTTCCCAATCGATCAACCGATTGTTTTCGGCATTCTGACTACCGTTTTTCATCAACCAGTCCGTTTTCGCCGACTTATCGGCTTGGCCATCCGCGGTCAACGTTGTATCGTTGTCTGTCAACGTGATGGTATTTTTGTAGGTAAATACATCTTCCGCTGCTTCCGTTGCCAAGAAGACCGCCAGTGTTTCTGACGTTTCTTTCAGCAAGGTGATCGTAACTTTTTTCGTGTCAGGGTCATAAGTGTAACTGTAATCCTCGTTTAGCACCAATTGCTCTTTCAGTGCTCTGACTTGCGTCGTATACCCAGTTACTGTGACCGTGTAAAGCGCCAAGTCTTTCAAGGTTTGGCCTTCTTGCAGCTGGTCCGTGATGATTGCATCTTTGTTGATTTTTTCTTTGTACGTATTGAATAGCCCCATCCAATAGACTTGATCGCTAGAGGCGGTCTGCTCATCAAAAATAGTTCCTAAGTTCCGACCTAATACGGCAGTAATCGCTTTGGCGACATCTTCCCCTTCACCAATAAATAGGCCGTATTTCAAGGCATTTTTTAACCAGTTGGTATCCATCCAAGTATTGGATTCAGAGGCTTCCGTGAACGTATTGCCGGCTTCGTCTTTATAATGGACAAACGCTGCATTACTAAAACGACTGCTAGAACTTCCTAATGCGATCTGCTGTGAAACATCGAAGCTAGTTTTGAAATTAACCGTGATCGTTGTCGAGGTCGTTTGGTACGCCCCTTGCAGCTTGATCCGAAAACCAGTCTCAAGTTCCTTCGTTGAGCCATCGGCTAGCGTTTTCGTTTCTGTGATTAGCTCTAGCGTATAGTCGGTATTGAGCTCTAAAGGCTCGGTCACTCCGCTTGCCGTCACTACCAGCGTATCCGCCAACAAGGCCAGTGCGCTGCTGTTTGCGCCAGAGATCAATTGATAGCGGTCTTCGATGATTAGGTCACTGACTTTTTGCTGATTGGTATTGGCATCAATTTTCCATGCGACAGTCTTCGTTTCATAGTCTTTGGTGCCAGCTGTTTTCACGACACCGATCGTTTTGGTTGGCGTCACTGTCCCACTGCCCGTCAATGAGGTATTTTGATTGTCGCGGATCGAAGCGTAGTTGTAAATACGAGTATCAGCTAGAACAGATTCATACAACTGGGTATCGTATTGGATCTTGTAGTAACCAGCTTTGGCAAACGTGATGCCAAAGCGGACGATTTCCCCCTCTTTATCCAGCTGGTACGTCCCATCAAAGGACCAATCTTCTGCTGGGATCGAGTTACCATCTTTGTCCGTGATCACCAAAGTCTCTGGAACAAAAAAATGTAGGGCTTTTTCAGGATCCGTTCCTGAATAGGTCTGATCCAAAACTCTGGCTTGGTCTTTGTCCAATGTGACGGAAATTTCCCATGATGCTCGTTTCGTTTCTTGATCATAGCCTTTGAACCGTTTGTATTCCGATTGCTCATCGTAAGTAACCGTTGCTTCTGCAGTTTTTTCTGTAAAATCGCTGCCGTTGATTGTTGCCGTGTTTTTGAAAGAAGAAGCCGTTGGATCGGTGACTGCACTATTGATGACGATTCGAACCGGTTGATTAACCGTTTGATTGAAGGTAAACGTGTTGTTGACGCTGTTAAAAGTATATAAGCCATCGGTACGAACCCACTCCTCGGTGGCTTTATCGTACAAGTAGCCTGTCGAAGTACTATAAGACAAACCTTGAGGCATTTTATCGGTGATCACCACATCATGCAATTCACGACTGGTTTGGTTAAAAATAATTTCCCAAACCACTGAACCGCTGGAAGTCACGTTACCAGTCTTAATGATGTCGACTTCATAAATAGGCAATGTAATGATGATCTCATGACCATCTTCATCGTAGATCCCAGTATGAATCGTCACTTCTTCGGTGACAGTGCTCACACTTAATTCCGTAATTAGATCGATAGTCCCTGAGCGGTTGGAAAGTGTTTGTGCCGCTTCGTTAAAAGTAACAGTCAACGTGCCATCGAGTGCTAAGGTAAAGGTTCCGATCGATTGCCCACCAGAACGGGTCAATTCGCCGCTAACGGTGTTATGAATAGCAAAATATTCCGGTAATTGATACGTATAATAATCGCCAGCGCGAATTTCTTCCGTATCTGCTAACGACCAGTCAAAATGAATTTTGATGTTGCCGTTATACATCGGTGGATTTTCGGCAGTGAAGGGTTGATCGTTTAAGTCAGTAATTCGGACATTGTCAAAAAGTTGTACTCCCCGTTCGTTTAGGTTGGCACTAAGATTCTCAGCGGTAGTAGAAGCTTCCGTTTCCGCCTCAGTATCTGGTGCTCGGGGTTGAATGCTGTTTTGATTCAGTGTCGAAGATGCTTGGGTTGCTTGACTTTCACTAGGGACGGTTGCTTGTTCTTCTTCTGCTTGACTCATTTCTGACTGAACTGCTCCCGCTGTCGATGAATCCGTAGGTGCTTTTTCCGTATCGATCGTTCCGGTCTCAGGTTCGGTACTTTCCAGCGTTTCAGCCGTTCTTTCGGTACTATCAGTTGCGTTGATTGCTTCTGCTAGTATGATCGTTGGTTCACAAAAAATGGAGCCAAGCAAGACTAGCAAACATATATAGATAGAAAATTGTTTTTTCATAATTGTTCATTCCTTTTTTTATTAAATTTTTTCAATTGATCTCGGAAGCGCTCGACGAATAACATTGTTCAACAGTGAGCAAGATATCCCAACAAACAACTGCTTTTTGCCTCCTCCCCATGATTCAAAAATTTTGGTCTTTGCTACTTGTATCAAACGTATTACTACTATTCCACACTTCTATTTTCCCAAAATTTTTGGGTGGGATGTATTCAAAAAAAATACAACACGCAATTTTTTTGAATACATGTAAAAACGTGATACTATTTACTTAAAAGGGGGCTCAGGGGCAATCATGTTACGGAAATTGTTATCATCTACGACACAAAAGAAACTACAGCTGATTGAGTATTTATTAGACGATCAGGGAACGAGTCTTCACGATTTGGCAGTAAAATTTTCCATTTCAATGTCTGCAGCGAAAACCTATATCGCGGAAATCGACAATGAATTTTCGTTTCTGGACTTACAATTTGACGATTATTCAGCTGTTCGCCTCCACCTGCATCCCTTTGCTACTCGGCTAGACGTATACAGCCAGTTTTTGACACGCTCTTCTGCATTTCAATTATTGGAACTACTCTTCTCATCAAGTTTCACTAGTTATGATATGTTGGCTCTAGAATTAAATTTAAGCAAATCGTCGATCATTCGTTTGATCAAGAGGATCAACATGGTTCTGGCACCATATGATTTCTTCATCGCGACCAAACCCATCCAGTTAAAAGGAAATGAACACAACATTCGCCAGTTTTTTCTGATTTTCTTCTTAGAAAAGTACCAGTATGAATTTGTGGATGCCAACATCAACCAAGAACAGGATTTTTTGAAAATCGCTCGTATCATGGCAGCAGCGACACCCTTAAAGCTTTATTTTTCCGACATCAAAAAAATCGCTTTTGTGATCTATATCAACACGAAGCGCGATCGCCTATACGCCTCCAACCCCAATGGAAACCACGTCGAATATTTCTTAGAGAAAATCGATTTGAGCGAATTTACCGGCTACAGTCGGGCCTACGTCGAGAAAATGGTCGGTTATGTCACGACCCATATTGGTCAGGACCCCAACGTCTTTCGTAAGACCAAACAAGAGTTTTATCAAATGACCAAACGTATATTTAAAAAGTACAACTATCATGAAACCAACTTTGAAGAGAAACTCGACGCTGTGGTCTTTTCTTATTTTCTTGGGATCAACTTGCACGTTCCTTACTGCATCTTGGATGATCGCTTTGCTCGTTTTGTCAACAACTGTGATTTGGTCCAACAGGCAGTCAATCAAGACATCGTTCACCTTTTGACCCATTCAAATTTACCGATCATTCGACCAAGTACGATCAATTACCTGATTTATATTTTCCATATATCTTTCCCAAATTTCGCTAAAGAAATCATCGATGCCAATGCTGGCTTTCGCTTAGCTTTGTTTTATGATACGAATAGTTACCATACGGAATTTATCCAAACGAAAATCCAACAGTTTATTCCTTATCAGCTAACAATCACGATTTTAAATCCTCTGGACTCGTTCTCTCTGACCAAACTGGACGAGACGTATGATTTGATCATCGGCAATCTGACCCCCTCCTGCAGAAAAAACTTGTTTCATTATGCAGATATCAATCTGACTTCGAATGACTTGGCGTTTATCGCTCGGCAGGTTCAGGAAAAGGGGATTCGTATGCTGCAAGAAAAGAATGCACAATAAAAAAACACCCTTGAAAAGCCGCAATTTAGCGATTTTCGAGGGTGTTTCCATTATTTGTTTGCTGTTTAGTTTTGTTCACTACGCCATGGCTGGATATTTTGCTGGCGATACAAAGCTGCTTTCCCAATTGCATTGAAGAGGGTCATTTTTTGCGTAACCACTGCTTTAGCTGCCTCAATGCATTCTGGGTAAATAGCATTTGGATCCCATAATTCTGTTTCAGCTAAAATTTGACGGCATTTTTTGTAAAAGGCGTATTTATAATCAGAGGAGATATTTACTTTTTGGATACCGATTGCCACTGCCTGAGCGATTTCTTCATCGGGATTGGCCGATCCACCATGCAACACCAATGGGATATCGACACGATCTTTGATTTCTTGCAAGACATCCATTTTTAATTCCGGTTTGATATCTTTCGGATAAATACCGTGAGCAGTTCCAATCGCAACTGCTAGTGTGTCAATGCCTGTCTTCTCAATGAACTCTTGTGCATCTTCAGGACGAGTATAAATCACTTCGGAGACGCCCCCTTCAACGGAGGTTCCGGTATTGCCGATCGTTCCTAGCTCGCCTTCGACAGATACCCCAATCGGATGGCAAATCTCGGTAATCTGTTTTGTTAGAGCAATATTTTCTTCAAAAGGCAGCAATGACCCATCAATCATCACTGAGCTGAACCCGCAATGGATCGCCCGCATAATACTCGCCAGACTGTCACCATGATCCATATGGATCACGATTGGCACAGAACTGTTTTTCGCTCTGGAAACTGCATAGTGGAAAAATTCATCCTTTGTAAAGGCCAATTCTGTTGGGTGGACCGCAATGATGGCTGGTGCATCGTTTTCTTCCGCTGCTTCGATAACGACGCGTAAGAAGTTACTGTCTGCGACGTTAAAGGCACCCACGGCAAATTGATTTTCTTTGGCAACGGTCAGTAATTGTTTCATATTGATCAACATATAAGTGTGCTCCATTCTTTTTTAAAGTGATTTGTTTTTTGATCCAGATAATTCGATATACTCTTTGACGACTGTTTTTCCTGCTTCGATGGTTTGGTGGATCAGGGTCGGATAATCGCTTTCCGGACAAGCATTCAGCTGTTGGTGCAGGGCATTTCTCTGGGCTTTCATAAAATCAGCCCCTACATTGATCTTATTGATCCCTAATGCCACGGAACGCAAGATATTTTCTCTGCCGGCTCCCGAGCCGCCATGCAAAACCAGCGGTAGGTCAGTGGCTTCTTTGATTGTTTGAACGATGTCAAAGCGAAATGCCGGGCGATACCCTGCTGGATAATCCCCATGACTGGAGCCGTAAGAAAGGGCGAGGCAGTCGACCCCGGTTGCTCGAATAAAATGGATGGCTTCCTCTGGATCGGTATACATCCCATCGCTGGTAAACTGATCCCCAGCCACTGCTCCCATGTCCCCAACTTCTGCTTCGACACTGGCATTATAGGCTTGCGCAAATTGCACGATCTCTTTGGTGATGGCGATGTTTTTTTCTAAAGGATGCATAGAGGCATCCATCATGACGCTTGAGAACCCTTCATGGAGACATTGTTTGACGAAGGCGATATCCTGTCCATGATCCAGATTGATGGCAACCTCCACATTGGCATTTTCCGCCATTCGAATGATCGGCTGGGTTAAGTAACGATGATCTAGATGGGTCTTTAAATGGTCTTGCAGCAAATCCACGATGATGGGTGCATGTGATTCTGCAGCGGCATCGATCACTGCTTTAGCGGTTTCCAGGTTGAAACAATTGATGGCCATAACCGCATAGTTTTCTCGATTGGCTTTTTGCAGCATCTCTTTCATTGATACATACATTTTCTTCGCTCCTTTTTTTAGGAAATTTCAATCGACGAAAAGTCAATGTCTTCTTCCTCTTCCATGATCGGCGTTTCCACGGGCGCCTTTTTCAATGCAAACAGCAAAACACCGGTGATGGCAGAACCAATCAGGAGTGCGATGGTAAATTTCAGTGGATCCGTCATGGCAGGAATGATGAAGACCCCACCAGATGGCACTGGTGAACCGACGCCCCAAACCATGCTTAGACCACCGCCGACGGCTGCTCCGACCGTACAAGAAAAAATGACGCGAAACGGATCGACGGCAGCGATCGGGATCACTCCTTCTGTAATCATGCAAAGGCCCATTGGAAAAGCGATCTTGATGTTGTCTTCTTCTTCCGTAGAATATTTGGGCCGGCGTAAGAGACGAGAGAGGCCCCAAGAGATCGTAACACCAAAGGGAGGCACCATTGAGGCTAAAATTTTAACGGCTTCGGGTTCTTGAATGCCTTCCAGTAATAGACCATCAGCAAATAGCGAGGCGACTTTGTTGACGGGTCCGCCAAAATCAAAGGCAGCCATGCCACCGACAATCGCGCCACATAAGAAATTTCCCGAGCCTTGCAGATTCGTTAAGAAGGTAGTCAACGCCTCCGTAGCCCACACGATCGGTACACCGATGACGAAGAACATCAAAGCACCGACGATCAGTGTCGACAAGACCGGTACGATCATCATTGGCATCAGACCTTGTGCCCAACGTGGTACTTTAAGGTTTTTTACTAAGAATAAGACCAGATAACCTGCGAGATAGCCTCCTAACATTCCCCCTAAAAAGCCTGCGCCAATCGCATTGGCAATCAGTCCCATAAAAAGACCCGGAGCGATTCCTGGACGATCAGCAATGGAATAGGCGATCGCGGCAGCGATCACTGGCGCCAGTAGCCCCATCCCTAAAACGCCCAACGAAACCAGTGCATCCGGGATCGTATAGGCAGCATCGTAATTTTCAATGACCGTGCCGTTGGCAAGATTGCCGATAGCGATCAAAAGTCCGGCTGTTACAACGACCGGCAGCATATACGAGATGGCGGTTAAGGCATGTTTTTTCAACTGCAGCTGTTTCATCATTTGTTTCATCCCCCTTTAAATTTGAATTGTCAGAACATTTATTGATTCATCCCTGATTTAATTTTTCTTCAATTGTTTCAAGCAAACGCTTAGGCGCTTTGATCACCATACTAGTTGGAATTTCTACTATTCGCTTGCCTTCAAAGCGGTCTCTGCCGCCGATTTTGATATCTGCCGCAATAATGACAACATCGGCTGCTTGAATAGCGGCTTCCGTCAATTCACTTTCCGTCCCGATGGTTCCTTGGGTTTCGATATGGACTTCATGACCAAGTTCTTTCGCAGCTGTTTCGATTTTTTGCTTAGCGATATACGTATGAGCGATTCCTGAAGTACAAGCAGCTACACCAACGATTTTCATCTCTTCTCCCCCTTTCTTAGTTTTCTGCCATTGGATCTTTTGCAAGCAAGGCCATCATTTGATCCTTGGTCCCTGACGCAACGAGACGATCAATAAACGATTCATCCGCTAGTAGCATCGCTACCTTTTGCAGCAGCTTGATATGCATCGTATTGGCATCGGTATTTTTGACTGCAAACAAGATAATTACTTGAACGGGCGCTTCATCGATTGACTCCCATTCAAGCGGACGCTTGGTTTTTCCGATCACTAAAGAGGTTTTTTTCACACAGTCTGACTTTCCATGTGGGATTGCTAAGCCATGTCCGATACCGGTCATTCCTTCTGCTTCTCGGGCAAAGACATCTTGGGTGAACCCTGCTAAATCGGTAATTATCTGGTTTTCATATAAAAGTTCAGACAGTTCAGTGATCGCTTCTTCTTTTGAATTCGCTTCCATTTCCATCTTGATAAGATTGGGATTGATTACATCTGCGATGCTGAACGCTTGGATCGTTTGGCTTTCATTTTTCATCTTTACATCTCTCCTAATAGTTGTTTGACTCGCTTTTCATCCTGTTTGGTAAAAACCGAATTGACTAAAATCGTCGGCACCTTCGTTTCTACTGGCAAATTAATGGTGGTTAAGATCAGATCGATATCCTGATAGTCTTGCGCATGCTTTCGGTACATACGAGCGGAAAGCACATCCACGATATCCAACTCTGGAAATGCCCGTTGGACTTTGACTTTCAGCAGTTCAGAAGTCCCTACGCCGCTGCTGCACATAATTAAGACTCGCTGTCTGCGCCGACGAATGACTTTAAATTTCACAAAATACAGCACCAAGAAACCAATCTCGTCTTCCGATATGGGATTCGTTCCATAGGTTTGCTCCACTTCCTTGCTGACTTGTGCCACTTGCTCAAAAATCCTTGGGTACTCCAGTTGGATGTCACTTAACAGGCCATTTTTCACGATAATTTTATTCTTTAGCCGATAGAGCATCGGCTGAATATGGCAAAGTAGATCGGTCTTGTCTGTTTGCTGGTTCAATTGAATACCCAGTGCTTTTTCCATCTGCTTAGTAAAAAACTCCGTGATTTCGCTGGCTTCTTTTGTCAGATTGGTCATTGCCAAGGGTTTGTTTTCCACTCTGGAAGACACTAAATACTGGTAGAGATAAAATACCTCACTTTCTGGCAGCTCCGTCACGAGATAGGCATTGATTTTTTCAATCACTTGTTGGGCAATTTGATAAAACTCTTGGTGCTGGTCAATCAAATGCTGTTCTTCCTCATCTAAGCCCTCAATAAATTCTTCGCGGTCAATTTCTCCTTCTCTCATTCGTAAAATCAGAATATACAGATGCGAGAAAATATTCATATTGTAAGGATACGCAATACTGTTCGCGAGTTTTCGCTCAATAAATTCAAGAATTGAGGTAATAAAGTTGATATCAAAGGCATTGATGGGATATTTTTGCGTAACCATTTCTTCATTCCACACATGGGTCTTCGTAAAGAGATCATTGACACAGCGACGGATATTTTTTTCGGTACCAATCACTGCAATTCTCTTATCGGATCGGATCAACTGGAGTTCAAAGTACTGAAAATATTCCGAAAGACGATTGATATCACTAATTATCACTGCTTCACTCAAATAGTAAGGGGCGAACAGCTCTTTGATCATTAATCGCTTTGGTGATTTAAACAATAAATGCAGTGCAATCGCATGACGCCGCTCAAGCGGCTCATCATTTTGATCCGTTTCTTGATTTTCAATCGTGCCTTTGAGATACGCTTCATAATCCAAACAAAATCCTTTGCCGATTTCAGACCGAATGATTTCTGAACCAGCAGCCTCATTGATCCGTTTGATCGTCCGATAAATGGTTTTTGTTGAAACCTTAGCAGCTGTGGCTAGTTCATTAGCGGTCAAATTCATTCCTTGTGTCATAAACTGCTCAATCAAACGTGTTTCTCTCTTGCTCAGCTTCATACTGTCTCCCTCCGTATCTTTACTATAGCCTTCTTTGTCTCTAGTAATTCTTAATCGATGTCCACTGATTTGGACATTTTAAAAATAACGCTTTCATCAATCGTCCCAAATGCCCCTTTTCTAGGATGAAAGAAGGGCGCATTCATTTTCGTGATATTTCCTTTTGCTAAACAAAAAAAGCTTGCCATTCCGAAGAATGACAAGCTTTTCCGTCACACTGAGTCAATCAGGTGCTGGGCATTGATTAGTTTTGGCTATTCAATGCGTCTTCAGCAGCCATTTGTGCTTCGATGTCTGAGATGCTGTAGACATTTTCGCTGGCAACTGTTACTTCTTTTGGTTCCATTTCACGGTAACGAGGCATACCAGTACCAGCTGGGATGATCTTACCGATGATAACATTTTCTTTCAATCCAAGAAGTGGATCTTTCTTGCCGCGGATCGCTGCATCGGTCAACACACGAGTGGTTTCTTGGAAGGACGCAGCAGACAAGAAGCTGTTGGTTTCCAAAGATGCTTTCGTGATCCCTAGTAGGACTGGACGGCTAGTTGCAGGAACGCCGCCGGCTACCAATGTGTCGTAGTTGCGGTCTTTAAAGTCGGCGATATCCAACAATGTTCCTGGCAAGATGCCTGAATCACCTGGATCCATGACGCGGACTTTACGCAGCATTTGACGAACCATTACTTCGATATGTTTGTCGCCGATTTCTACCCCTTGCATCCGGTAAACGCGTTGAACTTCCCGTAATAGGTAGTTTTCAACAGACAAGACATCGCGAACTTGTAACAGTTGTTTTGGATCGATCGAACCTTCCGTCAATGGCGCACCACGATGGATAAAGTCGCCTTCTGCTACTTTCATCCGGGCAGTATAAGGAACGGTATACGTACGCGTATCGGTTTCCCCTTTGATGGTCACTTCTTTGGTCCGAGTTGAAGGGTCTTCTGAGATATCGATGACTTCTCCGGTAACTTCGGTAATGACCGCTTGTCCTTTCGGATTACGGGCTTCAAAGATTTCTTGGACACGAGGGAGACCTTGCGTGATATCGTCTCCGGCAACCCCGCCGGTATGGAAGGTACGCATGGTCAACTGAGTACCAGGTTCACCGATTGATTGGGCAGCGATGGTACCGACTGCTTCCCCAACTTCAACTTCAGAACCAGTGGCTAAGTTGCGACCATAACAATGTTTACATACACCATGTTTGGTGTTACATGTAAAGACAGAGCGAATAGATACTGTTTCGATACCAGCGTCCACGATGGCTTTAGCTAAATCTTCAGTGATCAATTCATTGACCCCTAGAAGGACTTCGCCAGTTTCAGGATGGATCACTGATTTACGTGTGTAACGTCCAATCAAACGTTCTTCTAAGGATTCGATGATTTCGTTTCCTTCGCGAATTGCTTGAATGTCTAAACCACGGTCAGTACCACAATCGTCTTCACGGATGATGACATCTTGGGCAACGTCAACGAGACGACGTGTCAAGTAACCGGAATCGGCTGTTTTCAAGGCGGTATCGGTCATCCCTTTACGGGCACCATGGGTCGAGATAAACATTTCCAAGACAGATAGACCTTCACGGAAGTTTGAGATGATCGGCAACTCCATGATTCGTCCGTTAGGCGCGGCCATCAATCCACGCATCCCAGCAAGCTGAGTAAAGTTGGAGATGTTACCACGGGCACCGGAATCAGACATCATGAAGATTGGGTTTTTCGCTTCCAATGATTCCATCAGTTTTAACTGAATTTCATCTTTGGCTGCATTCCAAACACCAATAACTCGTTCATAACGCTCGTCATCGGTAATCAATCCACGACGGAATTGTTTCGTGATCGTTTCAACTTGTTTGTGGGCATTGTCGATGATTTCATGTTTTTCGTGCAAGTTCATGATATCAGCGATACCAACGGTGATACCCGCCATTGTTGAGTGGCTGTATCCTAAGTCTTTCATGCGGTCAAGCATGCGTGACGTTTCAGTGATGCGGAAACGTTTGAAGACTTCTGAAATGATGTTTCCTAAGTTTTTCTTCTTGAATGGGCCCACAAGCTCTTGTTCTTTGATGAAGGCAGGCACATCTGTACCAGCTTCAATAAAGTACTTGTCTGGTGTTTGAACCGTCAAGTTGTAGTCTGTCGGTTCGTTCAAGAATGGGAATTCTGGTGGCATGATCGAGTTAAAGATCACTTTACCCACCGTTGTTACCATCAAGCGTTGTTTTTGTTCAGACGTGAATGGTTTGTCCCCTAAAGTGTTTGGATTGATGGCGATCCGTGTGTGTAAATGCACGTAGCCATTGCGCCATGCCGTAACTGCTTCGTCCATGTCACGGAAGATCATGCCTTCCCCTTCACGGCCTTCTTCTTCCATCGTCAAGTAGTAGTTCCCTAGGACCATATCCTGAGATGGTGTTACAACTGGTTTTCCGTCTTTTGGATTCAAAATGTTTTGGGCTGCTAACATCAGCATACGTGCTTCTGCTTGCGCTTCTTCGTTCAATGGTACGTGAACGGCCATTTGGTCTCCATCGAAATCGGCATTGTAGGCTTCACAAACAAGTGGGTGCAAACGAATGGCACGGCCTTCAACTAAGACGGGTTCAAATGCTTGGATACCTAATCTGTGAAGCGTAGGTGCCCGGTTCAATAGCACTGGATGTTCTCTGATGACATCTTCTAAGACATCCCAAACTTCGTCTTCTTGACGTTCGATTTTGCGTTTGGCATTTTTGATGTTTGACGCGATTTCACGAGAAACAAGTTCCCGCATCACGAATGGTTTGAACAATTCGATCGCCATTTCTTTTGGCAGACCACATTGGTACATTTTAAGGAATGGACCAACGACGATAACTGAACGACCTGAGTAGTCGACCCGTTTTCCTAGCAAGTTTTGACGGAAACGACCTTGTTTCCCTTTCAACATGTGAGAAAGAGATTTCAATGGGCGGTTCCCTGGCCCTGCAACTGGACGGCCGCGACGACCGTTATCGATCAAGGCATCGACTGCTTCTTGTAGCATCCGTTTTTCATTTTGAACGATGATGTTTGGTGCATTCAAATCTAACAAGCGTTTCAAACGGTTGTTACGGTTGATTACACGACGATACAAGTCGTTCAAGTCACTTGTGGCAAAACGTCCACCTTCTAATTGCACCATTGGACGCAAATCAGGCGGGATAACTGGGATAACGTCCATGACCATCCAGCTTGGTTTGTTTCCTGAAGCACGGAATGCTTCTAAGATATCCAAACGGCGGATCGCACGGGTCCGTTTTTGACCAGTCGCGTTTTTCAATTCTTCTTTTAATTCAGCAACTTCGCCTTCAAGATCAACGCCATCTAATAATTGTTTGATGGCTTCGGCACCCATTGCTGCTGAAAATTCTTGACCGTATTGGTCACGCTTTTCACGGTATTCCCGTTCAGTCAATAGTTGTTTTTTCTCAAGGCTGGTGTTTCCTGGTTCAATCACTACGTATGAAGCAAAGTAGATGATTTCTTCTAATGCACGTGGGCTCATGTCTAAGACAAGACCCATCCGTGAAGGAATGCCTTTGAAGTACCAAATGTGTGATACTGGTGCTGCTAGTTCAATGTGTCCCATGCGTTCACGACGCACTTTTGAACGTGTTACTTCCACGCCGCAACGGTCACAAACGATGCCTTTATAGCGGATCCGTTTGTATTTGCCGCAAGCACATTCCCAGTCTTTGGTTGGACCGAAAATACGCTCGTCAAACAACCCTTCGCGTTCAGGTTTTAACGTACGGTAGTTAATGGTTTCTGGTTTTTTTACTTCACCATAAGACCAGCTTCTGATTTTTTCAGGAGAAGCCAAACCGATTTGCATACTTTCGAATTTATTTACATCGATCAAAAAAGGTTCCCTCCATTTCATTTCATGGACATATCCGATAGAACGGGGGCTATTTCCGCTAGTGGCGGAAATAGCGAGGGCCGTCTATTATTGCAAGCGATCTTCTGCTGTCTCGATTTGTTGGTTCAACGCGTCGGCGGCATTTTTAGCTTCTGTTTGTGCTTTTTGTTCTAATTCACGGGCTGTTTGTTGCTCCGCAAATTTTGTTAAGGCATCAACGGTGATCAAATCATCATCGTCATCATCCATATCACGCAGTTCGATCTCTGCATCATCGATATCTAGGACACGCATGTCTAGACCCAGTGATTGCAATTCTTTTACTAATACGCGGAATGATTCTGGTACACCTGGTTTTGGAATTGGTTCCCCTTTGACGATCGCTTCGTATGTTTTCACACGACCAACCACGTCATCTGATTTGTAGGTCAAGATTTCTTGCAAGGTGTAAGCAGCACCGTATGCTTCCAGTGCCCAAACTTCCATCTCTCCGAAACGTTGTCCACCAAATTGGGCTTTTCCTCCCAATGGTTGTTGCGTAACCAATGAGTAAGGTCCAATGGAACGGGCATGCAATTTATCATCGACCATGTGGGCCAATTTGATCATGTACATGACACCAACGGAGATGCGGCCATCAAATGGTTCGCCGGTACGTCCGTCGTAAAGCACTGTTTTGGCATCGCTGGCCATTCCTGCTTCAGCAACCGTTGCCCAAACATCTTCATCGCTGGCTCCATCAAAGACTGGTGTTGCCACGTGAATGCCTAATTGACGCGCAGCCATTCCTAAATGTAACTCTAATACTTGTCCAATGTTCATCCGAGAAGGTACCCCTAATGGGTTCAGCATGATATCGACTGGTGTGCCATCTGGTAAGAAAGGCATGTCTTCTTCTGGCATAATGCGAGAAACGACCCCTTTGTTTCCGTGACGTCCGGCCATTTTATCCCCTTCATGGATTTTCCGTTTTTGAACGATATAAACGCGAACCAGCATGTTCACACCTGGTGACAATTCATCGCCAGCTTCGCGGGTAAAGATTTTGACATCGTGGACGATTCCGCCGCCGCCGTGAGGCACGCGTAGAGAAGTGTCACGCACTTCGCGGGCTTTTTCACCAAAGATTGCGTGCAACAAACGCTCTTCTGCTGAAAGTTCCGTTACCCCTTTTGGCGTGACTTTCCCAACAAGCAGATCGCCATCTTTGACTTCCGCACCAATGCGGATAATGCCCATTTCGTCTAAATCTTTCAATGCGTCTTCCCCTACGTTCGGGATTTCGCGAGTGATTTCTTCAGGTCCTAATTTTGTGTCGCGGGCTTCTGATTCATATTCTTCAATATGGACAGAAGTGTAAACATCATCTTTCACCAAACGACGGCTCATGATGATGGCATCTTCATAGTTGTACCCTTCCCAAGTCATGAATGCGACTAAGACGTTTTGTCCTAATGCCATTTCACCTTGTTCCATAGATGGGCCATCTGCTAAGATGTCGCCTTTTTCCACTTTTTCACCAAGTGCCACTAATGGACGTTGGTTGTAGCTGGTTCCTGAGTTTGAACGACGGAATTTGGTAACAGAATAAACGTCTAATGCGCCATTGTCACGACGAACGCGCACTTCGGCTGCATCCACGTATTCTACGATCCCATCATGTTTACATAACAAAGCAGCTCCTGAGTCATGTGCTGATTTGTATTCCATACCAGTACCAACCCAAGGTGCTTTCGGATTGATCAATGGTACAGCTTGCCGCTGCATGTTGGCACCCATCAAGGCACGGTTGGAGTCATCGTTTTCCAAGAAAGGAATACATGCGGTTGCGACTGCGACTACTTGTTTTGGTGATACGTCCATGTAGTCGACTTTATCGATCGATACTTCCAAGTTTTCAGAAGTAGCACGCGCCATAACAACGTCGTTTACGAAAGAGCCGTCTTCATTTAACAAGCTGTTTGCTTGGGCCACAACGTAGTGGTCTTCGGTATCGGCAGTCAAGTAATCGATCTTGTCTGTAACACGGCCTGTTTCACGGTCAACTCGACGGTATGGGGTTTCAATGAAGCCATACTTGTTGACTTTGGCATAAGAGGCCAAGCTGTTGATCAACCCGATGTTTGGTCCCTCAGGCGTTTCGATCGGACACATACGGCCATAGTGGGAATAGTGAACGTCTCGGACTTCATAGCCGGCACGATCACGGGTCAAACCACCAGGTCCTAAGGCAGATAGACGACGTTTATGGGTCAACTCACCCAGTGGGTTTGTTTGGTCCATGAACTGTGACAACTGAGAAGAACCAAAGAATTCTTTGATACTTGCGACAACCGGACGAATATTGATCAATTGTTGTGGTGTCAAGGTTTCGGTGTCTTGGATCGACATCCGTTCACGAACGACACGTTCCATCCGAGCAAGCCCGATCCGGAATTGGTTTTGCAATAATTCACCAACAGAACGAATCCGACGGTTTCCTAAGTGGTCGATGTCATCGACATTGCCGATGCCTTCCATCAAGTTGAAGAAGTAGCTCATTGAAGCAATGATGTCTGCTGGACGAACGGTACGTGTGGCAGTATCTGGATAGCCATTACCGATCACGTTGACTTCTTGTTCTGGATCTTTTGGTGAAAAGACTTTGATGACTTGGACGGTCATTGGTTCGGTAACGACCCCATCTTCTGATGGATAGTACGTTACACTGTTTAGGCCATTATCGATAAATGCGCCTAGTGTTTCCATGACTTGGTGAGTCAAAACAGTGCCTTTTTCAACAATGATCTCGCCTGTTTCAGGGTCAACCAAGGTTTCTGCTAAGGTCAAGTTCAATAGACGTGTTTTCAAGTCTAATTTTTTGTTTACTTTGTAACGACCAACATTTGCTAAGTCGTAACGTTTTGGATCGAAGAAACGTGCGTTCAGCAAGCTGCGTGAGCTGTCTGCTGTTTTTGGCTCGCCTGGACGAAGACGTTCGTAAACATCTTTCAATCCTTCTTCGGTACGAGAATCGCTTGCGTTTTTATGCAAGTCTTTTTCGATCGTGTTGCGCAATGATTCACTGTCGCCGAAAATTTCAAAGATCGTGTCATCAGAACCAAACCCTAGGGCACGGACTAAGACCGTCAAAGGAATTTTACGGGTACGGTCAATCCGTACGTAAGAGATATCTTTGGCATCAGTTTCCATTTCTAACCACGCACCGCGGTTAGGGATAACAGTTGAACCAAAGCCTTCTTTGCCGTTTTTATCGACTTTTCCATGGAAATATACACCTGGAGAGCGGACCAACTGAGAAACGATAACCCGTTCTGCCCCGTTGATGATAAAGGTTCCTTGTTCAGTCATTAATGGGAAATCACCAAAGAATACTTCTTGGGATTTGATTTCCCCAGTTTCACGGTTCGTCAAACGCAAAGTAACATGTAATGGTGCCGAATAGTTTGCATCATGGGCACGTGCTTCTTCTACTGTATACTTTGGTTCTTTCAATTCATAATCCACAAATTCTAGGGACAAGTTACCGTTGAATCCTTCGATTGGCAAAATATCTTCAAACATTTCTCTTAGGCCCTCATCTAGGAACCATTGGTAAGAGTCGGTTTGAATTTCAATCAAATTCGGTAATTCTAATACTTCACTGATCCGTGCGAAACTTCTACGTTCGCGATGCTTTCCGTATTTTACTACGTGTCCAGCCAAGCTCTTCACCTCTTCATAAAGTCTTTCAAAAAGGCTATCCGATTATTTACAAAACTGTAACAAATATTAAATATAGGTTACAGAAAGCATTTTTTGCGGCTTTTAGGCAAAAAAAAACCAAAAATAGAACGGATGCATTGGGCATTTTCTACTTTTGTTTCCTTATTCCTAAGCCGAAACGGACAATATTTCGTTTCTGCTTTTTTCGTTCAGATAGTTTTTGCAACTCCTTATTATACAGATGAAGCACTTCTCTGTCAAGCTTTCATTGGAAGTTCCAATGCTTTTCTGGCGCACCCATTTCCTAAGATTTTCTAAAGAAAAAAACAAGGCTGGTGTGGACGGTTTTTCGTAAGAAACTACTTTGCTTTTTGCCGATTTCTTGCTATGCTAACGAAAACGTTACACGTGAAACATTAGGAAGGATATCCTTATGACGACAAAAGAAAAAATACTGACCTTATTACAAAAAGAAGATACTGTGCTATCTGGAGAGAAACTGGCCCAAGCTTTGTCGATCTCCCGCACCGCAGTCTGGAAAGCCATTAAAGAACTTGAGAAAGAAGGCTATCATTTCGAGCACTTGGCCAACGGCTATCGCTTTGTCTCGGATGATCGCTACGATCAAGCAGCACTTGCAGCCGCCTTGCCGATGATCCCCACGATTCAAATCAAGGAAGCTGTTGAATCCACCATGAAAGAAGCCAAGATCGCCGCTTTGGATAGTGGACTGGCAACCCCCGCCCTTTTTTTGACCGAAACGCAAACAGGCGGTCATGGCCGCTTCGAACGACCGTTTTTCTCACCGAAAAAACAAGGGATCTATATGAGCTTGCTTTTAAAACCAAACCAAGCGTTTCAAGAATTGCCGCAATATACCGTTCTGGCGGCGGTAGCAGTTGCCGAAGCCATCGATGCCCTTCTAATGAAGGAAACGGCCATTAAGTGGGTCAACGATCTGTACTTAGATGGAAAAAAAATCTGCGGTATTTTGTCTGAAGCAACCAGTGACTTTGAGACAGGCCGTATTACTTCGGTTGTGATCGGTATCGGCATCAGTTTTTCAATTCCGCAACAGCAGTTTCCAGCAGAGATTCGGGAAAAAGCGACCTCACTCTTTCCTGGTGAAGAGTATCCAACCTTTTCTCGGGCCGCGTTGATCCAAGAAATTTGGCGTCGGTTCTTCCAATTGTTAGCGCAACTGCCTGACATGAATTATATGGCCCGCTATCGGCAGAAATCCTTCGTTTTGGGCCGCACCGTTCAATTTACGCAACAAGGTGTGACCTATGAAGGGATCGCCAAAGACATTACCAACACCGGTGAATTAGTGGTGGAAACAGCGACGGAGCGCAAGGTACTTTCTTCTGGAGAAATCAGTTTGGAACGGTATTGATGCTGCTTTCGTAGATAACCAGTCACAGCAAGCGTAAACACAAACACTCCATAAACAGACCTGCTTATTCCGAGGGGTTAAATAAAAAGCAACCTAGGCAGCTCCCAAACAAACTTTACTGCTACGATCAATTTCGCGGAAAAAGTGAGCCTCATCTTTTCATAATAAGTATCATGCTCGTTCTTTTATCATGTCTTTTCTACAGTTTTTATGCGCTATTTCATTCCCCACATAAAAAGATCGACCTGCTCTTTCAAGAGCGGGTCGATCTTTTTTTTAAAGCAATTGCCACAACAGACAGAAAAGCAAGCCTAAGGCATAGCTGCTGTTGAATAAAATCATGTTCTTAATCGAATAGCCGAAACTACGTGGGTGGGGCAGGCTGGCTTGATGCTCTTTCAAATTTTGGTGGATTTTCGGTAGTGTCAGAAACACGAGCAAAATCGGCCATTGGAAGAGACCAAACAAGAAGCCCAATAAAATAGCGGCGTAGGAAGCTAGCATCATTCCTTGAAACAGACGGATACCTGCTTCACGACCGATGTAGTACACCAGTGTGTAGCGGTGATTTTCGATATCGGCTTCCAGATCCCGCAAGTTATTGGCTAACATGATGTCAGCAATCGTGAAAATCAATGGCAAAGATGCCAACACGATGGCACACACAGCCCAGAGGTTCCCCACTAAGCCAAAGGTCCCGTTCGCAAAATCCAGTGCCAGATAAAACACTTTTTGATCAATAGTATTGATATAGATCGTGATGGCAAAAATCCCTAATCCCATCGTTACGCCGCTGAACACCTCCCCTAAAGGCATCCGCGATAACGGAATGGGGCCAAAGGTATAAAAGACTCCGATAAAGCAAACGACCAACCCCATCACTAGCAGCAACCAGCCAGTGACAAACGACAAGTAAAGACCAATTAACAAGGTTCCTGCCAACATCGCAAAAATCAGATTGCGAACAGTAGCTTCTGAGATGTTTTCTCGCCCGATCACATTGTGCTGGTATTTGTAGGTTTCTGATTTGGCTTTTTTGAAATCCATATAATTGTTGATGGACGTCGTCGTCAAATCAAACAGCAGCATCCCCAGAAAAAAGATTGCGGTATTCAAAGGATGAAATTCATGAAAATACACCAACGAGAACAACACACCCATAATGAAGGGGAAGACACTGGCCACTTTGGTACGGATCTCCACTACTTCTAAAAACACTGAAAGAGACATCTTTCACTCCTCCTATTCTAAATCAGCACGATCACCCATCGTGTAGCCTGATTCCTCTGAAAGCTCAAAGGTATCTTTGATGCCGTCTGTAACGTACACTTTATCTTCTTTTGTGATAAAGATCGCATCGGTCCCCTTTTCGGTATGCTGTTCGATATAAGCCAAGCCTTCTTTGACCCCTTTATCAAACGCCACCGTAGTCAACCCGTCACCATCGATGGATTTGTCGGTGATCACAGTCACACTTGCTACATCGCTATCGTAAGGATAGCCAGTCTCAGAATCAAAAATATGGTGATACGTTTTGCCGTCTACTTCTAAGTAGCGTTCGTAGATCCCTGAAGTAACCACTGTTTTATTGGTTTCTTTGATACTACCGATAATCGAGCCGCGAGATTTGTTCGGGTCTTGGATTCCGACATTCCATGGCTCATCTGTGCCGCGGTTACTATGACCTAATACATAGACATTCCCGCCCAAATCGACGATCGCGGAAGTCACGCCATTGTCCTTCAACACTTTGACGACTTCGTCCGTGATATAGCCTTTAGCGATCGCCCCAAGGTCAAGGATCATGTCCTTGTCTTTTAAATAAACGGTTTGATCTTCATCGTTAAACTCGACTTGTTCATAATTGATATGTTTCAATGCTTCATCGATCTCAGATTGCTCTGGCTTGCGGGCATCATCAAAGCCGATTCGCCATAATTGGGTGATGGCACCGATGGCCATGTTAAAGCCGCCATCTGATCTCACACTGTAATCGTAAGCTTCTTTTAGCAAATAATAAATATCATCCGAAACCTTCACTGGTTTGATGCCAGCTTGCGCATTGATTTCATCGATCTCTGATCCTGCTTGGTTGATGGTGATTTTATCGCCTAATTCTCTGATGCGGTCAAAGGCTGGCTTCATAGCGTCCTCTTTGCCTTCATCATAAATGCGGATTCGAGTATAAGTGCCTAATAAAAATTCTTCTTGAAAATATGGTTCTTCCCGCAGCGTCGTTGCTTCCTGATTACTGCCACAAGCTGCCAACATTGTGCCTAAAAAAACAAACATCAGAAAAAACGTTACTTTCTTTTTCATGATTTTCCTCTTTTCTATTGTCTTCAACCTTCATATAATAGCCTTTTTTTGGCAGAATGAAAAGGGGCATTCCGTGATTTCTCAAGGTATTTTAGGAATCCTTAATCGATGCTTTCCATCATTAAAGAACCCATTTCTTTTTAAAAAAAGTACTCACCAGATTGCTTTTTTTTGCACGAACTTTTCCCCTCTCATGGCTGCCCACGAAAAAAAGACAGCACTCAAAGCGAATGCTGTCCTCTTAATGGAAAGAAGTTGTGATTATTCAGTAACGAAGTTATCGACTTCAATGGTTGTTTGGTCACCTTTTTCAGCTGCATTCAACAATTGTTGTGCATAGATAACAAAGCTGTGGAAGCTGTGGGTTGCACCAGAAACGACGTCCATGTCTGCCACAGAACCATCTTCAGCATTGACTGCAGAAACAAAAGCTTCATTGAAGTTTGGAATGAATTCTTCTGGACCAGTACCAGATTTTGCTTCCATGTTTTCATTGTATTCTGTATCATCTTTTTTCGACTCGCCGGCTTCGTTTAGGTAGTCGTAGTTTGATTCAGAGATTTTGCCGTCAGCCACAGTCATTGAGAAGACCACGCGGTAACCGTTTGAGTAGTTCTTTTCTTCTAATGTATAGGTTCCGTCTTGCAAGTCTGCACCGTTGTCGATTTCAATGGTATCCGTGTTGCCTGCTTGCGCCGCTTGGATCAATTGTTGTGCATAGTTTTGGAAGGAATCAAAGGAATGAGTCGCGCCAGAAACTACTTCGATTGAAGAAGGGCTTTGTGCGGCAACTAATTCTTCATTGAATTTAGGAATAAATTCTTCTGGACTGATGCCTGCTTTTTCTTTCATCGTTTCATTGTATTCAGTGTTTTCTGTTTTTGATTCGCCATCAGCATTCACGTTGTCATATTTTGATTCAACGATTTTGCCGTCTTTGACTGTGATCTCAAATGTGACACGGTAGTCGTTTTTATAGTTCTTTTCTTCTAAACGATACGTCCCATCTTGCATTGGCTCGCCCGCAACAATGGTTGCTTCCGTGCTTTCTGTTGATGCTGAATCGCTTGCAGAAGTTTGTGATGTACTTTCACTAGTTGACGAAGAAGCTGTGTTATTGTCATCTGCTCCGCAACCCCCTAACAACATTGCTGAGAATGAAAATACCGCCATACCTACAATCAATTTCTTTGCTTTCATAATTATCCACCTTTTACTTGTTTATTTTCCCCACAAAAAAGTTTGTGATACACCTAACATTGTAAAGTAAATTTACGATATGTCAACCGCTTCCTTTCCGCTTTTTTACGGAAAAAGGACTTATTTTTTGATTTTCGCAAGTTTTCACGAATTTCAGGAAATATGCGTTTTTTTCATCAGAATCGTTAGACAAATGAACCATTTGTCTATATAATAGGAACGATTGTGTAATTATTATCATAGATTATTTTTATTAAGGAGAGATTTGCAATGGCAAAGAAAAACATTGTCGTTGTCGGTGCCGGTTATGCAGGCGTTTCTGCTACGAAGTACATGGCAAAGAAATTGAAAAAAGACAATGATGTTGAGATAACATTGATCGACCGTCACTCTTATCATACGATGATGACTGAACTGCATGAAGTCGCTGGAGGACGTGTAGAACCTACCGCAATTCAATATGACTTGCAGCGCTTGTTCTCACGCAAGAAAAATGTTCGTTTAGTAACCGATACAGTAACTGGGATCGATAAAGAAAATAAAACCGTCCAAACAAAATTAGGTAGCTATTCATTTGACTACTTGATTTTAGGGATGGGTGGCGAACCGAACGACTTTGGTACACCTGGTGTTAAAGAAAACGGCTTTACTTTATGGTCATTTGACGATGCTGTCCGTATTCGCGAACACATTGAAAAAACTGTCGCAAAAGCAGCGATCGAACCAGATGCAGCATTACGCAAAGCAATGTTGACCTTTGTCGTTTGTGGTTCTGGATTTACCGGGATCGAAATGATCGGTGAACTGATCGATTGGAAAGATCGTTTAGCTTCCGATTATAAATTGGACCCTAGTGAAATCAGCTTGAAAGTCGTTGAAGCAATGCCAACGATCTTGAACATGCTTGATCGTAACGATGCAGCCAAAGCAGAACGCTACTTGAAGAAAAACAATGTTGATCTTGTCTTGAATGCACCAATCGTTGAAGTGGCACCTGACCACATCAAACTAAAAGATGGTTCAACGATCCCAACCCACACATTGATCTGGACTGCCGGTGTCAAAGGAACTAGCGATGCTGCTGATTTCGGTTTAGAAACAGCCCGTGGTTTCCGTCTAGTTGCCAATGAGTACATGGAAGCAAAAGGCTACGAAGACAAAAACATCTATATTATTGGTGACTTGGTTTACTTCGAAGAATTCCCGAATACACCAACACCACAAATCGTGCAAGCAGCTGAACAAACAGGTCACACTGCAGCAACGAACATCGTTTCAGCCATCAAAGGCGGCGAAAAACATAAATTCAAAGGAAACTACCAAGGATTTATGGTTTCGATCGGTGCCAAATGGGGCGTGGCGAACTTATTCAATAAGATTCACCTGAGCGGTTTCTTAGCGATCATTATGAAGCACATCGTTAACTTGAAATACTTCTTTGATATTCGTTCTGGTTACTACATGTTCCAATACTTGATGCATGAAATCTTCCACATCAAAGATGACCGGACAGTCGCTCGTGGTCACACGTCTCGTTACGGTAACGTCTTGTGGAGTGTTCCGCTTCGTATTTTCTATGGTCTTGTCTGGTTCGTTGAAGCCTTCAAGAAAATTTTAGGTACGAATGGGGAAGTCTTCAAACCTGGTACTTGGTTCGGTGAAGGTTCTTGGTTCCAAGGCAACAGCGTATTCCCTTGGACTTGGGAATATCAAACAGTCGCTGATGCAGCAAGTGGTGCTAGTGAAGCAGCCGATGCAGCAAGTGCCGCTAGTGGCGCCGGTGAAGCAGCCGATGCAGCGACACAAGCCGCACACTTTGGTTTGAGCTATGCTTACGGTGAACAACCAATGATCGTGATCGAAAAATCACCTGACTGGTTCACAAAAGTTATGCAATTTATCATGCCAAACAACGACGTTGCAATGTTCTTCCAAAAATTCATGGTCTTCTTTGAAATTGCTTTAGCTCTTGCATTGATGGCTGGTCTCTTCACTTGGTTAGTGAACGCAACGACCATCGTTTTAGTGTTAACTTTCTGTATGTCTGGTATGTTCTACTGGGTAAACATCTGGTTCATTCCAGTTGCGTTTGCCTTGATGAACGGTTCAGGACGCGCAGTCGGTTTAGATCGTTGGGTAATCCCATGGTTGCAACGTACCCTTGGAAAATGGTGGTACGGTACCCCTCGCTCCTTATATGGCAATAAATAAGCCAGCAAAATAGAATACCTGTACGACTTCATGAGACTAAGACATTCTGATTTTCAATCAGTGTCTTGGTCTCTTTCCAAGTACAGAACTTTTTCTTGATTGTCCTTGCACAGAAATCGGTGGATTATTGAGGATTCAGCTAGTAGAATCTTGTCTTCTTATGCTAGAATGAGACACATCACATGAAAGAACAGGAGTCTTTTTTGATGAAACTAAAAGAATTTATCCGCGATGCCCATTTAAAACCATGGGATGGCGTCATCATACTTGTTTTGATCCTCAGCTCTTTTTTACCGATTTTTATTTTTGGCCAGACGCAAACGGCTGACAAAGAAGCCGTCTTGCGGGTCGATGGGACAGAAATCAAACGTTTTGACTTAGTTGAAGGTCAAAAAACGTACACCTATCTTTATGAAGATGAAGACGGGGATACCAATTTACTGGAGATCGAAGGCGATCGGATCCGAATCAAGGAAGCTGATTGCGGCGACCAGATTTGTGTGCGCCGTGGCTGGGCCAGTAAAAATGGGGAAACCATCGTCTGTCTACCTCATAAATTGGTGATCGAAATCCAAGCCGCAGATGGGAGTGAGACCGACGATCTAATCTATTGATCGTTTGCTTATGAGTCGATTACAACGAATAATTTTCATCTCACTGCTGGTCGCCCAAGGGGTCGTGATTGGTTTAGTTGAAAATATGATCCCTTATCCATTTGCCTTTGCGCCTGGTGCGAAACTAGGTTTGGCAAATTTAATTACCATTATTGCTTTGTTCACCATGCCGAAAAAAGACAGCTTTCTCTTGATTTGGCTAAGACTGATTTTAACGACGTTACTAGGAGGAACGGTTTCGACCTTCTTATATAGTATGAGTGGTTCCTTACTGAGCTACTTTGGGATGTCTTTGGTGAAACAGTTGGGGCCTAAGCGTGTCAGCATCATCGGCATTAGTGCGGCTGGCGGTTTCTTGCACAACGTCGGACAGTTGATCACCGCCTCATGGATCGCTCAATCCTGGAGCGTGATGCTCTACTTGCCGGTCCTGTCTTTCTTTGGGATCTTGTCCGGGATCGCTATCGGGATCGCCGCCAACTACTTGCTGCGTCGTGTTGAAACACTGCGCCGTTTTCAAATTGATTATGAACGCCAGACCAAAGTCAAATGGCGCTCGGATTCAGAATAAAGGAGTTAATTATGAAACTTCATTCCATGTGGCAAGAGTATCCAGCACTGCAAGCTGACTTATCTGCCTCCTTGCAATTGATGGAAAAATCATTAAAACTAAAAAACAAAGAGGTCGAACAAGCGATCCTGTCCATGATCCATTCAGGTGGGAAACTGCTGCGTCCTGCTTATCAGCTGCTCTTTTCTGCTTATGGCAGTGACAAAGATCGCGAAAAAGCCGTCGCATTGGCGGCTTCGATCGAGATGCTCCACACTGCTTCGCTGATTCACGACGATATCGTCGATCATGCGGACACCCGACGCAAGCTGCCGACCATTCGTTCCGAATTTGGCAACGATGTCGCTGTCTATGCTGGTGATTACCTCTTTGTCTGCTGCTTCAAATTGATGGCGGATTATGCCAGCTCCATGAAAAGCTTGCAGATGAATTCCCGTAGTATGGAAAAAATCCTGGCCGGCGAATTAGGACAAATGAGCAAACGATACGATTTGTCCGTCACTATCGAGGATTACTTAGAAAACATTCGCGGCAAAACCGCTGAGTTGTTTGCTTTAAGCTGCTTCATCGGGGCTTACGAAAGCGGTACTTCTTTGCGCTTTGCCAATCAAGCCCGTGAGATCGGCGAAGCCATTGGCCTTGCCTTTCAAATCATGGATGACGTCTTGGATTACAGCCAAGATGCGGCTGCTTTAGGGAAACCAGTATTGGAAGATGTTCGGCAAGGCGTCTATTCCCTGCCGCTGTTAATGGCACTGAAAAGTGACCGCCAACAACTGTTGCCACTGCTGGAAAAACAAGCTGCCATGACTGAGGCGGATACCCATGAAGTCTATCGGATCGTCCAAGAAAGTGCTGGGATCGAGGAAGCCAAGAAGCTCGCTGCCGACTATACGAAAAAAGCTTTGCAGGTGATCCAGAAATTACCTGAGACCAAAGATGAAACCAAAACGTATCTTTACCAGATCACTGCTCAGATCCTTGGGCGTCAGAACTGATCAAGGATTTAGCAAAAGCCTAGCAGCTGGAATCATACTGAAATAAGCCCCCAAGGTTCGATTTCTGATCTACTTTTGGGGACTTTTTAGTTGATAGCTAGAATTTTATATGCAAAAAAAGCCTCAACGGACAAATCATCTGTCCGTTGAGGGTTTTTTTCTTTTAACGCATCGTCACAAATTCTTCTGACCCTGTCGGATGAATGGCCACGGTTTGATCAAAGTCTGCTTTCGTAGCACCCATTTTGATGGCTACAGCGAAGCCTTGCAGCATTTCATCGACACCGATCCCGATGCCGTGCAGACCGATGATTTTTTCTTCTTCTCCTAAGCACACCAATTTCATCTCACATTTTTGGCGATACTCATTTAAAGCAAAGTACATCGGTGTAAAGCGCGAACGATACACCTTTATCTGCTCTTGGCCATATTTTGCCAAGGCTGCTTCTTCGGATAAACCAATCGTGGCAATCGGTGGATGCGTAAAGATGACCGTCGGTACTAAGTGATAATCCAAGTACGCATCGCTTTGACCGTTGAACAAGCGCTCAGACAAGCGACGACCGGCGGCGATCGCAACCGGGGTCAAATCCAATTTTCCAATGACATCGCCCACTGCAAAAATCGTGTCAGCCGTAGTAGTTTGATATTTGTCCACAATGATAAACCCTTTTTCATCCAATTGGACATCGGTGTTTTCTAGGCCTAACTTATCCGTATTCGGCACGCGACCACCAGCAAAAAGGACGCAATCGCCGGTCAAGGTTTCACCATTTTCAAAGTGAACGATATACTCGTCACCTTCTTTAATGATACGAGAGGCAACGTAGCCTGCATAAGTTTCGATCCCTGATTCTTGGTACATCTCCACAAGATTATCCGCAAGCATCTTGTCAAAGGTTCGTAATGGCCGCTCTTTACGGTACGCCCAAGCCACTTGGCTGCCCAGCTGTTGGCTGACCCCGCTGATTTCGGCTGCGATGTAGCCTGCCCCTAAGACGACCATACGCTTTGGTGCTTCTCGCAACGCAAAAAAACCATTCGAGTCAATGGCGTACTCACCGCCGGGAATATTCATCGCGCTAGGTTTTCCACCGGTGGCAATCAAAATGTTTGCTGCATGGTAGTTTTCCCCATTGACGGTAACCGTGTGGTTATCCACAAACTGTGCATAACCGTGGATAACTTCTACATTGTTACTGTCTAAGCCTTTTTGATAGGCTGTGTGTAAAAAATCAATGTATTTTTCACGGTTATCCACAAGCTCAGTAAAATTAAATTTATCCACATGTGGATAAATGCCGTAGCTAGTTGCGTCCCGCTTGATCATTTCTAACATCTCACTGGCTTGCCACATGACTTTTTTCGGCACACAGCCGACATTGACACAGGTGCCGCCTAATTCATTGCCTTCGATCAATAATACTTTGGCGCCGTGCATTCCTGCTCGATTGGCTGAGGCGATCCCGCCGCTGCCGCCGCCAATTACTATGTAGTCGTATGTTTCCATATTTGTTGTTTCCTCCTTAAGATTGTCTATGTTCTCATCGATCCTTTTTGGCTGGATTGATTCAACAAAAAAAGCCGAGAGAAACTCTCGACCTTATTTTTTCTTCCGAATCATGTCTCCGACTTCCACCGGTTCTTTGACCGGCATCGTCAGCAGCATCATAGGATTTGGTGCACGATCGATGGATTCACCGTCTTCATTATACATGACTTCGACGGTTTGGTGAAAGTGATGGAATCCGGGACCGTAAAATTCGATTTCATCGCCGACGGAAAAGTGGTTCCGTTGCCGGATCGTAGCTGTTTTCGTTGCCGGATCATATGCCATGACTTCCCCAATAAACTTGTATTGTGGAATTTTCCGACGTGGACCAAACAACTGCTCATTTTCACTCGGGGTATCATAGTAAAAGCCTGACGCAAGCTCGCGCTGCGCAACTTTCCACAGTTCATCGATCCATTCTTGTTTGCAGACATAGTTCTCTGGATCGGCCATGTAACTGTCCACGGCTGCTTTATAAACGTTCGCCACGGTTGAAACATAGTGGATCGATTTCATGCGGCCTTCGATTTTGAAACTATCCACGCCGTTTTCAATCAGATCAGGGATATGTTCAATCATCGACATATCCACGGCACTCATGGAGAATTCTTCTTCCACTGTCCCATTCTTGGTCAAACTGTTTCGTTCCGTTGCAAAGGGCATGTCAAACAGATCATATTTCCAGCGGCAAGATTGCGAACAGCCGCCGCGATTAGCGTCTCGCATCGACATATGATTGGACAAAGTACAACGGCCAGAATACGAAATACACATGGCGCCATGAATAAAGGCTTCGATCTCCACGCTGGTATTTTTGCGGATCTCAGCGACTTCCTCCATCGACACTTCCCGAGCGAGGACGACCCGTTCTAGGCCTTCTTCTCGCCAAAATTCCAACGTTTCATAGTTCGTGGCACTGGCTTGGGTGGACAAATGGATCGGTAGACCCGGCGCTTCTGTTGCGCAGATCTGGATCAAAGCTGGATCAGAAACAATCACGGCCGAAATACCGACATCTCGCAATTCCCGAAAGAACTCCCCTGCACCTTCTTGATTGCCCTCATGAGTCACCATGTTGGCTGCTACATAGACTTTTGCGTTGTGGGCTTTGGCAAAAGCTACCCCTTCCGCCATTTCTTCATAGGTAAAGTTTCCCGCGCGACTCCGTAGGCCATAGGCATTGCCGCCGATATAGACAGCGTCAGCGCCATAGTGGATCGCTGTTTTTAATTTTTCTAACGTACCAGCTGGTGCTAACACTTCTGGTCGTTTCAATGCTTGTTTAACGGTCATTTGTTCTTGCTCCTTACTTGATATCGTCAGGATCGATGGCATAAAATCCAGTGTCTAACCCACGTTCTGCCGGATGAAGTTGGGCAACTTGTTCACTGAGCACAGCAGCTTGCTCTGCTTGCCACTCCCCACTTTCTACAAGGGTCTTGGCTTGGGCAAACAGTTTAGCAATTGCCACAAAGGCTGCCCCTCGTGTATAGATTCCGTCCAACTTCCAGGTTTGAAAGCCTGTTTCGGCTAATTCCGCCAGCTGCAGCATCAAATTAATGTCGTTATTGGCAAAAATGTGCGTACCGTGGCTATCTTCATAAATGGAATAGTGGGTTTCTTCTTTTTTCGGTTCGGATAAAAACAACCCACGATCGTGGTTCTTTTCTTCCGATTGTTGGGTATAGTTATAATAATTTTGTAAAAGCGGACGCTTCGATTGGTGAATGCAGGTCGCACCATAAACCAATACTTCCACAGGAATATTTAGTTGCGGGGCCATGATTTTCATTTCCTCGAAAGGAACTTCTCGCGCTAAAACGGCTGCCCTTGCCCCTTTTTGTCCCCAAAAATTGATTTGACGAGCGCTTGCTACTAAGGTTTCCCCTGCATAGATAAATGGCAAGGCACATTCTGGATTTTGCTTCATGCGGTAAATGATCCCAGGATCTCCGAGAGCGATTTGATCGGCTTGATTGGTCTTCAGAAATGCTAGGTATTCTGGAATCAGCTTCATTTTTTCTGGGTGCATGATGCCATTGACCGCGATCGTCACTTTCTTTCCAGCTTCGTGGGCCATGTCGATCAGTCTGATTTGCTCTTCACGAGAAAAAGAGGCCGGTAGGCGCAGCCCAAATGTCTCTTCTCCAAAAAACAATGTATCAACATAAGGGATCAGCTGCTGTGCTTGCTCGATCGATTCCACCGTGGCGATAATCTCAACCATAATACTCCTCCTTTTTTCAACTCATTCATAGTATCACACAGCAGGATTCTTTCCAAGAGGTCTCGTTACTCTTTTTTTCACGAATAGCGCTTTTCTCATTAATCAATCGTTGTCATAAAGCTATTTAGAAGGATATTTTTTTGTGAATCATCAATCATAATCAGTGGAGAATTCTTGATCACTACTAGACATAACAAGACAAAAAAGCGGCGTTCCTATGGATGCCGATTGCTCGACCATAGAAACGCCACTGCCGTTATTGGCTCGACTTAAACTTGTTGCAAGACCCGTGCTTGTCCCTCTTTGACATTGAGGGTGATCGATCCTTTGGAAGCACCGATCGTCACTTTGTCACCTAAATGAATTTGCCCTGATAGGAGTGCTTCACTTAAACGGTCTTCGACTTCTTTTTGCAAGGCTCGACGAATCGGCCGTGCCCCATATTCTGGATCAAAACCAGCTTTACCGATCACATCAATGGCAGATGGCGTGATCTTCAATTGGATGTCTTGGTTGCCTAATCGTTTGATGATCGCTTTGCTCATGATCTTCACGATCTCGTGGATCTCCCCTTCACCTAAGGATTGGAAGACCACTGTTTCATCCACACGGTTCAAGAACTCTGGACGGAAGGCTTTTTTCAGCTCTTCTAAGATCCGTTTTTGCATCGCTTGGTGATCTTTCGTTAAATCAGTGACATTAAACCCAACGCTTTTTTCTTCGCGGATTTGTTGGGCACCGATATTAGAGGTCATGATCAAAATCGTGTTGCGGAAATCGACCTTCCGACCCTTGGCATCCGTCAAATGACCATCATCTAGCACTTGCAAGAGGATATTGAAGACATCGGGATGGGCTTTTTCCACCTCGTCCAATAAGATGACGGAGTATGGTTTTGAACGGATTTTTTCCGTCAATTGCCCACCTTCATCGTAGCCGACATAGCCTGGCGGTGAACCGATCAAACGGCTCGTGCTGTATTTTTCCATAAATTCGGACATATCGACACGAACCAAGGCATCTTCACTACCAAACATCGCTTCTGCTAAGGCTTTGGCAAGCTCGGTTTTCCCGACACCGGTCGGGCCTAAGAACATGAAGGAACCAATTGGACGGTTCGGATCTTTCAACCCACTGCGGGCGCGGCGGATCGAACGAGCGACTGCCTTGACTGCTTCTTCTTGGCCAACTACCCGTTGATGCAAGATCTTTTCAAGATCCAACAAGCGTTCGCTTTCTTTTTTCTCCATCTGCTGCAAAGGTACGCCGGTCCATTGGGAAACGACCGTGGCAACATCTTCTGCAGTAACACTATCGGCATAGCCTGATGCTTCTTTGACTTCCATAAACGCTACTTCCGTCAGCTGTTGGGTCAATTTCTTTTCCTTGATCCGTAAACGAGCTGCTGCTTCAAAATCTTGCTGACGAATAGCGGCTTCTTTTTCTTCGATCAAGTTGGCGATCTCGTTTTGCAGATCTGCCAATTCTGAACTTTCATCGGTTTTGTCTAAACGCACTTTGGCAGCTGATTCATCCATCAAATCGATGGCTTTATCTGGTAATTGGCGCGAATTGATGTAACGCACGGACAGTTGCACAGCGGCGTGTAACGCATCATCAGAAATTTCCACCCCATGATGTTCTTCATAACGAGGACGCAAGCCCCGTAAAATTTCTTCCGCTTCTTCTGGTGTCGGTTCGTCAACTTGCACCCGGGCAAAACGGCGTTCTAATGCAGAATCTTTTTCAATGTATTTTTGGTACTCATCTAGTGTCGTGGCACCGATGGTTTGCAATTCCCCACGGGCTAAGGCTGGTTTCAGAATATTCGAGGCATCAATCGCCCCTTCTGCTCCGCCGGCCCCAATCAGTGTATGCAATTCATCAATGAATAAGATGATTTGACCATCTTGATAGATCTCATCAATGATTTTTTTCATTCGGTCTTCAAATTCGCCCCGGTATTTCGTTCCGGCAACTAAAGCCCCCATGTCCAGCATCATCAAACGCTTGTTTTGCATGTCTTCTGGGACTTCCCCATTGATGATTTTTTGGGCTAAGCCTTCGGCGATCGCGGTTTTCCCAACACCAGGTTCCCCCACGAGAACAGGGTTGTTTTTGGTCCGACGGCTAAGGATCTGGATCAGGCGTTTGACTTCTTTGGCACGACCGACAACAGGATCCAACCGTTTTTCACGGGCTAATTTGGTCAAATCACGGGCTAAGGAATCCAAGGTTGGTGTTCCTTGCTGCGCTTTGGCTTGGGCTGGACGACGACGACCAGCACTTCCGTTGGTTTTGCTTTCATTGAAGCCCATTTTTTTCTTCAAAAGCTGACGCATTTTCGCGAGACTCAAGCCGAGATTCAGCATGATTCGTGAAGCCAAAATGTCTTCGTCTCTTAATAAGCCTAATAATAGATGTTCGGTACCAATCTGCGGTGCCCCTAAACGCTTGGCTTCATCCCCTGCATAAGCAAATGTATGTTTTGCTCGTGGTGAATACGCGAGATAGGCATTTTCTGGGTATTGACGAACGGTGCCGTACCCTGTTAAATGTTCGATTTCTTCACGAATATCGTTTTCTGTGATATTCATTTCCCGTAACGTTTTGCCGGCGATCCCGTTTTGTTCAATGACCAGTGCCAATAGAATATGTTCAGAACCTACCGCTTGGTGCTTAAAGTATTTTGCTTCTTCTTGGGCGATAGCCAAAACGGCTTTCGCGCGTTGGGTGAATAATTCATCCATCTCTTTCACTTCCTGTCTTCGTAACTTAATCGTTCTAGAATTGCATGGAGCAAATCAGCTCGTGTTCTATTTTCATAAGGAGAACGTCCTAGAACTGCTTTCGAGATGACGGTCAATAATAAGTTGCCTTCTCGCTTGGACAGGATTCCTTCCTCATAAAGTTTCTGGATTATTGCATACGCATCTTTTTCCGAGATGGTTTCATCGAATAGTTGATTCATTTCTTTTAAGTAGTGGTGGCTGTCCGTGATTTTGACTTTTTCGATCCGAATATAGCCGCCCCCGCCGCGTTTGCTTTCAACCGCATAGCCTCTTTGAACGGTGAAGCGGGTATTGATCACGTAGTTTATTTGTGAGGGCACGCAGTTGAACAAATTTGCCATTTCCGCGCGACGAATCTCAATGGTTTCACTATCTTCAAGAATTTTCTTCAAATATGCTTCAATCAAATCGGAAGTATTGTGATGACTCAATTCATTCCCTCCCTTGACTAATTCTGACCTTCATTATACCCAATTTTTGAATCCTTGGAAAGATGTACGCTTGCACAAATGGCAGGACTAAAGGAAATTTTAAAGACACCGGTGCCTCACTATAAGGTTTAGAAACAAAAACAAGCAGCTGGACGGGGAACAAAAAGAGAATTCTTTGGTCCCCGAAGGCTGCTTGGTTAAAGTATTTGGTTTTAGCTAGTTTCTAATCACTTTCTGAGCTACTTTCACTCGTAGCGCTTGAATCAGAGGAATCATCTGAACTACTGCTTGGCGTCGATGAGGACGAATCATCTGGTTCAGGTCCTCTAGAGATCGTGACCGTTACAGTAGAGCCAACTTCGACGGAGGTTCCGGCACCTGGAGAGACACGGACAACATGTCCAGCTGGTACCGAGTCATTATAGCCGTCCTCTTCCTCAAAAGTTGAGTCCAATCCCGCTTCATTCAAGTCTGCTTCTGCATCGGCTTGGCTTTTCCCAACGATTCTTGGTACATTGACCATTTCCTGCCCACTGCTGACCGTCAAAGTGATGGTCGTTTGGGAAGTCACCACCGTTTCACCTGTTGCGGGTGCTTGGGCGATGATCGTGCCTGATGGTTGACTGCTAGATTGATAGTTCACTTCGATCTGTGATCGGTCGACACCACGAGAAGTCAATGCTGCTCGTGCATCTGCCTCTGTCATGCCATAATAGTTGTCCATTGCGAAGCTATCTGGTCCGGAGCTGACCTTAAAGGTGATTTCGTCTTCTGCTGGGGAAACTTCCCGCCCTGCTGCTGGTGATTGACTGATAATATCCCCTTCATCGACATCATCTGACGACTCTAGCTCTTCTTTGATTCTGTCTTCATCAAAGCCCAAATCGATCAACTCTTTTTTGACATCATCAAAGGAGCGACCTTCATAGTCATCAAGGGTGATTTTCTTGGTTCCGCTACTGATGTAGAGGGTCACGACGGAATTCTTTTTGACTTCATTGCCTTCTGGCGGATCGGTCTTGACGACATTGCCTGCTTCGACTTCATCGTCTTCGATTTCTTCTACCTCGTCTGCCACTTGTAAGCCAGCGGCTTCCAGTTCGGCCCGAGCGGCCGCTTCTGTCTGGCCGTTGACTTCAGGAATCGCTACATCCCCCCGACCACCGCCGAATAGGAAGTAACTGCCTATGCCTAGCAGTGCGATCACCATAATGACCGGCAGCAGCAGCCAGCGTTTGCGTTTTTTCTTTTTTGGTTTCGCTGATTCTTCGGCTTGATCCGCAGCCGTTTCTGCCACGGGTTCTTCCACTGGCGGCGTTTCAACTTGGGCTGCTTCTACAGGGGTCAGCACTCTCGTTTCATCCATCAGGGCATGAGGTTCCCATCTCGGTTCATTGAGTCGATCAGGTGACAATACAGTATCAAGATCCGCTCGCATTTCATCGGCAGTTTTGTACCGATCCGCCGGTTCTTTGGCGGTCGCCTTCAATACGACGTTTTCCAGCGATTGCGGAACATTTTTGTCATAGATCCGAATCGAAGGGATCTCATCTTGGAAATGTTTCAAGGCGATCGTTACGGCTGATTCGCCATCAAAAGGTACTTTGCCGGTTAAAATTTCATAGAGAATGATCCCAATCGCATAAATATCTGATTGATTGGTCGCCATACTGCCTCGTGCTTGTTCTGGTGAAAGATAATGCACCGAGCCTAGCATCGAGTTAGTTTGGGTGATCGATGTTTCTGATAGGGCGATCGCGATCCCAAAATCGGTGATTTTCACCACGCCGTCTTCATTGATCAGCACATTCTGGGGCTTGAGGTCCCGGTGAATGATGCGGTGTTGATGGGCCAGCGCTACCGCTGATAAGATTTGTTGGATGATATCAACGATCTGCAAATAAGGTACTGGATAGTGCGTTTGGATATAGCGCTTGAGATCCATCCCTTTGACATATTCCATCACCAAAAACTGCATGCCGTCTTCTTCGCCGACATCATAAACGGTTACGATGTTGGGATGAACCAGCTCAGTCGCCGCCAATGCTTCTCGTTGAAAGCGCCGAATCGCACTTTGGTCGTTTTGGAAGTCAAAACGAAGCACTTTGATTGCCACTTCACGGTCTAAGATCAAGTCATGCGCCAAAAACACATTTGCCATTCCGCCGCTGCCGATATTGCCGATGATTTTGTATCGGCCGTTTATCTTCTTCCCAATTTCGATCATGGGCGCTCTCCTCCAACTTTAATCAATAATACCGTGATATTGTCGACACCGCCGCGTTCGTTGGCTTGATCGATCAATGATTGCACTGCTTCTTCCAGCACTGGGGTTTCTTGGATCGTTGCTGTGATCTCTTCATCTGAGACCATGTTGGTCAATCCGTCTGAACACAGCAGCAAATAATCCCCGTCTGCAATAAAGTGGATCGCCACATCGACTTCGACTTCGCTTGGCATGCCGATCGATCGGGTCAAAACGTTTTTGCGAGGATGATTCAAGGCCATTTCTGCTGTGATTTGTCCTGACTTCACCAATTCATTGACCAGTGAATGGTCCTCTGTGATTTGGGTCAGCACTTGATTGCGTAAAAGATAGGCACGGCTGTCCCCGACATTGGCAATCGTAAACTGGTCGCCTAATAAGGCCACAGCAATGATCGTGGTGCCCATGCCGCTAAGTTCTTCTTGTTCTTGTCCTTTTTGGAAAATCACTTGGCTTTCTGCTTGGATTTTTTGGATCAGCCATTGGGCAGTTTTTTCACTGTCTGTCAGCTCTGTCTGTTCCCAAGCGGTGCCGATCTCACTGACTGCTTGACGGCTAGCGACATCTCCGGCCCGGTGGCCCCCCATGCCATCGGCAAGCAAGGCCAATGTCACATTGGCTTTATTTACATAGGTTGCTGCAAAATCTTGGTTTGTGTTGCGACGTTTGCCGACATCTGTTTGAAAACGAATCTCCAATTTCTTTCACCTCGTTACTTTTTGCGTAGACAACTGATAAAAAAGCCATCTGTCATAAAATCTTGCGGATAGATCGTCAACATATCCTCTTGAACAGCTTCGGCTGCCAGCGGTCCTACCGCAAGAGGCATTTGCTCAAATTCAGGATGGTCAGCGAGAAACGCTGCCACGACTTGTTGATTTTCTTCCTCTAGAATCGTACATGTGCTGTAGACCATTATACCCGATTTTTTCAAGGTTGGGGCGGCACTTTCCAAAATCTCTCGCTGAATCCGCGGCAAGCGTTGGAAATCGGCCTCCGTCTTGCTGTATTTGATGTCCGGCTTACGGCGCATCAACCCTAATCCAGAACAAGGGGCATCCACTAAGATGCGATCAAATTGTTCGGGGGCAAAGGTTTGAGCCGTCTCTCGGGCATCCATCACGCGGGTTTCCACAACTGCTTCTACGCCTAAACGTTGGGCATTTTGCTGAATCAGCTTAACTTTATGGGCATGGATATCCAGTGCTGTCACTTTGCCGCCCTCTGCGGCAGACAAGAAGGCAGCGATATGGGTCGTTTTGCCTCCTGGTGCGGCGCACGCATCCAATACTTGATGGTCCCGGGCTACTTGTAAAACGGGGGCAACCAGCATCGAACTTTCATCTTGGATCGTCAGTAAGCCTTCTTTGTAGAGGGAAGAGCCCGCCATAAAGCCTTTATCAGCCACAACCCCATAAGGGGAAAGCTCACTTGGTCGTGCGTCAATGCCTTCTTCTTGTAGCCGTTCGATCGCTGCTGCTTGCGAGATGCGCTGCAGATCGATACGACCACTGGCATGATTGGGTTCAAATAGGGCATAGCCTAGCTCACTGGTTTCTTCGATCCCAATTTGTTTGACTAGTTTCTTCGTTAGCCATAAGGGCAGGCTGATTTCCGTTGCTAAACGTTCCATTGGGTCTTTAATCAATGCCAAGTCTGGCACTCCTTGTCGTTGGATCGTGCGCAGCACGCCATTGACGAATTTACCAGTCCCCGGATTGCCTTTGGCTTTCGCAATATCCACGGCTTCATGAATGATGGCATGGGCGGGTACTTTATCGAGATACAGCATCTGATACAAGGAAAGCCGCAGCAGCGTTTTGACCCACGGGTCGACTTTGCGGGCATTTTTAATAAACCGGTCCAAATAATAATCCAATAAAAGCTGACGACTGATGGTGCCGTACACCAATTCAGTCAGTAAGCGACCGTCCTTGTCATTTAAACGCCCTTGATTCATCAATTCCCGCAGCAGTAGATTGGAATAAGCACCGCCTTTTTCGATTCGCAACAACGCTTCTAGTGCCACAAAACGCACTGTATATTGTATGTCTCCAAGATTACGCTTCATAGGTACCTACCTGATCCCCTTTTTGAATCTGTTGTCCACTGCCGTTTAAGAATGCGGCAATGTCTTGTCGGCCTTTTCCAGCTGGCTGCAATTCATCGATAGCCAATACCGTGCCTTCCCCACAAGCGATCAGCAACGTTTTTTTCGTCCGTTCAATGATCGTTCCTGGCTGGGCTGTCGTCGTTTGCTCCAGCGGTGTTACTTGCCAAAGCTTCCAGCGGTTGCCGTTTTGTGTCGTAAAGGCGATCGGCCATGGCCGCATGCCTCGGACTTGGGCATCGATTTGCACCGCCGTTTTCTGCCAGTCAATGGCTTCTTGTTCACGGCTGATATTTGGTGAAAAGGTGACTTTTGCTTCTTCTTGCGGGACAGGCTGCAGCTCTCCCGACAAGATTTTCGGCACAGTTTCCAGCAGCAAGTCTTTGCCTAATAGGCTCAACTTATCAAACATCGTCCCCACATCATCTTGGGCCGTGATCGGCAAACGAGCTTGAGCAAAAATACCGCCAGCATCCATTTTTTTGATCATTTCCATGATAGTTACACCCGTTTCTTGCTCGCCTTCCATGATGGCATAATGCACAGGTGCTCCGCCCCGGTATTTCGGTAGTAGGGACGCATGAACGTTGATAGCGCCATACTTCGGTACTTCTAGTAAAGCACTAGGTAAAAATTGGCCGAAAGCTGCCGTGATCAGCAGATCAGGTGCTAAAGCTTGAATCTGCTCCATTTCTGGTGACCCACTGATTTTTTCTGGTTGTAAAACCAACAAGCCATGCTTCAACGCCGCTTCTTTGACGGGTGTCGGAGTGATGGTTTTTTTGCGACCGACGGGACGATCCGGCTGTGTCACGACTGCTGCCACTTCATAGCCGGCTTCAAGCAAGCCTTCTAAAATTGGGACGGAAAACGCCGGGGTACCCATAAAGACGATTTTAGTCATTTTCATGTTCCTCCATATACTTTTCTAAGTCTTCTTCAGGAATGCGTTCGACGAGCTTGTCGACAAACAGCACGCCATTTAAATGATCGATCTCATGCTGCATCGCACGCGCCAAGTAACCGAATGCTTCCACTTCCATTTCTTCTCCTTCTCGATCGAAATAGCGGACAGTGATCTCGTCTGCTCGTTTGACGGTCCCAAAGGTGTGGGGAATACTCAAGCAGCCTTCCACATCAAGGGATTCACCAGAAGAAGCGATGATCTCAGGGTTGATCATTTCAAAGCGATCGTCTTCTTCGACTTCCACGATCGCCACTTGCAGGTTTTTGCCGACTTGCGGTGCGGCAATACCGATCCCGTCATGGGCGACCATCGTTTCATAAAGGTCGTCTAATAGCTGAACGAGTTCATCGGTAATTACTTTGACGGGTTTTGCTTGCCGACGAAGACGTTCATCGGGGGTGATAATAATAGGATAACGCATATTTTCTCCTCTAAATAAAATTCAACGGCTCTTGGTCAATCGATACGTACAATCCTTTGCGCTGATCGATTTGACTTTGATCCAACAGACGGGTCAACAAAGCAGGTAGCTGCGGTTCATTTTTGTATTTAATGATCAATTGGTAGTAATAACGGTTTTTCACCCGCAAAATCGCACTTGGTGCCGGACCCAACAAAATACTGCGCGGTGACAGCTCCTGCTGCAGATCCCGCGCGATCGCAAACATCTTCTGAGCGGCGACTTGCTCTTCGGGATGGCTGCAGGTGATTTTGACGGTGAAATAATACGGTGGATAACCGCTTTGGTGCCGCATCCACATCTCTTTTTGATAGAAATCTTCGTAGTCTTGCGACTGCGCCAACTGGATGGCATAGTGCTCAGGGTTGAATGTTTGGATCACCACTTCGCCGGTTTTTTCCGCCCGACCTGCCCGACCACTGACCTGAGTCAGCAGCTGGAACGTCCGTTCACTCGAACGAAAATCTGGCAAGTTCAAGGCCGTATCGGCATTCAAGACCCCTACCAGCGTGATATCAGGAAAATCCAAGCCTTTGGCGATCATTTGAGTCCCTAACAAAATATCCGCTTTTTTCTCCCCAAACAAGGTCAAGATTTTTTCGTGGGCGCCTTTTTTGCGGGTGGTATCGACATCCATCCGTAAAACCCGCGCTTCGGGAAACAGTTCCTTCAACTCTTCTTCCACTTTTTGCGTGCCCGTTCCGTAATAACGAATCTTGTCTGCATTACAGTTGGGGCAACGATGGGGGATGTGTTCTTCATGTCCGCAATAATGACAGCGCATCGTTTTGGTATCCATATGGAGCGTCAAGGAGATGTCGCAATTTGGGCAAGGCAAAACATACCCACAATCGCGGCACATCACGAAGGAAGAGTAGCCGCGCCGATTCAGTAGCAAGACGATCTGTTCTTTCCGGGCCAAGCGGTCTGTGATTTTTTCCTGTAACGGACGAGAAAAGGTTTGATACTTTTTGTTGGCAAATTCGGTACGCATATCCACGACTTCGATCTGCGGTAATTGCGCACTGGTTTTTGCCCGTTGATTCAATTTCAATAGGCGGTAGACTTCTTTTTGCGCCCGGGCACGAGACTCCAATGACGGCGTCGCACTGCCTAACACCACTGGACAGTGATGGTACTGGCTGCGCCAAATCGCTAAATCTCTCGCATGGTAACGAGGGGCTTCATCTTGCTTGTAGGAAGCTTCGTGCTCCTCATCGACGATGATGACCCCGATGTTTTTCAACGGAGCAAAAATCGCCGAGCGGGCGCCAACCACCACCTGCGCCTCCCCACGTTCGATCTTACGCCATTCATCGTATTTTTCACCTTGGGACAAGCCGCTGTGTAAAACAGCCACTGCGTCGCCGAGACGGCTTTTAAAGCGTTCGACCATTTGCGGGGTCAAAGCGATCTCCGGTACGAGCATGATCGCAGTTTTGCCTTGTTTCAGCAATTGGGCGATCGCTTGAAGATAGACTTCTGTTTTTCCACTGCCGGTGATCCCTTCCAGTAAAAAAGTCTGCGCCTCTTGGTTATCCGCACAAGCAGTGATTTGCGCTACTGCAGCTGCCTGTTCTTCATTTAATTCAAGGGGGACCGTTTTTTGAAATTGACGGTCTTTGTAAGGATCACGGTAGGCTTCAACTTCCGTAAAGGTCAGCCAGCCAACTTCTTGCGCTTGGTTCAAAGCCGCGGTGGAAATCCCTTGTTCGGTAAAAAAGGAAACCGGCAAGCGGGCTTCCTCTGTCAAAATCTGTAAGATTTCCAGCTTGCGTTTGGCCCCTTTGCGCAGCTGTTGCTGGACGGCGGGGATTTCTGCTGGCTCGATCTTGCGTTCAATATAACGGGTCATTTTCGCTTTGTTTTTATTTTTCACGAGGTACTGCAGTTCAACTACTGCGGCTTCCCGCAAAGGCTTCAACTGCGGCAGCAGCCCTGCACTTTCGGCGGCTTGCCAGCTGAGGATGCCGTCTTCGGGAAAATATTTTTTGATGGGATGATTTCCTTCCAGCAAAACGATCTGCTTTTGGTACTCGGCTTTCATCACACTAGGCAGCATCGTCTGCAAACAAGTAATCTTAAAGGCAAAGGTCGTTTCCTTCATGTAGTCGGCTAATTGGAGAAGTTCTTCATTGACGACAGGCGACAAATCCAACAAACGAACGATTGGTTTTAAGGTCTGTTGCGGTTCGGCAACTTCTGAAAGCCCGACGACGAACCCTTGGATATGACGGTCACCTTTGCCAAATGGCACTTCGACCCGCATTCCTGTCTCAATGGCGGCTTGTAATTCTGATGGGATCAGATAAGTAAAAGGCTGATCGGTCTGCATCGTGGGAACATCCACGATCACTTCTGCTATGTACGCCATCTCTTCTCCTCCTTTTAGGTTCTATTTTACTAAATGGGCTGGGGTTTGTCTGTACCCCTTACAAAAATTTAACCATCGCCATTCAAAAGAAAAAGCCAGAACACAGGCGTGCTCTAGCTTGCTTTTGTCTATAGCTTTTGTTCGTCGCGGATACGCGCTTCTAATTCTTTTTGTTCTTGGTCTTTTTGCGCTTTGCGCTCTTCTTGTTCCATTTTCAAACGGGCCCGTTTGATTTCCGGATGCGGATCATTAACGACTAATTCCGCTTCGATTTCTTCAAGCGCTTGACCCACGCTTTTCACTGAATCAAAGTTTTCTAATGTTGCTTGCGCACCGGCATCAAGTTCATGCGCCCGTTTGCTTGCTAAGATCACTAATGAATATTTTGAGTTGACACGATCCAACAAAGAATCGATTGAAGGTTTTAACATCATATTTCTTACAGCTCCTCTAACATTTTGATATAGGTTCCGATCACTCGGTCAACGCGAAAATGTTCACTCGAAATAATTTCGCGAATTCGTTGGACTGCCTTAGGTACTTCATCATTGACAACGGCATAATCATACAAAGCCATCATTTCGATTTCTTCACGGGCGACACGCATCCGTTCATCGATCACTTCGGCAGAGTCGGTTCCTCTTCCTGTAATACGAGAGCGTAATTCTGCCAGATCAGGTGGCGTCAGAAAAATAAACACACCATCGGGAACTTTGTCTTTTACTTGTTTTGCCCCTTGCACTTCGATCTCTAAAAATACATCTTTTCCTTGATCCAGTGTTTGTTGGACATAAGATAATGGGGTGCCATAATAATTGCCGACATATTCGGCGTATTCCAGCATTTCACCGGCTTCGATCAAGGCTTCAAATTCTTCCCGCGTGCGGAAATAGTAATCGACCCCTTCCACTTCCCCCTCGCGTTTTTGACGAGTGGTCATTGAAACGGAATATTGAAAATCGTTGTCGTCACTCTCAAAAATTGCTTTGCGCACGGTCCCTTTCCCTACTCCGGAAGGTCCTGATAAAACTATAAGTAATCCTCGCTCTGACATAATGACGTCCTTTCACTGACATTTGCTTAACGTCTATTTTGCACTTTTTTTCAGCAACTTTCAAGAACTACTTTATTATAATGGGAATTTCATGAAATTGCTAGTCTACACTTCGGCTGCTTTCTTAAAAGCCCATGTTGCTTAAGGTATTGATGACCCCTGCTAATTCGTCTTTGGCAGTGATCGCTTTTTCGGTCGGATCCGTCACTTCTTGGCAATCGATACGTACGATGTACCGACGATTTAAAGAAACAGCTACGCCATCAACTAGTAGATGAAGAAAATCCGGCTCGATGGCTACGCAGGCATCTTCCCACGCAGAGAAATTCTCTTTATCAGAGGGAATACTGCGCTTGATGACATTTTTTCCGCTCAGTTCGTGAAAGGTGATATCGTAATATTTCATTGGTTCATTCCTCCTACTCGATGTTTTGAACTTGTTCTCTGATTTTCTCAATGATCGTCTTCATTTGGACGACACTGTTTTTGATTTGGATCGGACTTGATTTTGAGCCAATCGTATTGACTTCTCGGTTCATCTCTTGGATCAAGAAATCCAGCTCTCGACCTATCGGCGTCTCAGCTGCCAGCAGCTCCGTCATCGTCGTTAAATGGATACTTAAACGATCCAGTTCTTCGTGGATATCGCCGCGTTCTAATAAAATCGCCAACTCTGTCAGTAAACGATCGCGATCGACTTCTTCCCCTAAATAAGCAGTCAGTTTCTTTTCAAAGCGTTCTTGGTAGTCCGCCTCATAGAGGGCCACGAATTGTTTGAGTTCTGTCAGCTTTTCCTGCAGCTGTCGCTGGTTTTCTTGTAAGATCTGCAGAATGCCTTGCCCTTCCACCCAGCGGCTTTGGTCGATCGCTGCCAACGCTTGGTCTAATGCTTCCATCACGCCATCGGCTAAGGTGCTTTCTTCTGGCTCTTGATCAGAGATCGTTAGAAAAGCCTCATGGAGCAGGAATTGTTCCAGCAATGCTGCTTTTGGCAGCTCTGTCAGGTCAAAACGGGCGTTGGCTTCGGTATCGATCTCCTGCATGAAACGTTCCAGCAGGTCCCATTGGATCTCGATCTGTTTCGTATTTGCGGTTTTTTCTTTTAACGTCACATACAATTCGATTCGCCCCCGCTGGAGGGTCTGCTTGATCGACTGCCGTAAAGCACCTTCTAGAGGATTCAATTGTTTGGGCATTCGCAGCTGCAGGTCCAAAAAGCGCTGATTGACACTTTTGATCTCAATTTCGATCTGCACATCTGGCGTTTCTGCACTGCCTTTGCCAAAACCAGTCATACTTTTCATTTGATCACTCCTCACCGTTTTGCTTTCTTACATGGAAAGCAGGGCTTTTTTAAGTTCTGCAAATTCTTCATTGGATAAGGTCACGCCTTTGCCCATCTTCTCGTGCTCTGGGCCCCAATCTCTCAGATCAAATTTTGGCGGACGCCCATTCCAGCTCACCAAATTCAATTCTTTGCGCCAGCCTCTTTGATTTTCCGAAAGCACGGCGATCTCTTCAACGATTTCATACGAAAATTTATCCATTTTCTGCTCCTTTCAAAAGATAGTGACTATACGCTGCCATTAAAGCAGTCAGCGGGTAACGCCGACGAATCTGCTGAAGGGCGGGCAGATTCAATTGCTGCGTCCGATAAAAAAAGAAAAAGCGGTTTTGCTCGGACAAGACAAAAAAACGGTCGCGATAATAGCTCAGCCACTCGGTGATCGACCAGGCATCGGCTTCTTCCACTGCCTTTAGCGCAATTTTTTCAGCTAAAGCCGTTAGAATCGTTTCCTGCTCATAAATCACCGTAGGCGCTAGATACAATACTTTCGCGGTACACTCTATCAGTATACGCCCCCACTGCTCAAATGGCACATCCTGTTGATAGAATTTACGCATTTTTTTCCAAAATTCTTTTTTCTTTAGTTCCTGATAAAGCAACGGGTCTGTCTGGCGTAGCTCTTTCAAAAAGCCCCGCCATAACGGCTGAAAATCAACCGTCTTTTCAAAGGTATACCAATGGCCTTGGTATTTGCCGAACACTTTCAAGGTTTCCAAATAGCCCAAGGTCATATTATCCAGCGAACGCTGGGCATCAAAAACCAAAAAGCTGCCTAAGGACCAAGGAGACCCTAACGAAAGTTGCGCAGTTTCTTCCGTCAAAACCGTCCTTTTATTGATGCCGGGTCCTTGGACATCCACGGTGATACATTCCGTTGCCCCTTGCTGTAGAGCGACATCGATGGGCAGGTTATTGCGATAGCCGCCATCGATATAATAGGCATCATTGATTTTTTGCGCCTGCATCGCTGGATAAAATGAGGCTGATGCCAATAACCAATGCAGGTTTTCTTCTACTGCTGATGGATCAAAGGCATAAACCGTCTCCTTGAAATCTGGCAGACGAGTCGTACAGATCAGCAAACGACAAGCAGTTTGGCTGAATTTTTCTTGATCAAAGGTCTTTTGCAAAAGCTTTGCCAAGGGTTCGGTACTGGCGCCGTTGCTTTTGACCGCTTCACGGACCAGCGAGTTGGCTTGATTCATCAAATCCCGCAGTGTTTGGGCTCGTACCGAAGCAAGCGGATAGTGCAATACTTGCTCGCTGGAGATATTTGCCCATAAATCGACGGCCGCTTCAACATCGTTCATTAAAATCAAGGCACCATTCAACGCACCGACGGAAGTTCCCGTGATCCATTCAAAGGTGATGCCCCGTTCTTGCAGCGCTTGCCAAACCCCGATTTGATACGCCCCATGAGCACCGCCACCGCCTAAAACCAGCGCCGTCTGATAAGCTAGCGCTCTTTGATACCCTTGAGGGACCACCTGATACCCTTGCTGGATAAACCACTCAGCCAAGGGGGGCCGATGAGGAAGCTGCCACAAGACGGCTGCTACAAAGCGACTGCGGGCGAAGCTTTCTGTCACGGCCAGCAGTTGTTTCCAAGTAAACTCGGCGGCCGCTTCCACCAGCAGATTGGTGATAGTCAGTGTCTTTTGGTCAAAATCAAACTGCCCGGCAAGGTAAAAGCGGCCATAACGGCTGTCGATCTGCCAGCCCTGCTGCGCCATGTCGGCAAGAAATGCTCGTCGCGCTTTTGAGTGCGACTCAAAAAAGGAAAAGACCAGTCGGCTTTCTTGAAACCCTGCCCTTTGTGCAAGAAAATCGATCGAAGTCAGTTTTTTCACTTTCATCAAGACGCCTCCTTATGCAAAAAAGAATAGACGAATGACACGCCATCTGCCGTACCACTCGAGCTATTCTTTTGATTAAAATGTTCGTTGTGCCATGTTGAATGCTGCCAACATCTCATCCGTTGCTTCGTCGACAGGCGTTACAGATTCCAGATCACCTTGGATCACACGACGGGTGACACCGCCCATTTCCCCACAGGTGATCAGCGTGATCATTTTGCGGCCTTCTACTTCGTCAAGCAAATAAACATCGGTCGGGTCGACCCGCACAGAAGAAGTCGCAGTATACGTGTAAATATTTTCCAGATCGGTCACATAGATAGCCGCCCCGATCGCGACATCATCCAATGGTGTAAACAGGAGCTCTGGCGATTGAGCGCGATGGCTAGCTAACGCGTAATTGCCTTCCCCCATTTTTTGGGTGGGACTTAACGTACCAGCACCATACAGCAAGGCCTCGTTGGCCAAGCCTTTAAAAATCGGCAGATTGATCCCAACACTGGGAACCGCCACGCCGCCGATCACTGGCAAAGCTTTGTTGCTCAGCTGCGCCCGTAAGACTGCTTCTGAACTTGCCGGCTCCACGGCATCAAAATCAAAGGTCGCTTCCGCTTCCATATTTTTTTCGACCTCACTACGATCAATGGTGCCGACTGCGTATGCTTCACCTGTTTGTTTAATAAAATAATTTTTGATTTGATTATTAAAAATCAATGCTAAACCAATCAATAACAGCACAAGCAAAAAGAGATTGCTCAGCCAATTCGAAAGTCTGCTTTTCTTTTTTCTCATAGGTTCTCGTCTCCATTAGTTTCTTCTTTTATCATACCAAAATCCTCATAAAGACGCCAATTTTGGCCAGTTTTTTTACGAAAAGACAAGATTTGCCTTTTTTTGTCGAAAAAGAGAACTTAAAAATTGTTTTTTCTGTTATTTTGTAATATAACTTTAAACGAAAAGATACAAGCAATTTTCAGCGCTTTGTTGTAGAATGAACTTAGTATATAGGAGGGATCGATCGGCATGTCTAACACGATTTACGTACATATTGATACAACCAGCAATGCCGTCTTGACCCGCGGGCTTGCCCCCCAAGATTTTAACAAGAGCATCGTCCATCAGCCCAAGAATTTGCTCTTGCTTGATCCTTCCAGTGATTTCGGCGAATTCGACGGTCATACGGGCTTAAAAGTGATACGCGGAATGGAAGATGTCCAACTGTTTTTTCAGCAAATCAACAAAGGTCGCATTGCCGAAGAAATGAAGTGGATCGATTTTAATGATTACGAGATGGTCAAAGAATTGACGCCTTTAGAGATCTCCGAATTGTTATATTTTGGCCACATGAAGACACACCTCCACTCCCCTTTCTTTTACAAACTGCAAAATAACTTTGTTTTCTTTGACTTAAAAGATGCACGTTCCCGCGTTTATTATCGTTACTTAGATGAATATTACCGGATCTTGGCGGATCGGATCACCCGCATCGTCTTAGAAAAAATCAATGATCGCCTCTCCTTTTTTAAAAAAGCAACACCGGTGGAAAAACTCGATTTTAATTTGCTGAAAGAGTTGCGGGGAATCATGCAAGAAGGCATCGTCTTCTGTCTGACACAAGAACAACTGATCGATAAAACTTATACGATCCCGATCTATCTGTCAGAAGATGCTGGCTTGAAAAGCACATTGGTCAATCAAAAAGAGTTAGATCAAATTGCAGTTTTGCGCTACTCAGCCAGCAAAAAAAACTGGTCGTTGGAAATTGATCAAGAAGATTTGGCTTTTGGCTTTTTCGACAAAAAAATGTCTTGATGCTTCTCTTTTTCAAAGAGCATCAAGACATTTTTTATGATTTCATTTCTAAAACTAAGCTTTCGGCACAAATAATTTCGGGGCTGCCTTGACTAAGAGACCTAGGACGACCCCTACATAAACGATATTGATGATGACCGATGTTCCATTGAAGATCAAGGAATACAGATACGGGCTTTGTCCTTCTGGTGCGTACATTCCCCAGACAAAAACCCCTGCCCAATAATGCCAAAACCAACGGCTAATCACCGCCACGATGCCCCCTAAGACGACATACCACGTAACGGTTTTGCTGTTTTGACGGATCGCTTGCTGGATTTTATTAGCAAACAAGCCGCCCATCCCGCCAAAAGCAAAGGCAAAGGGATATTCAAAGATGATCTGTGGAACGGTGATAAAGTTACGCATGGCGCTACCAATCAAAATATTCAGCAAGCCCCACATAAATCCCGCCGTCATTCCCGGCAGCACCCCGCGACGATACGAATACAAGACCAAGGGCACGAGCCCTAGAGACAAGTCGATACTGGAATTGGCTGTCTGGATCGGGATATACGACAAGACGACCCCGATCGCAGCAATCATCGTTCCTTCCGTCCACACTTGCAGCGACATTTTTCGTTTCAAAAAAAACTCCTCCTTTAGAATCATCACAATTCACAAAGGAGAAGTGTTAGACACTTCAACTCGTCACAATTCCTACGTTCGCATGATCGAAACAGGTACGAAGGGTTTAGAGTACTCTCATTCTCAGCCTTTGCAGACTCCCCTTTGTGATTAGATTCTATTTTATTTTGTGCTTGCGTTTCGCAAGTCACTTTCAAGAATACCATAAATTGATGAAAAGAAACATGACTGCGATCGTTTTTTCTAAAAACATTCTGAAACTCCTCAGAAAAAAACAACCAATGAGCGGTTAAAGACCGACCATTGGCTGTTGTTCTCATGCTTATGAGGCACGATTAAATTGATAATTTTGATTCAAACAGTGGACTTACTGGTTTGTTCTCATGGATTCGTTTGATCGCTTCGCCCATCAAGGCACCAACACTGATCTCATCGATTTTTTTCGACTTACGGTCTTCTGGCAAGTAAATCGAATCTGTCACAACTAGATGCTCAATGGCCGAATCTTCGATCCGTTCCAAGGCAGGTCCTGACAAGACAGGGTGAGTACATGAGGCGTAAACACTTTTGGCACCTGCTTGTTTCAACGCATTTGCAGCCAATGTGATGGTACCAGCAGTATCGATCATATCGTCGATCAAGACACAAGTTTTGCCTTCAACATGACCAATGATATTCATGACTTCCGCTACGTTGGCTTTCGGACGACGTTTGTCGATGATCGCGATTGGTGACTTAAGAAACTCAGCTAATTTGCGGGCACGAGTCACGCCACCGTGGTCTGGTGAAACGACGACGACGTCATCGCCTTGAATGCCTCTTTCCAAGAAGTAGTTGGCGATCAATGGTGCACCCATCAAGTGGTCAACTGGGATATCAAAGAACCCTTGAATCTGTGAAGCATGCAAATCCAGTGTAACCATACGGTTCGCACCGGCTTTTTCGATCATGTTTGCTACAAGTTTTGCGGTGATTGGTTCTCTTGATCGCGCTTTGCGGTCTTGTCTTGCATAACCATAATAAGGCATTACTACATTGATCGTCTTCGCACTGGCGCGCTTCAAAGCATCGATCATGATCAGCAATTCCATTAGGTTATCGTTTACAGGGCTGCTGGTTGATTGAATCACGTAGACGTGGGCACCACGAATACTTTCTTCAATATTCACTTGGATTTCACCATCGCTAAATTGTTTGACTGAACACTTACCTAATTCAACACCTACTGCAGCTGCGATTTTTTCCGCCAAAGGACGATTTGAGTTCAGAGAAAAAATCTTCAATCTTGGATCAAAATAATGATTTGACATGAGAACCTCCACTTTCTTTGCGTTCATCTAGAAAAAAATGACTCCTTTTTACTAGAATCTTCTTCCTAATAAATAGTAGTCATTTTTCCTTAAGAAATCAAGTCATTTCGCTATTTCTAATTTAGATAAGGTAACTTTTTCGCGTAATCCGCTTTATTTTCCTGACGGGCGCGGGCAATCGCCATACTGTGTTTAGGAACATCTTTGGTGATCGTTGAGCCAGCAGCGATCATCGTTTCCTCTTCGATGGTCAAGGGCGCAACCAGATTGGACCCGGAACCGATAAAGCAATTGTCCCCGACAGTCGTTTTGAATTTGCTCTTGCCGTCATAATTAACAAAGACTACACCGCAGCCGACGTTGATGTTTTTGCCTAAGGTTGCATCACCGACATAGGACAAGTGTCCGACTTTGGTGCCTTCACCAATCGTCGCATTTTTGATTTCCACAAAGTTACCGATATGGGCATGGGCCAAAATTTCCGCATTGGGGCGAAGGTGGGCATTGGGACCGACATCGGCGCCATCATGAATGATGCTCTCCTCGATCGTCGATGCCTTGATCGTCACTTGGTTGCCGATCTTGCTGTCTTCAATTTCAGAAGCTGCCGTAATGACACAGTCTTCTCCGATCGTCGTCTGCCCTTTGATGATCACACCGGCTTCGATCAAGGTATCTGAACCAATCACAACGCCTTCGTCGATATAAGTCGTCGCCGGGTCGATCAAGGTCACGCCGTTTTGCATGTGTTGACGGTTGATCCGCTGGCGCATCAAGCGATTGGCTTCGGCTAAGGCGATGCGGTCGTTGACTCCTAAAGATTCATGGAAATCTTCGGTTTGATAAGCAGCGATGATTTTGCCGTCTTCCTTTAAGATCTCGATAATATCAGTCAAGTAGTACTCCCCTTGAGCATTGTCCGTATCTAATTTTGCCAAGGCGTCAAATAACAATTCATTGTCAAAGCAATACGTGCCTGTATTAATTTCTTGGATCAGTGCTTCTTCGGTCGACGCATCTTTTTGCTCGACGATTTTTTCCACGATGCCGACATGATCCCGTACGATCCGGCCATAGCCCGTTGGGTCTGCCGCTTGTGCCGTCAAGATCGTTGCCGATGCATTTTTCCCTTGATGGTAATCGAACAAGTTATTCAAGGTTTCCGTCGTCAATAACGGCGTATCCCCACTAATTACTAAGGTCGTGCCTTTTTTGCCCTTTAAAAATGATTCGGCTTGAACGACAGCGTGACCGGTACCTAATTGTTCGGCTTGTAAGGCGTAATTGGTGCGATCCCCCAGTTGCTCCTTGACCATTTCCGCCCCGTGACCAACGATCGTCACGATCTCTTCAGGATTTGTTTCCACCACTCGGTTCATGATGTGCTCCACCATTGGCTTACCGCAAACCGGATGTAACACTTTATATAACTTCGATTTCATGCGCGTGCCTTTTCCAGCCGCTAAAATTATTGCAAAACGTGCGTCCACGTATTCCACTCCTATCAATCTGAACGATTTTTGTTCATTGAATTTCCTATAAACAGTTTAGCCCAAGTACTTGTAAATTTCAACGATTTAAGGAATCCCCACCTAGACCAATCAAAAAAAGACTGGCAGCCGCCGTTCGAAAAACAGCTGCTTGCGCCAGTCTAAGAGCCACAAAAATCAGGCTTTTTTCTCAAAATAATTTCCCGGTACTACCGAGATCGTTTTGGTCTGGGTATCGACATCTTCAACATACAGCAGAGAGCTGTAATCGCTGATGGCCCGCTTGCCTTTGAATTTCGTTTCGGCAAAAACCGTAATACCGACTAATTCGGCCTCAAATTCTTCAATCAAGCTCTTCATTCCATTGACCGTGCCGCCGCCTTTCATAAAGTCATCGACCACCAATACTCTAGAGCCGCGCTTTAAGCTGCGTTTGGATAATTCCATTTTTTCGATCCGCTCTGAAGAACCAGAGACATAATTGACACTCACGGTCGAGCCTTCAGTGATCTTGGAATCACGACGCACGATCACGAAGGGAACATTCAAGTAGTAAGAGACTGCTTGAGCGATCGGCACTCCTTTAGTAGCAACGGTCATCACCGCATCGATTTGTTCGCCTAAATATTTGGAAGCGATGATGCGGCCGACTTGGCGCAGCAATTCCGGTTCGCCCAATAAGTCAGATAGATAGACATAGCCGCCAGGCAACAAACGGTCTTGCTCAGACAAGCGTTTTGCCAGCCCTTCAACGTACGCATATGCTTCTTCTTCAGAAATTTCAGGCACAAAAAAAACACCGCCAGCAGCGCCTGGCACGGTATCAAGAATGCCTGTTCCTCGTTCTTTAAAGGTCTTTTTGATAATAGATAAATCTTCGCTAATCGATGATTTTGCAGAGGCATATCGTTTAGAAAAGAAGGACAATGAAATCAATTCATGGGGATGATTCAACAAGTAATGTGTCATATCGATCAGTCGTTCACTTCGACGTATTTTCACACCGGACAACTCCTTTAGTTTATTCGCCTTATTATAAGGCTTTTTCGGGATAAATGCGAGCATTATCTGAAATATTGCTTATATCGTTCGGTTTTGATTATAGTTTAAAAAAAAGAAACGAAAATTCTTCGTTTCTTTTTCATAAAGCCCTTTATTTGAGGCGTTGTTTTCGTTGCACGAGGATCACGATGCGTTTGATCAAATTGATTACTAAGAAAAGAGCGATAAAAACCAGCGTGATCGTCGCTCCCGGTGGTGTGTCCAAATAAAAGGAACTGGTCAAACCAGACATCATCCCAATCATGCCGATCACGACACTGATCAAAATCACCGCGTTGAAGCTTTTGCCTAAACGCATACTGATGGCAGCAGGTAAAACCATGATCGCAGAGATCAGCAATGCACCCGCAATCGGGATCATCATGGCGATTGCCACCCCCGTCAAGACATTAAAGAGCATCGACATCGCTCGCACAGGCAAGCCATCGACATGAGCGGTATCTTCATCAAAGGTCAAAATGTACATGGGCCGTTTGAATAAGAAAAATAAAGCAAAAACGACTAAAAACAAAAAGCCTAAGATCCAAACTTGCTCTTGTGTGATCGTAACGATCGACCCAAACAAATACGATTGGATACTCGTTGCGGAGTTTCCACCGCTAAGGTTCATCAAGACGAGGGCTAACGCTAAACCGCCGGACATCAAAATGGCGATCGAAATCTCTGAATAACTGCGGTACAGTGTTCGCAAGTATTCCAAAATGATTGCGGCAATGACTACGATCAATAGCGTCGTCAAACTCGGATTTAGATTTAGAAAGAAGCCTAGTGCCACCCCTGCTAAAGAGACATGGGACAGCGTATCAGCCATCAATGACTGTCGTCGAATCACCAGAAAGACCCCTAGCATTGGTGCGATACCAGCAATAAAAATCGCCGCAAGAAAAGCTCTTCTCATGAATTCATATGAAAGCAGCGCCATGGTGAATCCTCCTTCCGCACTAAACGGATCTGACGGTCCGCATATTCTTTGATATCTTCGTGATCATGAGTGATCATCAAAATCGACTTGCCGTGGTCATGAGCATTGTGCCGCAGCAGTTCATAAAACAGATTGCGGGATTGTTCATCCATCCCCGTAGTCGGTTCATCTAAAATAAATAAATCAGGATCCGTGGCAAAGACCCGTGCCAAGCTGATCCGCTGTTTTTGGCCACCGGACAACTCACCGATCCGTTTATGACGCACGTCCCACATCCCGACGGCATCTAATGCACGGCGGACATGTTCATGGTCTCGTTTCGTCAGTCGCTTGAACCAACGATCTCTTGGGTAGCGGCCTGATTGGACCAATTCCAAAACGGTGCTGGGGAACCCGACGTTAAAGGAAGCAATCTGCTGAGGAATGTAGCCGATGCTTAATTTTTCACCAGCTGCATTCTTGGTCGCCAAGGTGACTGCGCCTTTAGAAGGTTTCAACAAACCAAGGGTTGCTTTGATCAAAGTAGATTTTGCCGCCCCATTTTCGCCGGTCAAAATCACGAATTCGCCGTCTTCAACAAAGTAGGAAATGTCTTCCAAGACGGGCTCATCGTCATAATAAAAGGTCAAATCTTTTACATCGATATAACGCACGCAGGCGCCTCCTTAGTGAATACTTTTTTGTAATGCTGCCAAGTTGTCTTCCATTACAGACAGGTATGTTTCGCCGTTATCCATCTGCTCTTGCGTCAAGCTTTCTAATGGATTCAAGACCGCTAACTCCACGCCCGTTTCAGAGGCTAAGGTCTCAGCCACCTTCGATGAGGCATTTTCTTCAAAATAGATAACTTTGACTTGTTTTTCTTCCACATATTCTTTCAGCTCAGCCAACCGACTTGGCGTTGGTTCTTGATCGGGTGAAATGCCCGAAATCGATTCTTCGACTAAATCATACTGCCGTGCCAAATAGCCAAAGGCTGCGTGCTGCGTAACGAAGGTTCGTTGGGTCGCATCCTTTAATGCCGCTTGGTAGGCTTCATCTAAAGCAGAAAGCTTTTCGATATAGGCAGCCGCATTTTCCGTGAAGGTTGCCTTTTGCTCAGGAAACTTCGCAATCAAGTCATCGCGGATCGTTTCTACTTCTTGGATCGCTAAGACTGGGTCGGTCCAAACATGAGGGTCATACGTATGATCATGGCCTTCATGGCTGTCTTCGTCCTCGTGACCATGCTCTTCCTCTGTGCCTTCCACCAACTGAATGTTTTTGGCCGCTTCAATCACTGCTGTTTGCTCAGGATCGACGGAATCCGTCAAACTAGCAACCCAAGTTTCTAGCTCAGGACTATTGTAGACAAAGGCATCTGCATCCATAATTTTGGTCATATCTTTGGCACTTGGCTCATAGTCATGAGGTTCTGTTCCTGCAGGGATCAGCAAGGAGACATCCGCTGCCTCACCTGCGACTTCTTTCGTAAATTCGTACATTGGGTAAAAGGTCGTGACGATCGACAGCTTTTCTGCGTCACTCGATTGACTTGTCGCTTCTTGCTGCCCACAAGCGCCAAGAAGCACGCCCCCTAAAAGGAGTGCTGTAGTAAGTAAGATTTTTTTCATCGGGATTTCCCCTTCCATTTGCTGGCTCATCTTTTTATTTTAAAACGGAACAACTCCGTTTTGTTAGCAAAAGTTACTCTATCAAATGATTTCCGGTTCGTCAAGACAAATCGTACGTTTTACGATTTAAAACTTTTATTTCGAGATAAATCGGAAAACATAGGAGAAAACGTTCATTTGAAGCGGATTCTTCTCTCGGGAACATCGTCTTATTTTACACCGTTGGCCATGCGATTCCTTTGTGATAACTTGAAAAATTAGAGAGTAAGTAGGATAATCATCTAAAAGCACTTGGAGGAAACGAAGATGAACGAATTTGTAACTGTGCCGCCAACTGTAAACAACAGCGAACTGCTGAATCGAATCGATTTACCGGAAGATCCTGCATCGCAGCAAACCGAAGAAATCCGCAAAACGATCGACAAACCATTGTACGAAGAAGACAAAAAGAAAAAATCCGCAAAGAAGCAGCACCAAAAAGAATAGCCTTTGCTTTAGGTAAAGAATCAGACCCCGACGTCTTTTTTTAGTCGGGGACTTTTGTGTAGGGCAGCTTCTAGATGCTTCCTCCCTACCTCAGCTGCCTTATTCTTTACTATTGAACTGGATTTTATAGAAGGAATGCAAAAAAACACAGGCGAATCCAGCCTGTGTCCTTGACTCATTCATTTCAATGTACGTACAAGATAAACCTCGTCGCAGAACCCTTTTAAGGCATTGTAGACCCGCTGTGCCCGTGAATATTTTTGACAAAGAGCAAAAACAGTCGGTCCGCTGCCGGTCATCAAGGCAACATCGGCACCATATTTCATCATGCGATCTTTGATCTGTTGGACGATCGGATACTTCGGGATCGTGATGGCTTCTAGGCTATTGCCCATGGCAGCGATCATAGCCGAGTAGTCTTCGGCTAAGACGGCGGCAGACAATGCTGCGATATCTGGATGGTGCAGTTGGTCTAGCTCGACTTCTTGAAAGATTTTCCCCGTTGAAACACTCAGACGAGGTTTGACTAAGATGACCCAACATTGCGGCATCGGCCGCAGCGGCGTCACCAGCTCCCCTTTTCCTGCAATATGAGCAGTGGTCCCATACAGACAATAGGGAACATCAGTGCCAACTTCCATACCAATATCGATCAGCTCTGCCATGGAGAGATCCAAGTCCCAAAGGCGAACCATCCCCCGCAGCGCTGCCGCACAATCCGTACTGCCACCACCTAACCCAGCTGCCACCGGGATATTCTTGGTGATGCGAATACGAATGCCTTTTTTGATACCATAGCGTTTTTTTAAAATACTGGCGGCCTGATAGACATTATTGCGTTTATCGATTGGTAAAAAAGCTTTGTTGGTTTCTACAATGATCTTATCTTCTGCTATCTCTTCCATTATCAGACGGTCGGCTAGATCAACACTAGACATCACCATTTCCAACTCATGGTAGCCGTCTGTTCTTTTCTCTAACACATCGAGACCGAGGTTGATCTTAGCTGGCGCTTTTTCAATAATCTCCATCTTCATTCATCCAATCATCTGATAGTTATTTAGTTCTATCATAGCAGATTCTTATAAGATAGTTGAGTGATTTCTCTTGTTTTTATGATTGTTGCCATTTTGGTTGCCCTTTGGCTTGGTTCCTCGTAAAATAGAGGTACCAACTCAATAGATAAAAGAAAGCGGGGGAACCACATGGCAAATTTGATTCCAAGAGATTTAGCAGGCGGCGAAGAACTATTAGGCAAATTAATGAACAGTTTTTGGCAAGAACGGCAAATGAACACGGACATTAAAGAGTACGAAGACAAGTATCTCGTTCAAGCAGATTTACCCGGCATCAAGAAAGAAAACATCCGCGTCAGTTACGTCAACAACACGCTGACGATTTCAGCTGCTCAAACAGAAACCACTGAAACCGAGGATGATTTCGGACATTATTTGCGCAAAGAACGCTCCAGCAGTGCCTATCAACGGACCTTCACCATCACAGACATTGATGACGAGTCCATCAAAGCAGTGTTTGAAGACGGCGTTTTGACCCTGACTTTACCGAAAGCTAGCTACAAAGACGCACCTGCAAAAAACATTCCGATCGAATAACCGAGATACCAAAAAGGCAGTCCCTTCAGAGAACGCTCTGGGGGAACTGCCTTTTCTTATTTGCGTGCTTGTCGTCGATATGCCTGTCTTGAGGTCTGTGGTTCTTCTTCGGAGACCTCTTTTTTGACGTACAATTTCAAACTGTAGGGTTCATGGTATTTGACATCATTTTTGACAAAATCACCGCCAGTGATAAATAAGCCCACTGGCTCTAAAGGTTGCTTGCCGGTCCATTGAATCGTGCCGACTTTCGTCATCTCCGTGTAGCTGGTCCCGATCTGCAATACGTACTCGTTTTTCCCTTGCTGTTTGACAAAATAGTAAGGGTACAAGGTATTTTTCGGGATCGTAAAGCCGCTGGATGAAGGTTTGATCGCCAATTCTTCTTGAGCGATCAAGGTCTGCAAATGATTCGCCAATACCAGCTGATAGTCTTCTTCAAAATCGATCACCGCTTTTTCAGTCGTCAAACGATCAATGTCGGTGGTGCTGATAGTTTCCCCTTCAATATTGAAGACTTCGTCCGGTAAGACTTTGACAAAGGTCTGAGTAACATCGAACTTCATGTTTTTATTCAAGAAATAATAGAAGATATTCAGTACCCAGAAATAGACTAAGACCAAAAAGCCGATCGTATAAAGGATCGCTTGAAAATAGTTTTGGTTCGCAAACATTCCATAGATGATCCGCAAAATATACGCCGTTGGAATGATACTGAGGATGGTATAGGCGCGATTCAAGTATTTGGGACTGATGTCAAGATAGCCCAAAAATTTGTGGATGCCGTTGATTAAATCTAAAATAAGCGTCATTTTCTCACCTACTCATTTCCTTGATTCTCATCCATGATCCCTTGTGGATCTGGCGTGGTTTCTTCACTTGAAGAAGGCGTTTCTTGATTGTTTTCCGGTGTCGCCGGTGAAACACTCTCATCGCTTGATGGTGTCGTTTCTGTCGGCACCGAAGAAGACGGGGTCGTTTCTGGTGTTACTACTTCACTGCTGGATGACGGTGTGTTCTGCTGGTCATCGTTCGTCGGTTGTGAGTCCGTGCTAGCAGGTGTTTGATTTTGACTGTCTTCCGTTATCGAAGACGGTGTGCTTTCACTTGGTGCTTGTTCGGTCGTTTCTGTCGTTTCCGTCGCACGACTTGGTTGGCGGTAACTGCCTGAATTCACCACGCCGGTGGCAGTGGCAATGATCGTTGATATCGTTAAAAGTGCAATTGGTTTTAAAATAGGCGGGACTTTTCGCATGATTCTCATCCTTTTCTTACCCGATTCTGCCCATCGGCAGTCTCGGTTCCTTCAGCCTCTTCTTACCTTTATAATCGTTTCTGACAAAAGGGTCAAGATTCCCGAGGCTTCTGTCGCAGGATTTAAAAAAAACTAAACATGTAACTGTTTTCACAAAAAATAACGACGACAGTTGCCGCCGCTACACAAGGTATTCATAAAACTTTTCAAAGGTCAGGTGCAACGTGCCATGGTAATCCCGTAAAAGGGCGGGCAATGCGATTACTTCTTCATGTTGGATCGGGGCATCGATTTGAATCACCGCTTGCTCATCATCCAGATAGTAGGAACTAAACAGCTCATCATCGGTGATTTCTTCTAATTGATTGGTCAGCTCTTCATAAAACTTTTCTACGATCGGTTCTGCCAACTCATCAAAGACCGGCTGCAAGGCTGCCTCTACAGCTGGAAAAGGCTGTGCGAGTAATTGCTGTCCGCTGAGGGAACGCCGGGTATTCTCATAGGTCAAATAAAGCAGGTCGAAATAATCCTCTTCTTCCCCGATCGCTTCTAGCGTCAAAAGGGCTTTTTCTACCAATGAAACCAAGGACGAGGATACCTCTTGATGCATCACCGCATCGACTTTTTCAAATAGTTGCTGTTTCTCGATGACAAATGTTTCTTCCATAAAAGTGAATTCCGCTTTTTCAAAGCAAAGGGGGGTATCAGAGATAAATAGTTGGATCGTTGCCATGGCGTTGCCTTCTTTCTTTTTCAAGCTGCAGACAAACAGATGATTTGTCAACAGCGAAAATCTTCGTTAGCATAAATAATAGCAGGTGAACAAATTGTTCATCAAGTAATAAGGAGGAGATCGAATGAGTAAAGTTGCTGTTATTGTCACTGATCTAGTTGAAGATGTTGAATTGACGTCACCAAAAGAAGCACTGGAAGCGGCCGGACATGAAGTAGTCGTTATTAGTAATGAAGGCGCCGAGACCGTAAAAGGCAAACAAGGTGGAACGTTTCCCGTTGATGCGGCCATCGATACGATCGATCCCGCCAGTTTTGATGCTTTGTTGATCCCAGGCGGTTTCTCCCCTGACCAATTACGGACCGATGAGCGCTATGTGTCATTGACGAAAGACTTTTTGACATCTGATCGTCCCGTCTTTGCCATTTGCCACGGCCCACAACTGTTTATCCAAACAGGACTGACGAAAGATTTGACCTTGACGGCTTATGATTCTGTGCGACCAGATTTAGCCTACGCAGGTGCCACCGTCAAAGATGAGCCCGTCGTGATCGACGAAACCTATCGGTTGATCACCAGCCGAAACCCAGATGACTTAGATGCCTTCAATCAAGCCATTACCGAGGCATTGAACTAACCACGAATAAGACTTGGTTTCTTAGAGAAAAAAAGCCGCCAGTTGCAGCGTTCGATCCTTCGTATCGATCGAGCTGCAGCTGAGCGGTTTTTTTTTGCGTAGCTTTTCAGTTTTCAGTGAATGGCTTTTTTCCTGTTACTCGTCAGAGGGCAACTCAAAACCATCGAAGGTCTCGCCATCATAGTAGCGCAATAATTCTTCCGTCGATAATAAGGAAGACGTCATTTCTTCCTGCGCCTCATTGACCTCTCGAAGTTGGGCAAGGTAAGCCGCGTAGGCTTCTGCCAACTGCCGGTAAACAGCTTGCCGCGATGTTCCTTCCCCTTGGATCGTCGGCAATTCACGGATAAAAGCCCGATAGACGGGGCGGTTTTCCTGCCATTCGATCGGCAACTCAATTACTTGAAGCTGGGCTTCTTCAAACCATCGTTCCATTGCTCTCCCTCATTTCTTTTCTTATTATCGTCAAGTTGGCAGCAAAGGTCAATCGGTGAGCAAAAAAACACAGAACAAGCGTTGAAAGAAATTGACCTATCCGCAAAAGCTCGCTTGTTGGGCTAACTTTTACGGATGCGGCAATTTATCTGCTTGTTCTGTGTTTTACTCGTTTTTATGCGGCAACATACGCATATTTTTCAATGTTTTGTCGGATCGTTTCAATCATGTCTTCATCACGCAAGCCAGTGATTTCTGCAATGACTTCCGGTAGTGATTTTTCATCCAAAAGTGCTTGTAACTGTTGGCTTTGCTCATCTTCAGGGTCTTTGTAATTGAAGATCATGCCGATCGTTTCATAGAGATGATCTGGCTGCATGTTGCGTTTTTCTAACTCAAGGACTGGTCGGATAAAGCGTTCTTCGGTCCCTAATTTGCGAACAGGTGTCCGTGCCACCCGAGTGATGGCATCGGAAATGTGCTTGTTTTTAAAGCGTTGGATGATTTTTTCGATATACCGTTCATGTTCTTCAGGATCAAAGGCCCATTTCTCAATTAAAAGGCGGCCAGTTTCTTCGAGAACGGATTTTAATTGGATCACCACTAAATGATCCTGCATCGCTTCATCGATCGTCTGATAGCCTTGGAGGGCGCCTGTGTACGCTACCGTGGCATGACCCGTATTGACACTGAATAATTTCCGTTCAATATACGGTTCCAGATCCGCCACATAATGGACCCCTTGCAGATGGATCGAGGATTTCATCCCTGACTCTTGGATCACCCATTCGCAGAAGGGTTCTACTTGAACGAATAAGGGATCTTCATGGTGCTGCAGCGGTACGATGCGATCCACCGCTGCATCTGGAAAACCAACCGTCGCTTCCAACGCTGACCAATCCGCAATGTATTTTTGCACTTCGCTTTTTAAAAAGGTCGATCCGCCGATCATATTCTCACAGGCGATCACATCAATGGCTGGCTTGTCTGGGTGTTGCTGACGTGCTTCTAAGCCTTTGGCGATCAGCTCAGCGATATGCGGCAAAATGTTGGGACCAATGGCGGTCGTAAGGATGTCTGCCTCGGCGATCGCTTGGATCACCGCTTCTGGTTCTTTGGCATTGTTCAATCCTGTCACATGCTCGATGTGGATCTGTTCTTGGGTCTCATCGGCTAATTCGATGGTATACCCTTGTCTTGCTTTCAAGGCGTCAATGATCGTTTCATTGACATCAATAAATGTGATTTCAAAGTTGTTGGCAGCCAATATCTCGCCGATAAAGCCGCGACCAATATTACCTGCACCAAAGTGAACTGCCTTCATGTCTTGTCTCCTCCTTAAATCCTTATGCTACGGTCAAACTTTGGGCGATTTCTTCTTTATCCAAAGCATCCGCCAATTCGACGACGTTATCGATATCACTGCAAAAGAGGGCGATTTGTTGGACCAATTGCAGATGATCTTCCCCTTTGCCCGCGATACCAAAAAGGACGGTGACGATTTTTTCTTCGTCCGCTGTACCGAAATTCACGCCATCAGGCACTTGCACGATACAGATACCTGATTTTTTGACGTATTTTTTGGCTTCATCCGTACCGTGAGGAATCGCAATAAAGTTCCCCATATAGACTGAGAGCATCTCGTCACGCTCAAGCATGGCTTCGACGTATTCTTTTTCCACACAGCCTGCCGCCAGCAGTTTTTCGCCGCAGTAACGAATGGCTTCTTCTTTGGTCGCAAATTGTTTGTTCAATTCAATCATGTCTTTTTCTAATACTTGCATTCGGCTCATCCTTTCTTAATTCGCTGCTTTGATCGATGCCACGATCCGTTGATAGTTCGTCGTTCCCATCAGATTATTAACGGATAGATGGATCGCTTCTGGCGCTGAGGTTTGCGCTTGCGGCGTTAAGGCTTCTTTCGTGATCACCAATGAAGAGGCGTTGGCACGGAGATCATTGATATGGCTTTTTCTGATTGGCATCGTCAGAGCTTCTTTGGCTAAAAGATCTTGGAAGACTTTCTGAGCCATCGTTGCCGAACCTTTGCGGTCATCGTGGGCCAAAATGATTTCACTGACTTGCTTAAGGTCATTGGCGGAAGGAACATCTGCCTGGTTGCCTGCTTCAGACGTTTTTGCTGACTCCCCCGCTGTCTTAGTCCCTGACAATGTGGCTACGATTTCATCGTACCGTGGAGAGTTCAGGAAATTCTCAACCGCGACGAAGGTCGCATTTGGCGCTTTTTGTTTGGCACGCTCTTGCAATTCTTCTTGAGTGACGATCAATGTATTGGCATCGTCCGTCAAATTGTTGATGGCGGAATTCGAAACATTTTGTGGAAGACCCGCTTCTTTGACTTTTTTACGTAAGATCGATGCCCCCATAGCACTGGAGCCCATGCCTGCATCACATGCGAAGATGATGCGATTGATGCCAGTCATTGGTTGAGCCGCCAAACCTTTGGCGCTGAGTTTTGCTGCTTGCGTTTGTTGTACTTTTTCTTCAAAATTATCCACCGTGTCCTTCGCATCCGCTTTCAAGATTGCGGCAGCGACGATAAAGGATACGCCTGCTCCTACGGCAATTCCGGCTAAGACAGAAACAACACTCATCACCGAGTTGAATGGCGTCATTGCTAAGATCGCAATGATCGAACCTGGGGAAGCAGGTGCCCGTAAGCCTGCACCTAACAATTGGAAGGTAAAGCTTCCTGATACACCGCCGGCAATCACTGCTAAGAACATCAATGGTTTCATCATGACGTATGGGAAGTAGATCTCATGGATCCCACCGATAAAGTGAATGATGATCGCTCCAGGTGCCGAAGATTTCGCTGCTCCTTTTCCGAAGAAAGTGAAGGCTAGCAAGACTCCTAAACCAGGTCCAGGATTGGCTTCTAATAAGTAAAGAATTGATTTCCCAAATTCGCTGACTTGCTCAGTACCTAGTGGTGTCAAAATTCCATGGTTGATGGCATTGTTTAAGAATAAGATTTTTGCTGGTTCAATAAAAATATTGGCTAATGGAATCAAGTGGGCATTGACGATCACTTCTACCCCTGCTGCCATTGCTTGTGTCAAGGTGTTAACAACTGGCCCGATTGCTACAAAGCCCAGTAATGCTAAGGCAAAGCCAATCAAACCTGATGAAAAGTTGTTGACCAACATTTCAAAGCCAGCGCGAACTTTGTCTTGGAAGATCTCGTCAAATTTCTTGATGACCCAACCGCCTAAAGGACCCATGATCATCGCACCCAATAGCATTGGGATATCTGTTCCGACGATGACCCCCATCGTCGCGATCGCCCCAACCACGGCCCCGCGGTCGCCAGCAATCACTTTCCCGCCGGTATACCCGATCAAGATTGGGATCAAATACGTTAGCATTGGACCGACCATCGTTGCAAAGGCTTCATTTGGTAGATACCCATCTGGAATAAATAATGCCGTTAATACACCCCATGCAATCAATGCGCCGATATTTGGCATCACCATACTCGACAACGTACTGCCTAATTTTTGAACTTTTGCTTTTACTGATGATTTGGCTGCTTTTTGTGTCTGTTCCATTTTTTTCTCTCCTCTCGTCTGCTTACACCCTTATTGTAGGCGCTTCCCAAAACGGTCGAAAGTCGTACTTTGGCACAAAAAACTGTGCCAAAACTTGTAGCCAAACGGATAGAACAAAAAAAGGCGAGTAGCCCCTGCACTCGCTTATTTTTGTTATGTTTCACGTGGAGCATTTCTATCTGGTTTTTGCCAAAACACAAAAAAAAACGTGTACCCGCTCCTTCTACACAAGGTAGAAAGAGCGAGCACACGGAGGCAGCTCATTCACTCATTTCGTTCGCTTCTCTTGTTACAAGCCAGTCTGCTGCTGACCGCTTATTCTTCTGCAAGCAAAATCTGTTGGATCTCTTCAACCGATTCGGCATCACTAAGCGCCCGAACATTTTGCATATCGGAACAAAAAAAGGCGATTTCTTGCAAAACAGCTAATTGCTGCTCTTTTAAGACGACTACGAAAAGGATCGTAGCGATTTTGGGTTGCTCCTTCGTGCCAAAGTCGACGCCATCCGGCACTTGGATCAAAAAGAGCCCTTCTTCCTTGATCCATTGCTGGGCTTCTTCTTCCCCATGGGGCAATGCAACAAAGTTACCGATGTAAACACCTGTTTTTTGATGGCGCCGCAAAAGGCTTTTGACATAAGGTAAAGAGACGATCTCCTGGTTGACTAAGTACTCGCCAATTTTTGTCAGAGCCTCTGTGGCATCGGTAAAGTGTTGATCCAACAAAATCCGCTCCTGTGGAATATACATCGCTGATCCCTCCTATTGTTTTACTTCTTCAATCAAGAGCGAAGAGAGTAACTGATAAATAATCGAATCATTGCCGGAATTAAAAATCTCCGTATTTAGATCATTCATAATGATCGAACCACTGATCTTCCCTAACATCTGAGAGCTTGTTTCATTGATAGGATAGGGCGCCAGCATGACTAATAAACGGGTAACAGCGATTTCTTTTTTATCCATCGCTAGAAGTGGCAGCGGCTGTTTCAAATCGAAAATACGAAAAACAGGTTGCAGGATCGCCGAACTCGCCGCGTGAAACAAGGCAAAGTGGGTGTCAGGAATGCCCACTGGCGCTTGGAAGTAGCGCCTTAAGAGACGATCAACAACTTTCTCACGATCTAAAACAACATGTGCATCAAAAGACGTCAGCACCAGCTGCAACGTTTCTTCCAAGTCCGCTGGGTTATCAATCGCCTGCACTTGAAACAGCGCCAATAGCTGGTTAATAGCTTCGATAAAAGCCAAGACCGCTTCATAGGATTCCTCTTTGACCAAAGCAGAGGGCGCTTTTTTGGCGGAACGTTTTTTCTGACTAATGGCTTGGAAGGCCTTCTTCAACTCTTGAATGTCTTCTTCTAGCAGGATCGGTGAAACGAGTTTGTACTCTCCTTGATACCCTGGCAGCAATGAAGTCGAGATCACCAAGTCATAGGTCTCCTCGATATTTTCCCGTTTGACATCCCCCACTCGAAAGAAGGTGATTTGATTGATAAAGGGAAAATGTTTCCGCAGCTGCATCTCTAACAAACTGATGGAGGCTAATCCGCTAGGAGAGATCCCTGCAATATTGACTTCTAACACTTTCGGATTTTTTTCCAACGAATTGGCAAAATGCAGGACCATATAGGCAATTTCTTCTTCCGAGAACTGCTGCTGCGGAAAGACTTGCGGCAGATGATTGCGAATCCCGCTGGCAATCTCGACATACTGGTTCATGATTTTTTCTAGGATAGGGTTGTTCAAATGATCTTCTTCTAAAATAGCCCGCGTCATTACTCCTGAGATATGGGTCAGCAGCATTTTATACAAGTTCGTGTCTTCATAAAACGCCACTTCCGTTTGCTCACTGACCAATTCGATCAAGCGTTTTACACGATAAGCCAAGTCGGTATCAAAATTGTCATCAAAAAAATCACGGTCAAAGGAATTGGCAAAATCACCTAGTAACACGGCAAAAAAGACGATTTCGTTGATGGAATAAAGCAGTTTGGTCTTTTCGGCGATCTGAGCAAAAATCTTTTTCGCCACCTTCAGCAAGTCTTTGTTGATCTGACTCGGGTACGTCTCTTCTTCCACCGTATAGCCCAAAGCTACCCGATCCATGGCTAGCGCCAGCATCAAGACGATAAAGGCTAATTTGCGGTCACTAAGTTCCTTGAATTGGGGTTCGATGGTTTCCCGAATCAACCGCTGGGCTAGCAATAGATGGTCGCGGGACAGAAATTGAAAAATAAACGGGGCTTCATCATCGGTTTCCAGTAAATGGAAAAATTGGTATTCATTGATCTCCATCACTAGTGTATTGGCTGTGAGCAACCGCCGATACTTTTCGGAGCCTTCGATCTCATACCCTTGATTGCGCACGATCCTTAACGGCAGCCGTGCGAGACTCTCTTCAAGCTGTTTGATGTCTGAAAAAAACGTCGTATTGCTGATTTGGTAACGCTCCAAGAAAAAATGACTGGATACAGGCTTCGTGGCGGTAGTCAGTTGCAACAAAATACGGTGTTGCCGCTCACTAGCCGCGAATTCTTGATCGGTATCTGCCATAATGGCTTCTTGTAATTGGCGAATGCTCGTTTCTGATGCAAAAATTTGGAAATGACCACGACCGACCTTCTCTAAGGTAGCATCTACTGTTTCTAAGGATTTTTCTAGATTAGCCAGTTCACGGTACACCGTTCGTTTACTGACTTTTAAGACTTGCATCATGCGATCTAAAGAAACCGGACCGGTACTATTCATCAATTCCGTTAATAAAAGTGTTTCACGATTGGTCAAAAACATAGTCGACTCCTTCTGTCAGTAACTGACGATACGCATCTGTCGTCAATAAATCATCCACCACCAGTAAAGAAACATCTGGGATCGGGCACTTTTTTGCAAGTTCTTTCGGGAGGATATAGACTGCCGTAGGATCAAGAGCTTGTCCTTCATATGCCATTTTTTTGATGGTCAAAGACAGCGCTTGTTGGCGGGCCATTTTTCTTAGTATCTCCACTGCCATCGTTTGTGAACCGCGTTTTTTTCCAGTATACAAAAAGATGATCGTTGAAAACCCTAGCGAATTTGCTGCTTCGATTTGTAACGATTGTTGCGGATCCTGTTCTCTTCTTTGTAATTCTTGGATCAGCGGAGCATACTCATCTGCCGCCAAAAAATTATCTAGCACATAATGCTGTGCGTGTGGTGTCTGCTTTTGGGCAATAGCTGCTAATTCCCGTTGGGTGATCACTAACAGCTTGGGATCATCCGTCACACGATAAATCGACTGATAGCGGACAGGAAACGTTAGCTGGGCTTCTTGCAACTGTTTTTTTAGTATGCTGGCACCAATCGCACTGGACCCCATCCCTGCGTCACAGGCCACGACGATCTCCGTGACTTTCTTCATTTTCGGCATCTTACGCTCCTCATTTTCTGTATTGGTCTTCCGTTTTAATAGCACACTAGCGATCGCAAACGATACGACCGTACTGACGACAATCCCAGTTAAGACACCAAGGATCATAGAAGCCGGTGTATTGAGTAAAATCGCCAAAATCGAGCCCGGGGACGCCGGTGCTCTCAAGCCTACTCCTAAAAATTGGAAGATCAGTGTACCGCTGAAACCACCAACGATCGGACCGAGCAACACCCAAGGATCGAGCAGAACAAACGGGAAATAGACTTCATGAATCCCACCAATAGCCTGCACAAAAATGGATGCTGCGGCATTCGTTCGGTTTCGCTTTGAACCAAAGAAAAGATACGCCGCTAAGACCCCTAATCCCGGACCGGGGTTGGCCTCGATCAAAAATAAAACCGACTGACCGTTAACTGCCGCGGCTTCGATTCCTAGCGGCGTAAATAGTCCATGGTTGACAATATTATTAAAAAACAAAACCTTCAATGGTTCTACAATGATATGAATAAAGGGCACGACGTTTTGCCGAACGAAATAATCAACGAGCTGATAGCTGCCGAGACTGAACCAATTAAAAAGCGGCGCCAATAGAAAGTAACTGCCTAAAAAAAGGAGTCCGCCAAACGCACCTGCAATAAAATTGCGCACCAGCATCTCATAGCCACTTTTGACTTTGCTCACGATCGAATCACTGCAGTACAATAGCCAGCCCGCTAGCGGTCCCAGCAGCATCGCCCCAAAGACCTGGGGAATATCGGTTGCGAGAATAGCCCCTAAGACCGCCACTGCTCCTACGACCCCACCGCGTTCAGGCGCCAACATTTGCCCACCTGTATAAGCAATCATGAGGGGCAGCAACACAGTCAAGACCCCTTGTTCCATTTGCTGGATCACTTGTTGATCGACTGAGAAAAAAGGCAACAGGAATGAAATCAGCATCCACGCAATAAAAATACTTAAATTCGGCATCATCATGCGAGAAAGATAATTCGTATAAAACTTAACCGTTATCATTTTTTCTCTGGAAGACGAGGTCTTGTTCATTTTATCCGCTTCCTTTCTCTTCTCTATTATAAGATGTTCTGGCAAGACTGAAAACAAAAAAAGCATACGTTTTTTAAAACAGAAATCAAAAAAAGCTGACGTAAAACGCCAGCTTTTGAAATAGCTTCAATTGATTTAGTTTACGCGCACCGCGAAATCTGGTGAGTAATAAGAGTAACTGCTGACAGAAACATTTTGACCAGGTGTTGGTGCATGAACGTATTGTCCGTTACCCATAGCGATCGCCACGTGGTGTGTGCTTCCGCGGCTACCCCAGAATAACAAGTCACCGGCTTTTGCTTCGTTGATCGAAATTACCGTACCGGAAAATTCTTGTGCGTAAGTTACCCGTGGTAATGAGATCCCAACTTTAGCAAATACATATTGTGTAAAGCCAGAACAGTCAAAGCCGTCTGGTGTCGTACCACCCCAAACATAAGGGGTACCAATGTATTTCATTGCTTCTGCTACGATTGCTGAACCATTGACCGTTTGTGCGGGTGCAGGAGTACTGCTTGAACCGTTGCTGCTATTATTTGATCCTTGGTTGTTATTGCTATTGTTATTATTGGCAGGTGTCGATGGGGTCGTATTTGCTGAACCGCTGCCTTGTGATGAACTGCCTTGCGTAGTATCAGTCGTCGTACTAGAATTTGTTGTGGCGCTTGATGTCGTTGAATTCGACGTTGAAGATTCGCTTGCTGTCGCTTCTTGAGCCGCTGCTTCTTGTGCTGCTTGTTCACGAGCTGCTGCTGCCGCCGCTTCTTCTGCAGCGATGCGAGCTTGTTCTGCTTCGTATTCTTCTTTTTGTTTTTCTAAATCAGCTTTTTCATCTTCTTTAGATGCTTGTTGAACAGCCAATTCCGCTTGCAAAACATTCAAATCAGCTTGTTTGGCTTGTAGATCCCCTAATTGTGTTTCTAATTCAAATTGGTTCGCTGCGATCTCTGCCAATTTATCGTCGTTTTCCGCTTTTTTCGCTTCAACTGCTTCTTGGTCTGCCTTTTGTTGATCTACAAGATCTTTGTTAGCATTGACGATCGTCGTCATTGCTTGCACACGGCCAATAGCATCTGTTAAAGAGTCAGCTTCTAATACTGCATCAATAAAGTTCGTGCTTTGTCCATTGACTTGAACATCACGAGCTTGTTTTTGGATCGCTTCTTCACGCTTTTCGATTCTGACTTTCAAATCGGCAATTTCTTGCTTCAACTTTTCAGAATCCGCACGCAAATCCCCTTGTTGTTGCAACAAAGTTTGGGCTTTTTCATTGATTGCAGTCACGTCGCTTTCAAGTGCTGCTACTTGTGACTGGATGCTCGCTTGCTGGTTTTGCAAGTCAGAGATCTCTTGATTTTTTTCTTCAATTTTATTGTCAAAATCTGATGCAAAGACAAGTGTCGGTGCTGCTGCAGAAGTAAGAACAATTGAACTTACTAACAATAAAGATAAAATTCGCTTTTTCACTCTTCATTCCTCCGGCTGTTGCTTCCCCTAATATGGTTTTTTTATGTATAAATGCTTAAGAATACCTAAAGTCCTTCACGATAGTGTGATTGTAACACAGCCGTATGTCAGAGAGATAAAAGGAATATTACAAAAACATTTCAATCGCTGTTATTTTTATACAGTCAAACGCAAAAAAAATGAAGCTATTCGTCTTTGAATAGCTTCATGAATGGAATGACTAAAAGGATAAACAAAAGGATGTTCAATAAAAGCGTTGGTGCTAGAAAGCGGGAAACAAAGAATGACGTGCTAACTGATGCGATCTTAAACAGCAATTGAACCCCCAATGTCACAACTTCTAAGCTTGTAACAAAGATGATCATTCCGAAAAACATGGTAAATACATTTTGATAAAGCGTATTTTTCAAAATATACATGATCCATACGATCAAGGGAAACGCCACCGTGTAGATGCCGATCACACCGACATAATACACGTCATAGAGACAGCCGATCACCAGCGCCGTGGTAATCAAAAAGTTTTTCGGCAAATACTTCGCGCCACATAAAAGAGCGATCAATAAAAGATGCGCACTGGCGATATAATTGTCTTGGGTCCATTTTTCCAAAAAACGCGTCAGTTGTCCATCTGCCAACATCATCAAAAAGAAGACGCCCGCTGCCAGGTATTTGATGTAGTCATGCTTTTTCATGGCTATTCCTCACCTGCCAAGCGTTTGATAATCGTTACTGCTTGAATATCATACATTTGGGCATACGGTTTTACAAATACTTGGGTATCAAGACCAAACTCATCTTTGGTGGTACGGATCACTGTTCCGATCGCTAAGTCGGCGGGCGAGTTTCCTCCTAATCCAGAGGTCTGCACGACATCGCCTTCCTTCAGCTCATTGTCCCCCGTCAATTGGGTAATGACTAAGGAACGTTCTTTTTGATCGTAACTACTTAGGATCCCAAAGTTTGACCCATCTTCGCCGCTGATCCGAACCGGATAGTGGTTGGAATTCTGGTTTTCAGAAGTCAAAAGTTCAATTTTAGAAGAAGCTGCATTGACCTCAATGACACGACCAATCAAGCCTTTTTGCGACATAACTGCCATGTTGACCTCAACACCATCTCTTGAGCCGCGGTCCACGATCAGCATATCTTGCCAAGTATCAGGTGACCGATTGATGACATTGGCGGAGATCCGTTCATAATTCGTCAAGGTTGCATTCAGCTCTAGCTCTTCTTTCAAGGCATCGATTTCTCTTTGCGCATTGTCCTTCGCTTGTTCCAGTTCCTCAAAACTGTCCAATTTCTCTTTTAAACGTTCATTTTCTTCATAGGTCACAAACAAATTTTTGACTGAATTGGCACCATTTTCGATCCAACGAAAAGGAGCGGTAATCATTTTATCGATAAAGCCAACGGAGTCATTGACCGTAGATTGCACGGCATTGGTGGAGTTTCCCGCTGCTCGGCGGGCGATCGTCACGCTTAATACGGTGACAACTAAAATCACAATAATCAATGTGATGATAATATTTTTATTAGGATTAAACTTTTTCACAAAGACACCTCAAATAATTCCAAACTGTAGTTCCAATTTTACCATTAATACCCTGCAAACAAAAGCTAAGTTGTCCGTCTTAATGTTTTTTTTGTAATTAAGTTTCTGAAATTTTCAACAAAAAAAAGAGACGTTCCGTCTCTTAATCACAACTTTGAATGACTGCTATCATCCCGCTGCTAAAGGAAAAACCTGCTGTATGTGTCAGAAATTCATTGCTAGCATAAGAAGTTGGGTACGGTACTTGGACGTTTTCTAATAAATACTTGCTACCTGTTAACGTCAAATCTGTTACCGGCGTCAAACAGCAATACGCCAAATACTGCATCCCGGGTTCTTTTTCCAATTGATAGGTGCCTGGTAAAAAGAACTGAACGACATTTTGACGATCTAAAAAACGCAGATTTGGGGCAAATGGACGAAACCGATCTTCTAAAACTAACCACAGATTGGCTAAAAGATGGTCAAGGCGTCCCCCCGTTGCACCAATCACGTCGATTTGCGCTTCTGAATAAAGACGCAACGTCTCAACCAATGCCAATTGAGTATCTGTATCATCTTTTTCAGCAGGGGCTTGGATCACTGTCTTAACTTGTTGTTTGACCGCTTGCAGTTCTGCTGCGGTCAGGGAGTCGAAATCACCGATTGCCAGATCGACTGGCCGTTGGTGCTGAAGCAAAAACAGGGCCCCACGATCAATTCCAATGTATTTATCATACGCCATCAACTGTGGCCAATTTTCAGGACTTCCACCTGCCGCTAACAAAATCTTCATTTATTGCAAAGCTTCTTTCAATGCTCTGATTTGCGCCGCAGGTTCATCGGCATCGTAAATATAGCTTCCTGCTACAAAGACATTTGCGCCTGCTTCCAGGCAGCGTTTGGCTGTCTCAGGAACGATCCCGCCATCTACTTCGATATCATAATGGTAGCCTTTTTCTTCTTTTAAAGCAGCCAACGCCGCAATTTTTTCCAGTGATTCTTCAATAAAGGATTGCCCACCAAACCCTGGATTGACCGTCATAACTAACACTTGATCACACATAGATAAAACATGTTCAATGGCTGAAACTGGTGTACCTGGGTTGATGACGATTTCTGCTTTGACATTTTCTGCCACAATCATTTGGATCGCACGATGGATATGAGGCGTTGCTTCCGCGTGGATACCAATGATATCTGCTCCAGCTTCCGCGAAGGCATGGATATACTTTTCTGGCTCGGTGATCATTAGATGAACATCCAACGGCAGCTTGGTAACTGGGCGAATCGCTTTAACGATGTTTGGGCCTAAGGTAATATTAGGAACGAAATGACCGTCCATCACGTCTACGTGAATGTAATCTGCGCCATGGCGCTCTACCAGCTCAATGTCTCTTTGAAGATTTGCAAAATCGGCACTTAAAATAGATGGTGCTAGTTTCATCATGCTTTTCCCTCACTTTTTCTTCTTTTTATAAACCGGACGTCGGTTTTCAATCTCTTCTAAAAATTGCACGTAGTTTTTGTAACGAGTTTCAGCAATCTCATTTGCTGCAACTCCCTGTTTAACTGCACAATCAGGTTCATTGAGGTGCATACACTCCCTAAAGCGGCAGTTGGAAGCTACTGCTAAAAAATCAGGGAAGAGCTTTGGTAACTCTACTGCTTCGATTTCCAGAAAATCGATCGAACTAAATCCTGGTGTATCGGCAACCAATCCATCACAAATCGGCAAGAGCTCCACATGACGGGTCGTATGTTTCCCCCGTCCGAGAGATTCTGAGATCACTCCTGTTTCCAATGCTAATTCCGGGACGATTCGATTCAATAGCGTAGACTTTCCAGCACCAGATTGCCCCATAAAAACGGTGATCCGCTCAGGGAAGTACCGTTGAAGTTCCAATAGATCTTCGCCTTCTGCTTTTGACGTGATCACGTGGTAGCCAATTGCTTGATAGGTCTCCTCAATTGCTTTCATTGCGGCAAGATCTTTCACAAGATCCGCTTTTGTCAAAAAGATGATCGGTTCGATCCCCTCATACTCTAAGGTCACTAAAAAGCGATCCAATAGATTATAGGAGAAATTCGGCTCAACTAGACTTGTCACGACCACTCCTTGATCCACATTTGCGACTGGCGGTCGAACCAGCTCATTTTTCCGCGGCAAGATCTCTAAAAGATAGCCGTCTGTTTGATTGCTGCTTTCAAAAATCACTTCATCCCCAACCAAAGGAGTGATTTTTCGATTTCGAAAATTTCCTCGAGCGCGGGTTTGAAAGATTTCATCTTCTGATGCCACATAATAAAATCCGCTTAGCGCTTTGATGATTTGTCCCTTCAAACAATTTCCTCCTCGTTTTTTACTATTGTATCATATTTTCAGGACTTCTCACTGGCTGAAAACACAAAAAAGCCTGAAGCGAATGCTTCAGGCATCAAAAAATCGGGAAGACAGGATTCGAACCTGCGACCCCTTGGTCCCAAACCAAGTGCTCTACCAAGCTGAGCTACTTCCCGATAATAAAAATGAAACAAATAAAAAGACTACGCGCCCAAGAGGAGTCGAACCCCTAACCTTTTGATCCGTAGTCAAACACTCTATCCAATTGAGCTATGGGCGCATATTATGAAATGCCGAGGACCGGAATCGAACCGGTACGGTGATCACTCACCGCAGGATTTTAAGTCCTGTGCGTCTGCCAGTTCCGCCACCCCGGCTGAAAATTGCTAAGGCAAAGCGGAAAACGGGGTTCGAACCCGCGACCCCCACCTTGGCAAGGTGGTGCTCTACCACTGAGCTATTTCCGCGTATTCCTGATGCCGGCTAAAGGACTTGAACCCTCGACCCTCTGATTACAAATCAGATGCTCTACCAACTGAGCTA
>NZ_CP172940.1:3597500-3628443 GCF_050543505.1 Enterococcus sp. DIV1067f
CAATTCCGAGGCTAGCCCTAAAGCTATTTCGGAGAGAACCAGCTATCTCCAAGTTCGTTTGGAATTTCTCCGCTACCCACACCTCATCCCCGCACTTTTCAACGTACGTGGGTTCGGTCCTCCAGTGCGTTTTACCGCACCTTCAACCTGGACATGGGTAGATCACATGGTTTCGGGTCTACGACAACATACTCATTCGCCCTATTCAGACTCGCTTTCGCTGCGGCTCCGTCTCTTCAACTTAACCTCGCATGCTATCGTAACTCGCCGGTTCATTCTACAAAAGGCACGCTATCACCCATTAACGGGCTCTAACTTGTTGTAGGCACACGGTTTCAGGATCTATTTCACTCCCCTTCCGGGGTGCTTTTCACCTTTCCCTCACGGTACTGGTTCACTATCGGTCACTAGGGAGTATTTAGCCTTGGGAGATGGTCCTCCCGGATTCCGACGGAATTCCTCGTGTTCCGCCGTACTCAGGATCCTCCTAGGTGTTATCCAAATTTCGCCTACGGGGTTTTTACCCTCTTTGACATACTTTTCCAAGTATTTCGACTATCTGAATAGACTACCATATCGGAGTCCTACAACCCCAACAAGCAAGCTTGTTGGTTTGGGCTTTTCCCGTTTCGCTCGCCGCTACTCAGGGAATCGAATTTTCTTTCTCTTCCTGCAGGTACTTAGATGTTTCAGTTCTCTGCGTCTACCTCGACTGCGCTATGTATTCACGCAGACGTAACATCCTATAAAAGATGCTGGGTTTCCCCATTCGGAAATCTCTGGATCATAGCTTACTTACAGCTCCCCAAAGCATATCGGTGTTAGTCCCGTCCTTCATCGGCTCCTAGTGCCAAGGCATCCACCGTGCGCCCTTATTCACTTAACCTTTGACCTTACGGTCGGTTTTGAGTACTTCTTCTAGCGATAGAAGGTTGCTCAAGAAAATAAGCGTTGAACTTATTAAAAAACTCTTTTAACATTTCAACTCGGTGTGTGTTACTTGTTTTGATTTTTTCTTCGATATCCAGTTTTCAATGAACAAATTTGTTTGAGAGTAAACCTCTCAAAACTGAACAAAGGCAAACGATGTGTAGTCTTCCGAAATATTCCTTAGAAAGGAGGTGATCCAGCCGCACCTTCCGATACGGCTACCTTGTTACGACTTCACCCCAATCATCTATCCCACCTTAGGCGGCTGGCTCCAAAAAGGTTACCTCACCGACTTCGGGTGTTACAAACTCTCGTGGTGTGACGGGCGGTGTGTACAAGGCCCGGGAACGTATTCACCGCGGCGTGCTGATCCGCGATTACTAGCGATTCCGGCTTCATGTAGGCGAGTTGCAGCCTACAATCCGAACTGAGAGAAGCTTTAAGAGATTAGCTTAGCCTCGCGACTTCGCAACTCGTTGTACTTCCCATTGTAGCACGTGTGTAGCCCAGGTCATAAGGGGCATGATGATTTGACGTCATCCCCACCTTCCTCCGGTTTGTCACCGGCAGTCTCGCTAGAGTGCCCAACTAAATGATGGCAACTAACAATAAGGGTTGCGCTCGTTGCGGGACTTAACCCAACATCTCACGACACGAGCTGACGACAACCATGCACCACCTGTCACTTTGCCCCCGAAGGGGAAGCTCTATCTCTAGAGTGGTCAAAGGATGTCAAGACCTGGTAAGGTTCTTCGCGTTGCTTCGAATTAAACCACATGCTCCACCGCTTGTGCGGGCCCCCGTCAATTCCTTTGAGTTTCAACCTTGCGGTCGTACTCCCCAGGCGGAGTGCTTAATGCGTTTGCTGCAGCACTGAAGGGCGGAAACCCTCCAACACTTAGCACTCATCGTTTACGGCGTGGACTACCAGGGTATCTAATCCTGTTTGCTCCCCACGCTTTCGAGCCTCAGCGTCAGTTACAGACCAGAGAGCCGCCTTCGCCACTGGTGTTCCTCCATATATCTACGCATTTCACCGCTACACATGGAATTCCACTCTCCTCTTCTGCACTCAAGTCTCCCAGTTTCCAATGACCCTCCCCGGTTGAGCCGGGGGCTTTCACATCAGACTTAAGAAACCGCCTGCGCTCGCTTTACGCCCAATAAATCCGGACAACGCTTGCCACCTACGTATTACCGCGGCTGCTGGCACGTAGTTAGCCGTGGCTTTCTGGTTAGATACCGTCAAGGGATGAACGTTTTACTCTCATCCTTGTTCTTCTCTAACAACAGAGTTTTACGATCCGAAAACCTTCTTCACTCACGCGGCGTTGCTCGGTCAGACTTTCGTCCATTGCCGAAGATTCCCTACTGCTGCCTCCCGTAGGAGTCTGGGCCGTGTCTCAGTCCCAGTGTGGCCGATCACCCTCTCAGGTCGGCTATGCATCGTTGCCTTGGTGAGCCGTTACCTCACCAACTAGCTAATGCACCGCGGGTCCATCCATCAGTGACGCAAAAGCGCCTTTCAACTTTCTTCCATGCGGAAAATAGTGTTATACGGTATTAGCACCTGTTTCCAAGTGTTATCCCCTTCTGATGGGCAGGTTACCCACGTGTTACTCACCCGTTCGCCACTCTTTTTCTTTCGGTGGAGCAAGCTCCGGTGAAAGAAAAAGCGTTCGACTTGCATGTATTAGGCACGCCGCCAGCGTTCGTCCTGAGCCAGGATCAAACTCTCATAATGATTTGTTTGAATGACCATACGGTCATTAAGCTCATAAAAATTAACTTTGCTAGCTATTGCTTGCATGTATTTGTTTCAATAAATTGAAACGTCCTACACATTGGTTCGTTTGCTTGCTTTGTTCAGTTTTCAAAGGTCTACAGTGCTGTGTTAGCAACTTTTATATCATATCAGAGCGACAGTTGATTGTCAACTCTTTTTTAAAAAGTTTTTTTCGCCCGTTGTTTTTCAACTTCGTAGCGGCTGTCTCAGCGACTTCATTAGAATAACAAATGATTTGTTATTTGTCAACAACTTTTTTTAATTAATTTTGTTGATGTATCAACATCGATTAACTATTTTAAAATTGCGACTTCGTTATAATATCATCTGTCGAGCTGTGCGTCAACCACTTTTTTAAATTCTTTTTACGAATTCGTTTAGTCATTTGGCACATGTAATAATATACCAAGACTTGCGCTATTCGTCAACCATAAAATGATTGATAGACCAACGTTTCTAGTTACTCCGTTTCCAAAGATGATTCGTGATTTTTAGTCCGTGATTTCCGCCTTTTTTAAGGACTTTTTCCGTTATTATTTGCCTATCGTTCGTCTTTTTCCTTTTTGTGTTTTCTTAATTCCTATCATTCTTATAAATTTAAGTATGATTTTATCTATTTTGTGGAATATTTGCTAAAATGGAGAAAAGAATATTGTTCCTAGGAGGACCCAGTATGAAAATACTTGTAGCAGATGATGACAAAGAGATCGTAGAACTATTAAGCATTTATTTACACAATGAAGGTTATGAATCGGTCAAAGCATATGATGGAAAAGAAGCACTGACCAAGATCCGCACCACTTCTGATATCGAACTATTGATCTTAGATATCATGATGCCAGAAATGGATGGCATGCAAGTCGTGAAAGAATTGAGAAAAGAATCCCAAATCCCTATTATTATGCTGACCGCTAAAACAACCGATATGGATAAGATTCGTGGATTGGTCGCCGGTGCTGATGATTATGTCACCAAACCTTTCAACCCATTAGAAGTTATGGCCAGGGTAAAATCGCTATTGAGAAGAACCAAGATGCAGGCTGCTTCAAATCAACCAGAGATTCTAGAAGTAAGCTCCCTTATTATCAATCGCGATTCCCATGAAGTAAAAACCGTCGATGGCAACGAAATTCAATTGACTGCATTAGAATTCGGTATCCTCTACTTGCTGGCATCGCATCCGAACCGTGTCTTTAGCGCCGATGAGATTTTTGAACGAGTTTGGAAACAAGAAAGTGTCGTTTCTGCCAAAACAGTTATGGTCCATGTCAGTCACTTACGAGATAAGATCGAAGAAGCCACGGATGGTGAAAAAGTCATCCAAACAGTATGGGGGGTCGGCTACAAAATAGATGCGAAGTAAACCAACTGAAAAAAAGCGCAACACACCAATCGAAAAAAAGAAACGGATCACGCTGACCTCAAAGGAAATCAGTGAGTTATTTGCCGAAGGAATTGTAACGATTGTTCTTTTACTTCTATTAAATATCGCTATTTTGGTCATCTTGACCTCAATCGTTGAAAATTCACCAGATTTAGTTGATGCCATCTACGCATCGAAGAATGCTTTCACATCTGCCTTTAATACAGATATCTTCCGCAGTGGGCGCAACTTCATTCTACCGATGTTCTTCCTATTAGATGTGATCGTCTTATATTGGCGTTTGATTCGTCGCTACCATCAAATGCAGCTACGTCACATCATCAGCGAGCTTCATTTTATTGCGGAAGGCAATTACGATCATCGCATCCCCTTCGAGTTACGGGGCGATTTAAGTCGGATCGTTTCTAATATCAATGGCTTAGTCGACAGTACGGTGGCGGCGATTGAAGATGAACGGCGGATCGAGCAATCCAAAGATGAGCTGATTACCAATGTCAGTCATGACATTCGAACACCGTTGACTTCGATCATCGGCTATTTAGGTCTAATTGAAGATCGACAATACCATTCAGAAGAAGAATTGCTGAAATATACCCATACGGCGTATGTCAAAGCCAAGCAAATGAAATCCCTTGTCGATGATTTGTTTGAATACACAAAAGTGCGCCAGCCTAGCGTCCCAATCAATGTGATGGAATTTGACATGGCCCAGCTAGTGGAACAATTGGCGGCGGACTTTGAATTAGAAGCTAGTCGGAAAGGCATCAAGATTGAAACATACACCCGTCCGGAACACATCGAGATGGATGGCGATACCGAAAAACTGGTGCGGGTCTTCAATAACTTGCTTTCGAATGCCTTGAAATACGGCAAAGGCGCCGATAAGATCCGCATGGAAGTCGAGAAAGTCGGGACCGAAGCGATCTTAACAGTCAAAAACAATGGGCAAATGATCCCTAAGCAAGCCCTTGATTCTCTATTCGACCGTTTCTACCGAGTGGAAGAATCCCGCTCTCAAGAAACAGGAGGAACTGGCTTAGGTCTAGCGATCGCTCAAAGCATCGTCGCCTTACATGGCGGCTATATCTATGCCAAGTCAACGCCGGAATGGACGTCCTTTATTATCCATCTCCCGTTGAAACGCAACAACTTATCCAACACACAAACCTATGGTTGACGACCCAACATTTTTTGGGTATGCTAGAGAAAATAATCAAGGCACAGAACCTAGTATATTTTTTTCATCTGTATAGAGAGCTGATGGTTGGTGAAAATCAGTGTTGGAAAAAATAGAATCCAGTTCTTTAACGTGTATTTTTCGAAAGAAAAATCGTTGGCTCACGATACGAGCAGCAAGGGCAGCGCAAGCTGAACTTGGGTGGCACCGCGAATGGTCATTTCGTCCCAAGCAATACGGGATTGGAATGGCCTTTTTTCTATGGAAAAATCAAAGGAGGATGTATCACTATGTTAGATGTAAAAATGATTCGCCAAAATTTTGCTGAAGTACAAAGCAAACTCGCAACACGAGGTGTCCAAAAAGAAGTGTTGGACCGCTTTTTAACACTTGATGAGCGTCGCCGAGAACTCTTAGTCCAAACGGAAGAGCGCAAGAAATTGCGTAATGAGGTTTCTGGTGAGATCGCCGCCTTGAAACGGGCGAAAGAAGATGCGGCAGATAAAATTGCCCAAATGAAAGAAGTCGGCAGCCAAATTAAGCAATTGGATGAAGAGATCGCTCAAATTGATGAAGACATCAAAGAGATCGCCACGACGTTGCCGAACTTGCCGAATGATTCTGTTCCGGTGGGCAAAGATGAAGATGACAATGTAGAAGTCCGCCGTTGGGCAGACCCAAAAACCTTTGCCTTTGAACCAAAACCCCATTGGGAGATCGCAGAAGACTTGGGGATTCTCGACTTTGAGCGGGGTGCCAAAGTTTCTGGTAGCCGTTTTGTTTACTACAAAGGCTTAGGTGCTCGTTTGGAACGTGCCTTATACAACTTCATGTTGGATCAGCATGTTTATGAGCATGGGTATACGGAGATGATCACCCCGTATATCGTCAACAGCCAAGCAATGTTCGGTACTGGGCAATTTCCGAAGTTTAAAGAAGATGTTTTCCAATTGGCAGACACTGATTTGACTTTGATCCCGACTGCGGAAGTACCTTTGACCAACTACTATCAAGGGGAGATCTTAGAACAAGAACAGCTCCCTGCCTACTTCACTGCCTTGAGCCCATCATTTCGTTCAGAAGCCGGCAGCGCTGGCCGTGACACTCGCGGTTTGATTCGCTTGCACCAATTCAATAAAGTCGAAATGGTGAAATTCAGTGATGCAGAACATTCTTATGAAGAATTAGAGAAAATGACGGCTAATGCCGAAGATATTTTGCAAAAACTCAATTTACCTTACCGTGTGCTTAGCTTGTGTACAGGAGATATGGGCTTTTCTGCAGCGAAGACCTATGATTTAGAAGTATGGATCCCTGCCCAAGAGATGTATCGTGAGATCAGCTCTTGCTCAAACTGTGAAGACTTCCAAGCACGTCGTGCCATGATCCGTTACCGTGATCAAGAGGGCAAGATTCACTACATGCATACACTAAACGGCTCTGGTTTGGCTGTCGGTCGGACGGTAGCCGCAGTGCTTGAAAATTATCAAAACGAAGACGGCAGTGTAACGGTACCAGAAGTTCTGGTTCCTTATATGGGCGGACTGACAAAAATTGAAAAAGCCTAAGCCTTAGTAACCTCAGTAGCAACCCCTAGAGAACAGTCACACCGCGTGAGCTGTTGCCTAGGGGTTTTCTTGTTTACGTAGCCTAGAGTGGTTTCCATCCCCCTAACCACTTTGATCACTTCTTGCAAGAGAAACAACGCAACAAGGCTGTAATTTTTAAGCGAATAATTAGAAAAATCCCTTTGTCTTTTTAATCCTCTATCAGAAACCGGGCATGATCGTTGAAAGTGCCTGTGACTTATGGTAACGTGGGCATAATTTAGGATGGAATGAAGGGAGCTTCACCAATGCCCGAACGAAAGACCTATGCCCGTCGGAGTGACTTGCACAAGAAACCAAACAATAATCAAAAACGAACAGCATCAGCTGAAGAAAGACCGAAAGGACCACCCTCGAGAAAGAAGCCGTATCGGAAAGCCATTTTTTCCTTATTTGCCTTATTATTGATCGTTTTGATCGCAACGGCTGGCTCGGTTCTTTACACCTTGCACCAACAAGAAGTTGCGGCCAAAGCAAAATATGAGGCAGCTGCAGAGAAATTACTGGCATCAATCCAAGCAGAACAAAGCCAAAATGGGTTAAAAACATCGCCTGAAGTGCTCTCAGAAGGAACAAACAAAGAACTGATCTACCGCCCGCAAGACCTCGATACGTTTCCCATCAAAGATATCAAAGACCGGTTGACAAAAGCCGCTGAGTCATTGCGCAAAAAACAAACGGAAAAAGAAGTCGTCACCGTTGCCCGTATCCAAGCACAAACGGTAGCTGCAAAAGTCTCTACCTATTCATTAAAAGCCGACAGCTATGTATGGAATCGAGAAACCGGTCGTTTTGAAGATGCTGATCGTTTAACAGATGCACCGATCTTCGTATCAGAGAAGACGCAAACCGAATTGTCTTTGAAAGAACTTGTTCCTGATGAAGGCAGCTTATTAGGTATTCAACAAGTCATTCAACAGAAACTGCTGGATCAAGCCAAGGAACCCGCAAAAATCATCGACGCCGTCTTGGCTATGGAGCGGATCACCTTCGATTCGAAATTTACTTATGATCCGGAAAAGCTGACCATCGAATTGCCAAAAAATCAGACGGAAGCGACAGAAATCACCCTGTCTTACAGCGAGATCGCCCCATTCATTGATCCTGATCTCGTGGCTGCTGACCAACTCAACAATGCCTTGCCAAGTCTTGACCCCAATAAAAAATACGTGGCATTGACCTTTGATGATGGACCCAACAGTACCTCCACTATGGATCTTTTGAACATCTTACAAGAAAATGACGTCAAAGCGACCTTCTTTATGCTGGGACAAATGGTTGAGCAATATCCGCAAGCCGCCAAAAAAGTCCAAGAAGCTGGACACGAGATCGCCAGTCATTCTTACTCTCATCCGCAGCTGAATACTCTTTCAGCGGAAGATTTGCAGGCAGAAGTTACGAAAACCAATAAAGCCATTTACAATGCGACGGGTTTACTACCTAGGAATTTACGGCCCCCTTATGGCGCTATCGACAAACAAAGCGCAGAAACCATCGGCATGCCGATCATTCAATGGGACATCGATTCTCAAGACTGGAAATTGAAGGATCCGAAGAAAATCAATGCCTTGGTTCAACAAAATGTCTTTAATGGTGCCATGATCTTGATCCATGATATTCACCCGAAATCTGTGAAAGCCGTACCGGGAGTCATTAAAACACTCAAAAACGAAGGCTACGAATTCGTGACCGTCGATCAATTATTAGAAGCACGGCAAAAACCGTTGCATCAATACTTTGGGATGAACGATGAACGCCTCGTTGATTAAGAGAAAAAGGAACGCAGCAAATTGTCTCTTGCTGCGTTCCTTTTTAGTTATTGGATCATCCCCTCTTTTTTAGCCCTTCTTTTCTTCATACACATTAGTCACAAAAATTTGAATCAATAGATCAGCGACAGCTTTTGGCGGCATCGTTGAAAAATCTTTGAGCCAGCGTTCGATCAAACCGATAGACCCGCAGACAAAAAAGCTAAGGCACAGTTCCAATTCTTCCTCGGAAGCATCTTGAAAGTATTGGGCAAATCGTTTCAAGGTCTCCGGTTTGATTTCTGACAACAAAAGATTCAGCAAATGGCTGTTGTTCAACAAAATCAAATGGGTGGTACTAGGATTCTCATACAAAATCGTCAATAGTTTTTCCAGCCAAAGATCCAATGACAAATTTTCCTGCTGCAAGTTCGATGCGATCTGCTCAACGAGCTCCCCTTCGATCTCCTCCAACAAAGCGGCTGTGTCCTTATAATATTTATAAAATGTTCCCCGATTGATATCTGCTCGTTCCGCAATCTCTTTGATCGTGATTTTGCGATACTCTTTTTCCAACAATAACTCCTGAAAGGCGCGCCGGATCACTTTTTTCGAGTAGATCGTTCGACGGTTCCCGACAGTCCCTACCATATCGTTTCCCCTTTTCTCTGTACATTTAATCAATATTTGTCTATTTAATGACAAATAAGCAAGCATTGAGGATTGCTCTTACTTTTCTTTCTTAGTATACTAACACCATGTGATTAAATCAACACGTGTTTAAAAAATGGAGGCTTTATTAATGAGTTATGTTGAAGTAAAGAATGAATATAAACGCTATCAGATGGGCGAAACCACTATCACTGCCAACAATGATCTTTCCTTTGCCATTGAAGAAGGCGAATTAGTGGTGATTCTTGGACCTAGTGGTGCCGGAAAATCGACCGTTTTGAATATCTTAGGCGGGATGGACTCGCCAGATGAAGGAGAAATCATTATCGACAATGTCGATATCGCGAAGTTTAACGACAAACAATTAACAGAATACCGCCGCACAGACGTTGGGTTTGTCTTCCAGTTTTATAATTTGGTCCCAAATCTGACAGCAAAAGAAAACATTGAATTGGCTACTGAAGTCTCACCGAATGCACTCGATCCTGATGAAGTCTTGGCCCAAGTCGGGTTAGAAAACCGCAAAAACAACTTTCCTTCTCAGCTTTCTGGTGGGGAACAGCAGCGGGTATCGATCGCTCGGGCGTTAGCCAAAAACCCGAAACTGCTGCTATGCGATGAACCGACTGGTGCTTTGGACTTTGAAACAGGAAAACAAGTGTTGAAGCTTTTGCAAAACGCTAGCCGGAAAAATGGCAATACGGTGTTGATCATCACCCATAATAGCGCCATTGCCCCGATCGCCGATCGGGTGATCCATATCAACGATGCCACTGTCCGTTCCATTGAAGAGAATCCTCATCCCATCTCGATCGATGAAATCGTTTGGTAGGAGGATCTGATGAAAAATAAGACCTATCTTAAAGCAAGTTTGCGAGAGATTCGCCAATCAAAAGGCCGCTTTATCGCAATCACCTTGATCATTTTTTTAGGAACGTTTCTCTTTGTCGGTGTCAAAGCAACCGGCCCGATCCTGAACCATTCCGCGAGTGAATATGTCAACGGCCAGCAATTAGCAGATCTGCAAGTCACTTCAACACTGGGATTGACAGAGGAAGACATTGATGCCGCGGAAAAAAGCGGTGCTCACACAGAAGCCGCCTATCAATTTTATTACGCTGCCAATTCAGATGAAGTCGTGCAAGTGACCTCCTATGACCCCTCACAGGAACTCAACCAGTTACTGGTGAAGGACGGCCGACTGCCAGAAAAAGCCGATGAAATCGTGCTGGACACCGAAGCAAAAAATTATGGCTGGCAAATAGGTGATACTTTTACGATCGATGATGCCGATAATCTGTCGGACAAAGAGTATACGATCGTTGGGTTTGCCACTTCTCCCATTTATATCAGTGCTGCCGAACGGGGCTATGCAAATGTCGGCAGCGGTGTCGTGACGTACTTTGCTTATGTACCGGAAGAACAGTTCACGATGGAGGTCAAATCGATCCTCTATCTCGCCTTTGATGATGTCGCCGGGCTTGAAACATACTCCGATACGTACACCGACAAGATGGCAGCCCATCAAGAAACGATTGAGGAACTGTTTGCGGACCGTCCTAAGGAACGCTTAGCAGAAATTCAACAAGACGCTTTTGATGAATTAGCCCCTGCAGAAAAAGAAGTCCGCGATGGACAAAAACAGTTAGCTGATGGACAAGCACAACTGGATCAGGCCAAAGCGGAACTAGAACAACAGCAAGCCGCCTTGGCACAGCTGCCGCCCGTACAACAAGCAGCCCTCGAAGGCCAATTGGCGGCTGGAGAAGCAGAATTGACACAGCAGCAAGACCAATTAGATGAACAGCAACAAGAACTAACCGATGCCCAACAAACACTGGCAGAAAAACGGGCAGAGATCGAAGACTTGGCAGAGCCGACGTATCTTTACAACCAACGCAAAGACAATCCCGGTTTCCAAGAATATGGTGGGCTGTCTGATCGTATCGCAGCGATCGCCAATGTGTTTCCTGTCTTCTTCTTCTTTATCGCTGCGTTGATCACCTTTACGACACTGACGCGGATGGTAGAAGAAAACCGCAAAGAGATCGGTACCTTAAAAGCGATGGGCTATGGCAAAGTCGAGATCTCCCTTAAATATTTGATTTATGCCCTCCTTTCTTCGGCCATTGGCATTATTAGTGGTGCCGTATTAGGAACCGAACTGTTGCCGCGTTTGATCTATTTCCTATCCAGCGAACGGTATCTTTTAGACGGGATTCGCGTCTATTATGTCTGGTCGCCAATTATTTTGGCCGCAATCGCCTTTTTACTGGCGACGCTTGGTGCCTGTCTGTTTGTTCTGATCAAAGAATTGCGGGAAAAACCTGCCCAGCTGCTGCAAGTTCGCGCACCAAAGCCCGGGAAACGGATTTTATTAGAAGCAATTACCCCCTTATGGTCCCGTTTAAGCTTCAATCAAAAAGTCAGCTTCCGTAACATCTTCCGCTACAAATCGCGAATGATCATGGCAATCATTGGCATCGCCGGTTGTACGGGACTGATGGTGGCAGGCGTTGGGTTGAAAGATTCTCTAAGTGCCGTGACTGCAAAACAATTTGGGCCCATTACGGATTATCAAGCCGTCGTGACCTTAAATGATGCGAAGGAAGAAACCGTTGCTGCCGCTGAAACGGTTTTAACAGACGAGCCTCTTGTGACCCATTCGATGCTAGTCTACAATGAAACGATCGAGATTCGACCGACTAACCAAGGAAAACAAAGTCTGACCTTGATGGTTCCGGCAGATCAGGATGCTTTTGCAGACTATGTCCATTTGAAAACGACGGCAGGACAGAAGCTGTCATTAACAGAGGGTGCCGTGCTGACTATGAAGTACGCAGAATTATATGATTTGCACGTTGGCGATACATTGACCTTCTATACCAGCGATCAAGAAGCCTATGAAGTACCTATTAGTGGCATCGCAGAAAATTATTTAGGCAATTCTCTTTATCTGTCGCCGACCGTTTATGAAGAAATCACCAATAGTACCTTTGAACCAAATGCGTTCTTAGTCAAAAGCAAGACGATGACGAAAAAACAAGAGGAAGCTTTATCAACAGCCTTGTTAGATACCGACAAAGTCAAAAACACGACGTTCCTTTCCACTCAGATCAAAATGCAGGATGATTCGATGGGTAACTTGAACGCCATTGTCTTGATCTTAGTTGTATTATCAGGGGCATTAGCCTTTGTCGTCTTGTATAACTTGACCAACATCAATGTTTCCGAGCGGATTCGCGAGCTTTCTACTATCAAAGTATTAGGGTTTTACAATAAGGAAGTGACTATGTACATCGTACGAGAAAATATCGTCTTTACGTTATTTGGGATTCTCGCAGGTTACGTGGTAGGTTACTTCTTGACTGACTTTATTTTGATCCAAGCTTCGATGGAGAACATGGTCTTTCCATTAGTGATCAATTGGCCGGCTTATGCTTTAGCCGGTGGCATGACGATTCTCTTTACGATCATCGTGATGTACGTCACCCATGTGAAACTGACTCATGTCAATATGATCGATGCGTTGAAATCAAACGAATAAGTTACTGCTAAAGCGATTTGCTGATCATCCAGCAGCGATTTTAGAGAAAAGGGTGCCGATCTCAGCCATTTTGGCAAGATCGGCACCCTTTTTTAGAACCAAACGCCCCCTCTGTCCACTTTTGAACAGAGGGGGCGTTGGTTTTCACGTGAAACATTTTATGATTTTACGGAGTAGTTTGGTGCTTCTTTCGTGATTTGAACATCGTGGGGATGTGATTCTTTTAGTCCGTTGCCGCTCATTTGGATGAATTGTGCTTCATCACGTAATTGCTGCAGATTGCCGGCACCGACATAACCCATCCCTGATTTCAACCCGCCGATCATTTGGAAGATGATATCAGAAACGCTGCCTTTATAAGCGACACGTCCTTCAATGCCTTCTGGAACCAATTTGTTGGCTTCGTTTACGCCCCCTTGGAAGTAACGGTCGCTGGAGCCTTTTTCCATTGCCCCCAATGAACCCATTCCGCGGTACGTTTTGAAGCGACGGCCTTGATAGATTTCAAATTCACCTGGTGATTCGTCAGTTCCTGCCAACATGCTACCGAGCATTACAGCATGTCCGCCAGCTGCTAAAGCTTTGACGATATCGCCAGAGTACTTGATCCCACCATCGGCAATGATTGCTTTGCCATATTGACGTGCCACAGAGGCTGCATCATAGATCGCTGTCAATTGAGGAACTCCGACACCGGCTACCACCCGAGTAGTACAGATCGATCCTGGACCGATCCCGACTTTTACGACATCGACACCAGCATCATACAATGCTTTCGTGCCTTCTGCAGTGGCAACATTTCCAGCAATCAATGTCGCTTCTGGGAAATGTGCACGAATTTCAGAGATTTTGCGTAAAACACCGGCACTGTGTCCATGGGCAGTATCAATGACGATCGCGTCCACGCCTGCATCCAATAATGCTTGTGCACGTTCAAAGGTATCGCTGGTAACGCCGACTGCTGCTGCCACTAATAGGCGTCCATGCGTGTCTTTGGCTGCATTCGGGAATTCGATTACTTTTTCAATATCTTTGATGGTGATCAACCCGCTTAAGATCCCTGCTTCATCAACGATCGGTAATTTTTCGATCTTGTGTTGTTGTAAGATTTTTTCCGCATCTTTCAACGAAGTACCGACAGGTGCTGTGATCAATTGGTCTTTGGTCATCACATCATTGATCGGCATCGTATAATCCGTGACAAAACGCATGTCGCGGTTCGTGATGATACCGACTAATTTGCGGTTTTCCATCGTTTCTACGATCGGTACCCCGCTGATGCGGTACTTGCTCATCAAATGTTCTGCATCAGCAACTAAGTGGCTTGGTGTTAAGAAAAACGGATCGATGATCACGCCGCTTTCAGAACGTTTTACTTTGCGCACTTCATCTGCTTGCGCGGCGATACTCATGTTTTTGTGAATCACGCCAAGTCCGCCTTGACGCGCCATTGAGATCGCCATTTTACTATCAGTTACGGTATCCATACTGGCACTTATGATTGGAATATTTAGTGTAATATTCGGGGCAAGCTGCACTTTCATATCCACGTCATTTGGCAAGACGTGACTTTCTGCCGGAATCAATAAGACATCATCAAACGTTAACCCTTTTTTTACAAATTTGGTTTCCCAGTTGGACATTTTTGTAACCACTCCTTAAAGTTTTTAGGTATTTTAAAAAAAATAGCAAAGATTTTTTCATAAGTCAACCATTCGGAAAGCTTTCTTAATAATCCTCTTCAAACCTTTGGTCAAATCTCATAATTCGCCATTTTTTCTAAAAAAACACGCTGATCGTGCGGTCTTTTTTAACAAAAGAAGGCGCACGATCAACGTGTAGCCATCAGCCTCTAGGAACAGACAGACTGCTGATGATATTGTATTTGCGTTTCAAGTAGTACTTCGCTGCTAATGCCACTGCCCCGATCGAGGCTTCGATCACAGGGTCCACTTGTGGATTCAATGGTGGCTGGATCATCGCAGAAAGCGAGATCACAACGATCCATAGCATGAAGGCTGCGACTAAAATCAAAATGATCTTCCACATCTTCGGCCGTTTGCTCTTATCAGCACCCGGGCGTTCATATTGATACATGTATTTGTACATCAAGTAGAAGACCCAACCAGCAAGCATCGCCATCAAGAAGAGGGTCAATAAGCCATAAGGTTGTGCTTGTCCTCTAGTAAAGATTCCCATAACCCCTAGCATCAACCCAAAAATCCCTAAAATCAGCAAGGTGTTATCCAACCACATCAAGAAGGGGCCGGATTCTTTTTGCTCAACGGGTTTGTTGATGATGGCTTCGGTACGTTCAGACACTGTACCAAATAATTGGCGGGCCGTTTTGCCGCCTTTTTGTTCTTTGACTAAGACCGGCAGCATCTCATGCAAGGCAATCGTTTTTTCTTCTTCAGAAAGGTTGGCTGCCTCTAGCGATTTTTTTAAATCAAATATATATTGTTGGTTTCGTTTTGTTAATTGTTGTTCTAATTCACGATTTTCGGAAACATAATTTCGCAGAGTTTCTGGTTCCATGAATTGATTCTCCCTTCTGCGTTTTCTTCACAATGGACATTTTACCACAAATTCACTGGGAAGAAAGCCCTTTATACGTTAAAACGGAACAACATCACGTCGCCATCTTGCACGACATAATCTTTTCCTTCCAAACGTACCCGACCGGCTTCTTTGGCCGCTTGCATCGTGCCGTATTGGTTCAGATCTTCAAAGGAAACAGTTTCCGCACGAATAAAGCCGCGCTCAAAGTCCGTATGGATGATCCCCGCTGCTTGCGGTGCTTTGATGCCTTTACGGAACGTCCACGCACGCACTTCTTGTTCACCAGCGGTAAAGTACGTTGCTAGACCCAGCAAATCATAGGCAGCACGAATCAATTGATCCAACCCTGATTCTTCAATTCCTAATGCTTCTAAAAACTCTGCTTTGTCTTCTTCTTCCAGCTCAGCGATCTCTTCTTCGGCACGAGCACTGATGACGATCACTTCCGCATTTTCGCTCGCTGCAAATTCCTTCACTTTGTTGACATAGTCATTGGTTTCATAGTCTGCCACGTCTTCTTCTGCTACGTTGGCAACGTATAAAACTGGTTTGGTCGTTAGTAAAAACAAACTTTTGACGATGCGCTGTTCTTCATCTGTAAATTCGATCGAACGAGCAGAGATCCCTTCTTCTAAGACCGGTTTGATCTTATCAAGAACGGCCAGTTCCGCAACTGCATCTTTGTCTTTGGTTTTGGCAATTTTTGCGACCCGAGTATAGCGCTTGTTGACGGATTCTAAATCCGCTAAAACCAACTCCAAATTGATGGTGTCGATATCAGCTAATGGGTCCACGCGGCCTTCCACGTGGGTGATGTTGTCATCGTCGAAACAACGAACGACATGACAGATCGCATCCACTTGGCGGATATGGCTCAAAAATTGGTTACCTAATCCTTCCCCTTTGCTGGCACCGCGGACGATTCCGGCAATATCCGTAAATTCAAAGGTGGTTGGGACCGTCTTTTTCGGACGGACTAATTCTGTTAAACGCTGTAAGCGCCAATCTGGCACTTCCACCATTCCTACATTCGGATCGATCGTCGCAAACGGGTAGTTTGCGGCTTCTGCTCCTGCTTTGGTTATTGCATTAAATAAAGTAGATTTGCCCACATTTGGCAATCCAACGATTCCGGCAGTTAACGCCATGCTTCACTTCACTCTTTCTCTTTTTTTTCTAGGATTTTCTTCATCTTTTTATCAAATTCTCGGCGCGTCATCATGACGATGTGGCCGCAATTCGTACACTTTATTTTGATGTCTGCCCCCATGCGGATGATTTCCCAACGATTGGCTTTGCAGGCATGCGGTTTTTTCATTTCGACAATATCCCCAAGATCATACATCTTTATCACCTCAAGCTTCATCAAATTGAATGTTCAATAAATCTAAAATACGGGTTAAATCTTTTTGTGACAGGTATTCGATCTCGATTTTTCCTTTGCCTTCTTTTTCGCGGATCTCGACATTCGTGCCGAATTTATCCATCAACCGTTCTTCGCTTTCTCGTAAATAGTACGGTTTTTCCCGAATCAGACGCGGCACTTTTTTCTTTTCGTTTTTCGTGTCGTTCATCTCAGCGACCATTTGTTCTAATTGGCGGACTGTCAGATTTTCTTTGACACAACGATTGGCTAATTTTAAGATCTGTTCTTTGTTTTTCAAGCCTAATAATGTCCGGGCTTGCCCCATAGACAAACGGTCATCTTGAACCATTTCTTTGACGAGTTTCGGCAAGGACAGTAACCGCAAATAATTGGCGATATACGGGCGGCTTTTCCCTAAACGTTCAGCGACTTGTGCTTGGGTCAATTTCAAGTTCTTCATCAGCATGTCATAGGCTTCTGCTTCTTCTAAAGGATTTAAATCTTCCCGCTGCAAGTTTTCTAAAACGGCGACTTGCATCATCGCTTCTTCATCAAAATTGCGGATGATGGCTGGGATCGTTTCCTTGCCAGCTAATTTGGATGCTCGAAACCGGCGTTCACCAGCAATGATCTCATAGCCTTTGACGGATGATTGCCGCACGATGATCGGTTGAAAGACCCCCGAATGTTGGATCGAATTGGCTAGTTCTTGTAATGAAAGCTCATCAAAGGTTTTTCGCGGTTGATAAGGGTTGGGTCTTAATTCGTTTAAAGGCAGTTCAACGACTTTTTCTGTCTTGATATCGACTTCTTCTAACCCTTGCAGGTCTTGAAACAACGCATCGATCCCACGCCCTAATCCTTTCCCTTTATTCTTCACGGGCTAACACTTCCTTTGCTAACGTCTGATAGACTTCGGCTCCTTTTGAGCGTGGATCATAATCAATGATCGACAATCCATGACTAGGTGCTTCAGACAACCGGATATTCCGCGGAATAATGGTTTCGTATACTTTTTCTTGGAAATAGCGGCGGACTTCTTCCACGACTTCCGCGCCTAAGTTCGTGCGGGCATCATACATCGTCAGTAAGACCCCTTCGATCTCTAACTCAGGGTTAAAATGTTTTTGTACTAAACGCACGGTATTCAATAGTTGGCTCAGCCCTTCCAATGCATAGTACTCACATTGGACTGGGATCAAAATCGAATCACTGGCGGTAAAGGCATTGATCGTCAAATGACCTAAAGATGGCGGGCAATCGATAAAGATATAATCGTATTGTTCTTTGATTTCATTCAAAGCCGATTTCAATCGAGATTCCCGTGCCATCATGGAGGTCAATTCAATTTCCGCACCAGCTAATTGGATCGTCGCTGGAACGATATCCAAGTTTTCTCGGCTGCTAGGTAAAATCGCTTCAACGATCGGTGTTTCATTGACTAATACATCATAGATGTCTTGTTCCACAACTGGTTTGCGAATGCCGACACCGCTTGTGGCGTTGCCTTGGGCATCAATATCTACGAGTAACACTTTTTTGCCGACAAATGCTAAGGACGCACCTAGGTTCACCGTTGTGGTGGTTTTGCCTACGCCGCCTTTTTGGTTTGCAACAGAAATAATACGGGCCATTGATTTTCCTCCTATTTAATTGGTTGTTTCGCTGGCATTCCCGGTTTGCGGGGGTATTTCTTTGGCGTTTCTTTTTTCTTTTGAATGATCAAAAGATGGCGTTCATCGCCGCTGACCGGTAAGGTAAAGCTTTTTTCTTCAATAAATTTGCCGCCTAAGAGTGAGATCGCTGGTTTGGCTTCAACCAGTTCTTCCTCGCTTTTGGCAGCTTTGAGCGCATAAAAATAGCCTGCTTTTTTCACCAATGGCACACAGAGTTCCGTTAACACATTCAAACGGGCAACCGCTCGAGCGGTCACATAATCGAATTGCCCACGAAATTGCGGGTTTTGACCAAATGTTTCTGCACGGTCATGGTACAAGTGGACATTTTCCAATTGTAGATCCGTCACAAGAGTTTGTAAAAAGGTGATGCGCTTATTTAAAGAGTCGACGATCGTCACTTCTAATTCAGGAAACACGATTTTTAGTGGAATACTTGGAAAGCCAGCACCTGAACCGACATCGCACAAATGACTTTGCGGGTCAAAGGCGGTTTCAAAAGCTAAGGAAACAGAATCGTAGAAATGCTTTAAATACACTTCTGATTTTTCCGTGATTGCGGTTAGATTCATCTTCTGATTCCATTCGACTAAACGCTCGAAATAGACAGCGAATTTTTCCATTTGTTCTTCGGTTAAAACGATCCCGTTTTTGCGTAATTCTTCATGAAATTCTTCAGGTAGCATAACGAATCCTTTCTATTTTGTGAAACAGAAAAATGTTTCACAGACTAGTTCCTACTTTAACGCAAAAAGCAGTGTGATGCAATAGCCAGAGATTGCTTTCTAGGAGAATTTACCATTTTTTAACTGGGGCTTTAAGGTTGGTTTAAGGCATAGAAATTATACTCATTTCAATCCAAAAAACTTTTTTCATCTTTCCTTGACCAGCAAGGCTGCCAACCCTCCTGGTCAGCTTTTTTCTCAAAGAAACAAGCATTGATCACAGGATCAATGCTTGTTTTTGTTTCATATGAAACTTTTTTATTTCACGCGAGGTTCGTTGTATTCTTCGATACGATCAGACGCGCGGGAAGCCGCATGTTTGGCTTTGTTGGTTTGACGTGAAGCAAAGTCGCCGGTTTTAGAAGCCGCTGACGTTACTTTGTCTTGAACCGTTTCTTGTTCCTCTTCGTATTCAGCGATCGTTTTTACATCTACAACGTTGATGTTGACTTCGATCACTTCTAATTGGGTCATTGTCGTTACTTCTTTTTGAATGACTTCTTTGACTTGTTCAGCGATTTCTGGGATGTTGCGGTCGTATTCAACCACGATATCTAAATCAACGGCTACTTGTTTTTTCCCAACTTCAGTATTGATACCGGCAGTCACATTATCTGTATTAACTAATTTTTCAGCAATATTAGAGAAGAAACCACCATCGACCGTCAACAGGCCATCTACATTTTCTAATGCAATTCCGATAATTTTTTGGATCACTTTGTCATCATAGGTCAATGAACCATGAACGGGTGCATCCCCGGTTGGTCCTTCAAAATCGTTGTGGCCAGGTTTTGGCGGTGCTGGATGATGTCCGGCTGGATCTGGATTTCCTGGTGCTGGATGATCCCCTGGTTTTGGTCCATTTTGTTGTCCTGCTACTGCTTTTTCAGCATTTGGTACCACTGGATCAGGTGATTCAGTCATTGGAATCGCATTTTCATTGGCTTGATGATTGGTGTTGGGAACCACTGGATCTGGATGTGCACTGACATTTTTTTCATTGTTTAATTCGTTTTTATCGTTATTCATTAAAAATTCCTCCTATAAAATACGTTATTGTTGGTTAAAAAATTCGTCGATGATACCGGTACGTTGGAGATACAATCCTAGCGCAAAACCCAAACCTGTTAGGAGTAGAATCAGCAATGTTTTGAAAAAACCGATCGTTACAAACAACACAGCCAGAACAAGGCCGATTGCTCCAAAAATCAATGGGATTTTGTATTGTTGTAGTTCGTTCATCATAGCCCTCCTATTCTACTCGCGGGTTTTCCGGAGTCTCATTTTGTTCAAAATTCGCGTAATTGACTTCGACTTTGACTTTTTCACTTGAGCCAAGCACTCGTTGGACATCTTGTTGGATTTCCGCCATTAAGTTTTCGGTTTTGCCAACTAAGGCAGACGTCCGTTTCAAGCGGCCTTTGATTTTGATTAAAATTCGATTTTTGGTCGCCTTGACATGAACTTTTGGTCCTTCAACAAATTCTTTTTCATTTACTTTCGTACGTACAAGTCCTTCGATCGCTTTCTTATCGATCGTCAATGCGCCCTTATCCTCTTTCAAAACAAAGGTTGTTTTGGTTTTTGGATAAAACAGCACGACTAAGATCACGATCAAGAATACGGCGATTAAAACAACGGCTACCCAAAACATATATTGACGCATAAACAAGTTGTCAAAGAAATACGTGACGACATTGCCTCTGCTGTCCAAACCAAATGGCAGCTGCATGTAAGGATTACTCATTAAAACGATTGGTAATAAGACAGTGATAAAGATCAACGAAACGATGATTGATACGATTTTCCACCCTTTACTCATAGGACACCTCCTCCTTTTTCTCCGATTTTTTGATAAGCTTACAAGTTAATGGCTTCTCCGCCGGTAACACCATAAATCTGTGCTGTCACATAGCTAGCTTTATTGGAAGCTAAAAAGACATAGACGGGTGCCAGCTCAGCTGGTTGTCCTGCCCGCTCCAGTAATGCTTGCTGACCAAATTCAGGCAGCTTGTCTTGCGGTTGGCCATGATCTAACTGTAATGGTGTCCAGATTGGTCCTGGGGCTACCCCATTGACCCGAATCCCTTTTTCAGCAAATTGTTTCGCCAAGCTGACTGTAAAACTGGCGATCGCCGATTTGGTTGCCGCATAATCCATTAAATGGGCACTTGGACTAAAGGCTTGGACAGAAGTCGTTGTCACGATCGCTCCTCCAGCCGGTAAGTGTGGCTCAGCTGCTTTCACTAATGCAAACATTGAGATAATGTTTACCATAAAGGTGTCTTTCACTTGTTCAATCGGTAATTCTGCAATCGATGGCCGCGTGATTTGCTGTGCTGCGTTCAATACTAATGTATCTAACCCACCTAATGCTGCTACCGCTTTGTCAACGATCTCTTGTGGTGCCGCTTCGTCTCGCAGGTCATAGGGTAGCAAAATCACTTTGCGTCCGGCTTCTTTGATGTACCCTGCAACTTCTTCGGCATCTTCTTCTTCTCCTGGGAAAAAGTGCAGGGCAATGTCTGCTCCTTCACGAGCGAAGGCAATCGCTGCTGCTCGTCCGATCCCAGAATCCCCACCGGTAATCAGTACCCGCCGGTTTTCTAACTGCTGACTTCCCTCATAAGAGTCTTCACCACAATCAGGTTTTGGTCGCATTTCTTCTTGTAAAGCAGGCGTATCTTGTTCCTGTTTGCTGTATTTACCCGTGTGATAAAGTTCCCGTGGATCAGTCAAAATAGGTTCACTCATTCTTACGTCCTCCTTTTCTCTATAATAAAATTCTAAACCATTCATTTTTTTTTGGGAAATATAACGCTTTGTTAACAAAAATAAATCCTCGTTTATTAGAAAATGAAAAAAGAAAGTGCCCTCATTTTTGACCAGAAAGCAAATGATTTCACTTTTTTATAGAAGGGGGTAAACTAATAAGTAATATCTGGTGGTGCCTGTAAAAAGGAACCCCTAGGAAAATGACTTTGGATCAAGAAAAAGGAGGAACCAAACAATGCCTTGGAATGTCCGTGATTATCCTGCGTCAATGAAGAATCTAGACCCCTTAGTTCGTAAAAAAGCGATCGATATCGCCAATGCCCTGCTAGCCGATGGCTATTCCGATGATCGGGCGATCCCGATCGCCACGAGTCAAGCAGAAAAATGGTATGACAATGCAGATGAAGAGGAGAAGAAAGCTTTTCAGAAAGAGAAAAATCCGCAAAAAGACGATTCCCATCAAACCAATAAAAATGCGAAAAAATTAATGAATGCGGATGTTGAAGTTGTGTATGAAGAGGACCAATGGCAAGTCCGTTCCAAAGGAGCAAAACGTGCCAGTGATCATTTCGACAATAAAGCAGAGGCCATCGCCCGTGCCAAAGAAATTGCCGAAAACAAAGAATCCGTGGTGAACGTTTATAAAAAAGATGGTGACCATCAAAAGGATATTGATTTAGGAGAATAAAATTGGCCGCAAAAAAGCGGAAGGAGGTCTTACGTTTGTCGTTTTAACGGCGCGAAACGTTACCTTCTCTTTCGCTTTTTTGTTTCCTTTTACAGCTAGGTTTGGTTAAAACTAAAGCAACCGCTTCTTTAACGTTTCTTTTAAAAAGCAACGTTTCATTGTCAGAAACCTAAAAAACGAAGACCTTTTGAATGAACCATTACGTTTAAAATTTCTCGACACCCTAAAAAAAAAGCCTATGAAATGCTGCTCTAGCAACAACTGTAAACCATCCGTTGCCGTTGCAAATTAGCTTGTGCTTTCTTTAACTAGCCAAACCTTGTATACTTAAACTATCAAAAGTACAAGGAGTGGTATTTGTGAAAAAATTATTTTTTGTGCCGTTTATTTTTATTTGTTTCTTCTTTGCTCTCCCAGCTGCCGCCCAAACAGTGGAAGAACCTGAACTCGTTTACGACTTAGCATCAGATAGTCCCTATGAGCAGCTGATCACCGTAGATGAAGAAGGCAACGAGTTGATTTTGACCATTGAAAAATTGCCGTCATTCCGGGCAAATCTGGCAGCAGGAACGTATCGCGTGTCAAAAACATCCACCGGTAATTGGACCGCTAGTTACAATGTCACGGTCAATAGCCGCAATCAATTTACAGGCACTTCGAATTTAAGTTTAGTTGCTCACAGAGGAAGTATCACTTCTAGTTCATTAACTCACACGTCCACTAAAGCCACCTGTACGTTTAAGCAAAAAGCAGGTATAATCACTACCAATGGGAGTGTCGTAACCACGATCTCAAATGGGAAGCTAGTTGTTAAATAGCAGATAGGAGCATACATTGGCTTTAGCAGAACAATTAAAAAGCTGTCGCGAGTCTTCCGGATTGTCGCAAACAGCAGTCGCAGAAAAATTACAGATTTCACGCCAGTCGATTTCAAAATGGGAAAACGGGCGCGGCTATCCAGATATTGAGAATTTGATTTTGTTGAGCGATCTCTATCAAGTCTCGATTGATGAGCTCTTGCGGGAAAACGAAGCGTTAAAAGAGCGGATCGAAACCAATAATCAAGAGATCAACGACAAAAAAGAAAAATTGTCGTTACTCCAAAGAACGATGGCAACGGAAAAAGATGAAAGTCTGCTCTTGCTACTGTTAGCTGGAATCGGCTCATTTCTCTTTCCATTAGGTTTGATTTTAGATGGCTTTGTCTTATGGCGTAACAAAAAGGCCAATAATTTTTATGTATTGATCTATATCGTCTGTGCCTTCTCAATTTTCTTGAATTTGTACGATGGCTATGTCCATCTCAGCAACATCATGAATTGGGGAACCACTACGATTGAAAAAGTTGAATAATTCAATTGCTAACACAAAAAGCCCGCTGCGAGTTACTCTCGTAGCGGGCTTTTGACACTGTATTTACCATTTATAAATTGGTTTTTCAAAGAATATTAACCGTCTTTAGTTAACCTTTGCAATCTTCCCTTGTTCGATATACACCATCAAAATACTAATATCAGCTGGGTTTACTCCGCTGATACGGCTCGCTTGGGCGATGGTTTCGGGTTGGATTTTTTGCAGTTTTTGTTTGGCTTCTGTTGCCAAGCCATTGATAGCGGCATAGTCGATGTTTTCAGGAATGCGTTTGGCTTCCATCCGTTTGAGTTTCTCCACTTTTTCGAGGGCTTTTTTAATATAACCTTCGTATTTGATTTGGATCTCGACTTGTTCGATCTCTTTTGGCTTCAATGCTTCATTGGCTTCGATAAATTGCAGCATTTCCGCATACGTCACTTCAGGCCGGCGCAAGAATTCATTTGCTAAAACGCCATCTTTCAAGGTGGCCGTCCCTTTGGCAGTCAAATATGCTTGTACTTCTGGCGTTGGTTTGATGCGGATTTTAGACAAGCGTTTGATTTCTGCTTCAACAGCTTCTTTTTTCGCTACATATGCTTCGTATTGCGCTTCTGGGACGAGCCCAATTTGATGTCCCACTTCGGTCAAACGCAGATCGGCATTATCATGACGCAGCAATAAGCGGTATTCGGCACGAGAGGTCAATAAACGGTATGGTTCATTGGTTCCTTTGGTCACCAAATCATCGATCATCACACCGATATAACCGTCGCTGCGTTTCATAATGAAAGGTTCTTTGCCTTGAATTTTCAAAGCGGCATTGATGCCGGCAATCAAGCCTTGACCGGCCGCTTCTTCATAGCCGCTGGTTCCGTTGGTTTGTCCTGCCGTAAAGAGGTTTTCGATGACTTTGGTTTCTAATGTTGGACGCAATTGATGAGGTACCACGACATCATATTCAATGGCGTAGCCCGTCCGCATCATTTCCGCTTTTTCTAAACCTGCGATGGAATGCAGCATTTGGACTTGGACGTCTTCTGGCATAGAAGTAGAAAGCCCTTGAACATACACTTCTTCGGTGTTCAATCCTTCTGGCTCCAAGAATAGTTGGTGACGAGATTTGTCTGCAAAACGCACGATTTTGTCTTCGATGGATGGACAATAACGGGCACCTACCCCTTCGACGATCCCTGTAAACATCGGCGCCCGATGTAAATTCTGGTTGATGATTTGGTGCGTCCCTTCGTTCGTATAGGTCAACCAGCAAGGTTCTTGGTTTTGATTGTAGGCTTCATCGGGTGTGCTGTAACTAAAGTGATTCGGTTGTTCATCGCCAGGCTGGATCTCCGTTACCTCATAGTTGATGGTGCTGGATTTGACCCGCGGTGGTGTACCGGTTTTAAAACGAGCGATCTCTAGACCAAGCTCTTTCAAATGATCGGCTAATCCAATCGATGGCTGGGAGTTGTTTGGACCAGAAGAATACTTCAACTCTCCAATGATGATCTCCCCTCGCAACGCTGTTCCTGCAGTGATCACTACAGCTTGGGCTTGGTAACGAGCGCCTGTAGATGTCACGACGCCACGGCACTCGCCTTCTTCAACGATCAGCTTTTCAACGATCCCTTGGCGCAGTGTTAGATTGGCTTCTTTTTCGATCGTTCGTTTCATTTCAGCCGCATAGGCATGTTTATCGGCTTGCGCCCGCAAAGCCCGCACTGCGGGACCTTTTCCTGTATTGAGCATCCGCATTTGGATGTAGGTTTTATCGATATTTTTGCCCATTTCTCCGCCTAAAGCATCGATTTCGCGTACCACGACGCCTTTTGCTGGTCCGCCGACGGAGGGATTACAAGGCATGAATGCGACCATGTCTAAGTTGATGGTCAGTAAAAGGGTTTTTGCCCCCATTCGGCTGGCTGCTAAGGCAGCTTCTGATCCGGCATGGCCGGCACCAACAACGATCACGTCATAACTTTCTGCTTGATATTCTTGCATGGTGTTCTCCTTTTTACGCCAGTGGCGCATTCTTTATTTTCCTAAACAAAACTGACTGAACAATTGGGTGATCAACTCATCTTGGACACTGTCGCCGACAACTTCTCCTAGATAGTCCCAGCAGCGTGTCATATCGATTTGAACCAAGTCGACAGGCATTCCTGCTTCGATCCCTTGGATGACCTCAGACAACGACTGAACGGCATTTTCTAATAAGGCAATGTGGCGGGTGTTAGAAAGATAGGAAGCATCCTTGTCGGTGGTTTTCCCCCCAAAGAATAGATCGGCAATGGCTTGTTCCAGTTGATCCAAGCCTTCGTTGGTCAATACAGAGACAGAAAAAATCGGTTCATCTGCTGCGTACTGCGCTAATTCAGCGGGCGCTAGTTTTGGCTCAAGGTCGGTCTTATTCAATAAGATGATCCGACGGCTGCCAGCAGTCAGCTCCAGCAATTGTTTGTCTTCCTGGGTCAATCCTTCGCTTTGGTTGAGAACCAGCAAAATCAACTCCGCTTCTGCCAGTGCTTTGCGGCTGCGTTCGACCCCGATTTTCTCAACGACATCTTCCGTTTCGCGGATACCAGCCGTATCGATCAGTTTCAACGGTACCCCGCGAACATTGACATACTCTTCAATGACATCTCGGGTGGTGCCGGCAATGTCTGTCACGATGGCTTTTTCTTCCCTTAATAAATGGTTCAATAAGCTGGATTTACCGACATTCGGCCGACCGATGATCGCAGTACTCAGGCCTTCTCGCAAAATTTTTCCTTGTTGGGCAGTTGCTAATAAGGCTTGGATCTGCCCTTTGACCATCGTGGCCTTTTCTAACAATAAGCGGGTCGTCAATTCTTCCACATCATCGTATTCAGGGTAATCGATATTCACTTCAACTTGCGCCAACGTCTCTAAGATCTCTTGGCGTAAGGTCCGAATCAAGTGGGAAAGATTGCCATCCAGCTGATTGACAGCGAGATTCATCGCCTTATCGGTCTTAGCACGAATCAGGTCCATCACCGCCTCGGCTTGAGAAAGATCAACCCGTCCATTTAAAAAGGCCCGCTTCGTGAATTCCCCCGGCTCAGCCAAACGTGCGCCTTGTCGTAAAACCAGTTGCAAGAGTTGATTGACGACAACGATCCCGCCGTGACAGTTGATCTCAACGACATCTTCTCGGGTAAAGGTCCGCGGCTTTTTCATCACTGAAAGCATCACTTCATCCATCAAACGGTTTTCTTCTGGGTCCACGATATGACCATAATGAATCGTATGACTAGGGACTTGGGCGAGGGTTTTAGTGCCTGCTTGAAAAATCCGATCCGCAATTGCGATTGCTTCTTCCCCGCTTAATCGCACAATACTGATGGCCCCTTCGCCTGGCGGGGTGGAAATTGCGGCAATCGTATCAAATTCTTGCGTAATATTCGCCATGTTGCATGCTCCTCCTATTTTTTCACATAAAAAAAGTGCCCACTCCACCCGTCAAATTGATTGAAAATCAATAAAAACGAGTAGACTTAGCACTTTGACTGCTTGTCAATTAAATTCTGGAAATAGATTAGCACATTTTTGCGCGAGTCGCAAGCTTCCTTCAAAAACTTTTAAATTTTGCATCTGTCCGCAAAAACCTTTAAAATAAAAGCAAAGAATAAGAAAAGAGGGATCTATTATGGAAACCATCAAATCATCAAACAGTGCTGCCCGCATTAAAGAAATCATTTTATCGACAGGAAACGTGAATCGGCCTTATGTCGTGCGGGATATCGTCTTTGCGGCAGACAAAATCGAAGTAGATCTATTTGATACATCTGTGAATTTGAACGATCTTTTGGCAGATGTGACCTATCGCTTAAAAGAAACAGCTCACAGCTACGGTGCGAATGCAGTGATCAACTGTCATTTCGAACACGACCGCATCGTCGAAGGCGACAAAACCTACCTTGAGATCTTTGCCTATGGTACGGTGGTTCAATTTACTCAATCAACCATTGGCGGCTAATTGCCCCTTTGAACAACGAAATACAAAAAAGAGTCCGCGGCATACGGACTCTTTTTTGATACCAAAGGCTGACCTACGTAACGTATGTTGACTTTGATAAGAATGATTTCTAGTCAAGGATACTTGGTTTTAAATTTGTTGTCAATCGCTTTTTCCCATCAAAAAAGGGAAAGGCTTGTCAGACCGCCTTTCCCTTTTTTCATTAAATTCGTTTGTCCGCAGGTTCCACTACTAAGTAGCGATACGGTTCATCCCCTTCAGAATGAGTTTGAACATACGCATCTTTACTCAATACGGAATGGATCTGCTTTCTTTCAAACGCCGGCATCGGCTCTAAAAAGACCGGGCGGCCTGTTCGTTTGACTTTTTCAGCAGTACGGCTGGCCAAACGTTCTAAGATCGCTTGACGTTTTTCACGGTAATCCCCGACATTCACAACGATCGACAATTTGTTTTTCGCGATGCGATGAATATAAACTTGCGCCAAATATTGCAGTGCATTCAAGGTTTTGCCGTGCTTCCCAATCAAAATGCCTTGTTTTTGCGTTTCTAATTGAAAGATGATCACGCCGTCTTGACGAGCGGTTTTTACTAAGGCAGGTGCATTCAATGCTTTTGAAATATTTGTCAGATAGAGTCCCAACTGAGCCAGTGCTTCCTCATCTGAAAGATCCGTCAGCAAAACAGGTTCGCTCGCGGCCGCCTCCATCACACTGCTTGCATCCTCTGTCGTCACAGGATCTGGTTCTACCAGCGGTTTTGCTGGTACTTCTTCAACGGGTGCCGGTTCTTCAACGATTCTTTTTTCAATGGAGACCCGTGCTTGTTTTTTTCCTAGCCCCAAGAAGCCTTTTTTTCCTTCATCCAGGACTTCGATTACTGCTTGATCTTTGGTGATACCAAGGACTTGCAATCCCTCTTGAATTGCTTCAGCTACTGTCAGATTTTCATAAATCGGCATTGCAGTGCAACCTCCTCTTATTTTTTCCGTTTCTTTTTAGGACTCATTGCTTTTTTCAGGGCTCGTTCACGCTCGCGTTCTTTGCGGGCGGCTTCTTCTCTTTCTTGGCGAATCTTGAATGGGTTATTTAAGATCATTGTTTGCAAGACTTGGAATGCATTAGAAACAACCCAGTACAAGGAAAGACCGCTGGCAATGTTGATCCCCATCAGTAAGATCATCATCGGCATAGCGAAATTCATGATTTTCAAACTCGCATTTGATTCCACTTGGCTCATACTTGATAAGTAGGTACTTGCAAAAGTAAAGAGCGCCGCTAAAATCGGCAAGATGAAGTATGGGTCACGATCACCCAGCTGCAGCCATAAGAATTTTCCTTCTTGCAGAGCAGGAACCCGTGAGATCGATTGCCACAAGGCCATCAAAATCGGCATTTGTACCAATAATGGTAGACAGCCGGCATAGGGATTGACATTGTTTTCCGCATACAAACGTTGTGTTTCTTCTTTTAACTTGCTTTGTGTTTCTGTATCTTTTGACGCATATTGCTGCTGCAGCGCTTTTAGCTTCGGTTGTAATTCTTGCGTTTTGCGCATGCTTTTGGTTTGAAAGTGCATCAACGGCATCAAAATGACCCGGATGATCAATGTAAATAGGATGATCCCGATCCCGGCATTGCCGAAGGAGAGGGCTTTGATCGCCTCTGCAAAATAATAAACGATGTAACGATCCCATAGACCGGTACTTTGTGCATTTACTTCACCTGTTGCACCGCAGGCAGATAAGACAACTACTAATGAGAGAACTCCCAAAAATAGTAAGACGCGTTTCCCTTTTTTCACGTAACTAATTCCTTTCCATTAATGAATAATTTTGGCAAGCTTTAAGACATGCTCTAAATTCGAGTAGATTTCCTTTGAGGAACAAATGGCGATACTTGGACGGGCGATCACAATAAAATCGATCGCTGGTTCGATTCGCGGCTTCATTTCCGTTAAGCTCGCACGAATCTTACGTTTGACCTCATTTCGCTTCACTGCATTACCGACTTTTTTTCCTACAGATAAACCAACTCGAAAATGTGATTGCTCTTTAGGTAAGACATACACCACGAACTTCCGATTTGCAAAAGAATTTCCTGCCTGAAAAACTTTTTGAAAATCTTGCTCTGTTTTTACTCGATAGGATTTTCTCATCTTCGGTTCCTTCACTTCTTTCAATTAAGCTTCGCGAAACGGATTGAATCCGTAACCACTCACCTGTCAATAATACCATATTTGCCAAAAGTCAGACACTATATTCCGCAAAAACGGCATAAAAAAAAACCACTGGCATTCAGTGGCTTACGCAGAAATAACCTTTCTGCCTTTACGACGACGGCTAGCTAAAACACGACGTCCATTTTTTGTACTCATACGTTTACGGAATCCGTGAACTTTTTGACGTTTACGTTTATTTGGTTGATACGTTCTTTTCATTTATTTCCACCTCCATCAGGATAATGCTTATGCGCACAGACATACTTTGATAGTATAACGAGTCAAGTACTAGTTTGTCAATAAGAAGTTTGCTCAAAATCGACCATTCTTTATCCACAATTCCCTTGATTTGTGTGGGTTTGCTGTTTACAGCTAATTTTTGTGGATAACTTTTTCCCCAGAGTTATTTTGACTTTTTCCACAAACAAACAGCCTGTAGAAAAGTTTTCCACAATCGCTTTTCCAGCTGTTGATAACCGCCCTAAAACCTAGTATTATCAAGGCGTGATCTTCACATAGATCTGTGGATAAGAGAGATTTTTTTCTAGTTATGCACATTCTTTTTCTACCTGTGGATAGTGCATTTTCGAACATGTGCATTTCCTTTTTTCTTTTATCCCGTTTTGTGGAAAAGTATTTTTTTCTAACCTTTTTTATCGTAATCTGTGGAAAACTTTTTCAATCCGTGCTATTTTAGTTATATCTATTCTTAGTTATAGGAGGACAATTT